>JADKDT010000002.1 GCA_016714465.1 Candidatus Brachythrix odensensis | reverse complement strand
ATTCGGACACCGCCCAATCCTTCGATATAGATGCCCGGCTCGATGGTGAAGACCATTCCGGGCTCGAGGAGCTGCTTGTTGCCGCGAACCATGTAGGGTGGTTCGTGGATCTCGAGGCCAAGCCCATGCCCGGTCCGGTGGGTGAAGTACTCTCCGTAGCCTGCCGCCTCGATGACCTGGCGGGTGGCCGCATCGACGTCCTCGCAGCGCGCGCCCGGGCGTACCGCGGCCCGGCCCGCGGCATTGGCGGCCTGGACGACGGCGTAGATTTGGCGCATCTTGACGGAGGGCTCGCCGATCGCGATGGTTCGGGTGATGTCCGAGGGGTAGTCTCCGACATAAAAGCCGAAGTCCATCAGCAGCATCTCACCCATTTGCAGCACACGATCACCGGCCTCGCCGTGCGGGAACGCGGCACTGAGACCGGTTTGAATCAAGATCCCAAACCCGGAACGGGCGCCGAGCCGTGAGGCGCGTTCGTTCAGCATCCCGCCGACCTGGCGTTCGGTCATCCCGGGCCGAATTTCTTCGAGACATTCCGAGAGGACCCGCTCGGTCAACTGGATTGCCCGGCGCATTGCTTCGACTTCGCCAGCGTCTTTGACCACCCGCATCGCATCGATCACGGCGGCGGCCGACACGAGCGTCGCGTTGGGCAGGGCGTGTGTGAGCAGATCAATCTCAAGAAAGCGGGCCCCGATGGGCTCGACGCCGATTCGAATCGGACGCCCGTCCGGCGCAATCTCGCGGAGCGCGGCTGCAAACGCGGACCGATAGTCAACGCCGTCCTCATACGTGCGCACTTGCCAATCAAGCGCGCTCCCGGCCCTGAACTTGCCGGCCTCAAAGCCGGGCAGGACGACGATAGGCTTCAGGCCGGCTTTGGCAGGCAAAAGCGCCAGCGTTGGACGCTCACTCACATGCAGCATTGGCGCGCCAGTGAAGTAGAGCATGTTGGGGCCGGGAACCAGGGCGAGGAAGTCAAGCGCGGCGTCTCGCTGGCGCGCCGCAAGGCGTTCAACTCGGTTTATGATGGACATGATCAGGACGGAATTGTACCGACACTTGGGCCGGTTCCCGTTCGTGTCATCGAAGTTCATTCAGGAGGACGATATGGGACGTTTATTCAGCTTTGTAGCCGGCTCGCTCATGGGCGGTATTCTCGGGGTCGCGGCGGTCGTGATGCTCACGCCCGTCTCGGGTCAGGACGTGCGGGATGCCCTGCGCAAGGAGTTTTCGACGATCATCGACGAAGCGAAGCGCGCGGCCAAGACCAAAACCGCCGAAATGGAAAAGCAGTTGGCCGATCTGCGCGGCGAAACCGCGGCGTGACTTAAAGCGTTGGAGCATAGGCTTTAGCGGGCAAGGGTTCTCCGGGCTTTTGACGGGCCGAGTGCCCTTGCCGGCTGAAGCCTACGCTCCATTCGCCAAACGGCTTTACGGTTTGGGCGTTGCGTCCGGCGACGGCCCAATCAGCGTCTTCGGATCGAGGATGAAATTCTGGCCGGCCGGCAAAACGATCGTGTTGATCGTTGGGGCGATCTTCTCGATATAGCGGAAGGTCAACAGGCTCGGATTGTCCTTGAGCGCCTCCGAGACAAGCTTCAAGGATTCGGCTTCGGCCCTGGCATTCAGGACTTGCGCTTCCGCGCTTCCCTTGGCGCGGGTAATCACCGCGTCAGCTTCACCCTGGGCCTTGACCCGGATGCGCGAGGCCTCCTGTTCTTCCTGCAGCACCAGGAATTTCGCCTTCTCGGCGTTCTGCTGGGCAATCTGCTTCTCTTCGATGCTCTTGGCGTACTCGGGCGAGAAGGCCACATTGCGGAGCAAGAGCGCAGTCAGGCGGATTCCGTCCTTGCCGAATTGCACCCGGAGTTCTTCCGAGATGCGACTCTGCAACTCCGCTCGTTTGGTGCTGTAGACCTCTTCAACCTTGTACTGCGAGATGATGTTGTAGACGATACTGCGCGATTGCGGCCGGACGAAATCCTGCTCGTAGCGTTTCTGCCACTTGATGTACAGGTCGGTGACTTTGTCCTCGTCGACCTGATACTGTACCGTTGCGTCAACAAAGACTTCCTGGCCGTCGGATGTGCGCGCGGTAACGGAGTCATCGCCCTTTTGCGCGCCTTCGTTGGACGTGCGCGACATCGTGTAAGCCGCCTGGGCGATCGAAAAGCGCTCTATCCGCTCGACGAAAGGGACGATGAACTGCAGGCCTGGTTTGAGCGCTTCGCCGCGATACCCGGTCGGGCTAAGCGGACTCAGCACGATTGCGCGCTCCTGGGGCTGGATGAAGACAAAGCCTGCCGCGGATACGTTTAGTCCGACGCCGAGGAGCAGCAGCAGGCCGATCAGTGTCGCCGAATACTTGGCATTGACGCCGCGCGCGCGCTGACTGTAGACAAAGAAGACATACGCGCCAAGCGCAAGCAAAGCGCCGATGCCGAGGGTGCCGATAAATTCGAAGTTCATGGTTGTGTGATTGAAAGACGGTAGCTGCCGGGTTCGGTGGTGACGAGCGTCGTGGCTGATACGGCCAGCACGCCCCGCTTGGCCTGTCCGGCTCGGCCGAGATCGAGCTTGAGCGAGCCGGCATTGTTGTCCAGCGGCATGCGCTTGACATTGACCGTCCCGTCATTGTTGTAAGTGATGAGCTGGACTTGCCAGGTTTGCGGCACGAGCGTGGTGACTCGGATGAAGCCCTCCGCCTGCCATTCACCGGGCTGGCTGACGTCATCCTTGTAGCCAAGCTCAGGGACTTCAATGTTGTCGATGGCGAAGCCATCCCGATTGACCCCCGCGTCGGTGATGAGCTCCCAGCGCACAAGGATCTTCTTGCCTGAATAGGCGCTCAGGTCGACGCTTTCATTGATCCAGCGCGGATCCTTTGTTCCGCCCGATGGACCGGTGTAGCCGCAACCCAGGTTCGCCCCGGAGGGATTGGTTGTGACGCAGGACGGGGTCTTGAGGATCTTCCAGGTCGCGCCGTTGTCGATCGAGGCGCTGACATAGCCGTAGTCCCAGTCCTTCTCCATGCGATACCAGGCCCGGTATTTGAGGGTCGCTTTCAGGGATTTGGTCAGATCGAACGCGCGAGTGAGCCGCGGGTTGCTCTGATCGGCGCGGTTGGAATACCAATACGCGCCTTCCGCATCGGTGGCGGGGATCAGTGGCACCGTGTTTGACCCCTCGAAGTTGATCGTGAGGGGCGCGTCGCCGGTCAGCTCGAGATAGTGCGTGCCGAACTGATTAACCTGCTCCGACTCCTCATACGGATAATCAGCGCGTTTGAGGCTGCCGTTTTGGGTCATCGGCGGCACGTCGATCGACTTGTACGAGAAACGTGTGCCGCCATCGGCTTTTGTCTTGCCCAGATAGTTGGCGGCCGCGAAATCGGCAAACAGCTCGGCGAAGGTGTAGCCCTTGCCGGTATCGGGATTCACAAAGCCATTTTCCGCCAGGACCTTCATGAACGCTTGCGGGCTGCGCTCGCGCGTTTGAGCCAGCTTCTTGGTAAGGGCCTCGCCCGCCCGATCGTAGAGGTAGGACCAGAACAGATAGCCCCCGCCGTAGTGCGCGCTGTTTTCGCCGGCGCTGCTCTCGGACCAGGTGTTGAGCTGGGTGTCCGGCTGACTCGCGAACGAGAAGACGGTTTCGATTTCGGGGTATCCGTTCAGTCGCTCCGCCAATTGGGAGGCCCCTTCCTCAAGCCACAGCGACGGACCGGTCGTCGCGTTGTGGCTGATCATGTGCTGAAACTCGTGGGCGAGGGTGCTCATGTAGGTGTCGCTGCCGGGGTTTGCGCCGTTGTAGCCGGGCGCGGCGTGCACGACGAACATCTCGGCCTCGTTCGAGTCGCTGCGCACGGCCCGAGTGAATCCATCCGGCGAGGAGAAGTAGCCGCCCACCGTTTTGCCGATCCCCGCGGCGTGCACGATGTACAGGTGGCGGTCGCAATCGACCCCCGGGCTGGCCTCCGTGCCGAAAAACTCGCGATTGGTCGGAATGATCTTCTGCTCGAAGGTGTCGGCTGCTCTGCGCAGCTTCGCTTCGTCGATCTTGACCTGGGTGGAACCGGACTGCACCCACATATAGACGTTCGGCGTCTTGTAACGCAGCTCGGCTTTGATTGAGAACTGGCTGTTGTTGTCCTGATTGCTCAGGGTGAAGGAGCGGGTCGCGCCGACGTCATATCCTTTGGATTCTGTTGGGCAGGCGCGGCCGGTCTGGGGCGCATCCACTCCTTTGAACCGAACGGCAATGGCGGGCAGGTCTTCGGCTGGAAGGGGCGTGTTGACCGCCGCGTCGAGTGAAGCCTGGTCTCCGGCTTTGGTCAGCGGGGGCAGCGGGGTGCGGTCGAGGGCGCGCGGGGTCGGAGTTGGCGCGGTGGATGCGCGCGTTGCGGTTGGGCGGGGGCCGATCGGGGCTGGAAAGCCCGGCTCGGCAGTCGGGTTGAAGGTGCCCGCGTCACTTTGCGACAGCAGATACGCAAGCGCGCCTCCGCCACCGACACAACTGAGGCACAAGCAGGCGACGAGCACGCCGATCAGGATAAGTAGCCAGGTGTTCTGTTTCATGGGGCTTGAAAACGAGATTATCGCTCATCCCCTTGCGAAAGGCTGAGAAGCGCCTTACGCTCTCCGGGCGATTTGTTGGCTGCGAGCGGTTATCCCAGATCACACCAACCGAAGGGCTAATCGCCGGCTGCGCGGGAAGCGCCGCCCCTCGAACTGGTCGATTTTCCGGCCTGGAATGCTCAACTGCCAGGGTGAGCCGGCGCCTCGCCGATGCGCCAACAAGCCGCCCGGCGAGAGCAGCAGCGGGACTGCCAGGCGACGCCCGGGGTGCTCGCACATCATCACGCACGGCGAGCCCAGGCTGATGGTCGCCCAGCCCTCGGCAGCGGTTGCGCTTCCGTCTTCGGCGTCGCCAGGCTGGTACTCGACGACCTCGATCTTGGCGGGGGAGGTGGCCAACATGCCAGATTCGGCGACCCGCGTCGCCAACGCCACGACGCTGGCCGGGCAATTCCCGCGCCGCAGGGTATGCACCTGGGTCCGCCGACCGGCGGCCCGGCGCCAGGGCAGCGCGTCGAGCTCGGCGATCAGGGCCGCCTGTTCATCGGCGCTCAGCCAATGCTCGCGATAGGTCAGTCCGGGAACCAGCGCGGCATTTGAGGTGACTTCGCGTCCGCCCATGTAGAACATATGTTCTATTATACACAACCTGCGGTGGGCAATGGGAGCGATACGCCCCGGCGAAGCCGGGGCGTATCGCTCCCAAAAACACAGTACGATTGGGCGCATGTGGAGGTCCTATGTCGGCCATAAATCAAATTGCCACGGCGATGGGACGCCGGGATGAGGTGCCCAACCTGGAACTCGCCAAGTCGCTCGCCGAAAGCGGGGACACATGCGGCATCGCTGAAATTGCGGCAGGTCTGCAACGGCCGGACAAGGCCGTCCAAGCCGATTGCATCAAGGTGCTCTACGAGATCGGCCACCTCCGTCCCGATCTGGTGAGCGCCTACGCCAGCGCCTTTCTCAAGCTGCTCTCCTCAAAGAACAACCGCCTGGTGTGGGGCGGCATGATCGCGTTGTCGACGGTGGCTCCCTTGGCCGCAGACGTGATCTTCAAGCGCGCCGACGACATCATTGGGGTGATGGAGCGCGGTTCGGTCATCACGGTTGAAAACGGGGTCAAGACCCTGGCCCTGGTCGCGGCCGCGAATCCGCGTTACGCCGAGCAGCTCTTTCCGTATCTACTCAACCACCTGAAGACCTGCCGGGAGAAGGACGTGCCGCAGCATGCCGAGCACGTTTTGGCCGCCGTTAACACCGGGAACAAGGACGCCTATATCGCCGTCATCGCCCGCCGCCTCGCCGCCGCCCCGGCCGCGCGCGCCGGGCGGCTGCGCAAGGTGATAAATCTCGCCGCCGCGAAATAACTCAGAACCCTGAAATCGGTGGCCCCGGCGAAGCCGGGGCTACCGATTTCAGGAAAAATCAGCCTTTGCGGATTGTCCCGCCCAATTGCCCTTCAACCGCGCGGATGATCTTGGCCCGCGGCTTTTCGATGTCCTTGTCGGTCAGGGTCCGGTCGTCGGCCTGGTAGGTCAGCGAGAAGGCCAGGCTCTTCTTGCCTGCCCCGATCTGCTCGCCACGGTAGACGTCGAAGATACGCGCGCCGCGCAGCAAATTGCCGCCCGCGCGCAGGACAGTCTGTTCGACCTGGGCGGCAGGGACATCCTCGTTGACGATCACCGCCAGATCCTCGACCACGGCCGGGAAGCGGGGCGGGTCGACGACTTCGGCCGCGCCCGAAACGGCCGCGCGAAGGGCGTTGACATCCAAGTCGGCCAGGGTCACCGCCATTTCTGGCAGGCCGAACACCTCGCGCACACGCGGGTGCAGCTCACCCAGCAGACCCAGCCGCGCGCCATCCTGGGCGACGAGCGCGGCCGTCCGACCCGGGTGGAAGCTCGGGTGCGCGGCGGGCTCGAATCGGGCGCCGCTGATACTGAGCGCTGACAAGGCAGTCTCGATCACGCCCTTGAGATTGAAGAAGTCCATCGGCGCCGCCGCGGCGCCGCGCGAGGCCGAGTCCCAGCCGCCTTCGCCACGCGACCCGCACAGCGCGATCGCCAGGCGCGGCTGCTCATCGGGCAGCACGCCGTCCTCGGACGGGAGATACACGCTGCCCAGCTCAAACAGGGCGATCCGGGCGTGGTGGCGGGCATTCGAGGCGACCGCATCGAGCAAGCCCGAGGCCAGGGTGTGCCGCATCGAGATGCGATCCGAGCTGATCGGGTTCTTGAGGGTTACATAGGGTCGGTCGTCGGGCGGCGTGCCCGCCGGAAGCAGGCGGCTCTCGGCCTCGAGCGTGGTCAGGCGATGGCTGACGATCTCCTGCAATCCGCAATCGGCCAGGGCATCCTTCAGCCGTTCTTCAAAGGCGAACGCGCCATTGTCATGGGCGGGCGGGATCTCGTCGACCATCAAGGTGTTTGGCAGGCGGTTGTAACCGAAGATCCGCCCGATCTCCTCGATCAGGTCGTGGGCGCCTTCGATGTCGAGCCGGTGGGCGGGGGCCGTCACGCGCAAGCCGCCGGCCGCGCCATCGGCCACGCCGAACTCGAGCGACTCGAGGATGCGGCGCATCTCGGGCACGGGGATCTCGACCCCGAGCAGACGGCGCGACTCAGCCGGGTCCAGGTCGATGACGGCGCGCGGGGCCGGATTCGGGTAAGCATCGACGATGCCGCGGGCGATCTTGCCGCCCGCATAACGCTGCAAAAGGTGCAATGCCCGGCGCTGGGCGAGCATCGTCATCTCGGGGTGCACGCCCCGGATGAAGCGAAATGACGCGTCCGACGGAAGCTGGTGATGGCGCACCGTGCGGCGCAGGCTAACCGGATCCCAGGCCGCGATCTCGAGCAGGATGTTGCGCGTGGTTGCGCTGATCTCGGTGTCACCGCCGCCCATCACACCGGCCAGGCTGATCGCTCGGCCGGGTTCCATCACCACAATATCCGTGGGCAATAGCGCGCGCTTCTTGCCGTCCAGGGTGGCCATGCTCTCGCCCGGCGCGGCCAGACGCGAGCCAATCGTCTTCTTCGCCCCCGCCAACTGGTCGTAGTCGAAGGTGTGGGTGGGCTGGCCGAGCTCGAGCATGACGTAGTTCGACACATCGACCACGTTGCTGATGGCCCGAATCCCGCACATTTGCAGGCGGCGCTGCATCCAATAGGGCGAGGGCCCGAACTGCGCGTCGCGAATGACGCTGGCGGTGAATCGCGGGTTGAGATCCGGGTTCTCAATCACGATCTGAACCAGATCGGCGGCGGCTTCGGGCGCGTCCTCGACGTAGGTCGTATCGGGATAGCGGATTTCCTGACCTGTCAGGGCGGCCACTTCGCGCGCAACGCCCAGGACGCCGGTGCAGCGGGCGATGTTGGGCAGGATGGCGATCTCGAGCACCGCATCGCCCAGGTAATCTTGCAGCGGTGCGCCTACGGGAGCATCGGCCGGCAACAGGATGATGCCCTCGTGCTCGTCGCTCAGACCGAGTTCCTTTTCCGAGCACACCATCGAGTCGTTCTTGATCCCGCGCAGCATCGCTTCCTTGAGCGTGGTCAGGACTCGGCCTTCCTTGTGGCCGTCATAGAGCTTCGAGCCCTTGAGGGCGAGGACAACCTTCTGGCCGCTGTCGCCGGGCGCGATATTCGGCGCGCCCGTGACGACCGTGATTTCGCGGCCTGGTCCGTAATTGACCGTGGCCAGGGTGAGTTTGTCGGCGTTGGGATGGCGCTCGACCTTGAGCAATTCGCCGATGACGATCCGCTCCCGATCCCACACGAGCTCGGACCCGGGGATACCGAAGTAGTCGATCTTCTCGACCTCGAGGCCGGCCAGGGTGAGCATTTCGGCCAGTTCAGGGATGGGCAGGTTGATATCTACGTAGTCTTTGAGCCACGAAATGGGTACGCGCATAGCGGCGCGATTTTAGCAGGCTGTTTCAATGCGCGCCAGAATTATCTTTCCGGAAGAGGTATCGCCCCGGCGAAGCCGGGGCGATACCTCTTCCGGAAAGATAGCGCGTTCGACGATTGGAGTGGCGAAGCGCGGCGCCCGAAAACCGCTGTTCGTGCTAATCTCCATGCGCCGCACTTCCGATGGGACGGCAATGACAGGGGGGAATATGAAGAAGACATCTACGCAAGTGGTCGCGTTGGCGGCATCGTTCTTGATCGGCCTGGCCAGCTGGCTGGCGCTGCAATCGGGCGATGTCGCGCATGCCAGCCACGAGAATCCGGCGCTGGGCGCATCGACGAATCACGTAACGGATGCGCGCGGCGTCGTCATCGACTTGAATGCCCTGCGGCCGAATGATGCGTCAATCGTGTTTGATTTTGTCTTCTACAGCCCGAACGTGGTCACAATCACGGTGGGTGAATCCGTAAGCTGGTCCGGCAGTTTCTCGCCGTTTCATCCGTTACGCCAGGTGGATGGCCCGGCCAGCGATGTCCCGGTGCCGGGCGGATTCGCAAACAATGCCGGAGCGTCCTATTCGGTCATGTTCAACACCGCCGGAACGTTCTACTATCAATGCGCCAACCATGGCACGGGTGGCGGTCCGATGCGGGGCAGCATCATCGTGCTGCCGGCTGGCGGGAGCACGGCCACGCCGACGGCGACTGCCGTGCCGCCGACAGCAACGCCGACCTTTACGCCTGTGCCGCCCACCGTAACGCCAACTCAGACGCCGCCACGCCCCCGGCGCCCACCGAAACGCCTACACAGACGTCGACCGCGACCGCGCTTCCAGCGACGGAGACACCGACGCCGACCGCAACCCTCGTGCCCGACCCGGTGCCGACCGACACACCCACTGCCACGCCGACATCAACGCCAGCGCTGGTTCCCGTCGCGTTCTTACCGGCGGTGCTGCGCTGAGGGCGCATCCTATACAGTCTGAAAGGGGTGCCCGGCGAAGCCAGCACCCTTTCCGACAAAACCACCCAGGGGACAGGCTACTCCGCCGCCGCGTCCAGCGCCTTCTGCAGGTTGGCCGTCAGCTTGTTGTAGAGGGTCTCGCTGATTTCGCCGTTGGCGACCCGCACGTCCAGATTGGACAGGGCCTTTTGAATCGCGGCCTTGGTCATGGGCGCGTCGCCACTGCCAGCGGGCGCGGCCGGGGCCGCGGGTTGGGCCGGCTGCATTGGCTGCTGGGGCGTCTGCATTCCCGAGTTGATCGCCTGGCTCATCATCCCGCCAATACCCATGCCGGCCCCGAGCCCGGCGCCCAGGCTGGCCACCCCGCCGCCCGTGTTCTGGGCCGCGTCGCGCATTGCCTGCGCGCCCTGGTACTGCATGTAGTTCACGCCCAGCGCGCCCATCGCGCTGCGCGCGCTCAGGGCCTTGGCCGTTTCCTCGCTCGGGGTGATCCCGACCACATAGACTTTCTTCAGCGCAATCCCGATCGCGTCGAAGTCATCGGCGGCCTTGGCCTGGATGGCGGCCCCGAGGTCCGATTGCAGTGCCGCGAGGTTCAGCAGTGAGCTCTTGGCCATCGTCGCGCCGATCACGCTGGCGACCTCGCTGACCATGATGTCGCGCAGATAGTCGGCCAATTGGCCCGTGGTGTAAATCCCCTGCGCGCCCACGATCTGGGTGACGAAGCGCTGCGGGTCGCTGATTGCAAAGGAGTAGGTGCCATGCGCGCGGAGTTGAACGACCCCCATCATCGAGTCGGGGACGGTGAGTTCGTTCGGCGTCCCCCATTTCTGGCCGATAAAGTCCTTGGTCGTGACGAAATACACCTCGGCCGGGAAGGGTGTCTTGTTGTTCGTGCCGAGGTTGATGATGCTCGCCAGGATCGGGATGTTCATCGTCGAGAGGGTGTAGCGGCCCTCCCGGAAAACATCGAGCGCCTTGCCATCCCTGAAGAACACCGCGACCTGCGAGCCGCGGGCGATGACCTGCGAGCCGATCCGAATGTCGCCGGCGCCCTGTTCGGGCACGCGCTGCATGATGTCGGTGCTGCCCTGATCGGGCCATTCGATGACGTCAATGATTCGAGCCATGGTTGTGTGTCTCTCCTTGTCTAGCTGCCACCCGGTAAATGCGGCCTGACGGGTCAGGCGCCCGCGGCCGGCGACGATTCGTGTGGCCCCGAATCACCGGCCTGTATCCGCGTCACTCGCCCGCGAGAATCTTGGCCCGTTTCTCGAAGGTTTTCGCGACTGATTTGACCGCCGTCTGGGCGGCCTTGATCGCCGCCTGCTGCCCTGCGCCGGCCAGCATGGCCTGCTCAACCGATTCGATGGCCGGGCCTAGCGCGGTGGCCTCATTCAAGAGCTCGCGGTCGAAGCCCAGGAC
Source organism: Candidatus Brachythrix odensensis (assembly GCA_016714465.1). GTDB lineage: Bacteria > Chloroflexota > Anaerolineae > J036 > Brachytrichaceae > Brachythrix > Brachythrix odensensis. The sequence goes on along the minus strand of JADKDT010000002.1, from coordinate 538,574 downwards.
CTGGTCCAGCGTATCGGCCTGGATGTTGCGGGCCGCAAACAGACCGGTGTAGCCGCGGGGCGCCGCGCTGATCTTGTCGGCCAGAGTCTGGATGGCCGTCTTCAAGCCACCCAATTGGTCCATAAACGCGAGCCCGCCTTCGCGCAGCGCATCGTTCTGAACCTGGCTGATCTGGGCCGTGTGGCGGGCGAGTTCGGCCGCCACGGCCAGGCGGGCCTGTTTGTCGCTTTCGCGGCGGGCCTCAAGGTCTTTGTAGCCCTTGTAGCCAGGCAGGAGATCGAGGGGTGAGTTTGTCATTGCTTTCCTCCACGCGCCGTTGCGGCTACTGGCTGCTGAACACTTCCGTGCCGCAATAGGCGCACTTGACCAGGCCCTTGCCCGCCAGGGTGAGTTCGCCCCCGCACTTCGGGCACCTTCCGGTCTTGAGTTTGGACGCCTCTTCCGAATAGAGCATCCCGGCGTCCCAGTCGACGTAGCCGCTGAAAAGCTGCTTGCCGATCAGGTCGTAGACGAGTTGCTTGACTTCGTTGCGGGTCGACTTGAGTTCGAGCGCGGCGTCGGGCAGGTTGATCTTGCCCTGGGTCATGACCAGGCTGAGCAGCTTGCGTTGCTTGGCGATCACGCCCTCTTCGCCCGCATCCTTGACGCCTTTGGCCAGGGCGACCACGCCCACGCCGATCAGCGGCGCGGCGATGACAAAAGCGAAGGCCAGCACCAGGACCTTGGCTGAGCCTTCCAGCCCGGTATTGGACAGCGCCCATGCGCCGGCCAAAAACAGTATTCCGATCCCGATGCCAATAAAGACGATCCCGAGTGTCTTGCCCATGTGTATCCGTAGTGTACTGTGTTCGCGCGATTGGTATTCCTAACTACATCAGACCTGCAGTCGCGAGCGCGCTTAAGCGCTGCCCCCAGGCGGGTCGAAGCGGCGGCAGTGGTCATCTATCCGCAGATTACGCAGATTTCCGCGGATTTGGAATTTCACAGCGCGGACACGGAAAAAGCATCGGCGGAAATCTGCGAAATCTGCGGATAGATCCCGCGGGTTTGGGGTGCATAGATTGTATGGATTCATTTAGCCGAAACCACCGCCGCCGCCGCCGGAGCTTCCGCCGCCGCCGCCGCCCCCCCCGCTGAAGCCACCGCCGCCGCCAAATGAGCTGCTACTGCTGCGATAACCGCCCGAGCTGCTCGCGACGGGTTGGGGCTGGCTGGTAAATGTACGGCTGACCGAGTTGAACATCCCGGTCAACCCTTCGCTGATCCCCGCCATCCCAAGCGTAAGTCCCTCGTTGAGGCCCCCGATCGAGGGTGCCGCCCGGGCCGCCCCGCTGATGTCACCGGCGGGCATGCCGCCCTGGGCGACGCTCTGCATGCCGCCGCCTGAGCCGCCGTACCCCGGGGCGTAGCGCGGATATCCATAGCCATACCCATACGGCACATACCACTCGGGGGCCGGCGCGTTGACGCTGGCGAATTTGCGCACCCAGGTCTTGTCCAACCCGAACGCGATCGCCCAGGGCAGGTATTTGCTGAACTGATCGGTCGCGGCCTTGAGGTCGGTGTAGCGCTCGATGTTCTGCAGGTAGCGCTTGAAGGCCTCGGCCCGCATCTTCATCTCGGCCCCGGCCCGGGTGCGCTGGGGCATGTTTCGGGCCGCGATAAGGGCGACGATGGCGGTGATGACCAGCCCCATCGGCACGCATACGGCGTAGGTGCTGAAGTCGACGAAGAAGATCGAGGCGAAGCAGCCCAGGCCGGCAAGTACCAGAGATAAGAATCCCAGCCCGCCATACAGGCTGCGGGTCGACTCTGGATTACGGGTGTAGAAACCCTGCTTGACGAGTTCCTCATACAGGCTCTTCTTGATCGCGCCGAGCTGACGGTAGAACTTGTCCTTGAGCTGGGACATGTCGACCGAGTCGCCGCTGGCCATGCCCATGGCGATGATCAGGCGCTGCTCGTGGTCGGAGATGCGGGCGCCGAAGTTGGGCCCGCGCTCAAATGTCCATGATTTGACCGGAGGCTCGTCCGCCTCCTTCATGATGAGGATGCCGCGTTGGGCGAGGTCGACCAGGGTGGCGATAACGTCCTGCAGATCCGAGCGTTCGTCAACCAGCGCGCCGGCCACCCCGGGCGAGGTGTTGGGCGGCGAATCCAGGTAGTCGGCGATCAGGCCGACGTTCGGGTCGCGTCCGCGCAGGAACCACAGCAAGACGATCAGGGCAGGCCCGCCGAAGAGGGTGAGCAGGCTGAGGGTGAGGAAGAGCAGGTCATTGCGCGGCTTGACCGTCTCGTCGTAGGTCCGCTGCGCATCAAAGGCAGCCTGCCAGGCCGGGGCGTTGCCGGTGATGATGCCATGTGGAAACTGCACCCGGACTTCCATCTGTTGCCCGCTGCGGATGGCCGCGGTGGCGGTGGCCTTGATCACGCTCTCGCCCTGCCCGGTGATGGTTGAGGCCGGTCCGTACACGGCGCCCTGGATCCCGGTCGCGCCCGGGGGCAGCCGGACCGTGACCGTTGAGTTCAGGACTGGAAAGCCGTTGCGATCGGCGTAGACGGCCGCCCAGTAGACCTGGTCGCCGTCTGGGTAATAGCGGGTGGCGCCCTTGACCAGATACGAGATGACCAGGGTGCGCGACTCGTTCTGAGCCGCCCCGTTCAGGTAGTACTTGATCCGGAATTTGCCGGTGTCGGCGATGCTGGTCTCGACCTTGGCGGCCCGCCCGCCGTCGGTGGCCGTGACTTCGGAAATGCTGACCAGCCGCGAGCGCTCGATATCGCGGTAGCCAAACGTAAAGCTGCCCGCGGTGAAGTTGATGACGTTGGTCTCGGTGATGCGCAGGTCGCCGTTGGGTTGCACGGCGATGTCGACATCCAGGCGTTTCCATTCGAGGGTCTTGTCCTGGGCGATGGCCGGGCGGGCCAACCCGCCGGCGAGAAGCAGCGCGAAGAGGAAGGTCAGGGCCCGCAGCGCGGTCGCGCGCCGATGCGCAGTGTGCGTGTTCATCAAAGAGGATTGTACAGAAGAACGGGAATTCGGTTTGAACATGGATGAACAGGATGGACAGGATGCGCGCGGCAGTTGGGGTCCACCTTCAAGGTGGGCCCCAACTGCGGGATCAACACCATAATCCCGCGCGGAAGCGCAGGATCCATTTGGCGGCCGGGCGAACTGATTGAACATGGATAGACACGATGGACAGGATAAGGTTGATGCGCGCACGGCCCTGGCCGCCCCTGTCTGAATCACCGATTTCACGAATGAATCGGATGACACGGAACGGCTCGTAACGGTTAATTGTCACGACAGCCTACGCCCTCTACCTCACGTGCGGGTAGCCTACGGTATTGCCGTCGGCTACCTGAAACCCAACGCGCAGTGGTATGATAATTTATCATACCAAGGAGATAGGCCATGAACAGCGTCAAGATCGCAATTACTCTGGACCGGGAAACGCTGATCCGGGTCGACGGTTTGGTCTCAAAGAGCATTTTCCCAAATCGCAGTCGGGCGATTCAGGCGGCCGTGAGCGAGAAGCTCGCGCGGATGGAGCGTGGCCGCCTTGCGGCTGAGTGCGCCAAGCTCGATCCGAAGTTCGAAAAGGCGCTCGCCGAGGAAGGCTTGGGCCGGGAGCTTGAGTCGTGGCCCGAATACTGAGAGGCGAAATCCGCTGGGCGGATCTCAATCCAATGCGCGGCCATGAACAAGTGGGCTTGCGCCCCGTGCTGATTCTCAGTCACGACGTGTTCAACGAACGCTCTGGCACGGTCATCGCGGTTGCGTTGACAAGCCAACCTCAAAGTGCTGGATTTCCCCTGACGCTTGAACTAAAGAGTCCGAAGCTGGCCAAACGTTCGTGGGTCAAGATCAGCCAGATCCGAACCCTGTCGGTTGAGCGCATCGGCGCGAAGCTGGGTCGCTCCAGCCCGGAGGAAATCGCGCTTGTTGTGGACGGTCTGAACGAAATCATTGGAATCTAGAAGTCATCCTGAAAATCATTGGCGAGATCACCCTGCCCGCGCTTCGCGCGGCAGGGTGATCTCGCCGGATGTATTTCGGATGACTTCCAGGGTCACCCCAACCGCCCAAACTGCTTCTCGAGCTGCCCAACCCCGATCTGCAGCATCGTCGGGCGGCCGTGCGGGCAGGTCCGCGGCGACTCGCAGGCCTCGAGGTCGCGCACCAGGGCCTGCATTTCGCTCAGGGCCAGCACTCGCCCGGCCTTGATCGCCATCCGTTTGCACACCCGGCGCAGGATGCGGGCCTCGATGTCGCGCCGCAACGGCGCATCGCCGCTCTCCAGGTCGCCGGCGATCTCGCGCAGGGCCGCCGCAATGTCGTCCTGGGCCATCATCGGCGGGACCGCCCGGACCAGCCAGGTGTTCGCCCCAAACGCTTCGAGGTCAAACCCCAGATCGCGCAGCACCGGCAGGTTCTCCTCCACTCGCCAGGCGCTGTCAGCCGGGAGCTGCACGGGCAAGGGGTCGAGCAGGGCCTGCGACACCACCGGCCCGAGTTCGCGCTGGGCGAGCATGCGCTCGTAGAGGACCCGCTCATGGGCGGCATGCTGGTCGATCAGATACAGCCCCTCCGGCCCCTCGGCAATGACGTAAGCGAGGGCGAGCTGGCCGAGAATGCGCAGGGCGGGCAGGCTGCGCGTCGGCATTGGTCCGGTGTTGGCTGGCGACGCCGCGGAAAATTCGCCGCCTTGCGACTGACGGGCGATCCCAACCCGTTCCCAACTTCCGCTCCCGTGCAAGGGCGCGGTGTAGGCCGATCCATCACGCGGCGCCGGCCATTGGCCCGCGCCCGCGCTCCAGCCCGGCTCAATCGGGGCATTTGGGTCGACCGGCGCCTCGGGCCGGCTCAGACCCGGCAGATCGACCGTGCTGAGCACACTCGGCGGCTCGGGCGGAGCCATCCGGGCCAGCAACTCGCGCCGGATCGCCCGCTGCACGGCGCTGAAGACCGCCTCCGGCTCGCGGAAGCGCACCTCGGCCTTGGCCGGGTGGGCGTTGACGTCGACATCCTCGACCGGCATCCGGATCATCACCACCGCGATCGGATAGCGCCCGACCATGAGCAGGGTGTGATAGGCCTGGATGACCGCGTACGAGAGCTTGACGTCCTGGATTGGCCGGCCGTTGACGAAGAGCTGGATCTTGCTCCGGTTGTTGTGATCGAGCGTTGGCAGCGAGGCGTAGCCGCTGACCTCAATACTGGCCTCGGGCATGTCCATGTCGTGGGCGTCGTCGTCGCGGGCCATCTCGCCAATCGGGATGAGCCGCTCGGCCACCTCGGCCCCGTGGGTCTGGGCCAGGGCGTCGCGGAGGCGCCCGCTGCCCTGGGTCTGGAAGGTCACTCGCCCGTCGTGGACGAGGCTGAAGCGGACACTGGGATACACCAAGGCATACCGGGTGACGATCGCGTCGATGTGCCCGCGCTCGGTCTGGTTGGACTTCAGGAACTTCAGCCGGGCCGGCACCCGGGCAAAAAGGTTCTCAACCGTCATCGTTGTGCCGGCTGGCCGCCCGATCTTGTCGTGCTGGACGATCCGCCCGTTGTCAAAGCGGATTAGCGTCCCGGTGGTCTCGTCGGCATGCCGGGTCGCGCAGGTGACGATGCTGACGGAGGCGATGCTGGCCAGGGCCTCGCCTCTAAACCCAAGGGTCTTGATCCGGGTGAGGTCCTCGTCGGTGCTCAGCTTGCTCGTCGCGTGGTGGGTGAAGGCCAGCTCGACCTCATCGGCCCGAATGCCCGAGCCGTTGTCGGTGACGCGCAGCAGGGCTCGCCCGCCCTCGGCGCACTCCACCCGGATGTCGCTCGCGCCGGCGTCGATGGCGTTCTCGACCATCTCCTTGACCGCCGAGGCCGGGCGCTCCACGACCTCGCCCGCGGCGATCCGGGCGACCAGGGTGTCGGGCAGTACGTGAATGGGCATGTGCTGCGCATTCTATGCTGATGCACATACCGACCTCTCGGTTTCCGCCGGATTTCCTCAAGGATCTATCCGCAGATTAACGCAGATTCGCGCAGATTGGTCAGGAAAAAGAATCTGCGGAAATCTGCGTGAATCTGCGGACAGAGAGAAGCAAGGATCCGTCCTGACCTCTCCGGGTCCGTCGGGCTATGTCAGGGATCTATCCGCAGATTACGCAGATTTCCGCAGATTGGTACGGGAAAGGAATCTGCGGAAATCTGCGTAATCTGCGGAAAGCAAGGTCCGTCCTGACCTCCGGGTCCGCTCAGGATCCGCAGATTCCAGATTCTCGCCGACATAAGAAGAGAATCTGTGGCCAGCGGATCGCTACGCCTCAGCTGCCCGGAAATCCTGTAGCACGAGCTGCATCCGCTTCTCGCCGTTCCACTCGTTGACCTCGAGTTGGAAGGCCAGGTCAATCGCCGTCCCGACCGCGGCCTCGCCGGCCCGATCGCCCATCCGCCAGCCCACCGCCTCCCAGGCCGCCTCGCGCTTGTCGTGCAGCCGTAGCTTGAGATGGGGCGGGGCCTCGCCCTCTGCGCCGCGGCCCATTCGCCCTGCGCCAAACACCCTGGCCGCTCTGGCCACCAGGACCGGGCGCGGGTTGCCGGCCCCATGCGGCTCGAGTTGGCGGAGTTGCTCGAGGGTCTTCCACGACAACCCCGACAGTTCCAGTTCGGCATCGGCCCGAATCACCCGCTGCCATCCGCCTTCGGGCTGCTGCGCGCCCGCGATGGCCTGCAACCGCTCGCGCAGCGCGTCAAGTTTGTCCGGGGTCGTTGTGAAGCCGGCCGCCGCGGCGTGCCCGCCATGCCGGCTGAGCAGATCGCGGCACTGGTCGAGGGCGGCCGTGATGTCAAACCCGGGCACGCTCCGGCACGAGCCGCGCGCCTCGCCCTCGCTCAGGGTGACGACGACGCTCGGGCGATAGAACTTCTCGACCAGCCGAGCGGCGGCCAACCCGATCACCCCGGCGTTGTAGCCCACCCCGGCCGCAAACATCAGGGGCGCGTCCAGCGCGATCTCAGCCGCATTCCTCGCGGTCTCGGCGGTCACGTGCTGGCGCTGCTCATTCTTATGGTTGAGCGCCGCCGCGAGCTCCTGGGCCCAGACCGGATCGGCCGTCGTCAGCAGTTCGTAAGCGGCCTGGGCGGTATCCAGCCGGCCGGCCGCATTGAGCCGCGGTCCAAGCGTGAAGCCGATCGTCTGGGCATCGACCTTGCCCGGGGTCACCCGGGCGGCCTGCATCAGGGCGGCGACCCCGACACGGGCACCCTTGTTGATCAGATCGAGCCCAGCCCGGACAAGGGCTCGGTTCTCACCCTCGAGCGGGACCACATCGGCGACTGTCCCGATCGCGACCAGGTCGAGCAGGGCGCTCTCCTTGAGGGCCGGCGTCTTGCCCCGGATGCGCGCCTCGCGCAACAGCCCCTGGGCCAGCCGAAAGGCGACCCCGACCCCCGCCAGCTTGTCAAACGTATACGCGCCGCCGCGCTTCGGATTCACAACCGCCAGCGCGTCGGGGATCGCCTCGCCTTCCAGCTCGTGGTGATCGGTGATGATGAGGTCGAGCCCGAGTGCGCGCGCCCGGGCGGCTTCGCGTATGGCCCGGATGCCGCAGTCGACGGTGATCACCAGCTTCGCGCCTTCCGCTTGAAGTGTCTCGAGGGCCTTGGCGTTCAGGCCATAGCCTTCCTCGAAGCGGTTGGGGATATAGATCCGAAAGGACGCCTCCAGGGCGGCCAGGGTGTGGTGCATCAGGGCGCAAGCCGTAACCCCGTCGCAGTCGTAGTCGCCATACACCACGATGGGCTCACCGCCATCGATGGCGGCCAGGATGCGGGTTACCGCTGCGCGCAGATCCACCAGCCCAAAAATGTCGACCGGCCGGGCGGTCTTGGTCGGGTCGAGAAAGGCCTGGGCCTCCTCGAGCGTACGCACCCCGCGCGCGTGCATCGTCTGCGCGGCGAGCGGGTCGATGCCCGCCGCCTTGAGCGCATCGATGAATTCCCGCGGCGCGCGCGGCGCGATCACCCAATTTGACATTGTCTACATGCCTCGGACTGCCCGGCGACGGCGCTTGGTCTTCACCACAAAGACACAAAGGCACAAAGCATTCATACAGTCCTTTGTGTCTTTGTGCCTTTGTGGTGAAAAACAGATCAACGCCATGCGGGTTCCCGTCACTCAGCCGGCTGTAGGTGCGCCGCCGCCCATGATTTCAGAGGCGAGCCGCCGCCCGCCGCGTACCATCAGCCCCAGCCGGACCAGTTTGTCCAACGCCCAATTCGTCGTCGCGGCATAGTGCTTCTGGTAAAACAGCCACATCGCCCGCTGAAACTCGTAATGGGCTTTCGGGCTGCGCCGGCTGGCCGCCCGCTTGACGTGGTGGACGATCACCGATGGGACATACATGACCCGATACCCGGCCTGCTTGATCCGCAGACACCAGTCCAGGTCCTCGCCATACATGAAGAAGCGCTCGTCCATCAGCCCGACTTTTTGGAGCGCCTCGGCCCGGACCAGCATGCACGCGCCCACGACGGAATCCACTTCGAGCTCTTGGTCCTCCGGAGCGAAGGTCATGTTGTAGCGCCCAAAGCGCGGGCTGCGGGGGAAAAGTTTGCTCAGCCCGCTGAAGCGGTAGAAGGCGGCCTCCGGGGTAGGGAAGCCGCGCCGGCAGGCCTTGTCGAGCGTCCCGTCCAGCAGGAGCAGGCGCGGGCCTACCACGCCCACGTCCGGGTGGGCGTCGGCATACGTCACCATCGCCGCGAGCGCCCCGTCGGGCACGACCGTGTCCGGATTCAGCAGCATCGCATAACGGGCGTTACCGTTCTTGGGCCAGCCCGCCGCGGCCAGCCCGAGGTTGTTCCCCGCCGAGAACCCGGCGTTGCTCGGGCTGCGGACCAGGCGGACTTCCGGAAAGAGCCCGGCCACCATATCGGCGCTTTCGTCGCTCGAAGCGTTATCGACGACACAGGTCTCAAACGCCAGGCCGGTCTGGCGGCGGAGCGAGTCGAGGCAGGCCCGCAATAGCTCGCGGGTGTTGTAGTTCAGGACGACGACGTAGAGGTCGAGGCTTGGCATGTAGAGTGTCGATTCTATTCGGCCAGGCCTTCGCCGATCCAGATCGTGTCATACACCCCGCTCGCGCCGGGGGCGAGCTTGCGCACGAGATCGAGGATGCGCACCTGAATGCGCGGCATCGGGGGCATGCGCTTCGGCGCGCGCCATTGCATGGCTGAGACCTCACCGCTGGGCGCAAACTCGCCGCCTTCGAGGCTGGCCAGCACGACGAACTCGATCTTGGGCCGGTCGCGAGTGACGCCAACCAGAGCGATGCGCTCGGCCTTGATCCGCAATCCGGACTCCTCCCGGATCTCGCGCTCGAGGCCCTCCAGCGGCGTCTCGCCGCCCTTGAGCCAGCCGCCCGGCAGCCCCCAGGGCGACTTGCGGTAGGTGTGGGAGAAGATCAGCACTTCGCCCTCGTTGTTTTGGATCACGCCGACCACCCCCATCAAGAAGTGGGTGTTGACGCTCAGGGCCGCGCGCCAGAACAGCCAGGGCGGCAGCCAGAAACGGCGCAGAAGCGCATAGATTGGCCGGAGCACGTCGTCGCGGGTCATGGGCCCATGGTACGCCCGACCCAGGGCGATCTTGCCTGACACTTTCCTGACGCCGTGCGTTGGAGCGCGGGCGCCTCGCCCGCGCGGTCGCGGCCAACTACCGCCGTGTCTCCGTGTTCCCCCTGGATCGCGCGGGCAAGATGCCCGCGCTCCCATTCGCGACCGCGACGCGTCTATTCCACCCGAAACACTGGCACGCGCCGGTTCTCGCTCCCGCCGCCGGGCATGAAGTAATACGGCACGTCGATGGCCCCGACCTGGGTCAACGTATACCGCCCGCGCAAGGCGGCCAGGCTGGCCTGCAGTTCGTTGCTCTCGTCGATGGCATACACCGGTTTTCCCTCGGCCCGCAGCGCGTCGACAAATCTCAAAAGCTCATCCGATGTCCATGTCGCCGGCCGGAAGGTCAGCCTGCCGGTGTACAGATCGATCGCTCCGCTGTTCAGCGAGCAGGCGATGACGGCCTCGGACGGGGTCAGGGCCTCGAGCGTCTCGAATGAAGCCCGTTGCGCGCCGACCAGGTAGCCAAAGGCGCTGAACCCGCGCGTGATTGGGAGTTGGAAGGTCTCGATGCTGCGATAGCCCAGGCCGAAGGCCAGGAAGAACACGGCGCCAAATACCGCCCACCCGCGCCGGGCTGTGATCGCGGGTGTGTCCCGACTGTGCGTCAGAATCGCTTCGATCAATCGGACCGCCCCATACGCCGCCAGGATGGTCCCGATCGGGAAGACCGCGAGCAGATCGCGCTGGCGCAGATAGGCGTAGGCCAGGTGGAAGACGAAGACGGGCAGCGTGAAGGTGGCCAGAACCGCCAGCAGCCGCCCCCGTGCTCGGGCAAGTGCCCACGCCCCAAGCGCCATCAGCGGCGCGATCAGCCCAAATTCGCGATACCAGCCCAATTCGATCAGGGTTCGCGCCAGCATGCCGGGCACGCCGGCCAGCGAGAAATGCTGCAACTCGTCCGACCCGGTGGTGAACGGCCCGCCAAACGCCCAGGCGTGATAGGCCAGGACCGGCAGCGCCGCGCATAGCGCGCCGACCGCGGCCAGCCCGACCCGGATCAGCCGCTCGCGGCGCAGCGCATCGGGCGCCAGCCACAACCCCAACGCAATCGCCGGCGCGATGAGGACCTGGGTGTAGCGCACGTCAAAGGCGAACCCGATCAGGGCGCCCGCCGCCAGGGCCAGCCAGCGCCGCCCGCGCCGCGGCGTGACGAGCGCCAGCAGCAACGCCCCGATCGACAGCGCCTGCGAGGCAATGTCGGCCATGGGGATGAGCTGCCACTCCACCTGCTGATACGACGTTGCCGTCAACGCGACCGCCAGAGCGGTCGCCGCCCAGCCGCGCGGGCCGCCGCCCGTCACCTGAAAGGCCAATAGCCCGACCAGGACCAGGGCCAGCGCAGCCAACGCGGGTGTGACCGCATACAACCCGCCTTCGCCGAGCAGGGCGAAGGCCGCGCCGGTGAAGACCGCGTAGCCCGGAGGCCAGACCGTCGGCGCCTCGCGCCGGATGTCCTGCGGTTCGCGATACCCAATGTGGGTGACCGGCTCGGAGGGAATCCCGAGTTCATACGTTATGCGAATCAGGGGGAAGGCGTGGGTGACCGTCCCGCGCCGGGCCAGGTCGACCCCCATCTGGGCGTAGGCATACGGATCGCTGCCGGTCACACCCCGGGTCGCCAGGGTGACCCCCAGCCATCCACCCCAGGCCAGGCTCGCGGCGATCAGGGCCAGGGCCGATGCCTTTGCGAACGGCAACGAAAACCTGCGGGCAAACATGCGCCAGGCCGCCGCGAGCGCAAGCCCGCAGGCTACCCAGGTCGCCAGGGGCGCGTTCAACAACGACTCGAACGGCTGGGGCAGGGCTGCGCCGCTGGTCGTGCCTGTCACCAGCGCGGCCGCCAGGCGCAGCGCCAGCATCGCTTCGGCCGCGATGAACGGGGCGAGCGCGGCCAGTCCGCGCGGGCCGCCCCGGGCGGCGATTCCAAGGCCCGCCGCCAGCCCTACCGCCGCAAAACCGTAGACGGCTGGCAGGCGCATGCTGACAAAGCAAATCGCCATCCCGAGGGCGTGGGCGAGCGTCCACAGCCCGGCGACATCCCAGCGCCACACGACGGCCTGCCGCGGCTCGCCAAACCCGGCCGCTGCCACGGCGTCGGCTAGCGCGCCGTCGCGCCAGGCCGCCCGCGCTGCGTTTATCAACATTGCGCCGCCAGAGAGCAGGCCGGCGAGCAACCATCCCAGCCGCCAGCCCAGCACCGGAATGGCGAAGAGGCGTCCGAGCGCCACCGCCGCGACCAGCGCGCCGGCCGCGACATGAGGCCACATCTGTGGCTTGCGCCAGGTCGGCACGGCCAGCGGCACAACGGCCATGGCCAATCCTAGCAGCGCGACCAGCCACATCGCCGGCCCGGCTGCCTGGGCGGTGACGGCGCTGTCGGTCCAGTACGACAGACGCAGGATGTTGTCGAGGCTCATGGGCGCTCAGCGGGCGAAGAGCACGGCCACCCGCGCGCTCGCCCAGCTCTGCTCATTGCCGGCCCGGTCCCGCGCGCGCGCCCGGAAGGTGTAGGTGTTGCCAGCCCGGGTCGGCACCCGCAGCGAGGTCGTGGTCTGCCACTCCGCCAGGGTCGTCCATGGCCCGCGGTTGATTCGCATCTGCACGTCGTACGCCCAGATCCCCGACACGCCATCGTCGCCGCGTCCGTTGGGATCGAAGCCCTGCCAGGTGAGCCGGGCCACGTTCGAGCCGATCTGGGTGGCCCCGAGCCGGGTCGTGGGCGGGGTGGTATCGCGCTCTGTGATGATGATCGGCTCGCTGGCGACCTGGCATTCTCCGCCGGGCTTCGCCCAACGGAAATTGGGCGCCGATGGCAGATCGAACGCCCAGGCGCCGCTGGTCTGGGTGCGTTGGACCACGCTGCCATCCGGGCGGGTCACCGTCGCGACGGCCAGAGCCGCCCCGAGATCGTAGCGCTGGGCGGTAGCGCCGGCGTTCCAGAGCACGGTCACCTTGCCCAGAGGGGTGCCATAGAACGTGATCCGGCTGACCGCGCCGCTATTGGCCCACTCGCGAAACGCCCACGTGTAGGTGATGGGCAGCTTTGTCGCCGCGACCTGGAAGGCGGTGAATGCCGGTCGCACCTGGCGGGCGTCGCTCCACAGCCCCCACGGCTGGGCGGTGTCGCCGGCGTCATTGGCCCGCCAAAAGTAGTAGCGCTGCGCCCCGGCGTACAGCGCGTAGGCGTAGTTCTGGATCAGGAAGGAGGCATGTTCGTTGGGCAGGGCGTAACCCGGGTTGGGTGACGGCCACACCCGGATCCCGCTCTCAGTCACCCACACCGGGTGCGGGCTGGTCATTTCGTCAACATTCTTCTTCAGCGCGCCGATTAAGTCGAACTGCTCGCAGATCCCGGCGTCGTAGACGTGAATGCCAAACACGTCGAAGAAGTAATTCGCGCGGGCGCCCTCCGGGTCAGCCTTCAGGGCGGCCAGAATCTGCTGTACCCGCCCCCAGTTGTTAGCCTTGTAGACCCCCCCAAAGACCACCGTCGCGCCGGGATCATTGGCCTTGATGGCCTGATAGGTGACCTTGAGCAGTCGCGCGAACTGGGCGGCGGTTCCGCCCCAGAACTCGATGTTGGGCTCGTTCCAAACTTCCCACGCCCGCACGTTGCCCCGGTAATGCCGGACGGTCGCGCCGACCCAGTTCGCCCACACGTTGGCCGGGTCGTTCCACGGCCGGTCGAGCCCGCGCGGCACCCACCAGACCGGATGCGGCTGGGTCGCATCGCCCGCCCAGTTGGCCGGTTCGACCAGCACCCCGAGCACCTGGACGTTGCGGGCCGTCGCTGCGGCAACGAGTTTGTCGTAGTCGGCCCAGAAGAATCGTCCGGGTTCCGGCTCGGTTGTCGACATGCTGAAGGTGACGCGATCGTGACTGGCCCCGGCCGCCCGAGCTTCGGGATACAGATCGTCGTAGTTGCTGAAGTTCAGGCCCAGCCGCGGGTTTTGCAGGCCGGCGCTGGGGACCGACAGATTCTGTGGGCGCAATCGGGCCGGCGGGACAAAGCGCGGATCGAGCTGGCCGGTCACCGGCCTCGGATAGCGATCCAGAAAAGACAACGGAACATCCTCATCCAAGGGAAAGGCGGCGCCAGGCTGGGTCTGGCCGGGGCGATCAGTTGGCGGCGGACCCAGGTCAACCGGACTGGCTGCTTCGAGGCGCGATCCACCGACGGCCAGCCACGCGCTGACAAGAGCGGCAATGAGGGTTGCGCGGAACGAAGATCGCATGGTTTGGCCCGCCCGAGTCTACCGCCGGATGATCGGGAAATGGTAACGCCGGGCGGTCGCGTTGGCGCTGATCTGGGTGCTCACGACGGCGGCGTTCGCCCAGGTCTGCTCGTTACCGGCCCAATCGTAGGCCCGCGCCCGGAAGGAGTAGCTGGTTCCCGGCGTTCCCGTGAAGGATCGGGACGTGCTCGTGGTGTCAACAATCAAATCCAGCCAGGGGCCGCCGCCCACCCGGTATTGCACGTCATACCACCAGATACCTGCCGCGCCCTGGTCGCCGGCCCCAAGGGTGTCCGTGCCCGTCCACGACAGACCAACCAGGGTCGTGTTGCTCACGGAGGGCAGGCCGTTCATCGTTGCGGTCGGCGGTTTGGTGTCCTTCTCGATCAGGATCAGGGGCGGGCTGCTGACCAGGCAGTCGCTGGGATTCCACGGTGTGTTGAAACTCGGCGCGGCGGCGAGATTGAATACGCGATTGCCATTCACCGCCGTCGAGGTGGCAGTGCTGCCATCCTGGGCGACCAGGGTGCCTGTATTCAGCACGGCAAAGGTGGTGAGGGTTTGGGGGTTCGGCCCAACATTCCAGAACACGCTGACCCGCCCGAGAGGGGTGCCATAGAACGTGATCCGGTTGGCGGTCTGGTTTGGGCTGCTTTCAAAGAAATAGCGGACGTTGAAGGCAAAGCTGGTTGGCAGATACTGGGCCGCCACCTGGTAGGCCGTATAAGCCGGCCGGAGGGTTCCCGCGTCGTTCATCAGCCCCCACGGCTGTGCTGTGTCGCCCGCATCCGTTGTGCGCCAGAAATAGTAGCGCTTGACATCCTTGTAGAGGGCGTAGGTGTAGTTTGAGATCACCCAGGATGCCTGCTGGTAGGGTGTTGCGAAGCCCTCCGCGGGATCCGGGCGCACCCGGATTCCGCTCTCAGTAATCCACCATGGCTTTCCCTGCAGCACGGCCGGCATCATCGACTTCATATAGCCCAGCTCATCAAAAGTCGAGCAATGCCCGCCGTCATAGAGGTGGAAGCCCATCACGTCGAAGAAGTAGTTGTTCGCGGCGGCGCTTGGATCAGCTACCAGGGCATTCCAGAAGCCAACGGTGCGGCCGATGTTGTTGCCCCGATAAATCCCACCAAAAACGACCGTCGCAGTCGGATCGGCGGCCTTGATGGCCAGATAGGTCTGCTTGATGAGCAGGGCGTACTGCGCGTCGGAACCGGTCCAGAATTCGAGATTAGGCTCGTTCCAAACCTCCCAGGCACGTATGCTGCTTTTGTAGCGATTGACCGCCTGATGAACCCAGTTTCCCCAGCTTGACTGGTTCCAGGCCAGGTTCAGGTCTTTTGGCACGCACCACACCCCAAATGAGATGCTGGTGTCGCACGCGTCGGGAAAGGTCGGTTGCACGAGGGTGCCAAGCACTTCGATCGCCTGACTCGTCGCGGCTGAGACCAGGGCGTCATAGCCGCCCCAGCCGGCAGTGGTTGCGGCCATGCTGATCGTCACCCGATCATATTTGGCCCCGGCTGCTTTGGCCTGGGCATACGAGCCGGGATTGTTGTTCGGGTAGTTGGCGAAGTTCACCCCCATTCGCGGGTTTTGGGCGACGGCGGGCAGGTCGGGTTTTGCCGTCTCCGGGGCAGCCGCCCCTGTTGGCGCAATTCCGCCGTTGACGATGCTGGCAAGGTTGCAGGGTGCAGTGCCTTCCGGGGCGCAGTGGTCGTCGTTTGGCGGGGCCGCGCTCTGCGCGCCATGCCCGGTGCCCAGCAGGGCGAGCCCAATGATGAGCGGCATGATCGTGCGCCGGAGGAAAGCCGTCGTACCTTGGCGGGGCATGTGCGCATTTTAGCCTTGGGTAGCGCGTGGGCGCCGTGCCGGCGCGCAACGCCGCGGCCGCGATACGCTGGAGGGCGGCCCGTCTCGCCCGCGCGGTCCAAGCGCATTCCGGGAAACGCGGCGGTCACGTCGTGACTGCGCGCAAGATGCCCGCAGGCGCCCGAGCGGGAGCGCATCGGCGGAACGCGGGCGTCTCGCCCGCCTGGCCCAGGGGGAACACCGAGTAACGCGGCGCGCGCCTTCGACTGCGCGGGCAAGATGCCCGCGCTCCGTGATGGGCTCATGAACGCGCGTCTCCGCCCGCGCGGTCCACGGGGGAACCGCCGAGAAACGCTGCGCAGTGAGCCCTGAGGGCGCGGGCGAGATGCCGCGCGTGCGGGAACCAGAACGCGGGCGTCTCGCCGCAGGGCCCTGGGAACCTGTACGCGCCTTTTGTGCGACAGCTCAGGTGGGCCGCCCGTCAGATGACAAACCAGAGAAACTCGCGCGGGCAGGATGCCCGCGCTCCAACCAGACCGTCGCTAACTGAATGGCATCTTGCCGGCGCTCCCAAACACGGCCTTGCCTTGCGATTAATCTGGGATAACCTGCGATAACTCTGCGATATCCACCACGGGCCTGTCAGAACGAGCAATGAGTTACATAACTATGTCCGCCGGGCCTCAAGCGCTTCGCGGATCAATCCGCCCATCACCTGGGCGTTGCCTTTGCCCTTGGTTGCCTTCATCGCCTGGCCGACGAGATAGCCCAGCACCTTCTCCTGCCCGGCCAAATACTGCGCCACCTGCGAGGGCGACCCAACCACCACCTCCTCGACGATCGCCCGTAGCGCGCCCAGATCGTTGATCTGCCCCAGCCCCCTCGCACTGACAATCGCGGCGGCGTCGGCCCCGCTCGCATACATCTCTTCAAGGACCATCCGGGCCGTCGTCGTGTTGACCGCGCCGCTCTCGATCAGACCTACCAACGCGCCCAGTTGCTCGGGCCGCACCTTGACCTCCCCAATCGTCGCGCCGCCCTTCATCAGCCGGAACAAATCAGTCGTGATCCAGTTGGAGACCGTCTTCGCGCGGGCCGCCGTCCCGCCCGCCACTGCCCGTTCAAAATACTCGGCGATGCCCCGATCCATGGTCAGCACGCTGGCGTCATAGGCGCTTAGCCCGTAATCGGACTGATAGCGCCGCTGTTTTGCGAGCGGCAGCTCGCGCAGACGGGCGGCCACCTGGGCCAGCCAGGCGTCATCCACATCCAGCGCGGGCAGGTCTGGCTCGGGAAAATAGCGGTAGTCGTGGGCGTCCTCCTTGTCCCGCTGGACGAAGGTCACCCCGCGCGCGTCGTCCCAGCCCATCGTGACCTGGCGGACGGTCCCGCCCGCGTTCAAAACCTCAGTTTGGCGCCGGATCTCATAGGCGACGCTGTCACGCACGGCCCGCAACGAGTTCAAGTTCTTGATCTCGACCTTTGTCCCAAACGCGGCGCTGCCCTTTGGCCGCAGGCTCATATTGGGCTCGCAACGCAGCGCGCCCTTCTCCATATCGCCGCTGGCGATCCCCAGATAACGCACAATGTCTTGAATCGCGCTCAGATACGCGTAGGCTTCGTGGGCGCTGAAGATGTCCGGCTCGGTCACGATTTCGAGCAACGGCACGCCGCTGCGGTTGTAGTCGACGAACGACGCGCCGTTCGCATGGGTGAGCTTGCCGGTGTCCTCCTCGAGGTGGGCCCGCCGGATGCGGACGCGTTTCGCATAGGAAGCATCGCTCCAGCCCGCGCTCAAGTCGCGCACATCGAGATCAAGATAGCCGTCGTAGCACATCGGATACTGATACTGGGTGATCTGATAACCCTTGGGCAGATCGGGATACCAGTAGCTCTTGCGCTCCCAGAACGTGTGGGTGTTGATCTTGCAGTTCAGCGCCAGGCCCAGCAACATCGCATGTTCGACCGCCCGGGCGTTGATGACCGGCAGCGCGCCCGGCATCCCCAGACAGGTGGGGCAGGTGCGGGTGTTGGGCGGCGCGCCAAAAAAATCGGCCGGACAGGCGCAGAACATTTTGCTCGCCGTGTCCAGTTCGACGTGCATTTCCATGCCGATGACAACTTCGTATTCCATGAGGGATCCAGAGCGCCCGGCGCGCGTTACGCGCCCAGCTTGAGTTCGGGCTCGACATCCATATCCAGGCCGTGGCGCTCGCCGCGCCGATAGGCCCAGTAGGCCGCCGCCCCGATCATCGCGGCATTGTCGACGCATAACGCCAGGGGCGGAAATGAAATGGGCATGCGCACGCCATCCGCCGCAATCGCCAGGCGCTGGCGCAACAGTTTGTTGGCCGATACACCGCCCCCGACCAGGATCGCCCTGGCATCGAAGTCGCGGGCGGCCTGCAGCGCTTTCTCGACCAGCCAGTCCACGACCGCGGACTGAAAACTCGCGGCGATATCGGCAATCGGCACGCGCGACATAGGCGAGCCGGCCAGGGCCCCGGCTTCTTCGGGCTTGCCGGTCCGCTCGCGCACGATCTGCAGCGTGGCGGTCTTTACCCCGCTGAATGAGAAGTCATAGAGCGCATTCTCGCGGTACGGACGGGGCAAGCCGGAAGCAGGGCCCTCGCGCCGGCGGCGGGGATTGATTTTTGGCCGTCCGAACTTAAAGGCGTGCGGATTGCCGGTCTGGCTGACCTTCTCGATCGCCGGACCGCCGGGATAGCTCAGGCCCAGCAGCCGGGCGACCTTGTCAAAGGCCTCGCCTGCCGCATCGTCAACCGTGTGCCCGAGCAATTCATACTCGGCGTGTCCGCGCATGAGCACAAGCTCGGTATGCCCGCCGCTCACGATCAGCGCAATGAGCGGGAACTCCCACATTCCGCGGCCCGGGGGCAGGGCGGTCTCCAGCCAATGTGAATAGATGTGCCCCTCGAGGTGATTGACCCCGATCAGGGGCAGCTCACGGGCCAGGCAGATCCCCTTGGCGGCGTTGACGCCCACCACGAGTGAGCCCGGCAAACCCGGGCCGCGTGTGACGGCGATGGCGTTGACGCTCTCCCACCCGGCTTCGGCCTCGGCCATGGCCCTGGCGATGACCGGCCCGATCGCCTCGACATGGGCCCGCGACGCCATTTCCGGGAAAACGCCCCCATAGGCCGCATGCAGGTCTATCTGAGACGCGATGACGTTGGAGCGGATGAAGCGCCCGTCGTCGATGACGGCGGCGGCGGTCTCATCACAGGAGGTCTCGATCGCCAGGATCCGGACCGGGGGCTCGGGCGCCTTGGGCCGTTCCGTCCGGGCTGGACCGGGTCGCGGAATACTGGCCGACAGCGGCATTTGTAGTTCTGTCAAGCGCAACGTATTATATGGGTCATATACGCCACGACTATAAACGTGGGTTGTTCGTAGCAGGGAGATATCGTGAAGACGCGACAAACGGCCAGTGACCGCATGCTTGAAGAAGTCAAGCGCAGCGTTTTCCAATACGCGCTCTTTCGCCCGGAAAGCGCGATTGTGATTGCGCTGTCCATCCTGTGCGCCGGGGCATCCCTGGTCTTCCCATGGTTTCCCGGCGCCTGGTGGTTGTGGTTGGGCTTTGGCGCCCTGGGCGAAGGCGCGCTGGTTTTGAGCACCCTGAAAGACGAGAAATTCCATCGCTGGGTGATGGACCGGCTCTTTCGCGAGCGCTTTGACATCTCCAGGCTCAGCCTGTCAGAACTCCGCCAGAAGGCCCAGAAGGCGCTGGACTACCGTGAACTCATCGTGCAGGAGATCGAACGGCGCGATGATGCGGTTTTGGATGACCACCTCATGGATGTGGCGCGGGGGATGGAGGACTGGATTGGGCAGGTTTACCGCCTGGCCCAGGGCCTCGACAATTACGCTCGCGATCCGATCATCGCGCGCGACACGGCGGCCCTGCCTGGCGAACTCCAGCAGCTCCGCCAGCAGGCCAGCCGGCCGATGAGCGGCGGCGTGCGCGAACAGTACGAGCAAACCCTGCGGATGAAGGAGTCCCAGCTCGAGGCGCTGACCGGCCTGCGCGACACGATGAGCAAGGCCCAATATCAACTGGACAACACGCTTGCGGCAATGGGCACGGTCTATATGCAGACCAAACTCATCGGCAGCAAGGACGTCAACAATTCGCGCGCGCAGCGGCTTCAGGCCGACATGCACGAGCAGGTCCAGGCGCTGCGCGACACCAGCACCGCGCTGGACGAGGTTTACAACACCCGGGTGGCAAATCTCGCCACCCGATAAGTGGCAATTCGGGCCATTGGCCCGAATTGCCTGAGAAAAAGGGCCATGCAACTCAATCGAACCCGGATCCTGTTCTTTGCCATCATCGGCCTCGCCGCCCTGGTGGTGTGCGTTGGCGTCGCGCTGACGCAGCTTGGAGGCGTTCCCCTGAACCCCGGCGCGCCGACTGCAACGGCCGCGCCTCGCGCAACCGATGCGCCGGTGCTGCAGACCCCGCAGGTCAAGGCGCCAACGCCCATCTGGGGACCGAATTACAAAGCCGGGGACGGCAAGCCGACCTTCATTTGCGGTTTGGACGCATTCGCCTCGTATCTCACCCTGATCCAGATTCAGACCCAGGGTCTCGACGTGGCGCGCGGCTTTCATCTCGGCATCGTGCCGTTGCAACTGCCCAACAAGCCGGAATTCGCGCTGACTGAGGAGCAGAGCGATGGTTTCATCCAGTCGGGTCAATGGGACTGCGTGCTGAATACGGTTGACTCGGTCGCGACCGCGGGCGGCGGCGTGATCACCGCCATCGTCGATGAGAGCGCCGGCGGCGACGGCTTGTGGGCGCGGAATGTGCCGACCATCAACGATCTGAAAGGCAAGCGGATTGCGTTTGTTCGCGACAGCTCAGCCGAGTACTTCGTCTACTACACCCTGTCGGTCGCCCGGCTCAACCCGAAGTTCGATGTGCGCCTCGTGCCGGCCGACACGCCGGACGAGGCGGTCAAGCTCTTCAACGAAGGCAAAGCGGATGTGGTGTCGGCCTGGGAGCCGCAGTTGTCGCGAGCCAAGACCGGGGGCGGCACGCCCTTGCTGACGACCAGCCAGCTCCGGCTCATCGTTGACGCGCTGATCATGTCCAAGGCCTCGATCGCGGCCAAGCCGAACGTCGTGCAATCGTTCCACGATGCGTGGTTCGACGCGCTCAAGCAGCAGGCCGAAAACTTCGACGTGTCTGCGGCCGCCATCATCAAATGGGGCAACACAGACTGGACCGAAGTGCGCACTCCGGCCGATCTGCGCGCGCAGCTCGACAAGATCGCCCAGGCCGATCTGAGCGGGAACGCCTTTGTCATGCGCGATCCGGCCGCGCTGATCAGCCGGATCGAGATCGCCCGCAGGGTGTGGGCGGGCGCTGGCGTGGCGTCCGAACCGGGCAAACCCGAGGACTTGATCGACCCGCGTTTCGTGGCGAATTCTTCGGCCCAGCCGAATCTCAAGGCAAGCGGCCAGTTGGTCAACACCTCATTTTCGATGTCGGCCAAACCCGACTTCTCGGCCCTCAAGGTCAAGGCGGCGGACACGCTGGCCGTGCTGCCCTGCCGCGAGTTCAAGTTCCTGCCCGATAGCGCAACGCTCACGCTCGAGTCGCGGCGGATCCTGGACGATTGCGTTGCGCCGACCTTGCAGCAGTCGGTCGGGCTCTTCCTGCGGGTGACTGGATCGTCGGCCTGGCCGGGCCCGAAGGGCACTTATACCGAGGCTCAGATCAAGGAGTTCGCCCAGGCCCGCGCCGTGGCGGTCATCGACTATCTGTCCGCCCAGCACAAGATAGACAAGGCCCGCTTCATCGCGGATGCCGCTCTCCCGCCGCCCGAGCGCCGCGAAACCGATGACGCTGCGCTGCAGGAGAAGGATCGCTACGTAGAGATGACGCTCATCACGGTGGGTCGGTAGATCGAATTCACGTTCACGTTTGCGTTTACGTTCACGTCGACAGGAACGTAAACGCAAACGGTAACGCAAACGGGAACGTAAACGGGAACGTAAACGGGAACGTAAACGGGAAAGAACGAGGACGGACACGAGATAAGGTGGGAGATACCATGCGAACTAGAACAATAGCAACCCGGGTTGCGCTGGCAGCGGTCGTTGCCGCTCTCGGAGCCGGATGCGGGCGGGTTGGAGATCCAAATGGCCCGCCAGCCAACGCGGTCACGATTACGGTGAGTGCCAACAGCGCCGCCGGCCCATGGCTGTCCGAAGCCGCTCTGCGCTTTGGCAAGGCCTCGATCAAAACCAAAGCGGGTAGGCCGGTCTGGCCTGTGATCAGCGTAGTCGAGGCCGGCCAGAGTATCGGCGATTGGCAGGCCGCGGGCGGGACGCCCGCTTCAGCCCTGTGGGTGCCCGATTCCGAGGTGTGGGTCGAATTGGCCAACGGCCGAAAGATCGCGGCTTTCAAGGACGACTGCGTCAGCCTGGCGACCAGCCCGCTGGTCATCGGTATGTGGCGGCCACTGGCCGAAGCCCTGGGCTATCCCGCCCGCACACTTGGCTGGCTCGACATGAGCAGCCTGGCGGCTGACAGCTCGGCCTGGGCCTACTACAGCGGCGGCCAATTTGGCAAGACCATGCGTCTCGCTCACACCCACCCGGGTCTGTCCGGGAGCGGGGCGAGCACATTGCTCGCCATCGCCCAGGCCGCCAAGCAACAAGACCAGGCCGTGTCGCCGGCGGACATCAAGACCGCTATTCTGCAGGCCTCGGTGACCGCCTTCGAGGGTGGGGTGGCTTTGTTTGCGCCGGCAACCGACGGCCTGGGCGCGACGATGCGCGAGCGCGGCATCGAATATCTTGGCGCCGCGGTCATGTACGAGAGCACCGTCGCCACTTACGGTTCGCGCGACAAAGAAGACGACATCGTTCCGATCTATCCGTTTGAAGGCTCTTTCGTCGCCACCCATCCGGGTTGCGTGAACAACGCCGTCTCGGCTGAGGCGCAGGAGGCGGCCCGCCTCTTTCGCGATTGGCTGCTGAAGGACGAGGGCCAGAAGCTGGCCGCGGCGGCGGGGCTGCGCCCGGTGAACAAGGCGGTCAAGATAGGCGAACCGCTGGCCTCCGCGCCGGGGATCGATCTGAGCCAGCCCAAGATCTTGTTTGCCGCGCCGATTGCGGCGAGCCTTGATGCGGTCCAGGAACTCTGGAAGTCCGCTCGAAAGCCGGTCAATCTCACCATGATCCTGGACACCTCGGGCAGCATGGCCGGGACCAAGATTGACGGCATGCGGGTGGCGGCTGAAACGTTCCTGCAACAGATGAACAACGAGGATTACCTCACCCTGATCACCTTCTCGACCGGGATCTCGGTCCGGATTCAGAACAAAAAGGTCAAGGATGCCCGGGCGGACGCGGTCAGCGTTGTGCGCGGGCTGAAGGCCGACGGGAACACCGCGCTCTATGACGCCATCGCCGAGGGCGCGGCTCAGATCAAACGGTCGACATCGCCTTTCCGCACGAATGTGATGATCGTGCTGACCGACGGCCAGGACACCAGCAGCAAGTCTTACAAATACGACGCCAATCTCGTCAAACTTGCCAGCGCGAACAGCACCAGCCTGTACACGGTCGCGTATGGCAAGGACGCCGACAACAACATCCTGGGCGGGCTGGCCCGCCAGAGCAACGGGAATTTCTATCAGGGTACCGAGGCCAATATCGCCGCCATCTACCAGGATCTGAGCACGGCCTTTGGCGGCAGCGGCGGCATCGGTCGCTGACGCAATCATGTTTCCCTTCGGAATTGGCATCCCCCGGCTTCGCCGGGGGATGCCAATCCCGGAACTGAAGTTAGGAACTGCGGTATAATCACCGATCGTGTACTGACCGGCGGGCACCAAACAGGGTGATCCCGCCTGAATGCGTCTCTTCTGCCTGCGGGCAGTCCTCAAGGATGGTGTCGTAAATGGTTGTCACCCGTACTCGCGCTTCGAAGACCTATGCCCGTTCCGCCGAGATCCAGTTGCTCCCCAGGCTGATCGAAGTCCAGTTGCAGTCATTCAAGCTCTTTCAGAACGAGCTGCTGCGTGAGCTGTTCGAGGAGATCTCGCCGATCGAGAGCTTCAATGGCGAAATGGCCATCTATTTCCCCGGCAACTACAAACAGGCCCGGGAATATGGTCTGACCTATTGGTTCGAGGAACCGAAGGTTGATCTGGAGGAGTGCGTCGAGCGTGACCTGACCTATGGCGCGCCGCTGTATGCCAAGGTCGCCCTGCACAACCGAAAGACCGACGAGCACAAGGTCGACACGATCTACTTCGGCGAGTTCCCGCTGATGACGGAGAACGGCACCTTCATCATCAACGGCACCGAACGCGTCGTCGTCTCGCAGTTGATCCGTTCGCCGGGTGTGTATTTCAACGCCGAGGACGATGTCAACAGCGGGCGGAAACTGGCCCAGGCCAAGCTCATCCCGGATCGCGGCGCCTGGATGGAGTTCGAGACCCGCAAGAGCGATTATCTAGTACTCAAGTTCAACCGCAAGCGCACCATCCCGGTGACGATCCTGCTGCGCGCGCTGGCGGCCGTCGATGACGGCGTCTCGAGCGATGTGCTCAAGACCGGCAGCGAGGATGAGATCCGGGCCCTGTTCGCCGACGTCGACACGAACAAGGACCACGCCTACATCGATGCGACTTTCCGGCAGGAGCCTGAGTGGGCCAACCGCCCCTCGCGGACCGTCGCCCAGGAAGCGCTGATTGAGTTCTTCCGCCGGGTCCGTCCCGGCGATCCACCCACCCTTGATAACGCCAAGGAATTCATGCAGCAGCAGCTGTTTGACCAGCGGCGGTATGACCTTGAGCGGGTGGGGCGTTACAAGCTGAACAAGCGCCTGGAACTTGACGGAATCGTGCCGCTCACCCACCGCACGGTGACCAAGCTCGATGTCATTCGCCTGATCAAGCACCTCATTCGCATCAACAACGAGGAGCTGGGCCCGGACGACATCGACCACCTGGGCAACCGGCGGGTCAAGACCAATGGCGAGCTGATCCAGAACAAGCTTCGGGTCGGTCTGCGGCGCATGGAGCGCATGGTCAAAGAGCGCATGTCGATGCCCGACAACGACTCGCCTTCGCCGGTCAACCTGATCAACATCCGGCCGGTGGTCGCCGCCGTGCGCGAGTTCTTCGGCTCTTCGCAGCTCTCGCAGTTCATGGAGCAGACCAACCCGCTCTCCGAGCTGACCAGCAAGCGCACGCTTTCGGCCCTCGGCCCGGGCGGTCTGCGACGCGAGCGCGCAGGCTTCGATGTCCGGGACGTGCACCATAGCCACTACGGCCGCATCTGCCCGATCGAGACGCCCGAAGGTCCGAACATCGGTTTGATCGGACGCCTGGCCACCTACGCCAAGGTCAACGCCTACGGCTTTCTCGAGACGCCGTATCGCAAGGTCAAGCGCGAGGTGGACAACAAGGCCGAGCAGAGCGAGGGCCGCACGCTGCGCGAGGACGTGATGGACAGCAAGGGCGACAACGTCGCCCAGGCCGGGACGGTCATCGATCATGAGCTGGCAGTCAAACTGGCCCGCTACAAGTCGCTGGAAATGCTCCCGGTGAATCCCTACATCGTGGCGGAAGCCATCTACATGTCGGCCGACACCGAGGACAAATTCACCATCGCCCAGGCCAGCGCCAAGACAAACGCCGTGGCGGAGCTGACCGAGAACCGCATTTCGGTGCGGCGCAACCAGAAGTTCGTTTTCGCATCGCCCGATCAGGTCGACTATGTCGACATCGCGCCAAACCAGATCGTCGGCATCAGCGCCGCGCTGATTCCGTTCCTCGAACACGACGACGCGAACCGCGCGCTGATGGGTTCGAACATGCAGCGCCAGGCCGTGCCGCTGCTCATGCCGCAGGTCCCGATCGTGGGCACCGGCGTTGAACGCCAGGCCGCCACGGAAAGCGGGCAGGTCATCCTGGCCGCCGAGGATGGCGAAGTCACCAGCGTCACCGGCCGCTCGATCGCGTTGCAGACCGCCAAGGGCAAGAAAGTCTACAACCTGCGCAAATACAACCGCTCGAACCAGTCGACCTGCATCGACCAGCGCCCAACGGTCCAGAAGGGCCAGCGGGTGAAGAAGGGCGAGGTCATCGCCGATTCGTCGAGCACCCAGAATGGCGAGCTTGCGCTCGGCCAGAATGTGCTGGTCGCGTTTGTGTGCTGGGAGGGCGGCAACTACGAAGACGCCATCCTCGTCAGCGAGCGGCTGGTGCGCGAGGATCATTTCACCAGCATCCACATTGAAAAGCATGAGATCGAGGCCCGCGAGACCAAGCTGGGCGCCGAGGAGATCACCCGCGACATTCCGAATGTCGGCGAGGAAACCCTCAAGGACCTCGACGAGAACGGGATCATCCGGATCGGGGCCGAGGTGAACCAGAACGACATCCTGGTCGGCAAGATCACCCCCAAGGGCGAGAAGGAACTCTCCCCCGAAGAGAAGCTGCTCCGGGCGATCTTCGGCGAGAAGAGCCGCGAAGTGAAGGACACCTCGCTGCGTCTGCCCAACGGCGAGCACGGCAAAGTGGTTGAGGTCAAGGTCTTTGACCGCGACGATCATCGCGACCTGCCAGCCGGGGTTAACAAGATGGTCCGGGTCAGCATCGCCCAGCGGCGCAAGCTCACCCAGGGCGACAAGATGGCCGGCCGGCATGGCAACAAGGGTGTCGTGTCGCGGGTGGTCCCGATCGAGGACATGCCCTACCTGGCTGACGGCACGCCGGTCGACATCATCCTGAATCCGACGGGCGTCCCGGGCCGGATGAACCTGGGCCAGATTCTCGAGACCCATCTGGGCTGGGCGGCCGACCGCCTGGGCTTCCGCGCCATCACCCCGGTTTTCGACGGGGCAAGCGAGGACGAGCTCGAAGCCGAGCTGTGCCGGGCCTGGCTGATTGACTTCGCGTATCGTGATGTCACAAACCGCGCCTGGACGGCCCTGGGTGAAAACAATATCGACACCGAGACCATGCGCGACGACCACGACGCGCGGATGGCCTTCCTGTCCGACTGGCTCGCCGACAAGAGCTACGACCTCGAGCAGGCGGCGATCGACGAGGCTTACGCCCGCCGGATCACCCTGATCGAATGGCTGCGCGAGAAGGGCTTCGACCCCGAGGCGCTGCTCGTCTTCGAGGCCGACAAGCGCAGTGTGGCCGATCGGATGGCCAGCGACAAAGCGGCTGTCGAGGCCTGCCTGCGCCTGTGGATGGAAAAGCACGGCCACAAGGTGCCGGCCAACCTGAGCGAGCAGAAGCTGCGCGACCGCGCGGCCGAAGTCAGCCTGGAGGTCAACGATCCGCTGCCGACCCTCGGCAAGCTTCGGCTCATCGACGGCAAGACCGGCACATCGTTCGACAGCCCGGTCACGGTCGGGTATCTGCACATGCTCAAGCTCGCCCACCTGGTCGAGGACAAGGTGCATGCGCGCTCGACTGGCCCATACTCGCTCGTGACGCAGCAGCCCCTGGGCGGCAAGGCCCAGTTCGGCGGCCAGCGCTTCGGCGAAATGGAAGTGTGGGCGCTCGAGGCATACGGGGCCTCGCACATGCTTCAGGAGATCCTGACCGTCAAGTCCGACGACGTGCAGGGACGGGTGAAGACCTACGAGTCCATCGTCAAGGGCGAGATGATCGAGGAGCCCGGGATTCCCGCCTCGTTCAAGGTGCTGGTGAAGGAACTGCAGTCGTTGGGCCTGTCCGTGGAGGCCATCAACGAAGCGGGCGAGATCACCCACTTCGGCAAGGACGACGAGCGGCGCGCGCCGCCCAAGCTCGGCATGGGCCTGATGGGCATCGAATCGGGCGACCGCTTCTAGAAGTCAAGCAGACAAAGAAACGAGACCAGCATCTCCGCGCGAAGCGCGGAGATGCTGGTCTCGTTTCTTTTTACGGGAGTGGCGTCTTCTCGGCGATGGCGCGAAGCTCCACCGCATAGGCCCGGCCCCACTGCGATTGTTCGCGGGCCGACAAAGATGTGACGGCCTGATTGAGACGCATGCGGGTGACGGCCGACATTTCCTCGGGTGGGCCGGCGAGATCGGGGATGTCGGGATGGGCGGCGATCCAGTTCGCCCGGCGCGCCTGCATCATCATCGTCATCTCGGGCAGACGTTGAACAAGGCTCGCGCGTGGGCGCATGTCGGCGGTGTAGAACACTATGACGGGAGTAGCGTTCGGCGCCGTTGGGGGACTGAGAATGGCGTCAACCATGCTGTCCAGGCCCCGTCTGAAAAGCCGCAGATCTATCGTGCGGACCTCCACCGAGAGCCGGGCGATGATCGGGATGTCGCGGAAGGTATCCGGGCCACTGTCATCGGTCAGGGCTGCCACCCGAATGGGCGCATCCAATCCGCGAAAGAACAACAGATCGTCCCGGGTGAAATAGTCGATGGCCCGGACGAAGTTTGCTCGAAAGTTGTCCCGGTTTTCAACGATGCTGCTGATGTATCGGTCGATTCGAAGGCCTCGCTCGAAAGATGCCAGCGACAGCTCTGGCGGCCAATCCGTTGCCATGAGAGGGTCAGACAGGTGATGAAACGAGCGCTGCCGGAAAGCGGCAAAGAGAACGGCGCCTAGGGCTTGGCGGCGGGCTGAAGATAATCGGACGCCCCCCAGCCGGCAGTGCCATCTGTGTCCTTGAGTTTCCACCAGGTCAGGCCATCCGCCGCGGTGGGGCCACCCACGACCTCATAGACACTGCCCTCGGCGAGACTGCGGATGCGCTCCGCCGTGCGAGACGGTTCCTTGCGGAAGTTCAAGCCATTGGGCCCGGTCGAGACGATGCGCACATAGCCGCCGACCAGCACACTTGGCGCGCCTGGCGTCGCCGGAGCCCCTGGAAGCGGCGTTGGGACGGGCGTATTCGTGGGCGCGACGTAGGGCGTCGCGGTGGGCGGAATGCGCTCAGTTGGGGCGGTCGTGGCGATGACGAAAGTCGCGGTGGGGGCCAGGGCCAGATTGAGCCTGGCAGGCCGATTGTCGTTGACAAAGGAAGCGGCTGCGCCGCAGATGAACAGCACGAACGCGGCGCTGACCAGGGCCGGGATCCAGGCGGGGACCGCCTGGCGCGGGGTCTGGCGCGGTTCACGTGGCAGGCGTGTGAATGGGCGCAAATCCTGCTCCCACTCGATCTCGCTGTTGTCGACGCCCCCACGCCGATCGGGCGATTTCTGAACTGACATTCGGCGATTATAGCGACTCAGTAGCGGCCAATGGCGTCGAGGCGATCGTCGCTCATCCCGAAGTAGTGGGCGATCTCGTGGCGCACGGTCCGGCGGACTTCCTCGCGCATGGCCGCAATGGTTTGACATTCGTCCTCATGCGCGCGCTGGAAGATCGTGATCAGGTCGGGGACGGCCAGGTTGTAATCGCCCAGGCGCTCGGTCAGGGGGATGCCGTGATACAGGCCAAAGAGCTCATCCTCCGGATCTTCGGCGAGATCGAAGTCGTCGTCGTCTGGCGCATAGCGCACCTCGATCTCGAGGTTTTTGATCTCGGCCTTGAGCGCCTCGGGCAGTTCATCGACCGCCTGCCAGACCATCTTCTCAAACTGCTTGCGATTCACGCGCATGGTTTCGGTAGATTTCCGGCAAGATCACAATCCCCGCGCGCAGCGCGGGGATTGTGATCTTGCCAATCAAAATGGCAGCCCGAGCGAGGCCGTCAAGGCCTGGCGGGCGATGACGATGAGCATGATCTCGTTGAAGGTCAGAAAGGCGCCGATGGCGATCGGCCATTGCAGTTGGCGCCACGAGTCCATCGCGCTCTGGCGTTTTGTGGCCAGCAGGACAAAGAGGGTGTTGACGATGGTGAGCAGGCCAAAGGCGCCCAGAGCGCTCAGGGCCGCCAGCGGGCCATACAGAAAGGCGGGTTGCCACAGGGTGACGGCGACGACCCCGGCCGCGATCAGGAGCAGGCGGCCCACCTCGCGCCAGGAAGACACCGAGGCCTGGGTCGAGATCAGTTCGAGCTTCCACACGGCCGAGTTGAAGAGCGCCACGACGCAGGCGCCCAGCGACACGCCCATACCCGCGCCGGTGACCAGGCGCAGCCAGTTCTGGGGTGTGTAGAGTAGTTCCTGGCGGGTCGCGAGCAGCATGTACGAATTGAAGCCGTCAAACCCCCAGGCCAGAAAGAGGCCGATCAAGGCGAAGGCGTAGGGAAAACGCGGGAAGTTGGCAAAACGGCGGGGCTCAACCACCATATAGACGGTGATGGTCGCCAGGGCGGCCGTAAACATGCCCGTGTCGCGCGCGCACAGGGGCAACTGCGCGCCCCCGATGATGAAGGAGCGGTCGGGGATGCGGTGGCAGACCGCGTAACCGACGGTGTTGGCGAGCTCGCCGACCTGGCCCGGCAGGGCCAGCGCGAGCGCTGCGACTACGGCGAGGACGGCCAGCGGCCAGTAGTTCAGGGCCGGGGTCGTGGGGCGGGCGGGGCGGCGGGCGCTCATGGGCCGGGGTTCCTCCCGATCAGAATAATGATGAGGGCGATGGCGACCGTCCACAGCAGCGCGCCATCGCTTTCCAGGGCGATGAAGAGGCCCGCCAGCGGCCGGGACAGGCGGGTCATGGCGCCCACCAGCGGACTGATGACAGGTTGGAGTGACAAGGGCGCATCGAGCGCTGGCTCGAGCGCGCGGAGCCGGGCCGGCAAACGCGATCGAAATGCCCAGACCGTGGCGCCAAGCGCGATCCCCGCCGTCCAAGTCAGCCAGCCCGCCACGCCTGTCGCGGCGAACGCGACGGCCAGCGAGCCGCCGAAGAGTGCGGGGGCCACGCTGGCAACGAGCGCGGCGATCAGCAGCAACAAGGTCGCCCCAAGCGCCCAGCCCTGCCGTGAGCGTAGTCGAAGGGGCGGGTCAAGCCGGGAGGCGGCGGTCTCGGGCGAGGCGCGGGAGACGATGCGTAACGCATAGAGGGTGATCAAGGCGTGGGCGAGCGCCCAGGCGAGACCGATCATGAGCGCGCCAAGACCAGCCACGCGGACCATAAGCCCGTCCACCGCCCCGGCTCGGGCGACAAATCCGACGGTCAGCGGCGGGCCGACGAGCAATAGCGCGCCGGCGATCACGCCGGCCAGGGCGACCCCGCGCAGGAGCGGCGATCGATGCAGCGGGCCATAGTCGCGCCGAAGCAGGGCGCTGCCCAGGGCAAAGGCGATGATGGCGGCGGCCAGCGGGGCCGGCTGCGAGGCCGCGGCGCCAACCACGCCCAACGCAAGAATGCCGCCCATGGCGCGCGGCGCGGACCGGGCGGGATGGGGGTCCATTGCCGCGCGAGCGAGCTGGATCAGCCCGGCCGCGAGCGCGACGGCAAGAACCCAGTCGGGCAGGGGCGGGGCGCCCAGGGCCGGCAGACGCAGGATGAGGATCAGACCGGCCACGGCTGGCGCGAGGGTGGCCCAGACATCCGAGTCGAAGCGGCCCGGATCGCGGGCCGTGGGGTTTTCTTCGTGGAAGATAGACAGGCCATGCCGCAGGGCAACAGCGACCCCCAAGAAGCCGACTTGTCGGGACCCGAATTGGGTGAGCGGGAAATACAGGCTGGTTGCGGTGGCGGCGACCGCGGCCACGGCCATGACGGCGAAGGTGGTGGATAGCAGGAGCAGCAGCCCGTTGCCGGCAACCCGGCGCGCGTCCTCGCCCCGCATGAAGCGGCGGGCGGTGGCGAAGAGATCGGCCAGGCCGATGCCTGCCAGCAGGCCGATCACGTTGTAGGCCGAGGCCGCCAGGCCAAGCGCGCCAAAGGTGGCCGCGGCCATCATCCGCTGCCAGGAGGCGCTTCGGCGGGTCAGCGCGCCGGCGAGCTGGGCGACGGCCAGGGCGAACAGGATGCCGGCTGCCAGCGCGTCGGGCCGGATGAGCATCAGCTCGCCCAGCACCGAGACGGGAAACCAGGCCCCGAACAGGGTCTCTTCACGGCCGGCCCCGGCCAGGACGATAAGCGCGAGCAGCGCGGTGATGCCGCTGCCAATGACGTCCGGGACCCATTGCCAGGGCCGCAGGCGCGGGAAGCGGGTGAAAAGGAGGCCGATGGCCGCGCCCACAAGCGGCAAAACGAACAGCGCGACCATGATCACGCGGCGAGTTTAACACGCGGCAGGCGTCGGGTTTGGCGGGGTGGGGCAGGTTGGTAACGTTGATAACGTTGGTAACGTTGATAACGTTGGTAAGGTTCGTCAGGTTTGGTCAGGTGGCTAAGGTTTGATCAGGTGCGCGGTGGAGCTTAGGATTTAGCCGGCCAGGGTACTCTGCGCGTTCGCCAATTCAGCCTCGCGGTTTTGGCCGCCTGGCCCGACCGCGTGAGGTGGGGCCCACCTCCCAGGTGGGGCCCACCTCCCAGGTGGGCTCCACCTGCCGCCGCCATCATCCTCGCGGACAGGCGCCCGCCGCCGAAAAAACCTCGTGGGCAGGCGCCACTGAGCCGACGCTTGATCGAGCCGCTGGCGCCATCCTTCCCGGCGAGGGTCGCTCTGCCTGTCGCCGACCTGGGCTGCCGGTAAGTTGCGCGGAGAACAGTTCGGCTATACTCGATTAGCGCCATCCTAAGGTCAGGAGGAAGAAATGCCGGAGTTCTATGTCGTGGGAGTAATGAGCTTGGCGGCCGACATACGACTGTATGCAGGCGGCCAGGCTACAAACGTCGACCTCGTTGAGTGTGAGCACTGCGGGCGCAACAACTGGCATGTCCCAGACACAGTCGAGGTTCAACTGGATCACCTGGGAAAGCGCGGTTTCGTTGAATCTCTTTGGAATTCGGGGCTCCTGCGTATCTTCCGAGAGGACCTACTCGAATTGTGGGAGCGTCGCGGTCTTTCCGGACTGGAAAGAAAACCTGTAAAGATTGCCTCTTGGTCTCGTAAGCCAAACAAGCCATTGCCGCCGAGTATCCCAAAGTACTATGTTCTTACGCCACATAACAGGGTACGGCTGAACAGGCCCATCCTGACGGGACCCATCTGCCCCGTCTGCGGAATCGGCGACTATGACTTTCCTCGGCTGGGCGCTCATCTTGCTTCAGGAATCCAGATTGATGGCACCTCGTGGGATGGGTCGGACTTTTTCGGCCTGCCGGGATACGCGCATGTGTATTGCTCACGCCGCGCAGCCGAGATCACATTGGCCGGCGGATTCAATCGACACATCGTGTTCACGAAACAGGGCGACTTTCATCGTTGGGAAGATTTCGATATTCGAAAAGGATGGACCGCGAAGGCGTATGAGCAGCACGTTGAGAGTTTCCTGATTCGCGATGCTGGAAACCTATGAAACGATCGTCGGGCTGAACCGACAGGAATCGCGCCCTCTGCGCCCGCCCTTTACCCCTTTCTCTTCGCCTTCGCCCCCACATAGTCAGCGAGATGCTCGCCCGTCAGCGTGCTGCGGGCGGCGACGAGGTCGGCCGGGGTGCCCTCGAAGACGATTCGCCCGCCGTCGTGGCCGGCCCCGGGGCCCAGATCGATGATCCAGTCGGCTTGGGCCATCACCGCCTGGTGATGGGCGATGACGATCACCGACTTGCCCGCGTCCACCAGCCGGTCGAGCAGGCCGAGCAGGCGCTCGACGTCGGCGAGGTGCAGGCCGGTGGTCGGCTCGTCGAGGACGTAGATCCCGCCTTTCTCGGCCAGGTGGGTGGCCAGCTTGAGCCGCTGCTGCTCGCCGCCGGACAGGGTCGTGAGTGGCTGGCCGAGGATGAGGTAGCCCAGCCCGACATCCGCCAGCCGGTCCAGGATCGCTTGCGCGGCCGGTAAGCGCGCTTCGCCCGCCCCGAAGAACGCCTGGGCTTCCATCACCGGCATCGCCAGCACCTCGCTGATGTTCTTCCCGCCAAAGTGATATTCCAGCACCGAGGCCTGGAAGCGCTTCCCCTCGCATTCCTCGCAGGTCGTGGCGACCCCGGCCATCATCGCCAGGTCGGTGTAGATGACCCCCGCGCCGTTGCAGGCGGGGCAGGCGCCCTCGGAGTTGGCGCTGAACAGGGCCGGCTTGACCCCGTTGGCCTTGGCGAACGCCTTGCGAATCGGGTCCAGCAGCCCGGTGTAGGTGGCCGGGTTGCTCCGGCGCGACCCCTTGATCGCGGTCTGGTCGACCGACACCACGCCCGCCCCGGCGGGGATCGAACCGTGCACGAGCGAGCTCTTGCCCGAACCGGCGACGCCGGTGACGACGACCAGAACCCCGAGCGGGATGTCGACGTCGACCTTGCGCAGGTTGTGGGCTGTCGCGCCGCGAATCTTGAGCGCGCCGGTCGGCGTGCGGACCTTTTCCTTGAGTGCGGCCCGGTCGTTGAGATGCCGGCCGGTCAGCGTGCCGCTGGCCCGCAGGCCGGTTACATCGCCTTCGAAGACCACCTTGCCGCCGGCGCTGCCCGCGCCGGGTCCGAGATCGATGACGTGGTCGGCGATCTCGATCACCTCCGGCTTGTGTTCCACCACCAGCACGGTGTTGCCCTTGTCGCGCAGTTGCAGCAGCAGGCCGTTCATCCGCTGGATGTCATGCGGGTGAAGTCCGATGGTGGGCTCGTCGAAGACGTAGGTCACGTCGGTGAGCGAGGAGCCGAGGTGGCGGATCATCTTGACCCGCTGCGATTCGCCGCCCGACAGGGTGCCCGAGGACCGGTCGAGGCTGAGGTAGCCCAGCCCGATCTGGGCAAACGCGTCGAGTGACCCTTGCAACGCGCCCAGCAGCGGCGCCACCGACGGCGCGTCCAGCCCGCGCGCCCATTCGGCCAGGTCGCTGATCTGCATGGCGCAGGCGTCGGCGATGCTGATCCCTTTGATCTTGGAGGACCGCGCGGCCTCGCCGAGCCGAGTCCCAGCGCAATCGGGGCAGACGCTGAAGGTGACCGCCCGCTCCACAAACGCCCGAATGTGCGGCTGCATCGCGTCAACATCCTTGGACAGGAAGGACTTCTGGATCTTTGGGATCAAGCCCTCGTAAGTGAGGTTGATCCCGTCGACCTTGATCTTGGTTGGCTCCTTGCGCAGCAGGTCGTGCAGCTCCTTCTTTGTAAACTTGCGGATCGGCTTGTCGGGATCGAAAAAGCCGCAGCCGCGGTAGATCCGTCCGTACCAGCCGTCCATGCTGTAACCGGGAATGGTGAGCGCGCCTTCATTGAGCGATTTGGCGTCGTCGTAAAGCGCGGTCAGATCAAAATCGGTAACCGCGCCCATGCCCTCGCACCGCGGGCACATCCCGCCGGCCCGGTTGAACGTGCGTTTCTCGGTGACCTTCTCCCCGCCTTTTTCGATCGTGATCGCGCCGGCGCCGCTGACGGCCGCGGTGTTGAAGCTAAAGGCGTTAGGCGGGCCAATGTGCGGCTGGCCGAGCCGGCTGAAAAGGATGCGCAGCATGGCGTTGGCGTCGGTGGCGGTGCCGACCGTCGAGCGCACGTTCGCGCCCATCCGCGACTGGTCGACGATGATGGCCGTGGTCAGCCCATCGAGCAGGTCGACCTCCGGCCGGGCCAGGGTCGGCATAAAGCCCTGCACGAAGGCGCTGTAGGTCTCGTTGATCATCCGCTGCGATTCCGCCGCGATCGTGTCAAACACCAGCGAGCTCTTGCCCGAGCCCGAGACACCGGTGAACACCGTCAGGCGGCGCTTTGGGATGACGACGTTGACGTCCTTGAGGTTGTTCTCGCGCGCGCCCTGCACCCGGATCAAATCGTGGCTGTCGGCGGGGTGCCGATCTGAGTTCTTTGACTTGCTCATCTTGCATTCTCCGTGTCTTTGTGCCTTTGTGGTGAAGTACTCCTGTCAGGCGAAGATCGGCGCGAATCTGCGTAATCTGCGGATAGATCCAGTTCGATGCCCGCTCGGCTCGTCACGGGCGCGGCAGGTTTTGTCCGCAGATTAACGCAGATTCTCGCCGATTTGGTCTGTATGGGGAGTCGCAATCCCATAAGGAATCTGCGTGAATCTGCGGATAGATCCAAGTCGCTGCCCGCGTGGCCCGTCCCGGGCACGGCAGGTTTTGTCCGCAGATTACGCAGATTTCCGCCGGTTTCCTTGTGGAGGAATGTGCCTGAATCGTCACGGTGTCTGCCGATTTTGACATACGCTGCGCGACCAAGGAAAAAGAATCGGCGGAAATCGGCGTAATCTGCGGATAGATCCGATTGGCGCCCTTCACACGAGAAAGCGGAGCAGAAGCGTCGCCAGGCCGAGCGAGAAGGCAAAACCGCAACAATCCGTAAATGTCGTCACGATCACCGCCGATGAAAGCGCGGGGTCAAGGCGCAGGCGCTTCAGGAGGAAGGGGGACCGATGTGCCGGCAATGCCGGCGACCACGAGATTGCCCATCATGGCGATCCCGACCACCCCGCCCAGAATCCAGTTGCCCTTCCACACCGCGACACCGCCGCCGACAACCAGCGCAATACCCAGCCCCTGCAGCAGGCCGATGAAGGTCTCCTTGAACACTACCCGCAGGGTGTCGTGCACGTCGACCTCGCCGGTGGCCAGACCGCGGACCAGGATGGCGATGCGTTGGGTCGCTGCGTTACCGCCCTGGCCGGCCACCATGCTCTGCATCGCGGCCAGGATCGCCACCTGGGCGATCGTGCTCTCGAACAGGCTGACCACCCAGGCCGCCAGGAAGGCCGTGCCGAGATTGATATACAGCCATGGCATGCGCCGGCGCATCGACAGCCAGATCGGGCTGAAGACCTTCTCCTCGTCAGGGTTTCCGCTCAGGCGGAAGACGTCCTCGGTGGCCTCTTCCTCGATCACATCAACCAGGTCGTCGACGGTGATGACGCCGATGAGCCGGCCCTCGCCGTCGACCACCGGCAGGGCCAAAAACCCGTGGCGCTTGAGCAGCCGGGCGCACTCCTCCTGATCGGTGCCGGCCGGCACGCTGACCACATTCGGACTCATGACCGTGTGAATCGGCGCCAGCGGGCTGGAGGTGATCAGCGCGCGCAGGGCGACCACGCCCACGAGCTTGCGTTCGCGATCGACGACGAAGAGATAGTAGGGCAGGGCGTCCTCGGGGTGCCACTGGCGCAGGGCTTCGATCGCATCCTGGGACGTCATATTCGGGCGCAGGGTCAGGAAGCTGTTGGTCATCAAGCCGCCCGCGCTCTCGTCGGGGTGGATGAGCAACGGCCGGATATCATCCGCGTCCTCCATCGCCGCCAGCACCTGCTCCTTGCGCTTGTCGGGCAGGTCGCCAATCACATCGGCGGCGTCGTCGGGCTCCATCTCGTCCAACACCCGGGCGAGGGTGGTGTCGTCGACCCGTTCGGCCAGCTCGGCCTGGTCGTCGGTGTCGAGGCTGGCCATGATCTCGGCCGAATCCTCCGGCTCCATCCGGGGCAGCATGGCGGCCTGATCGTCGACATCGAGCTCGTCAAAGACGTCGTGGACGTCGACTTGTTCCTTGAGCAGATCGAGCGCGGCGATGGCCCCGCCGACATCGTCGCGGTCCAGGGCCTTGCGGACGAGGTCGAGGACATCGTCCGCGCTTGGGCGAGGGAGTGTGGTCATGGCAACTCCTTGGATGCGCGCAAACCAACGCGAATCGCCGGAGCTGCCGGCGATCTACGTATGGTCCGCGCCGCGTTTATACGGTAACGAACAATCTGTGTTCATGCGTTCTTGTTTGGCCGCCGACCTTGCGTCGCTTCAGGCCCGCTGACAAAACCTGATCCGAAGGAGGCATCCCCCTGCGCAGCAGGGGGATGCCTCCTTCGGAAACACGTTTTGTCAACAGACCTCAGTCGACCCGAAAGACAAGGCCTTCATGTTTTCCGATGCGAAGACTGGTCTGGTTGCCCGTCACCGGGTGCGCGGCATTGGTGCCGAACTCGCCGATCAACATGGCCCCATCCCGAATCTGATGGGCGGGCAGGAACGTCAGGGTGATGTTCGCCGGCGTAGCTCCCGCATTGAAGACCGTGATTATCTTCTCTTCTCCGCTCTTGCGCAAGGTCGCGACGATATGGCCATGGGCATGCACAAACGCAAACTCGCCGTCGCGCAGGACGCGGAAGCGCGCGCGCAGGGCGACGGCGCGCTTGAAATAGTCGCGCAGATCGAGGTTCCAATGGGCCTGATCCCACGGGAAGGCGCGCCGGTTGTCCGGGTCCTTTGCCCCGTGCATCCCGATCTCGTTTCCGTAGTAGATGCTCGGCGCGCCCGGGTAAGTCATCTGAAACAGGGTGGCCAGTTTGAGCGCGTCGATGTCGCCCCGGGCGATGGACAGGAAGCGGGCCGTGTCGTGGCTGTCCAGGACGTTCAACTGGGCGAGGTTGATGCCCCAGTCGTAGAGCCGCAGGTTGCGCAGGATCATCTCGGCGAAGCCGGCCGCGTCGACGGCGTGCACCGGGGCGTAGCCCACATCACTGGCCAGCGCGTGATCGATCTTGCTGCCGGCGAAGAAACCGAGACAGGCCTTGGTGAACTGATAGTTCATCACCCCGTCGAATTGGTCTCCCCGCAGCCAGCGTTGGGCCTCGTGCCAGATCTCGCCCACGATGTAGGCCTCCGGGTTGATCGCCTTGACCCGGGCCCGAAATTCCTGCCAGAAGCTGTCGTCGTTGATCTCGGCCGGTACATCCAGGCGCCAGCCATCCGCCCCCATCCGGATCCAGTGCTCGGCCACGGCAAAGATGTAGTCGCGGACCGCGGGCGTGTTGGTGTTGAACTTGGGCAGGTCGGGGATGTCCCACCAGGCCTCATAGCCGAGGGGCTTCTTCTCCTCGTAGGCGTGCAGGGGAAAGCTCTTGAAATTGAACCAGTCGAGGTAGGGCGACTCGCGCCCGTTTTCGAGGGCATGGTTGAAATAGTAGAAGCCCCGGCTGGCGTGGTTGAAAACACCGTCGATGACGACCTTCATCCCGCGCGCGTGGGCCCCCTCGAGCAGGGCTTCAAAGGCGGCGTTTCCGCCCAGGATTGGGTCGACCCGGTAGTAATCGTGGGTGTGATAACGGTGATTGGCCGTACTCTGGAATATCGGCGTGAAATAAACGGCCGTGATGCCCAGCTCCTGCAGATAGTCGAGTTTCTCCAGCACGCCCATGAGGTCGCCGCCCTTGAATCCGCGGGTGGTCGGTTTGTGATCCCAGGCCTCCAGCTTGGAGGGTTTGGCGACGGACGCCGATTGGGCAAACCGGTCGGGAAAGATCTGATAGAAGGTGGCGTGATGCACCCACTCGGGCGTCGAAATGCTCATAGTTAAACCGGTTTGGCAAAGCTTCTTGGCTGAAGGTTGTTATTGTAAGCCGGTTTTGTGGGAGCGCTCTCAGGAGGTCTGCTGAAAAAAAGCATCCCCGCCCCGGCGTATGCCGGGGCGGGGATGCTTTTCCAGTAAACCCGCGTCGCGGCTATTTGACCGCGATCTTGATGGTCTTGGGTTTGACCATCTCCGCCTTGGGCACCGACAGCGTGAGAATCCCATTCTCGAACTCCGCATCGGCCTTGTCGGCGTTAACCTCGGTCGGCAGGCTCAGCATGCGCTGGAAGGACAGGTGCCGAATCTCCTTGCGGTGATAACGATTCTTCTCGTCATCGCCAATCTGCTCGTCCTTGACCTCGCCCTTGAGGGTCAGCACGCCATTCTCGATGCTGACTTCAACCTGCTCGGGTTTCCAGCCCGGAAGGGCCGCCTTAACCACAAAGCCGTTCTCGTTCTCGATCACATCGAGCGCCGGCGCGTCCACGTTGCCGCCCTCGACCGACCCCAGCCACTGACTTGGGCTGACCATCGCATTTTGGTACATCCGGTCCATGATGTCGCGGAGCGACACCATTTCGGGCACGGGGCTGATGGTTCTGCGAATAATGCGTGTCATTTCGATTGCCTCCACCTGTTAAACGCGCCGAGCTTTCGGCGCCTTTGTTTGTTGATGAAGGCACTTTAGATTGCGTGTATTTGAGCAACGCAGACGCGACGTTAGTGAATTATTGGAGGCCCGCGGCCGGCGGGCACGGTCTACTTTCCGGAAGCGCCATCCCCCGCCCCGGCTTACGCCGGGGCGGGGGATGGCGCTTCTGGGAGGGATCCGGCGGAAGGATCAGCGCCCGGCCAGACGCCGCAGCATCGCCGCAATGGCGTTGAGCTGCCCGCTCAGGGGCGAGTCGGACAGGCTGACCGTAACCGGGACATCGAACTGGACCTGCACGCTGGTGTTGATCGGCAGAGATTGGCTGATGGTGACCGGGAACTTCAGATCCACCGGGACCGTTGTTTTGATCGGCAGGTCGAAGTTGATCAGGCCGACGATGGGCAATTCCTGCTGAATCTGGACCACGGTGTCGATCGGGAGCTGCTGGTTGAAGGGGACCTCAAAGGTCTGATTCACGGGCACCACGGCCCGGATCGGGATGGTCTGGCTGACCCGGACCGTGGTCGAAATCGTGGACCGGCTGGCGGCCTCGAGCTGGGTCGCGGCGTCGCCTGCCGCGCCACGGACCGCCGTTACGCCCACAATAACGAGCGCAACCAACACAAGACTGATGGCCAGCGCCAGGGCGGACATGAGCCAAAGGAAAAGCGGTGCGGTTGGGCGGGACGGAGCAGCGGGTGTTGTCATAGGCTTAACTGAGATATCGGCCAACCAGCAGGCTTAGGCGATCTCGGGCCGCGGGCGGAATACGGTCGGACGCCGTCATGACGGCGTATTTCATGGCACCCTCGGTCTCATGAGGGAGGGCGGGGACGATTGAAGCGAGCCGCGCGATCGCCTGCTGGGCGAGGGCCAGATTGGCGTGCAGGCGCTGGATGACCATGTCGACGGTCACTGGCTCCTCTTCATCATGCCACACATCGTAGTCGGTGACATGGGCCATGACGGCGAGATCGATCTCCGCCTCTCGGGCGAGAAACGCCTCTGGGCTGGCGGTCATGCCGATGATGTCGCAGCCCCAGGCCCGGTAGGCCAGGCTCTCGGCGCGGGTGCTGAAGCGCGGGCCCTCGATGGTGATGAAGGCCCCGCCGCGATGGACCGTGCCTCCGGACGCCGCAACCGCGTCAGCGATCGCGCCGCTCAGGCTGGCCGAAAACGGATGGGCGACCGAAGCGTGCCCGACGATGCCGCCGTCGAAGAAGCTGCCGGCCCGCTTGCCGCGGGTGTAGTCGAAGAGCTGGTCCGGGACGACGATGTCGCGCGGCTTGAGCGCTTCGCGCAGGCTGCCGCATGCGCTCACGCTGACGATGTGGCGCGCGCCCAGCGACTTGAGGGCGTAGATATTGGCCCGGTATGGGACCTCGCTCGGATTAAGCCGGTGGCCACGCCCGTGCCGAGGCAAAAAGGCGATCCGTTTGCCTTCGAGCGTGCCGATGACGATGGCGTCCGAAGGCTCGCCAAAAGGCGTCTCGATCTTGACCTCGGTGACGTCGCTGAGCCCGGGCATGGCATACAGGCCGCTCCCGCCGATAACGGCGAAGGCGATGGGTGATTCGGGGGTGTTGTTCATGGGATTGGGCAGATAGGCAGGAATCGCTGGCGCGTCGGGCGCCGCCGATTCCTACTGGAATTCGGCCAGCACGCGTTCGCGGGTGATGGCGCCGCTGACGATTCTTCGCACGATGCCGGATTCATCCACAAAGAATGTGGCCGGCAGGCCGAATACGCCGTAGGCGTTTCCGACGACGCCCTTGGGGTCCAGAATGATGGCGTAGTCGACGTTACGGGATTCGGCAAAGCGTTGGACATCGGCCGGCGCGTCCTGGGTGGCTATGCCCAGGAACACGATGTTCCGGTTGGCCTCGCGCAGTGCTTGATTAGCCGCCACCAGGTCGGGCGTCTCGACCACGCAAGGCGCGCACCACGAAGCCCAGAAGTTGATCAGCACCCGTTTCCCCCGGAAATCGGCCAGGCGCACGGTCTTGCCGTCGAGCGATTCCAGGGCAAAGTCGGGCGCGGCCTGTCCTTCGCGCAACAGGCGCGGCGCGGGCGGCGCCGCGAGGCCGGGCGAGCCAGTCGGGCTGCTTGTCTGCAACACCAGGAAGGCCGCCCCGAAGCCGAAAAGCGCGGCCACAGCGGCCAGCGCGACGAGGCGGGTGGGGAAGCGTTTCATTCTCTTGGCGCGTCTCCGTCGAAGGCCGACTGGATGAGCGGGAAGATCAGCCAGGCGACACTGGTCCCGAACAGGCTGCCCGTGATCAACCTAAGCCACCAGGTGCTTTCACGGAACCCCAGTTGGTTGAAGAAGGGCAGGAGATCAAACGGCGGCTGGCTGAACAACTGCGAGAAGCCATCCAGGCCGACCGGCACGAGCCCGATCAGGACGAAGGCCGCCCACGGCAACTGACGCGCGCGGCGGCGGACCAGGGCAAACGCCAGCCCGTTCAGACCGAGGCTGGCGTAGATGGCAAGGTCGCGCTCGCACAAGGCGACTTTGTAGCCCATTTGCTCGTTGCCGATGAAGTCGCGGGCCGCATTCAGGCCATCGGCCGTCGTGGGATCAATCCCGGAGGCCTGCTCAAAAATGCCGTCGCCATTTGCGCGGGGGTGCTCGACACGTTCGCCAAACAGAAAAAAGGAGCGGAAGGCCCAGGTGTGGCACACCGCCTTGTAGGGCGTGTAAAGCACTTGCGCCGCGCCCCGCGCGCCCAGTTTCACCAGGACCGGGGCGAGGAAGGGGAGCAGCGTATAGATAAACACCGCGCCCACGAGCAAGGCGAGCCAATGCATGCGCAGCGTTTCGGACAGGCGATCCATGCGGCGATTCACTGGCCAATTATACGGGCCAGGGCGCCCAGACCGATACAATGGCCGAGTGCCAATACTGCCGGCCATCATCACGTTTTTGTTTGCGCTTGGCGTGGCCTATGGGTCGACCCGGCTTGCGATCGTGCTGGGGCTGCGCCTTGGGATTTCCGATGTGCCAGGCGGGCGGCGCCGGCATACTCGGATCACCTCGCGGCTCGGGATACTGCCGCTCTTCATCGGATTCAGCGCGGCCGCGCTGGCCGCCCAGGCGTTCGGGGTGCCCACCCTGGATCCCAACGAGACCCGCCGGCTGGCGGGCGTTTTGCTCGGCGGCGTGATCCTGCTTGTCGTTGGCCTGCTGGATGACCGTTATCAGTTGCCTCCCGGTCCGCAGTTTGCCGCCCAGGCCGTCGCGGCGGTGGTGGCCATGGCCGGGCTCGTCTTCATTGAGCGCTTCACCAATCCGTTTACCGGCGAGACAGTCATTGCTCCGGCGCTTGTGGCTGGCGTCATCAGCCTGTTCTGGTTCATGGGGATGATGAACACCGTCAACTGGCTGGACGGTGTCGATGGTTTGGCCGCCACAGTGGCGTTGATGGCGGCGATCGTGACCGCCATCCACATGGTCCGCGAAGGCCAGTACAGCGTCGCCTTGCTGCCCATCGCGTTGGCTGGCACGTTGTGCGGTTTTCTGCTCCTCAATTTGCCGCCAGCCCGGATCTTTCTTGGCAGCGGGGCGACCTATCTGGGCTTTACTCTGGCCTGTGTTGGCGTTATTGCGGGAGCCAAGATCGCGCTGCTGATGCTGGTCCTGGGCCTGCCGATTGCCGATGTGGCCTGGCAGATCTTCGACCGGGCCCGAAACGGGAGGAACCCCACCCGGGGCGATCGCGGGCATCTGCACTTTCGACTTGCCGACGCCGGTTGGAGCGCCGGCCAGATCGTGGCGTTGTATGCGGTTGCGTGCGCGGCTTTTGGACTGCTGGCCCTGATCCCCCAGCCGCCCACGCTCAAGCTCATCACGTTGGCGCTGCTTTTCCTTGGGGTTGTGACGCTGCTTGTGGCCCTGTCGGCCCGCTCCCGCCGCGGGCAACCAGCCCCAGCCGACTCTGCTCCAGCGTCATCGACTGACGGCATGAACGAAGGCTCATCTCGCTAGAAGTCATCCTAAAGTGATTGGCGAGATCGCAATCCCCGCGCGAAGCGCGGGGATTGCGATCTCGCCAATCGGGTTTAGGACGGCTGCTAACGATGTAAAATACATCACCTTCACCATCATCATGAGCAAGCCAGGCATCGCCGCAGCCGCCGACATAGAAATCATCGCTCGCGGGGTTCTCATCGGACCGCGCGGGGTCATGCTGTGCAGGCCATCGAGCGGCGGTTACGCCTATCTCCCCGGCGGTCACGTCGAGTTTGGCGAGACGGCTGGCGCCGCGCTGGAGCGTGAAATCCTTGAAGAACTGGGGATGAAGGCCCGCGCCGAGCGCTATCTGGGCGCAATTGAGTCATCGTTCGTGCAAGGCCAGGGCACGAGCGAGCGTCGACACCACGAGATTAACCTTGTCTTTCAGCTTTCGAGCAGTGTGATTGCCCGCCGCGCGCGACTTGAGGCCGCTGAGGAAGGCATTGAGTTTTTCTGGAACCCCACCCACAATCTCGGGGAAGTGAACCTGCTCCCCAAACCGCTGCGGCTCCTCATTCCGCGATGGTCTATTGGTAAGATTGAGCCGTGGGCCAGCGATATGGCCCGAATGTAGGCGACGAGAGAAGGAGCAAAGAAGGCCCATGGCATCCCCGATCAGTCCGGAATTGATGAGTATCCTGCGCTGTCCGTTTTGCGTTTCGACCGCGACGCGCGTCCCCGGCGAGGATCCGGGCAAACTCGAGCTGCAAAGGATGCCTGGCTGGTCGAGCCGGTCTACGGGCGCAATGCCCCGATCCGGGATGGTATCCCGATCATGCTGGTCGAAGAGGGTGACAAGTGGATTGGGGTCAAGGTCGAGGATCTGCCCGTTCCCCCACCCGCGGAATAGTCCGGCTGAACCGGATGTCAAGGGCGCGCGCCGGCAGGCGTGCGCTGCAGTTTACGGCCTGACGCCATGCTGCTTCGACCGTTTCGGGCGCTGACCATCCTCCTGGCCTTTGCCGGCCTGCTCGCTCTGATCTGGGCGGCCAGGGCGACGCCGCGCGCGACGACAAGCGCCGGCGC
The DNA here is from genome assembly GCA_016714465.1 of Candidatus Brachythrix odensensis. GTDB lineage: Bacteria > Chloroflexota > Anaerolineae > J036 > Brachytrichaceae > Brachythrix > Brachythrix odensensis. Next base: position 493,931 of record JADKDT010000002.1, on the reverse strand, counting down.
AATCACGCCAGCGATGAATTTCGCCTATGTGCGCCTGACCGGGGTTGTCGTCGATTTCCCTGCGGTTGAGCCCGATGGCAGCTATCTCTCGTTTCGGGTGGCGGATGCCGATGGCGTCGTCCGGGCCCAGGCCTACCGGGCGGCGGCCTCGGCGCTCCTGGCGGCGAGTGCCATTCCGTCGCCGGGCGATGAAGCTCAGATTGAGGGAACGCTCCGGATTCGTGATGGCGAAGCTGCCCTGGTGGTCAATAGCGCGGATGGCGTGGTCCTGACTCGCAGGACGGCTGACCTGATCGGCCTGGCCGGGCTTGATGGACTGCCCCTCGGCCAGCGGGTGGCCGTAATCGGCCAGATCCGCCGCGTGCGCGAGGCGGGTGCGTTGCGCATTCTGACGTTGCGCGATGGCAATGCCGAAGCGGACGCAGTCATGAGCCTGGACCTGCCGGGCGGCGAACAAGAAGCGCCACCGATTTTGGGAAGCTGGGCGCGCGCCACCGGTGGGGTTGGCGAATACCGCGGCCGGCGTCAGTTGTTGCTGATGCCGGGCGGGCTTGCTCCAGCGTCCGCCCCCGCGCCAGTGCCAAGGCCCGTTTCCGCGATCAGCCGCGTACTGCTCGGTGACTGGGTCACCACCCAGGCGCGCGTCTCGCGTTTGGCCCCGTTCAAGGGCGGGATTCGAATCGGGCTGGCCGGCGACGAGGGCAGCGAACTGACCATGACACTCTTTGACAGCGTTTGGACGGCGGTACCGTTTTCAGAGACCCTCGCGGCCGGCGACCCGCTTGTGGTCTCCGGGCGTTTGACAGAATACCGAGGGGCGCTTGAATTGCAGCCTGAAATTGCGCCCGATATCGTTCTGGCGGGGCGCTGACAAGAGTTGCCGCGATGACGTCAGGGTTAGCCGACGGCATTGCGGTCGGCTACCCTGGCGTCATCGCGGGGGAAAAGCTGCCGGGGAGCGCCTAATCGGCAACCAACAGATCGACGTCGAAGACCTGGGTCTGCACCGCATGTCCTTCGGCATACACCCGGATTCGCTGAATGACCTGCGCATCGCGCAATTCGCCAAGCAACAGGTTCTCGGATTCGAATGACTCGCGCGCGTTGAGGGTTTTGGCCACGTGCCGTGTCGTCGGGTTGTCGCGCACAACATCCGGGAGATCGGGCGTCGGTGTGCCATCGGCATAGAACCCCTGGAACCACTCGCGCTGGGTGCCCGCCCTATCAATGAAGGTGATGTTGACCATCAACGGGCACTCCGAGCCGAGATTGCCGCATACTTTGATCTGTTGCGACAGGATCTTGAAGTCGATTCGAAGGCGTAACGAGGCCCGGCCGGAGACGTTCTCTCCAACGATCTGAAAGACGCCGGTCCGGCCCCAGTTCAAATCGTTGCCCAGGCGATCCAGCACAATTGAGGACTCGCCGCCAACCAGCTCGAGGCGGACCCGGCCGTCGGTGCCGGAGGCGGAGCGAATTTCGGTCTCCCAGGGCGTGTAATCCCCAACAAAGAGGTTGTTCCGAATCAGGTTTCGCTCTGGGGCGGCTTTGGCCAGTGCCTTGCTCTGATCGTTCAACGCCGTGCGTTCGCTCGCCGCCAGTGACAGCGGCGCAATACCGGCCCGATTGGAGTGCGCGACCAGCGATCCTTCCCGGCTGAGCACACGCGCTTCGCCCCCCGCCACCTCCACCGTGAAGATGCCTTCGCCCAGGTTGAGGTATCCGTACGGGGTCAGGATGGTGACGGCGGCGCCGCGGGTATTGCGCGGACGCACGCTGAACTGCGCGCGCCCGGCCGACATGATGAGGGTGACTTCATCCCGGGCCCCCGAGATTGCGAAGCGCGGCGTGCTCGCCCGCCATATCTGGATCCGCGCTCCGGAATAGGCCTGGGCGCTGACCAGCGGTTCGCGCTCTCCGGCCGGCGAGATCGTGAGCAGCCCCTGCGATGACGCATCGGGATCGACGATGACGGTGCTGCCCTCGTCCAGTTCGCGGCCCTCCAGGCTGACCACCCGCGCGTCGCGCTCGGTTGCCGGCGGGGAATATGTTTGAATGCGTCCAGCCTGCAGGCGAACATAGGCCGCCGCGCTGACCGTCGATTGGTTGAGAACCGAGGAAATCGCGGCAGGAACGCCTATTGCGAGCGCGACAAATGCCGCGAACGCAGCGAGAAGCACCGTCCAGGCAAGTCGTTCGGGGTTATTGCGCATGTCGCCGCACGGTTACCGGGTTGCCCATTTCCAGCGACTCGAGCGAAGAGGTTGGCCGCGTTCGATGTGGCTGACGGCGACCTGACCGCGATGGTGTTCGACCAGGGTAGACACCAGGGCGGCAATGTCGGCGGCGTCATCCGAGACGTCCTCAAGCGTGAACCGGTCTTCAACAAAGCGCGTGTCGAATTGGCCGGCCTGAAAACGCAGGCTGCCCACCAACTGCTGATGGAAGGGGATGTTGGTCTTCACCCCCATGATGCGGAACTCATTCAACGAGCGTCGCATGCGCAGGATGGCCTCGGGTCGCGAATCGCCCCAGCAAATGATTTTGGCGATCATTGAATCGTAGTAGGGAGTCACGGCGAAACCCTCATACACGCCGGTCTCGACCCGCACGCCCGGCCCGGTCGGGAATTGGATGCGGGTGATGAGGCCAGTGCTCGGGAGGAAGTTGTTGAAGGGGTCCTCGGCGTTGACCCGGCATTCGATCGCCCAGCCGGTCTGGGTGATATCCTCCTGCCGATAGCGCAGTTTGCGGCCGCGCGCGATTCGGATCTGTTCCTTGACAATATCGATGCCGGTTACGCGCTCAGTGACGGGATGCTCGACCTGGAGACGCGTGTTCATCTCCATGAAGTAGTAGTTGCCGTGCTTGTCGAGCAGACACTCAATCGTGCCGGCGTTGGTGTAGTTGACCGCCTGCGCGGCTCGGACGGCCATCTGTCCCATCCGCCAGCGCAGGTCGGCGTCGAGGGCAGGCGAGGGGGATTCTTCGAGGACCTTCTGGCGCCGGCGCTGCAGGCTGCATTCGCGTTCGCCGAGGTGGATGATGTTGCCGAAATGGTCGCCGAGGAGCTGGAATTCGATGTGACGGGCACCCTCGATCAGCTTCTCAAGATAGACCGCGCCATCCCCAAAGGCGCTCTCGGCCTCGCGCCGGGCGCTCTTGAGCAGGCCGGGCATCTCTTCGAGCGCGCGCACTTCGCGCTGGCCTTTGCCGCCCCCGCCAGCGCTGGCCTTGATCAGCAGCGGGAAGCCGATGCCTGGGGCAAGCGCGAGCAAGTCGTCATCGCTGAGGTTGGCCTCGCCCTCGGTGCCCGGGACGATATTGACGCCGGCTTCCTTCACGGTCGCGCGCGCGGTGGCCTTGTCGCCCATCTTGGCGATCGCCGACGGAGACGGGCCGATGAATATGATGTCGGCATCGGCGCAGGCCTGCGCGAAATCTTCACGCTCCGCCAGAAACCCGTAGCCTGGATGGATCGCATCCACGCCCGACTTGCGCGCGACATCGATAATGCGGTCGATCCGCAGATACGAGTCCCGCGACGGTGCGGGTCCAATCAGAAAGGCCTCATCCGCAAGCCGCACATGGAGAGAATTCCGATCGACATCTGAGAAAACGGCGACGGTGGCGATCCCCAATTCGTGACAAGCGCGGATAATGCGAACAGCGATCTCACCACGATTGGCAATCAAGATCTTCTTGAACATGCGCGGCTAGAATACCACGGACACACCCATGCCAAGCGACATTCGAATCGTCAAGCCGACTGGCTCCCTTGTGCGCAACAGCCCAAATGACCGGGGCATTCAGAACATCACCGGAGCCGCCCACTACGGCGATATCCTGCGCGGGGCAGAGTTGCGCGACGGGTGGTGGGTTCTCGCGGGCAGCCGCTACCTGCCAGCCGCCGACGCCCAGGTGGCGGCTCCCGGCGTGAATCCAATGGGCGCGCGCGGGACATCCACACCGCGCTATTTTCCGCTCAGCCAGCGCGACCCGCGTTGGAGCGGGCAGTTGTTGGGGAACACCAACGATCCTGCGGTGACGATTGGCGACTATGGCTGTCTGTTGACCTGTTTCACGATTCTGATCAACTCGGCTCTGGACAAGCCCTTGATGCCGAACGAGGTCAACAATCTGCGCAAAGGCAACGGCGGGTATCTCCCGCCCGGGCCGTATGGCGGCTATGCCGCGCGCTTCAACGTCGATGATGAAACGCGCGGGGCGGTCAAGATCGGCTGGTTTTCGGAGCGTTACGAGCAGGACGCGCCAGCGGAGGTGGTGCAGCGCGTTTTGACCCACTTGAGCGATGGCCAGGCCGCAATCCTTGAGGTTGACTTCTTCCCCTCTGACAGCGTCGATCCGAAATACCCGCCTCAACCGGGGCGCCAAATGCACTTCGTTCTGGCGCTTCCGGCCAATTGGGCGGGCCGCGTGGTCCAGGCGGGCGCGGCGGACAAGGGCATCATGATCATCGATCCATGGGATGGACAGATCAAGACGCTGACGCCGCGCTATGGACAGACCCTCGCGCGCGGCATCGTCCGAGCCGTGCTGTATGAAAACTGGATCGACATTCAGCCTCAGCCGATGCCACCCGGCCAGCCGGCGCCGCAACCCGCGCCCGCGCCGCGGCTCCCGCCGCCGATTCAGCCGCAGGACATTGGGCTGGGCGTGCACACGATCACCATCGGGCGCAGCGCGCAGGAGGCGTTCCGGGCAGGGTGTCGCTGGTTTACGGTCTGTGACAGTTTCGATGTGGCGGCCGATCTGGCGGGGAAGGGCGCCTTTGTGCTGGCCCGCCGAATCTGGCCGAACTGGCTGCCTGAGCCCGAGCAGTTCGTCAAGACGCTTGGGACCCTCGCTCCGGGCGTGGCCTATCTGGGGATGAACGAGACCGACTCGATCGGCGACTCGCCGGACGCCATCCGGAAACGGGCGGCGTTTGACATCGCCGTGGCCGAGATCATCCGAAAGCAAAGCCGCGGCAAGGCGCGCTATGTGGGCGGCGGATTCGCCACCGGCACACCCGACCTGACCAACCCGGCGATCTGCGCGGCCATACGAGATGGCTATTCGGCCGCCTACAACGCGGGTACGTTGCTCTTCAATCAGCACAATTACGCTGTCACCAAGGATGGCGCGCGCAGCCTCTTCGATGAAAGCAGCATCGCCTGGTGGGCGCGGCGCTGGGAGATGTATTTCACCCGCTGCGGTTTTGATCCACGGGTGCGCGGTATTGTCTCCGCCGAAACTGGCGTCGACGCGGGCAAGGGCTTCTCGGGGCTGGGATACACCCGCCAGGAATTTAGCGCCTTTGCCCGGCGCTGGCGCGAGGTCATGGCTCGCCCGTTGCTGATCGACAATCAGGATGAGCTGGCGCGCTCCGGGCGCGTGCCGCGCTCGGAGTTTCCCGGGCGCTGGAATTCGCCCTATCTGGGCGGATCGATTTTCCATCTAAACCCGCAGGGGACCCAAGCGTGGGCGGATTTCAATATCAGCGCCTATGTCGAGGTGCTGCGCGACGAGATCTGGCCCGCGCAAGCCCAGCCCGCCGGGCGGGTTTGGGCCTGAGACGACTATCGGGAAACAGGGGCGAGAATGAAATCCCCCGCGCGAAGCGCGGGGGATTTCATTCTCGCCCCAACTTCTAGTGCAATACAAGGTATATCGCGCAGTGCTAGTTGAGCATTGACGCCCAGGCCCGGGGTGGATACCATGCCTGACACATTGACCGGTTGGGCTGAACCTTGCGTGTTGCTTGATGTGAGCAAAACGGTTCAAGGCCTATCTCGATCGGCGCCTTGTATCACACATGCCGTATCAACCTGGCGATCCTGGATGGCTGCTTGTCGCAGCATTGGTGGCTGTATTGGCCGCGTTCCTGCTTGCGCTGCCGGCGCTTGGTCTTGTGGCAGGCAAGGCCCGCGCATGGCGCCGCGAGGCCGACCGCGCGATGGCCACGGCTCGCGCCGCAACCGAAGAACTGGACCGGGCGTTGCGCGCAACGCAGGAGCGCACCCGCGAGCGCGAGTCCTATCGCGCGCAGTGGCAGGCCGCCCGCGCGCTGTTGACCCAAACCCAGGCCTCGCTTGATGCCGCGCAGCGGCGCGGGCTTGATCTTGAGGCGGCATCGCACTCACTGCAGACCGATGGCGAGCGCGCGCGGGCGATCGCCCGGGATGCCGAGCGCGCGGCGGGCGAACGTCACGCGACGATGCAGCGCCTGGCCGCCCAGGTCGGCGAGCAACAAGCGCGGCACGATCAAGCGCAGCGGCAGCTATCCGAAGCTCAGGTTCACGCAACCCGGCTCACGATTCAAGTCAAAGACCTGAGCGCCCGCTTTGAACGCGCGCACAAGCTTGGGGTGGAACAGCAACAGGTGATTTCCAGCCTGACCCAGCAGTTGTCCGTGACCCAGCAGTCGCTGGCCCGCAGTCAGCACGATCTGGCCGGTTCCGAACGGACGGCGGCGGTCTTGCCGGTGGCCGAAGCAGAACGGCGGCGCGAGATTGAGCTTCGCGATGCCCGGATCGGCGAGTTGCGCGCCCAGCTCGCCCAGCGTGACCGCGAACTCGAGGCGGCCCGCCGGGACGCGGTGGAGCGTTTGTCCGCCATCGCCCACATCACTCAGGAGGCCCGCCAGGCGCGCTCCACCTCCGAACAGGCGCGCCTGTCCGTGTCCGAGTACGAACGGCTGCTTGAACGCGCAACCCGAGACATGGAAGCCGCTCAGGCCGGCGTGCGCGGGGCCGAAGAGCGGCTCGCGGGTCAGGAAAAGATGATCCAGCGCCTGACCCAGCAAATTGCTGATGCCGGACGCGCGGGCGGTCAGGCGGAGCTTGCCCGCCAGCTCGCCCAGGCCCAGCGCGATCTGCAGCGCGCTGAACAGCAGTCTTCACAACGTCTTGCTCTCGCCGATCAGCGCTCCCGGCAGGTGACCGACCAGACCGCCCAGATTGAACGCCTGCGCCAGAAACTCGCCGAAGTCGAGGCCCGGGCCGAGGACGCCACCCGGGATGCCGCGCAGCAACGCGGCAGCGCCGAGGCACTCAGCCGCGACGTGGGGGAACTGCGGGCCGCACACAAGGATGCGCGCCAGGAGCTGGCCGATTTGCGGCCGAGCTTTGCCGTGGAGTCGAACGAGGCCGCGTTGCTGGAGCGCGTTCAGGCCCAGAGCAAGCGCGAAGGCGAGCCCGTACTGTCGCTGCTCGCCCGTGAACTGCGCAAGGCCCAGGCTGCCGCCGCGCAAGCCGAGGAACTGGCCGGCCATCGCGAAGCGGCCCTGGCCAGCCTGAGGCAGCATGTGACCAGCCTGCAATCCACGCTTGACAAGGTTCAGAATGAATCCGCCGATCGATCTGGGACGAGCGAGCGCCTGGCTGCCCAGGTCACCATGCTGAACCAGCGGCTCGAAGCGGCGATCAAGGACGCCGCGAACCAGCGGCAGCTGGTCGAGCGATTGCGCAAAGCCGCGAACGGAGCGCGCGAGTCGGATGTGTTGGAAATGATGCGCGAGCCGCGCCCGGAACCGCGCAGCGCCACCAGAGCATCGACTGCGGACACGCAACCGGCCCGGACGACTGGCAAAGCGGAATCACCCCCGCCGCGCGAGCGCGAAGATCTGGACGTGCCGTCCTTCCTGCGCGGGTCGCGCGACGCGGAGGACTTCGTCCCGCCTCTGCCTGGCGCGACCACGGAGTTGTCCCTGACAAATGGGGTGGTCATGGCGAAGTTTCCTGGCCTCACACGAGATATGGCGGGCAGGCTGTTGTCGGCGGGCATTCGGACCGTCGACGACCTGCGCTCCGCTTCGCCCGAGCGTTTGCGTGACATGGTGAAGGCGCCGTTCTACAAGCGGCCGGACTTCGAAGGTTGGATACGGCAAGCTCGCGTGATGGCGGAGAACAGACTGGGAGCATAGCGCGCCGGCGGGGGTCCACTTGCGCCTTCGATCTCGCATGCTACAATACGTCTAGTCTGGCACTAGGAACCCGTTCATGAGCAAAGCCGCCGCCTCTCCATTCGACCGTGGTGAATGGCTCACCGTGCGCGAAGCCGCTGCTGAGTTCGGCTACAACCAGGAATATGTGCGCCAGCTCGCGCGCGATGGCGCGATCGAGGCCCAGAAGCTCGGAACGTCACTCCTCATCAATCACGGTTCGTTGCTGGACTATCGGGCCGGCATGTCGGGGCAGCCATCGCGGCGCGGCACGCAGGCCAGGGTGACCGAGCCGCCGCCGCGGCTGCAGACGATGTCGCCCACCCGGCCGCAACCTGTCGCGCCCCCGCCCATGGCGCCCGATCCGGCGCCGGCGGCGGATCCGCTCACGTATCCGGGTCAGATCGACGACGAGGCGCTGCGCGCGCGCAATCAGGCGGCGATTCTGCTGCTTGAGCGGCTTTCGGCGCCGACGACCGACGAGGCAACCGCACAACGTGAAACGTTAACTTATCTTGTCAAGGCGCTGGACGGCGAGCGCGCTGATTCGCGCAGGCTCTTCCCGAGCCCGGCGCGCCCGCCAAAGAGACCGTGAACATCGTAGACACCCGCACAACGCTGTTCGTCCTCGACGCCGGGATGTTGAGCCTTCTCACCAATCCGACCGCGTCGGCCGCGGCGTTGGAGTGCCACCGTTGGACGCGCGATTTGCTGCGCCAGGGCGGGCGTTTTGCGATCCCAGAAATCGCCGACTATGAGGTGCGCCGAGAGCTGCTGCGGACCGACCGCATGCGGGCGCTTCGAGCGCTGGATGACCTCAAGGTGGTGATGTTCTACCTGCCCTTGAGCACCGGCGCGCTCTTGCGCGCCTCGGAGATCTGGGCGGCCGCCAAGAAGTTCGGCCGGGCCGATCTGGGGGTGGGTGTGCGCGAGGGCGCGCTGGATATGGACATCATTCTGGCCGCCCAGGCGCTGGTGGCCGGACGCGCGAGCGGCCTCAACCCGGTTGTGGTGACGACCCATGTCGCGCACCTCGGGATTTTCGCCCAATCGGACGAGTGGCACAACCTTCGCGTGGACGACCGGCCATGACGTTTTCGTACACCGCCGCGTCCGACCTGCGCCGGGCCTGGCCAAATTTCGAGCTCGACCTGCCGCTTGAGCCATTGCCAGGCGGCGCCGTCAACCCTTTTTACGTCGAACGCCCCGAGAACCCGGTGGCCCGGCTCGAAGAGGAGCTTGGCGCGCCGTTTCGCCTGCCGCCGATGCTTCTTCTCGGGCAACCGAGGCTGCGGCAAATCCAATGAACTCCGCCGGGTTGCCGCAAATCCGGAGATCCGGTCCAAGTATTTCCCCGTCCTGTTCAGCATTCGCGACGAAGCGGATGTCAACAATCTGGATTACCGCGATGTGCTGCTCGCGATTGGCGGCCGGATGTATCGCGAGTTCAAGGCCCGCGGCGGGCGCATCCCTGATTCCCTGGAGAGCGAGCTGGATCACTGGCGCGGGCAGGTGACCGAGGAGATTGTGCGGGCGCGCAAGATGCCTTCCGTGGATGTGGACGGCGGCCTGGACGTGTTCTTTGCCCGGCTGGCAACCCGGGTGAAATTCGAACCCAGCACGCGCCAGGAGTTGCGCCAGATCATCGAGCGGGGGATGAGCGAGCTGGCCGAAGCGATTGACCATATCGCCGATGTCATTCAAGCGCAGACGAAGAAAACCCCGCTCATCCTGATCGATGACCTCGACAAGATGGACGCCCCCGCAGCGCGGGCCATTTTCCACGGTCACCGCGAAACGATGCTGCAGCCGAACTTCGCCATCGTCTATACGGTTTCGAGCTCGCTGTTCTACACGCCTGAATTTGAGGCGATTCGCGACCGGGCCGTGTTTCTGCCCAATGTCAAGCTGCGCAAGCGCGGCTCGAGCCGGCGCGATCCGGTCGGCTACGACGTGATGCGCGAGACGGTGCGCCGGCGGCTCAACCCCGACCTGATCTCCACTCGGGCACTCGACGAAGCCGCCCGGATCAGCGGCGGGGTATTCCGCGAACTGATGCGGGTGATTCGTTTCGCGATCACCCGCGCGCATCGGATGGGGCGAATCGAGATCGACCATGTGCTGGGCGCCGAGGCCGAGATCCGCGGCGAGTATCGGCGTATTTTGACCGCCGAGCAGCGCGCGGTCCTGAAACAAGTGCATGCGCGCAATCGACTCGATGACCCGCAGCAACTTGCGCCGCTGCTGCAGATGCTGGCGGCGATGGAGTATGCCGACAGCGAGCCGTGGTGCGACGCCCACCCGGCCCTGGTCAGCCTGTTGGATGAGGATGAGCCGCGCCCCGCTCCGGCGCTGCCCGACCCGCCGGCCGTTGACGCGCCGCCGGCCGAGGCCTCCGCCCCTGCGCGCGCGCCGGCCAAACCGCGCGCAACGCGGCGCGGCGTCTGAGCCACCGCACAAATATCGGAGGCGACATCCCCGCCCCGGCGTAAGCCGGGGCGGGGATGTCGCCTCCGAAAACAAACTCTTTGACCTGGTATCAGGCCGGCGTAGCCATACCCGCCACCTCACGCGCCTGGCGGATCCAGTCGGCGTAGTCGGGCTTGCGCCAGCGCGGCGCGCGGATGACGGCGTCAACCTGATCAACCGAAGCGTTGGCCAGATCGGCGACCGATGAAATGCCGCCTTTTGTCAGGGTAAGCGCATACATGACACCGATACCGTTGATGGCCTGAAGCTGGGAAAAGTCACCGGCCTCTTCGACCGTGTTGGGGATGGCGGCGGCAGGAATGACTGGCTCGGGCGCCGTGTCGACAACAGGCGCGGGAGCAGGGTCGGAGATCGGCATGGGCGCGGAATCCAACGTTGAGGACGCCATACCAAGCGAGGCGCCCAGCGCGGCGACATTGTCGGCCAGCGAAGCGAGTTTGCCTTCCACGCTCTCGGTTGCCTGGGCCAGACTGCCGGTGGGAGCGTACTCCGGCTCGGGCGGAGACGCGACTGTCAGGCTGCCGTCGGCCGGTGGCGTCGGGCGGGCGGGGATGTCCTCCAGAGTGGCTGCATCGGCCATGCGACGGCGGAGCGCCTGCATGTAGGAGCCGAGCGCGGAAACGCCTGACTCGAGTTCGGAGGCCGCGTAATCGAGCTCGACGATGCGCGAGCGATAGCGGCTGATCTGGGCATTGGCGTTGGCCAGCAGGGACTGCCGTTCGGACGCGGCGCTCTGCGTGTCCGCCAGCCGGGCTTCGAGCTCGGTAATGTGGAGATTGGCCTTATTGAGCGCAATCTGCCGCTCCGTCGCGACCTTCTCGAGATTGACATTGGCGACCCGCAGGGCGTCGGTTTGGGCCCGGCCTTCCTTGACCTGGTTGCCCAGGTCCTCGACTTGTTTCTCGGCAGCCCGCCAGGCGGCGCGGGCCTGATCGAGCTGGCGTTGGAGCGACCGGATCTGATTCTCAAGCAGGTTGAGCTCCTGCTTGCGCGTGTCAAGCTCGCCGAGGGCGCGCTCGCGTTCGTTGACGGCCTGGCTGCGGGCGACTACGGCAGCTTCATTTGCAAAGCGGATCTGCTCAGACTCCGCTTTCGCCGCGCGAATCGTCCGATTGGCGGTCAGACGGCCGGCGGCAATTCCGGCGCCCAGCAGGATCAGGCCAAGCACCGCCACGAAGACCGCGGCGGGAATCTCGGGAGCGCCCTCTTGAAAGAGCGGACGCGCACCGGACGCGATGACGAGGATGAGGTCGGTCATGGGTTGCTCCCTTTTGCAGTTGTGGGCGGCTCGCCGTCGATGCGCAGCCGCACAATGTTGCCCAGCACGTTGAACCAGAACGGCGCGCCCATGCTGACGGCAATGATGGTGAAGGCGATCCCGGCCAGTTTCGCCAACCATCCTTGCAGAGTGATCGGGGCCTGGCGTGGATCGGCAGCGGAGCCGGGTTTTGGTTGCCAGCCAACCGGCAGATCGGTCAGGTCGATGCGGGTGAGGGCGTTGTTGACGGCAACAAGTGAATCAAACGAATTGCCTGGGATGGCGCTGCGGACCGCCTCGGCGGCGGCGGCGGACACCGCGCCGCGAACTGCGGAATCTCGATGCAGCGCATTCGCGACCATCAGCATGTCGGCATTGGTGATGAGGGCGAGCACAATGGCGACCCCGACCGTGATCTTCTGGGCAAGCCGCTTGTACCAGCCCGCCACGCGCTCCATGGAATCGTTGAACCACTTCTCAAGGTTGTCCTTGATCTTGCGCGCGTCGCCGGCCGCATCGTCGATCAGGCTGATCAATCCGCGTTTGATGTTGTCGCATTCCGGGAGGAAGCGACACGACGACATTGCCCAGCTCAGCCATGAGTTTCTGGCGATCGGGGGCGTCGGGGGCGACCGTATCGACGATGCTGTCCATCAAAGCGGCCGAGAATACGCTGGCGGGCAGGTAGGGGGGCCTGGGTGCGCGGCGCAGGATGCGATCCAGCGTGGTCTGCTTTGTAAGCGCCGTGACGAGCGGATGTGCGTACACTTGGCGGGCCAGGCGCTCGCCCGCGGGATCGTTCAGCATGCTTCGCACGCCCTGCTCGAGGGTGCGGCCGCGCAGCGAAAGAAAGCCCGCGATGGATTCGTTGAGCATGCTGGTGACCAGGCTCAATGCTAGAAAAAGAAAGACGACGCCTATGACGACATCCAATATGGTTGATCCAAACATCGTGGCCAAATTGTAACGTCCTATACCGGGCGCGCAAGAGGGAAGTCAATGAACCTATTATGGGGCAAGATTCGGCATAGTATCGGGCTAGGCCTGGATCTTCTGTATCCGCCGCGTTGCGGCGGCTGCGGCGCGACGGGGCAGGGTTGGTGGTGTCCGACGTGCTCAGCCAGCGAAGCGGCGCTTGGCGCGGAGGGCATTACACGCGCCATGCTCGACGATGGCCGGCCGCTGCTCGAAATCGCCTGGGCGCGCTTTGCGCCGCCGCTTCGCGAGGGGATTCACGCCTTGAAATACGGCGGCTCACCGCAATTGGCCGGCCCATTTGGAGAGCGGATGGCCCGGGCGTGGCAGGCTGGCGCCCCGGATTGGGCAGCCGACCTGGTCGCGCCCGTGCCGCTGCACGCTGTCCGCCAGCGCGAACGCGGCTACAACCAGAGCGAGCGTCTGGCCACGGTCGTGGCGCGCGTCATTGGAAGTCCGCTTGAGCGCGCGGCGATGGCGCGCCAGCGCGCCACCGCCCAACAGGCCCAGCTCGACCGAAACGCTCGGCAGGCCAACGTGGCGGGCGCGTTTTTCGCTCAGGCGGCCCGGGTGTCCGGGCGGCGCGTTCTGGTGATCGACGACGTGTACACCACCGGAGCGACGCTCCGGGCATGCGCCGATGCGCTCTACCGGGCGGGGGCTGCCGATGTGGCGGCGTTGACCCTCGCGCGGGCCTGAATTCCTTTCAAAAACAAGCTGCCGGGCTTCGCCCGGCAGCTTGTTTTTGAATCCTGAGCTAGTTCTCCCCGTGCGCCAGGCGGTCCTCGGCTTCGGCCTTGGCCGGCGCCGGCCTGTTGCGGGCGCCGCGGGCCGCGATGCGGGCCAGACGGTCCACATGGGCGATGGCCTTTTGAAGGGCTTCGCGGGCCTCGGGGTAGGTGGGCTGGAGGCGCCGGATGTCCCATTGACTCATCAGCTCATCGAGCACCTGCGAGTAGTACTCGGCGGGACCGTAATGAGCGTGCTTGGCGATGATGGCAACCCGGCGCTCATAGTCGGGCATGCCGCGGCCGGGCATCTCGAAGTTGAGCATGACATCAGTGACGAGCTGGACGAGATTGGGGTTGATCTCGAGATGGGCCTTGACCGCGTCACGGTAGAACGCGTAGTGCAGCGTCTCATCGCGGGCGAGCCGCCGCAGCACACGCGCTAGCCCCGGATCCTGGCTTTCACAGGCCTGGGCGACGTTGAGGTAGAACGCCATCGTTGCGCGCTCCTGGATGGTCGTATAGACCATTGTTTCGAGAGCGGTTGTCAATCCGGTTTCGAAACCACCTTCAACCACGGTCTTGCGCAGCTTGCGGCGTTCCAGGGCGTCGCCGTTCCCGGTGAGCAGCAAATACGTGTCGAGCAAGTCGCCGTGCTGGTCTTCTTCGGCTGTCCAGGTGTGGACGAAATCGATGAGGACCTTCAGCGATCCCTTGAATGTCGAGTACAGCTCAGTGGTGAACCAGGGCAGATTCACCTCGGTCAGCAGGGCCGTCTCGACGGCGAGATAGATCTCCGGACTGAGCATGGATCGGCGCGGATCCTGAACGATAACGATTTCACGCTCGAAAAGGTCGGCGCGGGCGAGGTCATCGCTTCCGTCCGGGCGAACATCGTTTAATTTCAGTCGCCGGCTGATCGGCAGAAACTCGTGGTAACTCCAGTCGATCTTGGCCGACCGCTCCTTGTGAAGGCGGTATAGCTCAACCAGCTTGCTTTCCAGGCGTTGATCGACCTGTCCAAATGCGGGCATCGTGACTCTCCTTTGTGGGCGGGATGGATAACCGGGCCAAACGGCTTCCGGCACAGGCGCGCGGCAGGGGAATCTGCGGGAATCAGCAGCGCTGGGGGAGCGATATCGGAGCAAATAGCGTTGGGCGCACGCCGGTTGAAATCACGCTGTTTGCGCGGGCAAGTCCTTCAACACGCAAGCCGCTGGCGGGATCCCAGCCAGGCAGCCAATCGGACAGCCAGCGCCGGAGCGCGTCAACATCCACCGGCGCGTGGCGGAGCAGGCGCTGGATGCGCTGCGCCAGCGCGGCGGCGGCCTCCGGCGCGCGCAGCCGCCAACGGAAAATGGCGGCCCCTGCCATCGCGATGCTGGCGAGGAAAAGCCCTGGCTCGGGCGGGCAGGTTCGCGGCCAGACCTGAATGGTGTGCGCGGTTGCACGCACCCTGACCCAAAGCTCCGTCAGAGCCACGCTCCAGGATGCCCAGCGCGTGACGAGCCAGGCATCTCGAGCCAACTGCTCGCGCAAGCGATGCGCGGCGATGGAGATGACGGTCAGCCCGCCAAACGACACGACTGAAGCGGGCAATTGGGCCGGGCTGAACTCGGAAATGGCGCCCCGCAGGGACGACAGCGCGACCACCCAAAGAATGTTGATGATTTGAGTGGCGGCGCGCATCAGCCGATCGCCGCCGGCAGCGCTCGCCGCGCCCACTTGCCCGAGCGAGCGGGCAAGTGCGGTCGACTGGAATTTGCGGTGTCTCCCGAAGCGCATCGGGGCCATTCTACCCGGCCGGCCGACTCACTCAGCGCACATCATTTGCTCAGTCAGCGCCCATATAATAAGGCTACTAATCATCTAAGTGACGCGCTCAACCAATGACCCTGCCGACGTCAAGGCTCTGGCAACAGAATTGACGGTCTTGATGGCGATCGTGTCGCGCGTATCGCGCGTTGATCTGGAGCGCCATCTGCCGCCTGAAATCGGGAGCGCGGTGCAATACGGCGTGCTGCGCATGTTGCGCAGTCACCCGTGCACCTTGACCGAGCTCAGCCGGATGCTGGCCTTGGAACCCGCCTCGCTCACGCCGGTGATCGACGCTTTGGAGCGGAACGCGCTGATCCAGCGCGGCCGCGATCCAAACGATCGTCGCCGCACTCCCCTTACCATCACGGTCAAGGCGGAGGGCATTCTCGATGCCTTCGCCGAATTCGACGGCCGCTACAGCCTTACCCGCGCGCTGAACGTGCTTGGCACATCGCGTGCGCGCGAATGTCTTGTTTTCATGCGCGATCTTCTGGGACTGATGACCGACAACGCCGAAATGGCCGAAAGTGTCGCCCAGGGTCTTCGCCTGCGTATTGCCACGGACGCCGATTCAACTTCGGGCGCGCCGTCGTCACCCACCCACTTTTCTGAGGAGAATAATGACTCTCGTTGATTTCGCACAACGCGCCGCGCGACTCTCGCGCCTGGCCGCCCCCGCCGCCGTCGCCCTGGTTTTGGCGGCTTGTTCTGCTCAGGCCCCTGGCGCCAATCCCGCCTCGCAGCGCAGCGCTGCCTTGTCGAGGGGTTCGCTGATAGCCACGGTTACGGCCACGGGAAATATCCAGCCGGAAGCGGAAACCCGCCTCGGCTTCCAACAAGTGGGGATGGTTTCTGTCGTCAACGTCAAAGTGGGCGATGCGGTCAAAAAGGGCGATCCGCTTGCCAAAATCGACACAGCCGACCTCGAGTTGGGTCTTGCCCAGGCTCAGGCATCCCTCGCCCAGGCCAATACATCGCTTCTGACGGCCAACGCCAACTTCAGCCGGACCGTCGAAGGTCCCCGCAAATCCGACATTGACGCCGCCGACGCCGCCCTGTCGTCGGCTTACGCGAACTATGAGAAGGTCCGCAAGGGACCGCAGGCTGCGGACTACGCGGCGGCGGAAGCGTCTTTGCGCAATACCGAAGCCGCCTTGCGCTCGGCCCAATCGGCCTATGATGCCGCCTATGCCCGCAACCCAGCCACCATTGGGTCGAATCCGGCCGGTGTGCAATTGGAGCAGGCGACCAACAACTACAAATCAGCCAAGGCCCAGTATGACAAGCTCAGCCAGGGCGCGGATGCCGCTCAGCTCGGCGCGGCCTGGCAGCAGATCCAAAGCGCGAAGGCTTCGCTGGAGAAGGTTAAGCTTCCGGCCCGCCAATTCGACCTGGATCAGGCTGAAGCGCAGCGCAAGCAAGCTCAGGCTCAAATTGAGGGCGCTCAGGTGCAAGTGCGGCAGGCCCAGCGCCGGATCGATCAGGCGACGATCATCGCTCCGGTGGCCGGCGTGGTCTCGGTCGTAAACCTGCGGGTCGGCGAATCTGGCGGCGCGCAGCCCGTCATCACCGTCGTCGACAACTCGGTGCTACGGATTGACGTGACCGTGGACGAGGTCGACGTCGCTCGGGTGCGGGTCGGACAGGATGTCAATATCACCCTTGATTCACTTCCCGGCCTTGAGATCAAAGGCAAGGTTGATCGCATTGCGCCGACATCGACCATTGTCAATGGGGTGGTCTCTTATTCAGTCCGAGTCGTCCTGACCAACCCGGATCCGACGCTCAAGATCGGCATGACCGCCAACGCCGCTGTGGTCCTCGACAAGCGCGACAACGCGCTGCTCGCGCCGAACTGGGCCATCCGCCGCGATCGCGCGTCGGGCAAGTCATTCCTGACCGTGCGCGATGGTGACAAGACCCGCGAGGTCGAAGTCCAGACTGGGTTGCGGAACGACACCTTTAGCGAAGTGGTATCGGGCGCGACTGAGGGCATGACCGTAGTTGCCCCGCTCGCGCCGAATGTGCTGGGGCAGTAGCCGATGACAACCACGACCACCTTGCCGGATCCGGTCATTGACGCGGATCTGCTCACCAAGACCTACAAGCTTGGCGAGCACGAAGTGCACGCCCTGCAGGGCGCGACACTCAAGATCTATCCGGGTGATCTGCTCGCCATCATGGGCCCTTCCGGTTCGGGCAAGTCCACCTTGATGAACATCCTGGGTTGTCTCGATCAGGCCACGGCCGGCACATATCGTCTGGACGGGGTCGATGTTGAGAATCTCAAGGATGACGCCCTGGCCGAGATTCGCAACCGAAAGATCGGATTTGTCTTCCAGTCGTTCAACCTGCTGCGCCGGACGTCCGCCTTGTCCAACGTAGAACAGCCTCTCATCTACAGCGGCCTGCGCTCGCGCGAGAGGCGCGAGCGTTCGGCCTCGGCCCTGCGCGCGGTGGGCCTGGGTGACCGCCTGGACCACCAGGCGAACGAACTCTCGGGCGGCCAGCAACAGCGGGTGGCCATCGCCCGGGCGCTGGTGACCGATCCGGCGATCATCCTCGCCGACGAGCCCACCGGGAACCTGGATTCGAAATCGGGGGCCGAGATCATGTGCCTGTTTCAGCGTCTGAACGAACAGAAGGGCATCACCGTCATCTTCGTCACCCACGATCAGCGCATCGCCTCGCACTGCCGGCGCATCATTCGCATCTCGGACGGCAAAATTGTGGCCGACGAGGTTAACGCGGACCAGCTCAAGGCCTGCATCGACGTCTAGGACGGATTTGACATGTTCCTGATAGAGGTCATCCGGCTCGCCTTCCGAACCCTCAGGTCGAATCCCCTCCGGGCTGTCCTGACCCTGCTGGGCATCAGCATTGGTGTCGGCGCGGTAATCGCCCTGATCAGCATTGGAAGCGGCGTGCAGCGTTACGTAACGGATCAATTCACGAGCGCCGGAACCAATGTCATCACCGTGACACCGGGCCGCATGCAGCGCGGGTTTGGCGGCGGTGCCTTTGCCCAACCGGCGCAATTGACGATGTCTGACTGGCGTGCGGTCGCCAACGAGGTGCAGGGCACTTCCGCAATGGGGGTCTCCTTCAGCCGGGCTTCGAGCATCATCTACACGGGCAAGAGCTCCAACGTCAACATCAACGGCGTCTCGCCGCAGGTGGGGGCAATCCAGGGCTGGACGATTGCGAGCGGACGTTTCATCGATGACGCGGATATCGCCAGCCGATCGCGCGTGCTGGTGATTGGCCAATCCGTCGCCAAAGACCTGTTCGAGAGTGGCGAAGACCCCATCGACCAGAGCGTGCGGGTGAACGGGTTGCCGTTTCGGATCGTCGGAACTTTGGTGGCCAAGGGAGCGTCGTTCATCGGTGATCAGGATGCAATCGCATTTGTGCCCATAACGACTGCCCAGGAGCGGCTGTTTGGCAGCCAATCACAGGGGACCAGCGGTGAACGCACCATCTCTACGATTCTGCTCCAGGCAAACGATGACGCATCACGACCGGCTGTTCAGCGCGACACGACCCAGATTCTGGCTGACAAGCGCAAGATCGAACCGGGCGAGCCGAATGACTTCACCGTTCTCAGCCAGGCCGAACTGGTCAACAGCTTCGGGTTGGTTCTGGCGGCGTTGACGACGTTTCTGGGCGCCATTGCGGCGATATCCCTGCTCGTGGGCGGGGTGGGGATCATGAATATCATGCTCGTCAGCGTAACCGAGCGCACCCGCGAAATCGGCCTGCGCAAGGCCATCGGCGCGAAATCCGGCGCGATCTTGTCCCAGTTCCTGATTGAGGCGATTGTGCTGGCGACGCTCGGCGGCATTGTCGGCGTCCTGATCGGCGTGGCCGGCGCGGCACTGGCTTCCAGGCTGGCGGGTATCCCCGCCGATGTGCAACCCGCGTCCGTAATCTTGGCGGTCGGCTTCTCCACGCTGGTTGGTCTGTTCTTTGGCCTGTGGCCGGCCCGGCGCGCCAGCCGCCTCAGCCCGATCGAGGCGCTTCGTTTTGAATAAGACCCCCACCACAACCGTTTTCCGAATCGACATCCCCCCGGCGAAGCCGGGGGATATCGATTCGGAAAACGAATTTGTTGGTGGTTTATATCCTGCGCGGGCGCGTTGCGCCGGCGCACTTGTGACTGACTGATGCTGATAGAAAACTTCCGCGTGGCGCTGCGCGCGATCACGTCCAACAAGCTCCGTAGCGCGCTCACGACCCTGGGAATCATCATCGGGGTGATGGCGGTGATCTCGCTGGTTGCGTTAGGAAACGGCGTGCAGCAACTCATCACCCGCCAATTCGAAGCGCAAGGTTCGAACCTCGTATTCGTACTGCCGGTTGCCATCGACTCAAACGGCGGGGCGGCCCGGTCGGGCGCCTTCAACTCGGCGGGACGCCCCAGCTTCGTTGGGACGTTGACCGAAAACGACGTCGCCGCCCTGCGCGATCGCAACCGCGTTCCGGATGCGCTGGTGGTGGTCCCCACCATTCGGGTGAATGCGAAGGCCTACGCCGGCACGCTCAAGACACAGACCAGTGTGCGCGGCACCTCATATGACTATCCCCTGCTCCAGGCGCAGACATTGACCTATGGCAATTGGTGGGAGGAGTCCAGCAATCAGTCGGCGGCTCGGGTCGCGGTGCTGGGGAATCTGGCCTATCGCAAGCTCTTCCCTGGTGGAGGCGATCCGACTGGAAGCGATATTCGGCTCGAAGCGACCCAGTTCAAAGTCATTGGCGTCGTCGCGCAGCGGTCGACGGGGACTGACGGGAGCGACGATGACGTTATCAGCGTGCCCTTTGAAACGGCCCGCGATCGTCTTCAACCGTCACGCAACGCCAAGGGCGAGCGGCTGGCCGGTTTTGTGCTGATTGCGGCGTCGTCGCCCGATCGCTCGCCGGCCGTCATCCAGCAGGCGACTGAGGTCCTGCGCCAGCGCCACAACATCGCCTTCAACGGTGAGGACGACTTTTCGGTCGCGTCGTCGCAGGACATTCAAGGCACATTTGCCTCGGTGACCAACGTCATCACGGTGTTTCTTGCGGTGGTGGCCGGCATTTCCCTGTTTGTCGGCGGGATCGGAATCATGAACATCATGCTGGTCAGCGTCACCGAGCGCACCCGTGAAATCGGTCTGCGCAAGGCGATTGGCGCCAAGCGGCCGGTCATCCTCGCGCAGTTCCTGATTGAGGCGGCCTTGATTGGCCTTTTTGGCGGGCTGCTCGGGGTGGGGATGGGGTGGGGGCTGGCCCAGATCATTTCCATCGCTTCAAATGGGTCGTTTGGCGCGCTGGTGTCGATCGACTCCGTCGTCATCGCCGTAACGTTCTCGGCCCTGGTGGGGATTGTCTTTGGCGTGTATCCCGCCTGGCGCGCGTCAAAGCTGAATCCGATCGAAGCCCTTCGCTACGAGTAAGGGCGCGGGAAACGATAGGCCCCGGCGAAGCCGGGGCCCATCGTTTCCCGCGATTTGGCGCACAGCCTACTCGATGCGGGGCAGGGTGATCTCGGTCTGCGACTGATACTTGCCCTTTTTGTCCTTGTAGCTCCGGTCGCACGGGCCGTCGCCGGCGAAGAACAGCAGTTGGGCAATGCCCTCGTTGGCGTAGACCCTGGCCGGAAGCGGGGTCGTGTTGCTGATCTCCAGGGTGAGGTAGCCCTCCCACTCAGGCTCGAGCGGTGTGACGTTTACGATCAGCCCGCACCGGGCATAGGTGCTCTTGCCCACGCATACGACAAGCACGTCGCGCGGGATGCGGAAGTGCTCAACGGTCTGGCTCAAGACAAACGAATTGGGCGGGATGATGCAGACATCGCCGGTGAAGTCCACAAAGGACTCCGGAACAAAGTGCTTCGGGTCGACGACGGCTGAGTTGACGTTGGTGAAGATCTTGAACGCGCCGTTTACCCGGATGTCATAGCCATACGAGGACACCCCGTAGCTGATGACGCCCTGGCGGACCGAGTGCTCCACGAATGGCTCGATCATGGCATGCTCAAGGGCCATGCGGCGAATCCAATTGTCCGGTTTGATCCCCATGCGCTTGCTCCTGAAATTGCGACGGTGACGGTCTACATACGATCCGGCGCGCTCATCCCCATAAGACTCAGGGCCCTGGCGAGCGCAATCTGGGCCATTCGGCACAGTTTGAGGCGCGGATACAGCACGGCCTCCGGCGTACCCAGCACCCGGCAGGATTCATAGAACCGGCTGAAGGCCGTGGCCAGGGCCTGGGCGTAGGCGGTGAAGTGATGCGGTTCAAGCTTTGTCGCGACCAACTCGACGATCTCGGGCAGCTCAAGGGCCCGCCGAATCAGGTCCAATTCCCCGGGCTCGCCTGGCAGCGGGTAGTCGCTGGCGTAGGCGGCCTCGAGATCGATCCCATGTTCTTCGGCGGCTCTGCGCAGCAGCGAGGCGATACGGGCGTGGCCGTACTGCACGTAGTAAACCGGGTTGTCGTTCTTCTGTTCCTTGACCAGGTCGAGATCAAAGGTGAACTTGGTGTCAACCGAGCGCGAGAGCATGACGTAGCGAAAGGCGTCCACCCCGACCTCGTCCACGACATCGTCGGCGAGGATGGCATTGCCCTTGCGTTTGCCCATCCGCACCTCAACCCCGCCCCGCATCAGGGTGATGAAGCGGTAAATGATGAGTCGGATTGCCCCTTCCGGCAGGCCCAGCGTCCGCGCTGCGGCATACACCCGCGGCACATCGGCCTGGTGGTCTTCGCCCCACACATAGACGGCCGGGTTGAACCCGCGCTCGACCACCTTGTTCAAGGCATACGGAATGTCACTCGCGAAGTAGGTGGCCCGCTCATCGGGATTGGCAACAACTGCGGCTGACCGAATCACCACCGCCTGGATGGGCGCGGGTTTGCCTTTCTCCTCGGGTTCGTCATCGCTCTCGGCATACTCATCGCTGGTCTTGCGCTTGCCCTGACCGGAGCGGATCGGGCTGCCGTCCTCGCTAAACCACAGCGCGCCATCGTGATCGATCAGCAGGCCCCTGGCCCGAAGCGCTTCCAGAGCGCGTGCGGCCCGTCCGCTGGTGTAAAGGCTGCGCTCGCTGAAGTAGTTGTCATAGTGGATGCCCAGGCGGGTCATCGTCAGGCGGATGCGGGCCATGACAAGATCAATGCCCATCCGGCCCAGTTCGCGAGTCGCCGCGTCGCGATCCATGGCGAGGAATCGATCGCCCTCGGCGGCCGCGAGCGCGCGCCCGACTTCCACCGCGTCTTCTCCGGCGTAGCCCTTCTCTGGAAGCGGTATGTCCTGCCCAAACGCCTGGGCGTAGTGGCTGAACAAGCTTGCCCCAAATGCGCGGATCTGGTTGCCGGCGTCGTTGACATACCACTCGCGGTGCACGGCATATCCGGCCGCGTCGAGGGCGTTGGCCAGGGTGTCGCCGGTCACGACGTTGCGTCCGGTGCCGATCGTGGCGTAGCCGGTGGGATTGGCGCTTCCGTGTTCCACTTGGGCAGCCGCGCCGTGGCCCAGATCAATATCGCCCCAGCGTTCGCCGGCCAAAAGCACGATGTTCACCTGCTGGCCCAAAAACTCGGGCTTCAGACGAAAATTCACATAGGCGCTGGCCACCTCGACTGTGGCGATGTCACTGACAACGTGTTTGGCGATGCGCTGGGCGATCTGGGCGGGCGGCAGGCGTGCGATGCGGGCGAGTTGCATGGCCACCGAGCATGCGTAGTCGCCCAGCTCGGGACGCGGGTGCATCAGACCGATGTCGGGGATGGAAAACTGGGGCAGATCACCGGCGGCCTGAGCGGCTGCTATGGCGTCCGCCACCTGGCGGGTCAGAGTGTCTCGAATCATGTTGTCGGGGTCGGTGCCCGATTATAGGCAACGCCCGCGCTCAGGCCGAGTGGCTGCCCTGGTGGTGGTCGTGGGATTCCACCCCCGAATCGTTGGGCGTATTCGCAGGGTACTTGTCAGCGTCACTTCCGTGGAGCTGATACGGCACATCGGTCACCACGATCCGGTCGTGGCGCTGTAGTTCGCTCATGATGCCAAGCGCGTTGTTGGCGTGCAGCATCTTGGCCACCGATGTGTCCATGACGAGCTGGCCCATAACGACATGGACGAATCCGTTCGGGTCAAGATCGCGCTCCTTCAGGACGAATTCGACGATTGGTTCAGTCAGGCGGCGGTAGGGCGATGCCACGATGTGCAGCTCGCCCTCGCCGATGCGTTCGTGCCACTTGAGTTGAACTGTGTCGGCCTTGGTCGGACTGATGGCGATATGGGCGGCGAGCCAGGGATGGCCGATCGACTTGGCAAATTCGACGAGTTGATGGGTGCCGCGATGCACGTCGTCGACCAGGATGATGGTCCGCATTGGGCGGGTGGTCGGCCGCGCCATCTCGTACTTGGTGCTTAGGATCCGGGCGACATTCTGGTAGTGCACGTGGGTGCGATGGAAAGTGTAGACGAGAGCGGGGATGACAATGATAATGATCCAGGCGCCTTCGCTGAACTTGGTGATGGCGAACACGACCGCCACAACGGCGGACATGATGGCCCCCGACCAGATTGAGCAGGCGTTTGCCCTGCCAGTGCGGGTCGTGGACCTGGGCTGAGGCCGAAGTACGCATGGTCTCGCCTTTTTTCAGCCGGCCCGCTCGGGTCCAGCGCGCTACCATTCCAGCCTGGGACAAAGTGAAGCTCATGAAGACGCCGATCGCATACAGCGGAATGAGGCGGGTGACCCGCGCGTCAAAGATGACGATCAGCGCGATTGCGGCCAGGGCAAGCACACCGATGCCCGTGTTGTAGGTGAGTTTGTTGCCTCGGTTGGTGAACCAGCGCGGGATGAAGCCGTCGGCCGCCACCTGCGCCGACAGGAGCGGGAAGGCGTTGAAGCTTGTGTTGGCCGCCATGATCAAGATGATGGCAGCCCCGGCGATCAGCATGAAGTAGCCCAGCGTGTTGCCGAAGACGGCGCTTCCGATCTGGGAGATCACGGTGGGGAATTCGGCCGGCACGACCTGCACGGCTTGGGCGATGAGGGTGATGCCGAGAAATGAGCTGCCCAGGATGATGCTCATCACCAGCAGTGTATTGGCCGCGTTCTTGCCGCGCGGCTCCTTGAAGGACAGCACGCCATTCGAAATCGCCTCGACCCCGGTAAGCGCTGTGCAGCCATTGCTGAACGCCCTCAGGATGATCAATAGGCTCAGGTTCTCCACCGCATGGTGGGCGGCCTGAACTCCGGTCACAGTCGCCAGCGAACCATTGAGCCATTGAATCAGGCCCGAGACCAGGGTCAGGGTCACCGTCACCAGGAAGAAGTAGGTTGGTATCGCAAAAACGGTCCCCGACTCTTTGACGCCGCGCATATTAATGAGGGTCATGACGACAACGAGCAGCGAGGCCAGCTCCCACCGGTAATTCACCAGTGCAGGGATGGCTGACGCGATCTGTTCGACACCGTTGGACACGCTAACGGCCACCGTCAGGACGTAGTCGGTCAGCAATGCGGCGGCGGCGACCATGCCGGCGGTGTTGCCCAGGTTGTCCTTGGCGACGATATAGGCCCCGCCGCCATTCGGGTAGGCGAAAATCGTCTGGCGATACGACAGGGTCAGCACGATGAGCAGCCCCACGATGACGAGCGAGATCGGGATCGACAGCACAAAGGCGCTTGTCCCAACCAGGGCGAGCACGAGCAGGATCTCCTGTGTGGCGTAGGCGATCGACGACATCGCGTCGGATGCGAAGACCGCCAGACCGACCCGCTTGGAGATTGCCTGGTGGGACGCATCGGCCGTCGCCAGGGGCTTGCCGAAGATAAGATCGAAAACGGATGTACGCGTGACTTTCATGACTTAGGCTCCACGAGGGTTGGGACACCGGACCAAGTTGACTTCGTGCGTCCATGCAGCGGACAGACCACCGCCAAGGGTGAGATGCGCAAAGAAGTCCTACATAATGCTTGACGTAACCAGCCGCGGGATTATAGGCCCGCTAAACCGGCCGATTGACAATTCCGGGCCGCTCGCGGGTCAGTGCCCATACAACCAGCACCCACAGCACGCCCGTGACCAGCGTTGCGCCGACGCCGCTAAGGATGCCCGCCGCTGGCGTGGCTGCCGTCGCAATCGTTCCGACGACCAGCGTGGAGAGCGACGTGACGACCGAGAAGCCCATGCCGTCGACGGCGAGGACGCGCCCGCGCAGCGAGTCGGGGGTCTCGCGCTGGACGAAGATACGGCTGAACGCCCATACGCTTCCACCCCCAAAGTGGCCGATGGCCAGGCCCAGGGCGCCGATCACCGGCGATTGAGACAATCCAAACACCAGGTAACCGAACGAGCACAGGAGAAAGGTCAGGCCCAGCACCCGCACGAACTCGCGAGGCGCCTTGGGCGCAAACAGGCTGGTCATGACCAGCGGCCCAACGAATGCCCCCAATCCGCGTCCGGCATACAGCCAGGACGTGCCGATGTCGCCAACGCCATAGACGTTGAAGGCGTAGACGCTGTACAGTCCGATCCCGCCCAGGGTCAGCGCCCAGATTGGCTTGGCGAGCGAAATCATCAGCACCCGCGGATGATGCTGGAGGAAGCGAAAGCCGTCGGTCAGCACCCGCAGCGCGCTGGCTCCGGCCAGCGCGATCGGCCCGTCGGCGGCGCGAAAGCGCCCGCGAATGCGCGACAGAAAGTAGGCCGACCACAGGAATGACAGCGCATTGATGACAAAAGCCGCGTCGCGGCCAAAGACCTGGGCGACGACACCCCCCAGGGCCGCGCCGACAAATACCCCGCTGGCCCACGTGGATTGCTGCAGGGCATTGGCCGTCATGAGCTCGCCCGGCCGGCACAAGTTGGGCAGGGCGGCGGCGGTGGCGGGATCAAAGAAGGCGCTCCCGACGCTGAGAAGCAAAGTCCCCGCATAGGCCACCCACACCCATTCGGGGCTGCGGATCAGGATGAAGCTCAGAGCGATGATCGCCCGCGCGATGTCCGCGGCGATCATGACCTTCTTGCGATCATAGCGGTCGGCGATGTAGCCGCCGATGAAGACGCTGGTGACCGCGGCGGGCAGCATTTGAAAGACCACCGTCAGGCTGGCGCTGATTGGGCTGTTGGTCAGGCTGATGATCAAGCCGAGCAGCGCGACGCTGTTGAACCAATCGCCGAGCTGCGACACCGATTGAGCTGCCCACAGGTTGCGGACATTGGGATTGCCGCGCAGCAGGGCGATATAGCCAGGCAGACCGCGGGGCAGGGCGGACATGGGTGCGCTTGTCACGGGGCGCATTATACGGAACTCAAAAAAGATGCCCGAGAAACGAGCGCGAGAACGCAATGCCCGCGCAAAGAGCGGGCAAGGTGTTCTCGCCCGGAAAGGCCAGAATGGCTTCCGGCAAGCGATACGATTGACCAGGAGGCACCAGGAATCCTTGGAAGGTGAAAAACCGATATTCCAGTCACCTGTCGCCCCCATGAATGGAGGTTCTGCATGAATACGCTGATCATCATCAACGACGCGCCGTATGGCACCGAGAAGGCCTACAACGCCCTACGCATGGCCATGATGCTGCAAAAAGAACATCCCGAGGTGGAGGTTCGTGTCTTTCTGCTTGCGGACGCAGTAACATGCGCTCTGCCGAATCAGATCACGCCTCAGGGCTATTACAACATCGAGCGCATGCTCAGAGCCGTAATCAGCAAAGGCGGGCATGTGAAGGCTTGCGGAACTTGCTCCGAAGCGCGCGGCCTGAAAGGGCTTCCGCTGCTTGAAGGTGTTGAAATCAGCACGATGAGCCAAATGACGCAGTGGGTTGTTGAAGCGGACCGGTCGCTGACATTCTGACTGGACCTGTATTCCGAGATGAAATCCCCCGGCGGAGCCGGGGGATTTCATCTCGGAGCTGGCTTTGTTTGGGCTTCTATTCGTGCTCGATATGTTCGAGACCCAGTGTGAGCAGCGAGCGGACGTGATCGTCATTGAGGGCGTAGAAGACAGTCCGCCCGTCCTTGCGCGCGGAAACAATGCGCAGTTGTCTCAGTCCGCGCAAATGATGCGATACCGCGCTTTCACTGACGCCGATCTGGGCAGCGATAGCGCCGACATTGACTTCGCCCTGCAGCAGCGAAAATAGGATGCGGACCCGGCTTGGGTCGCTCATGGCCTGAAACAGCTCGGCCACTCGCGCCGCAGTGACCGCATGCAGACTTCTGCTCACTAACTTCGTCATGTCGCGCTCCGATAGCGGAGCAGTCGCATGCCATTCAAGGTCACGATGATCGATGCCCCGACATCGGCGAAGACCGCCATCCACAGCGTGCCGAACCCAAGTAGGACCAGGGCGAAGAAGGCCAGCTTGATGGCAATCGCAAACGCAATGTTGGCATAAATCGTGCGCATGGCTGAACGCGCCAGTCGAATCGAGAAGGGCAACCTTCCCAGGTCGTCGCCCATCAAGGTGACATCTGCAGTCTCCATCGCCTGAGCGGTGCCGCCCCCCATCGCAATTCCGACGCTGGCCGCGGCCAGCGCGGG
This sequence comes from Candidatus Brachythrix odensensis, assembly GCA_016714465.1. Lineage (GTDB taxonomy): Bacteria > Chloroflexota > Anaerolineae > J036 > Brachytrichaceae > Brachythrix > Brachythrix odensensis. The sequence goes on along the minus strand of JADKDT010000002.1, from coordinate 466,170 downwards.
CGCGTCATTGATGCCGTCCCCGACCATGGCAATCCGGGTTTTCGGGTTGGACAGCTCAGCCCGGATGATGTTGAGCTTATCCTGCGGCAACAAATCCGCATGGACCCGGTCCACACCCACCAGGGCGGCAACGCGGGCCCCGGTGGCGGCCGTGTCGCCGGTGAGCATCAGTGTCGAGACGCCAAGGGCCCTGAGCTCAGCCACCGCGTCTTTGCTGCTGCCCCGAACTGCGTCGGCGACGATGGCGTAGCCCCTATACAAGCCATCCTCACTGATGAGGACCGGCGTGTTTCCGTCCCGGGCGGCCGCGGACACTTCGGCGCACGATTCCTGGGAGTGCGCGATATCGGCGTCAAAATACGTGTGGCTGCCAATGACGACTTTACGCCCGAGCACTGTACCGGTGACGCCCTTGCCGACGACCGACGTTACCGCGTCGGCCAATGCGAACACCGAGCCCAGTCCGCGCGCATCGGCGGCGTTCGTAATCGCCCGCGCGACCGGATGCTCGCTTCGGCGCTCGACCGCGCTGGCAAGGGCCAGCAGCGCGTCGCAGCGCCCGCATGCGCCATTCGGGTTTTCGCAATCCACGGCTTTCACCTTGATGAGTTCCGGCCTGCCCTCGGTCAGCGTGCCCGTCTTGTCAAGCGCGACGAGGTTGATCCGGCTCAATGCCTCGAGATAGGCGCCGCCCCGGATGAGCACGCCGTTGCGGGCCGCAGTGCTGATCGCGCTGATCAGCGCGACAGGCGTGCTGATGACCAGCGCGCAAGGGCATGCGACTACCAGCAATTCCAGCGCCCGGTAGAGCCAGCCTTGTTCGCCCAGGAAAGGCGCCTGGAAAAAGAGGGGCGGGGCGGCTGCCACGAGAAAGGCGACGACGACAACGGCGGGTGTGTAGTACTTTGAGAACTGGTCCACGAACCGTTCGGCAGGCGCCTTTCTGTTCTGCGCCTCCTCGACCATGTGGATGATCCGGCTGATCGTGCTGTCCTCGGGCAGATTCGTTGAGACGATGGCGAGGGCGCCCTCGCCATTGATTGAGCCCGCGAAGACTTCGGCGCCCGCGATCTTGTCCACCGGGCTGCTCTCGCCCGTGATTGGAGCCTGATTGACAGCCGAAGCGCCAGACGCGACCCGCCCGTCGACGGCAATGCGCTCGCCTGGTTTCACGAGCACGGTTTCGCCGATGCGAATGTCCTGCACCGGGACGCGCGCTTCATGCGTGCCGCAGACGGGGCAGGGCCCACCGGCATAGCCGTCCACGCCCAGATGTTCCTTGCAGTCCATGCAGGCGCGCAGCACGGTCGCCTCGTGTGGCGCGACATCCATCAGCCGGGAGATGGAATCACGCGCGCGGGCCACGGTGAAACCCTCCAGGGCCTCGCCGATGGCAAAGAGCACCATCACCAATCCCGCTTCGACATACGCGCCGATAAAGACCGCGCCGATGGCGGCAATCGTCATCAGGACGTTGACGCTGATCTGCCGGCTGATGATCAGGCTTCGCCAGGCGCTGCGCGCGATCGGATAGCCCGCCAGCGCCAACGCGATGAGGGCCATTCCGGAAAAGACGGGCGACTGAACGCCCAGCATGGGCAGCAGCTCGTTGAACAGAATCCCCGGCGCGATCATCAGCGCTCCGACCAGGGCCAGGGAGGTATTCCGTGATTCGAGCAGGAAGCGCAAGAAGCCCAGAACACCGGATTTTGGCAGGCGCGCGGCGATGCCACCCGGCACTTTCGCCCCGGCTGTCTTGTCTTCTTGCACGTCGTAGCCGAGGTGGCGCACGCGTTGAACGACAACTTCGCGCGCAGTGGATCCCTCCACCCTGAGTGTTCCGCCGAAGTAGTTGAGTGCGCAGGCGCTTACACCGTCGAGCTGGCGCACTCCTGTCTCAATGGTTTTGGCGCAATCAGCGCAGTCCATGCCGGTGATTCGGAACTCGTGCTGTGTCATGGGATTTCAAGCTTACAACAAATGAATATATGAGCATATATTCAGATTTATGGATTGTATCGGTGTGGATCGATCTGTCAAGTGAATCCAAGCTATTGACATTTAGGCGTGCCTAAACTATGATCTCGAATCCATATTTCTCGAAGGGGGAGCGCAAGTAATGAACCGTCAACGTTTTTCGCGCCGGGCCATTCTGGCCGCCCTGGGCAGCAGCGCGGTTGCCGGCGGGCTGACCGTCTTTGGCGATCGGGTGGCCGCATCGTCGGCCATGCCCGTGTCAGCGACCGGCCATTGGCTCGCGGATCCGCCGCTCAAGCACCAGGCTGGACCCGCCCAGCCGCCAGCGCCCGGCACGGGGGCGCATGGTGGGCACGGACGAGCCGGCATGGTCGGGGAGGTTGACCACGCCGCAAATGGTTTTGATCCCGACCAGATTCTGACTGATTTTGACTACGGCAAGCAAAGCAAGCTGCCGGATGGTCAGACCTTGCGTGAGTACACGATCGTGGCTCAGAACAAGATGATCCAGGTCGCGCCGGGGATTTCATACCCGGCCTGGACCTATAACGGGCGGGTTCCAGGTCCAACGATTCGCTGCGTCGAGGGTGACCGCATCCGGATCACCTTCATCAATGGCAGCGATCATCCGCACAGCATTCACTTTCATGGCGAGCATGCCGCCCAGATGGACGGCGTTGATCCCATCAAGCCAGGCGGGACCTTCGTGTATGAGTTCACGGCTGAACCCTTTGGCTTGCATCTTTATCACTGCCACGTGCTGCCGCTGGCGAGCCATATCGCGAAGGGGCTTTATGGCGCCTTCATTGTTGACCCTCGCGAGGGATACAAAAACAAGGCCGACCGGGAGTACGTCATGGTGATGAACGCCTTCGACCTGGACTTTGACGGCGTCAACGAAATATACGCCGTGAACTCCATTCCCTTTCATTACGACAAGCACCCGATCCAGTTCAAGGTTGGCGAGCTCGTCCGCATTTTCCTGGTCAACATTCTGGAATACGATCAGATCAACTCATTTCACCTCCATGCGAATTTCTTTCGCTACTACCCAACTGGCACGAGCTTGACCCATACCGAATTCACCGACACCATCATCCTGGGACAGGGACAGCGTGGAATTCTGGAGTTACGCTACAAGCATCCCGGGAAATTCCTCTTTCATGCCCACAAGACCGAGTTTGCGGAACTGGGGTGGGTGGGGCAATTCGAGGTGGCGGCATGAGCGCCCAAACCGAATCAATGGCTCGCGCATCACGCCCCAGTTTGCTTCGGACTGGCGTAATGCTTGCGCTGCCGGCGCTGCTATTGGCTGGCGTGATCGCTGTCTTTCTTGCCACCGACGGCGCCGGCCTGCGGGTGGCGCCCGCCGCGCCCATCGAGACCCTCCAGTTTGAGCAAACAACGCTCCGTCCCGGCGTTATCGATTTGCGAATCCAGAACACGAGCCCGCAGGACGTGTCCATTGCCCAAGTCATCATCAACGACTCATTCTGGCAGTTCGATCTCATGCCGGGCGGCAACCTGCCGCGCCTCGGCTGGGCGACGATCCGCCTCGAATACCCGTGGGTTGAGGCGGAGGCGTATCAGATCGTGCTGTTGTCCTCGAACGGGGTGGCTTTTCCGCATGTGATCGATGTTGCGACCGTAACCCGGTCCGTCGATATGAGCACACTGTTGAGCTTCACCCTGATTGGCCTGTATGTGGGCCTAATCCCCGTGTTGCTGGGCATGTTGTGGCTGCCTGTGCTACGGCTGTTCAGCCAGCGTTGGCTGACCTTCTTTCTGGCGGTGACGATCGGCCTGCTGATATTCCTTGGCATCGACGCGACCAGCGAGGCGCTTGAGCTGGCGGGCCAGGTCGGCGGCGCCTTTCAAGGGGTCGGCATCGTTGGGATTGGCATCGTCGGGACGTTCATGCTGTTGCAGGCGATCTCACAGCGCCAGGCTGGCCGGAGCGCAGATCCCGTCCAGAAGCGCCTGTCCCTGGCGACCATGGTGGCGTTTAGCGTCGGGCTTCACAACCTCGGCGAGGGCCTGGCCATTGGAGCGTCCTTCGCGGTCGGGGCCGCGGCGCTTGGCACCTTCCTGGTCATTGGGTTCATCATCCAAAATATCACTGAAGGACTCGCCATCGTCACGCCGGTGGTCAATGATCGGCCGTCGATGAGTCGACTGGCAATCATGGGCGCAATTGGCGGGGTGCCTGCGATCGTTGGCGCCTGGATCGGTGGATTGACCTACTCTCTTCCGTTGGGTGTGCTGTTCCTGTCGATTGGCGCCGGGGCCGTATTCGTGGTTGTCTATCAGCTCTTCAAGACGACTCAGACGGATGCAAAGCACGCGATGCCCTTGACGACTTTCGCAGGCGTCACCGTCGGCATGCTGATGCTTTGGGTGACGGGCTTGTTCATCAAATAAGGGTTACCGGGAGGAATGGCCCAAGCTTCGCCCGGGCCACTCCTCCCGGCGGAGTTCACCTTAACGTATCCAGTGGCTCCAGCATCGTCCAGTTGTAGTTCGCCGCGACGAGCCAGGGCGGGCCAAGGGCGAGATCATCAAAAGTTCTGTCCCTGTATTCGGCGAATAGCGCGCGCATGCCGGGCGTGGCAAATTGGCGCCGGCTGCGGGCCAGGGTCGTGTGCCAGATTTTCGGCGGGAAGGGATAGCCTCGATAACGTTCGGCGATATGGGGTGCCCAGTCCGCGGCCATCAGGTCGGCCGCCAGGTCGGCGCGCGCCGTCGCGCTGGCGGGATCTGGGATGCCGGCGAGCAGGAGCGCGCCCGAGATCGCCACCAGTCGCATGTGCCCCAGGCTGAAGGGCAGTTCCTGGGTGCGGGCGGCGAACAACGTCCTCAACTGGGACGTATTCGGAACGTCAGCAGCGCTGGCGTAGTGGTCCCAGGCCAGGGCCAGAAAGGTGAAGTGCAGACCGCTGGTCGGGACGACATCGACGTCGTCGTCGGCTGCCGCGAGGGCGCTGAGCGCGGCGCCCAGTTGGACGAGCGCGCCCGTCGGGGTGAATAGCCGTCCACTGGTCACGCCCAGGCGCCTGCGCAGCGGATCAGGGGGATTGCGCTCACCGGCGCCCGGCGCGCGCGCCCAGGCGTCCAGCCCGCGGGCAGTCATGCCGGCGTATTCAGCGTCGAGGTCAGTTCGCACCAAGCGATTGTATCGGGCGCGCCTCGGGTCCTCCCCCGATACAATAACGGCATGCGCGCCCTACGCACCCTTTTACTCTTCGTTGCTCTGACGTTAACGGCTTGTGTCAAGACGGGCGCGGCTGGCGGCATCATCCCGACTCCGACTCCGGCGCCAACTGCCGCCGCCAGCGCGTCGAGGCTGGTCACAGCTGGCTTGCCCGTGCTGGATACCGTGCCCGAGCGCCCGCTCTACACCCTCAACGTCACCCTGGACTATAAGAACAGCGCCCTGGCAACTCAACAACGTATTGAATTCAAAAACCCGACCGGCGCGGAGACGCGCGAGCTGCGCTTCAATATCCCGCCTGCCCGACGCGGCCAGTTCGAACTAAGAGATGTGCGGATCTTTGGCGAGTCCAAGCCGCTGAGTTGGACTTTGGCATTGAGCAACACCGTGTTGATCGTCACCTTGCCTGGGCCACTGCCCGCCCGCGACGCCATCGCCATTGCCCTCGATTTCACGGTCAAGATTCCGCTCCAGGAAGCGACGACCGGCATCGGCGGGGATGACAGCTCGCGCGGCCCGCAAAGTTTGACCGCCGGGCACTGGTATGTGATGCTGGCGCCCTGGCGCGAAGGGGCAGGCTGGGACACGCCGGAGTTTGTGCCCACTGGAGATCCCTATACCGGCGAGCTGGCCGACTACGCGGCCAACATTCTTGCGCCCGAGGGCATCATCGTCGCCGGGGCGGGCGACGAGACTCGCGAGGGCCGGCTGTGGCGTTATCGCCTGCCCGCGGCGCGTGTTTTTGCGTTTGCGGCGAGCGACGTTTTCAGGGTGGACACGTCCAACGTCAACGGTGTTCAATTCTCGCTTTACACCTATCCGGCCCATCAAAAATACGCCGAAGACGTGCTGATTACGGCCGAACGGGCCGTGAAACTGTACGGCGAGCTGTATGGGCCGTATGCCTACAAGACGCTGCGCCTGGTCGAGACCGGCCGCGCGCAGGGACAGGAGTACAGCGGCCTGGTCGGAATCGGGCAGGCCCTTTTCCAGGGTTACTCCGGCAACGGCTCGCGCCATGACCTGATCGCGACCACCGCCCACGAGGTGTCGCACCAGTGGTGGTTCCAGGCGGTAGGGAATGATCAAACTCGCACCCCCTGGCTAGACGAGTCCTTCGCCCGCATGTCCGAATACCGCTTCTACCAGCGTTACTATCCCGCCGACGCGGACTGGTGGATGAAGTACTTCATCACCTATTCCGACGTCAAGGGCGCCATCGATCTCCCGATCACGGCGTTTTCTGATTCGCGCGCCTATATCGACTCGGTGTATCGGCGCGGATTTGTCTTCCTCAACGAAGTGCGCCGAACAGTGGGCGATGCGTCATTCGACGCCGCCATGCGCGATTACTACGCCAGGACCGTGAATCGGTCGGCCTCGCAGGATGCCTTTTTTGACGCGCTGGCGGCCAGAAGCGCGCAAAACATCGGGCCGCTGGTCAAGGCGTATTTTGGCGGGGCGGTTGCCCTGCCGTGCAAGATCAGCGCCAATTCGGTGGGCTGCCGCCGCTAAGGGAAAAACGAATACTCCCAGGCGAAGCCTGGGAGTATTCGTTTTTCCAAATCTAGACCACGACGGCCATCACCATCGGCTTGCGCCGGGTTTGGCTGGAGATCGCTCGTTGGACGAGCTCGGCGGCCTTGTCGCGGATTGTTGACGCGGCCGAGCCGCCGTTGATTCCCGACAGGCCCTCGGCCGCGGTCTGGGCGATGCGATCGAGCAGATCCTTGGTGTCCGTGGCGTAGGTGAATCCCCGCGAGATGAGTTCGGGCTTGCCGGCCAGGCCGCCTTCCTCATTCCGCCGAACCACGACGATGACGAAACCATCCCGGGCAAGGGATGCGCGATCGTTCAGCACGGCCTGGCCAATTTCGCCCACGGTATTCCCGTCGACGTAGATGTAGCTGCCCGGGACGCGCTCAATCTGCTTCGCCTGGCCGTCGACGAACTCGATCGGGGTGCCGTTTTCACCGATGAAGATGTTCTCGGCCGGAATGCCGACATCCAGCGCCAGGCGCCGATGCGCGTGGAGCATGCGCAGCTCGCCGTGGATCGGGACGAAGAACTTCGGCTTGACCAGGCTCATGAGCAGCTTCTGCTCTTCCTGGCAGGCATGGCCCGATACGTGTACCTTCGAGTGCGCGGTGGTGACCACCGTCGCGCCCTTCTGGTATAGCCGGTTGATGATGCGATGGACGTACTCCTCGTTGCCGGGGATGGGGTGGGCAGACAGCACGAAGGTGTCGCCCGGCTGGGCGGTGATCTGCGGATGTTTGCCGGTCGCAATCCGGCCGAGTGCGGCGGTGGGCTCGCCCTGGGTGCCGGTCGCCATGAATGCAACTTCCTGGGGCGGCATCTTCAGCGCGTCTTCGAGCCTGACGAGCAGGCCTTCGGGCACGTTCAGATAGCCCATTTTCTGGGCCAGGCGCACGTTGTCGGTCATGCTTGCGCCGGCGACCGCTAGCTTGCGCCCGTAAATCTCGCACACGTTGATGACCTGCTGCACGCGCGAGATCAGCGAGGCAAAGGTCGCGACAAAGATCCGCCCGGGCGCGTCGCGAAAGACGTGCTCCAGCGCCGGCTCGATCTCGCGCTCGCTGGGGGTGATGCCCGGAACTTCGGCGTTGGTGCTGTCGGAGAAAAGGGCCAGCACGCCCCGGGCCGAGAACTCGGCCAACTTGGCGAAATCGCTGGTCTCGCCGTCCACCGGCGAGTGATCAAATTTGAAGTCGCCGCTGTGAACGATCAGGCCGGCCGGCGTCGTCACGCCGATTCCGCAGTTGTCGGGGATGCTGTGACACATCCGGAACATCTCGACTTTGAACGGCCCAACGTTGAACGTCGCGTCGGTTGCGACGCTCGTCACCGTTGTGCGGTCCATCAGCTTGGCCTCGCGCAGCTTGTTCTCGATGAGCCCCTTGGTAAGGGGCGTGGCATAGATGGGCACGCCCGGAAAGTCCTTGACGACGAACTCGATCGCGCCGATGTGGTCTTCGTGCCCGTGGGTGATGACGATACCCTTGACCTGGTCGCGCCGGTCGCTCAAGAAGCCGTAGTCAGGGATGACGCTGTCGATCCCGTGCATGTCCGACTCGGGGAACATGATTCCCGTGTCGATGATCAATATGTTGTTGTTGTACTCGAGGGCCATCATGTTCTTGCCGACCTCGCCGAGTCCGCCGATGGGCGTCCATTTCATTGCTTGCGTAGCCATAGGTTATGTCTGTTGTTTACTCCGTATCGAATGAAAATCGCCGTCGTGGGGAGGGAGCCCGTTCGGGAGCCCAATGCTGAGCAGACGCTGACGGAAGATGCCGAAACAGGGCGTTCATCCGGGTGCAACACCCCGATGCGCCGCGCGCGCGGGAACCAATACCAACGACCAAGCGATTCAAAAAACTAATCTTGAGACAAGATTCTACCATTTGAGACTTGCCCGCCGAGAATTCTGAGAATCATGATCAGGAGCCCACCCGCCCCGAATTGCGTCCTCGCCCTCCAGAATGGTTTCTAGCGCTTCGAGCGGATCATCAGGAGCAGCGCGCCTGCCATGGCTCCGGCGAAGCCAATCCCGAAAAGCAGGGGCCCGTCGAACCGTCGGGGAGGGGCTGACCGCACATGGCGTACCACAGGATCTCGGGCGCGCGGCTGAGCATGCGCATGTCCTGGGCATACAGCGCGCCGAACAAGGTGAACGTCAGGCCAAAGCTGAGGATCGTCCAGCCGGCGAGACTTCTCACCATGCCGCGCTGCGGACCGGGACTTGGGTTTGGCGTGTTCATTCCGGGAATTCACCTGAAGTGAGAGCCCCGGCGGAGCCGGGGCTCTCACTTCAGAAAAAGGTTTGGGGAGAGCTTCCAAGTTCCGCTGGGAGTCTGCCCAGCGCCTATTTCTGACTCAGATCCTTCTCCATGTACGCAAGGAGATCGGCCAACTGCTGGGTTGTCAACGATTGGGCAAAACTCGCCGGCATCAGGCCCTGGGCAAAGCCGTTCACGACGAACTTGTTTGGGGCGAGGATGCTCTCGAACATGTAGTCCTTCGTCGCCACGCCGGGCTCCCGCGTTGCGGCTGTGTTCCAGACGCCATATAGGCTCGGCCCGACCAGGACCTGGTCCCTGGCGATGGCATGACAGCTTGAGCAGGCGTTCGACGCGAACAGCGTCTTGCCGCGCGCCGCGTTTCCGGCCGGCAAGCCCGCGGCCGTCTTTGGCAGCACGCCGGGCTCACTGTCGACGATGGGCTGCGGCGTCGGTGTCGGCGCCGCGGCGAAGGGCTCGGGCTGATACAGGCGCAGGATCGCGGCAAGGCTCACATGCCGGCCCTCCGGCGCGAACGCCAGGGGGACAGCAACGAGCAGAACGGTGCTCACCAGAAACGCCTTGGCGACGAATTGATCCAGCGGATACGGCGCCGGCCCGTCGGGCGCGGGCCGAATCGAAGTCAGTGCAGGCGCGGCATTGGCCGTGATCTTCTTGAGAGTCAGCGCATCGTACTCGCCGAGGATATCCGTTTTGGGGATGTTCCGATTGAGGAAACGGGTCAGCCACTGCACGAACAGGCTGCCGAGGTAACCCATGGCGACAACGGTGCTGATCAGCAAGGCCGCGACGACGAGGATGGCGATGAAGAGGATGAGAGGTGAGTTGGTCATGATTCTATGGCATCGGCACGCCCGTCGGCAGGAACCGCAGGATTTGGAAGCCCTGGGTTGCGCTGATTGCCTCGGCAAAAACGGGGGCCCAGGCCACAAGGGTGAGGACGGCCAGAATGCCCACCCACAGCCCCCATCGTTCCAGCAGCATGGGCGAACGCGGGTCGCCTTTGGTTTGGATTTCGGGCACATCGGCCAGCGGCTTCGGGCTGCCGGCCAGGGTCAGGACCAGGTTGGTGAATAGCAGAGTGACGCTGATGAGCAGGATCACGCCGCTGATCGCCGCGCCGTTGAGCCAGTATTTGCTGGCTTCGTCCAGGAAAGGCGAAATGCCCGTGAGCGAGCGGCGCGGCACGCCGGCCAGACCCGCCTCGGCCATGGTATGGCCGAACAGCATCATCCCCAGCCCCCAGGTGTAGACCTGCGCCAGGGCCATCTTCTTGCTGAATAACGCGCGGCCGCGGATCATCGGAATTAACCAGTAGGCGATGCCAATATAAGTCAGCGCCACGATGCCACCGACGGTCTGGTGGAAGTGGCCGGGCACCCACGACGTGTTGTGCACGGTGATATTGAGTTGGGCCGACGCGTTGATGATGCCGCTGATACCGCCGCTGATGAAGAGAATCAGGGCGACCAACTGTGCGGCGACCGAAGGATCGGTCCACTTCTGGGTGAACATCCAGCCAAACAGGCCCTTGCCACCCCGAGCGCGACCGGCCCGCTCGAGCGTGGCTCCGATGTTGAAGGCGGTCATGAAGCTTGGGATGGAAACCAGCAGGGTGAAGAAGGTATGAATGGCCTTATTGACTTCGCTCACGCCCGGATCGGCGAACAGGTGATGAACGCCGGTCGGGAGGGCGAGAATCATCAACATGAGGAACGCGACTCGAGCGAGTGGATCGCTGAAGAGTTTTCCGCCCGCTTGCTGCGGCAACACGGTGTAGATGCTGATATAGGCCGGGACCAGCCAGTAGTAGACCAATGGATGACCAAAGAACCAGAACAGCACCCGCGAAAGCTGGGGATCTGTCCGGTCGATGATGCCGAGCGACGCTGGCAGGAGCAGGAAAACCACTTCCACCGCAACGCCGATGCTGGACACGATAAACATCCAATGGTTGGCGACGGCCGCGAAGACGGCCAGCGGCAGACGCTCGCCGGGGTGCTCCTTGCGCCACAGGTTGGCCGTCACGATGACGTTGGCGGCCGTGATCCAGCAACCCAGTACCAGCAGGACCAACCCAAGATAGAAGGTCGGCGGCGCGATCAGCGGTGGATAGAACGTGTAGAGGACGGAAGAGCGCTGCGGTTCCGTGACAAGCACGAACAGCATCATCAGCAGACCGACCAGCATCGCGCCAAAGCCAGCCCAGGCCAGGGGCAGGCTCCATAGTTTTCGCCTGAGCGAGCGGCCAACCATAAAGTAGCTGAAGCCCGAGATGAAGATAAAGGTAAAGAAGAGCGCGTTCAACGTGCCGTGCGCGGTAAGCGCCTGGTAGTAATAGCTGAACACCGGAATGGTGGCGTCTGGAAACGCCTCGACAAACGCCGGCGCGCGATGAAAGGCCTGAAACGGCCCCATCAACGCGCCAATGGATAGGGCGGCGAACGCGGTGATGATGTGGGCGCCGACAAGGAAGCGTTCGTCACGCAGCATCGCGAGCCGCGGAAGCTCAAGCACGGGCAGAACTGCCGGTGTTTCTTTGGATAGTTGCATGGTGTTACCTGGTTTACTGGACGACGACGGAGCCATACATAACCTGGTGACCGACCCCGCAGTACTGGTTGCAGATGATGTTGAACTCGCCCGCCTGCATGAAGGTGACTGTTGCCCGCGCGACCTGGCCGGGGATCACTTCCAGATTGATGGCATGACCCTCGATATAGAAGCCATGGTCAACGTCCAGGCTCGTCACATAGAACGTCACTTCCGAACCGCGCGGGATCTTGACCCTGGGCGGCACGCCCACCGGCCCACTGTCGCGGCCGGCGTCAAAACTCCACATCTTGGCGGTCATGAAGACCTCGTAGCGGCCGCCGCCAAGCGATTTGATGCCGGGATTTGCGTAGGGCGTTCCGGCGAAGGTGTTCGGATTGATTCTGGCCACCGGAGAGGGCAGGCGAATGCCGAACAAAATGAAGCCCGCCGCCATCGCGGCCGCGAACGCCCCCAGGGCGATCCCCACGGCGGTGAGCCAGGCCCGTTCATAGCGATCAATATGCATGATGATTCCCTTTGGCGCTGGTAGGAGCCCTTAGCCGCCGACGCCCCGTTCGATGATGGTCGTGTACCACAGATACGCCCAATAAATGATGTAACCGGCGAGCATGACAAAGACGAACGCGGTTGCGCCGCGGGGCGTGACCTTGTCGTCGTCAGCCTGATCCCGTTCAGACAGCGGGTGATCGGACTCAGTCATCAGGACTCCTCCTCTGAAAAAATGAACGTTGATTGAACCTGGCAACCATGATATTGGGGACGATCCGGCGCGTCCCAGTCGTCTGGGTACAAACTGACTAGCCAGTTGGCTATCGTGACCAGAAGTCATCCTCAAAACGATGGCAAGACCACGACCCCCGCGCGAAGCGCGGGGGTCGTGGTCTTGCCACCAATTGCTGCGATAGCTTCCAGGCTGGCCAGTGGACTAGAGGAAACTATTCAACTGGTGGGCGCGCAAGACGGTATTCAGGCGTATGGTGAAGGAAACCAGGAGGCCATAAAGCCATGACAAATTACCAGGTGCTGGATTGGATGACGCCAAATCCCGTGACCATCACACCAAAGACAACGCTTCCGGAGGCCCATCGGCTGATGAAGGAGCGCAAGATTCGCCGGTTGCCCGTCCTCGAGGATGGCCGGCTGGTCGGCGTTGTCACCCTGGGTGATATCCGCGAGGCGGAGCCGTCGGCGGCCACGTCGCTCAGCGTGTGGGAGCTGAACTACCTGCTCGATACTCTGACGATTGACAAGATCATGCGCCGGAACGTGCTGACGGTTTCGCCGCACACCAGCATCCGCGATGCGGCCGCGATGATGCTCGCCCACAAGGTCAGCGGTCTGCCGGTGCTCGAGCACGACCGGCTGGTCGGGGTCATCACCGAGTCCGACATATTCCGCATGCTTGTGCGCGAGATGCTGCCTGAGCCGACGAAGCCCTGAGCCTTAACCGATAGGTTTCTCAAAGCAATATCCCCGCCCGGCTTAGGCCGGGCGGGGATATTGCTTTCGGCGCGATACGCTTTCGCACCTAAATTGGAATCCTGGGGCGCATCGCCTCAGGAAAAACGGAACAGCGGACGATTTACCGTCCGCTGCCCATTTTGCGCAAACGCGCTATTCTGTTGTGTTATTTGCCTGCGGCAGGCGTTGGGCTTTCTTTTGGCTTGACTTCTTCGCCCTTCCAGGGGACTCCGATCAGGCGGAGCAGGAAGAAGTCGGCGCCGATGTAGCCAGCGATCTTCCAGGCCAGCATGATTCCGACTGCGGCGATCAAGAGCAGGCCATTCGTGCTCGCGCTGCCGGCCATGATGAAGTTCCAGTTCAGCAACGCGCCGAAGAAGGCGGCGATGCCGGTGAACGCGCCAATCAGTAGCGCGATCCCGATCAGCAACTCGCCCCAGGCGACCAGGGGTCCAAACCAAGTGTGGCTGCCCGAATTCAAGAGGCCGTTGATGAAGACGCGATACCAGTCGAACTTGATCGTCGGGCTGGCCGGAGCGGCCGGAATCACCACGATGCGTGCCCAGAACGCCTTGATGGCCGATCCGTTCAGCCAGGCCGGATCCTCCACCTTGTGTATGCCTGCGTTGATCCAATCAATTGCGATCAGGACGCGAACAACCACCCAGAAGATCGCCATGCGCCTGTCCGAGAACAAGAACTTCGCGATCGGTGGTTCATCAATGAGTCGACCTTTGCTTACGGGAATCTGTAGTTTTGCCATTTTTATAAAACCTCGCTGGTGAGACTCTAAAGGTTGGACGCTGAATCGCCCCAACCACGCAGACGGATTGTAACTGGCCAACTGGCTAGGTGTTTGCCTGGCCAGGTCGTCGCGGGAAGATCGGGCGCGCGCCATTGGGGCGCTCCCCGGGCGCCGGAGCGCCGGTGGAAGGCGGCACGCCGCGCAGCCGGCGCAGGATGGCCAGTACCGAATCGGGCGGGTCGGTCTTGCTGATAAACACGTCGGCCCCGGCTGCCAGAGCGGCCCGGGCCGCCAGCAAGTACGCGCTCATCGCCACGATTTGCGGGCCATTGCCGTGTTCTCGGAGCGCCGCGACGGCCTGACGTGGGTCAAACCCGGGGAGTTCCCAATCCACCATCACAATCTCGGGGTGGGTGGCCTCCACCGCCTCGAACAGGTCGCGCGCAGTGGCCACCGCGCCGAGGGGCACGAAGTCGGACTGGGCGAGCAGCAACGCGGTCAGCGCGTTCGCCACATCGGGATGATCATCCGCGATCAGAACCCCGACCTTGCCGTTGGCCTGCATAGGCGGAAAGGTTACGAGTCTGGGTCCGGACCGTCCCCCCGCAAGTGGCCGGTTTTGGACTGGCCACCTGGCTAGTTCCGTCGATGGGATAATTCGCCCCAGGCTTGAATTGTGGAACTAACTCCAGAAAATGCCAGTTTGATTGCGCAGGTCGTGGAGGGCACCAGCGATGCCGTGCTGGTCATCGACCAGGACCAGCGCATCGTCTACGCCAACGCCGGTGCGTCGGCGATGTTTGGTTATCAGTTGGACGAACTGACGGGACGGTCTCTGACGATTCTGATTCCTGAGCGCCATGTTCCGCGCCATGCCGACCATGTGCGATCGTTTGGCCGCAGCGGCGAAACATCGCGTCGGATGGGCGAGCGGCGCGACGTGGTTGGGCAGCGCCGCACCGGCGAGGAGTTTCCCGCCGAGGCCGGTATTACCCGGATAGCGTCCGAGGGCGCGGTTCGTTACGGCGTCATTCTTCGCGACGTCTCTGAGCGCAGACAGCGCGAGGACGAACTGCGCTTGAAGTCCAACCAGCTTGCGATTCTGTCGGAGCGCACTCGGCTCGCCCGCGAACTTCACGACGCTGTGACGCAATCGTTGTTCTCGGCCAGCATCATGGCGGAGCTCCTCCCCCAGGTGTGGGACAAAGACCCGGCCGCCGGCCGTCGCCAACTGGAGGATGTGCGCCGGCTCAGCCGCAGCGCCCTGGCCGAAATGCGCTCGCTGCTGGTCGAATTGCGCCCGTCCGCGCTGACTGAGAGCAAGCTGTCCGAGCTCCTGAAACAGCTTGCAAATGCCTCATCTTCGCGCCTGGGCATCCAGATCGAGGTCGTGGCCGAGGAACACACCCGCCTGCCGGCCGATGTTCAAGTTGCTTTTTACAGGATTGCGCAAGAGGCCCTGCACAATGTTTCAAAGCACAGCCGCGCAACGGAGGCCAGCATCCAACTCAGCACCCGGCCCGACGGGGCCATGATGCTGGTGCACGATAATGGAGCGGGCTTCGATCCTGGAGCGGCGGCGGGCACAAGTTTTGGCCTGCGCATCATGCGCGAGCGTTCGGCCGAGATCGGGGCCAGCCTCGAAATCGACAGCCAGGTGAACTTGGGCACCGACGTCCTGCTGACCTGGGAGTGGAAGGAAAAATGATCCGTGTGCTTGTTGTGGACGACCATGTGATGGTGCGCAAGGGCCTCGTCTCCTTGCTTGAGGCCTACGAAGACCTCACCCTGGCCGGAGAAGCGCCGGATGGCGAACAAGCCGTTCTGCTGTACGAACATACTCGGCCGGACGTGGTGCTGATGGACATGCTCATGCCGCGCATGGACGGGATCGAGGCGATCAAAAACATTCGCGAGCGCTATCCCGAGGCCAAAATCATCGCGCTGACCAGTTTTGACACGGACGATCTCGTTCAGCGTTCGCTGCAGGCCGGCGCCACCGGCTATCTGCTCAAGAATTCCTCGGCCGAGGAGTTGGCCAAGGCGATCCGGTCCGCCCACGTTGGCCGGCGCACGCTTGGGCCAGAAGCTGCCGACGCGCTTGTGCGCAACCTGAATCGCCCGCCCGAGGTTGGCAGCGATCTGACTGAACGCGAGCGGGATATCCTGGCGCTGATGGTGGAAGGCCTCAACAATACCGATATTTCGGTGCGGATGCACTTGAGCGCTTCAACGGTCAAGTTCCATGTCAGCGCGGTGCTGTCCAAACTCGGGGTGGCGAATCGGGTCGAAGCGGTGACGCTGGCCCTGCGGCGCAATCTATTGGTCAAAAAAGACCCCTGATCCCGGGAATGTCGCTATCGGAATCGTTTGTTTGGCCACTTGGCGTCCACGGAGTAGCCATCTGGACAGTCCGGCCTCATTCGGGAGAATGACGCGCGCCCACGAAATTCAGTGTAGTCTGTGAATCGGAGGTGACCCATGTTCACCAAGATACTGGTACCCCTGGACGGATCGAAAATGTCCGAAGCCGCGCTACGGCCGGCGCTTGAATTCGCCAGTTGCATGGGCGCGGAGATTGTGTTGGCGACCGTGCACGAGGACCTCCCGCTTCGCTACTACCCCACTGATGCGGGTGTAATCCAGGCCGCGCTGAATGATGCGCGGGCGGAGGCGACGCACTATGTCCACGAACAGGTCGAGTTGCTGCTCGAGCGGGGTGTGAAGGCTCATGCGGTCACGGTTGAGGGCCCCAGCGTTGCTGGGGCGCTGCTTGACTATGCCGACCACAATGGTGTCGATCTGATCGCGATGTCGACCCACGGGCGGAGCGGCCTGACCCGCTTCTTGATGGGCAGTGTGGCGGATCGGATGGTGCACTCGGCCAAGATGCCAGTCTTGCTCGTCCGGCCCGATCTTCGCGAGCCATAAGCCCCTGAGCTGCTCGCGATCGCGTACGGAGGTCGACATGTATGAGCGTATTCTTGTGCCGTTGGACGGTTCGGCCCATTCCGAGTTGGCCCTCGACGCGGCCATCGAGATCGCCCGCCGATGCGGCGCAAAACTGATCCTGGTGCGGGTGGCCGGACATCCTGTCACGCACTTCTATGTTGAGGCCACCGATGTCGTCGCGATTCCGAATGATGATTCGGTGGAGCACAGCGCCGCGTACCTTGCCGAGATCAGCCGCAGACTCGACGGGGAAGGCATCGACAGCGACTTCTTCATCGGCCAGGGCATGGCGGCGGACGAGATATTGCGCCAGGCTGAAGTCAACAAGGTCAATCTGATCGTGATTGCAACCCACGGCCGGAGCGGGCTGGGCCGTTGGATGCTGGGAAGCGTGGCGGATCGGGTCTCTCAGGGCGCGCATGTGCCGGTTCTGCTCGTCCGCCGTCACGACGGGCAAGCGTCTGAAGCGAAACCAGAGGGGGCGTGAGCGAGCAGGGCCAGCTTGTTTCACTTCCGGAGGAAGCCATGTATCAGAACATTCTTGTGCCACTGGACGGCAGCGAACTGGGTGAAGCCGCGTTGCCAACGGCAGTTGACATCGCGCGTTGTACGGGCGCTTCCCTGACTCTGATTCGGGTGCCGGATCACCCGATGATGGAGTACTACATCGACCAGCCCGTGGTCCTGGCCGATCTGCGTTCGCGGGATGCCGAGCGCGCCCGGGACTATCTGGACGCCATCGCCGCGCAGCTGCGACTCGACGGCCTGACTGTCGTGACCCGGGTCATGGACGGCGCGGTGGCCGATGCGATCCTGGATGTGGCCAATACCGAGTCGGCCGACCTGATCGCGATGGCCACCCACGGCCGATCTGGAATCGGGCGCTTCCTGTTGGGGAGCGTCGCCGACCGGGTGACGGCCCATGCCGAGGTTCCAGTCATTCTCGTGCGGTCAGAGTCTGGCCCGCGCAAGACCGAGTCGAAGTCCGAGGCGATGACCGTCGCCTGAGTTAATCTCGTTTGGGGCGGGCAGTCGCGTGACGCTCACGTGTTGCAGCTTACGCGGGGCGCGAATCGCCTCGCGTAAAACCGCTTCGTGCGCCAAGACGCGCAAAGGAGCGTGCAGATCATGTTCAAGAAGATATTCGTGCCCCTGGACGGCTCAGCGTTTGCTGAGACGGCGCTCAGGCATGCCGAGACCCTCGCCCGGTGCTTTGGTGCGGAGCTCATTTTGGCCCAGGTCGTATCGGGCGTTGAGCAGACGATGTTCGTGAGCCCCGGTTGAGTACGAAGGCGGACACTATGATCCAGTGTGGTCGGCCCGCCAACTCACCGCGCATGTGCCAAATCCACTCGTGGGCCCGGCTGAGGAATACCTTCGCGCAACCGCGCGGACGTTGCTGGCCGGCGGCATCCGGGCGCAGACTGAAGTGCTGGAGGGAAACGTCGCGCACGCCCTGTTGACGCGAATCGAGTCGATCGGCGCCGACGCCGTCGTCATGTGCACGCATGGGCGGGGCGGCCTGTCACGCGCGCTGCTCGGCAGCGTTGCCGACCGGATCAGCCACCACACGAGCGTGCCCGTCCTGCTTGTGCGACCAGGTGACTCGAGGTCATCCTAGATCATCCGGCGAGAACACCATCCCCGCGCTCCGCGCGGGGATGGTGTTCTCGCCAATGATTTTCAGGATGACTTCAGGAAGTCAACCGTCTTTGTCCCGATCGCAGTGAGTGGCCGCATACAATGATCTCCTCCGCGCGCTGCGCGGTCAGGATGCCATGTATAACGCCAGCCAGATTCGGCAAGACTTTCCTATATTTTCGAGCGCCAGCCCCCGGGCGGCGTTCCTCGATTCAGCCGCCTCTTCCCAGAAACCGGAGGCGGTCCTGAAGGCGATGGAGGACGTGTATCGCGGCGGGTATGCCAACGTCCACCGCGGGGTGTATGCCTGGAGCGAGGACGCGACCGCCCGCTATGATGCCGCGCGCGCGGCAGTAGCCCGATTTCTGGGATCGCCCACTCCGGAGCAGATCGTCTTCACCCGCAACGCAACGGAATCTCTCAACCTTCTCGCGTACAGCTATGGGCGGACCTTTCTGGGAAAAGGCGACGAGGTCATCCTGACCGAGCTCGAGCACCACGCCAATTTTGTGCCGTGGCTGGAGCTGGCCCGCGAGCGCGGGGTAACCCTGAAATTCTGGCCGATTAGCGCGCAGGGCACGCTCGAGTTGGATGCGCTCGACGCCCTGATCACGCCCCGGACGAAACTCATCACCTTTGCCCAGGTCTCAAATGTGCTCGGCACGATCACGGATCCCGTTCCAGTGGTCGCGCGCGCGCGCGCCGTGGGGGCGCGAGTGATTGTCGATGGCTCGCAGTCGGCGCCGCACATGCCGGTGAATGTGGCCGAGCTCGGGGCCGACTTCTTTGTGTGCTCGGGGCATAAGATGTTGGGGCCGACCGGGATCGGGGTGCTGTACGGGCGGGCCGAACTGCTCGCGGCGATGCCGCCGTTTCTTACCGGCGGTGACATGATTTCGAGCGTGACCTTTTCGGGCGCGACCTGGAACGAGGTGCCGCTCAAGTTCGAGGCGGGCACGCCGGCCTTTGTCGAGGCGATCGGGCTGGGCGCCGCGGTAGGGTACCTCGAGAAGCTCGGGATGGGCGAAGTGCGGGCCCACGAGCGCGAGATGACGGCCTACGCCCTCGAGCGGCTGAGCGAGGTGCCGGGCGCGCGGATTCTGGGCCCGCTGGACGCCGAACGGCATGGCGGCGTGGCTGCGTTTGTGATTGACCGGATTCATCCGCATGACCTGGCCTCGTTGTTGGATCAGCGCGGGATCTCAATTCGGGCAGGGCATCATTGCGCGCAGCCTCTGCACGAACGCCTGGGCATCACAGCCTCGGCCCGGGCCAGTTTCTATGTTTACACCGAGCGCTGGGAGATCGACGCGCTGATTGACGGCATCGATGCGGCCCGGCGGATATTGCGGGCTTAGGGCACTGACCTGACGTGGCGGCGGACCTTTTGGCCAGTTGGCCAGTTCAAACCTGGCCAACTGGCCATTTCGCCGTTATTGCGCCTGTGATACTTAAGTTCCCGTCGCCGCCTGGCACGCAATTCACCCACCCGGCATGAAAAGCGTTCCCTAAGATTCATATGGTAAAAACATCTCAAATGGAAAAGAAGACCCCCACTCGCAGAGACTTCATTCGCATGGCTGGCCTCGCCGGTGTCGGCCTGGGCACCGCCGCTTGCGCTACGCCTGCCAGCCTGGCGACCCGAAATGCCCCGGCTGTGGCCACCGCCCGCGCCAGCGACGAACAGGCCAATGCGGCTGCGACCGCCAACGCCAGCACGGCTCATGGTGTTGCCGCCTCGCCCCAGATGCAGGAATACGACATGGATGCCATGCATGAGGCTGGCGTCAAGAAGTTCGTCGACAACATCGGCAAGGATGCCAAGTTCTGGAAGAATCGCCTGGAACCCAAGATGGATGGCGACGTCAAGGTCTTTGAGCTCACGTCCAGCGAGGTCAAGTGGGAGGTTATGGCCGGCAGCACCGTGCAGGGCTTGGGTTATAACGGCTCCGTTCCTGGTCCCGAGATACGAGTCACCGAGGGGGACAAGATCCGGATTGTGCTGACCAACAAGATGAAAGAGAGCACCGCCATCCACTTCCATGGCGTGATCCTGCCAAACAAGGTCGACGGCGTGCCGTTTCTCACCCAGCCCGTGGTCAAGACCGGCCAGACCTTCGCCTACGAGTTCACCGCCGTGAACCCGGGCTCGCACATGTATCATTCTCACTACAATTCGGCCGCTCAGGTAACCGCCGGTCTGCTGGGCGCCTTCATCATCGAACCGAAGGACAAGTCGAAAGACCCGAAGCACGATAGCGACTACACCATCATTCTGAATGACACGGTGGGTGGTTACACCCTGAACGGCAAGGGTTTTCCATACACCCAACCCATCATCGCCAAGAAGGGTGAGGTCATTCGGGTGCGCTACATGAATGAGGGTCTGATGATTCACCCGATGCACCTGCATGGCCTGGAGCAGCTCGTGTTCGCCAAGGACGGCTGGAACCTCCCCCAGCCGTTTTTCTGTGACACGCTCAACGTCGCGCCCGGCGAGCGCTGGGATGTGATCATTACCGCCCACACCGAGGGTATGTGGGCCTATCATTGTCACGTTCTCACCCATGCCGAGGCGCCGAGCGGCATGTTTGGCATGGTCACCGTGCTGATCGTGCAGTAGCCCCCGCTTTTCGCGGTGTAGGCCCGGACAAAGGCGCCCGGCTCCAGTCGAGCCGGGCGCGCCTATTTTGCGGTCATAGAGCGGCGCTGGAGGGTCGATTGCCCGGGCGTCATGGCCGTCCCCGCATCACTGGGAGATTCGTTGGCCATACCGGATTGACGGTCCGAATGCGCGCCCACATCACGCGCGCGAAGACCGCGATGGCGGCGAGGTCGCACAGGCCCGCAACGACCAGCATCACCCCAGAAACCGCTGGCGCGCCGTCCGCGGCAAGCGGCTGGAGCGCGCCGCTCACCACGCCTGTATTGATCAGCCAGAAGACAAGCCAGGCGGCCCGCGGATCGCCGCGCGGTGGACCGGAGGCAAGGCGCGGGAAGATGGCCAGCGCCACACCCATCGCGAACTGGACCAGCCAGCCAAAAAGCAAGAGGTGGATGTGTGTCTCGCGCAACAGCCACAGGGGACTGGCCCCGCTGGTGGCCTTGGCCACAAGAACGAGCGCGCCCAGGCTGAACCCTAACGCGAGATGAACGGTCGCCGCGCCGGCCATGGCGCGCGACGGAGGGGGCATCATCGCGGGGCCCCGGCGCTGGCATGCGGGCCCGTACGTGGCCGCAGCCGCGGCATCAGCAGCGCCGCAAAGAGCCAGGCTGCGATGGCCTGCGCGGTCGCTGACGCGGCCAGCGCCCAGCCCGCCCAGACAGCGCCGCCGAAGGCCGGGCCGACTTCACCAGCCAGCCTCAGGACGAGTCCGCCGTTCAACAGGCCAAAGCCAATCCAGCCCAACCGATTCATCCAGGGCGATCCGGGACGCTCGGGCAGTGGAAACAGCCAGATTGCGACGCCGACAATGAGCTGGGTGAGCCAACCGACGACGAGCAAATGAATGGCCGGATAGCGCAGCACGGCCAGTCGCCCGTCGAAACCCGCCGCATCTGCAACGAGCCCGATGGCGAAAAGTAGCGCCCCCACCATCAGATTCACAAAAGCGGTGCGGACAAAGGCGCGGGTTTGTAGTTTCATGGCGAACTGGGTCAAGTCTACGCGGTGAATGGCCAGCGTCAATCGTCCACTTGGCCAGCGAGATTTGGCCTTCCGGCCAGTTGAAGCGCGCGAGCTGCCCGGTTAGCCTTTGCGCAATACTTGGAGGCAATATGAACGCGGAACAGGTCAAACTACTTCGAGAGACATTCAAGGCCATTGAGCCCATGGCGCAGGAAACGGGTGAAATGCTATACAACAAGCTGTTCGAGATCGATCCATCGCTTCAGCCGTTGTTCAAGGGTGACATCAAGACCCAGGCCAAATGGTGATCACCGCCATTGGGCTGGCCGTGAGCGGTCTTGACAAGCCCGAAGGGCTTCAGGATCAGGTTAAGTCGCTTGGCACGCGCCACATCACCTACGGCGTTCAGCCTCGCGATGTCAACACGTTCGGGGCGGCCCTGATCTGGGCCCTTGAACAATCGCTGGGCCCGGCATTCACCCCTGAGGTGAAAGACGCGTGGATCGCCGCGTATGGCGCGCTGTCGGTCGCCATGCGGCGGGCGACGACCTAGACATTCCGTCCCCGACATTTCGTTAGGGCCCGTCCCCGGCGCAGCTGGGGACGGGCCCTTTCGGGTCGCTTTACTCATCCCGCGCCAGGCCGACGTCGTCCAGCGCGGTTGGGTCGCCCTGAGGCTCGAGATGGGTGAAGACGGTAACTTGGCGCATGGCCCGCCGGATATCGCGTTCGATGCGTTCCAGCAATTGGTGCCCGCGCAGCACGGTCCAATCCGGTGGCACCAGCACATGCATTGACACGAACGATCGACCACCGGCCTGGCGCGTGCGCAGGGCATGGAATTGGATACCCTCGGCCCGATACTGGGCCAACACCGACTGGACATGGGTGAAGTCTTCCCGGCTGATGGCGGAATCGAGCAAGCCCAGGGCCGAGCGTCGCAGCAGTTGAACGCCGGTCCAGATGATATTGGCCCCCATCAGCAGGGCGATGATCGGATCCAGGATCACCCAGCCCGTGAGCGTCGCCGCCAGAATGCCGACGATGACGGCCGCCGAGGTCCATACATCGGTCATGAGATGGTGAGCGTCGGCCTCCAGCGCAATTGAACCATGGGCGGTCCCGGCCCGAAGCAGGATCCGGGCCACGACGAGATTGATGATTGACGCCGCCGCCGAGAGCAGCACGCCGAAGCTGACCTGCTCAATTGCGCGCGGATTGGTCAAACGGGGCAGGGCGCTGGCGATGATGCTGATCGCCGCGAAGATGATCAGCGCCCCTTCGGCCCCGCTCGCGAAGTATTCGGCTTTGCCGTGGCCGTAGGTATGCTCCTCATCCGGCGGGCGGGCTGCATAACGCAAAAGAATGAGGGTCAGAGTCGCCGCGGCAAGGTTGACGAATGACTCGAGCGCGTCGGACAACAAGCCCACAGACCCGGTCAGAAGCCAGGCCAGGCCTTTGAGGGTGATCGTCGCCAACGCGGCCGCGATGGACAACATGACATAACGGGTGGCGGAAAACGCCGGGCGCGCGTGGGGCTTGGCTGGCATGCGGGTTTGGTGATTCTACGGCAGCGCGGGTGGCAACCCGGCCCAAAGGCGCCAGGTTTCAGGCCAGAGCGCCACCCGCGGGCCCACGAACAGGAGAGAACCGAGCGTCGACTAGGCGGGCTGCGCCTCCGACACCTGAATTGTGTTGACGACCTCGGTTACGCCGGCGGCCGCCCAGGCGGCAGCTTCGGCCTCGCGCATCTCGCCGAGCGTGGCGGCCATTCCGGTCAGCGTCACCCGGCTGCCGTCAACCTCAACCCGGATGCCGCCCGCGTGAATCCGGGCGTTCCGTTCGAACGCGCCTTCGATCTTGCGCTTGATGTCAACGGCGGTCAAGCGGGCCTTGACGGTGATGAGGTTGATCACGCCGCGCAAGCCGCGCAGCCGGCGGACTGCATCTTCGGCGTGGCGTTTCTGGAAGTGCCACTCGACTTCGCCGCTGAGGGTGAGCCAGCCCTTTTCCACTTTCACCTGCAGCGCCTGGGCAGGCACAGTGACATCCCAGCGCAATGCGTCGAGAGCGGACTGGGCAACGTCGGTGTCCGTGCGGACGTGATGCTCGGGCACCTCGACCTCGAGATCGTTGGCGATCCCGCGCACGCCGTCGACGCGCCGCACAACGCGCTCTGCGGTTGCCTTATCGGCGTAGCTGTCCACCTTGCCAAGCAAGGTGACAACGCCCTTGCGCACATTGATGGCGATCCGCGTTTCGTTCAGGCTGGGCTCAAACTGCAGCGCCGCCAGCACATCACCATGAAGGGTTGCATCGGACTTCGAACGCATGATTGGCCTCCCGCCGGATGACCTTAACGCGCCATCCGGCACCTGTAGTAGCGCGATTCTGACACCCATACGGGCATCTGCGGGCGCAACGGGATCGAGGTCGCACCGCGTTAAGGGACAACCTCATCCAATTCAGTTACCGGCGCAATGGGCGTGCCCGCCGGCACCAGGTTGTTGGCGCGCTGCCATACCGTCTCGAACTTGTCGCGCAACGTCCTGGGGAAGTGATCCATAAAGACCGGCGCTTCGACTAACTTCTTGCCAAATACGCCCTCGGCCCGTGCCTTGATCCCCAGCAACATGCTGCGCTCCATGAAGAACGCGCCGGGCTCGATGAACCCGTAGAACATGACGCTGTTGGCGAGGGTGGGGGTGAACTCGACTCGGAAGCGCTCGATCAATCGGGTGTCGCCATCGTCCATCGTTTCAGTGAAGAACGCCCAGGTCATATTCAGGGTCTCGCCCTTTTTCAACGGCAGCGCGCCTTCCTCGTGCTCGTCGCCGTGGGCTGTGGCGCGCAGGATGAGGTGCTTGAGCGGCTCGATTACGGCAACTCGGGCGAAAACACCACGTCCGAGGGAGACGCGATCGCCCACACGCAGTTCTTGATACTCTGGCAGTATCCGATCGGCGTTGTGAATGTCGAGCTCGAAGATCCCGTTCTCAATGGCTTCGACACTGTAAAAGCCACCTCGACCCTGGCCCATCTGGACGAGCCACGGGAAGACCTTATCCACCGGAGCGTGCACAGTGACGGCATGGGTGGCCTTGATCTGCGGATTTAGCACAAACTCATCGCCAGTAAAGACGCGCTCTACTTCCTCGGGCCTGGCTCCCCAGCGCAACATTCGCGGCCGCGCCGCCAACGCATAGGCGGTCGCTGCAGCGCCAATCCCGGCCAACGCGCCCGCCACGCCTCCAATCGTCCGAATCGTGTTCTTTGCGCTCATCGAATGCTCCTGCGCGCTGCCGGCCCAAAGGGTTGTTCCAATGCACGAATTCCGCCGACGCGCCAGCGACATCTGGTCGGACAAGTTGCCCTTCCGTCGCCGCGGCACCTGCGCGCATGTGTATCCTAATCCGTGTGCGTGTCCCGCGCATCAGTCAGACGGGTAAGCACGGGCTGGCCTGTTGGCTGTTGCGCAGCGCGCCATGCGCGCTGGGTGGAAAAATAAACGCAGACCACCGGGGGACAGGTGGTCTGCGTGCAGCGCCGGGTCAGGCGCGCTGCATTACTTGGTGAGCGCTTTGCGCAGGTCAGCGCCCTTAAAAGGCAACTTGTTAAGCGCGGCAAAGAGGCACACATCGAAGGCGCCGGCCAAAAGCGGCACCAAGCCAACGACGACAAGCAGGACTTGAACAATCGAACTGCCATTTACGACGAAGAGGCCAAGAATCACCAAAAGTGACCCGACAACTATCCGCGCAATACGGCCCTTCGTTGAGGCCAGCAAACTTAGGAATTGTTCCATTACTTAAAGTCTCCCGGTCAGTCGAACGAGATTACTGTAACGTGTCGCCGGCGGCGATGCGCCCGCCGGTTGGCGGGGAGAAAATGAGCCGACTGGCCAGGTGGATACTGGCCACTTGGCGAGGCAGCGGGCCCGCCCTGCGGTCACTCGCCGTTGATCGTTGGTGGATTGGTCACCGGGTCGATGATTTCCAATCGCCGCACCCGCAACGTGTCGATCTCCAGAGTGTGGATGCGGACCCTGCGGGCGACGAGCACGCCTATGGCCAATCGGCCGATGGCCAGCGCGCCGACCGCGCCGGCACCCACCGCCAGGGCGGCGAGCACGCCCGATCCGACGGATAGCGCGCCCAACGCAGTTGCGCCGGTCGCCCGTGCGCCAATGGACTCGCGCCCAATGGCGCGGCTGCGGAGGCTCTCACGGTGGGTTGTGGTCAAGTTTCTCCCGTGTGGTCCGGCCTTCGCCCGGCCAGCGCGTGGCCGCCATTAGGGTGCCGACCTCATCGTCGCTGACCTGTCCGAAAGCGGCGTAATGCTGACTGATCGACTGCAACGCCGCAACGCGGAGGGCGGACACCACCCGGGCCCGGTATGGCGGCCGGGTGAGGGCGTCGAGGCCGGCCGTATGCCCGACGGGGACGCCCACCACAACCTCTCGCGCGCCAAATTGCCAGGCCGCGAGAATTGCTGCCCGCATCGTCGCCCCGGTCGCCAGCCCATCGTCAACGAGGATGGCGACACAACCTGACAGATCCAGGGCCGGTCGTCCCCTGCGATAAACCTGTTCTCGCCGTTCGAGTTCGACCTGTTCGCGCGCGATGACTTGGGCGCGGTCTGCGGCCGACACCCTGCCAAGGTCCGCGCCAGTGTTCATCTCGAGGATGCCGCCTGTCGCGATAGCGCCGATGGCGAGTTCGGGCTGGTGGGGGTGGCCCAGTTTGCGGACCACCAGGGCGTCCAACGGCGCCGCCAACCGGCGCGCCACAGCCGCTGCGACGACAATCCCGCCGCGAGGCAGGCCGAGCACGGTGACGTCCGGGCGGCCAGAGTACTCCAGCAACAAAGTCGCCACGGCCTCGCCGGCCGCGCGTCGGTCCTCAAAGCGCCGGATCACAGAAACGGAACTGTCCATCTGCAGCTCTTGGGCGCACTGCGCGCTCGCTCGTTTCGATCAGCTTACACCTTTTCGGCATGTCCGCGCGATCCGGCAATCGACCTGCTGGCCAAGTCCGAATGCGCCAATTGGCGGATGCGCGGGACCGGGATATCGCCTCCGAAACAACGTCGCTCGGTTGGGCGATACTTGAGCACATGCCAAAAACCACTCTGATTGGGGCCGGGAGCACGGTCTTTGCCAAGAACCTCATTGGCGACATTCTGAGCTATCCCGAGCTCTCGAATACCGAGATTGCCCTCTTCGACATCGACGCCGATCGGTTGCGCACAAGCGAACTGATGGCGCGCCAACTCGCCCTCGCGCTTAACGCCAAGCCGGTGATCACCGCCCGACATTGCGGCGGATATGGCCGAGGTTTGCCCGGGCGTGACCTTTCTGCAGTATGTGAATCCGATGGCGATGGTGCTGGGCGATCTCGCGGGCCTCGCCGATCAAGACGGTTGGGCTGTGCCATAGCGTGCAGGGCACGGCAGGGCAGCTTGCAAAGGACATCGGCGTCCCCCTTGAGAAGATCAACTTCATCTCGGCGGGCATCAACCACATGGCCTTCTATCTGCGCTTCGAGCGGGATGGCGTGGACCTGTATCCGCGAATTCGCAAGGTCCTCGAGGACGGGAAGCAACCCCATTGGAATCGGGTGCGCTATGAGGTTCTACGGCGCTTTGGGTACTTCGTCACGGAGAGCAGCGAGCACTTTGCGGAGTACGCGCCCTGGTTTATCAAGCGCGATCGGCCTGACATGATTGAGGCGTTGAACATCCCGCTCGACGAATATCTGCGCCGCTGCGAGACGCAGATCGCCGGGTGGCAGGCGATGAAGGCCACGTTCGAGCGCGGCGAAGGGCTGAGTCACACGCGCAGCCATGAGTACGGCAGCGGCATCATCCACGCCATGACGACCGGCCAACCGCGGGTGATCTACGGCAACGTGCCGAACACAGGGCTCATCGACAATTTGCCGCAGGGCTGCTGTGTTGAGGTGCCGGTTCTGGTGGACAAGAACGGGCTGCAACCCACCCGGACCGGGGCGTTGCCGCCCCAGCTTGCGGCCCTGATGCAGACCAACATCAACGTGCAGAGCCTGACCGTTGAGGCCGCCCTGACCGGCAAGCGCGAGCATGTCTATCACGCCGCATTTCTGGATCCGCACACGGCGGCCGAGCTCAGCCTGGATCAGATTGTGGCCCTGGTTGACGAGCTCCTTGACGCGCACGCCGCGACGGGGCTGATGCCAACTTTTCGTTAGGCGCCACCAGAATTTCCTGTGCGCGATCAGCCTCCTTTTGCTTCGCAAGGGGAGGCTGATCGCGCTAGTCCTCCGGGTCGGACGCCGTCATCCTTCGCGGGCGAATTGCAGGAGCGACGGGCCAACATCCAACTGGGCTGCGCGGGCCTCGGCCTGCCGCATCTGATCTGGCTCCAGGGTGGCGCTAAGCGCCGCCGACAGGCTGTGCGCCTGCTCTCGCATGGGCTCAGGAAATGTATCCTTGCGCTCGACGAATACTGCGGCCGCCAGCGCCTGAGTGGCGTTGCCCTGGTTGCGCCACATTGCGCTCAGGCCGAGCAATGCGCGGCCCACGCCGGGCGAGGATCTGCAGCCGAGTGCGACATCCAGACTCTTCCGAAACGCCAATTTGGCCTCAGCCGGATCAGGAATACGCAGGGCGTGTTCGCCCAGCCAACTCCAGGCCTGCGCAAGGGCGAACGACAGTCCTATCTCCTCGATGCGCAATATGCTCTCCCGAATGTAGCCCATCGCTTTCTTGGTGTCGCCCTGTCGGCTGAACGATTCGGCCAGAATTCGATAGGCAACTGCTGCCGAGTAGCGGTCGGCAATCTGGCCGGCGCTGGAAATCACACCCTCGGCGAAGCTGCGGGCCTCATCCTGGCGGTCGAGTTCAAACGCCACACTGGCCCTCAACGACTGTGTTCGCCACAACGCGAACTCGTCCGAGCCTGCCGCCTCAAGAAGAGAGATCGCTTCTGCCAAGCGCTCGTGAGCGGCTTCGAGGCGCCGCCCATACATCAACACACTGCCCGCCCACGAGGCGGCGAAACCCTGACTCCGGACGTCCTCAAGACTCTCGTAGAGACGCTGCGCCTCCACCGCAAGGTTGCACGCTTCATCGCTATTCCCCTGGGTGTATAGCACCGAGACTCGGAAAAGCAGCGCATCGGCGAGCGCACGCGGGGCCTCAAGCGTTCGAAGCGCCGCGACACTGCGCTCCGTGGCCGGCCCGCCGATGTGAGCGTCGCCAATCCGGTCGGCGTAGTAGCCGTGAGCGCCGAGCAGCGTCGCCGCGGCGACTCGCAGCGCGTGTGGCGCGTCTGCCGTCCAGCCATGGTCCCCCAGGACCGCCATCGCCTCGCCAAACATCCGGGCTCCCTCCCGCACTTCGTAGACCGTCTCCAGCCAGTAGTACAGGGCGGGCGTTGCGCAGGCCATCGGGACCATGTCTCGGGCATACGCCGCGTTTGTCCACGCCGCGCGAAGGTTTTCCTTTTCGGCGTTGATCATCGCGACCACACTAGCGTGGCCCTTCCGTTTGATTCCGTGTTCCAGGCTTGCGAGCCAGGAAAGGTAGTAACGGCTGTGCGATCGGGCGAGGGCGTTGGCGGCCTCGGCGTCGTCCGAACGTTTGCTGGCTGCATAAAAGCGTATGAACTCGTGCAGATCGAAATGATGGGCGCCGGCACGCCGGACCAGCGCCTTGGCCACCAGCCGGGCCAGCACCTCAATGGGCGCGTCCGCAATGGCGTGGGCAGCCTCGCGAGTGAAACCGCCGTGGAAGATCGAGAGTTGGACCAGGGTGTGCTGTTCTTCGGAAGACAACAGGCGCCACGAATGTTCAAATGCGGCGCGCAAGCTGCGATGCCGTTCGGGCAGGTCGCGCATATTTGTCGCGACAAAGTCGAGATCGCGGCCGATCTCGCGCGCGATCTCATCACAACCCAGTATGCCCACCCACGACGCTGCGAGTTCAATGCCCAGGGGAAGATTGTCCAGCGTGTGACAGATGGACGCGATTGCGGGGCGGTTTTGCTCCGATAGCGTAAACGTGGCGTCGCTTGCCTGGGCGCGCTCCACAAATAGCATCAGCGCATCTTCACTTCCGAGCGGGCCGACATTGATCTGGCGTTCGCCGCGGAGCCCGAGAACGGCCTGGCTCGTGACGAGGACCTTGACATACGGGCAGTCCGCAAGCATGTCCGCGATGGCAGTCGCGGCGTCCAGGACCTGCTCGAAGTTGTCCAGGATCAGCAACGTATGGTGATCTCGAAGGGCGAACTTCAGGGACTGAAGCACAGGTTGGCTTGTGTCGGTGGAGATGCCAAGCGATTGCAGGATCTGGTTTGGCACGCGCTCGGGTTGCGACACGGGCGCGAGGTTGACGAAGAACACCCCATCGGTGAATTCACGCGCGTGCCGGCGCGCGAAGTCAACGGCCAGGCTGGTCTTGCCAATCCCAGGCGGTCCGACAAGGGTGACAAGACGCGCGTCGTCACGCAGAATGCGCTCATCCAGGCGGGCGAGGTCCGCTTCGCGGCCAAAGAAGGGCAGCAGGGACGCTTGCAGATTGCCCGGCTGGGCGGTCTCGGGCGGCAGGGCGAAGCGTGGAACATGGGCGGCGGACAGGTTCGGATCCGAGGGCGCGTCAAAGGCCCGCTCGTCGGCGCGGGCGAAGGCGACGAAGGCGTCGAGTTGCGCGTCCGGAACCCCCACGGCCGCGGCAAGGCCACGGGCCAATTCCTTGGAGGGCCGCCGCGCCCCGGACTCGACCTTGGCCAGCATCGCGACCGAGACGCTCGCTTTCCGGGCCAGTTCTTCGCGCGTAAGGTCGAGGGCCTTCCGCCTGTCCACCAGCCATGCGCCAAGCGTGTTTGCCATGAACAAATTCATTTTATCCGTTCGGCGGCTGGCGACAAGCGGCCGGTGTCGCAGCGGTTGTACCGGTCGGAGTACCAGCGTGGCGCTATCGCAAAGCAATCTGATGTGCTTTGATCCGTACGCCGGCAGGATCGGCAGTCATCTCCTTTACCCTCCCTTCATGACGCATCCCACGCCATCGCCCCGCGCCATCGTCATCCCATTCGGGGAAGACGAACGCCTCGATCTGCGCGATGTCGTTGTCGCCTTCAAGGCGATGAGCGACGACACCTTCGGCGCCTGGTCGCTTCTGGAGTACACCCTTCCGCCGCGGACCGACGGCCCGCCCGCCCATTGCCACCGCCGGGCGACCGAGGCCTACTACGTTGTCGAGGGGACTCTTCGTTTCGTCGCCGGCGACCAGTCGATGGACATCGGCTCAGGCGGGTTTGTCCTGGCCAGGCCCGGGCTCACCCACACCTTCGCCAACGTCACGGATTCCACGACCCGCTTCCTCATGTTCGCGTCGCCGGGAGGAATCGAGCGCTACTACGACGGGCTGGCCCAGTTACTCCTGCTGGAAAAAGACCTGGCCGCCCGGAGACATGCGCCCTACGAGGAACTGGGTCTTCAGCATGATCACTATCCGCCCGAGTAATCCGGCCGCCCGAACGGAACCCCCGTTCTGACGGCGAAGTGATACAACCTGCCCATGCCAAACGTCACCATCATCGCCAATCCCGCGGCCGGCCACGGCGCCGCCCAGGTCCGCCTGAGCGCGCTGGCCGAGGCCCTCACCGCGCTCGGCGTGGCCGCCGAGACACACCAGACCAATCGTCCTGGCCATGCAAGCGCGCTGGCCCAGGCTGCCCGCGAACATGGCTGCGAGCGGCTCATCGTGGCCGGCGGCGACGGCACGGTGCACGAGGTTGCTCACGGGCTGTTGAGCGAGCCTGGGCGCGGCCTGGAACCGGCCGTCGGGATTCTCCCCTCGGGCACGGGCAGCGACTTTGTCAAGATGCTCAATCAGCCCGAGGACATCGGCGCCCTGGCCCGCTTCTTTCTCGAGACCCCGCCGCGGAGAATTGACGCGGCCCGGGCCGGCGACCGCTACATGGTCAACACGCTGGGGATCGGCTTTGACGCGCAGGTGGGCATTCAGGCCCGGAACCTGCGCCGGGATGCCCGGTTCCTGCGCGGCCCGGCGGTGTATGGGCTGGCCCTGGCGCGGGCCCTGCTGTCGTATCGAGCCCCGCCCATGACGATCGGCATGGATGGGGCTGCCCAGACTCTTGGCGTGGCCATGCTCACGATCAACAACGGCATCCACTCGGGCGGCAGCTTTCAGCTCACCCCCGGCGCCCGGATCGACGACGGGGTCCTGGATGCCTGTCTGGTGCCGGCCATGAGCCGCTTCACCTTCATGCAGATCGTGCCCAAAGCGGCCAGCGGGGCGCACGCCCGCGACCCGCGGGTGCGGATGGCCCGCGCAAAACGGTTTGAGATTAGTAGTGCGCGGCCCTTCGCCGTCCAGATCGACGGCGAAATCGTGGCGGAAGCCACCCGCCAGCTCACCGTCGAGGCGCTGCCGGGGGCCTGGCAGGTGCTGGGCTAGGTGCGGGGCATGTCTGGATTCTCCGCCCAGGACCGGCCCGAGATCATCGATGCGTTGGCGGCGCGGCCGTTTGATCTTTTGGTGATCGGGGGCGGCATTACCGGAGCCGGGATCGCCCGCGACGCCGCCCTGCGCGGGCTGCGTGCCGCGCTGGTCGAGCGGCGCGACTTTGCCCATGGCGCCAGCAGCCACTCGGCCCGGGTCGCCCACGGCGGTGTGCGCTATATCGAGACGGGCAATTTCGCGACGGTGCGGCACGCCAGCGCCGAGCGCCATGCACTGGATCGAATCGCGCCCAACCTTGTCCCGCGGCTTGGCTTTACCCTTGCGGGCGACAATTGGATGCGTCTGAACCGTTATGCGCTCGGGCTGGCGCTTTATGATCTGTTGGGCGGGTGGCGCAACGAACCGAGCCGGCGGCTGTCGGCTGCCCGCCTCCGCCGCGATGAACCGGCCCTCGCCCGGCCCGGCGTCATTGGGGGAGCCCGCTACGTCGAGCGCGGGGTTGATGACGCCCGTTTGACGCTCGAGACTGCGCTGTCGGCCCGCCGCGCCGGGGCGGTCATCCTCAATTACGCGGAGGCGCGGACCCTGCTCAAGAGCGGCGCGTCAATCTCCGGCGCCGGGGTCCTGGACGGGCTGACCGGCCGAACCTTTGAGGTGCGGGCAGCCTGCGTCGTCAACGCCACCGGCGCCTGGAGCAACGCTGCTCGGGCGCTGGATGCGTCCGATCCGCCGCCGCTGGTGATGCCGAGCAAAGGCTCGCACCTCGTCTTCCCGCGGACCCTTCTGCCAGTCCGCGGGGCGGTGGACTTCCGGGCCACCGGCGGCCGGCGTTGGATGTATGTGGTGCCGTGGCACAACACGGTCCTGGTCGGCACCACCGACAGCGCCTTTGAGGGTGATCCCGACACAGTCGCCGCCGCCGGTGACGAGGCGGACTGGATGATCGCGTCAGTCAATGCCGCATTTGTCGACGTCCATCTCACCCGGGCCGATGCTATTTCGTCCTTTGCCGGGCTGCGGCCGCTGGCCTTTGTCGACGGACAGGCGATGTACAAGATGAGTCGCGAGCACGTAATCGCCGAAACACCGTCCGGGCTGATCTCGATCGTGGGCGGGAAGCTGACCACCCACCGCCAGATGGCCGAGGATGTGGTGGACCGGGTCTGCGCCCGGCTGGGCGTCCGCGCGCGCTGCCGCACACGGGAGGTGACCCTAGACGATGGTTGGGAGCCAGGCGGCGCTGACGCGATGAGCCTGCGTTCCGCAGCCGAATGCGCCCGCGGGCTCGCACCGGACGTGGTCGAGAATCTGACTCGCTCGTATGGCCGGCGCTGGCTCGAGGTGGTGGCGCTGATCGATCAGGAGCCGGCCCTGGCTGAGCGCCTGACCCCATCCGCCCCGTATCTGCACGCCCAGATCGTCTGGGCGGCCCGCCACGAAATGGCCTGTGACCTCGATGATGCGCTGGCCCGCCGGACGCGCCTGCGCCACGAAGACGCCGCCCATGGGGCGGATTGCGCGGGGCGGGTTGCCGCCGAAATGGCGCCTGCCGCCGGCTGGTCTGAAGACGAGACCGCTCGGCAGGCCCAACACTATGTCGATCGGATGACCGCCCGGGGGAACGGTCTCGCCCCATCACCATGAACTCCGACCCGCGCGCGCTCCGCCTGAATGGCTGGGGATATGCAGACACCGTCTATCCGCTCGATGACCGGCCCTACGCGTGGCCGCATCTGGCCGCTCGCCTGGGCGTTTCGCCGCGCGCGCGCTGGGCGGCCGCGGATCCAGCCGCGATCGCGATCCGGTCCTCGCGCCTGAGCGGCGCCCAGCTTCGGGAGTTAACCTCCATCGTGGGCGAGGACAACCTCCGGACCGATTCGGCCGCACGACTCGCCTGCTCGCAGGGCAAGAGCTATGTTGATCTTGTCCGGTTGCGGCTGGGGCAGGTCACGAACCCAACCGATGGCGTGGCGTACCCGCGGGATGAGACGCAGATTCGCAGCCTGCTGTATTGGGCTGGCGCGAACGACGTCGCGGTCGTTCCGTTTGGCGGAGGCACCTCGGTCGTCGGCGGCGTCGAGCCGCGCGGCGAGCGGCCGCATGTGGCGCTCTCGCTGGCCCGCCTGGACCAGATGTTGTCGCTGGATCGGCGCGCGAATCTGGCCCGCCTGCAGGCCGGGATGCTCGGGCCGCAGGTCGAGGCGGCCCTTGCTGCCGAGGGCTACACACTCGGGCATTTTCCGCAGTCCTTTGAGTTCTCGACCCTGGGGGGCTGGATTGCCACGCGCAGCGCCGGCCAGGCCTCGATGCGTTACGGTCGGATCGAGGACATGGTCGCCAGCATGCGGATGGTGACACCGGCCGGGGTCATCGAGACCCATCTCTCACCGGCGACGGCGACCGGCCCATCCCTGCTCCAGATGCTGATCGGCTCCGAAGGCAGTTACGGGGTTATCGTCGATGCCACCCTGAGGGTTCGGCCACGAGCGGCCGTGTCGGACGGACGCGGTCTTGTCTTTCACGACTTTGACCAGGGCGCCGAGGCGGTCCGGGCGATCACTCAGAATGAGATGCCTGTCTCGGTGCTCCGTCTGTCCGACACGGAAGAGACGGCCATGAATCTGGCGCTGCGGACTCGCCACAGCGGTGTTCGCGCGTTGACCGAGCGGTTCGCCCAGGCCTGGCTGCGCGCGTCGGGGCATACGCCCATAGGCGGGAGCGTGATGATCGCGCTGGTCGAAGGCGAATTGGGTCAGGTGCGCAGGCAAGTGGCAGCGCTGGAGGCGATCGCCCGGCGGCACGGCGCGGCGTCGTTGGGCGGGGGCCCGGCCCGAAGCTGGTCGCGCGAGCGCTTCCGGGCGCCCTATCTGCGCGACACACTCATGGATCATGGCATCCTGGTCGACACGGTTGAGACCGCGACGCCGTGGGGCAACCTGCTGGCGTTGCATGGGAACGTGGAGCAGGCGCTGCGCGAGGCGCTGGGTGAGCGGTCGCTGGTGATGGCTCACATTTCGCATGCCTACCCCGACGGCGCCTCGCTGTATTTCACCTTCCTCGCGCCCATCGAGCGCGGGCACGAGCTTGGCCAGTGGGAGCGGGTCAAGTCCGCCGCCACCGAGCGC
The DNA here is from genome assembly GCA_016714465.1 of Candidatus Brachythrix odensensis. Classification (GTDB taxonomy): domain Bacteria; phylum Chloroflexota; class Anaerolineae; order J036; family Brachytrichaceae; genus Brachythrix; species Brachythrix odensensis. The sequence continues at coordinate 430,580 of JADKDT010000002.1, read as the reverse complement.
ATCCTGGGCGCGGGCGGCACGTTATCCCACCATCACGGAATCGGCGCCGACCACGCCCGCTGGCTGGGCCGACAGACGGGTGAAGCTGGACTTGCCGCCCTGCGCGGGGCAAAGGCGGCCCTGGATCCCAGCGGCATCCTCAACCCGGGAAAGCTCTTTCAGTCGGAAGGAGTGTAATCCTTTCTGTATCTGCGCGTGTAGCAGCCCGCAGGTGGCGGCGGAGGGCGTTTTGAGCTTTCATGCCTGTATGAAAGCAGTCCTGATCGTCATCGCCCTGATGGCCCAGCTCCTATCCGCGGCCCTTCCCGCCGGGGCGATGGTCCCGCTGGAGCGCGGTCCGGCGAGTCACGCTGCCGATGACCCGTTTCCGTCGCTTATGGAAGGGGTCGTCTTTGTAGATGTCGATCACAACACCTATACCGACTATGAGGAGCCGCAGCTATTGGACGTCACGCTGGTCTTGAGCGGCACGGATGACCTGGGTCAACCGGTCCTGCTGACGACGACGACCAACGTGGACGGGTGGCCCTATTTCTCACTCGAGGTGGCCCGCCCGGGAACCTATACCCTGGGGATCGCCGGCCTCGCCGATTTTGCGCTCGAGGCGGCCTATCTCGATGACGTGCCGCAACCCGACCCGGCGGCGATCAGCCTCATCTTTGAAGCCGAGAGCTATCACAACGCGCGCTTCAGCGTCTGGCCGCGCGGCCTGACCGGACAGGTGTATCGGGACAGCAATGCCAATTCGCAGCGTGATCCGGCCGAGGTCTCGGGTGCCATGGGCGTGCCCATCCATGTCACTGGTCAGACCCCGGCGGGGGCCGTGATGAGCGACACAACGACCTATGGCAATGGCTTCTGGTATGCGACCGGCCTCGCCTCCGGGGTGTACACGGTCAGTGTTGAGCTGTCCGACTTCTACTTCACGGCCGGCGCGCAGCCCGGCAGCCTGGGCGGAACGGTCATCAGCGACACCGCCATTGGCGGCATCGCCTACACCGCCGGCCTGACCAGCACGGGCTATGACGTCGGGTTCTGGTATGGCGGCTACCTCTTCGGGGCCGCGTGGAACGACCTGAATGGTGATGGCGCTCGAACGTTGGATGAGCCGCTGCTGGGCGGCCTGCCAATCAGCCTGACCGGCGTAAGCATGCGCGGAAATTCGGTCAGCTTGACCACCACCAGCTCGCCGGCCCTGATCTACAGCAATGCCAACTGGCAGATTTCAGAAATCCCGCCTGGCGTTTACACCCTCACGGCCGCCCCGCCGCCGGCCCTGCTGGATGGCCCGGACTATGCAGGGAATCTGGGCGGCGTCGTGAGCGCCAACGCGATCGCGCAGATCGCCTTCCCGATGGGCGCCACCGGCGTCAACTACAACTTCACAGCGGTGCCGGCCATGCTGCGCGGACGGGTGTTCTACGACCAGAACCTGAGCGGGCTGTGGGATGCCGGCGAGAGCAGCCCGTCCAACGTAAGCGTGCGCCTGCAAAACAGCGATGGAACCTACAGCCAGACGACCCAGACCAGCGGCGGGTTGTTTCGCTTCCTGAATCCGCCAGCCGGGGTCTATACCCTCACCGAGTTGTTCGGTGACCCATCGGTCTTCGACGGCGCGGAATCGATTGGCACCGGCGGCGGCTATGTCGCGGCCAACGATGTCATCGCCGGTATCGTATTCTCGGGCACCGTCGTGGATGGGTATGGGTTTGCGGAGGTCCTGCCGGCCAGCCTGAGCGGCGCTGTCTATGAAGAGCGGGGCCTCAGCCCGCGTTTCCAGAGCTATCCCGACGACGACCTGCCGCTAACCGGGATCACCATCACGCTCGCGGGGACCGACTTCGCGGGGGCCGCGGTGCTGACAACGACGCTGACGGACTACGCTGGCGTGTGGCGCTTCAATGCGCTGAAGCCGGGTGTCTTCACCGTGACCCAAACGCCACCGTCCGGCGCGATCGACGGCCCCGAGCTGATTGGCTACGGCACGACCAGCGCGACCGTTTTCGCCAATGACGTCTACGCGATTACGCTGATGCCGGGTGATGCCGGGCAAGCGTTTGACTTCGTCGAGCTTCCGGCGGGGTTGCGCGGCACGGTCCATGACGATCGCAATGACAACGGCTTCCACGATGCGGGCGACTTGGGGATATCGTCCGCGCAAGTGCAGGCCACCGGCACGACGATCACGGGCACGTTGATCACCCAGACTGCCTATGCGGACAGCCTGGGCCGCTTTGCCTTCGTCGCGCTTCCGGCCGGGACCTATACCCTGACCGAGGCGCAACCATTGTTCTACCTCGACAGTGATGACGCGATCGGCGCCGCGGGCGGCAGCATCATCACCAATGATGTGATTGCCGGGATCGTCTACTCTCCGGCGCTGTACGCCGGCGGATACAGGTTCGGCGAGCTCTATCCCGCCATTGTCAATGGATCTGTGTATCTGGACCGGAATGGGAATGGCGTCGCCGACGTGGGCGAATCCGGGTTGGGAGGCGTGTCGCTGTACCTGAGCGGCGTCACGCGGCGGGGCGGACAGTACTACACGATGACCACGGCCGCGAATGGCGCGTTCAGCTTCTCCACCGTGCGGGCGGGCGTCTACACCTTGCGCGAGGCCCAGCCAGCGGGCTATGCCGACGGCGCGGATACCGGCCCCGCCAGTCCTGCGGCAGGCATCGTCGGCAACGACATCGTCACGGAGATCACCCTCGCCGGCGCCAGCAACCTCTCGTATTACTACTTCGGCGAGCAGTTGGCTGGGATCGAGGGAGTCGTCTTCATTGACAGCAACATGGACGGCGACAGCGCGGGCGAGATCGGCCTGTCCAACGTCGCCATCACCCTTAGCGGGCGGACCATCACCGGGTTCAACGTGCTGACCGGGACATTCACCGACTTCCAGGGCCGCTTCAACTTTCGCGGCCTTCTGACCGGCACCTACACGGTGACAGAAAGCCAGCCCGCGAGCTATCTCGGCGCGCCATTGTTCGACTTCCTCGACATCCCGGGCACTTCGGGGGGGATCACCAACACGCGGAATGTCATCTCAGGGATCCCATTCTTCCCCGGGGTCAACGCGTCCGGATACGGCTTCGCCGAAGTTCGGCCTGCCCAACTCGGTGGTCTGGTTGGCGTGGACACCAACGGTGACGGCGTTTACGGCAGCACGGAGCCCGGTCTGGGCGGCGTGCCCATCCTGCTCAGCGGAATGACCTACAGCGGCGCCACCTACTCGCGCGTCCAGACGAGCGCGGCATCCTCAGGGCTGGTCAGCTTCATCACCGTGCCGCCCGGCGTTTATACCGTGACCGAACAGCAGCCGTCCGGGTTTGGTGACGGCTCGGCTGTTGCCGGGCAGTTCGCCACCTTCCCGGGCGTGGTCGTCGGCGCAAACACGATCGGGGGAATCCGGCTGGGCAGCTCCGACTATGCCCGGGTGTACCAATTCGCCGAGTCCGTCATCGGTGTGTCAGGCATCGTCTTTCAGGATCTGGACAACAACGGCATTCGCGCCGGCGGCGAGCCCGGCATCGGCGGGGTCGTGATCTCGCTGACCAGCGCGGCGGTTCAGACGACGACCAGCAACACCTATGGCGAGTACTACTTCACGGGCCTCGCCGCCGGCCAGTACACCCTGACCGAGGCCCAGCCGAGCGCGTATCTGGACGGCAAGGATGCGCCGCTCGCGTCTGTCATCGCCGCGGACGCCTTGTCTCTTGCCTATACCGGCACTTCGGTCATCACCGGCTTTTGTTTGGCGAGCTCCCGCCGGCTAGGTGCGCGGTTACATCTTCTACGACACCAACGGCGACGGGGTCAAACAGCCCGCCGAGACCTACATCAGCAATGTGACCGTTGTGCTGACCGGGACCGATGACCTGGGCGGCAACGTTCGGCTGACCAGCACCACCGGCGCGAACTTGGCTTCCAATCTGCGGCCCGGTGCGTATGCGCTGGCCGAGCAGCAGCCCGAGGGCTACACAGACGGGATCGACACCGCCCCGAGCAACGGCGTCCCCGACGGCGACGACGGGATCGCCAATATCGTCCTGGCCGTGGGGCAGGACGCGTTTGGCTATGCGTTCGCCGAGAAACGGACCGGCCTGAGCGGCTACGTCTTCGTGGACGCCAACAACAATGGCGTCAAGGACGTCGGCGAGGCCGGCATTGGTTCGACGCTCGTCATCCTGACCGGGACGACCAGCCTGGGCGCACCCGTCGCGCGCAACGCGTTCAGCTCGGTCTTCGGGTTCTACGCTTTTGGCGACCTGGCGGCGGGCGACTATCGCGTCTCGATCGTCCGGCCGCTGGACAGGCTGGATGGGCGCGAGCAGCTCGGCAGCCTGGGCGGCACGATCTCGGGCGACGCCTTCCAGGTTGCCTATGGCGCCGGGCAATTCGGGACCGACTACAACTTTGGGCTGCTCGCACCGGCCCAAATTGCCGGCGTGGTCTTCAACGACATCAACCGGAGTCTGAGCCTCGACAACGACGATGAGCGCCTTGGGCTGGTCCAGATCGTGCTGACCGGGACTGACGACATCAGCCAGACCGTCTGGCTGACCCGCGGCACGGACGCCAACGGGCAGTTCAGCTTCACCGGCCTGCGCCCAGGCCTCTACGCTCTGAACGAACAGCAACCCGCCGGCTACAGCGACGGCCCGGAGCTCACAAACGGCAACGGCATCACCGACGGACTTGATGCCATCCGCGGGATCGTGGTGGCGCCGGGCCTGGCGGTCTTCAACCTGTATTTCACCGAGCGGCAGACCGGTGTGGGCGGCTACGTGTATGTCGACGCCAACAACAACGGGGTCAAGGACACCGCCGGAGCTGGCGAGGCGGGCATCTTCGACGTTCAGGTGATCCTGAGCGGAACCACCCAGGGCGGCCAGCCCGTGCTGCGCACTTCCCAGACCAACGCGAACGGGTTCTACTTCTTTGGTGACCTGATCTCGGGGACGTATCAACTGGGCGAGGTCCAGCCCGGCGGATACCTGGACGGCAAGGACGCCGCCGGCGCGCTGGGCGGGAGTGTTGCGCCGCCCGGCCAGGATGCCATCAGTTTCGCCTATGACGGCGAGTCCTTTGCCTCGGGCTACACGTTTGGCGAAATCCTCCCCGCCCGCATCGGCGGCTACGTCTTCTACGACCTGGACGACGACGGGATCATGGACGCCAATTCGTGCCCGCTCTACGACCCATATTGCGACCACGATGATCAAGGGATCGAGACGGCCATCGGCAGCGGGGTGAGCCTGGTCTTGACCGGGACCAATGACTTGACACAAACCGTGTGGCTGACCGAAGCCACCACGACCGGCGGCCGGTTTGAATTTTCCGGTCTGCGTCCAGGGGCGTACACGCTGATCGAGCTGCAGCGCGATGTGGATGTCGACGGGCTCGACAGCGCGCGGGGCGCGGCGATCACGGCGACCGTGTCCAACGACCGGATCCATGGCTTTGTCCTGCCGGTGGGCGGCACGGCTGGCGCGCAGTTTGGCGAGCATCCTTCGATCATGGGCCGCGTTTACCGCGATGACGATGACAACGCGGCCTACGATCCGTCACCGACCTGCGACATCAACGGCGATCAGGGCATCGGCAACGTAAACGTCACGATCAATGGGATCGACATCTATAACAACGCCGTCAACCGCAATTTCGCCGCGATTGGCGGGCAGGCCCGCGACTGCGATTACGGGCTCTTCTACTTTGGCGGGCTGGTGACCGGCACCTACAGCCTGATCGAGACCCAGCCGGCCGGCTATACAGACGGGGCCGAGACGATCGGCACGGGCGGCGGCCTGACCACGACCAACGACGTGTTCTCGCGGATCGTCTTCACCCCGGGCACGGTGTTGACGGGCTATCTGTTTGGCGAATCCCGGGCGACCATCGGCGGCAACGTGTATCTGGACGCCAACGGCAACGGCCTCCGCGACCAAAGCGAGGGCGGGCTGTTGTCGCTCTCGCGGATCTGGCTGAGCGGGCGCAATGATCAGGGCCAGACCGTCAGCCAGAGCCTGAGCGTTTATGGCGCCTACTTGTTCACCGGACTGCGCCCGGGCGCGTACACCCTGACCCAGTTCCAGCCCGAGGGTTACACCGATGGCGCGGAGCAACTCGGCACGGGCGCGGGCGGGGCGATCGGCGGGAATGACCGTTTTGTCAACCTTCAACTCACTCGCAATGCGGCGGGCGAGAACTACAACTTTGGCGAGACCATTGCGGCCAGCATACGCGGGCGAGTGGCGTATGTGACCACCCCCGGCGCGGGCGCGAACAGCGGGGTGGGGCTGGCGGGTGTCTCGGTGGCGCTGCGCGGCCCTGGCGGGCTGCTGACCAGCACGTTCAGCGACATGGGTGGCTACTATGAGTTTGGCGGTCTGGCGCCGGGCGGCTACACCATCACCCAGGCGTCGATGCCGCCGGGCTACCAGCCCTTCCCACCGATGGCCTGTGGCAGCGGGAGCGTCAACGCCCCGGCGCTCAGCATCGAGGGCATCGCCCTCGCCTTTGGCAGCAGTCTCAGCGGGTGCAATTTCCGAGTCGGCCCCGTTATCAGCGGGACGGTGTGGCTGGATCACAACACCAACGGCGTCTTCGACGAGCTGCCCGGCGACGGGTTGAGCGGCGTTCAGATCAGGCTGGTCGGCCAGATCACCGAAGGCGCGACGGTCACAAAGACGACCTACACCAGCGGCGGCCGTTTCTACTTTGGGGGCGTGCTGACCGGGACGTATCGGCTGGAGGAAGTTCAGCCGTCACCGTATCTCGACGGCGCGGATGTGCTGTGCGCATCGGGCGGCGGCTGCGTCACGAGCGGGGCGCCGATCACCAACGACGTATTTGGCGGGATCGTCTACACGCCGGGCCTGGTCTACGGCGGCTACGGTTTCGCCGAATTGCGGCGAGCCGACCTGAGCGGGCTGACCTACTGGGACAAGGACGACAACGGGATACCGTCAGTGACGTCTGGCCCGGACAGCTACATCAACGCGTCGATCGTCGTCGATGGCATTGACGACCTGGGCGCCGGCGTGCGGATCACCCTGACCGGCAGCCCCTTCCATTTCAGCCTGCGCCCGGGCGTGTATACGCTCACCCAGCAGCAGCCGTACGGATACACGGACTGGGTCGATGCTGTTGGCAATCATGGCGGGATTCTGGCCAACGATCAGTTCTCGCATATCAGCCTGGGCTGGGGCGATATCGCAGGCGGCTATGCCTTTGGCGAGCGCCGGATCGGGGTTGTGGGACGGGTGTTTGGCGACCGCGACAACACCGGCTATTACGACCCGCCGCCGGATGGCGGGGACTTCGGCATCGCCGGCGCGCGAGTGTGGTTGAGCGGCACGTCCGAGCTCGCCCAGACGGTGCTTCTCAGCACGACGACCGGGACGGGTGGCGTGTTTAGCTTCGACAATCCGCCGGCCGGAGTATACGCATTGATCGAGGAACAGCCCGTGGGCTATTCGGATGGCAAGGACAGCGCGGGCGGCAACGGGGTCGCGCTGAACGACCGGATCGAGGGCATCGTCCTGGGCGTCCGTTCGTTTGGCGAGGGCTATGGCTTTGGTGAGCTGGTGCCCAGCACGCTGGCGGGGTATGTCTATGTCGACCTGAACCGCAACGGCTATCGCGAGGGTGGCGAGCCAGGCATCAAGGGCGTCACCCTCACCCTGAGCGGCACGACTGCGCTGGGCGCGCCGGTGCTCGCAGTGACGACCACCAACGCGGCTGGGCTGTATCGCTTCACCGGCATCGCCAACGGCGTTTATGACGTGATCGAGACCCAGCCCGACGCGGTGGACGGCGTCGATCGGGCGGGGACTGGCGCGGGCGGGATCGCCTTCGACGACGCAATCGCGGGCCTGGTCTTCAACCAGAGCGTTGATGCTGTCAACTATACGTTTGGCGAACAGCAAAGCGGACTCAGCGGTTACGTCCGGGCCGAGAACGGCGACCCAATCAGCCCGGTCACGATCCGGCTGCGCGGGATCGATCTCAACGGGGCCGGGGTGAATCGGTCGATCAAGACCAACACCAGCGGCTACTTTGGCTTTGACGTTCTGCCGGGCGGGTACTGGCTCGAGGAGACCCAGCCCTACGGGTATCTCGAGAGCGGCGCCAGCGTTGGCACGGCCGGCGGGACGCTGAGCGGCACCAATGTGATCACCGGGATTGTGCTGGCGGCGGGTGGGGCCGGGAGCGACTACATCTTTAGAGAGCATGCGCCGCTTGCGCTGGAGCTTGCCGATGCGATGGAGCTCAGCCGGACCCTGATCACGGGAGCATGGCTGGACGTGGACGGGAGCAACAAGGCGGGGGTGGGGCGGGCCCGGATCGGCGAGTTCCCGGTCCAGGGCGGCACGGTCGCCTACCTTGGCACGGGCAACATGGTCTTCGCCGACCAGCCCAATACGAACCCGAACACCTTCGGCCTGGGCGATTACGCCACCCTGGTCTTCACCCTGACGACGCCCGACGCGACCTGCATGACCCTTGATTTCGCCTTCCTGAGCGAGGAGTTCCCAGAGTTCGTCGGATCGCAGTTCAATGACAGTTTTGACGCCTTCTGGAATGGCGTGCCGTTCGCCCGAGACGGGCAGGGCAATCGGATCAGCATCAACACGGTGTTTGGGGCCAGCGCTGCAAACGCGGCCGGGAGCACCTATGACGGCGCGACGCCCCGCCTGCGCGCGCAGATGGAGATCACCCCGTTCGCGACGAGCGTGCTCAGCTTCACCCTCCGGGATGTCACGGACACGGCCTACGACAGCGCGGTGTTGATCGATCGGGTGCGCTTCACCAAGCCGGGCGGGCGCGGCTGCGATCCGGGAGCCCGTCTGCCAGCCGGCATCTCGCTGCGTCAGGGGGTGAGCACCCAGTCGGCGCTGGCGTGCGCCAGCCCCGACACGCTGCGCGCGGCCTTGTATGCCGAGGTCTACACCTGCATTCACGTCGAGAACACTGGCGACGTTACCCTGACGGCGCACAGCCTGACGGACACCTACTTTGGCGGGCTGCTGAACGGTTTCCCGTTGAGCCTGCCGCCGGGCGGGACGTACGATCTGATCCAAGCCAGCACGGTCACCCGCAGCGTCGTTCACACCGCCACCTGGTCGGCGGGGAATCCGGCGATCAGCGGCACCGGGACGATCAGCGCGGGCGCCAGCGCCAGCCTCATCCTCGACCTGCCCGACCCGGGCGGCGCGACGGTGATCGCCGGCAGCGGGGCGGTCACCGCCGGCCGGGCGATCAGCGTGGCGGTGCTCATCACCGGTGTGGCCGATCTGGGCGGGTTCGAGTTCAAGCTGAGCTTCGACCCGGCCGTCATCTCACTCACCCGGGTCACGGCCGGGCCGTTGCTGGGCAGCACTGGCCGGAGCGTCATCGCCCTGGGCACCGAGAGGGGGACGGGCTATGCCCGCTTTGGCCTGGGCTCGCTGGGCGGCGCCGCGGGGGCGAGCGGCGAAGGCGTGTTGGCTTGGGTTGAGTTCGTGGCGTTGGCGCCGGGCAACAGCGCTCTGGCGCTCAGCCAGGTGCTGGTGGCAAACACGGGTGGCCAATCCGTGACGCCTGTCCCGCAGAACGGCAGCGTGGAGGTGATTCCGCGCCCGCGGGCGATGTTGCCGCTGTTGCTGCGTTAGGTAACCGGATGCTTGTGCGGCTGCGGGGGGCGCCGGCCCAGCCGGCGCCCCCCGCAGCCGCAAAACGTTTTGGACAGATGTACCCCTTTCTGTAGCGCCTGGTGTACCGACCCGAGGCTGGCGGCCGGGGTCGATCTCTGCTGAGATGGGTCGCGCAAGGAGAGCACATGAAGCACATCACACGACTTGGCCTGTCCGCCCTGGTGGCGATCTCGACCCAGGCGGCCCTGCTGCCGGCCGCCCAACCCCTGCGGGCCGCGGTGTTCATCGCCGCGCCCCGCGCCCCCTACACCCACCGGGTGGTGGTCAAGACCGGCCAGCTCGGCATCCAGGAGCTCTACGACGGCGTTTCGATCAACGACGGCGGGGTGGTGGCCGCGGTCGGGCGGACCGCCAACGGCCAGGTCATCGTGACCGGGAATGGCGTCGATGCGGCCCGCAAGATCAACCCGACCTACGAGGCGCCCCAGTGGGTGTTCGATCCCTCGGTGGACATCAATAACGACAGCAAGGTCGTCGCCCGGATGCGCCAGGCGGGCGCGCCGCCCACCCACCGCATCCTGGTCTGGGATGCGGCCCAATCGGACGTCTATCAGGACATCGCCTTCAACGTCACCCACAACATGATTGGCTTTGGCGCCTACGACAGCATCAACAACAGCGGGCAGGTGGTCTTTCCGTATTTTGGCGATGGCATCGACGCCGGCATCGCAACGCCGGTGGACTCGGTCATCCCGTCCCTGAACCTCTACGCCGCCGGCACGGGCACCCTGCGGCCCGTGATCGCCGACTCGGGCCAGATCGCCTTTCGGGGCGGATCAAGCGCGCTCTCGCCGATCCGGCTGACCGCCTACGATTTCAGCAGCGGCAAGATCGTTGCCGATCCGCCGCGCTTCAGCGCGATGGGCCAGATGCCGGGCGTCGGCGACCACGACGTCGTCGGCTTCTATGCCGATCTTGCCGACCCGGACGGCCTGGCCCTCCCGTCCACCACCGGCCCAGGCGTGTTCGTGGCTGTGCCCAATACGTTTGGCGGCTTCTACCGCTACCGGATCGCCGGCCTGGCCGGGAATGGCGCGCTCGATCCGGGCGAGACCTGGGCGGACCTCAACGACGACGGCATCCTTGACCCCGGCGAGGACCAGGGCTTCATCAGCGCGTTCTCGCCAAACGCGCCGGTGGCGATGCAGCGGGTCATCCCCGGGCCGGACAGCTTCAAGATGGCCTTTGTCGCCAGCGACACGGATGGTCCGGCCGTGTTCCTGAGCCGGGTCAGCATGCCGCTAACCGGTCAGGACGCGGTCACGCCCACGATCAGCACCCTGCGTGTGCTCGGCGCCGGCGATGTCATCACCGGCCTCGGGACCATCGCCCAGGTGCTGGTCGGCCCGCGGGTGAGCGCGAGCGGCGAAGTGGCGACCTGGGTGCAGACCGACGATGGGACCCAGGCCGTCATTCGCTCCCGGCCGGAGCTGCGCCGGCCGGTCGTGCTCGCGCCGGGTATTGGCGGCACGGGCGGCAAGAACCACGACTGGTGGGTGCGCCGCGGCACGCACATCGACGACATGCTGCTCGACCCGCTCCTGGGCGTCTACGATGACCTGCTGCAGACGCTCGTCAACGTCGGCTACGAGATGGACGTCAATCTGTTCGTCATGAACTATGACTGGCGCCTGCTGCCCGGCCCGGTCGACGGCGAGGCCGACGCGGTCGTTCACGGGTTGACCGCCGACGGCATCTCACGCGCCCCGTTCGAGTGGGGGGTGGACTACCTCGGCTACGTGATTCGCCTGGCCGCCGAGAAGTGGAAGGAGCTCCATCCGAACGATCCCGAGCTGGATGCCGTCGACGTGATCGCGCACAGCACGGGCGGGCTGGTCACCCGCACTTACATTCAGAGCGAGGCGTACGGCGGCGACATCACCAACAGCACGGTCGCCCGCCTGCCCAAGATCCACAACTTCGTCATGATGGGCGTGCCCAACCAGGGCGCGGCCAAGGCCTGGAACGCCCTGCAAAACAGTTGGAAAGAGGACACCTCATTTCAGCTTGTGCTGTCGAAGTTTCTCGACGCCGAGTGGAAATATATCCACAAGGGCGGGACCATCCTGGGCCCGCAGTACGACATCACCACGGCCACCCTGACCGCGGATCCGATCCTGAGCAGGGAGCAGCAGTTCATCCTGAAGTATGTGCCGACGATCGACTCGCTGCTGGCCACCTATGACTTCCTGCTCGACGACGAAAACTCTGCGCCGCGGAACGTCAACGAGGATCCGAACTTCGCCAACCGGCTGCTGCTCGACTTGAATGACGGGCTTAACCTGGCCGGGCACACCGGCGCCAACGCCAACGCCTTTGTCGGCCTGGTCACTGGCAAGGTGACGACCATCGCCGGGATCCACAACCACGCCACAACGCTGTACTCGATCAAGCGGACCGGGCCGACTCTGGCCTGTCTGGCGACCGGGGACCTGTCCGGGTTGCGTTCCTTGAAGGCCGACATCGTGCCGTTCACCAACTACCTTGGCCGCTGCGCGTTCCCGGGTGAGCCGCACTTCAAGGCCCTGAGCGAGGGCCCCAACGGCGAGCCGATCTCGTGGCACGAAATGAACCAGGGCGACGGGACCGTGCCGTTCATCTCCTCGGTCGGCCAGTTCCTGAACGACGAGCGGGTCAAGATCATCTACATGCAGGGCACCAGCCACCTCGGGATGATGCACGAGGAGGCCGGCATCCGGAATGCCCTGGGCGAGCTGGGGATCACCGATCTGCCCGGCGCGCTGATCTCGCGCAAGGGTGAACATGGGCCGTTGGCCGCGGTCAGCACGGCGTATGGCGGGATGTTCAACTTCACCGACTCGTATATCGGCTCGTACTTCTTCGACCCGGTCGAGGGCTACGTCGTCGACGCGCGCGGCCGGCGTTTGGGCTACACCGCCGCCGAGGGCCGCAAGACCGAGATTCCCGGCAGCTACTGGATCGGCGACGACGACGGCAACGGCATCGGGTATATCGTGTCGCCGCGGCCGTTCACGACCAGCGTCGAGCTGAGCGGTCTGGGCGGGGAGGTGTATCTCCACACGGCCCTCATCGGCCCGCAGACCTTCACCGAAACCTTCTACACCGGCACGATGGGGGTGGGTGTGTCGCTGACGGTGGACGCGCCGCTGTTCCAGGGCCTCGCAATCAGCGACATGGTCCCGCCCGACATGGCCTTTATCTCGTCGACCGAACCGCTGACGGTCGCGCTCGGCGGCAGCGTCGGCGTGACGCTGGATGTGACCGACGCGCACGGCATCGAACAGGTCCTGGCCCTGCTCGATCTCAACTCGGTCCACGATGCGGTTGACGCGGGCGAGGCGGTGAGGGCGACCGAAATCCTGAGCGGGGTGTATCAGGCCCAGTTCGTCAACGTCGAGGGCATCACCGGCACCCGCGTCATCACCGCCCTGGCGACCGATGGGGCCGGAAACACCCGGCTGATCACCCGCGAGCTGAGCGTGCTCGAGCGGATCGGGCCGCCGCCCACAGCCACGTTCACGCCCACGCCGACGCCGACCCGGACGCCGACCCCGACCCCGACCCAGACGCCGACGAACACACCCACGCCGACCGCGACGGCGACCCCGACCCGGACACCGACGCCGACCCCGGTGCCCGGATGCATCGGCGACTTTACGGGGACGGGCGGCCAGCCCGACGGCTACATCCGGATCGACGATGTGCAGACCATCGCCTTTCACTGGAACACCGAGCTGGGCCAGCCCGGATATGACCCGCTGTATGACCTGGACGGCAGCGGCAGGGTGGAAGTCCTGGACGTATTGAACGTGGCCAACCGCTGGAATCGGGACTGCAACAGCACCCGGCCGATGGCGCGCCCTGAACGGCCCGCCGGCACGCCGGCCGCGATGCAGTTGCGGCTGCCTGTCGGGCAGAGAGTGCCCTTCACGGCCGAAGTGCGGGTGAATGGCGTCGTGAACCTGGGCGCATTCGAGTTGGGGCTGAGCTACGACCCGGCTGAACTGAGCATCGATGCGGTGACGCTGGCGACCTGGCCGGAAAGCAGCGGGCGGGACTTCACGGCGATCCCGGGCAGCGTGGATCCCGGGCTTGGCCGGGCGAGCTTTGGGTCCTTCAGTCTGGGCGATGCCCCGGCCGGGGTCGATGGCTCCGGCGCGGTCGCCTATGTGCGGGTTTCACCCATATCGGGCACGACGTCCCTGGACCTTTTCGACGCGGCCATTACCGATATCGGCGGGGCGAGCCTGCCCCTCGTGATCGGTCCGCGGGTGGATGCGGTCGCGGCCCGCTACTTTCTGCCGGTCGCGGCACGCTGAAAAATCGAAGACGCCATCCTCCGGCGAAGCCGGAGGATGGCGTCTTCGGAAACACCGGGCTTAGCGCGCCGCCAGCTCCTGGGCCTCAACCACCGCGACCGCCGCCAGGTTGACGATATCCCGGACGTGGTCGCCGCGATTGACCATGTGGGCGGGCTTGCGCAGCCCAACAAACATCGGCCCGACAAGATCGGCCTGGCCCAGCTCCTGCGCCAGGCGATAGCCGATATGGCTGGATTCGATGCTCGGGAAGATCAGGATGTTCGCCGGCTTGCCGCCCAGCTCGCAGAAGGCGTACTCACCCTTCAGCAGCTCGGCCGACAAGGCCACGCTCGCCATCATCTCGCCGTCGATGATCAGCTTCGGGTCGCGCCGCCGGGCAATGGCGACGGCTTCGCGGACCATCTCCGAGCGCGGATGGCGCGAGCTGCCGAAGTTCGAGAAGCTCAACATCGCCACGCGCGGCACGATGTCGAACTTGCGGGCAAGGTCGGCCGTGAGCAACGCGACCTCGGCCATCTTCTCGGCGTCCATGTCGATGTTGACGGTCGCGTCGGCAAAGAAGATCGGCCGGTTCTTGAGCGTGACCAGATACACGCCCGCGGCGGTCTTGACCCCGGGCGCGCGACCGATCACCCGCAGCGGCGGGCGCATTGCATCCAGGTAGTCCAGATCGGCGCTGATCAACATCCCGTCGGCGTCGCCGGCATTGACCATGACCGCCGCGTAATAGCCGGGATCCAGCAGAAGTTGCCGCGCGCCCACCAGAGTCATGCCCTTGCGCCGGCGCAAATCGAACAGCATCCGGGCGTAGGGCTCCATGCAATCCGATGCCGCCGGGTCGACGATGCTGACCCCGTCCAGAGTGATGCGCAGGTGCTCCGCCTTCGTGCGCACACGATCGGCGTTGCCGAGCAGCACCGGGCGGGCGATGCCCTCTTCGACGATTTGATGGGCGGCCCGGATCACGTTGTCATGTTCGCCCTGGGCCAGCACAATCCGCTTCGGGCTGCTGCGGGCCTTGCTGAACACGACCCGCATGACCTCGCGCGACTGGCCCAGCCGCGCTTCGAGGGATTCGCGATATTCGTCCAGGTCGATCTGCACCCGCGCCACGCCGCTCTTCATCGCCGCCGCGGCGACGGCCGGGGCCTCCCACATCAGAACGCGAGGATCCAGCGGCTTTGGAATCAAGTAGTGCCGCCCAAAGCTCAATTCGGTGATGCCATACGCCTTGAGCACTTCCTCGGGCACGTCCTGGCGGGCCCAGATCCGCCAGCGCATGCGCGGCGGCGACCTTCATCTCCTCGTTGATCTGACGCGCGCGCACATCCAGCGCGCCGCGGAAGATGTAGGGGAAGCCCAACACGTTGTTGACCTGGTTGGGGAAGTCCGAGCGGCCGGTCGCGACAATGGCATCCGGCCGGGCAGCGCGGGCCTCGTCGTAGCTGATCTCAGGATCCGGGTTCGCCATCGCCATGATGAGCGGATCCTTTGCCATCGATCGGACCATATCCGCCGTCACGCAGTTGGCGATGGAGAGGCCGACAAAGATATCAGCGCCGACCAGGGCCTCTTCGAGTGTGCGCGCCTTGGTGTCGGTGGCGAACTCTTCCTTGTAGCGGTTCATCCCGACCGTCCGCCCCTGAAAGACCACGCCCTTGCTGTCGCAGACCATGATATTCGCGCGCGGGATGCCCAGCAGCACGTAGAAGCGGGCCGAGGCGAGCGCCGCGGCGCCGGCCCCATTGATGACCACCCGCACCTTCTTGATGTCCTTGCCGGTGATTTCGAGGGTGTTCAGGACGGCTGCGCCGGAAATGATGGCGGTGCCGTGCTGATCGTCGTGCATGACCGGGATGTTCATCTCCTGGCGCAGGCGCTCCTCGATGTAGAAGCATTCGGGAGCCTTGATGTCCTCGAGGTTGATCCCGCCGAAGGTGGGCTCCATCAGTTTGACGGCCTCGATGATCTTGTCGGCGTCCTCGGTGGCCAGCTCGATATCAATGCTGTCGATGTCGGCGAAGCGCTTGAAGAGCAGGGCTTTGCCTTCCATGACCGGCTTGCCGGCGGCCGCGCCGATGTTGCCCAGCCCGAGCACCGCCGTGCCGTTGGTGATTACGGCGACGAGGTTGCCTTTGGCCGTGTAACGATACACATCGTCGGGGTTGTCGTGAATGGCCAGACAGGGCTCGGCCACGCCCGGGGTGTACGCCAGCGAAAGATCGCGCTGGGTGCTGCACGGCTTGGTGGGGACGATCTGGAGCTTGCCATGTGGCAGGCGCTCGTGGTACTCGAGAGACTCGCGCCCAATGGCGCTTCCATGTGTCACAGGCATGTTGCCTTCTCCTCCGCGTCGCGGCGGTGCTGTTTCCGACGTAGCGCGTAATCAGATGCGGGCGAGCAGTGCTTCTACCTGAACGATGGCGTCGGCGCTCGCCCGCGCCGCGACTGGCGACAGTTCTTCGCCAAAGCCAAATTCGACGCCCGGGATGGCGACCAGCCAGGCCTCGGGCGCGCCTCCAAACAGCGTTTTGGCCAGCCACAGCAGGCTGCCGGGATCGCTGGCATGGGGATTGAGGGGGTCGGCGCCCGGCTGAGGTTCCAACCGGGAGACCCGAGGCGCCGATTCATGCGGCGCGGCGTCGACCGCGTCGACGAAGATCACCCGCGCAGCGGCGCTGATGGCGATGGCCATCTCGGGCGTCAACTGGTGGGCGTCGAGAACGCGCGTCCCCGCGGGGACGCGCGCCTCGAGCGCGCGCGCGACGAACGGGCCGGCGCCATCATCGCTCCGCAGCGTGTTGCCGTATCCGATCACCAGCGCGCAGCGTTGCGCAACCGGCTCCGGGCCCGTGGTCGTGGTCACCTTAATCTCGGGTGCGCTGGGCCAGCACGTTGCCGGCGGCGTCCAAGACGCTCACCTGCATCGGCATCTGGCCATAGGCGTGGGTCGAGCAACTCAGGCACGGGTCATAGCAGCGGATGCCGCCCTCGACCCGGTTGAGCAGCCCTTCCGGAATCACGCCGTCCTTGACATTCGTGATGTAGTGCTGCGCGATCTGTTTGACCGTGCGGTTCATCGCGATGTTGTTGTTGCCGGTCGCGACGATCAAGTTGACCTTCTTGATCAGCCCGTTCTCGTCGACGTGATAGTGATGGAACAGCGTGCCGCGCGGGGCCTCGCTCACGCCCACGCCCTCGAGCTTGTTGATGCTTCCGCCGCTGCGAACCCGCGTCGAAAGGATGTCCGGTTCGTGCAGGAGCATCCCGATGCGCTCGAGCGCGGCCATGATCTCGACCAGGCGGGCATAGTGATACATGAACGACGAGGTCACGATCCCGCCGCTCCCAACCCGCTGGCGATACTCGGCCAGCTCGGCATCCGCAAGGGGCGTGCCGATCCGGGTGCACACGTTCAGGCGGGCCAACGGACCCACCCGATACATGCCCTGGGGATAGCCCATCGGCTTGTAGTAGGGCGACTTGAGATACGAGTACGGCTCGACCACTTCGCCGATGATCTCGCTGTAGCGGCGCGGGTCCAGATTGTCGACCAGGATGTTGCCGTCGCTGTCAACAACGCGCAGGACACCGTCATAGTGCTCCCACAAGGCGCCTTCACGGCTGACCAGACCGATGAAAAGTGAGCGGAACTTGCCGAAGTTCTCGCCCTCTTCCTTTGTCCCGTCCAGCATCTTCTTGAACATGTTGAGGGCCAGGACCGCGGTCGCGCGGGCCTCGGGCAACCGGTCAAGAATGTGCTTGTGGGCGTCCTTGCTGAGCGGCTCGCGCACGCCGCCGGGGACCGCCCAGGCGGGGTGGATCTTCTTGCCGCCGAGCAGCTCGATCACTTCCTGGCCAAACTGGCGCAGGCGGATGCCGGCTCGGGCGAGCTCGGGATCCTTGGCGATCAAGCCAAAGACATTGCGGGCGGCCGGGTCGCTGTCCCATCCGAGCAGAAAATCGGGCGAGCTCAGGTGGAAGAAGCTCAGCGCATGCGACTGGGTGAACTGTCCGAGGTTCATCATCCGGCGCAGTTTCTCGGCCGTCGGCGGGATCTCGACGGTCAGCACGTCGTCGCCGGTCTTGGCCGATGCCAGAATGTGGCTGATCGGGCAGATGCCGCAGATGCGGGCAGTGATGCCCGCCATCTCGCCGATGGGCCGCCCTTCGCAAAACTTCTCGAAACCGCGGAATTCCACGACATGAAAGCGCGCGTCGGAGACGTTGCCCGCCTCATCGAGGAAGATCGATCTTGGCGTGCCCCTCGATGCGGGTCACCGGATCAATGACGATTCTTTGAGTCATGTTTTGTCTCCACTGGGTCCTGGAACGCCTGCCAATTCGCTCTTCGGAGGGGATATCCCCCGGCTCCGCCGGGGGATATCCCCTCCGGCAGCGATATTGCGGGCTGTTCTTAGCCGAACTTCAGCATCTCCCGGCCGATCATCTCCACCGGCTTGCCGGCGACGATCTGTTCGAGCACAGCTCGGATGCGCTTGGCCGAGGGCGGGCAGCCCGGTATGTACAGGTCGACCGGCACGATGGCGTGCACCGGCGCCACGCGCGCAATCAGCGGCGGCACAATGCCTTCGTCATCGGGAATCTGGGGGCGCAGCAGTTGCGCGTCGCGATAGGCCCGGTCGAGGACGACCTCAGGCCCGCCCAGCGGGTTGCGCATCCCGGTGACGTTGGAGGTCACCGCGCAATCGCCAAACGACGCCAGAACCTTGGTGTTTCGGCGGATGATGTGGATCAACTCCAGGTTGTCGCGGTTGGCGATCGCGCCCTCCACGAGCGTGACATCGACGTTCGCGGGGAACTGCTTGATGTCGACAATCGGGGAATACACCACCTCGATCAGGTCAGCCAACGGAATCAGCCACTCATCCAGATCGAGGAAGGACATGTGGCACCCGGAGCAGCCACCCATCCATACGGTTGCGAATCTCAATTTGCTCATGCTCTCACCTCATCACTCGCGCGCAAGGGCGCGCGAGCGATTACATCACCCATTGCTTCTTGTCGCGCGCATTCTTGAGGAACGCGAGCTTGCTGCGATCCTTCACGCTCTCTTCAACGGTCGAACCGAGCTTGAAGATCGCGCCGGTGGGGCAGGCCATCACGCATTTGCCGCACGAAGTGCAGCTCAGCGATTCGCCCCAGGGCTGGTTGAGGTCGGTGATGACCCGCGCCTTCACCCCGCGCCCAAGGACATCCCAGGTGTGGGCGCCTTCGATCTCGTCGCACACGCGCACGCAACGCTGGCACAGGATGCAGCGGTTCTGATCCATCCCGAACTGGGTGTGGGTGAGATCCACATCGTGTTTTGGAAAGAGATAGTCATATCGGACGTGGTCCATCCCGACCGCGATGCCGACATCCTGCAGTTCGCAGTGATTGTTGGCGACGCAGCCCGCGCACACATGGTTGCGCTCGGCGAAGAGCAGTTCGACCGTCATTCTTCGGTACTTGCGCAACTGCTCGGTGTCGGTCCTGACCTCCATGCCCTCGGCGACCCTGGTCGTGCAGGCGGGCAACAGTTTGTTGATCCCAGTCACCTCGACCAGGCACATCCGGCAGGCGCCGATGTCGGTCAAACCGTCCAGGTGGCACAGGGTCGGCATCACAACGCCGGCATCCCGCGCGGCGTCCAGGATGGTCTCATCCTCGCGCGCGCTGACCGGTTTGCCGTTGATGGTAAGTGTCTTAGCGCTCATGTTGACCATCCTTGACCAGCTTGCTCTCGTATTCGCTCTTGAAGTAACGGAGTGTGCTCAAAACCGGATTCGGAGCGGACTGGCCCAGCCCGCACAAACTCGTGCGGCGGACCATGTCGCACAGCTCGGTGAGCGTGTCGAGATGGGCCTGGGTGGCTTTACCCTCGCTTATGCGGGTCAGGAGCCCGTGCATCTGGGCGGTGCCCACCCGGCACGGCACGCACTTGCCGCACGATTCTTCCATGCAGAATTCCATGAAGAAGCGGGCGATCTCGACCATGTCGGTCTGGTCGTCCATCACGATCATTCCGCCCGAACCCATGATCGAACCGACCTGGGCGAGCGATTCGTAGTCGACCTTCATGTCGAGATACTGAGCGGGAATACAGCCGCCGGACGGGCCGCCGGTCTGGACGGCCTTAAAGCTGCGTCCCTCGGGAAGCCCGCCGCCGATGTCAAAGACGATCTCGCGCAGGCTGATGCCCATGGGCACTTCAATCAGGCCGGTATTGTTCACCTGCCCGGTCAGCGCGAAGACCTTGGTGCCCTTGCTCTTCTCCGTGCCGATGCCGGCGAACCAGGCCGCGCCGCGACGGATGATCGGGGCGATGTTGGCCATGGTTTCGACGTTGTTGATCAGGGTGGGGCAGCCCCACAGCCCGGACTCGGCGGGGAAGGGCGGACGCGGGCGAGGCGTGCCGCGCCCGCCTTCAATTGAGGCGATCAGCGACGTTTCCTCGCCGCACACAAACGCGCCGGCGCCCAGCCGGACGTCGATGTCGAAGTTGAAGCCCGAGCCCATGATGTTGGCCCCGAGCATGCCGCCGCGCTGGGCCTGGCGTATCGCCGAGCGCAGCCGCTTGACGGCCAGCGGGTATTCGGCCCGCACATACACGTAGCCCTTGCCCGCGCCGACCGCGTAACCGGCCAGGAGCATGCCCTCGATGATCCGGAACGGGTCGCCTTCCATCGTGCTGCGATCCATGAAAGCGCCGGGATCTCCCTCGTCGCCGTTGCAGATCACGAACTTGCGAGCCAGGATATCATCCGGCACGCGGCTTACGGCGGGCGAGTTGGACTTTGCCACGGTCGCCCACTTCAGGCCGGTGGGGAAGCCGGCGCCGCCGCGGCCGCGCAGGCCGCTCTTGCTGATTTCGTCGATGACTTCCTGCGGCTCCATCTCGAAGAGCGCCTTCTCGAGGGCCTGAAAGCCGTCCGCGGCGATGTAGTCCTCGATCCGCTCCGGATCGATCCGGCCGCAGTTCTCGAGCACGATCTTGGTCTGGCGCGTGAAGAAGGGCTGGCGCGTGTCAGCCTGCAGGCGCGTCGCCGGGGCGCCGCCGATCGAGGCGGCGATCTCCTTGGCGTCCTCGGGCTTGACATATTGGTACAGCGTGGCGGGTTCATCCGCGGGCTTGTCTTTCGCCTCGACTTCCACCAGGGGGCCAAGCGCGCACAGACCCGGGCAACCCACGCAGCGGACCTTGATCTTGCCGTCTCGGCCGGCGGCCTTCAGCTCTGATTCGATATTCTTCGCAATCGCTTCGCTCCCGAGCGCTTCGCAGGCCGTGCCGACGCAGACGTGAACATGATGCTCAAAATTGGCGTCCGCGGCCTGCTCGCGTTCGCGGGTGCGATCCAGTTCTTCAGGGGTCATGAGGCGTCCTCCGCGAGCTTCCGCAGCCGGGTCACCATCGCATCCGGCGCGATCTTGCCCGTCATCTCGCCGTCGATGACGGCGGCGGGGGCCATCGCGCACGATCCGAAGCAGCGCGCGGTCAGAAGTGAGAGATTTCCGTTGGGCGTCGTGGCTCCGGCGCTCAGGCCAAGCTCGCGGTGCAGCGTGTCCATCAGACGCCCGGCGCCTTTGATGTAGCAGGCTGTGCCCAGGCACACGACGCAAGCGTGTTTCCCGGCCGGCTTGAGGGTGAAGAGGTTGTAGAACGTCGCGACGCCGTAGACCTTGCTCAGCGGGAGCTTGAGGGTCTTGGCGACCAGGCGCAACAAGTCGTCGTCAAGAAATCCGTACGCTTCCTGGGCGGTGTGCAGCGTCTCAATCAGGGCGTTGCCGCGGAACCCGTGCCGGCGCATCGTCGCCTCGACCAGCTTCGTGCGCTTGTCGACGGCGGCGGGCGGTGTGGCGGTGGGGGCGGCGGCCGACGCCGAAGCCGGCCGGGGCGGGCCAGCGGGCGGCGCGGGGGCCGGCCTGGGCGGGCCAGCGGGTGCGGTCATAGTGTTTCTCCTGCCACCGGATCAAATCGGATAACGATCTTTGTTGATTCAGCGGCGACGAATCCGTTTCCGAACACAGTGAATTTTAGCGCGACAGCGACTGGCCGACCGGGTCCGGCCGCCACGAATCCAGGGTCTTCATGTAATTGGCGCGCTCGAACATGGCCGGGTTGCGCACGTGGGCCTGGCTCATGCTGCCGCGCATCTGGCGGACCGAGACATATTCGCGCTCAGCCATCCAGCCCTGCAGATCGTGCAGGATCTCGCCGATGCGCTTGGTGCCGTTGGCAAGGAGTTCGCTCGCCACCATCACCACGGCGGCGCCGGCCATCAGGCCCTTGATTGTGTCAAGATGGGTGTGGACGCCAGTCGTCAGCGCCAGGTCAGAGGCCACCCGCTTGTATAGGATGGCGATCCAGCGCAGCGGCAGGCGCAGCTCGTCCGAGTCGCTCAGGACCAGATGCGGCACGACTTCATAGTTGTCCAGGTCGAAGTCGGGCTGGTAGAAGCGGTTGAACAGCACCAGGGCGTTGGCTCCCGAATCGGACAGCCGCTTGGCCATGTTGCCCATCGCGCTGAAGTACGGGCTGAGCTTGACCGCCACCGGAATGGTGACAGTCCGTTTGACATGAAACAGCGCGTCGATGTAGCGCCGCTCGACCTGATCGGCGCTGATCTTCGGATCGGCCGGGACATAGTAGATGTTCAGCTCGAGCGCGTCTGCGCCGGCTTGCTGAATGCGACGGGCGTAGTCGATCCAGGCCCCGTCCGTCACGCCGTTCAGGCTGGCGATGATGGGGATATGGGCGGCCTTCTTGGCCTGGTGGATGAGTTCCAGGTAGTGATCGGGGCCGGTGTTGTAGGTCCCCATCTCTGGGAAGTAGGTCGTCGCTTCGTTGAAGCTCTCGGCCCCATAGCTCATGAAGTGATTCAGGGAGTGGCTCTCCTGCTCGATCTGCTCCTCGAACAGCGAGGGCAGGACGATGGCTGGCGCGCCGGCATCCTCGAGCCGCTTGATCCCATCCAGATTTCGCGCCAGCGGCGACGCCGACGGCACCAGCGGGTGGGCCAGCTTCAGGCCCATGTAGGTGGTTGACAGGTCGATCATTTGGCTAGCTCCTCGTAGCGCTTGTAGTGCTCAGTCACCGCCGTCTGCGCCATGGCCATGAGCTCATCGGCGTGGGCGGGGTAACTCTGCGCCAGAATCCGGTAACGCTGTTCGTTGTTGGCGTAATCCTTGAACGCGATCTTGGCCGGCCCGCTGTCGAGCTGGAGCGGGTTCTTGCCCTGGGCCCGCAGACGCGGGTCATAGCGATACAGCGGCCAATACGTTGAATCAACCGCCAGCTTCTGCTGGCGCAGGCCCTGGGTCATATCGATGCCGTGGGCGATGCAGTGACTGTAGGCGATGACGAGGGCCGGCCCGTCGAAGGCCTCGGCCTCGGCGATCGCCTTGATTGTCTGGGCGTCGCTGGCGCCCATCGCGATCTGGGCGACATAGACATGGCCGTAGCTCATGGCGAGCATGCCCAGGTCCTTCTTGCGCATGGCCTTGCCTGAGGCGGCGAACTTCGCCACCGCGCCGAGCGGGGTGGCCTTGGAGGCCTGACCGCCGGTGTTCGAATAGACCTCGGTGTCCATCACCAGGATCTTGACGTTCTTGCCGGTCGCCAGAACATGGTCCAGGCCGCCGTAGCCGATGTCATAGGCCCAGCCGTCGCCGCCAACGATCCACACGCTCTTGCGGACCAGGGCGTCGGCGACTTCCTGAAGCAGGTGGGCTGCCTCGGCGGGCGCGCCACCGGCGGCGGTCATGGTTTGGAGGGTGGCCTTGAGCGCCAGCACCCGTTCGCGCTGGGCGTTGATGCCCTTGTCGTCAGTTTGATTGGCGTTCAGGAGCGCGTCGGTTGCCTCGGCGCCAACGGTCTCACGCAGGGCGGTCAGGCGCTCGCGCGCCATCGTCGTCTGCTGGTCAAGGGTCAGGCGCATGCCCAGGCCAAACTCGGCGTTGTCTTCGAACAACGAGTTGCTCCAGGCCGGGCCGCGGCCGACTTTGTTCTGGCTCCACGGCGTGGTCGGCAGGTTGCCGCCATAGATGCTGGAGCAGCCGGTCGCGTTGGCGATGACCAGCCGGTCGCCATACAGCGCGCTGAGCAGGCGCAGATAAGGCGTTTCGCCGCAGCCCGCGCACGCGCCCGAGAACTCAAACAGGGGCTGAAGCAGTTGCGAGTTCTTGACATTGGTGAAGACCACGCTGTCCTCGCGCTTCACTTCGGGCAGCTCCTTGAAGAACTCCCAGTTGGCGGCCTCGGTCTCGCGGATCGGGAATTGCTCGGCCATATTGATGGCTCGCCGCCCGACCTGGGTCTTGTCCTTGACCGGGCAGGCCTCGATGCACAGCGCGCAGCCGGTGCAGTCCTCGACGGCGACCTGCAGGCTGTAGCGCTGGCCGGGCATTTCCTTCCAGCGCGCATCGGTCGATTTGAAGGTTTCAGGCGCGCCCGCCAGCAGGGCGGGATCGTAGACCTTGGCCCGGATTACCGCGTGCGGGCAGACAAAGACACACTTGCCGCACTGGATGCACAGATCGGCGTCCCAGACCGGGACGTCCTGGGCAATGTTGCGGCGCTCCCACTGGGTTGTGCCGGTGGGGTAGGTGCCATCGATGGGAATTGCGCTGACCGGGAGCAGATCGCCGTCGCCGGCCATCATCTTGGCGGTCACCTTCTGGATGAAGTCAGGCGCATTGAGCGGGACGGTCGGCGGGACCGCCGCGCCGTTGGCGACCGTGTTTTCGGCGATCGTCACCGGGTGCATGTGCTCGAGGCTCTTGTCGACGGCGACGAAGTTCTTCAGCACAACGCTCTCGCCGCGCTTGGCGTATGTCTTGCGAATGGCGTCCTTGATCCGGGCAATCGCCTCGTCGCGCGGCAGCACACCGCTGATGGCGAAGAAGCACACCTGCATGACGGTGTTGATCCGGTTGCCCATCTCGGCTTCCTCGGCCACCTTGTAGGCGTCGATGACATACAACTTGAGCTTCTTGTCGAGGATTTGAACTTGGGCACGCTTGGGGAGCTTGCTGAAGACGGTCTCGGCGTCGTAGACGCTGTTGATCAGCACGACGGCGCCTTCGGCCGCGGTGGCCAGCACGTCGTAGCGCTCGAAGAAGCCGAACTGGTGCACGCCGATGAAGTTGGCGTGGCTGATGAGATAGGGCGCGTGGATGGGCTTGGGGCCGAAGCGCAGGTGCGAGACGGTGCGCGCGCCGGACTTCTTGGAGTCGTAGACGAAATAGCCCTGGGCGTAGTTGTCGGTCTCTTCGCCGATGATCTTGATCGAGTTCTTGTTCGCGCCCACGGTGCCGTCGGCGCCAAGTCCCCAGCACATCGCCCGGACGGTCTCGGCCGGCTCGATGTCGAAGGCCGGATCCCAGGCCAGGCTGGTGAAGGTGACGTCGTCGTCGATGCCGATGGTGAAGTGGTTCTTCGGTTGAGCCTTCTTGAGCTCGTCGAAGACCGCCTTGACCATGGCCGGGGTGAATTCCTTGGACGAGAGGCCGTAGCGGCCGCCGACCAGGGTGCGCAGGTTGGCGGCGGTCTGAAGATGATCGGAGAAGCGCGCCTCGGTGATGGCGGTCGCAATGTCCTGATACAGCGGCTCGCCGGCCGAGCCAGGCTCCTTGCAGCGATCCAGGACGGCGATGCCGCGCACGCTGGCGGGCAGGGCATGAATAAAGTGCTCGACCGAGAACGGCCGGAACAGGCGGATCTTGAGCACGCCGACCTTCTCGCCCCGGGCGTTCAGATAGTTCGCGGTGTCCTCAACGGTCTCGGCGCCCGAGCCCATGATGACGATGACCCGGTCGGCGTCGGGGGCGCCGGCATAATCAAACAGGTGATACTGCCGGCCGGTGATCTTGGCAAAGAGATCCATCACGTTCTGGACGATGGTCGGAGTCGCCAGATAGAACGGATTCGACGCCTCGCGCCCCTGGAAATACATGTCGGGGTTCTGGGCGGTTCCGCGCATGACCGGGTTGTCGGGGGTCAGGGCCCGGTTGCGATGGGCGGTGATGAGCTTGTCGTCGATCAAGCCGCGCAGGTCGTCGTCACTCAGGGGCAGAATCTTGTTGACTTCGCTCGAAGTCCGGAAGCCGTCAAAGACATGCAGGAAGGGAATGCGCGATTCGAGGGTGCTGGCGAAGGAGATGGCGGCCAAGTCCCCCACTTCCTGGACGGAGTTGGCGAATAACATCGCCCAGCCCGTGCTGCGGGTCTGCATGACATCCGAATGGTCGCCGAAGATCGACAGGCCCTGAGCGGCCAGCGAGCGGGCGGCCACCTGGAAGACTGCGCTGGTCAGTTCGCCGGCGATCTTGTGCATGTTGGGGATCATCAGGAGCAGGCCCTGGCTCGACGTAAAGGTGGTGGCCAGCGATCCGGTCTGCAGCGCGCCGTGCACGGCGCCGGCGGCGCCGCCCTCTGATTGCATCTCCTGGACGATCGGGACAGTCCCCCACAGATTGCGCTTGCCTGCGGCGCTCCACTGATCCGACAATTCGCTCATCCCCGACGAGGGCGTGATCGGGTAAATGGCGATGACTTCACTGGTTCTATAGGCGACCGAGGCGGCCGCCTCGTTGCCCTCAAGGGTGACAAACGGGCTTGAACTTTCCATGCCCTATTTGTACGTCGGGCGCGTGGTCTCCATATCCCCTCCATGGCCAGGCCCTGACTGGCCAGACAGGTAGTGCCGACTGGCCAGTTGGGCGGTCGGAGGGTGGAGAATGGGGGCATGAGCGACGAGGTATTGCGCGCCTGGGAGTTGGCTGGGAACATCGCCCTGGTGGCGGGCGTGCCGCTTGCCCTCATCGCGTTTCTGTGGCAGGCCCATCGCGAGCGGCAGAACGAGCGACTGGAGCTCCAGCAGCAGCAGGAGGAAATCTACCAGCGCCTGAGCGACGAATATGTCAGCTTCATGAAACTGCTGTTGCAGCACCCGGAGCTGAAACTGCTGCGCGAGACGCCGGCCTCGGCCTTCACCGCCGACCAACTCGATCAGCGCCATTTGATTTTCGGGGTGCTGGTTGCCCTGTTCGAGCGAGCGTTCATTCTGGTCTACGAGGAGCACATGGACGCCGAGACCCGCCGGCGCTGGCTGTCCTGGGAGGACTACATGCGCGAGTGGTGCCGCCGGGACGATTTCCGGCAGGCCCTCGCCCGCCATCTCGAGGGGGAGGATGTTGAGTTTCGCACCCATCTCGACCGCATCCTGATCGAGGAGGGGCGGGGGAAATAGCCGCTATGCTGCTTGGGACTCCCAGACCCGCGCGACGATAACGCTGATGCCACCTGGGCGGAGCTCGCCGCCTATCGGATCTCGAAAGTGCCCGCGGTTATCACGCCGTCCGGCAACATTTTCCCGTTCGAATCGGACGAACTCAAACGATCCTTTGTAGCCGAGTCATAGAGACCGATCACGACGGTGTATTCGCCTGCGTTCAACCCGGGGGGGAGGGGCACTTCGATCCGATCCGGAACGATTTCGGAGGCCAACCAGAACCGGGTGGGGTAGGTGCCGCCGAGTGGGGGAGCGTCCGTCTGGGCGACCAGACGTCTCTGATTGTCAAAGATATGGACAAAGACCGTGTAGTCGCCCTTCAAGTTGAGTCGTGCACGCCATATCGGCAAAATAGCGATACTCTCCCCGGCTGCGGCGACGCTCGGCATCTTGATCCCGATCAGCTCGATACGGGCGCCAAACGCGAATTTCGCCGAGGTCCTGCCCAGGCGTTCCTGCATCTCGCTGCCAAGGGCGATCGGCAATGCGCCCACCAGCGGATCGCACGGGGTGCCATTGCATAGGCTTTGAAGGGCCTGGCCGGTCTTGGGGTCCAGCCATCTGAGCTTGAGTCCGGCCATCGCCGGTGCTGGGGAGTCGGCGCCAACGTGGATCGCGTAGTCGTCGGCAAACGCCATGCCGGCTGTCCAGTTCGACGTCGGAAACAGGTTCCTGCCGGGAGTCTCGTTTCGGAGTACACGAAAGGATTCACCTCGACTGCTAAACATCTCAAGCTGAAGGGTGTAGTCTTCGCTCATGGGTCTGAGCCCGCGCCAGTAGAGGCGATAGCGTGCCCAGCCGTCTTGTTGGGCCTTCGCCACGAGGTGCGAGTAGCCCAGGAGCTCTATTTGATCACCGTACATGATGCTCAGCGGAACCTGCGAGTTGGATCGCGCGCGAGTTGGATCGATCAGTTCAGGCATGCGATAGTTCGGCGCGATGACGACCCATGGGGTCATCAGCGCGATCATCGAAACCGTCGCCAGAGCGAGGGTGCCCAGTGGCGCCCGCAGCACGGGGTGAAGCGAGCCCACAGCCAGGGCGACAATCGCAGTGATACCTGCCAGCGCGGGAACAATGAAGCGCCCGATGATCGCAGTGTCGGGGGCGCCAACCACGCGCCCAATCGGCGCGGCGGCCACTGCAGCGAAAAACAGGAGCGCCAGGGCCAGCGCGAGTCGCTCGGGCTTGCGCCTCAGCGCATTGAGGATTCCGGGCAACGGCATGATTAGCGCCAGCGCCGCGCCGAAATACCACAAGTCAGGAATTCCCAGCGTTCCCCAGCCGTAACTTGCGAGGAGCATCTTGAAGGTGTCAAACCCCAGGACGTTCGGCGCGGTCCGCAGCATGGATTCCAGCCGCGCGGCCAATGGCTCGACCTGCTGCGCCGACTCAGGGCCCACGGTTTGTTGATCGTCAAGCCGATCTTGCGAAACCGCAGCGGGGGTGACCGGAAACAGACCGTCAATGACCTTGCTCGCCCCGGGGATAACCTTCCACTGGCGAAGTGTCCTTCCCTGCGACGTGATCGCGCCAAATGATAGCCCTGCGCCCAGCACCATCACGGCGATAAGGGCTGCCAATCCGACTTGAGAGCGGCTGACACGCATCCGAGCGACCGCGACTACGGCGATTGCCCCGACGGCGAACAACAGCAGTGTGAGGCCGCTGTCCTTTGTCAGACTCGCCAATACCCCAGTGGCTGCCACCAGGCCTGCGTTGAATGGCATCCGACTTGGCGGCTGGCAAACCAATCGGGCGGTTGCCCAGAACACCGCCGCGGCGCACACCCCAATCGCGATGTCATTTGTGATGGTGCCGCTCTGAAAAACGTATTGCGGCCAAAAGGCATACAGCGCGGCGCCCATTAAACGAATACTGGGGCGCTGGGGCAAGAGGACGCGCAGGGCAAGCCATGTGAATAGCGGCCCAAGCACGCTCAACATGACAGTCACCATTCGAGAAAGCCGGAAAGCAAGCACCGTGCCGGCGTATGGCCAGGCGTCCTGTGCCGGTGGAATAACGGCAACTGGGGAAGCGGCGAAACGTGGCCTCAGGTCGTCGGACGTATCCACAAATCGCATTGGGATAGATGCCAACCAGTAGTAGAGGGGTGGTTGGTGACTTTCGTCGAAGGCGATCTGGCTGCCGCTCGAAAGATCGGGCAACTGATTGTTCAGGGCGATGTAACGCGCATAAAAGTAGTGGCCTGTCTCGTCATAGGCCTCCCATACGGGTGTGACCAGCGACGACCAGACGGAGAGACCGATATGCGCGATCAGGATCACGCATAGCGCGAGTTT
Organism: Candidatus Brachythrix odensensis; assembly: GCA_016714465.1. Lineage (GTDB taxonomy): Bacteria > Chloroflexota > Anaerolineae > J036 > Brachytrichaceae > Brachythrix > Brachythrix odensensis. The sequence goes on along the minus strand of JADKDT010000002.1, from coordinate 400,977 downwards.
CTCGCGCCGAGCCGGTCCGATGATCGTTTGTGCCGCCATTTTGCGATTGTACCGTCTGCCTCCAACGGGTATTACGTCCGCAGTCCGTTTCTACGGGTCCCGCCCTGCCTGACCAACTGGCCAGGCAAGAGGTGACCAGGTGCATGATGCGGGACGCGGCACGGTCCGCTAGGCTGGAAACCACGCAGGCCCCGCAGCTCGGCATCGCCAAATGAGCCGGCCGGCCTCAGCGAGGTTCTCATGAAGCGCATCCTGGTTCCCCTTGACGGCTCGCGCGTCTCCGAAGGCGCCCTCCCGCATGTCCGCTCGTTGGCCCATACCAACGGGGCGGAGGTCTTTCTCCTGCGGGTTGTCACTGGCCCGGCCGACCTGCATCCGACGCCCACCGGCCAGATGCACCACGGCCATGACGTGACCGAGGAGCATTGCCGGGCCTATCTGAACGCCGTCGCAGCCACACTCACTCACGAGCACATTAAGACCGAGACCCTGGTCGCTCACGGCAACCCCGCTCACGTCATCCTGCAGGTGGCCAGGGACATCCAGACCGACATGATCGTGATGTCGACGTATGGCCGGGGCGGGCTCAAGCGCACCCTCATCGGGAGCGTGGCCGATCACGTCATCCGGCACGCCTCTGCCCCGGTGCTGGTCACCCGGCCGCCCGAGCACGAGGCGGCATAAGGTGGTTTCTCAAAATCGGCATGCCCCGGCGAAGCCGGGGCATGCCGATTTTGACATCACGCCGCCAAGATCAGCCGCACAGCGGCGACGGCCGACAGCACCAGCACCACAATCGTAAAGGCCCGCTGGGGCAGCCGATGGAGCGTCCAACGCCCGAGCGCCGTGCCCAGCCCCAGCACGGGCACGAGAATCAGACAAAATATCAGCCCCTCGGCCGTAAAGAACGGCTTGTCCGGGGCCAGGGCGGCCAGCCCGATGTAAAACGGGATCTTGAGCGAATTGAATATCAGAAAGAACCACGAGGCCGTGCCCATAAAGGCCATCTTGTCGAGCTTCTGGCTGGTCAGGTAGATCTGCATGATCGGACCGGCCGCGTTCGACACCATCGTCGCAAACCCGCCCATAATCCCCGCGCCGGCCGTGGCCGCCCGCGATTGCAGGGTCAGCCGGTCGCCCAGCCGCATCCGGATCACCTGGGCGACAACCATGATCAGGACCGCCCAGCCAATCACGACTCCGATCAGGTCCTTGGTGCCTTTCTGCTCGTCCAGCAGCAGAAACGCCCCGATGCCGAGCGCAAACCCGACCAGCACCGACGGCGCCAGGCGGATGAGCTCATCCCAGCGGGCGTGCCGCCGGAAGAGCAGGACTGCGACGATGTCGGCGCCCAGCAACAGCGGCAGCGTCGCGCCGAGCGATGAGCGGCCGACGAATAGTGAAGCGATGAGGGGGATGGCCAGAATCCCGGCGCCGGGCACGCCGGTCTTGGAGAATCCGATGATCAGGGCGGCAATCCCGCCGATCAGCCATTGGGTGGGTGTGAGGCTCAAGGCCCCTAGTCTATCCGGTAACCCACGCCGCGCACGGTCTGCAGTAATTGGGGCGCCGATGGGTCGGTTTCGACTTTCTGGCGCAGCCAGCGCATATGGACATCGAGCGTTCGCGTGTCGCCGGCGAAATCAACCCCCCAGACCTGCGAAATCAGGAAGTCGCGGGTGAGGGCGGCCCCACGGTGACGGAGCAGCACACTGAGCAACTCGTATTCCTTCAGGCTCAGCTTCACCTCGCGATCGCCCACCCACACCCGCCGGGCGGCCGTGTCGACGACGACCTCGCCGACCCGCATGACGGCCGCCGCCCTGCGCCCGGCCCGCCGCAGCGCCGCCCGCACCCGGGCCAACAACTCGGGCATCCCAAAGGGCTTGACGATGTAGTCGTGGGCGCCCGAATCCAGCCCGATCACCCGGTCGGCCTCGGTCCCGCGGGCGGTGAGGAGAAGCACCGGCGATTCACTTTCTTTCGTGATAATCCGGCACAACGACAGTCCGTCGAGCTTGGGAAGCATCACGTCGACGAGAAACAGGTCCCACGCATGTGAGCGGGCCGCCTGCAGCCCCTTTTCGCCGTCGGCGCAGGCCGTCGTCTCGTAACCCTCCAGCCGGAGCTGTTCGGACAGCAGGGCCGACAGGGTGGGATCGTCTTCGATCAGCAGGACGGAAGTCATGGCGTTACGCGACCGGGCCTGTTTTTTCGGGCTTGTAGTCGCCCAGCGCGCCCGTTGCGGCGAAGATCACCCGCTCGCAGAGATTAGTGGCCCGGTCGCCGACCCGCTCGAGATTGTGGACCACCCACAACAGGTAGGTGGCGGCCGTTGCGCAGGAAGCGTCCTGGCGCATCCGCTCGGTGATGGCCCCGAGGGCCTTCCGATATAGCGCGTCAATTTCGTCGTCCAACCCGGCCACCCGGCGGGCGAGTCCGGCATCCATCCGAACAAAGGCGTCCAGCGCCTGGCGGGTCATGTCACGGGCGACCTCGGCCATGCGCTCGGCGTCGGTCAGCGCCAGCGGGAGAGGCTCGTCGGCCAGGCGCAGGGCGATCGTGGCAATTCCGCGGGCGTGATCGGCCATCCTCTCCAGCTCGACCGTCATATGGGCGATCGCGATGATCCGGCGCAAATCAGTGGCAGCGGGCTGCTGCATGGCAATGGTCGAAACGCATTCCTGCTCGAGCTGATAGCGGAGCTGATCGAGGCGCTCATCGACCTCTGCCACCTGCCGGGCAAGCTGCAGGTCACGCGTGCGGAGGGCCTTCATCGCGCGTTCGATCTGCTGGTCGACCTGGCTGCCGAGGCGGAGCAAATCGCCCAGCAGGCGAAGCAGATCGCGATCGAGGGCGGGTCGGGATGATACGGCCATGCTCTATCCAAAGCGCCCGGAGACGTAGTCTTCGGTGCGCTTGTCCTTCGGGGTAGTAAAGATCACCTGCGTTGCGTCCAATTCAATCATCTCACCGGCCCGGTCCGGGCGCATCATCATCATCGCGGTGTAGTCGCTTGCCCGGGCGGCCTGCTGCATGTTGTGGGTGACGATGACGATGGTGTAGCGCTCCTTGAGGTCCTGCATCAGCTCCTCGATCTTGATCGTTGCGATCGGATCGAGCGCGCTGCACGGCTCGTCCATCAGGATGACCTCGGGCTCGATGGCAATGGCTCGAGCGATGCACAGGCGCTGCTGCTGCCCGCCTGAGAGGGCCATGCCTGATTCCTTGAGCTTGTCCTTGACTTCGTCCCACAGTGCCGCCCGGCGCAGGCTGTCCTCAACGATGCCATCCAGGACAGAGCGGGCAGTGCGCGGGTCGGCCAGCCGCACGCCATAGGCGACGTTGTCATAGATGGACTTCGGGAACGGGTTTGGACGCTGGAAGACCATCCCGACCCGCCGCCGCACAGCCACCGCGTCAACCGCGGCCGCATAGATGTCCTCGCCATCCAGGGTGATTGCGCCGGCGATTCGGGCCCCCGCAACCAGGTCGTTCATCCGGTTGAAGGCGCGGATCAAGGTGCTCTTGCCGCAGCCGCTCGGGCCGATGATGGCGGTGATCTTGCGCTCGCGGATGGGGAGGGAGACCTCGGCCACCGCCCGGAAGGCGCCGTAGAAAATGCTGACCGCTTCGGCCCGCATCTTGACGCCGCTCTCGATCGGGGCGCCGATGGCCACGGCCGTCTTCGACATTGAAGATAAGGTGTTGCTAAAGATCATGACTTTCGTGGGACTCCCGAACGAACCGATTATCGGAAGGAATCTCCCCCGGCTTCGCCGGGGGAGATTCCTTCCGGAAACGACAGCGCTGGCGCTGTGCCAAGGAGCGACCCATGGCTAGCGCCTCCCGCTATAGCGATTGCGCAGCACAATCGCCACGGCGTTCAATGAGATCAGCAGGACGAGCAGGACGATGATGGCGGCTGCTGCGATGTTGCGATATTGTTCCCCGGGTTGGGCCGTCCAGTTGTAGATCAGGATGGGCAGGGCGGTGAACTTCGAGAAGGGTCCGTTGGGATCGGTGACGATGAAGGTTGACGCGCCCACGACGATGAGTGGAGCGGTCTCGCCCATCGCCCGGCTCAGGGCCAGAATCGTGCCGGTCAGAATCCCAGGCATCGAGGAAGGCAGGACATGGTCTCGGATGGTCTCCCATTTTGTTGCGCCCACACCATAGGCCGCCTGACGTAGGGAGTTGGGAACTGCCCGGATGGCCTCCTGGGCATTGATGATCAAGATGGGGAGAACCAGCAGGGCCATGGTCAGGGAGGCGGACAACAGGGTGCGTCCATTGCCTCCGGTGATCCCAAACGCAGCGCCGCTGGTCAACGCCTCCAGCCCGCGCACAAAGATCATCAGTCCAAGCATGCCATACAGGATCGAGGGCACCCGCCAGGTTATTGATGTTGGTCTGAATGATCTGCGACAGGCGACCCTTGCCGCCGTATTCCTCGAGATAGATCGCCGCGCCGACGCCGATCGGAACCGCGACAAGCATCGTCAGCGCGATCATGGCCAGCGAGCCCAGGATGGCGGTCCGCGCGCCGGAGACTTCGGGAACGGAATTCATGGTCCGGACCAGAAACTGCGGGCTTAGCCAGGAGCGAAAGACCGCCTGGGCGGCGCCTTCACCCGGGCGTGTGAGCAGATTAAGATCCATCACCTCGGCCTCGATGCGGCCGCGTTCCAGGATCGACTCGGCCAGCGTGAATGAGTCCAGGGTCTCCTGCTTGACCACCCGCTGCATCACGATGGCGAGGATGTCTTCACGCGCGCGGCTGTCCAGCGGTTGCTCGCTCTCGAGCCGCCGGATAACGCCGGGCGTCAGGTCGTCGATGCTCCCCTCGGTGGCCTTCACATACAGGATATCGACGAGTTCGGCCACCGTGAGCTCCTCGAGCGGGCGGGCGGCCAAAGAGGCGGGATTGTTGAGCTGACGCACAATGACGTAGCCAAAAGCTCCGTTGGCGATGGTGGCCAGCAGCGCGACCAGGGCAATCAGCGCGACCACGAGCGAGGCCAACATGGCCCGCTGGCCGAAAGCGGCGGCGCGCTTGCGGGGGGCGAGACTGGCCGGAGCGGCCCGAACGCCACGAGGGAGCGGAGCGGACTCGGCGCCCGGGCCGCCTGCGCTACTCATACACCTCGCCGGAATCGCCGCACGAAGATGCGACTGATGAAGTTGAGGGTCAGGGTCATGAGGAAGAGCATGGAGCCCACTGCGAAGATGCTGGTGTAGTCGATGCTGTTGTAGTCCACATCGCCACCCGTGATGCGGGCGATGTGCCCGGCCATGGTCTCGGCCGAGTCAAACGGATTCAGAGTGAAGTTCGGCCCGGCTCCCGCAGCCAGGGCCATGATCATGGTCTCGCCGACGGCGCGCGAGGCGCCGACCACGACCGCGGCGATGATGCCTGAAAGCGCGGCGGGCACAACGACCCGCAGGCTGGTTTCGAGCCGGGTTGCGCCGAGTCCAAACGACCCTTCGCGCAGCGCGCGCGGGACCGCGCTCAGGGCATCCTCGCTCATTGAGCATATGAGCGGCACGATCATGATCCCCATGACCAGGCCGGCGGCGGCCATGTTGTAGACCTTGACGGTATCGTTTCCGAAAACCGCCCGCAACACCGGAGTCATGAAGGTCAGCGCAAAGTAGCCATACACGACCGTGGGGATCCCGGCCAGCACCTCGAGGATGGGCTTGAGCACCGCGCGCGCGCGGGGGGTTGCGTATTCGCTGAGGTAGACGGCCGCCGCGAGCCCGAGCGGGATGGCCACCAGCAGGCCGAGCACGGTCGTCGTCAACGTCGCGGTGACGAGAGGCAGAATCCCAAATTGGCCGATGTTCGGCGACCAGCGGGTCGTGGTCAGGAAGTCGAGCAGTTTGACCGCTGGATCTTCAAAGAAACGCAGGGCTTGCGAGCCGAGGGCGACGACGAGACCGAGGGTGGTAAAGACCGAGATCAGGCCGCATAAAAACAGCAGGGCCTGGATGATCAGCTCACCGATCCGGGGGCGGCGGGCCAGCGAAGTGGGCCTGCGGGGACGGATCGCGGCGAGGTTCGATGTGCCTTGCATGTTTCGTCTCGTTGTAGCGCGCTGGCGTTAAGAAAGGGTTAATTCGAAAGCAACATCCCCCGGCGGAGCCGGGGGATATTGCTTTCGTTTCGGTTACTTCACCGCGTCCAGCCAGTTCTGGCGGGCCTTATCGGTGTCGGCGGCGGGAGCCGGAAAGTAGGTGACCTTCTTGAGGGCGTCCGGGACGCGACTGACGTAGAAGTTGATGAACGATGCCACGTGCGGCTTGTCCTTCATGATCTTCGAAGTGCTATACAGGAAAAGCGGTCGCGCCAACGGGTATTTTCCGTTATCGACGTTCTCGCGATTCGGCTCTATGCCGTCGATTGAGATCGCCTTGAGGCGCTTGCGCTCGGCATCGAAGTAAGCGTATCCGAAGTAGCCAATCGCATATTGGCTGCCTTCGACCCCGCGCACGAGCACGTTGTCATCCTCGCTCAATTGCGGGTTGGCGTTGAGGATCGCCTTCTTGTCCTTGTTCAACACCCGCTCGACAAAATAGTCAAAGGTGCCGCTGTCGGTGCCTGGGCTGAACAGAATGATCTTCTCTTTCGGGAAAGTCGGGTCGACCTGGTCCCAGGTCTTGAAGGTCCCCGAGAAGATGTTAGCCAATTGCACGACGGTCAGCGATTTGAGAAACGGGCTCTCGTTGTCCATCACAACGGCCAGCGCGTCGGTTGCCACGCGGAACTCGATCGGCTCGATATTGTTCTTCTTGCAGGACTCAGTCTGGGCGGCGCTGATCTTCGCGCTGGCATTGGAGATGTCGGTTTCGCCTTTGCAAAAGCGTTCGAAGCCGGCGCCGGTGCCAATGCTGTCGATGGTGATCTGGCCCTTATAGCCTTCGTCCTTGAAGATTTCGGCGATTCGCTGCGTCAACGGGAAGACAGTTGAGCTGCCGGCGGTGACGATGTTGCCGGTCACCTTCAGGGGATCCACGGCGGGCAACTTGGCGCTGCTGGCGGCTGGGGCCGCCGGAACCGCTGTGGCTGGCGGCAGGGTGGGCCGGGCGGCGGGTGCGGCAGTAGGGGCGGGGGCGGCGGCGCCGCCGCAGGCGCTCAGGAGCGCGGCGGCAAGCACGGACAGGGTAATGGCTTTTTGGGTATTCATATCTCTCCTTTTCCCAAACAGCCTACGGCTTGCGCGTTAAGGGCATGGCGCGGCGCGCTTAAGTCGACGTTAAGTGAAAATGCAGGAAGCGGGCCCCCAGCTTCGCCGGGGGCCCGCTTCTTGCGGCACACTACTGGGCCGCGCCGCCGGTGCTGACGACGGGCAGGAAGGCCCTGAACATCGGCGGCAGCTCAGGCAGAGTGAATGTCATCAGCGGCACGAGATCATCCCGCGCCGGTTGGCCATCGCGCGTAGCGGGCCAACGCGCGCCACCCGCGCGATCGTAGATGCCACTCATGACTCGATATTCGCCGGCCGGCAAATCGGCGGGAAGCGCGAGCCGTTGGAGCTGATTGATTCCATCTCCGGCCCGAAATGTCTGGGTCGCCCGCTTGCCTTGTTCCGGGCTGTTGTCATCCTGAGCGACGAGCTTGCCTTGTGGCGAAAGCACATGGACAAACAGCACACCATCGCGGCTCGGTGTGCCGTCGGCCCGCCACATCGTCCGCAGTTCCGTTGTATCCCCGCGCGCAAATGGCGCATCAAACCCGTAGCCCAGCAGGGTCATCTCACCGACCCGCGCACTGATTGATACCGGAACCGACGCCGGAACGGGCGAGCGCGGGAAGTCCTCCACCTGCACGAACCCGAGGAAGCTGTCGCCCATCGGCGCGCCCGGGCCGGTGCGCGCGAGCATCAGGCGGTATACCCCTGGCACTATCGTGTAGGGGAGAGGCAACGCATATTGGTCGCGGATCAACTCTCCAACGGGCCAGGCGGAGGGCGGGAGATCGGGCGGTCCCGCCTCCCGCACGACAGTCGCAACATCGTTTCCGATGAGCGGTGCGAGCGAAATCCGCGTCGCCCAGCCAGGGGCGGCTGTCCGAATGGGGCGCCAGGTCAAGACGAGGGCGAAGCGGGTCTCCCTGGATACAGCCGGTCCGGGAATTCTGCGTCAGCCAGCGCCACATCGCCGGCCGCAAATGTTACCTTGGCCGCCAGTGCGCGTTGCGTGCGTAGACAGCACGAAACATCAGATGCCTCGAGCGGGACGGTGACCTGCGGGGATGAAGGCCGGCCGGCGCTGGAGAGCGGCGCCAGGTCAAGCCGATACGTGATCAGGGGCAATCCGGGCGGAAGTAGCAGGGTGTAGTCTGCCGCACACACCTTTCCGGCCGAGCATGCGCGCGGCAAATCTTCGAGTTCCGCCGGGATATTCCAGTCCATCCACACATCGTCGTTCTTGTCGCGCAGCCGGATTGACAGCGATGCGGGCAGTTCGACTGCCTGCCCGCGCGCCCAGTACAGCGTCAGGGCAGCATTGGGTGTCTGGCCAAATTCGCTGCCCGGTCTGAGTTTGTAGGCAACCGGATAGGTCGCCGGCGGTGCTGGCGGCACAGCAAGCTGGCGCGCGTCGGGCGGGATGGCGTCACCGACGTACGCGCGCGTGTCATACCGGTCGAGCTGCAAAATGTTCGTGCGCGATGGAAACGTCACGCGATCGCGGCGGTCAAACGGCCGAAAGATTTCCCTGACCTCGGCGCTCATGTAGCCACCGTCTCCCCCGGTATTGACATGCCAGATCCGGGTGTACTGCGATTGCAGGCGCTGGGCGAGCACGGACTCGGGGGCGCTGGCCACCCACTTGCGCGCGATCAGGATGTCCATGGGCATATCGCCGAGAAAATCCTGCATCACCGTCTCCGGCGTGTACAAGTTGATCATCAGCGCATCCCCGGGTTGCCAGTGCTGGCGGACATAGCGGATCAAGGACGGCCAGTCGTCCTGCCAGCTCGAGGTGCGCACAAATGTGCGCTCCAACCCAAAAGCATTGACGCCCAGAATAAACGCAATAACGGCAATCCCGATTCCGGCTCGAGCAGCGTTCCGCCATCCTCCGAGCGCCTGCTGTGATCGGACAAATCGAGACCAGACCATCGCCCCGAAGTGGCCCATCAGCGCGTGCATCGCGGGCAGGATGATGATGACGTACCTGAAACTGGGCCGATTCTCGAGCACATGAGACAGGGCCGACCAGAACAGCACCGGCGTGACGATACTCGCCGCCGTCAGCGCGCGCTCGCTCAACCGCGCCCCCGGGACAGGGGCAAAAACACGCCGGCGACGACCACCGCAGCGACCGCCGCTTCCAGCAATCCACCAGTAGGGTCGGCCGCATTCATGCCAAACGTGGATGCGCCCAGCACATCATGGATGATGGCGATCAGGGAGACGGGCTCGGGTCGCGGCTGTGATGCGTTCAGAAGAAGCAGGCTCAAAATTTGGCGCGCGCTGTTGGAGATTCCCGGGAGGAAAAAGGCGGCTGCCATAGACGCCACACCGATCAGCGCCAGGGCGGCAAGATACCGCCCGCGGAAGCGCCGAACGCGGAGGAATAAGGATACAAACACGAAAGCAGCCTGAGCGATCAAGAGGCTTACCGAGCTGTAGTGAGTAAACACCGCAACAAGCGACATCGCCGCCCATCCCGCAAAGGCGAGCGGCCGGAAGTGTTTTGCGCCGATGGCGCGCGCCAGGAGATACATGGTCAGCGCGGCAAGCAGCGGCGTGAGTGAGTACATCCGGATTTCCCACGAATACCACTGATACGCGGGAGAGAGCGCGGCCAGCACGCCCGCGATAACGCCAGCTCCGCGGCCAAACAGCCGGCGGCCGGCAACGTAGCTCAAGGGCACAAGAAGGATGCCGCAGAAAACCGAGAAGGCGCGCATCACATATTCGTTGGCCCCGCCAAACGTTACCCACAGTTTCAGCGCGGCAAAATACAGCGGCGGATGTATGTCCGAGGTGGACAGACCCTGAAGGTTGATCGCGTTTGTGACGATGTCCGACCAGGTGCCGTACACCCGGTATAGCGTGAAGCCCTCATCGACCCAATAGGTGCGAGCGCTCAAATCGGTGAAGCGAATCGCGCAGACAACCAAAGTGAGGGCTACCATGCCCCAGAACGCCCACCGTGGGCGCCTGGCGGTCAACAATGGCGTGCCGGGCAGGCGGCTCGGCGCTTTGGTTTTGGCATCTCCCATGGTGGCGGCGACATTGTGCCATATTGATTTCGCAACCTGCACGCCGCCGCCGCTGCCCCGCCCGCGTCGGCGCGACTGTTCTACAATGTCCGGGCTGAATGGGCGCTACGGGTAGTGCAGCCCGTCCCGTGACACGCACTGAACGGACAGTGTTGAATCAACTCGCTTCGATCCAGACGGGGTCCGCATGAGCACGGCCCTGCGGCGCAACTGGCCGATGGTCATCGCCATCGCTCATCTCGTCTTGGCGGCCCTGTATGGGGTGATTAATCCGCCGTATGGGGCCAACGACGAAACCGGTCATTTTGGTTTCGTCAATCATGTAGTTGCCGCGAAAGCGCTTCCGGACGTGTTGAGCGACGAGAACCGCTCCCTGCTTGATCAATCCCACCAGCCGCCGCTGTATTACGTCCTGCAAGCTGTTTTGACGGGATGGATAGATCGCTCGGATGGTCAGACGCCGACCCCGAATGTCTTTGCCTTCGATGGCAGCAATCGTCGCGGGATGCGCTTGCTGCTGCGCTCGCCGGGTGACGGCGTTCCGTGGCGGGGGACCCTCCTTGCCCTGCACGCGGCCCGGCTGGTCTCCGCCATTCTGGGTGCGATCTGTGTCTACATCGTGGCCCGGATGGCCCAATTGACGTTTCCCGAGTCACCGGCGGCGGCGGCGTTTGCGACCTCTCTGGCCGCATTCAACCCGTTGGCCATATTTGTCTCGAGCATGGTCAACGACGATGTCATGGTGGCGGTGGTCGGCACGCTGTCGGCGTGGCTCCTTTTGCGAATCACCCTCGCCGGGGCCGCGCCGCGCAGGCGTGAGTTCGCAATCCTGGGGCTCTCGCTCGGCCTGTGCGTGCTGAGCAAGAACAGCAGCTACGCCATCATCGTATACGCCTTTGTCGCGTTGCTGGCCCTGGCCTGGCGGCGGCGCTGGCCAATTGGCGCGACGCTGGCGCGCGGTGCCGCGGTGGCGTTGCCGTTTGCGCTGCTTGCCGGCCCCTTCTTCGTGTCGAATCTGCTTCGGTATGGGCGTTTGATCGTCGACCGCAATTCGGCCAACCCGTTGCTGACCCAGCCGACTGCCGTCATCGGCGAAGGGCTGAGCATCGCCTTGCGCGACCAATGGCTGCCGCAGATCTTCGTGAATGCATTCCGAACGTATTGGGGCGCGTTTGGTTGGAGCAACGTACAGTACCCCGACTGGGTCTACAGTCTGATTGCGGCCTTTTGTTTCGCGGGTGTGATCGGTCTGGCGCTGGGCCTGCGCCGGGCGTCTGCTAGTCAGCGCGCCGCGGTAGTTCTGCTCGTTGGTTTTGGGCTGGCGATGATGGTGCTGCCGCTATATCGGGCGATCTACTTCCAGTCGTCGGCCTTGTTGGCGGGCCGTTACCTGCTGCCGGCGATCGGGGCGTATGCATGCGCGTTGGCCTTTGGCTGGTCGTCGCTCCTGGCTGGGCCCATCCTGCGGCCGGCCCGATCGGGCGTCTATGCGGTGGCTGGAGTGGCGTTCCTGGGTTTGGCGGTGGCGACTCCCTTTGCGCTGTTGCAGCCGGCATATCTGGTCCAGGTCGGAAACAGCGCGGATCGAAGCGCGCTCTTCACCTTCGAAGACAAGGTCCAGCTTGTTGCGCTTGAGGCTGGCAGCGCCTACCTCCAGGATAGCGAAGGCATTCGTCAATACGCCCATGTGACCGCCACGTGGCGCGCACTGAATACGTCAAGCACCCAGCTTGCTTTTGGCATCAGCGCGCTTGGCCCCGGCGAGCGTGTGCTCGGAATGGTCAACGTATTCCCGGCTCGGGGGAATTTCCCCAGCACAAATTGGCATGCAGGCGACACCTGGCAGGAGAACTATGACATCCTGATCGATGTCCCATGCGCCGGCCTCCCGGCCCTGGGCCGGATCAATGTGGCCGTCTACGAGGCGGAAGTGCAGCAGGCGGGCAGCGCGTTCCCGACTGTGAAAGCCGGCCGCGGACTAACCGCCGTCAATTCCGAGGGCCGGCCGATTACGCCCATCGTTGGGCGTTTCAGGCTGGCCGAACCTGCGCCGATGGCGGTATTCTGGCAACCGCCGCTGGCAATGTTCGATGGCATCGCCTTGCGTGAGGCACGCTTCCCAACGGAAGCGCGCGCGGGCGACACCCTCTCCGTATCGCTAACCTACGAGATGTGGAAGGGCAATGGGATCGAGGCCAAGGTGTTTGCGCATGCCCTTGACGCATCCGGCGGCCTGTTGGCCCAGGACGATCACGCGCCGGTTGGCGGGAACTACCCCACCGACTTTTGGCGTCCTGGCGAATGCGTCAGTGAATCCTTCGCCATCGTATTGCCGCGGGATGCGCCGAGCGTCGTGACGTTGGTGACCGGGTTCTACGACACGCGGACATTTACCCGCTTCCCGACCGGAAAACCGAATGACGTTGTGACGCTTGGCCAGGTGCGCGTTTCGCCGGCGCCCTGAACACGGATCGATCCAGGTCCAATCCCGCTCGGTCCGTCATGGGCGCGGCTGGTCTTATCCACGGATTTCGGCAGATTCGCGCGGATTGGATCGCCGTTTTCGATCGCTAGCGCGGGGGGTATGATCTCAAGGTACCGATGGCCGATTTGGCCTTCCGGAGAGGAGCAGACCATGATGACCAAACGCGAACGACTCGATGCCGCGCTCCGCGGCGAACCCATTGACCGGCTGCCGATCTCGGCCTGGCTGCACTTCGGGTCTGAACACCTGACGGGTGAGGAGAGCGCGGATCGCCACATCGCCTTCCAGAAGGCCTATGACTGGGACTTTGTGAAGGTGATGAATGACTATCGCCTGCCCTTGCCCGGCATACGCGGTTTGAAGGAGCCGGCCGACTTGCTGCGGTTTGAACCGCTCGCTCCTACGTCACCCATTCAGAGCGCGCAACTGACCTGTCTGCGCCGCTTGCGCACCGCGTTTGGCCCGCACGTGCCGCTGATCGACACCCTCTTCAATCCGCTCCAGGCACTCGTTCGGGCAGCCGGGCGCGGGTCGCTCGCCTTCGCGCTGGCGCATCCTGCCCAGGCCCACGTTGCGCTCGAAGCCGTGACTGAAACGCATATTGGCTACCTGCACGCGCTCCGGGATGCCGGCGCGGATGGGATTTTCTACTCCATCAACGGGGCGGTCGAACCGGAATGGGGCGGGCTGACCGATGCCCAGTACGCCGAGTATGTTGATCCCTATGACCGGCGCATCCTCGAGGCTGCCGAGGGGATGATTCGGATGGTTCATGTTCATGGCATGAATCTGCGTTTTGACCGTTGCGCGGACTACCCGTGCGAGGCGCTGAGCTGGTCGCACTTCAACAGCGCGCCCTCGCTGTCCGAGGCGCGGGCGCTGACTTCCGCGGCGCTCATCGGCGGGATGAACGAGAAGTTTTTTGACTGGCAGTCGGAAGATGAAGTGGCTGCGGACCTGCACGCGAGCGTGCTGGAGGCGGGCACCCAGAAGCTTGTGCTCGGACCTGGCTGCGCTCTGCCATCTGATACACCGCACCACCTTCTGCTGGCTGCCGTCGCGGCCGCGCGCGCGATCGCCGTCTGACGCTCCGTCCTGCGTGCCAGCGAACATGACTCGGAAATTGCATTCCCCGCCGGAGCCGGGGAATGCAATTTCCGGACATTACTTGGCGGAGAGTTAGGCGGAGAACCGCCGGTCACCAAGCCAGCGGGCCGACACAGGCCGATCGCCCAGGCCCGGCGCGTGGATTTCCAGCGCGTCACCCGGGCACAAATCGAGGAAGTTGTCGCTCCATTCGATGTCAGGTCCGGGGGCCTCCAGCCAGACGCCCTTGGCCGGCCGGGCCGCGCTCACTTTGAGCGAGTCGGGCCCGCTGCGGGTGATAAGCAGGCCCGGGTCGGGCAGGACCAGGCTCTTGTAGGGCTCGCGCCACGCGCTGGCTGCCAGGGGATACCCGGAGGCTACGGCGCGTAACGAGAGAACCTCATCGTCTCCGAGAGGAGTGATGTCAATGTCGATTTCTGTCGCGGCGTTGGCGAGGGCCGTCACCGGCCGCTGCGACACACGCCGCGGCGCGCCGTCCAACGCCCACGTACGGACCTGGAGATCAAACGATACGTCTATCGGTGATTCATTCACCACCCAGGCTTCGGCCTGGCCGCCCCGACGACGCAGGCCTAGCGCGATCGGGGCCAGCGCGCGCCGGGTCGCATACCAGGCGGGTTTTGGAACGGCGTCATAGTCGGCGATCGCCCAGCTCGTCACCGGCCAGCAGTCATTGAGCTGCCACACCAGCGCGCCCGAAACAGCCCGTCCGCCGGGCGTCCCCCAGCGCCGACGCCAGCCCGCAAAGGCGTAAGTCATCGCCTCGGCCTGGTTGAACTGGGACAGGTAGATGTAATCGTCCAGGTCGGTTGGCTCGGCAGCGCAGATGTTCCGGATCATGTAAGTCGCGATGCGTCTCGGTCCGCCCTCGGCCTTGTTGTGCCAGTCCATCGTTTCGCTGCGCGGCGCGCGCTCGGATGCCGAGACGTATCGGTCGATCAGGGCGCGGCGCGGCGCGGACGCCATCCCGAACTCGCTGACGAAGCGGCCCTCCAGGCGCGGGTAGTCCTGGTAGTCGGCCATTGCGCCGTGCCACACGTCCCAGGTGTGCCTGTCGCCAACGGTCTGGTCGCTGGTCGGACCGTTCGGGGTGTATGGGCTGCCGGGCCAGTAAGCCCGGCCTGGATCGAGGCGGGCGACGACCTCTGGCAGGGTGCGCTCATAGAGTTCGCGGCCGGGAAATGCGGTCTGGGTGAAATCGCCCTGAAAGGCGGGGTCATAGGCGCGGGTGGACTCGGCAATCTGGTAGTCCTCATTGTTGCCCGCCCACAGGGCCAGGCTGGGGTGGTGGCGCAACCGGCGAACCTGGGCTTCGGCCTCGCGCCGCACGCTATCGATGAACTCGGGGTGGGCGGGGTACATCCCGCATCCAAACAAGAAGTCCTGCCAGACCAGCAGGCCGAGCTCGTCGCACAAATCGTAGAAGACATCCTCTTCGAAGATGCCGCCGCCCCACACCCGGACCATGCGCATGTTGGCGTTCGCCGCGAGCTCAAGCCAGCGCCGATAACGGGCGGGGTCAATCCGG
This sequence comes from Candidatus Brachythrix odensensis, assembly GCA_016714465.1. GTDB lineage: Bacteria > Chloroflexota > Anaerolineae > J036 > Brachytrichaceae > Brachythrix > Brachythrix odensensis. The sequence continues at coordinate 385,620 of JADKDT010000002.1, read as the reverse complement.
GTGGTGAAGTTGTCGGCCGGGATCCAGTTCGCCCCGCCGCAGAACAGCTCCACCCCATTCACCTCGAAGGTGAAACTTGAGCCTGGCTCGCCGCGGACCGGCGCCTGGACGAGCCGCACATCACGCAAGCCGAAGCGTCGGGTGGTCGAATCGACGATGGCGCTGGCCGCGTCGCGCAGAACAACCCGGGCGGTGTACAACGCCTGTTCGCCATATCCTCGCGGCTGCCACAGACGGGCGCCATCAACTCCGAGCGCGATGCGGGCCTGGCCGTTGCGGGCGGCATCCTCGCCCGCGGCGACGACGCGCCCGTCCGGGTCGACAATTTCAACCGCGACGGCATTCGCCGCGCCCGAGACATTTACCGTTACGTTGATCGCGGCCGCGCTGCGCCCAGCATTCAGCCGTGTTTCGACGTGCGCGTCATCGATGCGGGCGGGCGAAAGGCCGAGCGCGACCGGCCGCCACACGCCCGCCGCCATCAGGATCGGGCCCCAGTCCCAGCCGTAGTGATACTGGGCCTTGCGCACAAAGACCCGGCTGGCATCGCCGTTCCACACAGCCCGCTGCCCGTAGCGCGACTCGAGCGCATGCCCGATTCGGAGCGCCGACTCAAACAGGAGCAGCACCTCGTTCTCGCCGGGTTGCAGCATGCGGGTGACGTCGATCTGCAGCGGCACGAACATGTTGTCGCTGGTCGCGGCCGGGAGCCCATTGACCCACACCGTGGCGAATGTGTCGAGGCCCTCAAAATCGAGCGTTGCGCGCTCGCCCGGGCGCAGCTCGGGCGGGGTGAACCTGCAGCGGTACCACCAATCACGTTCACCGACCCATTGGCTCGTCTTCTCGCGCATGTCGACAAAGGGATCTTCGAGCTGGCCGGCGGCGATCAGGTCGAGGTGGACACCGCCGGGCACATTGGCAGGCAGCCAGCCACTCACATGGGCCGCATCCGCGGCCGGTACGCGTGTGGGATCGCGCTGTTTGAACGTCCAACCGGTATCAAGCGCTAATTTTCGCATGCTTGCCTCTCAAAGTGAGTTACCAAACGTTCCTGATACCCGCACGTCTCACGCCGAGAACGCGGAGGCGCGCATAGAACTTGGATGCATGAAGAGTCAGACAGCCCAGGGCATGGGCACGGGTGATGGAAATCCGGAGTGGACGGCCACCGGGCGTTCGGTGCGCATTGACGTGGAGATCGCTTCGAGGATCTCCACGATGTGGGCGGCCTGATCGCCGGTGACCCGCTGCGGACGATCCTCAGCGATCGCCAGGGCAAGTTCGGCGATACCCGTTCCCCACGGCGTGCCGCCCACCGTGGGCGCGATAAGCTCCACTGGCATGAGCTCTTCGCCAAAGTTCGCAGCCAGCACGGGCGAATCAAAGGCCGCCCAACTTTCCAGGGCGAGTGAGCCGATGTCGCCATGAAACTCCAGGCCTGACTTCTGGCGGGATGAGCGATGACTGACGTAAAAACTGGCCGTCAGACGCGAGATCGCGCCGCCAGCGTGCTCGATCGCGGCGATGACAAAGTCTGGCGTAGTCACCCGATATGGGGTCCCATCCTTCGTTACCCGGTCTGGCATGACGACTCGCCCGGCGGCCGTCACCGAGCGGGCAGGCCCGAGCATCGTCGTGAGCAAGGTGAGCGGATACACCCCGACGTCCCATAACGGCCCGACGGCATAGAACGGGACGGGGTTCGGGTGCCAGGTTTCGATCCGGCCATGGTTGACCTCGGCATAGGCGACCCGCACCTGGCCGAGCCGGCCGTCGCGGATGAGCTTCCAGGCCGTCTGCTGGGCCTCGCCCAGATGGACAAACGGCGAACAGCCCAGGCGCAGCCCGCGTTCCGCTGCAAGGGCAACAAGCGCCTGGGCATCGGCGACGTTCAAGGCCAGCGGCTTCTCGCTGTAGACATGTTTGCCGGCTTCGAGCGCGCGCCGGGTGATCTCGTAATGCGCCTCGAAGATCGTCAGGTTGACGACGACCGATACGTCGGGGTCGGCCAGGATGGCTTCCACGCTCGGATAGACGGCGCAGCCAGCCTTGTCAGCCAGGGCCTGAGCGCGGGCCAGGTCGATGTCGGTGACGCCCTTGAGCCGCAGGTGCGGGTGGCGGGCAATGTCCTGGGTATACGGTCCGGCGATGTTGCCGCAACCGATGATGGCGATGGTCGTGGGTGGGTTATTCATGATGGATGTTGAAGAGGTTCTTCCATCCAGCCGCGCAGGAGGGCGGCGCTGGCCCGGACGTCTTCGCGCGGATCAGCCCGCTCAGGTTCATGCTCGACGGATATCGGCAGGGTGTAGCCAATCCGGCGCAGCGCCTGCGCGCAGGCCCGCACCGGCACCACCCCCTGACCGAAGCGGCAGGTGTGGTGGGCGCCCGCTCCGAGCACGTCCTTCAGATGCACGCCAAAGAGCACGTCCTTGAGTTCGACGATCGCCTGGGCGGCGTTGTAGCCCTGCGTGCCAAACCAGCCCGTGTCGATCATCGCGCCGATCACGCCCTGGCCATCGCCGATCCGGTCGCGCAGAATCGCCGGGGTTTTCTCAGGGTGGTTCTCGATTCCAAGGCGCAGCCCGCGCGATCCGAGCGCCTCGACGACGAAGGCGTGATCGCGATCGACGATCCGGGCCCCGTGGCCAAAGGTGGTTGTGCCCAGCCCTGTGGCGATGTCGCACGCTCGAATCACCTGCTCGCGCGTGTCGCCAAAACCGGCCAGAGTGGCCACGCTGAGTTGCCGCGCATCGAGGGCCTGGCGGGCCAGGGCGATGTGCTGGTCGCTGGCCCAGTCCGGATGGAGGTGGGCGAGCCACAGATCGATAGCGCCGAAGCCCAACGCGACGACATCATCCAGCATCGCCCCGAAGCGCGCCGAAAAAGTGTCCGCCGGGCGATACCAGGCCTGGGTGGCGGCATCGCCCTGCATCCAGCCTTCGGTCATGGAATAGTTGATTTCGCGGGCGACAAAATTGGCGGAGTTGAAACTGATGATGTTCATGAGGTGGCTTGCTGCGCGCGCTGCCAGGGATATTCCCGATCCCAATATTCCGGCGGAGCCGGAATATTGGGATCGGGAGTGTCAACTACAGAATAGCGTTGGCGGCGATGACGTCGCGGAAGAAGTAGCCGCTGTCTTTGATGGTGCGCTTCTGAGTGGCGTAGTCGACATGCACCACGCCAAAGTACTGCTGATAGCCGTGCGCCCATTCGAAATTATCCATCAGCGACCAGACGAAGTAGCCACGCAGATCCACGCCCTCGGCGATTGCCTGGCGGCATGCGTCGAGGTGCCCGCGCAGATAGGCGATGCGGCGCGGGTCGTGAATCTGGCCGGATTCATTGGCCGCATCGACGAACGACGCGCCATTCTCCGTGATGTACAATGGGACGTGGCCGCCGGTGACCGATTTAAGGTCGCGCAGAAGCCGGCGCAGGCCCTCGGGTTCCACTTCCCAATCCATCAAGGTGTACTCTGCGCCCGGATTGCGCGTGTATTCCGGCATCCCATCCCGATCTTTCATCCGAATCGGTGTGTAGTAGTTGACGCCGAGGAAGTCCAGGCGCTGGCAAATCGACGCCATGTCGCCGGGGCGGATTTCCGGCGCGTCGGTCGGGGTCAACGGCGGCCAGACCGGACCGTAGGCGCCGGTGAAGATCGGCTTGGTGAACCAGGACCAGAACGGATCGTGCTGGTGCACAAGATTTGCCGCGCGACGGTCGGCTTCGCTGTCGGTCAGGGGCAGGACGGTGGAATAGTTCAAGGTCACGCCAACCCGGGTGTCGGCCGGGCGGGGTGTGGCCGCCCGAATTGCCTGCACGCCCAGACCATGGGCCAGATTGCAGTGGTGGGCGGCCCGCATCGCCATAGCGCGATCCTTCAGGCCGGGCGCGTGTTCGCCGATCTCGTGGCTGAGAAAGGCCACGCACCACGGCTCGTTCAAGGTGATCCAGTTCGTCACCCGGTCGCCCAGGGCGCGGGTGACAATCGCGGCGTAGTCAGCGAACTGGCCGGCGATGTCGCGATTGGCCCATCCGCCATGCGCCTGCAGGGCCGAAGGAAGATCCCAGTGATAGAGCGTGAGATAGGGCTCAATGCCGGCCGTGAGCAGATCGTCCACGAGGCGGCTGTAGAAATCCAGACCGCGGGGTTCGATGCGGCCCTGGCCGTCGGGCAGGATGCGCGGCCAGGCGGTCGAGAAACGATAGGCCTTGACGCCCAGCGATTTCATCAGGGCGATGTCATCGGGGTAGCGATGGTAGTGGTCGACAGCCACGTCGCCCGTGCCGCCGTCCTTGGTCTTCCCGGGCGTGTGCGCGAAGTCATCCCAGATCGAGCGTCCGCGGCCGTCTTCGTTGACGGCGCCTTCGATCTGATACGACGAGGTGGCCGTCCCCCACACAAAACCGGCCGGAAAGGGTTGCGATGTCATCAGAGTCTCCTTCAGGGCGGCGTTCAGGCCACCCACATGTCAAACGTAAAGAGCATGGCAAGCATGCCCAGCAGCAGCGTGCTGGCGAACGACCAGCCCCGGTCAAAGGCCGGGCGCCGCCCGAGCTGGGCCAGCCAAAAGAACATGGCGGGCATGGTCAGGGTGTAGCGGACCATGCTCTGGATGTAGCCGCTGGTGAGCGAGCCCACGAGCACCGCCGCGCTGAACAGCGCGATGTCGGGGTGGCGGCGGGCCACCCCGATGCAGCCCGCCGCAGCGAGGGCGATGGCGGCGAACTCCAGCGCGAAGTAGATCGTGGCCTGGGTGTTCTTGCTGGTCATCTGCACCACGGCCTGATAGGCGTTGTAGAAGGACTTGCCAATCGACAGGAATTCGCGCCCAAACCAGGCTTGTTCCACCGCAGCGAAAGATTGGCCCAGCGGCGAAATGCGCCAGGCGGCGAACACGATGACGGGGACTGCGGCGGCCAGAATGGACAGCACTCGGGCGCGTCCGGCTGCGCTGTCCCAGGCCTGCCAGGCCAGGTAGGCGAGCGGGACGACAAGCGCAACACCGGTTGCGCGGGTGAGTGTGACGCCAACCGCCAGCGCGCCCGCGGCCAGCCAATTCCCGCGCCGGGCAAAGACCAGGCACCACAGGGCCAAAGCGAGAAAGAGCGATTCGGTAAATACCTGGGCGAGGAAGAAACCGCTCGGGAAGATGAGCAAATAGGTCGCCGCCCGGATGCCATCCGCGCGATTGTCCGGGTCCTTGCCCGTCAGCTCAACGATGGCGAACATCGCGAACAGAGCGGCCACGAGCGAGACAACCACGCCGCCCAGGGTCGAGCCCGCGATCTGAGTCAAACCGATCCAGCGGATCGGCCAGGCCGCGATCGCCATGGCGATCGGATACCCCGGGAAGAAGGCGTAGTTGAGCGAGAGCATCCGCCCGCCGGCCTTGACCGCGCGCACGAGCGGGTCGTCGTAGCCCGCCGTGGCGATCGACAGGTAGAACTCGGAATCCCAGCCGACCTGGGCGTTCAGAAAGGGCTCGACCAAATAGGGCTTGTCGTTCTGGCTCGTGCGGCGGGTCTCGTTGGGCGTCCAGCCGAGGGCGCTGTCCGGACGGGTCAGCTCCAGCCGCATCGGCACGATGGCCTGGAAGACCAGCAACGCGGCCGCCCATGCTGCCCAGATTCCGATGAGCGTCCGGCGTGTGGCAGTCTGCGCGGACGGTGGTCTTGCTGCGTTGTCCATAAATCTACTTCGTCCCGGGCGGCGCGCCATCCCACACCAGTCGCCCGAGCGGGGTGAGGTTGGCCGGTGCTGCGCAATCGTCGATCATCCAGCCGCCGGTCGAGGGCAGGGTGAGGTCATTGGTGTCGCCGCCATCGAAATGCCAGACCAGCCAGCCGATCCCGCGCGGCTTTGCCGCCGCCATCATCGACGTGCTGGCGGGCAGGGTGTCGCGCGGGCCGTTCAGCATGCCGAACTCCCCCACGATCAGGGGCAGCCCCTTGGCCGCCGCAGTGTCGAAGTACTCGGCAAAGGCCTGGTCGGCGTTGTTCCACAGTTCATACACGTGCAGGCTGAAGACGATGTTGGGTTGCGCTTTGTTGTCGAAGTTCTGCAACTCCCCGCCCCAATTCAGAATCGATGAACCGGATCCGCCGCGGTTGTCCTGACCCCATCCGTGCGCGTCGGCGACGATGATGTTGTCCGCCCCGGTCTCCCGAATCGCCCGGATGAGTGTTCGATGCGTTTCCACCCACAGGTCACGGGCCTGTTCGGGTTTCTCGGCGTTGGGCTCGTTCATCACGTTGAACCAGACGTAGGGATTGTCCTTGTAGCGTGCCGCCAGGGTGCGGTGTCCGCCGGCAAGCATCTTCATTTCCACGTCGGGGCTGGGGTAGCGCCCGGTGTAGTCGTGCGGCTCGATCATGACCACGATTCCGCGCTCGGTGAAGGCCTTGACGATGCGGTCGAAATCCTCGGGATACAGCAGCATCGACGAGGCGAAGGTGTTGACCCGGACGATGTTGAACTTCCAGCAGTTCGCGATCATGTCCAGGCTGGACATCCCAAGCGGCCCGGGGTTCTCAATCGGGTCGCTGCGGAAGTGGTAGGCCGGGCCGTTGATATTGGCGCCCCGGGCGACAAAGACCTTTCCCTTGGGATCGATGATCTTTGCGCCCCGGGTGTAGAAGCGGCCCGTCGCGGCGGGCGTCGCCGTCGCGACGGGAGCAGTCGGCGATCCGGATGCGGCACAGGCGCACACGTTTAGCGTGAGCGCGACTGCGGCCGCACTCCGGATCACCGCCCAACGAGCCATTTACTTGTCAACGCCGGTGACGACATTGCCGAGCATGAAGTAGCGCTGGAAGATGATGAAGATGACGATCGGCAGGGTGATGGCGATCACGCCGCTGGCCATGGCCAGGCCCGGGAAGGTGCCAAACGTGTTGTTGAGCTGGGCCAGACCCAGGGGGATCGTGTAGAGATCCTCCTTGCCCGACAGCATGATGAGCGGCCAGAAGTAGTCGTTCCACTTGAAGAAGAAGTGGAACATCGCGGCCGCCACAAATGCGGGCATGATGTTCGGAACGATGACCGAGACCAGGGTTCGAATCGGGCCTGCCCCGTCGATCATCGCCGCCTCGTCCATCTCTTTGGGGATCGACATGATGAATTGGCGGAGCAGGAAGATTTCAAAGGCGCTCCCGAAAAGGGCGGGCGCGATTAAGGGCAGATACGACTGGCTCCATCCAATCTTGGAGTAGAAGATCGCCAACGGAATCCAGGTAACCTGCTGAGGCAGAAAGACCGTCGCGGTCAGTACCCAGAACAGGATGTCCTTGCCGGGGAACTTGAAACGCGCGTATCCGTAGGCGACGATCGTGCACGAGATCAGGGTAAAGAACACGCTGATCACCGAGACGAACAGCGAATTCTTGAAGAGGTTGGTGAAATTCACCCGCCGCCAGGATTCGGTGATGCTGTCGAGGGTGAAGTAGGGCGACCAATCCCGCTCCAGGGTGCGCCAGGAGCCCTTCCAATTGATCGGGCCCGCCGTCGGGTTGGCCGGATCGATGAAATCGCTGTCTTCGCGGCCTTTGGTCAACAGCGCCCAGTTCTTGACGCCGTCCGCGGTCGGCACTTTCAGGATCGGAAGGCTTTCGCCGTTGTACTCCAGGCTCGCGGCGGTGGCCGGATACCAGGGCGTCTCGCCGCCTGCTTCGGTCATCTTCCGGTCATCCCGGAAAGCGGTGGTGAGCATGTAGGCAAGCGGAAGCAGGAAGGCCGAGATGATGACGCCGGCCATGACCAGCATCAGGCCGGGCCCGATCATGCGCCGCGCCTGGCGCGCCAGGGCGGCATCGCTGCCGAGGGACATCAGGTTGGAATCAGCTTTTGAGGCCATGGCTAGTCTCCCGTCGCATAGAACACCCACTTCTTCTGGGATGCGAATAGACCGATTGTGACGGCGCCGGCCAGGATGAAGAGGAACCATGCCAGGGCGGAGGCATAGCCCATTTCGTTCAACGTCCAGCCCGCCCGATACAGATAGACGTTATAGAACAACGTGTTTCGATCAGGGTTTCCCGACAGCCCGCCGACCAGCATCGCATTTCCGAAGTACTGCATGGCGAAGATCAGGGCGAACACAAGCCGGTAGAAGATCACCGATGAAATGAGGGGCAGGGTGATCTGAAAGAAGCGCCGGAACGGGCCGGCCCCGTCGACCTTGGCCGCTTCGTACATTTCCAGGGGCACGTTCTGCAGCGCGGCGATGTATTGGATCATGCCTGCGCCGATGAACCAGAATTCCAGGATGACGAGGGTGATGGTCACCCAGTTGGCGTCCCAGAACCAGCTCGGTCCCTCGATCCCGATGCCTCCCAGAATTCGATTCACCCAGCCTGTTTGCACGTTGAACACGCGCAGGAAGATCAGCGTTGCGGCGATGCCGGGGATGATGGAGGGGAGATAAAACAGGAAGCGGAAGACCCCCCGGATGGGGAGCGTTTTGTTGGTGATCATCAACGCGATCAGCAGCGGCATGATGACGCTGAAGGGCACGTAGATGAACATGAAGCGGAAGGTGACAAAGCCCGACCAGATCGCCACCTCGTCAGTGAAGATGCGGACGAAGTTGTCGAACCCGATGAACTTGATCTGATCGGCCTTGACCGGGTCGTAGTTGGTAAAGGAGAAGTAGAGCGAGATCCCCATCGGCAGGATCCACAGAAAGAGCAAGCCGACCAGCCACGGGGCCAGCATGGTCAAGCCCAGGCGCGCCTCGCGTTTTTGAGCGCGCGATTTGGGTAGCGCTTTGGAAATGCGACTCGTCAAAGTTGCCATATACCACCTGCCGGGATTATGAGCGAGGGCAGGCAGTGATGCCTGCCCTCGCGTCAACGGCTTTGTCTGTAACCGGGAGCCACAAACAAATCCCTGTCTGGAGGCGATGCTCCCGCCCGACGAAGCCGGGGTTGAGAACATCGCCTCCGATGAGGTTTATTGTTTGAGGCCCAAGGACTACTTGGCCGCGGCCTCGTCGAAGATCTTCTGCAGATCCTTCTCGAGCTTGGCGATCTCGTCGTCCATGACCAGGCCGGCCTTGCCCTGGATCAGGGACTGGAAGTCCTGCATCCGCTGCTTCGCCTTGAGGTAGTTCGGGGTCAGGCTCTCGTGGCTCGGCACGTCCGGGAACGGAACGCTGTCCAGGAACACCTGCCAGGTCACGTCACCGGGCTTGAACTTGAACTGGGTCTCCTTCGCGGTGAAGAAGGCAGCGCGTTCGGCGTCGCCGCTGGGCAGACCGCCGTACACCTGCTCGAGTTCCTTCGACTTCATGATATCGAGCATGACGTTGAAGGCCGCATCCGGGTTCTTGCTGCCCTTCATGATCGAGAAGGTGTCGCCGTGCATCTTGACGGTGACCTTGCCATCCGGGCCGGCGGGAACGACGCCCACGCCCCACTTGTTCTTCAGGTTGCCGCCTTCCATGCAGCACATGAACCAGCTGTGGGTGTAGCTCATCGCCACGTTGCCGGAGGCAAACTCGTTCGGCTTGGCGAGCAGTTCGCTGCCGGCCTCTTCGCCGCTCGGGTAGAAGTTGTCCTTCCAAATGCCGTCATAGACCCACTTGTAGGCCTGCTTGTAGCTGTCGCTGACCTTGGCGGTCTTGCCGTCTGCGGCGACGATGCCGCCACCGCCGAACAGCACGGCCATGCCGCGCGAGTCCGACCACTGCTGGTTGAAGCCCCACTGGCGGGTCGTCTTCGGATCGAAACCGGCCTGGGTGGCATCCTTGCCAGCCTTGTCGACGGTCAGTTTCATGGCGACGTCGCGCAGGGTCGCCCAGGTCCAATCCACTTCCTTTCCGTCCGGCATCTTGTACTTCTGACCGAACTTGGTGGGCGGGGATTCATCTTGGCCTCGGCAAACAGGGCCTTGTTGTAGAAGATCACGGCCGGGAACATCGCATAGGGCAGGCCGACCTGTCCGTCCGGGTCCTTCACGAAGTCCAGCAGCTGCTGGCTGTACTTGGTGGTGTCGATGTTGTTCTTCTTGATCAGTGCCGTCACATCGAGCAGGCCGCCGGCGAAGGCGGCCCGGCCGTCCTTGCCGACCGGTCCGATGATGTCCGGGTAGTTGCCCTGGGCGATCTGGGCCTTCAGGTTCTGCGCGGCAACCGCGTTGTCGACGATCTGGATGACGAGCTGATACTTGTCCTGCGACTTGTTGTACTTGTCAACCCAGGCCTTTTCGGGGACGATCTGAGCCTCGCTCGAACCGGCGCCGAGACCGACGTACCAGGTCACGACCGTGCGATCAGCGGCGGGCTTGATGACTTCTTTGACGGTCTCCTTGACGACTTCCTTGGTCACTTCGACCCGGACTTCCTTGGGGACCTCTTTGATGACTTCCTTGGTGATGATCTGGGGGGTGGGGGGCGTGCTCGCGCCGCAGGCCGCGAGGACCAGGCTGGTCGCGGCGACCAGGCCGGAAATGCGAATCAGGTTCTTGTTCATGGGTAAAGTTTTCCCTCTCTCTTCGTAACTTGACTAAAGAGTTTCCAGCACAACCCGCTCCCGGAGGCGATATCCTCCGGCGAAGCCGGAGGATATCGCCTCCGGAACATGTCTTGCCAGTGACTCTTTGGACCATCGGGCGCCCGGTGCGCCCAGAAACACAAGTTGGGTTTAGCGGTAGGGTTATTGGATGTCATCACCTCCTTAAATGGGTGTCGCGCCGACACGTTGACTCTCGGATGGTGAGGGCCACTGGCAGCACCAGTCTGGGCGCGCCGTTCTCGCCATCCGCCGCGGGGCCGGAGCCTCTTGGCAGCAAGGTGTCGATCAAGCTGATCAGCATTTCGACGGCGCGCCGCCCACTCTCGGCCACCGGTTGGGTGATCGTGGTCAGGGCGGGATGCGTCGTCGCGGACAGCGGGAAACCATCGAAGCTGACGATGGAAACATCGTCGGGCACGCGCAGGCCGCGCGCCGCGAACGCGCGCATGGCTCCGGCGGCCATCATGTCGCTGGCGATGAAGAGCGCGCCGGGCGGGTTGTCGGCCAGCTGCAGGCCAGCGGCGAAGCCGCTCTGCTCGGTGAAGTCGCCCTCAATGACGTGGGCGGGGTCGACCGTCAGGTCGTGCCCGGCCATGGCGGCTCGAAAACCGTCAAGCCGATCGACGCCCGCCGACATATAGGCGGGTCCGGCAATTGTGCCGATGCTCGAATGGCCCAACGATACAAGATGATCCACTGCCATCCGCGCGCCGCCGACATTGTCAACATCGACGCAAGGCAGATCAGGGTAGTCAAGCTGGCGCCCGGCCAGAACAAACGTGACCCCGAAGTCGATCATCATCTTGGTCACGACATCGCTGCGGGGCGAAGAGGCCATGACGATGCCATCGTGATAACCGCTGGTGAAGATGCGCTTGTAGAGATGCCCGCGCGCCTCGGGATCCGCCGGCTCATTGACTGTCAGAAGGGCCATGTAGAGGTCCAGGTCGTGACAGGCGGCCGCGACCCCTTCGGCCAACGGCGGGAAGTAGGCGTCGTTGAACAGGCGTCCAACGGGTTCGGGCACGAGCAGGCCGATCGCGTTGGTTCGCCGGCGGGCGAGCGAGCGGGCCACCGCGTTGGGGTGAAAATTATGCTCGGTGATAACCCGCATGACCCGCTCGCGAACCTCGGTCCGGATGTAGGGGCCACCGTTGATGACACGCGACACCGTGGCGCGGGAAACCCCGGCCAACTCGGCGATCTGCTCCAGCGTCTGTGCCATAACTGCGTCTTGACAGTCGAACTCGCTTCTGATGCGTTCTGAGAGCGGTCTCTGAGAGCGTTCTCAGAGAGCGCTCTCATAATCTAATGCATTCCTCAGATTTGTCAAGAGGCGAGAACCGGTTTACATGAAACGAGTTTCCGGTTTTGTTTCAGGTTGACGATGGGTTGCACGGCGTCAGGCCCGGCGTGCCGTCCGTTATGTCGTCAAAGATGGAGCCCACCTTCAAGGTGGGCTCCATCTGGGCTGACACGCCCAAGGTGGGCTCCATCTGGGCTGACCCCTTCAAGGTGGGCTCCATCTATAGCCCCCACAACCGGTGTAAAGTCGGCCGGCATGAGCCCACCGACCTACGACGCTGCGCAACTGCTCCAGACGCGCCAAGTCCCGCGCCCGGGCAATGCGCTCACGGTGCGGACCCTGTTGCGCCACTTCGCCCTGGTCAACTACACCCTGCCGCCCGAACGTCTCCGCCCGCACATCCCCGCGGATCGCTTCGATATTCAAACTGTCGAGATCGACGGGCAGCCCAGGGCCATGCTGAGCGCCGTGCCCTTCCTCGACGTCGACTTTCGCTTTGCCCGCCTTGCCCCCTGGCTGCGCTGGAAATTTGGCCAGACCAACCATCGCGCCTATGTCATCGACCGGCGGACCGGCCTGCCGGGTGTGTGGTTCTTCGGCACGACCCTGGGCTCGCCGCTCGTCTACGCCGCCCGAGGTTTGTGGCGCATTCCGTGGCATTACGCCCGCTACCGCATCGACGTCCACGTCGATCCCACCACCGGCGCATACGAGCGCTATCGCTACAACGTCAACTCGGCTTGGTGCGCGGCCCGGATTGACTTGGTGGGGGACGCGGCGCCAATCGGCCTGACCCCCGGCTTCGCTTCGATGACCGAGCAGACACTGGTTCTCACCCACCCGGTGGATGGTTTCTTCCATCGCCTGGACGGCGCGTTAGGCGGCTATTCCATTTGGCATCCAATCATGACCCTGACCCGGGCCCAACCGCGCGACCTGTGGTTCAGCCTGTATGAAAGGCTCGGACTGCTGTCGGCCGGCGAGATGCAGCGCCCGCATTCGGTCTTCATCTGCCGAGAGATCCCCTTCGAGGTCTATCTCCCGCCCCGGCGACTCGCGTGAATTCAGGTTTTTTTGTCCGCAGATTACGCAGATTTGCGCCGATTGGATCAGAAAAGGAATCGGCGCAAATCTGCGTAATCTGCGGATAAACCCTGTTGTCGGGCACAGCCGGTTGCCGGCATGCGATACTCAAGCACCGTATTCGCCATGTCCGAATCTGCAACCCCCGCTGCCCCCTTCATCATTTGCGAGAACCTGGTCAAGGTTCACAAAGTTGCCGGCCTCGAGGTCGTCGCCCTGCAAGGCCTCGACCTTGTGGTCAACGCGCGCGAGGTGCTTGGCGTCGTCGGCAGCAGCGGGAGTGGCAAATCGACCCTGCTCAGCATCCTGGGCGGGCTCGATCACCCAACCGCGGGCAAAGCCATCGTCAATGGCCGCGATTTGCTCAAGATGTCGGACGCGGCGATGACCTTGTATCGCCGCTCCCAGGTGGGTTTTGTCTGGCAACAGGGCGGGCGCAACCTGGTTCCGTATCTTGATGCCCAGGAAAACGTCGAACTGCCGATGCTGCTGGAGGGCCGCAGCCGGCGCTTCGCCTCCCGACGCGCCCAGGAACTGCTCGAACTGGTCGGCCTCGGTGATCGGCGCCGCCATCGCATGACCAGCATGTCGGGCGGCGAGCAACAGCGCGTCGCCATCGCAATCGCCCTGGCCAATAGCGCGCCCCTGCTTTTGGCCGATGAGCCAACCGGCGAGCTCGACAGCCTTACGGCGCTCAGTATCTTTCAGGCCTTGCGCGACATCCGCGACCGGCTCGGGGTGACCGTTGTCATCGTCAGCCATGACCGTGAGATCGCAAAACAGGTCGATCGGGTGATTGGCATCCAGGACGGCAAGGTCGCGACTGAAACCAGCGCGGCAAGTGGTCATGAGACCCGGGCCATGCTCGATTCAGCCGGCCGGCTGCAGATTCCAAAAGCGCTGCGCGAACAATTTGGCGTCACCACCCGGGTTGTGCTCGAGGCCACCCCAGAGGGCGTGCTGATGCGGGCAGTGGCCGACACGGCTTCACCGACGCCTGACCTCTGATCGCCGAACGAAGAACAGTAGCAGCCGTCAGCCGCCAGCCGTCAGCGGGCCCAGCGGCAATCCGCTCACAATTTCCCCGTCCCGCATCTCGACGACGGTGTCGACGTAGCTCAAGGCCAGCGGGTCGTGGCTGGACATCAGCAGGGTGATGCCCTCGGCTGTGACGATCCGGCGCAGCAGGGCCAGAATATCCTTGCTCGTGGTTGTGTCGAGTTCACCCGTTGGCTCGTCCGCAAGCAGCAGCTTGGGTCGGTTCGCCAGCGCGCGGGCAATGGCTACCCGCTGCTGCTGCCCGCCGCTCATTTCGGGCGGACGATGGTCGGCCCATTTCGTCAGCCCAACCAGATCGAGGCACTCCATGGCCCGACCGCGGCGGGAGCGCGCGCCGGCGATCCGCATCGGCAGCTCGACGTTCTCATAAGCCGAAAGGGTGGGCATGAGCGCAAAGGCCTGGAAGACGAATCCGACCTCGGTCCGGCGCCAGCGGGTCAGCTCAAGATCGCTCATCCCGACAATGTCGCGCCCGAAGCACGCTACCGTTCCGGCCGTTGGGCGGTCGATTCCGCCGATGCAGTTCAGGAGGGTCGTCTTGCCGCTGCCGGAGCGCCCCTTCACGCCCAACCACATGCCTTCGGGCACGCTCAGGGTCACGCCGCGCAGGGCGCGGACCGACCCATAGGCCCGTTCGATGGCCCGGGTCTCGACGGCAATGCTCATACGGCCCCCAGCTTGATTGCCTCGAAGGCCCGCAGCCGGCGCAGAAAACCCAGGCTCGCCGCGATGACGAAGCCGAGCGCGGCGGCCAGCGCGAAGTAGATTAGGGCGACGTTGTCCCACGCCATGCGGGTCAGGAAGGGCGGCACCGGCGCAATCAGCTTGCCGGTGGCCTGCATGGCCGGGACGTAAATGTACGAGAGCGCAACTCCCAACGTTGTGCCTACCAGCGCGCCGACCAGCGTCAGGGCGCCCTGGATGCCGATGACGTAGATTGACGTCTGCCCTTCGGACAGGCCCAGCGCGCGAAGCACCCCGAGCTCGATGGCGCGCCGCCGGAACGACAGCAGCGCGTAGATCGCGAAGCCCAGCACCGTCAGCGCGGTCATGAACAGAAAGCCGGCCGTCAACGCGCCAAACAGGCCCTGGCGTTCGGGCCGCTGCTGCTCGCTCAGGATCTTCGAGCGTGAGTCGTAGGCGTTGATGACGATGAAGCCGAGCTCCTGGGCGTCCTGGACCATCTTCTCGACGTTGGCCGCCGGGTCGGTTTCCGCGACAATATCGTAGGGCAACTCCTTGCCCATCCGTTCGAACGTGTAGGCGGCGTTGGCCACAAAGAAGTTGCCCGTTTCATAGTCGGCTTCGCTGCCGGCCACGATCGGAAAGACGTCGAACGCATCGGCAACGGTATAGGTGACCGGCCCGGCCGCCCGGAAATCACCGATATCCAGGACGAATTTGCCCCCGATGGTGAGCCCATTTTCGGCGAAAAAGCGCCGCTCGACCAGCAGCGCGTCGGGCCGGGTCGCCAGCCGGTTGACGATTTCGCCCATTGGCGCGTAGCTGTAGTCATCGCGCAGGCCCCTTGCGGCGATCCGGGCGAACTCCTCGCGGTCGATGGCGAGCAGCATGCTCTTGTCTTCATTCCTGCGATTGCCCGCGTTTCTGGCCCGCACCGGAATACGGGCCGCGCGCGCATAACGCTTGATCCCCTCAATTTCGAGATGGCCTTCGGGCGGTTCAAAGATCAGGTACTCGGGTTCGGTGTCGTCGGCCGCGGCCTGGCCGGGGATACCGGGCTGGCGATCGGGCTTGTTGCTGATGCCGACTTCGATCAGGCGCAGGTCCCCCCCATTGTCCAGATAGATCGTGTCGATGAGGTGCTGGTCGAGCGTGCGGGCCAGGCTCGCGCCGTAGGCGGCGATCCCCAGGGTGAAAATCAGCAGCAGCAGCGCGCCCGCGTAATCCTTGGGCGAGCGCGCCAGGTCGCGCAGGGCCAGGAAGATCGGCGTGAGCGGTTGTATCCGTGAGACGAGGGCGGCCAGCAGGCCGAACAGACGCGGCACAAAGCGCGAGGCCAGCAGCCCGGCCGCCGTCAATGTGAGGATGGGGAGCAAGTAGCGGATCGGATCCTTGAACGGATCGGCCTGCGACACATCGGTCCCGAACACGACCAGGCTGCCGGCCTGGCGCAGTTGCCAGGTGGCATAGGCGCACGGAATCAGCAGAAGCACATCCAGCCATGCGCGTTGCCACAGCGGCCGGCCGGCGCTTCGGGCCCGCTCGGCCCCGAACCCAAGGATGGTTCGGCGGGCCGCGCTGAGGGCTGGCACGAGGGTTGCCGCGGCGCCGAGAATCGCGGCGGCAACCGCCAGGCGCAGGGAGACCGGCGGCAGCGAAGTCACCCACTCGGGCTGGGGCGAAAACTGCAGGAAGGTGATGGCGCTGGCCAGGAGCGAGGCCACCCCAAAACTGAGCGGCACGCCGATCAGCACGGCGATCAACGCCAGCAGCGCGCCTTGGGCGGCATACATGTAGAAGATGTCCAGCGGTGACGCGCCTCGGCTGCGCAGGATGGCCAGCTCGCCTTCCTGCTGGCGCACCACCATGCCCGCCACCAGCACCACGAAGCTCAGCACAACGGCAAAAATCGGGGCGCAGAACAGCGTCATCAACAGGATCAACTCCTGAGAGCGCTTCAGGTAGTTGCGGAGGGCCGAGATCATCTCGAACTGATTGAGGGTCAGTTGTTCGTTCTTCTCAAACGCCTCGACACTCAGCGCGTTGGCGCGGTCAACCACGCCCGCGACGTTCTCGACCGTCAGGGCCTTGTCATCCAGCTCGTAAGACCAGATCATGAGTGAGAACTGCCGCTCGACGATCTTGCTGATCCGGCGGGACATCATTTCCGGGCTGAGCGTCAGGTCCTGTTCGAGCACTTCGGGCCGGATGATCCAATAGGCGTCGTTTCGATTCTTCGGCGCCCAGATGGCGGTAACCCGGGCCAGGATGTTGTATTCGCGCTGGACCTCGCGGGTCGTCTTCAGATCAACCGCGACTCTGACCGTGTCCTTGCGGGTGAGGCTGATCATGTCCCCGGCCTGGATTCCAGTCTTGGTGCTGAAGGCTCGTCCGACCATGACCTCGATCTCGCCATCGTCGGTCACCTCGGGAGCGCCGGGAAAGCCGGCCGGCAGGCGGCCCGTGTCGAGGTCGATATGCCCGAGCAGATCGGTGATGAAATCCAGCGACCCGTAGCCGAGCGGTTGGGAGTCGTCAAGCGGATATCTGCGCCAGGTCTCATTGGCCGGCAGGATTGCCCAGGGATCTGTCGACGCATAACGAAGAGTGCGAACAACCGGAAGTTCCAGACGCGGCGCGATGCGCACGGTCATGAAGGCATCCAGGTCGAGCGTCTCGTCGTAGCTCAGCAGGGCGCGGCCCAGACCGAGATAGCTGAACTTGAACGTCAGCGGTAGTCTGGTATTGGCCGCCAGCCCGGACAGGCGGATCTGGCCCGCGGCCCGATCCGCGAGCTCGCGCCGGAGCACCCGGTTCTGGGCTGAACTGACAAAAGCCGGGATGGCCGACGCGATTGCCACCGCCACCGTCATGCCGAGCAGCAGACAGGCCGTTAGCGCGCGCTGGTTGGCCAGCCGGCGCAGGGCGAGGAGTGTTAGCGAGATCAGGCGCATGGCCGGCTATTGGCCGAGGACGATCTCGCCTTCCTTGACGCCGTCGACGATTTCCAGCCGTTCGGCCGACTCAAGCCCGATGATCACGTCAGAACGGCGTTGCCCGCCGCCGGGATCGAGGATGACGACAAAGCGCCGCCCGCGGAAATTGCGGATGGCCTGGGGCGGCAGCCAGACTACATTCTCGCGCCGGCCGAGGATTGTCTCGCATCGGGCCAGCATGCCCGACTCGATGGGCACGTCTTCCTCAAGCCCGATCCGGACGGATCGATCTTTGTTGGTAATCGAGAAGATCGGCACCCGGGTGATCTTGCCGCGGACAGCCTTGTTCGGCGCGCTGGACAGATAGATGTCCACCGGCAGCCCGAGCGCAACGTCGCGCTGTTGGGTGTCGTTCAGCTCGGCGACAATCTCGAGGTCGCCGGGCTTGGCCACGACGAGGACGATGTCGAGGGCCCGGACGTTGTCGCCGACCGCGATCGAAAGCGCGGTCACAGTGCCATCAAGCGGGCTGATCAGCGTGCCGCGGGCTTCTTTTGTCTGCAGGGCTTCGAGCGCCGTCCGGGATGTCTCGACCGCCTGCACGAGGCCGGGGTCGAGTTTTGCGATCCGCGACTCAAGGTTGATCTGGGCTCGCTCCACCTCGTTCCGCAACAGGCCGATGTCGATGTTCTTCGCGCCGGCCTCGGCCAGCAGATTGTTGTAGTTGGCCTGCAGCCGCTCCCGTTCGATCTCGGCCGCGGTGAGTAGTCTTTGCGCGTTATCCGCTCCGGCCTGGTTGCCGATGGCGCGGGCGTTGGCGATGGAGGTCTTGATGTCCTCGATCAGTTTAGCGTTGCGGGCAAGGTCGTTGGCTTGCACCTCGATGTTCGAGCGGGTATTGCGCGAAGTCGCCGAGGCCAGCCGCAGGCGGGCCTGCTCCAGATCGAGCTCGGCCAGCCGGATGGTCCGGGTGTAGGCCTGTATCGTGTCCGACAACACCGTCTGGGCCGTGCGGAGTTTGATGGTCTCCTGCTGGATCTGGGTGCGCAGGTCCGTCAGGTCGAGCTCGGCCAGTACATCGCCAACCTTGACCGCGTCACCGCCGCGGACGGTGAGTTTGCGCACCCGGCCGTCGATGTCGAAGGCAAGTTGCTGGGCCTCCTTGGGCTGGATGCGCGCGCTGAACTGCACCTGGCGCACGACCAGGCCCCTTTGGGCGGTGTAGGTTGGCGCGGCGGGTTGGGGTGGTTCCGGCGCGGGTGTCGGGGTGGGTTGGGGGGCGGTCGGCAGCGAACAGCCGGCCAATGAAGTGAGCAGGATCAATCCGGTCACGCGCCGGAGCAGTAGTCGGATCATGTTAAGGGCCAGATTGTAGTGCGGAACTGGTTCCGCTTGGCGTTTATGCCTACATTCACGTTTACCTCTATGTCTAGAAGTCATCCTGAAATGATTGGCGAGATCGCAATCCCCGCGCGGGGATTGCGATCTCGCAGGACATTTTTAGGACGGCTTCCACGCAAACGCAACCGCAAACGGCGATAAACGTACGGGCGTGCGTCCGCCGAAACGCGCTAAAACGGCTGGACAAACGCGCCATTCTGAAGATAATCTCGCGCGTGGCGCCCTGGGGGCGGGCGCTATGGCAATTTCATTCCGCGGGCGGGCGCATGCCCGTGCGCCACATAAACAAGGGAAAACATGACTTCCAAGATCTTCGAAAGAATACCGACCCGCGCAGAGTGGCAGAGCGCGCGCAATGCGGCCGGCGGAAAATCCGGCCTCGTGTCGGGCGTCAGTGTGGGTGACCTGCTGGACGGCCTCAAGGGCGCTGGCAAGAACGCCGCTAAACGCCAGACAGCCTGGACCAAACTCATCTCCGGTTTGGAGAAGTACCTGACATACCAGGCGGTGACAACCCACGGCGATCTTGCAAAAACTGCGCGTTCCATTCTGAACCATGCCGAAGAATGCAAGGAGGCCGAAGGCAGATTGACGACCGCATTCAATGGTCTCAAGAAGGAGTTTCAGGTCATCGCCATCAACATGAAGTCCGATGTGCCTGCTGTGGCCAAGCGTGCTTTCGAGGGTCACAAGGCGTTTATCGTCGACGCCCTCAAGCTGCCGCTGCCGAGCGACTTCCAATTCGACTTCCATCCTCAGCGGTGGGAACTTGATGATTTGGGGAACAAATCCAATCCGTTCGACCTCGAGAATTCTTACTGGCGGACAGTCCTAAGAACGCGGCTTGGCGATGCGCAGAAGAATCAGGTTCGGCCCGAGCTTGTGAAACTGCTCAAGGACCTTGCCGCGATTGACATTGTGATTGATACTGACCCCAAGACTTGGTAGTTGATGGAACTCAGCGTCAGAGGCGCTAACCCTTGGCTCCGCCGGGGGTTAGCGCTTGGCGTGTTTCCGTCCGTCACATTTGGCCCCGGTCCAGGGCGCCCACCGCCATCCAGGCCAGCGCCCGCTCAAGGTCGATCAGCCTGGCGAAACGCGGGTCGCGGGTCAGGCCTCGCCGATAGCGGGCGTAGATCTGCTCGATGATGACGCCTATTTTGTAAAGGCCGAAGGCGAAGTAGAACAGCGGCTGTGGCACAGCGCGACCTGTCCGCTGTTCGTAGCGCTCAACCACTTCGCGCCGGGTGAAATTGCCTGGAAGGTGGGTGAGATTGAACTGCCGGACGATCTCGGGATCTCCGGCCTCGGACCAGTAACCAAGCGTCGTGCCAAGGTCCATAAAAGGATCTCCCACCGTCGCCATCTCCCAGTCCAGAACAGCGACGATCCGGTCCAGGCGGTCTGGATCGACCATCACGTTGTCGTGCTTGAAGTCGTTGTGGATGAGGGCGGCCGGCCCCTCGGCCGGAAGATGGGCGGCCAGCCAGGCCGAAATGGCCTCCATGTCTGGTAGATCATCGGTCTGCGCCGCTCGATAGCGTTGTGTCCAACCCGAGACCTGACGGGCGATATAGCCCTCGGGCCTGCCAAGATCGGCGAGACCCGCATGTTGGATGTCGACGGCGTGCAGTTCAGCCAGAGTGTCAACCAGCGCTTCGCTCAGGCGACGCAGGGTTTCGGGCCGCAGGGTTGCGCCATGCGGCAGCCTGCTGCGCAAAATTACCCCCCGCACGCGTTCCATCAGGTAGAACGGCGCGCCGAGCACAGACAAATCGTCGCACAGCAGCACCGGCCGGGGGGCGCGAATGCCGGCCGCTGCCAGCGCGCTAAGGATGCGATATTCGCGGGCCATGTCGTGGCCGCCACGCACTGCCGCGCCCATCGGCGGGCGGCGCATGACCCATTCCTGGTCTCCGGACCGCAGGGCATAGGTCAGGTTGGAGAATCCGCTCGGGAATTGCTCAACGACCAGATTGGCGCCTGCCGGCCAGCCTGGCAGGGCGTCGCGCAGATAGCGTTCGAGTGCGGTGACGTCCGGCTGCTCGCCTTCGCGCGCCGCCTGAGGCGCATCCAGAGGCAGGCGGCCGTCACTCATTGCAGTGAGCGCAGCACATCCCGCGCAACAACGTTTTTGTGCGACTCATCGGCGCCGTCGTAGATCCGCGCGCCGCGCTCATGGGCAAACCAGTAGGCCAGGGGCGTCTCGTCAGTCAGCCCCATTGCGCCATGAACCTGGATTGCTCGATCGAGCACGCGCTGCAGCACGCCGGCCGTGAAGTATTTGATGGCTGAGATCTTGACCCGCGCCGCCCGCTGCCCGCGCAGCTCCACCGACCGGGCGGCATCCAGAACCAGGAGCCGGGCAGCCTCGATTTCGGCATACGAGTCGGCAATCCAGTGCTGGACGGTCTGCTGCGACGCCAGGGCCTGTCCGGGCGCGAGTTCACGCGACAACGCCCGCCGGCCCATGAGTTCGAGCGCGCGCGAGCAGATGCCAATCCAGCGCATGCAGTGATGGATGCGACCCGGGCCGAGACGTTCCTGGGCGAGCGAAAACCCGGCGCCTTCTTCTCCGATCCGGGCTGATGCCGGCACCCGGCAGTCCTCGAACAGGGTCTCGGCATGGCTGGCCCAGTCCTCTCCCGCTTCGCCCATCACCTTGATGTTTCGGACAACGGAGTAGCCTGCTGTCCCGGCCGGGACGATGAACATGCTGGCCCGTTGATGGATCGGCGCCGCGGCGTTCGTCACCGCCATGACGATGGCGAATGCGGCCCCCTCCGCGCTGCTGGTAAACCACTTGCGGCCGTTGATGACGTAGTGGTCGCCGTCGCGTATTGCAGTCGCGTCGAGCCAGGTCGGGTTCGATCCCGCCCGGCCGGGCTCGGTCATCGCAAAGCAGCTTCGGGTCTCGCCGCGCGCAGCGGCTCGAAGAATTCGCCCTTCTGTTCGGGGCTGCCATGCGCCAACAGCAGCTCGAGGTTGCCAACGTCCGGAGCCTGGCAATTGAAGGCGTAGTGGCCGAGCGGCGTCCTGCCAAGCTGCTCGCTCACTTCGGCAAAATGGGTGAGGCTCAGACCCATCCCTCCGGCCTCGCGGGGGAGGTAAGGCGCCCACCAGCCGCTGGCCTTGACCACGTCGCGGATTGCGCGCAGTGCAGGCAACGTGGCCCGAAAGCCATGCCGCAGGAATTGGGGCTCGAGCGGGATCATCCGGTGCTGGACGAGTGATCGGATGTCGATCAGGAGGGCGCTGTTTGAATCTTGCATGCCGCCTCAGAATGTGCCGGCGGCCGAGAGGCCGCCATCCACGACGATGACACTGCCGTTGATATAGTTCGAGGCCGAAGAAGCCAGCAACAACGCCACGCCCTCGAGGTCTTCAGGCTGGCCGATGCGGCCGGATTTTGATGCAACACTGGCCGACAAAGTCGCGTCGGACCACAACGCCGTGCTGAACTTCGTCTGGATCACACCGGGCGCAATGGCGTTGACCTGGATCCCCTGCGGACCGAGTTCCTGGGCGAGGGATTGGGTCAGCATCAGGACGGCGGCTTTGCTGACGCTGTAGACGCCCATCATTCGCCCCGGTGTTATGCCGGCGATCGAAGCGATGTTGATGATTTTTCCGCCCCCGCGCTTGAGCAAGTGCGGGACAGCGATTTGGGCGACCGCGAAGTAGCCCTTGACGTTGACCTGCAGAGTCTTGTCCCACATCTCGTCGGTGGCATCGAGGAGCGAGCCAAAGTGCGGATTGGTGGCCGCGTTGTTGACCACGATATCAAGCCCGCCAAAAGTGGCGACAACCTGCGTAATTGCCGACTCAATCTGCGCGCGGTTGCCGGTATGGCAGGTCAGAGCGATGGCCTTGCCCCCGTCGCGAGTGATGGCTTCCGCCACCGGCTGGACGTTCGTCTGCAGTCGACTGGCGACCGCGACCGCCGCGCCGGCGCGGGCGTAGGCCCGCGCGATCGCTTCTCCGATTCCGCGCGAGCCGCCCGTGACAAAGGCCACTTTCCCGTCGAGATCGCGTCCGGTCGGGTGGCTCATGGTTTTCTCGTCGATTTGGCGGCTCGCCCCGCTATTTAGTCGGCGGAATTGCTGTGATGAATATGGGCGCTGGCGTCGGATTGACCCGCACCGGGGTGGCGGTTGATCGGACGATGATGACGAATGTTGGGGCCGGTGTGGCTGTCGCCGGCGCCGGCGGCGGCGGAAGCGTCGCCTTAGCCGGCGTCGATGTTGCCTTAGCCGGCGTAGCCGTTGCCTTGGACGGCGTCGCCGTTGCCGCGGGCGGACTTGTCGGAATCGCTGTCGATCCGGGCGCCGGCGGCGTTCCAGCCGGCTGAGTTGCGGTGGGCGAAGCGGTTGTCGGCGTCGCGCCCGGAGAAACCGCTGTCTGCGTCGCGCCGGCCGAAGACACTGTCGGGCGGATCGGCGCCACGGGTGTAGAGGCAGAGTCAGGGATCAACGTCGAGGTGGGCCGAAGCACGGGTTGGGCCGTCTCAGTCGGAAGCGCGCTCGGACCGCCGCTTACTGGCCGAGCTGTCGGCGCAGCGGTAAGTTCTACGGATCGGGTGGGCGTGGGCACTGCGGTCCCGGGTCCGGCGGCGTTGTCGCCAGTGCCTTGCGCGCCCAGTACCACTGCCAGGAACCCGGCGCCACACACCAGAGTCGCGCCGGCCGTGAGGAGGACTGGCAGCAGCTTTGAACGCTTTTCCTTCTGTTCCAGGGCGCGGTCTATCGCGTCGATTACTTCCTTGGCTGATTGAAACCGGGTTTCGACCTTCTTTGACAACAGGGTGTCGAGAATGGCGCGTGTCGCGCCGGTCAGATCACTTCGGAAACGGGTGATTGGCGCCAGAGGTTCGTGAGCGATGTGGTACATCAGCGCCACGGGGGTCATGCCGTCATATACGGTGATGCCACTGAGCATTTCGTACAGAATCATGCCCAGCGAATAGAGATCGCTGCGATGATCAATTTTGCCTGGGGTGAGAAGCTGCTCGGGCGACATGTAGGCCGGCGTGCCGATCGTCATCTCCGTATGGGTGAGTCGGGTTGCCCCGGTATCCTTTACCACCCCGAAGTCTGATAGCACATACCGGGTGCGTCCGCCTGGATCGTGGGCAATCAGCACATTGCTCGGCTTGACGTCGCGATGCACGAGGGACTTCTCATGCGCGAAGCCCAGCGCTGCCGCAACCTGGCGCGCAATCAGCAGCGCCTTGGCCTGCGGCATTGGCTGTTTGGACGCCCGCAGTTTTGCCATCGCGTCCGACAGCGTTTCGCCCAACAGCTCCATCGAGATGAAATATTGTCCCTGGGCCGCATTCGCCTCGAACACCTGGACGATGTTCGGGTGCCGCAAATCCATGAGGGTCTTGGCTTCGCGCAGAAATCGGCTGATGTATTCGGCGTCAGCGGCCAGCGACGGCGCCAGGATTTTTACCGCGACTTCACGACTCGTTGGCTCGTGTACAGCGCGGTAGACCATGGCCATGCCACCCTTGGCGATGGGATTTAGGAGAATGTAGTTTCCTAGTTTTTCGGGCACGGATCCTCCTGCAGCCGGTCATTCCCGGACATAAGGCCGGATTGTATCCGACCCACCGTGATCAGCCCGCCGGCGGGGGAGAGGTGATCACGGGCACTGGCGTTGGCGGCGGTGCGGTTGACACCGTCGGCGGTGTGGATGTCGGCGGTGGCACCGTTGCTGGGGGCGATGTTGGCGGGGGCGATGTTGGCGGGGGTGACGTTGGCGGAGGCGATGTTGGCGGAGGTGATGTTGGCGGGGGTGATGTTGGTGGCGGTGATGTTGGCGGCGGTGATGTTGGCGGCGGCGAAGTCGGCGGGGGTGATGTCGCTGGCGGGGATGTCGGAGGCGGCACCGTTGGCGAGGGTGTCCCGGTCGGAGTTCTGGTCAGGGTTGGTGTTGGCGTTGCGGTGGGACCAGGCCCTGCCGGCGTATTCGCTGGCCCCGGCGTATTCGCCGGGCCCCCACTCAGGGTTGAGGTCGCGACTGGAAGCAGCGCCGTGGGCGTCGGTGTGGCCTGGGGCGTGCCGGCCGAGGGCAGGGCTGGACTGGGATTCACGTCCGGCATGAGGGTAGACGTGGCGATTCCTTCCGGTCCGGCTGTGCCTTGGCCGGGTGAGGCTGTTCCGGCGCTGGCGGGGCGATTCGTAGCGATGCTGGCCGGCCCGGCCGGGCGGGTTGGTGTAGCGGGGACGCCGTTCGCATCGCTGATACCCTGCGCGCCAAGGTAGACGGCAAGGAAGCCTGCGCAGCACAACAGGGTCGCGCCCGTGACAAGAAGCAGGGGTAGGATCTTCGACCGCTCTTCCTTCTGTTCGAGAGCGCGGTCGATGGCATCGATCACTTCCTTGGCCGTTTGATACCGTGTTTCGACCTTTTTGGACAGAAGCGTATCGAGAATGGCGCGCGTAGCCCCAGTCAGGTCGTTTCGGTGGCGTGTGATCGGCGGCAGCGGTTCATGGGCGATGTGGTACATCAGCGCCACCGGCGTCATTCCTTCGTACACCGAGGTGCCACTCAGCATCTCGTACAGGATCATGCCCAATGAGTAAAGATCGCTGCGGTGGTCGATCTTGCCCGGGGTGAGTAGCTGCTCGGGAGACATATAGGCCGGGGTGCCGATTGTCATCTCGGTATGGGTGAGGCGGGTGGCCCCGGTGTCCTTCACCACCCCAAAATCAGACAGCACGTAGCGCGTGCGCCCGCCGGGATCGTGGGCGACCAGCACGTTGCTCGGTTTGACGTCACGGTGCACCAGCGCTTTCTCATGCGCGAAACCCAGGGCTGCCGCAATCTGCCGCGCAATCAACAGCGCCTTTGCCTGGGGCATGAGTTGCCTGGCGGCCCGCAGTTTGCCCATCGCATCAGACAGCGTTTCACCCAGTAACTCCATCGAGATGAAGTACTGACCCTGGGCGGCGTTCGCCTCAAACACCTGAACGATGTTGGGGTGGCGCAAGTCCATCAGCGTTTTGGCTTCGCGCAGAAAACGGCTGATGTACTCAACATCGGCGGCCAGTGACGGCGCCAGAATCTTTATCGCGACTTCCCGGCCGCTCGGCTCGTGCACGGCGCGGTAGACCATCGCCATGCCGCCCTTTGCAATTGGGTTGAGCAGAATATACGAACCGAGTCGTTCTGGCATTTCAATGTCCCCCCGGCGCTCGCCGCCCGCGCCCGAACATTGTAGCGGAGGCTGGCGATTCCCGCTACAATGCCATTTCATAGCTGAAAGGGAGTCGACTAATGCAAACTATCGGACGCTACGAAATCAACCGCGAGCTTGGCCGGGGCGGAATGGCCTCCGTCTTTGAGGCCAACGATCCGCGCTTTGGACGATCGGTGGCCGTCAAGGTGCTGCCGCGCGAGATGCTGTTTGACCCGGCCTTTCGGGCCCGGTTCGATCGCGAAGCGCGCACTGTCGCGATGCTCGAGCACAGCGGCATTGTGCCCGTGCATGATTACGGCGAGCAGGACGGCCAGCCCTTCATCGTCATGCGCTATATGCCCGGCGGTTCGCTCGCCGATCGGCTCAAGAACGGGCCGCTCCCGATTCGGGCAATGGCCGACATCTTCGGCCGGATTGGACCGGCCATCGACTACGCCCATGCCCAGGGGGTTGTCCACCGGGATCTCAAACCGGCGAACATCCTTTTCGACAATGCGGGAGAGGCGTATATCGCGGACTTTGGGATTGCCAAGATCTCCGAGAGTTCTGCCACGCCGGGGCTGACCCAGGGTGTGATCGGCACCCCGGCCTATATGAGCCCGGAACAGTGGGAGGGCAAGACCGTTGACGGTCGGACCGACTTGTATGCGTTGGGCATCATCCTGTATGAGTCGCTTGCGGGGCGCCTGCCCTATGTTGCCGACAGCCTAACCGGCTTCATGAAGGCGCACCTCTTCGATCCAGTGCCGGCGGTTCTCAACGCCGCGCCTTCGTTCGCCGCGCCGTTGCAGCAGATCATCCAACGCGCACTGGCCAAGCGCCCCGATCAGCGCTACCCAAATGCGGTCGCAATGGCGGCGGACCTTCAGGCGATCGCGGACGGTCGCATGGTGGCGGCAGCCACCCAGGTGTGGCCGATCGGGATGCCCGCGCCCGGCATTGGCGTGACCCCCGGAGCGCCACCAGCACCCCCGTCCCCGATCGAAGTAACGGGGCCGCACAGCATCGTCCCGCCGGACGCTCAGCCGGCAATCCCGATCAATCTGGCGCCGCCCGGCGGCCCCAATCCGAACGTCTACTCCGCGCCGCCGTCCTATCCCGTCTCTTCCGGCGCATCGATCGGCGCAGTGCCTGCCCGAAAATCACGCACGGGCCTGTTTATCGCAATCGGGATTGGGGTTGCAGCGCTTGCGGGTGTCGGGTGCCTGTGCGCCACCTTGGGTGGCCCCGTCCTGGAGGGAATCCGGGCTGCCGGCACCTCGCCAACACCTGTCCGCGCGACGGCGGTCGTTGTCCGCCCGTCCGACACACCCGCGCCGCGGCCGTTGGCCACAACGGTGCCCACCGTGGCCTCCGCGGCGTCGGCGACGCCCCGACCTGCGGCGACGGCCACGCCCGCTCGCAGCGCGACTCCCACGGGCACGCGTCTGGCGGCGGCCACGCCCACCCGGGCAGCCACCGTCGTTGCCAAGCCAGATACAGGGCCGATCAACCTGGCCAGTCGGGATGCCACGGCGATTGGCAAAGCGCTCGAGGCCTTGAAAATCGACGACAACCTGGTTCTGGCTGCGATCTCGGGTGATCTCGCCCACCAGCCCGGGGCAAAGAAAGTGACCTGGCTCAGGCCGGACGTTTATGTCTCCGACTTCATCGCTGAGGTCGAATTCGGTAACCCGTACGGGGCTACCGAGGGCACGTTTGACTATGGCTATTTCTTCCGCATCGACGACGACGCCAAGTCGCACTATCGGTTTGTCATCAAGTCGACCGGTGTGTGGGAGCTGCGACGAATCGAGAATGACAATGCCAACTCGCCGGTGACGTCATCGGGCACCCTGACAAACCTGCTGACCGGCCGGGGAGCGTTCAATAAAGTGGCGTTGTATGCGTCTGACGGGCGCGGCACGTTTTGGGTGAATGGCGTGTGGAGCGGGGCGATTTTCGACTTGGAGAATTGGACAGATCCTGGCGATGTCGCCATCATGACCGGGATGTTCGACGATGACCACAAGGCTGGCGCAATCACCAAGTACATCAACTTCAGAGTGTGGGGAATCGAGCAGTAGATGGAGCGCTGAGCCGGGGGGGAATTGGTCAACAAGATAGGGCGTTACGAAATCAAGCGCGAGCTTGGGCGGGGCGGCATGGCCGGCGTGTACGAGGCGCATGATCCGCGCTTCGAGCGCACAGTCGCCGTCAAGGTGCTGCCCCGCGAACTGATGGTCGACGGGATGTTTCGCGCCCGGTTCGAACGCGAGGCGAAAGTCATCGCGTCACTCGAACATCCCGGAATCGTTCCGGTCTATGACTTCGGCGAAGAGGCCGGTCAGCCTTATCTCGTGATGCAATTATGGCCGGCGGCTCACTCGCTGAGCGGCTCGCCCTGGGCAGGTTGTCGCTCGCGGAAACGGCCGACCTCATTGGGCGTATCGCGCCCGCGGTTGACTATGCCAACAGCCGCGGTGTTTCGCACCGCGATCTCGAGCCGGCCAACATCGTCTTTGACCGCGCCGGCGAGCCCCGCGTCGCTGACTTCGGCATTGCGCGCATATCAGAATCAAAGACCGCCCTTACCCAGGGCGTGATCGGCACACCGGCCTATATGAGCCCGGAGCAATGGGAGGGCACCGCCCTGGACGGCCGCAGCGACGTCTATTCGCTGGGCGTGATGGCCTTCGAAATGCTGACGGGTCAAACCCCGTACATCGCCGAGACCATGACCGGTTTCATGAAAGCCCACCTGATGAACGCCATCCCAGATGCCCGCGCGCGGGTGCCGGAGCTGCCGGCGGCGGCCCAGCACGCGCTTTCGCGCGCGCTGGCAAAGGCTCGCGACCAACGGTATGAGACGGCGTCCGAATTCGCGCGTGAGCTGGCGGCAGTCGCGCAGGGGAATCCATTTCTGCCGGCGGCGGCCGCCACATTCGCCTCGCCGGCGCGCCCTACGATTTCGGCGCCGACCCAGGTTCTGTCGACCCCCCTGAGCGACGCGCCATCCGTCATTGGGCCGTCGCCCGCAACAGGTCGGCCGGCCCCCGCTTCCGATTCGTTCGCGCCTCCGGCCGTCTCAACTCGGCGAGCGTCGGCACTGCCTTTGGGCCTGGTTGCGGTTGGGATCATTGCGCTGGGCGTCGTGGTCACGGCGGTTGCGGCGCTATCTGGCGCGGGGGCGGCGCCACCTGCGACAATCGTCCCGCCTCCGCCATCGGCGGTCGCAACCCGGGTTACGGTCGCGATCGCCACGCCCACGGCGCCAACTGCCGCAACCCGGGCGGCGACTGTGGCCCCGTCCGTGACGCCGACCGCATCCCGTATCCCGACGTCCACGCCGACCCGCTTTCCAACGCCTACGCCCTATCCGGCCATCGCACCCAGCCTGATCCGGAATTGCGCCGGAAGCGCGCCGGTCACGGGAGTATTTGTTGCCCGCGGCTCGTGCTGGCGCTACAACGATGCCGGCTTCGATCTGGGTGGCGCGTGGAAGGAAACCGACTTCGATGATCGGACGTGGGCGGCAGGTCGCGCCGAGTTGGGATACGGCGACAACCCGACCACAACCCTTGCCTTCGGCCCAGACCCAAACACCAAGCGGGTCACCGCCTATTTTCGCCAGCCGTTTAGCGTTGGCGCACTGGATGGCGCGGCACGGCTCAGGCTGTGGGTTTGGCGGGATGATGGTGTGGTGGTCTATCTGAATGGACTCGAAGTCGCCCGGGACAATCTGCCGACCGGCGTCATCACAGCGTCAACCTACGCGCGTGCAACCATCTCCGATGCAGAAGAGGCCCAGCCGATGGAATTCATCCTGCCCGCGGCGCGCCTGACGGCCGGCATCAACGTGATCGCCGCGGAAGTGCATCAGGATCGCCCGGTGAGCTCGGATCTCAGGTTCAGCCTCGAGTTGGCCATCCTCGCGCCCGGCGCGCCGACAAGCACGCCGCGGCCGACCCGAACGCCGGCGCCATAGTGGAGAAGCGCGGGACGATGGCGCCTTTTCCGGCGCCGAGCAGGAGCGCCGATGACGTTTTAAGGGCGGGAAAACGCGCCCGCGCGGAGGCCGGACATGATATGCTTGCGCGGAACTGATTCCGGCCCGCGATGAGGACAAACGGAGCGCCCTTTGGGAAACAACAGTCTGTCACCCGTGCTGATCATCCTGGCGATTTTTGCAATCGCAGGGATCGCCTTGGCTGTTGTGCTCATTTCGAGAAAAGGCAAGACCGGCTCAACACTCCCGCGGGTCGTGGTTGCGTCCGGTAACCATCAGGGGCGCCAGGTCAACGTGGGAGCGCAACCGGTCGTGATCGGTCGCGATGCCGATTGCGGGATTGTGATTGACGAGCCGTTGATTTCGCGCAAGCACGTCCAGGTGTCCTTTGCCAACGGCATCTTTACCCTGGAAGACCTCGGCAGCGCGCACGGCACGTATGTCAATGGCATGCGCGCCTATCAAGAGCGCGTTCCGCCTGGCACCCAGTTTACGATTGGGAACGTCACCCTGTCAGTGCTCAGTGGGGCAGTTACGCCGCAAATTCGACAGGCCGCGCCCGTCGTTGTGCCGCTGGCGGCGCCACCCAGAGTGTCGACCGTCCAACCGGGGGCTGCCAGCGGGTTGGAGGGATACGAGATCAAGGAGAAGATCAAAGAGGGCGGACAGGTTATTGTGCATCGGGCGCTTTCCAAGTCCGACGGCCGCCAGGTGGTGATCAAGTTTCTGAGCACGGTGTCGTATGACACGGAGGGGAAGTTCTTCCGCCGCAAGTTCGAGCAGCAGTTATCCGTTGGCGCCTCGATCCGTCATCCACATTGCGTTCAGATCGATGGCGGCAGCGCGAACTCAAACCCTCCCTATATGGTCGAGGAGTTCTTGAGTGGCGGCACCCTGCTTGATCGCATGCGGGCGGGAACGCTGACCCTGGCTGATGTCATCCGAATAATCGGCCAGACGTGCGATGCGCTGGGCTATCTGCACAAACGCGACATCATCCATCGCGATGTGACGCCAAGTAACATCATGTTTGACCCAGCCGGGCAGGTGAAGGTCATTGACTTTGGCGTGGCGCACTTTGCCAACATGCCCTCGGCGACGTCGGTCGGGATGGTGGTGGGAAAGGTCAAGTATCTTTCGGTCGAAGCGGCCAATGGCGCTCGGGTTGTGCCCCAGAGCGATCTCTATTCGCTCGGGATCATCGCGTATGAAATGCTGGCTGGCAAACCCCCGTTTATGGGCTCGGATCCCGATGTGCTCGCCCAGCACCTTCGCACGCGCCCGGTGCCACTCCGCCAGGTCAACCCGGCCATTCCCGAGCGCATCGAGTGGGCGGTGATGAAGGCGCTCGAGAAGAATCCGGCCGATCGTTTCCGGAACGCCGAGGAAATGGCCCGGGCCTTCACCTATGACGCGCCGTTTAGTGCCGGTGTGCCCGACACAGGCAGCCGACGGCCCGCCGTCGCCCCAACGCCACGAGAAGGCCAGGGCGCGGCGCCCGCCTTTGACCAGACGATGAAGGGCTTTGCCCCATTGCGCCTGCGCCGAGAAGCGGACGGCCAGACGATTTTGATCGGTGAGACACCGACGATCGTCAACCGGGCGTTGCTCAATCCTGCTGATACCTCGATCTCGCGCAGCGCGCACGGCGAGTTGTTGTGCCGCGAAAGCCAGTGGTATGTCAGGGAAAACCCGGCGGCTCCGAGCGCAAATGGGATCTTCGTGGATAACACCCGTGTCGCCGACGCGCGCGCGTTGAGGCCGGGCGAGACCGTTCGCTTTGGCAATTCTGTCTTCCGAATTCTGTGACAAAAATGAACTCACGCAAACTGTGGATTTCTCTCCGTCAGGGCCTGACCGTTGCGGCGCTGCTGGCCGCAATGTCTCCCGCTCCGGCGAGCGCCCAGCTCGGCGGTCCATCCATTACGGTCAGCCCGACCTGCGACTCCGACAAGTATCCCGAAGTCAGCTGTATCGTCACGCCGGTGAACTCGGCGGGACTGCCCCTGACGGCGCTGACAGCCCAAGCCTTTCAAGTTGTTGACGGGAGCGTCGCGGTCAAGGACCTGCGTGTTGAGAAAATTGTCAATCCGGGAGTCAAAACAAGCTACATGTTCGTCACCGACTTTGGGATGCTGGGAGGAAGCCAAAACCTCCAGGCGCTCAAGGACGCGGCCAAGAGCGTGTTGGGCGCGGTGTCGAGCACCGATCGCGTCGCCATGGTCGCCATCACGGGCAAGGTCGACGTGGATGTAACCAGGATCGACCTGAGCAAAGAGTCGAACTTCGTCAACGCGGGGACGAATCGGAACGACATCATCAACATCGTCACTCGCCTGAGCGACGTGAGCGGCACACCACTCTATGATGCCCTGTGCAAGGCCATCGTGCTGACTGCCCGCGAGGGCACGCCTGGGTCGCGGGCGATCGTGCTGTTTACGGATGGACGTGACGCCAAGAGCACAGTCTGCACGGCCGATGATCCCATCACCCGGGCCAACAAGGATCGCATCCCCATCATTGCGATCGGGGTCGGAACGAAAATTGAAGACAGCTACCTGCGCCGGCTCGCAACCCTGACAGATGGTGTGTTTCAGACCGTCAACGACGCAAGCGGCCTGCTTGGCAAGTTCCAGGAAACACAGACCCAGTTTCGCACCCAGTACAAGTTGACGTTTACGGCGTCGAGCCCGTCGGATAACCAGCGGCACGGCTTCACCGTTCAGTTGAGCCAGCCATCCGGGCGCGCGACCGATCGCGGTGAATACACCGCCCTGCTTCCCATCAAGCCCGAGCTGACGGCAGTGGCATTCAAGGCCGGCGGCGTCGAAGTTGATCCGCAGAAGCTCCCCTACAGCGCCGAGATCACCATCGAGCCGGCGTTGAAGGCGCGCAAACTGGCGCGGGTCGAATACTCGGTCGATGGGGGTGAGGTCAAGTCGTCGGAGCAGTCGCCCTTCAGTTTTGTGCTGCGCACGGACCAGCTTGATTCCAGTCGCCCGCACAAGCTCACCGTGCGGGCCGTCGCGGATGCTCAAAACGTCACCTCGCGAGATTTTGAATTTGGGGTGCTGGCGCCCCCGCCAAAACCGACCCCGGTTCCGACCCGCGCATGCGATTTGTTGTGCCAGGCGCAACGCAATCCTGGCGTGGCCATTCCGGTGGCGGTTGTTGCGGTCGGCCTTCCGGTGCTGCTGTTTTCGCTGATTGCGCTGCTGGCGCAACGCAGCCGCCGGCGCAAAGACCAGTTGGCCATGGGTGGGGGCGGTTACGCTGGCGAGGGGGCCACCTCTGTCAGTAACGTGCCTTTTTCCGACATGAACATGGGTTCGGCCATGGCGCCGACGGGCAGTATGCCGACGGGCAGTATGCCGATGGGCGGAATGCCCATGGGTGGCATGCCGATGGGCGGAATGCCGGTGGGATCTCCAGGCGAGGGCGCGACGAGCGTTTTTGCGCCGGCGCCCGCCAGCCCGCAACCAACGATGGTGTTTGGCGCGCCGGTGGGCGCGACGCAGGTTTTCAAGCCGGGACTGGCAAAACTAGCCATCACCTCTGGAAACCTGTCCGGCAATGTGTTTCCACTTGGCGTACCGGGCGATTCTGAAACAAGCATCGGGCGCAAAGTCGACGGGAGCACGGTCCGGGTGCAGATTGACAGCCCGTTCGTCTCTCGCCGCCATGCTCGGATCTATGCCGAAAGCGATCAGCTCTTCCTGGCCGATCAACAATCGGCCTCCGGAACCAAACTGAATGGCGAGAAGGTTACGGCGCCCATGAAGCTGAAGGTGGGTGACAAGATCGAGTTTGCCGACACCACAGCCGAGATCAAACCAATCTGAGCCGGGAAACGGCATGAAACAGGTCACAGACCAGGACTACAGATGAGCTCAACCGACGATACCCAGAAGCCCCCCGCGCTCGCGGCCGTAGCGATCACCGATACCGGCAAGACGCGCCAGAACAACGAGGATCGTTATGCGTTGCCGCCTGATCTGGTCCCGGCCTCCATGCGCGTTGCCCGCGGGAGCCTGTATCTCGTCGCGGACGGCATGGGCGGCCATTCCGCGGGTGAAGTCGCGTCGGAGCTCGCCGCCCGGGTGATCCCTGAGCGCTTCTACAACGATGCCGGTTCTTCGCCCGATGGAGAGACCGCTTTCGATGTGGGGGCGGCCCTGAAGCAGGCCATTGCCGAAGCAGCCGAGGGCATCCGTTTTGAGCAGATGCTGACCCGTGAGCGCGCGCAAATGGGCACAACGGTTGTCGCGG
This sequence comes from Candidatus Brachythrix odensensis, assembly GCA_016714465.1. Taxonomy (GTDB): domain Bacteria; phylum Chloroflexota; class Anaerolineae; order J036; family Brachytrichaceae; genus Brachythrix; species Brachythrix odensensis. The sequence goes on along the minus strand of JADKDT010000002.1, from coordinate 351,163 downwards.
CCGTGGTTCGTGGCAGCCAGGTTTGCATTGCGAATGTCGGCGACTCGCGGGCCTACCGGATGCGAAACGGTAATCTCGAAGTGCTGAGCCAGGATCATTCCTGGGTTGCGGAGCAACAGCGAGCTGGCATCATCACCGCCGCGCAAGCCGCCGATCACCCCCAACGCAGCGCCCTTACGCGCGCACTTGGGCATCCCATCAGCGCTGATGCCGACATCACCTATTTCGACTGGCAACCTGGCGATCGATTGATGTTGTGTTCGGATGGATTGTGGGAATCCGTGCAGGATGAACAAATCGCGCGGGCCATGCGCCAGCCCGATATGAATGATGCCGCGCGCATGCTTGTCGCTGCCGCGAATGATGCGGGAGGGCCTGACAACATCACCGTGCTCGTCCTGGGTGACGGTGTCGCAGACGCGGCAAGCACCGCAACCTTCGCCGCGGTCGCAACGGTCGCGCCTACGGTGAAGATGCCTCCCATTTCGCCGCGCGCGGGCGGCGAGGCCGCCACGCAGGGTATTCCGGCAATGGCGGCGGCCGCGCCCGCGCCCGTTCAGGTCGTCACGCCCAAGCCCGGCCTCCTGTCGCGCCTGGCGCTGCCCGTTGCTGGTCTGGTTGGCGTCTGTCTGTGCCTGGCCTTGCTCGGGGCTCTGGCGGCGATCGCATCAAACGGCGGACTGGCCCTGGGGAATCCGCCCGCCCCAACCCGTGTGCCCACCCGCGTAGGCGCGAATCCCGTTGCGACGGCGGTCCCGCCGACGGTGGCAGTGACACCGGTCTCGACCCGTCCTGGGGCATCCGCCACGCCTGTTCCAGCCCCAACGGCGACGACAGGCGTGCCGTTGGGTCCGTCGCTTGCGCCCTCGCCGACGGTAGGCGCGGCAGCGGTGATTACACCCGGATCGCTCCTTGTGCTGCCGCAGATCAGCGTTGGAACCACGGGTACCGCCGCTGTTTCCGGCACGGTTACTCCCAGTGGCACGCTGGCCGGGTCTCCCACGGTCACGCGAAATCTGGGCCTCGCCAACGCAACGGGAGTCACGCCGACAGTACCACTGACCCCCTCAACGGGGGTTTCTCCGACATTGCCGACCACGCCCACTGCCGCCGTCACAGGCACCGGAGCGGTCCCGAGCGTCACGGTTCTGACCTTTCCCAGCATCAGTGTCAACGGCAGTTTTGGCGGCTTGCTGGACGGGGCGAAAGCCTGCGTGGCGCTCAGCCAGGGCGGGTGCGCGACAAATGAAGTCAGTTTTGCGCGCGGCATTCGGCGCGTCTATGTGGCATGGAAGAACCCGCTCCCGGTGGGCACTGCCGTGCGCGTGGAGTGGCTGTTGAATGGAAAAGTGCGCGCCGAAGCCGGAGATCAGTGCGTCGTCACTGAGGCTGGCTGTAATCCGTACGTTACACGTACAAGCGCCATGCTGAGCTATGTGATCCCGATCCCGTCCGGCGCCTGGACCTACCGCATCTTCGCCGATGATCAGGCCGTCGCCCAGGGCAATATCACCATTCGCTAGCGATTACAACGCCACTCCCGATGACACAGAAGACGCTTTCTCGCCGGCCCGTCTCAAACCAGCCTAATGGCGCGCTCGGGCTCGCCTGGGGCAAGCACACCCATCAGGGCCCGCGCGCGGAGAACCAGGACGCCGTCATTGTGGTCGGCCCGCGCGATCCGCAAATCGCGCGCAAGGGCGTGCTGTTGATTGTCTGCGATGGGGTGGGCGGCGCCCAGGGCGGCCGGCGCGCCTCGGAAATCGCGTCGACAACCGCGTATCAGGCGTTTTATGCGGATCCCAGCCCGGACCCGCGCGTGTCGATTGAGAGTGCGATCCGCAAGGCCAACGCCGCGGTGAAGGAAGAAGCCGCGCGCAATCCGGCAATCGCATCCATGGCGACGACGATCGTCGTGACGGTTGTGGTCGGGAACACGCTGTATGTCGGGCATGTTGGCGACAGCCGGGCCTACCTTTTTCATGCTGATGGCCGCAATGAGCGGATCACCCGCGATCACAGTTGGGTACATGAGCAGGTCGAACGGGGTGTGCTGACCGAGGAACAGGCAAAAGAAAACCCGATGCGGAGTGTGATCACCCGCTCGCTTGGCGCGGCATCCAACAATACGTCGGAACAACGCCAGTTCACCCTGGCGCCGGGCGATGCCGTCCTGGTGTGCACCGATGGGCTGCACGGCGTGGTTTCCGACGAACAGATGCGGGTGATTCTGAAGCGCAGCCCGGAGCCACAACGCGCCGCCGAGGCGCTGGTGGCGACTGGCCTCGCCAACAAGACTACCGACAACACCACCGCGGCGGTGCTGGTGGTGACGGCCCCTCTTCAAGCAAAGAGCGGCGCGCCGATCGGATTACTTCTTGGACTCGGCGCAGCAGCGTTGGCGGTAGCGCTGGCCGCGGTCCTGCTGCTTGGACGTCCCTCTGGCGGTGGCGGTGATCCTGGCCAGGTGGCGACCCCCACCTCGCCCTTGATCGCGCTTCCGACCCCGCGAGGAACGGGCGGCACGTCCATCCTGATCGGCGGCGATGCGACTGTGGCCCCGACCGCAGTGGTGGACCCGGGCAAGCCGACTTCGACCCTGTCACCCGACCTGCCCACACCGACGCCTGTGCCGACCCGCCCGCCCATCGTGGCGACCGCGGTTCCTGCGACACCGACCCCACAACCCGAAGCGCCAACAAGCGCGCCGACAAACAACAACGGGGGCGGGCCCGCGCCAACCAGCCCGCCGGCGCAGCCCACTTCCACGCCGGCAAATGCGCAACCGACGTCGACGACGGGAGCAGCCCCAACAACGGCGCCGGCGACCGCCACGCCGATTCTGCCGATACCCACCCTGGAGCCGCCACCTACCGAAAAACCGAAGCCGACAAAGCCACCCCCGCCGCCAAAGCCATGAGATCGACTGCACGCTCGGGAGAGACAAGCCGATGGCCCATGGCACTGAATGTCCGGGTATGACGTGGCTGCCCAGGGTCGTGGCCATCGCACTCATCACTTGCGTGCTGACTGGGTGCGCCCCGCCGGCAATGCCCGCAGGCCCAGTGCCGCCAATGCGCGGCGCCAACACGTGGACCCTCTACCTGCCTCGCATCGCTCGAAGTCCATTGTCGACCCGGTTATTTCTGCCTCGGGTTGCCCGGCGGGCTGACGGGCGACAATTCTTCCCGAGCATCAGCAAGAACTATCCAATATGCCCGGTCTACGGCAGGGATTGCGCCGAACCTAATGGCACACGGACCCAGGCAGTCGCCTTGACCGAGCTGAACCGCCCGTATTACGGCACGGTGTATACGGCCACAGCCGATGCCTATGACTATTTCGTGGTGCCCCTGGTCTTCAATAGGCGCTACACAATGACGTTGGCGGGCGGCAACTTGGCTGGAACGCCCTTTACGGGTCAAAATGACGCCGACCTGTATCTTTACGACGCGCTGGGGAACCTGCTGAAAGTGTCGGCCGAATATGGCCAGGTTTCCGAGAGAATCCTCTTCACGCCGACTGCTAGCGGGCAATACTATCTGCTCGCATTTGCCTTTCACACCCCCATCGTTCCCGCAGCCTATCGACTTGAGGTACGGAATGCTCCCTGACGGTGCCCAGCGGAAGGCAACGCCCTTCGCCGGCAATAATCGCATGAATCGCTACAATACCCATAGTTGATTCGGGTTGGGGAAAACGGGGTGTGACGATATGAAACTGCCTAGCTGGTTCCGCCTGTCCTTTGTTACTGTGGCGATCGCAGTGATCAGCCTGTGGCTCGGCATCCTGTCGGCGAGTGCGGACGATCAGCCCGGGGCAACGGATGTTGCCACATTCGCCCCGGACGCCGTGTGTTTTGCTGAAGATATGGTGGTCGCTCAACCAAACGTCAGTATTCCGGACGACTCAACCGTCGGTGTCTGCGCGAATTTTCCGGCCATGGGTGCGGGAACCGTTCAAAGCGTCAGCCTGTCGGTTGGCGCAGACCATACCTGGGTTGGTGATCTCAAGTTCTCGCTTGTGTCTCCTGGCGGGGTGACCCTGACAGTCTTGAACCAGCCTGGCGTAACTGGTCTGGGGCTGGGAAACTCGATGAATCTCTCGGCGAGTTCGGCCATAACCTTCGCGGATGGCGCCCCGAATGATGCTGAAAATATGGGTGATGGCGCGTCAAGCGACATCGTCTGCCTGACGGATGGACTGTGCCGGTATTCTCCAAATCGGGATGGCGCGAGCGGACTCGCGTCGTTTTCGGGCTATATCAGCGTTGCGTCGACCGGAGTCTGGCGCTTATGCGCCTATGACCTTTCTGCAACAGACACCGGCACGCTGGTGCAGTCGAGGTTGACGATCTCTCGGACCTACACATGCGGTGCGCCTACGGATACCCCGACACCCACCTCGACCGCAACCTCGACCTCTACGCCCACAGCGACACCCACGCCCTCACCTGCGATGACATCGACTTCAACGCCGGCCGCCACATCCACCCCAACGGCCACACCGACCGAAACTGGGGGCCCGTCACCGACCCCGACACAGACACCCACACAGACGCCGACCGCAACATCAACCAGAACGTCCACGCCAACTCGGACGTCGACACCGACTCGCACAGCGACTGCAACCGCGACCGCATCTCCCGGATTTGCTTACTTGCCGCTTATTCTGCGCGACTACCCGGCCTGCGCCGAGTTTGGGAAGGATTGTCTGGAGCCGAATGACACGGTTGCGACATTGAAGCCGCTGCCGGGCCTGAATCGCGGGGTCTTTGGAACGATGGCCGTCATTACCGGGACAATGGATGAACGGGACTACTTCGGGACGACGTTGCAGGGTAATGTGCGTTATACGATTACGTTGTCTGGCGGTCTGACGCCGACGGCGGCATTTACGGCGTCGGGAGACCTGGACCTGTACCTTGGCCGGGTGACGACAACGACGTATGCGGCGGAATCTGCCGAATATGGGCAGGTCGCTGAACAAATCGTCTTTACGCCAACGGTTACGGATCAGTATTACGTTTTGGTCTACGCCTATGCCGCGCCGCACGTCGTTCCGTATCGTCTCGAAGTGCGCGACAAGCCATAGCGCTGAGCATAGGGTGTGGCACAATCGAACATGATGCTGCAAGAGCGATTCGGACCGTATACGCTGATTGATCGAATCGGCCAGGGAGGGCAGAGCACGGTGTTTCGCGCGCTCGACCCGCAGGGCCGAACGGTTTGCCTCAAGGTTCTCAATAAGGACCTGTTGGGCAGCGCGGAACAGCGCCGCCGATTTCTCCTGGAACCACGCCAGCAACCGCTTCACCCCAACATTGTCCGGATCATTGATCCGGGCGGCGAATGCCCGGCGGACCGGGCTGGGGAGTTCAGCGACGGCCGCAGCGTGCCCTACTTCGCGACGGAGTTCATCGAAGGCCGCTCGCTGCAGCAGATGATGCGCGACCCGCACGGCAATCCCGTGCGCATATCGCCGCGCGATTTATATCCGGTCTTGCGCGATATCGGGGCTGCGCTGGATGCCGTCCATCAGCGCGGCATCATTCATCGAGACATCAAGCCGGGAAACATTCTGTTGCGCGCGGCCGACCGCCGCGCGTATCTTGCCGATTTTGGCATCGCCAAGTCAGCCGTGACTGGCAACATGACGATGACGACGACGAATCGACCGGGCTCGGCGACCTACATGGCGCCGGAGCAGGCGGATGTCCGGCTCGGCGCGATGGGACCGGCAAGCGATGTCTATTCCCTGGGCGTCACCGCATATGAAGCCCTGACCGGTCGACCGCCCTTTGTCGCGCAGATAGAAGTTGCGGTGATGTACAAACACATCAACGAGTTGCCCGCTGATATCAGTCTGGTTGCGCCGGATGTGCCCCGTCCGATCGCGGCCGCGGTGATGCGCGCGCTCAACAAGAAACCTGATCAGCGCTACGCCAATGCCGGGGATTTTGCGAACGCGTATTTTGAGGCCTTGACCCGTTCTGCGACGACGGCCGCCATATCGCCTGGCGCCAAGCCCGGACTGGCGCCCGCGCGCCGCCCCGGTTGGGTAGCGCCGGTAATTGCGCTGGGCGGGCTTGTTGCCTTTGGCGCCATTGCGCTGGCGCTGCTGAGCGGCCTGCGCCCACCCGAGGGCGTCGCCGCGCCCCCAACCGTTGTCAGCCAAGAAACTCCTCGCGTAACGCAATCGGCTGCGGTGACAGCTTCGCTGTCGCCCATACCGGGTCGGACCGTTGCGCCTGCAAATACGGCAGGCAGCGTGCCGGTGGTTGTGGCGACGTCGACGCTCGATCCGTATCTGCCTGCGGCGACTTCCACGCTTGTGCCCAATATCATCAGTACGGCGCGTCCGACACCGGGCCCGACCGCCGCATCGTCGGCGACACCCGGCGCCACATTGGCACCCGTCAGCCAGGCGCCCAGGCTGGATGCGCTGGGGCGCGGCGGGTACGAGGAATGGGGCAGGCCACCATCTGCAACGCGCTGCGACGACATCCGGAACGATCGCGGCCGGGGGTTTCGGTTCAAGATCATCGTCCGACTCACGAATCCGGGCGCCGCCGCCCTGGAGGGCCTGACTGCGCGATTCGTCGATGTGAACGGTCAATCCGTGACAGCCTGTCTGGACGGAATCGGCCCCACGTTCGTGCCGGCGATCCCCGGCGGCCAGGCGCGCGATTACGTCATTCTGGCTTATCTCCAAACGAAATCGATCACCAGACTGATCGTGGACGGGCCAGGCGGCAACGACGCCGCGTTGTGTTACAACGGCGAGGAGCCGGTTGCTTGCCGTTGACGCGAGGCACACTCACTGCAACTTTTGATCTGGAGCTTACATGCGACAACCTGGAAGAACCCTAACGATGACTGTGGCGCTGGCGCTTGCGGTCGCCGGACCGCTGGCGGTCGAGGCGCAATCGAGCGCGTCGAAGGTCGTGCGTCTGCACGACGTGAGCGGCAGCTCCGTCCAGGCGCCGGAAGCGCTCTTCCCCGAGTTCCGCTTGCGCGCCCAGTTCTCGATGCTCGAGCCGAACGGCGCGATCGTCAATCAGGATGTCGAGAAGACCTCGCTCAAGTTTGTCAATCAGGTGTTTCCCGGCTCGGCGGGCAAACTTACCGGTGACTGGTCGGTCTCGCTCTTGGTTGATACGAGCCAGACCCTGGCGGTTGGCAATGGCGCAGCGGATTTCAAGAAAGCGACCGATGCTTTGAGCAAGCAGGTCGATCGGGCGGGCGACAGCGCCTTCATGTCACTCATTACATTCGATGATTCGCCGCGCATCGTGCAGGATCTGGGCAAGGATCGGGAGGAGCTCAAGAAGAAGCTCACAACTGGTATCTTCGCCAAGGCCTCGGGCAAGTCCTGTTTGAATCAGGGCTTGTTTGAGGCGGTCAGGCGGGTAAAGGACCTGCCAACCCGGCGAGCGGTCTTTGTCCTCACGGCGAGTCAGGACACCTGCGAAACTCCCTCGGCGCAAAGTGTCGTTGATTTGGCCCGCCAGAACAAGGTCCAGATCTATGCGGTTGGACTGGATGGATACACCATCAGCAAAGCCGCGCTCGAGCGCTTCACCGAGCCCACCGGCGGACTGGCCCTGATGACAAATGCCGGCGAGGCGATTATCACCATCGGCAATCAGATGTCGCTGCTGGCGAATCAATGGGAAACGGCGTACGCCTTCTTTCCGGCCAAGGGCGCTCAGACCGCCGAGATGAATCTCACCCTCAAGGATGGTTCACTTGTCTCGCGCACCCTCTCGTTTGAGGTCGACCGCGACTATTTTCCGCCGCCCAAGATCGCCCTGAAGGGCGAGGTGCAAACGCTGAGCGCCGGTCTGGTCTTCAACCTTGATATCACAACCAAGGACAAGATCAAACGGGTCGAGACCCGGGTGACGAACAAGCGCACAGCGGCCGAGGTCTACCGTGAATCGCTGACCGACTTCGCGCCGTCGAACACGATCAAGCCGGCCAAACTCGAGAACGGGCTGGAGTACATCCTGACCGTCATCGCATTTGATGACCAGAATCGGCCGATCTCGACCGACCAGCGCGAGTTTGCCTTCAAACCGCCGGAATTCCTGCTCGCGATCGAGCGGGTTGAAGCGCCGACGTTCATCGGGACAGGGTCGGCGGCCAACAACTTCTCGGTCACCGTCCGGGCCAGCAATCCCCAGGCCGTCACGCGCTATCAGCTCTATCTCGAAAACACAAGCGCGAACAACGCGGTGGTCGTGGCGAGCGAAGTCTTCTTGCAGGCCGGCAGCCCGCTGCTGATCCCGACCAAGGACCTTGCACCGGGAACGTACGTTGTGCGGGTCAGGGCATTCGCATCCGACCAGGCCCTTGGCGGGGAAGCGGCCCGCTCCGCGCCTGTCGTCTTCTCGCCGCCCTCCGGGATGGACGTCTTCATGCGCCAGATTCGCGACAACCCTGTGCTGCTGATTGCTCTGGTTGCGGCGGTGCTGCTGCCCGTAGTGGTCCTCGTCACGGTGAATCTGATGGCCCGCAACCGCAGCAATCGCGCGGACAAGGTGGTGGAGGCTGCGTTGCCGGTCAACCCGCGCCGATCGACGCCGGTGTCGGCCGAGCCCCAAGTGGCTGCGGTCCCCCAGTTTTCGCCACCGCCGCCAGCCGGCTACCCCCCACCGCAATCGGCTTATTCTGCGGCTCCCCCGGCGATGCCATCCGCCCCGCCCATGGCTCAGCAGGGGCATGCCGGCGGCCAGCCAAGCGCGATCCTAACGCTGCGGTATCCGGCTTCACCGCCCTGGGAGGGCCGAATCTCACAGGCCAGCTACACAGTTGGGCGGGCCGCCGACAACAACGGCGTCTTGCCAGTCGACGGGACCTCGGGTGTCTCGAGCCGGCACCTGATGATTGCTCATGACGGGGGAGGCTGGCACGTCACCGATCTCAGCCGGAATGGCACATCTGTCAATGGACAGCGCATTCCTCCCAATCAGCGCGTGCCGCTTCCCAATGGCGCGACGCTGGCCCTGGGCCCGACGGTCAAAGTCGAATTTAGGGCGCTATCGTGAGTGCCTCGGTTTTCCCGACGTCTTCGGGAACCTTTTCCCGGAGCGCCCTGTTTCGCCGGGAAGGCGGCAGGGCTATAGTGGCAGGAGCACAACAGCGCATCTTTGCGCATTTGGCCTGTCGAGAAGCGGAAACCATCAGCGCCGGTCCGCGCGCGACGGGGAGGGAACACAATCGCTATGCCAGCTAATCGCATTCGAGCCGACTACGACGAACTCATGAAACTGGCCGGAAAGTGGAACCAGGAGGCGCAGAGTTGCGCCGCCATGCTCCAGTCACTCCGGCAGGCAATGGATACGCTGCAAGGCGGAGACTGGATCGGGCCGGGCGCGAGCGCGTTCTATGCCGAGATGAATGGCATGATCATCCCGGCCTTGCGCCGGTTGATTGCCGCGCTTGAACAGGCGGCCCAGTGCTGCCGCCAACTGGCCGAACTTTTCAAGCGGGCCGAGGACGAAGCGGCGGCCCAATTGAAGAAGCAGCAGGGCGGTGGTGGTGGCGGTGGCGCGCCCTCGGGCGGCGGCGCTCCGAGTGGCGGTGATGGTGACACTGAAGCCGGTGAGACCGGCGGCGGCGGCGGGGGTGGCGGCGCTGACAACTCCGGCAGCGGCGGCGGCGGGGCCGCGCGCGGAGGCGCGGGCGCGCCTGAGGCGGCGAATGTGGGTGGCGACAGCAATCCGCTCACAAACCGAAATCCAAGCGAGCTCTTCAAAGATGACTACATGAAGGGTCTGATTGGTTCGAAGTATGACGGCGCGGACAGCTCGAAGCTCAACAACGCGATGGAGACGCTGGCCACGAATCCAAGCGGCGCAAAACTCGATTCGGCCTTGCGCGATATCGCCGATGCGCGCGGCAAGTCGATCGAGAGTATTCGGGCGGACTACGACAAGTTCCAGCAAGTGCGCCAGCAGGCGATTGATACCGCAAGGTCAAAGGGGATCGAACCGCCTGAGCAGCTCAACTTCGCTCACCCGAACTTCGCGGGCTCGACCAGCCAGTTGCGCTTTGGCCAGGTGGTTGGCGACGCGTTTGGGATTGATCCGGTCTTTGGCGCGATGCTGAGTCCGACCGGCGGTCTTGTGGGCCCGGGCAACGCGGCATTTGATGCGGGCGAGTCGCCGGTGGGGTATCACGGGGTGGTGCACGATGCGGCCGGCTATCTCAAGAACTTCCACGATACCGGCCCTGGATATGACTATCTTGGCCGGGAAGGGCGGGACACGACAAGCCCGCTATCGGGCCAGCGCGAGGGAATCGCATACTGGCGCAATACCATGGGCGGCACGAACCCCGGCAGCACATTCAGCGAATACCTGATGCGCGGCGTTGTGGGGGGTGTCGATCTTGGCAGCCGCGCCCTGGACACGCTCAAGAGCGTGTTCTAATTCTGGACGTTACGGCAGCCGGCGCGCAGTCCGCGGCGGGTGTTTGGCGTTGGTTGTAGACATCGGGAGGAATCATGGATGGCGCTAAGCTCGAAGCGGCCGAATTGGCCTATCTCTTGGCCACTGTCCGCGCGCGCGGACTTGTAGGCGTTGAGGATCCGAGGCTCTTTCCCCAGTCGCAGGCCGACAAGGACGCCACGTTTGCGGCGGGACTTAAACGCCTGAAGGAGCACAGTTGGCTGAAGCCCGGACCGAATGGCAGCCTGCGCATGGATGACGCGCTGCTATATCTCGTGGCGGTCGCCGCCGAACCCGAGTTCGTCATCTTCACGATTCGCGAGCGGAAGGGCAATGAACGCCAGCTCGTCTTGCACTATCTCGCCGGCCCGGCAGTGGTCGAACTGGCCGCTGCGCCCGATGGCACCTTCAACCTGGGGGTGATTGCCGATCGCCCGGCCCTGGCCAAGCGGATCGCCGAGATGCTGGCCATTGATCCGGCCAGCCAGCCCACAAGTGTTGAGTTCACCATCGGAGGTCCGATCATCGGCGCGGTCAAAGGCCTGGTGGCCGAGGGCAAAGGCGAGCAGGCCGCCGCAACGCTCAAGTCGTTTGGGGTGAATGGGTCGAATGGCGATGCCATGATCAAAGCGCTGCAGGCGCCCGACACCAATGGTCAGTTTGTCGTAACGCATTTGATCAACGGACAGGTCGAGGATGGGCGGCGGGCCTCTATCTTCGGTAAGGAAGGCCGCGCCTGGATGATGAATCGGGTTGACGCTGAGTCGACGGCCGTGCGGGTTCAGACGATCGGGCCGGAGACGCTGACGTCGATGGTTGAGGACTTCATTCGATATCTCACTCAGGCCGCCAAAGCCGCCTAGAAATCATCCGATAACGTCCGGCGATAACACAATCCCCGCGCTTTGCGCGGGGATTGTGTTATCGCCGGATAAACGACCCGGTGAGTGTCAACATGCCCGCGCCGAAGATCAAAGCCGATTACGAGAGCCTGCGAAAGATCGCGTTTCTGTTTGGCCGCGAAGCCAGTGCCACGCAGGAAACGGTCCGATCTTTGTCGCTGGCGGTTTCCGGGCTGGAATCCGGTGATTGGATCGGGCCCGGCGCGCGCGCCTTTTTTCAAGAGCTGCACGCCAATGTGCTGCCAGCGCTGCGGCGCCTGAGCGAAGCGCTGGTTGAGGCGCGGGCGGCGACCCTGCGCATCCTCGCCATTTCCCGGCAAGCCGAGGCAGAGGCCGCGGACGCGTTGCGCGCGCCACCGCACGCCGGGGTGGATGAGTCCTTTGATGTCATATATACAGGCATCGCTGGTCTTGCGTCTGCGGCGACGCCACCTCGCATCTACATTGTCAACGGCATCAACAGCCGGCGCGCCGATGGGCCATCAGGCACGGTGCAACCCGGCGATAGCATGCTGGAGCTGCGCGAATATTTGATCCGAAATGGCAGCGCTCCAAGTGAGGTCGTCGTTACCGCGCCTGTTTTCAACACGAATTTGCGCGGCAGCCAGTTGGAGGGCACCCATTTTGCGCAGCCCATACTCCAACCCGCCAATTGGCTGAGCGGCGCGTTCGCCCAAACCGTCAATATGATCACCGGCGCGGCGTTCGACGCCACGAATACGGCGATTGGGGTGGGGCAGGTTGCCCAGGAATACGCCTCAGGCGGGGCATCCCAAACCCAGCGGATCGATCGCTTTGTGCGCGATGACCTGGCCCGGCATCCCCTGCTGCCAGATCAGGGGATTGTGCTTCTCGGTCACAGTGGCGGCGGTGTGATCGCCGCCAATCTGGCGCCGCAACTTGAGGGCGAGAGCGTGGCACGGGAGAGGGGCGAACCGACGGCGCTCGATGTGCTGGGCGTAGTTACGCTCGGCGCGCCGTTGTTGAACTATGACGCGGCCAGTCGGGTCGCGCCCGTGGTCATGCTCAGGCATGCCAATGATCCCTATGGCGTGCCGGCGCTGCGCTCTGACGAGGCACGATCCGAAATGGCAGGAGCCCTGATCGCGCTGGCCGCAGGGCCGACCAGGCTCGGGACGTTTGGCGCGTTCGCCGGGTTTGACCTCTATGCCCGAAATGCCGGGGCGAACGCCGTCGTCGATCTCACCTATGACCCCGGACCAGCCGGGCCGCATCACTCATACTGGCACGACAACAGCACCGTCTATCAGGCGCTGTTTGCGGGCCTGGGTCTGGAAGCCGCTTCGAAATAGCGGGGCGAAATCACACTCCCCGCGCGAAGCGCGGGGAGTGTGATTTCGCCCTATTGTTAGTGCGTGTGCCCCGCGTGCAGCAACGCCACCTGAAGCCAGTAACCCCAATCGAAAGCGTCGGCGATCTGGCTGGGTGTGGTGTTGCGCACCGGCGGCGTGTCGGCCTTCAAGGTCGCCTTGAAAAACGCGACAATTTCCGCCCAGGCCTGGCCCGAGGGACCGCCCTTGCGGATCTCCTCGATGCTGCCGACAAAGGCGTGCGGCTGGCCGGGATAAATCGTGACCTTCGAGGGGACACCGGCGGTCCTGAGGCCGCGCTCAAAGGCGCGCACCCCTTCGAGCGGGATTGAGGTGTCGGCTTCGCCAAAAATCCCAAGGACAGAGCCCGACAGCGATTTCAGCCGCTGCGGATCGGTGACGACCTGCCCATATAGAACGATGGTGGCGGCGAGTTTGCCATTCCCCAGGCTGTAGCGCAATGAGTTTGCGCCGCCGGCGCAAAAACCCATGATTCCGACCCGATCAGCCCGCACATCGGGCTGGCTGGATGCCCACGCGAACACGGCGTCGAGGTCAATATCAATCTGGGCGGGCGGATTGCTGATGACCTGAAAGATGGCCCGCGGCACCAATCCGGTTGCGCTGCCGCGGTAGACATCCGGCGCGATGACGACGTATCCTTCGTCGGCCAGGGCGCGGGCTTTGCCGATCATCTCGGGTGTCAGTCCCCAGAATTCGTGGAGCATGATTACCGCCGGGTATTTGCCAGGCGCGGCGGGTCGCGCTACGAAGGCGCGGACTTCCGGGCCGCGCGGATTGCCAATTCGGGTATTCGTGATGGCATCCAGCCGGCCTGGCCCCAATAAGCCATCGATGACGACCATTCCGACGAGCAATAGAACGAGGGTGGCGACCAATCCGCCCGCAATCAAGGCAATCCGACCGAGTAATCGTTTCATGAGCTTTCTCCAGAACGGACAGCACTCTACCTGACCGAAGGCGGGCGAGGCTGGGCCTGAGGGAATCGTGAATGCGGCAAATGGCCGATCGCATGGGATTTGACTTCGCAATGACCCTGTGGTCACCGGCGCCGGGTTGCGCATCTTGGCGTCCGGGCTACACTAGAAGCCGTCCTAAAAATGTCCGGCGAGATCGCAATCCCCGTGCGAAGCGCGGGGATTGCGATCTCGCCAATCATTTCAGGATGACTTCTAACGATTGCTGACGCGGATACGACTCAGCACCCCAAAGATGACAGTCGCGGTGAGGGCGTTTCGTCGCATTCTGTGGTAAAACAATTCTGACATGGCTGAAAACACACCTCGCGCCGGCAGGTCGTCGCGCGCCGTATCCTTGTTTCGAATCTCGGCATTGGCCGCGCTTCTGGCAACCTTTGCGGGCGCCGCCCAGCCGCTTCCAGCCCAATCGCCGGCGACCTACTTCGTCGATGACGTGGATGCAACGAAGTTTCCCAACGTGACTTTTCGGATGCGAGCGGTCGACCTGAATAACAAGGTTCTGACCGGGCTTACAAACGCGAATGTCCCCGTATTTGAGAACGGCAAGCAGGTGCCGACGACCAATGTCACCGTGACGCCGCGCGATGATGGCCCGATGACGATCTTCTTCGTCGTCGACCAGGGCGCCGGCGCCGTGTACAACAACTCCAGCGCCTTCAGCCTGGGCGCCATGCGCAAGGTCATGAGCCGGCTTATCGACGGCGGGTTCTTTCGCGATGGCCGTGATCAGGTCAAGGTGCTAGTGCGCGAGAACATCCCGGTCAACAATGATCGGACCGTGCCGCGGCTCAATCTGACCAACAAGGCAAGCGAATTCTCGAACTTCATCTCGATCTATCAGTTTGAGAACAGCAAGGGGGGGTTGACCAAGGGTCTCGACGCGGCCTCCGTCGCGATCAAGGAAATTGGGGATGCCATTCCCGAGGCCGGCGGGCAACCCGCGGCCATCGTCTTTATCACCAACTTCATCGAGGATCCGCCGCTGGCCACAGCGACAAGTTTCGCCACAAATCTGGCCTCCCAGGCGAAAGACAAGTTCATCAGCATCTACGCGCTGCAGACTAACGCGCAGCAGCGCAACAAGCCGCCGCTTGAGGTCATGGCGGTAGGTTCATTTGGCAAGTACGCCTCGATCTCGAGCAATACGGTTGAGACTGTCGTCGACGATGTGTATCGGACGATCGCCGCCCAGCGCCTGGCCTACACAGTCAGCTATGTCTCAACCTCCGGAGACACAACTGCTCGGACGATCACGATTGGCGGCCCGGAGAAGCCGAATACCGGCCGAACAGGCACATTCACTGCAAAGCCGCAGTCGGCGGTGCTTCGCCTGGATGGGTTGCCTACCGCCGTTCTGCGCCGCGAGGCCCGCCCGGGATCGTCCCAATCCAATCCGCAATACGATCCCTTGACCCTCAAGGTGTCGGCGTCGATTACGTATACCGATGGGTTGATCCGCCCGTTGGTTGAGGCGCGTCTGCTCGTCAACAATGTCGTCAAGAGCACCCAGACTCAGTTTCAGCCCGGCGCCTCAAAGGTCGACTTCACGGTGGATCTATCCGATATCACGACGCCCGGTACAAACAATGTGACGATCGGCGTGCGGATCAAGGATTCGCTGGGGATTGAAGCGTCGAACCAGGATCGGATCGTGCTCGAGGTGCTGCGTGCGCCGGAACCCTCGCCCACACCCACGCCGCCGCCCAAGGGCATGTTGGAGAGCGATGCGGGCATCGTCGCGTTGATGGCGGCCGCAATCGTCCTCGGTTTGGCTGTGGGTGGGGTGGTGTTGGTCATCGCCCGGCGCGGTCGCGCGGCGCGTCCCGCACCACCGCCCATGCGGGTCTCTGCGTCGGGGCCAGCCCCGGGTGGCGCCACCTTGATGGTGATGGACGGGCCGCCCGAGCTGCAGGGACGTCACCTCGCGCTGGACAAGCCGGACCAGACGCTGGGGCGAGGCGAGCAGGCTGATCTGCAGTTCTATCCTGGCCAGGAAAGCTCGGTCAGCCGTGTCCATGCCCGAATCACCCGGGATGGCTCGGGGACCTATCGCCTGACTGACCTGGGTTCCTCGAATGGCAGCCGGATTGGCGCGCGCCCGTTGACGCCCAACCAAGCTTATCCGCTTCAAAATAGCGACGAAATTACCTTGGGAGATATGTCCCGGCGCGGCGTCAGGCTCGTCTTCACGGTGGGCGGGGCAGGCTATATGCCTCAGGCGCCGAGCTATGGGCAGGGGGATGATCGGACGCGGGTGCAGATCTAGAAGCTCTGCTGAGAACATCTGGCGAAAACACACTCCCCGCGCGAAGCGCGGGGAGTGTGTTTTCGCTAATCGATCGTTCTACGCCACAACGTAGAAGTTCAGCACGAAATCGCCGAGCTTGATCGTGTCGCCGGCGCTGAGCACCCGCCGCGCGCCAGGTGGAACACGCTGGCCGTTCAGCAGCACCGGATTGCGCTCGGTGATGGCTTCGATGTAGAGCGAACCCGTTTCCTCGGTAATCGCAGCGTGGTGTCGCGACACCGATGGCAAGGGTTCCATCCCTTCGAGATCCACCGCCAGCAGGCGATTCTTGCTTGGGTCGCGCAGATCGCGCCGGCCCAGCACGGCAGGCTGCCAGCGGATATCGAACTCGCGCAGGGTCCGCGCTTCGCGCACAAACACGCGGGTGAACGGCCGGCTGAATGGCAAGGCGATCCCGCGCGCGATGGCGTTGGACGTGCCCGTGCTCTCCACGATCGGCTGGCAGACAAGCACCGCTCCCTCACGCATCCCCACGCTGTCGATGGTGGCTTCCTCCTTGAGGATTGTCCGGGTCCCGGACGGGCGGAGCATATACCTCCCGTCCAGGTTGTAGCGGTCCTTGATCGTCATGATCAGATTGCCCGCCGTCATCGTGCCCCGCACGTTGATCTTCTTTGGGCCGATGCTCTTCTCGCGAATGTCGAGGATCAAGTTGATGCGTTCCATCGTTACTCCGAGTGATGCCACTGGCTACTTGGCCGGAGCGGGCTTTACCGCTTCCGCGCTTGCTGCGCCGTCCGGCGCAGGTATTTCCGGCTCTTCGACCGACACCAGATTGATGGTGTCGAGCTTGACTTCAAGCCCGGCGGTCAATGCGGCCTGGCTGGCCAGCATCTTGTTAATCTCGTCCATCGCTGAGGCGGTTGAGTTCGAGTAGGCAACCGGCTCGTTTGACGATTCCGGCACGCTTCCGCCTGCTGCGCCTTCGGCGCCAGCCTTGTCGCCGCGGATGAGGGTGTCGAGCGGCGCGATGTCCTTGGAGAAGTAGCTCCATTGCGCGCGTTCGATGTATCGCGCGCGGATGGCCCGGATCATGTCCGTCACCTGGTCATCGGCCGACCGGCCATTCTTGCCGTCTACGGCGGGCAGGCAGACCTGGACGAGTTGACCGCTCACCGCCTTGATCATGAAGCCGCGCCCGGCCGGGAGTTCCTTGGTGGGGAACTGCATCCGGATGCCCATGTAGCGCACGGTCTCGATATCCTGCAGGACCAGGGTGTAACGCGAGCCCTCGGCTCGGCGGCGCAACTCATCCTGGCTGTCGCGCATGATCCCGAGCGTGCCGCCGATGACAAAGCGCAAGTTCTTACCCTTGCCGATTTCGGCCAGCGCGCCCGTGCCGCCCAGCTTGCTGTTGCGCAGGATCGAGGAGTTGTCATCGTAGTGGTCCATGATGACGACGATGTTGCGTTTGGTGTTGTCCTGAGGCTGATACGAATCGGGCATGTCGGCCAGTTTTGCGGCGACTTCCTCGTCATACTCGGCCCGCAGGCGCAGGATGAGCTCGTCCAATTCCTTGCCGTTGGTGACGGTCGCCAGCACGTGCGGCAGTTTGTCGAGGGCGTCATCGCCCGTTCCCCAGGCAAAGAAGCGCCGCGCGCTGTCAGAGGGGTCGAAGAACACCAGCCCCAGCTCGCTCGGCGAGTAGGAGTGGGCGAGCGAAAGCGCAAGCGAGCGCAGGGCGGTGGTCTTGCCCGTGGCCGGCGGACCAACGATGATCCAGTGCGGACCCTTGGCCGCGAACTCGACCAGGGTCGGCTCGCGATCGCCGTCGTTGATGCCGATCGGCGCGACAAGGCCTGGCGGGCCATGACCCGCTTCGGGCAGCACCGAGGCGAGCTCGATCATGCGGCCGAGCGGCTCGATCGCCTTGGCCCGTTTGCGCGCCAGCGACGGGGTCGCGTCTGTCAGGATCTTCCAGGCCGCGCCAAAACGCGCGCACAGTTCGCGGAAGGGATCGCCTTCGCCCATGCCGACGGGCAGGGCGGTGTGGAACTCCATCGGGAAGGGCTTGCCACCCTCCATTTGGACGCACAGGCCGCGCCCGGGCACATCCGGGATGGGCACCCAGCCGCGCCCGACGATGCTGGTGTAGTCGGTGACATCGCCCTGGGTGAAGGTCACCCGCTGGCCCATCAGGTTGAACAGCTTGTTGGGCACATCGGCGAAAAGCGTGCCGGTCACGACGAAGTAGATCCCGAACGAGCGCCCGTCGCGGACGGATTGCAGCAGATCGGGGAAGTACTTGTCATAGGTCTCGCGAAATTCAGACACGTTATCAACGACGACCAGGATGATCGGCATGATGTTGTCCGGATTCTTGAGGTTGTAATCGTTGAGCGAATCGTAGGCCGACAGGCGGATCTGCCGGTCGTCGATGGTGGTCCGCACCATCCGGAAGAGGCGCTCGACGCGCTCCTCTTCGTTGCTGTCGACGACGCCGCCCATGTGGGGCAGCGTGCGCAGCGACTTCAGGCCGCCGCGGGCGAAGTCGAGGGCGAAGACGTGCAGATCGGTCGGAGAGTAACGGGCCGCCAGCGCGGTGATCAAAGCCTTGAGGAAGGTCGACTTTCCGCGGCCGGCCGCGCCCATCACGACCAGCGGGTCGCTGGCGAGGTCGATCGAGAGCACGCGCTGTTCGGCTTGATATGGGTTATCAACGATGCCGATGGCGGCCTCGAGCGAGAGCGGCTGGTTCCAGTCGATGGGTTCCCAGAGCGGCGTTGGGGTCGGGCTGGCCACCCATTCGGCGACCTTTGGGTTGATGACCAGCGTTGGATTGCGCGGGTCCTTGGTGATGTAGCTGGCGTCCACCGGTTCATTGATGGGCAGCAGGCTGGGCAGATTATTCGGCCAGGGCTTGAACTGCTTCGGGATTTCCTGGCGCTGGGCCTCGAGGTTGAGCGCGCCGACCAGCCAGCCCAGCAGTGAGCGCGGCGGGTCATCCTCCTTCTGGATGGCCTTGAGGATATCGTCGGTCGGATACATCGGATCGGGCTTGGTCTCGTCGTAGGGCGCGCCTGACCATGCCACCTGGACTTCAGTGGGCGCCGCGCCGCCGACCTGGACATAGCCGCGGCCGCCAATGGCCGGCAGCATGGCCCCGTCGGGCCGGCCCAGCATTTCCTTGCTGTCGTCGGCGGTCTCGACCCGCAGGCAAATCCGGAACTTCATGTTCGCCTTCATCTGGTCGGTGACGGCGCCCGAGGGGCGCTGGGTGGCCAGGATCAGGCTGACGCCGAATGAGCGGCCGAGGCGGGTGATCGACTCGAACTTGACCTTGTAGTCCGGGTTCTGGGTCATCATTTCGGCGAACTCGTCGACGATGACGAACAGGTGCGGGAAGGTGGTCGGGAAGGGCGAACCCGGTCGCAGGGTCGGGATGACTTTCTTGCGATACTCGACCAGGTCGGCGACGCCGGCCTTGGCCAGGATCGACGAGCGCCGGTTCATCTCGGCGTTGATGGCGATGAAGATACGATCAACCGCATTCCCGTCGAGGTTGGTGGCCAGGTCGACCGCGTGGGGGAGTTTGCGGAACGGCTCGATGGTCGGGCCGCCCTTGTAGTCGACCAGGACGAAGTTGACGATGCGCGGGTCGTACTTGATGCACATCGCCGCGATCAGGGTCTGGATCATCTCGGACTTGCCGGACCCGGTCGTGCCGGATGCCATGCCGTGCACGCCGTCGCCGCCGGCCTTGGCCGAGAAGATCATCGTCCGGATTTCCTTGCTGCTGACATAGCCGATGGGCGCGCTGAGCCACTCCTGCCGCTCGGGCAGCATGCTCAGCTTCCAGTTCTCGGCGATGCCCAACTCGCCCAGCCGATCGACCCGCTTGCCGAGGATGGTCTGATACATCTCGAGCAGGGTGACGGCCTTGGGGATTTCAGCCGAGGGCCGCTTGCCGCCCATCGCCGCCCAGGCCTTGTCCATCCTGTCGCCGAGGCGCATGTAGGCGTCCTTCTCGCCGGCGATGACGGGCACGGCCACTTGATATTCGAGCGGCTGGCCCTCCACGTTGACCAGGCCGCGGCCGGGCTCGTTGGCCAGCGCCAGCGCGCCGCGTCCAACGATGTCACGATACGCGCCGTCCTCGCTCATGGTGAAGCAATACCGCCGGCTGATCAGGTTGTAGAGCTTGTGCGGAATGTCGCTCTGCTGGCTGGCGGTCAGGATCCAGTAGATGCCAAACTGGCGGCCATCCCGGACCAGGGCCTGCAGCTCGGGCATCAGGCCGTCGAAGTTCTCCTTGAACTCGGCCATGTTGTCCACAGCCACGACGATGGCCGGGAAGACCTGCTCGGGCGTGTCGCGATGGGCGAGGTTGTAGTCCTCGATCGAGGCGAACTTCTGCAGCCGCTCCTGGCGCTCGTTCATGATCCCGCGCAGCATCCGGAACAGGGCGTCGACCCGGTCAGGCTGGGAGGCGTCGATGGTCGCGCCGCAGTGGGGGAGCTGCTTCGCCTGGCGCAGGCCGCCCCGCCCAAAGTCCAGGGCGTAAATGTTCAGCTCGGCCGGCGAGCGTTGGGCGGCCAGGTCGAAGAACAAGGTCTTGAGAAAAGTCGTTTTGCCTTTTCCCGAAGAGCCAAAGACCACGATCGGCTCGCCGCCCATGTCGACGTGCAGCAGGCGCTGGCTGCTGGAAAACGGATCGTCGATGACGCCCATTGTCGCCCGCAACGGGAGAGGCTTTTCCCAGCCCCACGATTGCCACAGACCCATGTCACGCGGATTCTTCTTCGCGGCGAGATCCGGGTTGTCGATCCAGATCTTCAGGCTGGGGCTCAGCACGACCTCGTCGCCTTTGACCTCATTGATGTAGCTCGCGTCGACCGGGGTGTTGATTGGGAGCGTCGTCAGGAGCGGGTTGGGCCAGGGCTTGAATTGCTTGGGGATGTTCTGGGCCTTGGCCTCGGCGGCGAGCGCGCCGACCAGCCAGCCCAGGACCGAACGGGGCGCGTCGGCCGGGTGGCCGAGGGCGGCCAGGACCACGTCATTCTTGTAGGGCGAGTCCTCGGCCGTGTCACCGGCGTAGGGCGCGCCGGACCAGGCCACCTGCACTTCGGTGAGGATTTCGGTGCCGGCCTGGATGTAGCCGCGCCCGCCGATCTGCGGGAGCTGGGCGGCGTCGGGCTTCTTGAGCAGTTCCTTGGAGTCCTCGGGTGTTTCCACCCGCAGACACAGGCGGAACTTCATGTTGGCCCGCATCTGGTCGGAGACCACGCCGGTGGGACGCTGGGTGGCCAGGATCAGGCTCACCCCGAAGGAACGACCGAGCCGGGTGATCGATTCAAACTTCGCCCGGTAGTCCGGGTTCTGGGTGATCATCTCGGCGAACTCGTCGACGATGACGAACAGGTGCGGGAAGGTGTCCGGGTAGGGCGAATCGGCCTTGCGGGTGGGCAGGACCTTCTTGCGGTAATCGACCAGGTCGGGGACCCCGGCCTTGGCCAGGATGTCCGAGCGCCGGTTCATCTCGGCGTTAATGGCGGTAAAGATGCGCTCCACCGCGTTGCCCTGCAGGTTGGTGGCGATGTCGACGCAATGCGGGAGCATTCGGAAGGGCTCGACCGTCGGGCCGCCCTTGTAGTCGACCAGCACGAAGTTGACGATGCGCGGGTCATACCGGATCGCCATGGCCGCGATCAGGGTCTGCAGCATTTCGGATTTGCCGGAGCCGGTCGTGCCGGCGCCCATGCCGTGCACGCCGTCAGCCTGGGCCTGGAAGACCAGGGTCCGGATATCCTTGCTGCTGATCAATCCGATCGGCGCGCGCAGCCATTCCTGGTTCTTGGTCTCCATGCTGCGCTTCCACTTCTCGGCGATGTCCAGGTCCTTGAGCTGGGTGACCGGCTTGGCATCCAGCAGGGTGTACATGTCGAGCAGGGTCAGCGCGCGCGGGAGTTCGGCCGCCGGGCGCTTCCCGCCCATGGCAAACCACACTTTTTCCATGAGCTGGGCGATGCCCTGGAACTCATCGACGCTGTCGGCCTGGGTGGCCGCATCGGGCTGACCCGGCATGCCGATTTGGATCTCCATCGGGAGCGGCTTGTCCTTGACCGAGATGCCGACCATCCCGCGCCCGGGCACATTGTCGAAGGCCCGACCTCTGACACCGATGACGTCGCTGACCATCGACGGATCGGTCATCGTCAGGGCGAAGCGCTGCGAGATCAGGTTGTAGAGCTTGCCACTCAGGTCGCCCATCGTGGTGGCGGTGATAACGAAGTGAATTCCGAACTGCCGGCCGTCGCGGACGAGGGCCATCAGGTCGGGGATCATGTCCTCGTAGCTTTCCTTGAACTCGGCGAAGTTGTCGATGACGACGACGATCTCGGCGAAAAGCTGCTTGGGATTTTTCTCGTTGTAGTCGTTGAGGTTGGCGTACTTGGACAGCTTCTCCTGGCGCTCATTGATGAAGTTACGCAACATGCGCATGAGCTGGCCGACCCGGGCGGTCTCGGACGCGTCGATCGACGCGCCCAGATGAGGCAGGGCGGTGACGGCCTTCATCCCGCCGCGCCCGAAGTCCAGGGCATACATGTTCAGCTCGGCCGGCGAACGCTGGGTGGCGAAGGCGGTGAGCAGGCTCTTGATAAAGGTCGTCTTGCCGCGGCCCGCGCCGCCGAACAAAGCGACCGGCCCGTTGGCCATATCGATCGAGAGCAAGCGCTGCTCGGCATTGAACGGGTTGTCGACCAGCCCGATATCGGCTCGCAGCGGGCGCGGGTTCTTCCAGTCAACAGCCGGCCACAGGGCCTTCTCTTCGACGTTGTTCAGCCAGGCATCGATTTCGGGATTGATGACGACGGTCCGCTCCGGGCCTATCACCCGGTCGCTGTTGAGGTAGCGAGCATCGACCGGGTCGGTCAGCGAGAGGTGCTCGGGCAGGACCTCGGGCCACGGCTTGACTTGCTTGGGAACGTTATCGCGGGTGGCGCGCAGGGCGGTGATGCCGACAATCCAGTCGACCAGGGTGGTCGGCTTTTCGCCCGGCTTGAGCCCGAGCGCCTCGCCCAACTCGACCCCGCTGTAGGCGGGCGCGTCCGAGGGGACATTCAGGGCCGGCATGATCTCGTCATCCAGCCAGTACACGTCGCGCAGCGGCACCTTGCGATCATCGCTGTAGTCGCCGCCGGCGCGGGCCATCTGGACCGCTTGCAGCACGTCGTTGCCGACCTGGACATAGCCACGGCCGCCGATGTTGGGCAGGAAGGCCGCGTCGGGCCGTCCGAGCAACTCCTTGCTGTCATCCGAGGTCTCGACGCGCAGGCAAATCCGGAACTTCATGTTCGCCCGCATCTGATCGGTGACGACGCCGGCCGGGCGCTGGGTGGCCAGGAGCAGGCTGACCCCGAAGGCGCGCCCGAGCCGGGTGACGCTCTCAAACTTGGCCTTGTAGTCCGGGTTCTGGGTCACCATTTCGGCGAACTCGTCGACGATGATGAAGAGGTGCGGGAAGGTGCGCGGGAGCGGGCTGTCGGCCGGCAGTTTTGGCGCGATCTTGGCCCGGTAGTCGACCAGGTCCTTGGCGTTGGCCTGGGCGAGCAGAACCGAGCGCTGATCCATGACGGCCTGGATGGCGACGAACATGCGCTCGACCGCGTTGGCCTGCAGGTTGGTCAGGATGTCGACGCAATGCGGGAGCTTCTTGAACGGCTCAAAGGCCGCGCCGCCCTTGTAGTCGACCAGCACGAAGTTGACGATGCGCGGGTCGTACTTGATCGCCATCCCGGCAATCAGGGTAAGCAGCAACTCGGACTTGCCCGAGCCGGTCGTGCCGGCGATCATGCCGTGCACGCCGTCGCCGCCTTCCTTGGCCGAGAAGATCAGGTTGCGGACTTCCTTGCCGCTGACCATCCCGATCGGCGAGCTCAGCCATTCCTGGTTCTTGGGGATCAGGCTGCGCTCCCAGCTTTCCTTGACGGTGAGCTTGTCGACCGTGTCGATCTTGCGGCCTTCGAACACGGCCTGCATGCCGAGCATGTCGATCGAGCGGGGCAGGTCGGCCCCGAACGGGCGCTGCAGCTCGAGCCGGCGGATCGCGGCCGCGAAATTGTTGCGCGCGTCGTCGGCGGTGATCTGGTCGGCGGTCCCCAGATAACGCGGCGAGTTCATCCCAACTTCGGTATAGCGGAAGATGGTCTTGTCGCCCGCGGCGGCGACTTCGATCATGGCCTGACACTCGGACGGGATGCGGTTCGAGTCGTTGGACAGGAAGATCATCGAGATGCCGAGGGTTGGGCCGCTCGAGTTGGCCAGGGCGACGACCGCCTCGGCGGCGACGTCATGCAGGGGCGAGTTCTCGGGCAGGTCGCCGAGCATGTCGACGACGACGAGGTAGAACGGCAGGCTGACATCGGGCTTGCCGCCGGCCGAGTCATCGCCCGAGTCGCGCAAGCGGACCTGGCGCTGGTCGAGGTCCTTTTTGATCCGCTTCCAGAAGGCCTGGACCTTGGCCCGGTCGTTGTCGAAGCAGAGCTGCTCCTTGGGGCGGGGCTTGTTGGGGTCCTCGTCGCCCTGGATGACAAAATGGGGCGTCCAATCCGCCCACTGCCAGGCCTTCTCGCGGGCCGGGCTGCCCAGGACGTGGATGCGAATATCCTGCGGGGCGTGATAGGCGGAGATGTTGACCATCATCGCCCGGGCGAAATCAGCGGTGTTGGAGGTGTTCTTGCCGAAGATACCGACGGCGTGGCGCGGGCTGCTGGGCTGGCCGGGCAGGCCCTTCTTCTCGTTTGCGGCCATGTCGGCAGCCGGGCCAGTGGGTCCATTGGGCCGCAGGGGGATCGTGATGGGGACATCGTCGACGGTCATCGAGTCCTTCATCAGCTTCTCGGCGTCCTTGGAGAGCTGGTTCGGGGCGAGCGGATCGGCGGCGCCCTCGGCCTTGAAGACATAGGTGCTGGGGCGGGTGCCGATGCCGATGCGGACATGCCCAAAATCGGGGTCGCTCGGCCGGCGTTCCCACAGGCGCGAGCCGAAGCGGCTCTTTTCGCGCAGGTGGGCGATTTCCTTGATGGTCTCGATGTCGGGGTAATTGTGATGGTAGAAGGTGCGCTGGGTGTTGTGGGTGATCTCCATCTTCTGACGGAGTTCCTTGAGCAGGATGATGTATTTACGCTTCTTCTCTTCAAATTCGCCCCGTCCACGCAGCCACTGGAAGATGCCGGCCCCGCTGGAGGCGAGCATGATGAGGGCCATGGGGGCCATGGCCAGCGGGTTGCCGCTGCCGCTGGCAAACATGAAGCCCATCATGCTGACGAGCGGGAGGATGAGCGAGCTCATATCCATCCCGCCGCTCTCGTTTTTCTGAGGCGGGTCGGGGATTTTCTCTTCGCCGATGGGCAGCTCGGGCAGGATCCGCGGAGGGCGCTCAACGTATTCAGTTTCCATATGTCGTGGGCTGATTATGGCCCAAAAAGTTGGCAGGGCAAGTATGGTGGGGCCCACCTGCCAGGTGGGCTCCACCTGGGTTCGGCGATGCCGCAGATCCGCCGGGCGAGACTGGGATCTATCCGCAGATTTCGCAGATTTCCGCCGA
Organism: Candidatus Brachythrix odensensis; assembly: GCA_016714465.1. Taxonomy (GTDB): domain Bacteria; phylum Chloroflexota; class Anaerolineae; order J036; family Brachytrichaceae; genus Brachythrix; species Brachythrix odensensis. Next base: position 325,618 of record JADKDT010000002.1, on the reverse strand, counting down.
TTCATCTGTATTTATGTCTGCGTGAACGTTCTTCAGGGTTGGTCCCTTCGAGCGCCTGTATAGATGGGGGTGGTTGCGGTACCTATTTATGTCCGCCCGGGGGTAGGTGCCGTCGCTCAACCAGATGCTCCGTAGCCTGTGAGAACGGCGGACGACCTACTGACCCCGGCAAGATGGAGCCCACCACGAAGGTGGGCTCCATCTCGGCCGTCGTGCTAACATCGCGCGCAACCGATTTTCAGACTTGAGGAGACAAGCCATGCGAAAACTCATCATCAGCGAATTCATCACCCTCGACGGCGTCATCCAGGCGCCCGGCGCCGTGGATGAAGACACGGACGGCGGATTCGCCCACGGCGGTTGGGTGGCCCGCAATTGGGACGACGGCATTGGCGCGGGATTCTCCGAAGTCATCGCCGACGTTGACGCGGTCCTGTTCGGCCGGCGCACTTATGTCGAGCATGCTGAGGCCTTTGAGCCCAACCCGGCCGAGGACCCGTTTGGCGACGTCGCCCATTACGTCGTTTCCACGACCTTGACGGCCCCCATTTGGCGCAAAACGACCATCATCCGCGACAACATTGTCGAGTCGATTCGGGCGCTCAAGGCTCAACCCGGCAAAACCATCCTCACCGATGGCAGCAGCCAGTTGACCCACCTGCTGTTCACCCACGACCTGGTGGATGAGCTGCGCCTCTACGTGTTTCCCCTGATCGTGGGTGGCGGCAAGCGTCTCTTCCCGGACGGCAAGATGGCCGGTTTCAGTCTCGTGTCCTCGAAGCCGTTGCCCAACGGCGTGCTGATCCTGCACTACGCCCGGCGAGCGTGACCGTAGCGGCCGGCCGATGGGTGAGCATGTAAGCCTACGCCGCAGAGCGGCCGGGGGCAATCAGGATCTATCCGCAGATTCACGCAGATTTCCGCCGATACAAATGCAGATCAATCTGAGCGAATACCCAGTCAGCGAAACGCCGTCGCCGCAAACCGTGCCTGAACCAACCTTACGAACCTTACTCACCTGACCAAACCTTACGAACGTTACCAACGTTATCAACGCCCCCCACCTGCCACACCGTATCGAGCGCCGTTCCATCCACCCACGTCACCACGCCGACTGGGCGGTCGGTCAGCTGCGCGGGCAGGGGCGGGCCGCCGCAGATCGCCTCGGCCTCGGCCTTGAGCGAGGCCAGCGTGCGCAGGGGCAGCGACGTCCCGCGCAACGACGCGACTAAATCTTCCCGCCGGGGGTTGATGGCGATCCCGCGCTCAGTGACGACCACATCGATCATCTCGCCCGGCGCGCATAACGTCGTCACGCGATCCTTTATGACCGGCACCCGGTCGCGGAATGAAGGCACGGCCAGAATCGCGCAGCCGGCAAACAGGGCGTCCTGCCAGCCGCCGATGCCGTGCAGCAGCAGCCCGTCCGAATGGGTGACGACGTTGGCGTTGAAGTCGAGGTCGACCTCGGTCGCGCCCAGCACGGCGCAGTCGACCAGGGCGGCCACATTGCCCTTGCCGTGATAGTTGTAGGTGATCGACGGGTTGGTCTGAAGGTGGCGCGGGTTGTCGCGCAGCGAGCGCACGCCCTCGAGGTCGAAGCTCTGCCCGTCCAGGATGTAGTCGGTCATCCCCGACTCGAGCATCTCGACGATGTAGCGGGTGCTCCCGCCCCGCACAAAGCGGGCCTTCACGCCCATCTCGCGCATGTGCTCGCGCAGGGCGAGGGTGAAGGCCAAGCTCGTCCCGCCCGCCCCGGCCTGGAACGAAAACCCATCCCGCACGATCCCGGCCTCGCGGACGAAGCGGGCGGCGTATTCGGCGATCAACAGACGGTCGGGCGAGCGGGTGACCTGGGTCGTCCCGCTCACGATCCGGGTTGGATCGCCGATCGAATCGACGACCACGACCTGATCGACCAGCGTGCCCTGGATCGCCCATGGCGCGCAGGGGAAGGGGACCAGGTGATCGGTCACGACGATGACGTGCTCGGCGTACTGGGCGTCGCCCAGGGCAAAGCCGAGCGGGCCGCAGGCAGAGGGACCCTGTGTGCCGGAGCAATTGCCGAAAAAGTCGGCGGCCGGCGCGGCGATGATGGCGATGTCAACGCGCAGATCGCCGTCCTGCAGCGCCCGGTAGCGCCCGCCGTGCGACTGAAGCACGGCCAGGCCCTGCATGTTGCCGGCCGAGGCATATTCGCCCAGCGGCCCGTTCAGGCTGCCCTCGATTCGCTGGAGGGTGCCGTCGCGCAACCGCTCAATCAGCCGGGCGTGGCAGGGAAGGCCGCCGAGGGCGCCCAGACCAGTCCGCGCACGCCGAGGGCGGCCGCCTCGTCAAAGACCCGCAGCATGACCCCGTCCCCGTCCCGTAAATGGTGATGAGAGGAGATCGTCATGCCGTCGCGCAGCCCGGCCTGGCGCAGCGCCTCGCGCAGGCTCGGCGCGCGCTTGTCACCGTTGGGCGGGTATTCGGCGACCGAGCGCACTCGCGGACCGGACTTGCGCTGTCCGCTCGGGATCACCGCCCCAACGCCCTGAAACGGGGTCAGCGGCCGGCCATTGGCGCTGGCGGGGACGGGACGGCCGGGGGTCAAACTGAGCTCCATTGAGTGATCTTGCTGCGGTCGTCGATGATGGCTGAGACCGCGCGGGCAAGATGCCCGCGCTCCAGACAGTTACGCATGCGCACGGAGCGCGGGCGTCTCGCCCGCGCGGTCGTGGCCATAGGGTCATCCGCCGCCCGCGATTTGATACCTCGGATTGCCAAGTGGTCACCCACTGTTGCTGATCCTCGGCATGATTGGCGGGTCACTGAATTCGCCTCGGATAGTCTCACGCGGAGAACGCGGAGGCGCGGAAAGGGCGTAGCCGCCTGATCGCGCCACGCTCTGGGCGAGTTCCTCCGCGCCTCCGCGTCCTCCGCGTGAGATGCCCGGGCATTAGGAGTAATCAGCCGCCCGTGCGCGGCCGGATGTCTGATGGCCCTGCTGTGGTGGACCGCAGCCGTCATGACACGCCCCCCGCAGCCTGTCGCGCCAGAACCTTCCTCGCCCTCGCCGCCACCGGCGCGTCGACCATCCTGCCGTCCACCGCGATCGCGCCCAGGCCGGCCACCAGCCCGGCCTCAAAGGCCTCTACGATCCGGCTGGCCCTGGCGACCTCGTCTGAGGATGGCGCAAATGCCTGATGGGCGAGGGCGACCTGACGCGGATGCAGACAGGCCACGCCCTCAAAGCCCATCTCCTGCTCGGCCCGGGCCCAGGCTAGAAAACCGTCGGTGTCGTCGATATCGGCATACACCGAGGAGAGCGGCTGCACGCCGGCCGCCCGGGCGGCGTTGAGAACCTGCCCGCGGGCCCAGGCGCTCTCGCGTCCGTCCTGGCTGCGGGTTGCGCCAATGTCGGCGGCGTAATCCTCGAGCCCAAGCGTCATGGCCAGCACGCCGGGCGCTGCGGCGATCTCAGCCGCATGCAGCACGCCCCGGGCTGTCTCAATCGTGGCGAGCAGGCCCGAGGTTGCGCCGGCCTGCTGGATGCAGGCATGTGCGGCCCCCACGGCCTCGGCCGATTCAACCTTGGGCAGCACAAACACATCGACCCCGTGCGGGGCGAGCGCGGCGATGTCGGCCAGCCCCGCCGGGAGCGCGTTGATCCGGACCATCCGCTCCGCGCCGTGGAAATCGACGCTGCGCAGGGCATTCCGAACGAGGATCCGGGCGGCGTCCTTCTCGGCCGGCGCGACCGCGTCCTCGAGGTCGAGGATGATGGCATCCGGGCGGTGCAGCCCGGCGTTGATGAAGAACCTGGGCGCGTCGCCGGGCAGATACAGGCGCGAGCGGCGCAGATGCGGCCGACGCTCGCCCGAGCCTGCGTCGGGCGAGGGCGCGGTGGCCCGCGTGTCCGGGCGCAGGCGCTGGATCGCCGTCTCGAGCCGGGCCATCAGCGTCCAGGGCAGGGCGCCTGGTCATCGATCTCGATCGAGAGGTCATCGGCCCCCAGTGTTGTGCGGGTCTCGACTAACAAGGCGCGGATGGCCGGGCCATACATCGACCCGACCTTGCTGCGCACGATGACCTCGGGCGCCTGGCCCGGCTCCGGGCGCCAGACCCGCACCCAGCAGTCCGAGCGGGTGTCCGGGCCGCGGTGGCCGGCGGTGGCTTCAGTGGGATTCATACCCCGTCCTCCCCGCGAAAGCCCAATGGCATTAAGTTAGCGACACGCGCGAGATCAAAAGGTCCGACGCGCCGGCGCGGGCGCGAGTCTTTCGCGTCTGTCATCCTGAGTGCGGCCCACCGAGCTGATGCGCAAACGCGAGTAACGGGCCGCGCGAAGGACCCCTGTGACATTGCTCGGAAGCTTAGGATATCGGAGACAACTCGCGTATGCCGATCCACCCATGCGCGGGGTGACATCACAGGGGTCCTTCGCTCGCCCCTGCCGCCCGTCCCGCCCGAGACCCTTTGGGGCTCGCTCAGGATGACAAGAATGGAGGATCGTTCGTGCGGCGTCTTGCGCATACAGACCTTAACCTAATGCCATTGCGCTTTCGCGGGGAAAACGGCGAGGGTTCGGAGCGTTGTGGCGGTCTCGGGATGCCGACATCAATACCCTCCTCAAACTCGCTCCTTCTCGCCCAGCCCCAACCGCTCGCGCCGGGCGCGGGCCGCGCCCCAGTCGCTCGCTTCGAGGTCGACAAACAAGTCGAAGAGCGCCGCGCCCATCGCCGCGAAGTCAATCCGGTTGCGCTTAGTCACGGTCTCGGCCCAGGCCGTTGGAATCGCCGCCAGCCCGCCCAATGCCCCCGCGATGCAGCCGGCCATGACTGCGATCGAGTCGGCATCGTGGCCGTAGTTGGCTGCGGCGATGACGCACTCGCTGAAGTCGCCGCCGGTGACCGCCAGCAGGGCAAGGGCGGCCGGGAGTTCCTCGATCGCGCCGTCCCGGCTGGGCTGACCGGAGGGCCGCCGATCAGCCGTCCAACCGCCGGGCATGAAAGGCAGCAGCGCCTGCTGCAGCGGTTCGACTGCCGCCCGCCAATCGGTCATTCCGCGCACGGTGTTCAGCGCGGCACGAATCGCGGCGGCTGTCCCGTCCCGGGCAAGCAGCGTGCGCGCCTCGAGCACCTCGGCGATGCTGGCGCCGGGCGAAGCCGCGGTCGCCACGCAGGCGGCCATCACCCCGGCAGCCTCGCGCCCATAGCTCCACTGATGGGCGGCCGCGAAGTCGATGGCCTCGGCATAGGCCGCCCGCGGGTTTCCGGCATTCATCAGCCCGATCGGCGCCACATACATCGCTGCCCCGCAGTTGACCATGTTGCCCAGCCCGCCCTCGCGCGGGTCGACATTGGCCAGTTTGAGGCGCAGATATAGATACTTTTCGGGGTAGAACAGGCGCTCGATCAGCGCCATCGACCGCCCCAATTCGGGGACAAACGTGTCCGGGGCGAGCAGATGCGGCACGAGATACGTCGCCGCATCGCGCGCGTCCAGGTGCTCGCGCTTCTCGAGATAGACCCGGCAGAGGGCCGCCATCATGAGCGAATCGTCGGTGATGTTGCCATCCCCGCGATAGCGCGGATTGGTCCCTGGCGCGTCCCAGGGCGCGACAAAATCGCGAATCTCGCCCCAGCGTGCCCGGATTTCGGCGGGGGTGCGCTTCTCGGCCGGCACGCCCAGCGCGTCGCCGATCGCCCCGCCCAGCAGCGCCGCGCTGAATCTGTCCTTCAACGTCATGGCGTCACCCTCACCTTCCGAAACTCCGTCCGGCAGGCGCGCTGGTTGGCCAGCCCGATCATCCCCGTTGCGTATGGCTTCGGATCGATCCAGGCCAGGGTCACGGGCGGTCCGCCGCCAACACCCGCCGCGCTGCCCTCCAAGGCGGCGCCGCGTGCCCGCAGGTGAAGGGAGATCGTTTCGCCGTGATGCCAGGCGAATGGGACTGAGGCGACCTCGGCATACCCGCCGTCGTTACGCATGAGCGCCAATCGACCGGGCATCAGCGCCAGCGCATATCCGCGCAACGCGCCCTGGACCCGGGCAAGAAGCAGGTGCGCTTCACCGCTGCGGGGTGTGAGGTCGGCCGAAACCGCGTAGTCGGCCCAATCGAGGTCGCCGCTGTAGCTCTCGTTCTGCCCAACCCCGCTGCCGATGTAGGCGTCGCCGTCGAGCATCCAATATCCGCGCACGAACGTCCACTGGCTGCTGGCGTCGGTCTCGATCCGCTCGCGTTTGAAGTCGAAGCCGAACTCGGGCGGGCCGTCCCAGTCCAGATCATCGATGTAGACGCTCTCGTTGAGATGCGGGGCGTGCATGGCGGTCACCAGCACCCCGACCTGGTCGATCAGTACGCCGTCGCCGGGCGGGATGCGCCACTCGACCTGTTGCCATTGTCCCGGCACAAGAGGGATGCCCGGCGTCTGCTCGATCCGCCGGCCCGAATTCGCATCCCGCACAAACAGGTTGACGATCAGCTCCGGGTTGGCATCCGGATGAGCCATGACGCGCACGCGCACCGTCTGGCCCGGATACAGGCTGGGCGAGAATGAACCGCGATAGTTGTTGCCATCCAGCTCGGCCGGCCGCAGATAGGTGCGCAGGGCCGCCCCCATGTTGCGCCGGCGGAACAGGTCGCGCCCGCTGATTTTGAGCGCGCCCGTGCCGGGTTCGTCGCTCTGGGCGATGGTGACGATTCCAGCGGTTTCGCCCAACGGCGAAAACCCTGGGTGCTGCCTGGGAAGTCGAAGTGATAGCGGGCCTTGCGGGGTGGGGGCAGCCCGGCCTGGCGATGGCCATGCCCGATGAACACGTCGGCAGCATGGCCGATGTCCATGATGTTGCGGCTGCCCGTCAACGACGCCAGCGTGAAGATGTCGTTGAGCGGCCGCCGCCAGGTCTCGGGGATGCCAGCCACACCGACGAGCACGCCCAGGACACTCCCGACGTTCCCCACATTGCAGTCGGTGTCCCAGCCGCCCATGTTGGCGATCTTCAACGTCTCAATGAAGTCGTCCTGGCCATACAACATCGCCATGGCCATGATGGCGGCGTTTGGGATGATGTGCACCCGGCCGGGGTATTTGTCATAGCCATGATTGGCGTGGATCCAGGCGTAACAGGCCCGCCAATCGCCAGGATTCGCATCATGAAAGGCCATGACCTCGCTTACAACCGTCGCATAGGCACTGTCGGCGGGGATGACCCCCAGCGCGGCCGTCATGGTCTCGCGGGCGCTCCTGGCGCTGAACGCGGCGGCGACGGTGGCAGCCACATACATCCCGCCATACACCGCGTTGCCGTCGTGCGAGACCGATGCGGCCCGCCGGGCGAGCTCGGCGGCTCGGACTGGATTGTTGGGGCAGATCAGCCCCCAGCCATCGCTGAAGATCTGCCCGCCGATTTGCTCGGCGATGGTCTGCCCGTTGACGGCGATGCTGCCGGAGGCCGGGGCGGGAATCCCAGCCGCCAGGTTCATATACGCGGTGTGCTCCGTCGAAATGCCGTAACCGCCCCACCACAACGTGCCGCGCCCATCTGCGATGTAGTTCAACCACACGTCGCCAAAGCGTTCGGCCGGCGGATCATCCCCATAGTCGTCCAGTGCGCGCAGAAACAGCATGGGCCCGGTCAAATCGTCATCGGGGTGAAAGATGCGTGGATCGATCTGGAGATAGCTGTTGAGCTCGCCAAACAAGGTCTGGATGTCCTTGTAGGTCAGGCTCTCGGTCGGGGCGCCAAAACGCACGCCGATGCATTTGCCCAGCCAGCCGGCATAGACCCGCTCGGCATAGTCGTGTGGAAGTGTCACGTGTGTATCCTCTATTTTCAAACGAGCCGCATCCTGCGCGCGGCTCAAGGTTGATAGCGCGTTGTCATCGCACACACGCCCGTTCGCCGGACGTGTCTGGATCGCCAAGGACGATTGTGTCTACCGCGTCACTGAAACCCGACCTTGATTCGCCGCCGATGGCCAGGACCCGGTTGCCTGAGATCGGCGCGGCGGCCAGCCAACTCCGGGCAGTTCGAAGCTGGGTCAACATGCAGCTCGCCCCGCTGCGGGCATCGACCCGCTCGACCCGGCTCATGGGGCCGTTCTCGTCAAAGCCGCCGATCAGCACGATCGTTCCGCCAGCGGCAAGGCCGGCCGCCCAGGTCCGGGGCGCGATTGTCCAATCCAGGCGGCGCCAGGCATCCCGGACGGGATCGTAGCGCTCGACCACGCCCAGAAACCCATCAAAGGCGTTGTAGCCGCCCAGGGCATACAGCGCTTCGTCGACATTCACCAGCGCAAGCCCGCGCCTCGGCGTCGGCATCGGCGCCAGGTTCGTCCAGGTTCCGCTTGTCAGGTCATACGCCTCGACCACGCCGCTGTAACCGTCAAGGTCGGCGTCGCTGGCGCCGTCAAAGCCGCCCGCCACGATGATGCGGCTCCCCAGCAATGCCACGCCCGGCTCGCGCCGTGGGGTGGGCAGGCGGGTGACGGTGCGCCAGGCCGTTTCGCCCGGCCCCCAGCTCTCGATCTCGGCCACGAGGCCGCGTTCGGCGCTCCAGCCGGCCACCGCCCACAGGCGTCCAAGCGCCGCAACCAGGCTGTGCTGGCTGCGCGCAATTCCCAGCGCGGGCACGCGCCGCCAGACGCGCCCGATCGGATCGTAGGCGTCGACCCGCGCGAGTTGGGTGGCGTCGCCGTTCCAACCACCCGAGACGTAGACGTCCCCGCGCAGCGTCGCGGCCGCAACTGCCCGTCGCGCGATTGGCGCCGCTGTCTCCGTCACGTGCTCCGCGCCGAGCAGGCACAGCGCCGCGGCCACTCCGACCGGCAGGACGCGGACGACGCGCTTCGGCTGCGCCACGTTGGCCGTCCTCAGCCCTTGATCCCAACGCTTGCGATGCCGCCCACGATGTAGCGTTGGGTGAAGAAGTAGAGCACCACGCACGGAACGACCGCCATCAGCGAGCCGGCCATGATCAGATTCCATTGGATGTTGAATCGTCCCTTCAGCATGTTCAGCCCGAGCTGAATCGTGTAGCTGTCGAACTGGGTGATGTAGATCAGCGGATGCATGAACTCGTTCCAAGTCCACAGAAACGTCAGCACAGTGATGACGACCAGGGGCGGTTTGCACAACGGCATGATGATCCGCCAGAACACCTGGAGTGTGGACGCGCCATCGATCCGGGCGGCCTCATCCAGCTCGCGCGGAATGGTCATGATGTACTGCCGCATCAGAAAGACGAAGAAGGCGTTGCCAAAGAATGAGGGCAGCACCAGCGGCAGATACCCGTTGAAAACGTCCACCAGCCCAACCGTCTTGAACAGGGCAAACTGGGGGATGAGGATCATCTGCGACGGGATCATCAGGGTGGACAGCAACACCGCAAACAGGATGTTGCGCCCGGGGAAGCGCAGCCGGGCAAACGAGAAGGCGACGATGCTGCAGGAGGCCATCCGCCCCACGATGCTGAGCGCGCACAGCACCAGCGTGTTGAGGCTGAACTGCAACAGTGGGATGGCCGTCAGCGTTTCGGTGAAGTGTTCGAACCGGACCGGATTTGGCCACACGACGGGCGGCCACGCGAAGATCGGGGTGCGCTCCTTGAGCGCTGTCGTCACCATCCAGCCCATGGGGATGCCGACGACGAGGACGGCCAGGAGCGTTAACGCCGCCAGGGTGGCGAGCACGTTCAGGCGCGTTTGCCATTTCTGGGAGCCCCGGAAACCGGCGCGGGTTGAAGTGATGGCAGCCATTTACTGTTTGACGTCCGATTCGTAGAACACCCACAGCGGCGAGCTCTTGAACACCAGCGCGGTGAAGCCCAGGATGATCAGCCCCATGATCCAGGCCAGGGCCGAGGCGTAGCCCATATCGAAGTCCTCGAAGGCGGTTCGGAACATGTAGAACATGTAGAACAGGGTCGAGCGCATGGGCCCGCCATCAGTGATGACATAGATGACGGTGAAGACCTGGAAGGCGTCGATCAGCTCCATGACGAGCTGAAAGAAGATGGTTGGGGTGAGCATCGGTATCGTGATGTGGCGGAGTTTGGCCAGGCGTCCAGCCCCATCTATCTCAGCCGCCTCGTACAGGTGGGGCGAGATATTTTGCAGGCCCGCCAGGTAGATGATGGCGCTGCCGCCCACCCGCCACAGGCTCATCAGCACTACGCTCGGAAGCGCCCAGTCAGGATCCCAGAACCAGTTGGGGCCCTGGATGCCGACCAGCCCGAGCAGCGTGTTGACAACGCCATAGTCCGGGTTGAGCAGCCACATCCACATCAGGGCCACCGACACGCCGGACAGCACCGCGGGCAGGTAGAAGAGGGTGCCGAACGCGCGCGCGCCCGGCACCTTCTGATTGAGCAGCAACGACAATCCGAGACCCGCGAACAGCCCGAGCGGCAGGGCCAGCGCCACGTAGGTGAAAGTCACCCGAATGGACTGCCAGAAGTTCGGGTCGTTCGTCAGGATCTGGACGTAGTTCTGCAACCCGACAAACTTCGGCGCGATCATGATCCGCCAGTCGGTCATGCTGAGCACGATCGACACGACGAACGGTCCGGCCGTGAAGAGCAGGAATCCGATAAGCCACGGGCTGATGCCCAGCAGTCCTTCGGCTGCCTCGCGGCGCGCCAGCGTGTTTTTCGGGAGTCGGATACGCATTGCTTAAAATGTGAACCACGCGCGCAACTTCGTGCCCGGAGGTGATATCCCCCGCGGAGCGGGGGATATCACCTCCGGCAACGGCTTGCGTTGGCGGTGTTTACTTCAGGCCCAGTTTCGCGCGTTCCTCGTCGACAATCTTCTGCATCGGGGCGACGAGCTTGTCCAACTCAGACTTGACATCCGCGCGCTTGATCTTTCCCGCGTAGATGCCGTCATAGAGATCCTGCCCGGGGCGGGTCGCCTTGGCGAAGTAAGGGAACTTGCCGGCGAACTCCCAGACGTGGCGGGTTGTCCCGATGATCTTGAAGAAGAAGTCGAGGCGTGGATCTTTCTTACCGGGGTGATCGGGCCACAGGGCTGGCATGGGCGGGGTGTACGCCCCGTTGCGATTGTTCATCAAGAAGCGCTGGCCGGGTTCACTGGTCAGCCATTTGACATACTCCCAGGCCGCATCGCGGTTCTTGCTGGCCGCGGGGATGCCGAGCTGGAGCGTCCAGGCATTGGTGAAGATGTCCTCGCCCTCCACGGCTGGGTTGTGGATCAGCCCGAACTTGACCCCGGCCTTGTCGACCTGGTCGAATTGTCCGTTGTTCAGCCCGGCAAAGCCAAGCCGGCCGGTGTTGAACAGGTCGATTGGGCCGGTGCCCTCGGTCCGCAATACGTCGAACTCGGCCTTGGTCGGCACCGCGCCCGACTCGACCAGATCGACCATGAACTCAAAGGCCTTGATCGTCTTGGGCCCGTTCATGTAGCCTTCGACGGTCTTGCCGTCGTCGCTCATCGGCTTGGCCCCAAACGCGAAGAATTCGCCCCGCCACAAACGGGTCGGCATTGCCGCGCCGAAGATCTTCTTGCTCCGGTCGGTCATTTTGACCGCGTCGGCCAGCCACTGTTGCATCGTGTAGCCCCACTCGGGGTGCTTGAGGCCCTTGGCGTCGAACATGGCCTTGTTGTAGAAGTACATCGTCGCGCCCACGGTGATGGGCAGGCCGATGATCTTCTCGCCGAAGCGGCAACGCGTGTCGAAAAAGGTCTTGGCGTACTGATTGATGTCGACCTTGTCGCGGGCGATCAGGTCGCGCAGGTCGCTGGCGGCGGGGAACCACGAGTCGACGACGATGGTCGAGACGTCGGGCACGCCCGTTCCGGTGCCAAGCACGGTTGTCATCTTCTCAGAGAAGCCGTCGTCGGGCAGGAAAGTCGGCTTGACCATCGCCCCGGTCTTGGCACTGAGTTTGTTGAACTCGGCGATCAGCGCCTCTTGCTGGGCCTGTGAGCCGATATCGGCCGAGGTCACCGTCCACCAGTCAATGGTGGTGATCGGCTTGGCTGGCACGGCGGTTGGAACGGCCGGCGCTGCGGTGGGCGCCGCAGTCGGCGGCGCAGGGGCGGCGGCGGCGCAAGCCGTTGCCGCGAGTGCGAGGCCGCTGCCGCCCACCAGCTTGAGCATCGACCGGCGCGACATCGCGCGTTGGATTGTTCGTGTCTGTGACATGTTTTCTCCTCCTGATATTTCTGAACCACAACCCGGCCTTATGGCCGGGCACCCGGCCTTATGGCCGGGCAATCACTCGTCTTTCATTGGCCCGGGGTGGCGCGACACTGCTCCGTTCGATCAGGGTCGTATCAAGCCGTTCACGGGCCGGAGCGTCGGGGAGCTTCCCTTCAATCCTGTCAATCAGCAGGGTTGCGGCGCGCGCACCGAGCAGCGTCTTGTCCTTGCTGACGGACGTCAGCGGGGGGAAAGTCATGGCCGCCGCGTCGATGTCGTCGATGCCGATCACCGATAGATCACCCGGGACGTCGACGCCGGCGTCGCGCAGCCCGGCCATCAGCCCGATGGCAATCAAGTCGTTGCCGCACACCACGGCGGTAGGGCGGGGCGCTGCGGCGGCCAGGGCGCGCGACGCAGCCTGCCCGCCCACGCGGGTGAAATCGAACCAGAGAATCCGCGCTTCGTCCACCGCCAGCCCATGCGCGGCGATCGATTCGCGAAAGGCGCGCGCGCGGACGGTCGCGCCCGGATTTCCGATCGGGCCGGCGATCAGCGCCAGGTCGACGTGGCCGCGCGCGACCAGATGATCAACCGCGCAGGTGATGCTGCCCAGGGTGTCTGACGCCACCGTGTCAAAGACCCCATATGCGGCGCGGCTGCCGATCACAACGACGGGGCAGCCGCTCTTCTTCAACTCGGCCGGCGAAATGCTGACCGGGTTGATGATGATGCCGTCCAGGTGGTAGCGCCGGGCGAAGTCCAGGTATTTGCGCTCGCGCTCGACATGCCAATCTGAGTTTGCCAGCAGCACGGTATAGCCGCGCGCGTCGGCTGTGTTCTGGATACTCCGCACAACCTCGGGAAAGAAGGGGTTTGCGATGTCAGGGATGATCAGCCCGATGGCCTGAGAGCGCTGGCTGCGCAGCGAGCGGGCGAAGACGCTGGGCTGGTAGTTCATCCGCTTGGCCGCGCGCGTGACCTTGAGCCGGACATCCTCACTGACGTCACCGTCTCCGCGTAGGACGCGGCTGACGGTGCTCTTGGACACGCCGGACTTGCTGGCGACGTCCACAATGGTGACCCGTTTTGTCGATAGCTTCATGGCCGACTGGGAACGATCCTGGGAACGTTCCCAGTCTAGCATTCGCGCGGGCGCTTGTCAATGCCCGGAGCAGGGAAAAGAGGGCCCTGAGCTTGTCGAAGGGCCCGCCGCAGCGGGTCGCCGGACCCTTTCCGGGCCCTTCGACAAGCTCAGGGCCCTGGCACGTACAGAATCGCGAATCTGTCAAGCGACTTTGCGCGAGCCATGGCGAGGAACGTACAATCCCTGTCATGAAAACTGCTTTGATCGTGCAGGGCGGCTGGGATGGGCATGAGCCGCGTCAGGTCGCCGAGCTGCTTGCCAATGCGCTCCGCGCCAGCGACTTCCGGGTGCGCGTCGCCGACAGCCTTGATGCCTTTCTCGATCTTGATCCGGCCCGCCCGGTCGACCTCATCGTCCCGGTCTGGACCATGGGGACCATTTCCGGAGAACAGCTTCAGCCGTTGCTCTCCGCCGTGCGCGCCGGCGCGGGTCTGGCGGGTTGCCACGGCGGGATGTGCGACGCGTTTCGCAACGAGACTGAATATCAGTTCATGACGGGCGGGCAGTGGGTGGCCCATCCTGGCAATGATGGCCGCCACTATCGGGTCGCCATCGTCGATGCCAATCCGATCACCGAAGGAATTACTGACTTCGACGTGATCTCCGAGAAATACTACTTGCACGTCGACCCGGCGATGCGGGTGTTGGCTACCACGTCCTTCGAGGACTACGGCGACACCCGCATGCCCGTCGCCTGGACCAAGACCTATGGCCGGGGCAGGGTGTTCTACTGCTCGTTGGGCCACCACGCCGATATCGTCGCCATGCCGCAAACAATGAGCCTGATGACCCGCGGCATGCGCTGGGCGGCCGGCGAGTGGCGAACCGAGATGGGGCTCCCCTTCGCCCAGGCCTTCGCTCCTACGCGTTGATCAGAAGCATCCGGCGAGATCACCATCCCCGCCCTTCGCGCGGGAAGGTGATCTCGCCAATGCCTCAATTGCCCTCTGAGAGGTTAGCCCGTAGAATACGGATTGCCAAACCATGATCAAGCGATTCTGCGAGCGCTGTGAGCGCATCACCGAGAACGGTCACCTGTGGTGTCAGGAACGGGATTGCCCGGCTGAAGAGGGATATCCTGTCTTCGACTATGGCGATTACCTGGGCGACCTCAAGATCACCAAGTTGATTGGGGTAACCCGGACCTGCGCCATGTACAAGGCTTCGCGCGGGGTCAAGGAAACCGAAGTCTTTCTCAAGGTCGCCCACGCCAATCCGGAATGCGAGGAGCGCCTCAAGCGCGAAGCCTCGCTGCTGAATGACATGGCGCCATTCCGGCCCAAGGGATTCGCCAAGTTTGTCGCGTCATTCCGTCCGACCAAGCGGACCAATTTCCCGGTCAGCCTGCCACCCTATCCGACCCCGTCCAAGCGCCCGTTTGGAGAGATCAGCTTCCGGGGCGTGCCGCGCGTCTATGCTGTCTATGAGCCCGTTCCAGGCAACTTGATCAGCGAGATGATCCTGGAGAATCCCCAGGCCTGGCACTATGAAGTGGCCTGGGTTGTCGCAGCCATTGCCGAGGCCTTGCGGCCAGTGACTCAGGGCAATCTCGTCCACATGTCCCTTACTCCCAGTTCGGTCATGGTGGACGTGGACAAGGATGGACATTGGCGGCCAACGCTCGTCGATGTTGGCTGGATGATCGACCGCAACACGGTTGATGCGGCCACATTCGCGGCGGCGCTGGCCCGCAGCGAGCCTGCCTACACCGCGCCGGAAGTGACGGCCAATCGTGTGCCGGCTGCTGCGACGCCCGCCGCCGACGTGTATTCGCTCGGACTGATCCTGTTTGAGATGCTGGCCGGGCGGCCCGCGTTCTCGGCCGGCGCGGCGACGAGAGCGTGCGCGCGCGCGTGGTCGGCAACAAGCAGCCCCTCATGGTCGCCCGGCCCGAGCTCGAGGGGGCAGGGGTGGTCAGCATTGTCGACCGAAGCCTGTCATTGCGCGAGCGCTTTGCCACCATCGCTGACCTGGGCAAGGCCATCACGGCGGTGTATTCGACCCCCCCGCCCGAACGGCGCCCGACCCCAAAGCGGTATTACTTCCTGATGGCGCTCGTCTACGCGCTGCTGATCGGGGTGATCCTGGGCGTTGGCTTCGTGCTGCTCAATACGCTGTCGGCACGCTAGGCAATCAGTTTTCAAAGCGACACACCCCGCCCCGGCGGACGCCGGGGCGGGGTGTGTCGCTTTCCCAAATAGGAACAGGGCGGCTCCAGACTATGCTGAAGCCGCCCTGTCGCGTTAGGTCGAACCGAATTCGCCTAGCGGCGGACGCCCTCACCGAAGTAGCGCTTGCCTGCGGTGTCGCCGTTCTTGTGATCGCCAATCGCCCGGGCGAGGTCAGCAGCGAACTCTTCGCACAGCTTGGCCAGCTTATTGACCTTCTGCTTGATGACATCCAGGTAATTCGCCAGCGCCGCGCTCGTGCCGAAGCTGAAGAACGCTGCCGCGCGCAGAGCGTTGATCAGGACCTCGAGCACCTTCCCGACCGCAGTCAGGGTCTCTTTCGCCGTCGTGAAGCCTTTCGAGACATTCCCGATGGCTTGGTAATCCATCTGAACAATTTGACCGGCCATTTTTGTTGTTCTCCTTAAATAGTCATCACTGACTAGATCTTGCTGAAGACGTCGCCAAGCTGATTGGCAATGCCCTGAGCGGCCTGGTCGGCCTTGTCGACGATTTCGGTGGCCTTCGTCAGGTTGAGATTGCAGCCGGCGATCGCGGCGATCAGCTCAAGGCAGGCTGGAACGATCTTGCGCACCACGTCGGCCTCAAACTCGTCGGCGTCACCGCCGATCCAGGTCTGCTTAACGATGGCCGGATACGACTTGAGCGTCTGCATGACCTGGTCGGAAACGCCCTTTTGCTGAGTGATCCCCGACATGATGTTACCGACGTCGGGGCGAAGGAATTGAAACAGAGACATGACTGTTGACCTCCTGGGTTTACTTGAAGCGGCTCTGAGCGGTCTTGACGCCGTCGCGGGTCGCCGAAATCGCGCCACCAATATCACCGGCGAGCTCAGTCATCTTCTCGTTGAGAGCCTTGAGCCGCGGCGTGAGTTTCGAGTTGATGGCTTCGACGAAGGCGTCTCCAGCCATGCCCTGCAGGGCGCCGCCCTGCATCATCCGCGCGATTTCCTTCGCGCTGCGGGCGGTGTTCTCGAGGGTCGATGCAGCCTGCGTAAACGCCTTCTGCATTTTCTCCATCGAGCTGTAATTCATTCGGGTATCGACACTAGCCATGATGTATGCCTCCTGTAGATGGGTGAATGCAGCGGTTTAGTGCGGCATCTTCAGCGCGCCGGACGCCTCGCCTTCGGCGTTCTTCATCGCCTGCGAGATCTGATTGGTGACCCGCGCGGCCTCGCCCATTGCCTGCTGCAGGCGCTTGAGGCTCGGCAAGACGTCTCCATTCATTTCCTGGTAGAACGCCGTCGCGCCCGGTCCGATCCAGTCGCCACCCTGAAGCGTGTCCATGTTGGACTTCAGGCTCTGGTTCATCTGGTTAACGGACCCCTCTTCGGAGCTGAATTTTGACGCAATTGTCTTCAGCTCGTCATGGTTGGACCGTACGATATTGTTGCCCATGTTTTTCTCCTTATTGTTTGGATTCGATCTGAGAAGACAATACCCATCCGCCATCCCGCTGTCATGGGGGGTTTTCCCGTTACACCGGGAATCCATTCCTGAATTCAGCGGGAATCACCCAGACGGGCCGCAACCGTATAATCTCGTTTTGGAACGCCTGACAGACCCGGAATCATGACTCAACCTGCCCTGCCTGACGCCGCTCCTCGCATACCGCATCGCGCGCGGCTTGTCGACCTTGGTCAACAACTGGCCGGAACCTTCGACCCGGATACCGTCCTGGCGATCCTCGCCAAGACCGTTGCCGAGGCCCTTTCCTTGCCCTACGTGGCCGTCTACGTCAATCGGCAGGATTCCGGCGAATACGTCCTGGCGGCCCAATACCCGGCAGGGTTGGGCGAAGAAGATCCGACCCAGTGGTCGTCATCGCTGCTGTCGGGATCGATGCCAAATACCGAATTTCCGATGGGCGGCTACCAGATCCTCGCCATTACCCGCCAGGACGAGGCCGTGGGCTATCTTGTGATCGCTCCCCCGGTTCCCCATCGCGTGCTGAGTCCCGAGGATCGCCAATTGCTTCGCGATCTCACCCGCCAGGTTGCGCCGGCCGTTGGCGTGGTTCGGACCGTGTTCGACCTGCGCCGCGCTTGTGAGAGGCTCGTGCTGACCCGTGAGGAAGAACGGCGGCGCCTGCGCCGCAATCTGCATAACTCGATTGGCCCGACCCTCGCAGCCCTGAATCTGCGGGCGGGATCTGTGCGGGCCATGATCTCGCGCGACCCGGCCGCCGCCGAGAATGAGATGGGCGAGCTTCGCCAGCAGATCCGCAACATCATCACCGATATCCGCCGGGTGGTCTACGATCTGCGCCCGCCGGTGCTGGATGAGCTCGGTCTGCGGACCGCCCTGCGGGAGCAATGCGCCCAATTTACGACGGGTGGCTTGCGTGTCGGGCTTGAGTGCCCGGACTCCTTTCCTCCAATCTCGGCCGCGGTGGAAGTGGCTGCGTATCGGATCGTGCAGGAAGGACTGTCAAATGTCGCCCGGCATTCACGCGCCGGTCAAGCCATGGTCCGGATCGGATTTGGGGATGGGTTTGTTCGAATTGAGGTGACCGACGACGGGGTCGGCGTCCTGGAGAACCAGCGGGCAGGTGTTGGGCTGACTTCGATGCGTGAACTGGCCGTCGAAATCGGTGGAACGTGCGTGCTCGAGCCGCGCGCCCGGCGGCGGCTCACGGGTGCGCGCCAATTTGCCCATGGATCTGCGCGCCGCTGAACGGCCACAATCGGTCCATTCACGGGGGTGACATGACGCAACCGTCCATTCGTGTCCTGCTATGCGACGACCATCGGTTTTTTCGCGACGGCGTGCGCTCGCTGCTATCGACGATTCCCGATATTGAGGTCGTTGGCGAGGCCAACAACGGCGATGAATGCATTGCCCGGGCTGCCGAAAAACACCCGCACGTGATACTCATGGATGTCCAGATGCCGGGCCTTAACGGCGTCGAAGCCACCCGTCGTATTCTGCGCGACACGCCCGATGTCGGCGTTGTGATGTTGACGATGTTTGAGGACACAGACCTGATGCTCTCCGCCATGCGGGCTGGCGCGCGCGGCTACATCTTGAAGGACGCCGACGAAGAGGAACTGATCCGATCGGTCCGGGCCGTTGCCCGGGGCGAGGCGCTCTTTGGGCCAGCGGTTGCCCGCCGCCTGCTCAACTACATCACCGATGTCATTCCGGCATCCAAGCCAAATCCGTTTCCCGAGCTGACCGATCGTGAACGGGATGTGCTGACCGGGCTTGCCCAGGGGCTGACCAATCAGGATGTGGCGGATCGGATGGAGCTCAGCCTGAAGACGGTCCGAAATCACGTCTCCAGCATTTTGACCAAGCTTCGGGTGGTGGATCGGGCCGAAGCCATCTCCCGGGCGCGCGATGCCGGCCTGGCGAGTTGATAAATTCGCTAAATCGGCGATCCCCGGCGCAGCCGGGGATCGCCGATTCAGCTTGAATTCAGGCAGCGACGCGCGCGGTGAGGACCTTCCCCGACGGCGCGCCGCGTAGCAGATAGGGTCCGGAAAACGCCGGGATCACGACGCTTTCAAATGGGCTGAGTGTGATCGATTGCCCAGCCTGCGACACATCGACCCTGCCTTCGACGGCTGTCACAGCGTGGAACGATGCGCGCGCCGGGTCACAGGCGACCGGATTCCGGGAAAGCATTCGGGATTCCAGGACAAAGTAAGGGCAGCGGGTGAGTTCGCGGGCTTCGCCTGGCCGGGCTGCCGCCGCCCGAATCAGGCTCGGGGCCAGTTTGGGGTCGGTTACCGCGATCGATTGAGCAACGTGAAGGGATCGCCCGGCTGCAGCGGGTCTATCCCAGTCCCACACCCGATACGTGATATCGCTGGTTTGCTGGACCTCATAGACAAGCAGCCCGGGCCCCAGTGCGTGCATCGTCCCGGCCGGCATCATGACGGTATCGCCCGCGCTCACATCGACGCTGGCAGCGATATCGAGCACTTGGCCGTGCGAGATGGCCTGCGCGAGCGCAGCCCGACTGGTTCCCGCCTTCACGCCCGCGATTAGCCGCGCGCCAGGAGCGGACTCCAGAATGTGCCAGGCTTCGGTCTTGCCGAAGTGGCCTGGCCCTTCCAGTCGAAGCGCTTCCTCATCATTCGGGTGGACCTGCACCGATAGCCAGGCCTCGCAGTCCAGAATTTTGATGAGCAGCGGAAAGCGCGTGCCCGTGCGCGCCAGGGGGACGAATCCAAGTAACTCGGCCCCAAGCGCGCCCGAGAGATCCTCCAGCGTGCGGCCGGCAAAGGGACCGTCAACGACCCGATTGCCTTCGTGGACGATCCAAGCTTCACCGATCGGGTTGGCGCCCTGGCGAAGCCGCTGACCTCCCCACACGCGTTCGCGGTAGTCGATGCTGAGTCGAAGCATTATCCAATTGTACTGAGCCGAAATCGATATTCCCCGGCGAAGCCGGGGAATATCGATTTCGGCAAAATCTACCTGGCGGGCATGCGCGCACTAAAATGTGGAGATGCCATCTCCTGAAATCATCGTCGTCGGATCGTCGAACATGGATTTGATCGCCTACGCCCCACGGCTGCCGGCCCCGGGAGAAACGTTGATGGGCAGCCGCTTTCAGACCGGCTATGGCGGCAAAGGCGCCAACCAGGCGGTGGCCGCGGCCCGCCTGGGCGCTTCGGTCGGCCTGGTCGCTCGCGTGGGCGGCGACGTGTTCGGCGCCGACATGCTCGCGAATTTCGCCGCACAGGGGATCGAGGTATCGCATGTCTGGCGATCGGACGGTGTGTCGTCCGGCGTGGCGCCGATCGCCGTCGATGACGCTGGGCGTAATGCCATCATCGTCGTCCCTGGCGCGAACGCCCTGTTGACACCTGCGGACGTGGATGGGGCCGCGGCGACGATCCGCCGCGCGCGGGTGTTGTTGTGCCAGCTCGAGGTGCCGATCGAGACCAGCCTGCGCGCACTCGTGATCGCGCGCGAGGCCGGCGTCCTGACAATCCTAAATCCCGCCCCGGCGCCCGACGCGCTCCCCGACGCGCTTCTGCGGGTCAGCGATCTGGTCTGTCCAAATGAGAGTGAAGCTTCGGTGATCACCGGGATCACGGTCACCGACGCGGATTCGGCCGAGGCGGCCGGCCGGGCGCTTGTCGCCCGTGGCGCGCAGGCGGCGATCATCACCCTGGGCGCATCCGGGTGCCTGTATGTCTCGGCGACCGAGTCCTGGCGCGCGCCCGCCCCGGTCGTGACCCCCGTCGATACCACGGGCGCGGGCGATTGTTTCCTGGGCAGCCTGGCCTTCTTCCTGGCCCGAGGGGCCAGCCTGCGGGATGCAGCGACTCGCGCGGCCGCTGTCGCCGCGCTGAGCGTGCAGCATCCGGGCACCCAGACCAGCTATCCGCGCGCCGCCGATCTGCCGGCTGAGTGGCGGCTCGAGCGGTCAACGATCTGAATCGATGCGCAGGAATCGTTCCGCACACGATTCCAGCAGTGCTGCGTATCCATCACCGGCGGTCTTCTAGATGAAGCCATGCCGGCGGGCGGCGCCGGAGAGCATCTCGGCGCTGATCAGCGACGACTTGGGAGCGCGTTGGGCGCACACAAAGCGCGCGGCGAGTTGGCCCCAGCCAATTGCCTTCTCGCGGGGCAAACCAAGCAGGGCGTAGGCGCTCATGAACCCGACCGCCAACGAATCTCCGGCGCCGTTGGTGTCCACGACCGGCCCAAAGTCATCCAGCGCACGAAACGTTTTGATTTCATCCGCGGCGGCGAGCGCGCAGCCGCGCGCGCCCAGACCGGCGACGATGACCTGGCCGGGCTTGCGCGCCATGAGCGCCGCCATGGGCCCGGCCGGATCCGAAAGGTTCGCGGCCGAGAGGAACAGCACATCGGCGGCTTCGATGAAGTCGCGACGGTAGGGGTCATTCAGATCGGATACATCCTGAATGTCGCAGGAAATCAGCGCGCCCGAGTCGCGGGCAAGGGGCAGGATCTGGCGGGCCCAGTTCGGGATATTGAAGTGGGCGAGCCGGGCGCCCGCCAATGCTGCCCGGCAGGCGGCGAGATCCGGCGCAAGGGTCATGTGGCTCTTGCCGTCATAGAACGGCTTTCGCTGACCATTGCTGAACATGAGATTGACACTGCGGGCGGTCCCTGCCGGATCTGTCCAGACCGCCCGCATGTCGATGCCTTCCCGCTGGAAGACCGCCCGAACGAACTGGCCGGCCATGTCGTCGCCGAGGTGACCGGCGAAGGCGGTCCGCCAGCCAAGCCCCGCAAAGCCGCGGCTGGCATAGCCACCGGCCTGGCCGACGTAGTCAATGTTGGTGGTGAAGTTGGCCTCTAGCTGCCAGCCAATGTCGTGGCCGGGCAGGTAGACATTAGTGTCTACGCCGGCGTTTCCGACGACAACGACGTCGGGGTGTTTGTGGGTGGACATCTCCCGATTATTCCCCGGCATAGGCGAGCATGCATGACCCAGCGGTGCGCTGGCTGCCCGTTCGGTCTCGCACTTTTCGGATACACTCGTGGGGGAGGCCAGAGACAGATGCCCATTGACAACTACGCCCGTGCTGTCGCGCTGCTGGACGATCAGATCGAAATGGCCGAAAAAGCAGTGCAAATGGTAATGAACCGAAGCCTGCGCGAATTGTGCGCGGATCTTGACGCCGCGGGCGCGGAAATGTCCGAGGTTGAGATCGCCGGCTTGATGCAGCTTGGCGCAATCTGGGACTCGGTCGAGGCTGGCGAAGCGGCGATGGCTGGGATTGACCGGCTTCGGGCCCAGTCGAACGAGGGACTTCCGGGCGAAGCAGATTCGCCAAAAAGCTAACACAACCAGACAAGAACGAAGCAGCCTATCCTTCCCTTCTTCGTTCTTCTGTGATAAGTCCTTGCCACTCCGTATTTTGTTCCGAGTCTGGCTCCTGATTGGCGCGCAGTCATTTGGCGGCGGCGCCGCGACGTCCTACCTGATCCAGCAAACCTTTGTCGATCGGCTCCACCTGTTCGAACCCGTTGAATATGCCGAGTTGAGCGCCATGGTCCAGCTCGTGCCTGGCATGAACCTGCTGGCCCTGACCACCTTGATCGGTTGGCGCCTGGGCAAGACGGCCGGGTTGCTCGTATCGCTGGCCGGGTTGTTGCTGCCCAGCGTTTCGATCAGCCTGGCGATGAGCGCGGCCTATCTCGGTGTTCAGTCGCTCTCTGTTACCCAGGCAGCCCTGCGAGGCGTGGTGCCGGCCATGGCGGGGGTGAGCGTGGCCACCCTTTGGCGGACAGTGCTCCCGGTGGTCGCAGCGCGCCGGCGCGAGGGCGCGGCAGGGTTGGGGCTGAGCGTGCTGGTGTTGCTCGGATGCGGCGTGATCGCCTTTCTGGATCCGGTCCTTCCGGTGTTTGTCCTGTATGCGTTGGGCGGCGGAGCGCTCGGCCTGTGGTTCTGGGCGCGCCAGCGCGGGCAGAGCGCCAATGCCAATAGCTGCAGCATGACGGTCTTTTCCGGGGTGGATGTTCCCCGCCCCGGCGTACGCCGGAGCGGGGAGTATCCGCCCCGGAAAAGACCATCTGGCGAAACATGGATTGGCTGACCTATTTCCTGCTCTTTCTCAAGTCGGTGCTGACCTCGACCGGTGGTTTCGGTCCGCTGCCCAGTCTGCACGCGGACTTGATCGGGATCGGCTGGGCGACTGATGCTCAGTTCGCGGAGGCGTTGGCCGTCGGGCAGGTGAGTCCTGGGCCGAATGGATTGTGGGTGGTCGTGCTCGGCTTCATGACCGGCGGCGGAATTGGCGCGTCCCTGGCGCTGGTGGCTGTCACGCTGCCGCCACTGTTGGTGCTGGCCGTCCAACGCGGTTTCCGTCAGGTTGGAGCGCACCCGCTCACGCGTGGTTTTCTTTCTGGACTTGCGTTGGCGATTGCCGGAGTCGGCGTCGTCACCCTGGCGCGCATCGTCGGCCAGCAGGGGTTTGATCTGCGCGCGGGTGCGCTGGTCGTCTTCGGAGCCGTCCTTGCCTGGCGCAAGGTGCCCGTGCTCCTGATTGTTGTCATGTCTGCGCTGGCTGGGATTGCGCTGGGCGGATTGCCATCCTAAATGAGTTGGCGAGATCACAATCCGCGCGCTTCGCGCGCGGATTGTGATCTCGCCGCAACTCTTTTTAGGATGGGACCTGGCCGAACAGGGCCGCGTAGCGGGCCGCAACCGCCGGCCACACCTCGGGGTTGACCAGGTGCTCGGGCCGCCGGCCGTTCAGCACATCGACGACCTGGCTGATGGCTTTGCTCTGGATGCGGCGCTTGCCGACACTCGTGGCGGAGGCGATGTGGGGGGTGATGATCACATCATCCCGGTGCAGCAGGGGATTGTCCATCCGGGGCGGCTCAGGGTCGGTGACGTCCAGACCCGCGCCGGACAAGCGGCCGCTTTCCAGGGCCGCCAGCAGGGCGGCCTCGTCAACCAGACCGCCGCGCGCGGCGTTGATGAAAATGGCCCCCGGCTTCATCTGGGCAAAACGTTCGGCATTCATCATCTTGCGGGTTTCGGCCGTCAGGGGCAGGTGCAGCGATACGACATCTGAGCGCGAGAGCAACTCATCCAGCGCGCCGACCCGGGTGACGCCCAGCCGCGCAGCGGCTTCGTCGGTGCTGAACGGATCGTAGGCCAGCACCCGCATGCCCAGAGCCCGGGCGTAGCCAGCCACCCGCCCGCCGATGCGCCCAATCCCAACCAGACCCAGGGTGGTGTCATGCAGCTCCAGTCCGTTGTGGGTCCGGTAGTAGTCGCGTGGCACGGCGTTGCGGCGAAAGTCATTGTCGATTCGTCGCAGCCGCTTGGCGATGCCAAGCATAAGGGCCAGGGTCTGCTCGGCGGTTGAGATCGTCGGACCGTCCGGAGTATTGCAGACCGCGATTCCGCGCCGAGTGGCCTCGGGGATGTCTACCGTGTCGACCCCGATCCCGGTTCGCGAGATGACCAGCAGATTCGGGCCGCGGTCCATCAGCGCGGCGTTATAGGGCAGGGCGGTGGCGATCGCGCCGTGGGCCTGGCCCAGGGCCCTGAGCGGATCGTCCGGGGTCGCCGAGGCCGGCCCGAGGGCAAGGGCGGTGCCGTCGATCAATGCGGCCAGATCGGGGTCGGGCTTCCACTCAAACCAAACATAGCGTTGCATGATTTCTCCAATATTGCCCCTTGACGATCCCCCCCGTCCCGGCGTACGCCGGGACGGGGGGACCGTCAAGGGAGTCAGTCAGCTAGCGCGGGCAGAGCTGCGGAATACGCCGCTGAGCATGAGCAGCGCCGCGCACGCGTACAGCGATGATCCGATGATGAAGATCGCAAGGGGGGCCACCCCCATTTGGGCCAGCAACACACCGAGCAGCGGGCCGATCAAGCCGCGGATCCCGATCGTCGCGCGCTGCAGCGCGGCGTACTCGTAAACGCGGTCTTCGGGGGCCAGCTCAAGGATCGTATTCTGAAACGCCAGGTCGATGCCGGCCGACCCCAACCCCTGGGCGATGAAGGAGGGCAACAGCATCCAGCCCGAGCTGGCCCAGGTGTATGAGAGTGGCACCAGCGCCATCAACAGATACAGCACGCGCAGCGTCCACACCCCGTTGAAGCGATCCATGATATGGCCCCAGACCAGGTAGCCGCCGAGCCAGCAGATCGATTGCACCGTCGCCAGGGCGCTCACATCGGTGTAGGACAGGTTCAGCCGGTCAACGATGACGGCGGGGTAAAAGCCCGAGGGGATCAGGCCGCCCAGGCCGAAGGCGATGACCGCCAGCAGGTAGATACGAAAGCGCCCGTCACTCCGCAAGACTTGCCACAGGTCGCCCATCGCGCGTTTGTGGGTGCGGACCGGCGTCATATCGTTGACCCGCAAATGGCTGAAGATCCAGGCTGCGAGAATCCCGGTTGCGCCGGCCAACGGAAAGAGCCACGTATATCCAAACTGGTCAAGGATCCAGCCGCACAAGGGCGCGTAGATCAACATGCCGCCGGCGAGGCCGAGCCGCACATAGCCCATCGCCCGGCCGCGGATGCGGGCCGGGTAGATCAACTGGATGATCCGGGTATAGGCAGGCGACGGAAACGAATCCAGAAAGAAGACCACGACCGACACCGCCACCATGAAGGGCGCGGTCAGGGCGGCGCCCAACAGCATGAAGATCGCGCGTGAGCTTCCCGATATCCAGGCGAGATAAGTCTGCACGCCGCGGGCGGGAATGACCCGGGCCGCGAAAGGCGTCATCAGGAAGCCAATGTAGCTGGCCGAGAGATACAGCGCGATCATCCCGGCGTCGGCGCCAAGCCGTTGCATGACGACCGGCACGAAGAGCAGCGCGGCGTGATACGGCCCGGAGGCCATCGACGCGCCGAGCTCGATCCGCATATTACGCCGGACGTCGGCAGGGGCTGGGCCGACCAGGAGATCCTCGATACGGGTCAGCACGATTGTTGTGGGTGAGGGGAGACTCAGGCCCTGGTAGCGAAATCGCCCGCCCTGGCGGACGCCGGGGCGGGCGATTTCGCTACTAAGGCACCCGCTGTGGTTGGGCGTCCAACCACAGGCGATCTGTTCAGGCTTTGGTGCTGTGGCTCACGCCGGTGGGGCTGATATAGCCGCCCCCCGCGTTCATGGCCAGGTTGCCGCCGTCCATGGGGATGATGACGCCGGTGATAAACGACGATGCGTCTGAAGCCAGCCACAGGGCCAGGCCCCTGATGTCATCGGGCGAACCAAATCGGCCAATCGGGATGCCGTGCAGGAAGGTTTCCTTCAATCCCGGGGAACGACTCATCCGCGCATCCCAGCCCGCTTGGGTCTTGGGGCCGACGGTTTGAGCGGGCAGAATGGCATTGACCCGCACGCCGCGGCCGCTCCACTCCGTGCTGAGCTCCTTGGTCATATGGATGACCGCGGCCATGGCCATGCCGTAGACTGACTGCTGGCGGCCGAGCGAACTAACGCCGGCGATCGAGCCCAGGCTCATGATGCTGCCGCGGCCCTGTTTGAGCATGCGCCGCCCGGCCTGCTGGGTGTTGTAGAAGCGGCCAAGCACCAGGTTCTGAAAAACGTACATGACATCATCCATCGTCATCTCATCGGCGGCGCCTTGCTTGCCGTTCCCGGCGACGTTGCTCAGGATGTCGACATGGCCGAACTCCTTGTCGACCGTCTCATAGACCTTGTCGATGTCGGAGTACTTTGACACATCGCAAGTGAGTGGAATCGCCCGCCGACCCATTTTCTCGATCGCGTGGGCGGTTTCCTCATTCCCGGCGGTATTCATGTCCAACAGGACAAGATCAGCGCCGTTCTCAGCAAAGGTCAGGGCCATGGCTTCGCCCATGCCACTGGCTGTGCCCGAAACGATGGCGACCCGACCTGACAGGTCAAACATATTGCTCATCTTGATAATTCTTGCGCGCCTTTGGCGCCACGAACTCCTGAGAGAACCTGCTTTTTGAGGCGATATCCCCCGTCCCGGCGTACGCCGGGACGGGGGATATCGCCTCAAAAATGGGTTCTCTCAGGGACTCGAATGTGTCAGCCCGAATCTCGGGATGACGGAAGGGTTGACAATGTTTTCGGGAGGCGGCCAGCGCCCCTCGAGGATATCAATGACGTTTTGCACGCCCACATCCATCATGTCCTGGCTGGCCTGGATCGAACCGCCGGCGGTGTGGGGGGTGATGATGACGTTGTCGAGGCCCATGAGCGGGTGAGCCATGGGCGGCATGTGGTCGGTAAAGACGTCGAACAAGCCATGCGTGTCGATGCCGGCGCCGGCCAGGCGGCCTTCGCGGATCGCGGCGGCTAGGGCGATCTCGTCGATCAACGAGCCACGGGATGTGTTAATGATGACGGCGGTTGGCTTCATCTTGCGGATGGCCGCGTCGTCGATGAGGTGATATGTCGCCGGGGTGAGCGGGATGTGCAGCGAGACCTGTTCGGATTCGCGCAGGACGGTGTCGAGATCAGTCATCACCACGCCCAACGCATCCGCTTCAGCAGTCGACGCGTTCTTGTTCTGGCGGGTGGCCAGAACACGCATGCCAAACCCGCGTGCGCGGCGGGCCGTGTGCACGGCGCTGCGGCCAAAGCCCACCAGACCGAGGGTGGTGTGGCTGACCCGGACCATGGGCCCGTTGCCCCGGCGCGCGCCGACCATGTCGCCTGCCTCGAAGGCGCGCTGCGCGCCGCGCAGGTTGCGCGACAGGCTGAGCAGCATCGCCATGACGTGATCGGCCATCTCCTCGATACAGAAGAAGGGCGTGTTGACCACCGGGATGCCCAACTCGGTCGCGCGCGCGACGTCGATCTTGTCGGTGCCCGTGCCGAAGCGGGCGATCGCCCGGCAACGCGCCATCGCGTCGATGACGCTGGCGGGAATCTTGGTCCCCACCACGACGATTACGTCGGCGTCTTTGACGCCCTGCGCCAGTTCGGCCGGGTCAACCCCGCCGACCATGCGCGGGGTCAGTCCGGCATCGGCAAACCGCTGGAGTTCATATTCGCCCGGATTGAAGATGGGGCCGGTCAGGCGGACGACGTTTGCGCTTGCTGGGTCGACGGCGCTCATCCCTTCGTCGCCCCAGCCGTGATCCCGCTGACGAAGCGGTCGGTGAAGAAGATGTAGAGCAGGGCAATGGGCAGGGACGCCATTGTGGCGGCGGCCATCATTGGGCCATACACCAGGAAGTCGCCCATGGTGAACGCGCCGACCACGCCCGAAGTGAGCATCTTGTTCTGGGCGCCATTGACAAACGCAATCGAATACAGCAATTCGTTCCAGGAGGCGGTGAAGGCGAAGATGCCCGCCGTCAGAATGCCGGGCATCGCCATCGGCAAGGTGATACGGACGATTGCGCCAATCCGGCTTGCCCCATCCACCTGGGCGCATTCCTCGGGCTCATGCGGGACATTGGTGAAGTATCCGCTGAGCAACCATGTTGCGAAGGGCACCAGAAAGGTGGGATAGGTGAGATACAGCGCTGACATCTCGCCGAGCAAACCGATGTCCCGCAGGAGCTGGGCCAGCGGCACAAACAGGAAGCCTCGGGGCGCCAGATACGTCACAAAGACCAGCGTTCCGGCGAGGGCCGCGCCGCGGAAGCGCAACCGCGCGATCGCGAAGCCGGCCATCACCGAGATGACGGTCGAGATGAACGTTGAGATGAGCGACACCGAGAAGGTGTTGGCAAACCAGCGGAAGTAGTCCTTCTGGGTGAAGAGCAGTTGGTAGTTGGACAGGGTCGGATTCTCGGGGATCAGGAAGTTCCCCGTGAATTTGTACACGTCATTCTCAGTCTTGAGCGAGGTGACAAAGCCCCAATAGAACGGGAAGAGCAGGAACACCATGATGGCCGCCACCAGCAGATAGAACGGCAGGGCCTTGAGCGCCTTTCGGGCGAGCTTGTTTGTATTCATGGCGTTCAACCCTGCTGCCGGCGCCGGACCATGATGAGCGACGATACGATCAGCACAATCAGGAGCGGGAACATCGTCATCGTCACCGCCGCGCCGATGCCGATTAGGCCCGAATTAAAGGTCAGGGTAAAGGCGGTCAACGAGAACAGCGTGGTGGAGTTGTTTGGCCCGCCTCGGGTCAGCAGGTAGGGCAAATCGAAGTCGCCGAGCGTGCCGATGGTCGAGATCAGGATGACGACGATGACGACCGGCAGAATGATCGGGAAGGTGACCCGCCAGAACGCCCCCCAGGGTGTTGCCCCGTCGATCTTGGCGGCTTCCAGGATCTCGGTCGATACGCCTTGGATCGCAGCCAGGAACGTAATCGCAAAGAAGGGCAGGCCACGCCAGATATTGATCCCGATGAGCGAGGCCATGGACAGGGTCTCATCTCTCAAGAATGGCAGGGGCTCTGCAAAAAGGTGGAGCTTGTCCACCAGCACCACATTGGCGACGCTGAATCCGGGGGCGAGGATCCATTGCCAGATCATCGTACTGAACACGGTTGGCATGATCCAGGGCAGAAGCATCAACGCTTTGGCATAGCGTATGCCCACAAAGGGCCGATTGAGGACAGAGGCCAGGCCAAGGCCGCCGAGAAACTTGAGAACCAGAGCAAAAACCGTGTAGACAACCGAGTTCACGACCGTCTTCCGAAAGAGGTCGGTGCTGAATAGCTTCTGGTAGTTCTCCAGCCCATTGAAGGTCGGCGCTCCGCCGGTGACCTTGTCGGTGAAACTGAGAAAGACGGCGTAGATAAACGGGTAGGCCATCATCACAGCGAGGAAGATGAAGCCCGGACTGAGGAGAATGGGTCCGAGCGTGCTCTCGCGGTAGAAAAGGCGGGAGATGAAGGCGCCTGGGGTACTGTCCTGGGAACGTGCCGATGCCATAGGTGAATCTCAGGCTATATCGCGATTTCAGGTGGGATCAGTCATCCGGGCCTCTGGGCGCCCGGACGACTGATCAACGGAGTCGGTTTCTTTACGCCAGAAGCTTGAGGTCGGCGATGTCCTTGAGCGCGCCGTCCAGAGCCTTGCGCGAATCGTTCAGGATGGCCGCCTGGGCGAACATCTTGCCAACGATGAGTTTCGACTGCATCAGGCTTGCCAGCTTGTTCTGGTTCTTGAGGGCGTAACCAGCCGGGAGCGCCAGTTTGAACATTTCCTTGGCGATGGCGAGCTTGGGATCGCTCGGCCAGATATCCTCGCTGTCGTACTTCGGCAGCAGGGGCAGGATATAGCCCTGGCCGGCCTTGTAGAACTTGCCCAGGTTCTTCATGGCCATGAAGTCCCCGATGTAGGCCTTGGCGGCGTCGAGATCGGCGCCCTTGGTGTGATTCAGGATCCCCCACCACGGCAGGGTGCACGCGCCGAAGCGTCCAGCGGGACCCTTCGGGGGAATGGCGTGGTTCATCCCTTCGGCCACGGCCGGGAAGTTCTTCTTGGCCGGGAGGTAGATCGTGTTGACGTTGGCGGTCAACGAAATCTTGCCCTGGTTGAAGTTCGTGTTGTTCGCGCCGTCGTCATAGGCGATCTCTTCTGGATCACCCGCCTGCTTGTGGAACTTGATGAAGTAATCCAGGGCAGCCAGGGTTTCCTTGCTGTCCAGGGCGATCGAGCCGTCGGGGTTGAATTCCTTGCCTCCAAACCCCCACAGGATGATGTCGTAGCCCGCCTCCTTGAACCAGTCGGCCCGATAGTTCATGAACCAGTTGTGCTGCCCCAGGGGAAGGGCAATCCACTTGCTGCCATCGTTGCACTGGAAGGGCGCGGCCGGGAGGTATCCGCCGCCTTCGGCGCTCAGCTTCTCGGCGACGGTCGACACATCGGCCAGGCTCTTGGCCCATCCGGCCGGCGCGTCTGCGAGCTGGATGATGTTGGCGCCCTTGCCGGTCTCGATCGCGGTCTGGATCTTGGCGGCCAGGTTGGTGGATTCGCGCTCGAAGTTAATCGTGACGCCGTTCTGGGTCGCCCAGTCCTTGGCGAAGTCGCTGATGACCGGGTCCAACTCGGGCAGGAAGCTCCAAGAGCCGCCGAGCCAGTTGATCGTGGCGCCCTTGAGCACAACGGGCGCGGGCGCAGCCGGCTTTGCCGGAGCTGCGGTCGGGGCGGGGGCGGCTGCCGGCGCGCATGCGGCCAACGCTGTTGCGCCAGCGCCGACGGCGACGACACCGGCACCCTTCAGAAACTTGCGGCGAGAGACACTGTTCTTTTCCTTCATGACGTTCGACTCCTCCTGACGATCTTTTGAATGTCCTGCGGATGGTTTACGGTCGCTCACCCTCAGGCGCAAGGTTGCGCTGATTCTAGTTCGGTTTTGTAAATTGTCAACAGGATTCCGTTTGCGTCCCGGAAATCGACAGTCCAACCGAAATCCGAAGTTATGTGAAGTGCGAAGGTGGATCTTGCGAGGTCACCCTCCCCGCGCGAAGCGCGGGGAGGGTGACCTCGCATCACGCTCTGGGGTGACTTCTATCGTTTCTGCTCAGCCTTCCATGCATCGTATTCGGCCTGGGCCTCGGCCGTGAGCGGGTAGTATTTGCGCAGCTCGCCGCCCTGTGACAGCTTCATGCGGGTGAACTCCTCCCACTCGTTCTTTTCGCCGGATTTCTTGGCGATGTCGTGGGCGAACTTGACTGGAACCACGATCGCGCCATCATCGTCGGCGATGATGATGTCGCCGGGCATCACCAGCACGCCGGCGCAGGCAACGGGGGTGTTCACCGCAAACGGCATGATGTTGTTCTGCCAGCCGTGGTTGGGCGTCACGCCGCGCATCCACAGGCCAACGTCGAGTTTCGAGACGTGCGGCCAGTCGCGGACGCAGCCGTCGATGACGCAGCCGATACCGCCCTTGCCAAGGAAATAGGTCAGCATCATTTCGCCGAAGACGCCCGAGCCCATATCGCCTCGGGCATCCACCACGATGACATCGCCGGGCTGGGTGTGATACATGACATGCCGGTGCAACTGCATCTCGGGATCGGCGTACTCGTGGTTGGCGCTCATGTCCTCGCGCCGGGGCATCCATTGCAGGGTCAGGGCAGGGCCGACCACGGTCTTGCCCAGGATGCCAGGTGGTCAGGCCCATCAGATGCGGCTAGCGGATGCCCAACCGGTAGAGCTCGCCTGCGGCCGTCGCGGATCCGACGTCGCGCAGTGCCTCGATCAGGGCCTTATCGGGGCGGGTGATGTCGGGCGTTTCAATCATCGTGGATTTTTTGTCTCCTTGGTCGGGCCGGGCCCGAACTCGTGCCGGCGCCGCGCGCCGGATGCTTGTCTAGAAGCCGTCTTAAACACATCCGGTGAGATCGCAATCCCCGCCCCCCGGCGCAGGCCGGGGACGGGGATTGCGATCTCACCAATGATTCTCAGGATGACTTCTGGTTCACCGCTGCCAGGTTTGGCATCAGCAACACGGGCGCCTCGCTATAGCGGACGATGCGGTCGGCGACGCTGCCCAGCAAGAAACGGCGCAGTCCGCTCCGGCCGTGCGTGCCCATCGCGACCAGATCCGCGTTTTGCGCTGAAGCGACGCGGAGGATCGTTTCGGCGGCTGATCCAAATTCGACGATCGTCTCGGTCTGGATTCCCGACCGCTGCAGGGCGGCCGCCGCCAAATCCAGGCTGCTCTGGGCGCCTTCACGCTCATGCTCAAGCTGGCTGGCATATGGATCAGCCATTGCGCCGTCGGCGCCTTCGGTCTTCACCCCGGTGATCGAGCGCAGCATTTGGATGCTGCTGCTGGTTGCGGCCTCTTCGTTCGGCTCGGGCATCGCCCGCAACAGCACGACGGTTGCTCCGGCCTTGGCCGCGATCTCGCCCACGATCGGCAGCACGCTGGCCGCCAAGCGGCGAGCCGTCCAGGGGAACCAGGATCTTGCGAAAGTCGATGGTCTGGGTAGGCACGCCGTCCACCGAGGCCTGCTTGGCGCGGACGATGAGCAATGGCATCGTCGTATTCCCGATCAGGTTGGCCGCCACACTTCCAAGCAAGAAGCGCGGTATCCCGCCTCGGCCATGGGTGCACAAGGCGATGAGATCGACTGAGTGCTGCTCCGCCGTGTCCAGAATCGCATCAGCCGGCGGGCCCTGGGCAACGAGTGTATCGGTCGCAATTCCGGTGGACGCAAGATCGGCGGCCGCAAAAGCGAGGAAGTCGGGGCCGGGCCCAACGTCCACATTGGACGCCTCGTCGGCCGTCGCCTGCATGAATGTCACCCGCGCCCTGAACAGGGTCGCCAGGGCCCTAACGTGCGGCAGAACCTGGGCTGCCATATCGGAACCATCAAGGGGAACCAAAATTCGCTGAATCATCGTAGACCTCCACATTCATAAACGATCTAGCAGGAGAACGGGAGAACGGGAGGAGGAATTTACCCTCCCGTTCTCCTGTTCTCCTGCAAACTGGCAATCACTGTCATAGATTGGGGGAGCCACCTCATAAGGCGAAGTGTCAAGGGACCGCACAAAAGTCATAACTGTTTGGCGACGCCGTCCGGCGTCAGGCCAAGTGAAGCGGCGATTTCGACCAACCCGTTCCAGGTCGGCTCCGGGACGGGAATTCCGGATTTGGCCCGGGCCAGTCGGGCGTCGGCCTCCGGATCGCCCGGAGCCAGCACGCGCTCGAAGCCCTTGGCCGGCGGCATGGTCTCCATCACGTTCCGGAACTGGTCGACCTGGCTTCGGAACGTCTCAGGCGGCACGAACGCGCCGATGTTAAAGGCGACAAAGATCGTGCCGTTGCCATACTGGATGGCGAGTTGTTCCGGCGGCAGACTGCCGGAGAGCGCGCCGCCCAGAAATTCAACCATCGTGCCAAGCCCAAACCCTTTGTGACCATAGAAGGGAAGCAGGGTGCCGCCGTCAAAGTAAGCCGTGGGCGACTGAGTGGGCTCGCCATGCTTGTCCACGAACAGCCCCGGCGCCATTTCTTCGACCCCTCGCGCGCGGGCGAGGGCAACCTTGTTGCCGGCGATCGTCGAGGTCGCGATGTCCAGGACGAGCGGCCGGGATGGGTCGCCGCCGGGGGCCGCCCAGGCGATGGGGTTCGTCCCCAGGCGCTTGGCTGTGCCGCCGTGCGCCAGCACCGACGGCCCCACGTTGGCCAGCGCGATGCCGGTCATGCCTGCCTTCGCCATCAGCTCCACATATTCGCCCACGCGCCCGATGTGGTGGCAGTTACGGACGACGACGGCCCCGACACCGTTCTCGGCCGCCAGCTCGATGGCCAGCTTCGCTCCAGCCCGGCCCGAGGTCTGCCCCCATCCCCAGTGGCCATCCAGGATCGCCATCGCTTTCTCGCGCTTGATGAGGGTGGGCTTTTCAGCCGGGAAAACACGCCCAGCCCGCACGCCGTCGATGTAGCCGGCCAGGAGTTGGATGCCGTGAGAGTCGTGGCCGGCCATGTTTGAGCCGACCAGCGCCTCGGCCACGTCATCGGCCTGCTCGGGCGGCGAGCCGGTGGCGCTGAGGATGGCACGGGCCAGGCGAAGCAGCTCAGCCGGCGTGCGATGAATGACAGGATTAAGGCTCATATAGTGTGTTCTTTGCTCCTTGGATCGGGCTGTCCGATTACGGGCAACCGCCAAGTTTGTCACTTTCGCCGAGATTATGCGCGATGCAACCCGATTCCGGAGATGGGCGAGCCTGGGTGTTTCGCATGGGGAGATATTATTCGGAATCGAAAGGCCCGCCCCAGCGTACGCCGGGGCGGGGCCTTTCGATTCCGCAATCTGGTTATGAGAGACTACCCATATCCATGAACCCAGTCAAACTTGCCATGATAGGCACCGGCGGCATGGCCCGCTATCACATCGAGAGCATTCTCAAGCAGACCGACACAACCCAGGTTGTGGCGGTGTGCGAGCCCAACGCCGACAACTACGCCAAGACGGCCCAGATGTTTGTCGACGCGGGGCAACCCGCTCCGGCAAACGAACCGGACTTTGAGAAGTTCGTCGCCGATGTCGCGCCGGGGGTCGATGCGGCCTTCATCATCACCCCGCACAACCAGCATTGCATGCAGGCCAGCGCGCTGCTGCTGGCCGGGGTGGATGTGCTCCTCGAAAAGCCAATGGTCCTCAACGTCGCAGAGGCCCATCGGCTGATGGAAGCCCGCGACCGCTCGGGCAAGCTGCTCACCATCGCCTTCAACGGCAGTCTGTCACCGTCGATCCGCAAGGCCTACAAACTGCTCCACAGCGGCGAGCTCGGCAAGATCCTCAACATCAACGCGGCGGTGTGGCAGGGCTGGGCGGTCAACACCACCGGCACCTGGCGCCAGATTCCCGAGATTGCAGGCGGTGGATTTACGTTTGATACGGGCGCGCACTTGCTCAATACGGTGGCTGATCTGGTCGGCGAGCCTTTCGTCGAAGTGAGCGCCTATCTCGACAACCGCGGACGGCCGGTCGATATTCTGTCGGCGGCTCTTGCCCGCACCGCCAGCGGCGTCATGATCACGCTGAACGGCTGCGGCGACACAATCCGGATCGGCTCGGACGTGCGGGTGATGTGCGAGCATGGCGTGCTGACGACCGGGGTGTGGGGCGAGACGCTCACCCTGCAGCGCCCGGCGGATACCAAGCCGCGCAAGGTGCGTGTGGCGAAATCGTTGGGCGTGTGGGAGACCTTCCTGCGGGTGCGGGCGGGCGAGATTGCCAACCCCGGCCCGGCGGAGATCGGGCTACGGATGATCCAACTCTGGAACGCCATTCAGGCCTCGGCGGCCCAAGGTGGGGCGTTGGTACGAATCTGAAACCTGGGGCGACGTGCCCCGGCTTCGCCGGGGCACGTCGCCCCAGGGCCTAGATGTTCATGCCCGCGGCGAGTTCCGGGATGTCGCGAATGTTCTGGCGGATCTGGGCAATGAGATCTGAGGCTCGAGCGTGATGCAAGGCTGCCCCGGTGGCATTACCGGTGGCGGCGCAGGCCCGCTTGAACGTGCGGTGCAGGTCGATTTGGGTTCGGACCAGGCCGTGCGTCTCAGCATGCGGCAACGCAGTCTGGAGCGACTGGATCGCCGCATCGGTGTCGCCCAGAGCCAATTGGGCCGCCCCGCGGTGACCCTCCAGAATCGCGATATGGCCCGTCAGGTCGCGGGATTTGCAAAACACCAGTGCTTCCTGCGCCACGCCGAGCAACCGCGACCAGTCGCCGGCCGCCGCGCTGACCTGACACACGGCGTCGGCTGCGTGCGGTAGCAGCCCATACTGCCCATTTGTCGTCGCGCGTTCCAGGGCCGACTCGGCAAAATGGCGTGCGGAAGCAATATCGCCGTC
The DNA here is from genome assembly GCA_016714465.1 of Candidatus Brachythrix odensensis. Classification (GTDB taxonomy): domain Bacteria; phylum Chloroflexota; class Anaerolineae; order J036; family Brachytrichaceae; genus Brachythrix; species Brachythrix odensensis. The sequence goes on along the minus strand of JADKDT010000002.1, from coordinate 289,425 downwards.
CGTTTCAACGCGGTCCACGGCCAGCCGGCCCTGTATTTCCACAAGCCACGCGGGGCCATGCACACATAGGATCTGGTAGGCGGTATTGCGTGCCGCTTCGGCCATGGCGGGCATGCCCAGGTGGCCGTAGATTGTCGCCAGCGCGTGCAGGCAGTGGGCTCGATGCGCGGCAACGCCCACGCGTTCGGTCAAGCGTAGCCCGTCGTTGGCGAGCACGTATGCCCGCGCAAAATCGCCGAGTAGGGCGCAGGACAGAGCCAGGCCGGATGTTGCCGCTGTGGCAACCCAAAGCAGTCCAGCCCGCTTGGCAATTTCCACTGCGGTAGAAAACAGCGCTTGGGACTGATCCGGCGCGCCGGAGTCGAGCAACAACCATCCCTGCATTTCGATGATTTCGGCCTCGATGCTAAGCTGGCCAAGTTCACGGGCGAGGGTCAACGCCTGCTGGAAGCAGGCGGCGCTCTCGGAAATCCGCCCGCTCGTTGCGCAAACAGCCCCCATGCCGTTTAGCGCCTGAATGGCGACCCGGCCTGAACCCCGCGACGCCTTCGCCAGGTCGACGGCGCGCGTCATCGTCTCGAGGGCCTGTGGTTCCCTCCCGCCGTACCACAGGGCGCGACCCAGGTGAAAATGCGCGTCTGCCTCCGCCTCGGAGTCGCCCACCGCCTGGGCCAGCCCCCGCGCGCGTGTGGCGAGCGCCGTGGCCTGCTCCAGTTTTCGCGCTCGGTTGAGCGCATCGGCGCCGCCAATCAGCGCGCGGAGTTCCATCTGGGTGTCACCGTCGTCCTGCGCAATACGTTCCGCTTCGCTGTAGCATTCAACGGCCCTCGAGAAATCGCCGACTTCGGTGCGCGCCATCGCACCCGCCAAGAGCAGACGCCCGCGCAATGCGCGCGACAGGCCACCCTCCGAGCTGAAGTCGCACAATCGGGCCAGGTCGGACAGGCGTCCGGTGCTTTCGCAAAACCTGATGAGAGCGACGAGACCGAGACCCAGGGCGGGCTCGTCAGCAACGGTGACAGCATGTTCCCAAGCCCGGCGCAGGTTTTCAAAGTCCAGTTCGGTCTCGGTTGGCTCGCGGATTGAGTCGACAAGCCAGGACAGGTAAAAAGCATGATGGCGCGCGGCGACGTGAGCCTCGCGCCCATAGTCTGTCAGTTTGCGGGCGGCGTACTGACGCAGCAGTTCGTGGATTGAATACCGGTCATCCTCCCGACGAATCAGGGCGTGTTCGATCAACGTCTGAAGTGTCTCCGACGTGACACTTGTTACCGCTGTCGCCGCCGCGCGGGTGAACCCGCCCCGAAAGACCGATAATTCGGCAAATACTCGCTGTGCCCCAGGACTCAGCCTCTCCCAGGTCTGATCGATGACGTTTTGCATGCTCCGGTGCCGTGAAGGCACATCCCTGAGACGCGTGGCGAGGATGTCAATCCCGCGCGACATTTCGGAGGCTATTTCTCGGACGGACAGCGCGCCCGTCCAGGTGGCGGCGAGGATGATGGCGAGTGGCATGCCTTCGGCCAAACGGCAGATGCGGGCGACGCTGGTGAGGGTCGGCGCGTCCAATCGGAATCCCGGCGCGACACGCTGGGCGTGCCGGGCGAAGAGCCTGACGGCCGGGTTGTCCGCGCTCCCGCCTTCAGGTGGGATTGACAGGCCGCCCAGGCGCATCACAACCTCATCATGCAGATTGAGGCGTTCGCGCGAGGTCGCCAGCACCCGCAGATGCGGCCCAGCGTCCAGGAGTTTCCGAACCACGAGCGCGCCATCGATCAGCCGCTCGAAGTTATCCAGCACGAGCAAGATCTCCCGATCGCGGAAATGATGCAGCACCTGGTCCAGGACCGGAAACCCTGGACCGATCGTGATCCCGCATGAGGACGCTATTGCTGCCGGAATGTCATCCGCCGACTCGAGCGCGGCCAGAGGCACGTGGCAAGCCTCCTGGAAACTCGGCATTGGCGGCTTCGGCGATCGCACGGGCCAGCGTGGACTTGCCCATTCCACCTGGCGCCAGGAGAGTGACGAGTCGATTCGCTCGCAACAACGACAGCGCTTCTGCAAGCTCTCCATCGCGCCCCATGACGGTTTCAGGAAGATGTCGGGGACGCGTGGGCGCGCGACGATGCGCTTGCCTGCGGCGGGCTTTGCCCGCATCGCCCAATGCCCGAATCGCCCCAACCCGGTTGCGAGCGCCCAGCTTGGCGAAGATCCGCTGAGCGTACCATTTGACCGTGCCTTCGGTCAGATGCAGGCAGCGCGCAATCCACCGTTTGACGCGCCCGAGGCGATCAAACGCAGAATACTGAGCTCGCGTTCGGTGAGTGCCGTCTCCATCCTGGAATGCCCGCCTGATGGTAGTCCCAATTCGCAAAACCGGAAATCCTCACTTTCGATAGGTGACACAAGCGCGCAATTCGTCTACCTTTTTTACATGAACCTGTCTCAAATACCCACCGGCGAGATCACCCTCCCCGCGCTTCGCGCGGGGAGGGTGATCTCGCCAATGACCTTCAGGATGACCTCATGACACATCAAACGGAAGATCTCAAGAATAACTCAGTGGGTCTGGCCCTGGCGGACACCGAATGGCAAGATAATCACTACGGCGCAATGCAACCCGAATATGAGGACATGTTGCGTTGGGTCGGTATTCAACCTGGATGGAAAGTGCTGGACGCCGCCTGCGGGGCGGGTGGTTTCCTCCCACTGATGGCGGAGCTTGTGGGCCCGGCGGGCGAAGTCCATGCCATCGACCTCGATCCCCAAGTCGTGGAAGTCGTCAACCAAAGGTTCGCGAAGGGAAACTCGTTGGCGCCCGTGTCTTGCGCGAGTGGGTGACTTACTAAAGCTGCCGTATGACGATTCCACCTTTGACGTGGCCTGGTGCGCCAATGCCAGTGCGTACCTCACCGACGATCAGTGCTGGCAAATGCTGCGTGAACTCAAGCGCGTGGTGCGACCTGGAGGTCTTGTTGCGATCAAGGAGTACGACGCAACGGGGTGTCAGTATCAACCGTGCCCACCCACGCTGTGGCTGCGCTTCTTCGAAGCGTTTTCTCGATCGAGTAATCCGCAGCTCGCGTCGATTAATCGGGACACCCGGCTGGGTGAGTGGCTGCGCGCGGTGGGTCTGGTCGATACCTGCCAGCGCCCCACCTTGATGGTCCGTTTTCAGCCACTCCGAGACGTGGAGCGCCAGTTCAATTCGCGATCTATTGCGCTGGAAGGCTGGGCACGCCGCCGGGTTTGAGCTTCCGGCCGAGGATCGCGAAATTTGGGCGAAGCTGGCTGACGTGGATGCCCACGATCACATCCTGAATCATCCGGATTTTCAGTATCGAGCTATCCAAACGGTTTTTGTGGGACGTGTGCCACCCAAGTGAGGGCTCGCAATTAACAACATTTCGCCGGGCGCGGTGTCTCCAGCGAAGACCTAGAGACCAACTCGGCTGGCACCCTTGAGTTGGAGCAATTCGCGCGCCTCATCGGGCGTCGCAACCTGCAGGTTTAGCCCTTCCAGAACGCTTCGCATGCGGGTGACCTGCTGCGCGCCTGACTCGGCGAGCTGACCCGGGCCGATCCAGAGCGAGTCCTCCAGGCCGACCCGCACATGCGAGCCCAGCGTCGCCCCCATCGTCGCGAGCGGGAACTGAGCCCGGCCCGCGCCCAGGATCGACCATTCGTAAGGTGTTCTTGAAGATCAGGTCGCGGCTCTTCTCGAGGTGCTGGCGCTCCCAGTCGTGGTCGAAAGACTTGAACCGTTCGAGCATCGGAAAGAGGCCAAAGTTCATCGAGCCCATGTTGAGCGAAGCCAGCTCGGGTTTAAAGGTCATGGCCGGGCGCATGCGCTCTTCGACCGTCATGTGCGGGCTGCCGCCGGTGGTGATGTTGATCACCGCGTCGGATGCGGCCCTGATTTGCGAGAGGATCGGCGCGAAGCGCGCGGGGTCCTGCGTGGGCCGCCCGTCTTGCGGGTCGCGCGCATGCAGGTGCACGATTGCGGCGCCGGCTTGTGCCGCGGCCACGGCCGCGCCTGCGATCTCGTCGGCCGTCACCGGCAGGTGCGGCGACATGCTGGGGGTATGGATGGCGCCCGTGACGGCGCAACTGATGATGACTTTGCGATTCTTGTTCATGCGAGTTTCGGAAACAACGCCCCTGCTCCGCCGGGGGGCGTTGTTTCCGGGTGTTTCAGCTTAAGGCTTGCGTCAGGCCGTCGACGGCCAGTGATTGGCCGTTGACGTTGGCGGCCAGATCGCTGCAGGCAAACAGGATGGTATTGGCGATGTCCTCGGCCTTGACCATGCGGCCCAGCGAAGCCTGCCCCTCATAGACCTGGGTGACGTCGGCGACGCTTTTTCCGGTCAACTGGGCCTTGGCCGCGATGACGCCTGGATGCGCGGCCCATCAACGGCCCCGGGCAGCACCGCGTTCACCCGGATGCCGTCCGGTCCCAGCTCGATGGCCAGCGACTTGGTCAGGCCGATCACCGCCCACTTGAGGCCGCGTAGGCTGAGCGAGCGGGGAAACCCAGGTGTCCGGCCGCCGATGACATGTTCAGAGGATGCAGGGCCCGCGGCCCTGGCGCAGGTGCCCGACCGCATGTTTGGCGCACAGGAACTGCCCGACCACGTTGACCTCAATCGTGCGCAGGATGTCCTCGCGCTTCAGATCGCCGATCAGGGCAGTGGGGCCGGCGATACCGGCGTTATTGATCAATACGTCCAATCCGCCCAACGCCGCGTCTAGCTTGGTGAACATCGCCTGCACCTGGGCTTCGTCGGCCACGTCGGCCACACAGCCCTGCAAGCCGGGCAGCGCAGCCTGGGCGAGTTTCAGCGCTTCGGCGTTGACGTCGCAGATGAAGACGCGGGCGCCCGCCTCGATGAAGCCGCGGGCCGTCACCAGGCCGATGCCGCTGGCCCCGGCGGTGATCAGGACTCTCTTGCCGTTCAGGGATGTGTCTTTGAGCATATCTGGCGATTATCGCCAACACGGTCGTTTTCGGAGGCGAGTACCTCCTGGATGAGATGCAGTTCAGAGAACGGGAGAACGGGAAGGCAATTTACCTCTCCCGTTCTCCCGTTCTCCTGCAATGGGCCATTGACGTGCGACAAAGGGTTGACTACCTTGAGTCAGCGGCCGGGGAGACGTCGTGCCCAAGTTGGGCCATGAACGCCGCGAGCTGAGGCGCCCATTTCGCACCATCGACTCCCGGGGCGGCGTGCCCAAGTTCGCTGTCGATCTCGATGTAATCCGCCCGCACACCGGCATTCCGAAGCCTGCCCATGACGACGGGCGCGAGGGACGGCGGGAAGATCTGGTCCGTGCGGGACAGGACATACAACACCCGGGACCGGATCCGCGCCAAGTCCTGCTCAACATCGAAGCGGGCGCTGGCCCGGCCCAGGACGATCAATGAATTGGCGTCAAACTCAGCCGCCCACCTGCGCGCCACTCGCTCGATTTCGGCCTGGCGCGCGGCCGGGTCAGGGAAGGCGGCGGCGAGAAGCTCGCGCATGCCATAGCTGATCAGGGTTCTGACCCGAATGCGGGTAAGGTGTCCAATACCCCGCCGTTGTCGTAGTAGCGCCCGTTATTCCAATGGGGGTCCGCTTCGAGCTCGGCGATCAGCGCCGCCAGGCCGGCCCCGCCGTTGGACTTAATGCCAGCCGTCACGGGGACGATGCCATCCATGAATCCGGGGAAGGTCACCGCCCACTGGAAGGCCTGCACCCCGCCATACGACGGCCCGATGACCGCGACCAGATGCGAAATCCCGAGGTGCTGGAATAGCGCTCGTTGGGCGGTAACGATGTCGACCAGTGAGATGTCGGGGAAATCAGGGCCATAAGGTCGGCCGGTCTCCGGGTTGGCGTGGGCCGGGCCCGTCGAGCCATACGAGGAGCCGAGCATGTTCGAAGACACGACGAAGTATCGATCGGTGTCGACGGCCTTGCCGGGTCCGACCAGGCTGTTCCACAGGCCTTCGGCGAGGGTCGACCCGCCGCGCCCGACCATGTGGTGATTGCTGGTGTAGCCATGGGTCAGAAGGACGGCATTCCGCCGGCCCGGGGCCAGGCGGCCGTAGGTTTCGTAGGCGATCCGCAGCTCCGGCAGAATACGTCCGCTCTCGAGCGCGAAGTCCTGCGCCGTGAATACCTGATCGAAAACGCCGCGGAGTTCACCCGACGCTGTGGCTGGGTTTGTCGTCAATCTATTGCAGATCTCACCGAGACTGGCCAGACAAAGTCGTCGGTTCAGAGGCGATATCTCTGGCCCGCCGCGGCGTCAGCCGGGCGGGTGATATCGGAAATCTGCTCTGAATACTTAGCGCCAGGCGCCGATGCGCTGCGGCGGGGGATAGCGTTCCATCGGCAGTTTGACATGCTCGTCGATATCCAGCTTTAGCACGGCGGCGACGCGACACACGTGGTTGTAATAGGTGATCGCCAGGATCAGCTCGAGCAGACGTTCCCGGCCGAGGTGCTGCTCCAGCAGCTCCCAGAGTTCGTCGGAGAGCGCGAGCTCAAGCGTGATGTCGCGGGCGGCCTGGAGGACGGCCCGATCGAGCGCGGGCAGCGAGGTTGTCTCGCCATTCGTTTCGGCCATGAGCGCGTCGATGTCCTGATCCGTGGCGCCGACCCGCAACGCACCACGCAGATGCCAACTGAACTCGTAGGCGTTGGCGGTGACGTAGGCGACCTGCACGATGGCCAGTTCGCGCAAGCGGGCGTCAATCGTCGACTCCGTGCCGAGCCACTTCCCGATCCGGGAGAAAAACACGTCCAACGCGGTGGGGTTGTTGGCCACCGCCATCTTGAGGTTTGTCGGCGGCGTCAGAATGTGCCGAAGCTCGGGGCTGATGCCTTCGGGCGGGATGTAGGGGACTCTTGCCATGCGAAATTGTCGCATGGCGCCGGCCGCGGCGGGGCGCTTCCGTCTCACCAGCGCAAACGGCGGGGGGGGGGGGGGGGGGGGCGGGGGGGGGGCGAAACTACCGGGGTTGGCGGAGCCCAGACGGCAGAATCATGCGCGCTGTCCGCACCAAACCTGAGACTCGGCCGAACTGGATGAGTCCCTTGCGAATTGCCCTGAGATCCCTCGTTGCCGTGCGCAGCTACCCTGGCGAAGAGGCCGCCGCCCAACACGTCTGCGCGGGGTGGCTCGAGGCCAATGGCATGCCGGTCACGTATCAGACGACCCGCAATGGCCAGCCGAACGTGATAGCGACCATTGAGAACGGCCCCGGCCGACCTTACTCCTGAATGGGCACATGGACACGGTCCTGGCTGCCCAGGGCTGGCTGCAGGACCTAGGGCAGGGCTGGCGCGAAGGCGACCTGTTCTACGGTCTGGGCGCCGCCGACATGAAGAGCGGGGTGGTCGTCAACATGCTCGTCGCCCGCGCGCTGGCCCGCGACCTCAGCGCGTGGCGCGGCACGCTCATCTTCAGTTGCGTCACGGACGAAGAAGCGCTCTCCCTTGGCGCGCGGGCCCTGCACGCGAGCGGTGCAAAGGCCGACGCCTGCATCGTCACCGAGCCGTACTTCGAGGGCGGGGCGATCGGCGCGCCGGGCAAGGTTCTGATTCGGGCCGACGTGACGGGCAAGGCGGCGCACGGATTCACGCCGTGGCAGGGCATCAACGCCGGGATCGAGGCGGCCCGTTTTGCGGCGGGCGTGTGCGACGCGGTTCCGGCGCTCAAACACGACAAAATGCCCGCATCGCAGACGGTGCTCAGCATTCACGCCGGCAGCGAGCTGTATGTGATAACGCTGCCCGAGACGGCCCGGGTGCTGGTCACCCGTTTGACGGTTCCCGGCGAGACTCGCGAAAGCGTGCTGGCCGGGATGCGGGCCTATGCCGATTCTCTGAAGTCGCCGGCGCGTTTCGAGTTCGCCACCGATGAGCCGTACTACGCGCCGTGGGCGTTCGACGAGCCGGAGCATCCCTTCACTCAAGCGTTTGCCGCAAGCTACGCCGCCGAGCGCGGCGGGGCCCCCAATCTGTACTACGGTGGCGGGATCACCGACGCAAACGTCTTCAGCGGCGAAGGCGGCATCCCGTGCATCTGCCATGGTCCTCGAGGCGGCAACTTTCACCAATGCCAGGAGTGGGTCGACTTGACAAGCATCCCGGTTACGTGCAGGGTGGTCGAGGGCACCGCGCTGCGCTTTCTTGGGCGACAAGCCTAACCAGCACCGTTCAGGCAATCTTGATAAAAGCCATCGGCGCAAATTTGCGCAATCTGTGGACAAATCCCGAGATGAAGCCCATATGATGCCTGGCGCCGTGCTGGGTGTCACGGGGATCTATCCACAGATTACGCAGATTTGCGCCGATTCTATAGAATGGGCTGAGCAATTACCTAAGTGTTGAGGGGCCAAATCGATGGATACACATGAACTCGCCCGGTTGTACGATTTCACGGGCAAAACTTTCGTGGTTACTGGCGGCGCCGGTGTGTTGGGCGGTGTGGCGGCTGGTGCGCTGTATGGTTGCGGCGCGAATGTCATCCTGCTTGGCCGCAACTCTGGCGCGGTTCAAACCGCCGCCGAGCGTCTGGGTGCGCGGGCCATGGGTGTGGCGGCTGATGTCACTCGGCGCGATGATCTGACGGCGGCGCTGGCGGCTGTGAAGGCGCGCTTTGGGCCGGTGCACGGACTGGTGAACGCGGCCGGAGGCAATATGCCCGGCGCGACGACGAGCGCCGAGCGCAGCTTCTTTGACCTGCCCGAGGAGGCGCTCCGGCAGGTCTTCGACCTCAATCTGATGGGTACCGTGCTGCCGTGCCAGGTCTTCGGCCGGCAGATGGCCGACCAGGGCGAAGGGGCGATCCTGAATTACTCCTCGCTTGCGGCGTTGAAGCCGCTCACCCGCACCATCGGCTATTCGGCGGCCAAAGCCGGGGTGAGCAATTTCACCCACTGGCTGGCCGTGCACATGGCCAAAACCTATTCGCCCAACATTCGGGTCAATGCCCTGGCCCCCGGATTCTTTGTTGGCGAACAGAACCGGGCCCTGCTCATCGATGCCGCAACGGGCGAACTCACCTCGCGCGGACGCGCGATCATCGAGCACACCCCGGCCGGGCGTTTCGGCAAGCCGGAAGACCTGGCTGGCGCCGCGCTGTGGCTGCTCTCGCCCGCCGCCGCCTTTGTCACCGGGATCGTGGTGGCGGTCGACGGCGGATTCTCGGCGTTTGCCGGGGTGTGACCCTCCGGCGGACAATTCCGAAACCGATATGCCCCGGCAAAGCCGGGGCATATCGCTTTCGGAGAAATCCCTAGCGGGTAACGCGATTGGTCAACGTCCCGACCTTCTCGACTTCAATCGTGATCGTGTCTCCGTTCTGCAGAAAGACGGGCGGGTTGCGGGCCTGGCCCACGCCATCGGGTGTTCCGGTCAGGATGATGTCGCCCGCCTCGAGCGTGGCGATCTTCGAGATGTAGCTGATCGTGAACGGAACCGAGAAGATCATCAGGGCGGTCGTGCTGTGCTGCATGACTTCGCCGTTGAGGATCGACTTGATATCGAGCTGGCCCGGATCGGGAATCTCGTCGGCGGTGACCAGGGCCGGGCCGAGCGGGCAAAAGGTGTCGAGCATCTTGCCCTGATCCCACTGGTGGGTGCGCTTCTGCAGGTCGCGGGCGCTGACGTCGTTGGCACAGGTGTAGCCGGCCACATATTCCAACGCATGGGCTTCATCTACATCCTTGCAGGTCCGCCCGATCACGACGGCGAGCTCGGCCTCATAGTCTGGTTTGGTGGTGGCGGACGGGACGACGATGGCTGCGCCCGGGCCGATGACCGAGGTGGCGGGCTTGAAGAAGAGGATGGGGTATTCGAGGACCTCAGCCCCGCCTTCCTTGGCATGGGCGGCGTAGTTGCGCCCAAGGCAAATGATCTTGCCTGGGCGGGGGAGGGGGGCGAGCAGCGTTGTGGTGTTGACCGGCGCGGCATATTTGTCCGGATGCCGCACTGCAAACGCGAGCGCTTCGCGGGCAAGCGCCATGCCGGCGTCGCCGGCCTCGAGCAGGGACTGCAGGGTGGTGGGGAAGGAGGAGTGCCCACCGGTGGCGGCGTGGGCGGCGGCCAGGTCAACGACGGTCTCGCCGTGCAGGGCGCCGACCCGGGCGGGCGACTGGGATGTTTGGTAGGTGACGAGTTTCATCTTGGACAGCCTCTGTGTGCTTGGAATTGTGACGGGTCAGATTGCCCCGAGTATCGCCGCATTCAGGGGGCGCCAGCGCGGGGTCGTCATTTTCTTGACAGGTCGGCGGCATCGGATATAATCAGGATTCGTTACGGGCCGCTAGCTCAATTGGCAGAGCAATTGACTCTTAATCAATCGGTTGAAGGTTCAAGTCCTTCGCGGCTCATATTCCTCAAAAAGAAGGTGGCGAGACCACAATCCCAGCGCGGAGCGCTGGGATTGTGGTCTCGCCACCTTCTTTTCCTTTGACGCGTCGAGGTGGTTCGCCATGGCACACGCCGCGATCGGCGAAAGCGGCCACCTCGATTAACATCTACCTGTCACCAAAGAGGCTTTGGCCTGCGAATGGAATCAACAAACAGGAGACACACGATGCGCAAAAGCAAGATGCTGGAGAAGTTCCGCAGTGGGCGTTTCGCCCGGGTATGTTCGCTCGGCCATTTCCTGCCGTTCTATGTTCGCTACGCGGCCCAGTACCGCTTTGACGGCATCTGGCTGGATCTGGAGCACCGGGCCATGAGCGAACGGGAAGTGCAGACCATCCTGGCCTTGTGCCACGCCTCTGACATCGACTGCATGGTTCGTCCGCCCACCTTGGAGCGCACGAAGCTTTATCGCTACCTCGAAGATGGCGCGGCTGGCTTTCTGGTGCCACTCATTTCGACGCCCGAGCTTGCGCGCGATCTCGTCCTGGCGGCCAAGTTCCCGCCCATCGGCAATCGCGGGATTGATGGCGCGGGCCTGGATGCGGACTTCGGCGTTGCGTCGTGGGGCCCCGGGATGGACTTCCCCGCGGATGCCAACCGCGAGACTTTCATCCTGCCCCAGATCGAAACACTTGAGGCGGTTGACAACGCCGAGGCCATTGCCTCGATCGAGGGCATCGACGGTCTATTTATCGGGCCAGGTGATCTCACGTTGCGCCTGAAACATGCTCCGGCTGGCAGCACGATGACCTGGGACAAGGCCGTCGAGATCGTGGCCGCGGCCTGTAAGAAGCACAACAAAGTGTGGGGCCTGGCGGTTGGATCGCTTGACGCGCTCAAGCGCTACCAGGCCATGGGCGCGCAGATCCTGCCCTGGGGCGGCGACTTCGCGCTCATGCGCGTGCTTGATACGTGCAGCAAGGAACTCGACGCCGCGGGCGTGTAGGGCAGTCGGCGCGGAGCGCAGCAATGAAACTCAAGGCCACTCACCATGTCGCCATCTTCACCCAGAACTTTGCCGCGATGGAGCAGTTCTACACGGGCACGCTTGGCCTGAAGGTCACCAAACGCTGGGATCCCCGCACCATCATCTTCATCGACATTGGCAGCACAACCATCGAGCTGATCGGGCGCGAGACTGCGCCTGGCCGGCTTGAAACCGGGCCGATCCACCATATCGCCCTGCATGTGGCGGATGTCGATTCCGCCCATGCCGAACTGGTCGCACGTGGGGTGAAGATTAAGAGCGCCCCAGCCAACTTTGAGGATGTTCGAATCTGTTTCTTCTTCGACCCTGACGGGAATAGCCTGGAATTGGTCGAGGATCCACGCAGGGACGAGTAGCAGGACGGCCATCGGCTTCGATACCTTTGCATGTCTCCGCCGCTCGGTTGGCGAGCTTCCGTCGGTTTCGTGCGGCGGGTGGTAATACGCGCCGTTCTACAACCTTGTGTCGCCTGACGGGCGGGTCGTCCTGGATGTCGATCGGCCCGCCAGCGCATACAATGCGCCGATGGTCAAGCGCGCGCGCAAACGCTCGATTCCTCGACGCTCGTCGCCGGTGCTGGCCCGCGACGGCGCGCCCGTCAGCGGGCTGTTCCTGGTTGTCGACAACGCCGGGGCCGTTGCGGGCCTGAACCTGCGCGGCGACCCCGCCCGGCGCCAGGGCAACATCCTCAAGGTCCTGCCGCCTGGGGCGCTGCTGAAAGTGATCGAGGACGGCGTCGCTGCGTTGGGCAAGATCGGGCAAGCGGGTGGGTGGATCCAGGTGCTGGATCAGGCGGGCGCGCAGGGTTACGTCAGCGCCGTCTATGTCCGGCGCACAGACGCCGTCTTTGCCAACAAGGATGTCATCCGTCTCGTCGTCAATGGCGATGTGACCTCGAGCGGCGGCCTGCGCCTGCGGGATGCGCCGAATGCTGGCGGCGACGTGCTGACATTGTTGCCGGCCGGTTCGGAGTTGCAAGCACTGGACGCGGCCGCCGAGGTCAACGCTCGAGTGGGTGTGAACGGCCAATGGCTGCGGGTGCGGGACGGGCAGGGCCGTGAAGGCTATGTGGCCGCGTGGTACACCCGGATCCGGATTGATGTTCCGCCCGAGCTCGTCGCGCAAGGCGTGGTGGTCGCCAATGTCGAGGCTGTTCTACGGTCCGCCCCGGACCCACGCTCATCGGAACTCTGGCGGGTTGCGGCGGGCACCCCGCTGCGCGTAACGGATGAAGCCGACTGGCCATCGCGGGTGGGCGCGACGGGCGCCTTTGTGCGGGTAACGAGCTATGCCTTTAAGTCCGCGTATGTCGGCGCGGAGGCTCTCTCCATCCCGGCCCTCGATCGGCGCACGGCCGCCGACAATGCGCGGGTTCCGGTGGGCGAGAGCGCCTGGCTGTTCGGCATGCACGATCCTTATGACGCGGGCCTGCACGCCAACGGGCGGGCGGGGTGGGTGCTCTTCACCGAGGTGACCAACGGCGCGGGCAGCGCCGCCTACGCGGATTGGGCAAACCGAGATTGGGGTGTGATCGTTCGGCTGAACAACGACTACGGCGGGAGCGGCACGATCCCGGTGACAGGGCAATACACAGCGTTCGCCGAGCGCTGCGCCAACTGGGTCCGAAACTCAAAGGGTTGTCATCTGTGGATCATCGGCAACGAGATGAACAACCCGCGCGAGTGGCCCAACCAGGATGAGACCAACCCGGGCAACAACGTCGGCGACGCCATCACCCCTGAACGTTATGCCGAGTGCTTCAATCGGGTCCGAGCCGCCATCAAGTCGGTCAGCCCGCGCCACCTGGTGATCCCGGGCGCGGTCGATCCCTACAATGCCCGGGCGGGGAGCAGCCTGGACTGGTTCAAGCGCATGCTGGCCGGGCTCGACGATGTGGACGGCTTCGCCCTGCACGCCTACACCCAGGGCGGGTCAGCCTCGCTGGTGTCGAGTCTGGATCCGTTTGGCGACGATCCGTTGCGCTGGCAGTACTATCATTTCCGCTGCTACACGACCTTCCTGGACGCAATTCCGGCCCGCTGGCGGAACAAGCCGGTCTTCATCACCGAGACCAACGCCACCCCGACCGGAACCGAGCCGGCCTGGTCGGGCGGGCGGAACGGCTGGACCCAGGCCGCCTATGCCGAAATCCAGCGCTGGAACCAACAGCCGCACGCCCAGCAAATCCGGGCGCTGCTCTTGTATCGCTGGATCGTCGGCGGCGGGAGTGACGGGCAGTACTCGATCCTGCGCCAATCCGGCGTGCAGGAGGATTTCCGGGCCACGGTGGCGGGGAATGATTATCGGTGGCGGTGGTAAGGGACGTTGGTAACGTTGGTAACGTTGATAAGGTTCGTCAGGTTTGGTCAGGTGGGTAAGGTGTGGTCAGGTAGGCACCGAGTGTTCAGGTGAGCCCAGCGCCCCGGAGGGGCGCGTGAAGGTAGCCGGCGGTGGAGCGAAGCGACACCGCCGGAAGCGTAACGTTGGCACGGTGTTAGGCGGGCGAATGGGCGTGGATCAGCAGGCGAGTTCCCAGTCGGCAATGCCAGGAAGATCACGCAGATTCAGTGGTCCAAAAACGACCGCATTGATCGTGACACTCGCGTGTGTCATGGCCGTGCTGCTTGCTCGCGCCATTATTGGGCCGTTCCTTCCGGCCATTGGATTCGAGGAAGTGGCGCTCACAGTGGATCGTATCGATATGCGGACCGAGCCAGAAAGCATCTGTCGGCAGACGTTCAGGGGTGCCTGTGTCGACCGGGTGAACCTTCTCACGACGGTGTGCTACATCACCAGCCGCGAAGGCGAGCGATTCAATACATCTCAGCCGCTGTGCGATACCCTGTCGACCGGTTCTTCGGTGCGCGCAACCGTGACAGGACTGAATGCGCTTGGAAACCTGAGACGAATAGAAAGCATTCAGAGGTGACATCCTCGCCATCCCCGCCGCATACAATTCTTCGCCAGCATGACAGTCCCCCTCCCACCCATCCTCGACTGCCGCCCCAGCCTCGTCGGAAAAGTCGCTTTTGTCACCGGCGGCTTCGGCGGGATCGGGCGCGCGTGTGTCGCCGCTCTGGCGACCCATGGCGCCCGGGTGGCGTTCTCGTTCGCCGAGGGCCACGAGTCGGCCGACGACGTGGCCGGGCGGGTGGCCGAGAATCCCGATCTCCTGTCCGCCCACGCCCTCGACCTACGCTCGCTCGAGTCCATCGAGCGCTGCATGAAGCAAGTCGTGGGGCGTTGGGGGCGCATCGACATTGTCGTCAACAACGCCGCGGTTGGCTCGGCCACGGTCGCCAAATACGCCGGCAGCGCATCCGAGCAGGATTCTGCGATGTTCATGATCAATGCTGATGGGACCCTCAAGGTGTGTCAGACATTCCTGGCCCTGATGGCGGGCTGCATCAAAACCGACCCGCTCAAGATCATTAATCTGAGTTCGGTCGGCGGCGGCATCCAGGCCTTCCCCGGGTTTCGCCTGTCTGACGGGATGAGCAAAGCCGCCGTCGCTTTGCTCACCCGCCAGTTGGCGGCGGAACTGACCGATTCGCGGGTCGATGTCTTTGCCATCTGTCCCGGAGCCACCAACACGGCGATGTTCCAGGCTAGCACGTTGAACGCGATGACACCCGAAGAGCGCGAAGCCTTCACGACCGGGTTGCCCAAGGGCCGTTTGATCGCGCCCGAGGAGATCGCCAATCTCATCGTCTTCCTCGCCTCGGAATACTCGACGCCCCTCCACGGGGCGGTGATCGACGCGTCCATGGGACTGGGTGTGAGGCCTGGGTTGATTACCGAATACGCCCACTAGTCTGGAGTTCAACATGCCAAACAGCACGATCTGCCTGTCCTTTGACTTCGACGCGATGTCGGTCTGGTTTGGCTACAAGAACGTCACGCCGGCCATGCTCTATCGCGGTGAATATGGCGCTCGGGTCGGGGTCCCGCGTATCCTCGAACTGCTGAAGCGCTACAACATCCCGGCGACGTTTTTCGTGCCCGGGCATACCATCGAATCGTTTCCCGAGCCAACCGCCGCGATCCTCGAGGCGGGGCATGAAATTGGCCACCACTCGTATGCCCATGTCGACCCGAGCGAGCAGACGCTGGCGGAGGAGCGCGAAGACATGGAGCGCGCCCTGGCCAGCCTCGGCCGGATCGGGGTTAAGCCGCTGGGCTATCGATCGCCCTCTGGCGGATTTTCGGACGTGACGATATCGCTCATCGAGGAATATGGATTCCTGTATGACTCCAGCCTGATGGCCGATGACTTTCAGCCCTATCACCCGCGGGTGGGGGACCAGGTGACGAAGGACTCGCCGCTTGTGCGCGGGCGCGCATCCCCGGTGTGGGAGCTCCCATGAGCTTCGAGTTCGACGATTGGGCCCATTTCCAGTTCAACTTCGATCCGTATCGAAGTGGACACTCGGCGCCCAGCAAGGTTCGCGAGATCTGGCAGGGCGAGATCGACTGGATGCACGCCAACGTGGAGGGCGGGATCGCAACGATCACCATGCACCCGCAGGTGATCGGGCGCGGGCACCGCATCGCGATGCTCGAGCAGATCATCATCCACTACCTGACCGAAGGCGATGTCTCGTTTGCGCGCATGGGCGATGTTGCGCGCAGTCTGGGAGCCTGATGGGAAAACTCCGCATCTGTGTCGTCGGCCTCGGATTTGGGGCGGAATTCGTGCCGATTTATCTCGACCACCCCGACGTGGCGTCGGTCGACATCTGCGACCTGAACACCGAGCGTTTGGCGAAGACGGCCGGACGCTTCGCCGTACGGCGCCGCTTTGCGCGTTTCGAAGATGTTCTTCGCGCCGACGACATCGACGCCGTGCATCTGCTGTCGGGCATTCCGGACCACGCCCGGCAAACGATCGCGCTGCTCGAGGCCGGCAAGCATTGCGCCTGCGCCCTGCCGATGGCCACAAACCGGGCCGACCTGGAGGCCGTCCTGGCCGCATCCCGCGCGTCCGGGCGGAACTACATGCTGATGGAAACGGCCGTCTACACCCGCCCGTATTTCTTGGCCCAGGCCATGCGGGATCGGGGCGAGTTTGGGCGCCGGCAGTTCTGCGCGGGGCGCTGTTTCAGGATTTGGAGGGCTGGCCGTCCTACTGGGCCGGCTTCCCGCCCATGTGGTATTCGACCCATGCGCTGGCCCCGCTGCTGGCCCTGAGTGGAAGCCGGGCGGTTAAGGTTCGCTGCGTCGGCTCCGGCGTCATGCGTGAGGAGTTGCGCGCGCAATACGGCAACCCGTTCCCGATTGAGGCCGCGATGTTTGAGCTTGATGCGCCGGCGTTGTTCGCCGAGGTTACCGTGTCATTCTTCGGCTGCGCCCGGCCCTACATGGAGAGCTTTGTCGCCTATGGCGAGAACGCCTGCTACGAGTGGCAGATGGAGAAGGATCCGCCCGTCCTGTTTCGCATGGGCCCGCTCGTCCCCGGCCAGAAGCGCGTGAGGACGACCGAGCGTCCCGATCCGCCCGATCGCGCCGATTGGCTGCCTGCCTCGATTGGGCGCTACACCCGCTCGTTCATGTATGGCGCAGACGAGCACGGTGTCGCGTTTGAACAGGGTGGGGGGCACCATGGTTCGCACCCGCATCTGGTCCACGAATTCGTGCGCAGTATCGTTGAGCGGCGCCAGCCCCGCATCGACGCGGTCACGGCCGCCAACTGGACGATCGCCGGCCTATGCGCGCATGAGTCGGCCCTTGCGGGCGGGCGCGAGGTCGTAATACCGGACTACCGTAACCTCCCATGAGGGAAAATGAGGAAATCATGGGTTGACCTGCGCCCGTTTATGACCCCTGTGGAGAACCAGGGCGAGCTCAGTTCCTGCACGGCCAACGCGATCGCTGGCGCCTACGAATACCTGGTCAAAAAGCACTTGCGCAAAAACGTCGATGTCAGCCGGCTGTTCATCTACTACAACGCGCGCTGGCGCATCGACGAACAAAACGAGGACTCCGGCAGCGTCATTCAATACGGCGTCGAAAGCCTCGGGACGTTTGGCGCCTGCATCGAAAGGACCTGGCCGTATCAGGAGCGGGCCGTGCTCAAGAAGCCGAGCAAGCCGTCGGTGGCGTAGTGCCGATGCCAAACCCGCGCGATGTGGGCCGCGGCGAGCACGGCCGGCATGCGATGTTGTGCGTGGGTTACTCCGATGTCGACCAGGTCTTTATCGTGCGTAATTCATGGGGCGCTGACTGGGGGGTCAAGGGCTACTGCTATATGCCCTACAACTATCTGATGAGCAAGAAGCTCAACGACGGCGATTGCTGGATGCTGCGCTCGGCCAATAGGCTGCCGGAACCGGAAGAGACCTGGATCGATGACGACAAGCCTGTCGTCAAGAAGTCCGGCGCATTCAAGATTAACGAGTATCCGGCGACTGCCTACGACCGGGTGGAGATCCCTTTAGCGCCGACGAAGCCCCTCTGGAATACTTGGCCGAGCTGCCCGAAGCGTATGTCGCGTTCGCCGAAAGCATCGAGCCCGCAACTGACTTCATTGAAGACGACGAGGAATTTGTGACCGGTGACGACGCTACGGACGACGAAGAGATCGTCAATTCCGAGGATGAAGGTACCGAAGCGGAAGGCGGTGATGCGGAGGACGAGGCCGGTGACGAAGAAGATGACGAGGCCGGCGAAGAAGGCTAGCGCTTCGAGCAATGACGTTGTTGAAAGCGATCTCCCCTGGCGCAGCCAGGGGAGATCGCTTTCAACTTCTCCCCGTCTCTCAGCGCGTCCTCACCGTTTCCCCCCTAAAATCGCGCAATGGGCCTCAAAAAGCACAAGCGTAATCAAATCGTTGCGGGACTATTTGCGGCGGCCCTGATAACCAGCGCGTGCGGGCCTCGCCCGACCGCGGGCCCCGAGATTTTGCTGCTGCCCACCCGCACCCTTGCGCCTGAGCCGGCGCGCACGGAGCCGCCCGCATCCTCCGGCGCTGCGCGGGTCGTGACCGAGACCCCCCGGTCGGCTGACGAGGCATCGATCGTGGCCTGTGCCGCCGGCCTTGGGCCCTTCGCCTCAAATTCCGCGCTGCCTACGGGTGATGGCCAAATCGTCTTTGTGGGCTCGGACGGCAATGTAGGACTGGTCGACCCCGCCACCGCGCGCGCGCAGCGCGTCACCCGCGACGCGGGGGTTTCGCAGG
Source organism: Candidatus Brachythrix odensensis (assembly GCA_016714465.1). Lineage (GTDB taxonomy): Bacteria > Chloroflexota > Anaerolineae > J036 > Brachytrichaceae > Brachythrix > Brachythrix odensensis. The sequence continues at coordinate 270,830 of JADKDT010000002.1, read as the reverse complement.
AGAGTCAAACGGGGCGGGCTTATCTCTTCCCCACCTTCTCGGCCGATGGGCGCGCACTGGCCTTTGTCAGGCTCGAGCGGACGCTGGCCGGCTACACCCAGACGGTCCAGGTGGCCGAGGCGCGCGAGCTTCCGCCGCTCACGGGCCTGTATGCGACATCCACCGACAACATTCCATATCTGGACTGGGCGCCCGACAATCGCTCGTTGGCCATTCTCAGCATCAATGGCCGAACCGGATCGCTCCGGCTGTCAGGCACGGATGGAGGCGCTTCGACGGTCGTCGCGACCGGAGCCAGCGTCTACTGGCATTGGCGCGCCGATGCCGGCGCGCTGATCGCCCACACCGATGGCGCTGCCGACACGGCCGCCAATGCGCGCCTGTCGCTCGTCCGGCCCGGCGCCGCTCGCGCCGAGCGTCTTTCGGCATTGCCGGGGTATTTCCAGGCGCCCCAATTCTCTCCAGATGGGCAGCGCATGCTGTATGTGGCTCAGTTTGGCGATAGCGAGGCGTTGACCCTGGCTGATGCGAACGGCACGCCGCAATGCGGGTTGAGCACTGTGGCGGATGCGATGTACTTCGCCTGGTCGCCCAACGGCCGGCATGTGGCCCTCATTGATACGCCTCAGTTGCTCGGCGAGCCCAACCTGCTCGAGGTCATCGATATCGGCACGGGCCGCCGAACTTCGCTGGCGCGGAATGCCGTCAGTTACGCCTGGTCGCCGAACGGCCGCTATCTGGCGATGTGGTCGGTGGTCCCGGACGGGCAGGTGATTGACCCGGCGGCGGTGCGCTCAGCCGGCGCAACGCCGACCCCGGCGCCCGCAGCGACCCTTGCCTCGACGGCGCGGCCTGCACTGCCGCCCACCGCCACGCCGCGAGGTGCGCGGCCCTCGCCGACAGCCGCGCCGACCCAGACCGCAACCGCTTCGGGCCTGCAATTTGCCGTGCGTCTCGAAATTGCCGATGTCAGCACGGGAGCCTTGATCCGGGTGGCCGACACGATTCCCAGCAGCGAATTTCTCAGTGCTGCCCAGTTCTTTGACCAGTATTCGCGGGGGGCGTCACCCTGGTCGCCCGACGGCGCAGCCCGGCCTTTGTCAGTGTCGACGAGGCCAGTGACGCGGCCTGGATGTATGTCGCGCGGGTGGGTGAGGATGGTCGCGCAGGTGCAACGGCTTGCCGAGGGCGGGCTCGCAACCTGGTCGCCCCGATAATGGGCAGGCGATGACACCCATGCGCGCGCGCTTTCCGGTCGTTCCTCTCTTCGCCATTTCTGTTCTGCTGGCCGCCTGCGCCCCCCAGCCGTCATCGACACAGACCCGGGTTGAACTCCCCCAGCAACTGCGTCTTGGGCAGAACGCGTTGGCGACGACGCTCGAACGCCGTTCCGGGCGGATCGCCGTCATCGACGCCAGCGGCAACGTGCTGGTGATGGACCAGACCGGCGGGGACATTCGGCGCCTGACGGTTGACGCCAACGTCCGGGCTTCTGGCCAGGCCGAGGACGAATCCGCGCCCCGTCAACGCTCGGGACCGAACGTTGTGCGCTACCAGCTTCCCGTCTGGTCGCCGGATGCCAGCCGGCTGGCGATTTCCCAGGTAACGCTCCAGCCCTCGACGGCTCTGGCCTATGTCGCGCAAGGCATCGACTCGGTCACTCTGCGGCCGGGGGCCGATGGTGATGTGATGGCCGTTGACGCGGCTGGCCGGCAGACCGACGCCAACCTGCCCACGGCGGGGGTGACGATCACCCGACCGGGCACTGTGTATGTCCTGCCATCGACGGCCGAATCAGAGTCGCGGGTGGCCGCCAGCGCGTTGTACATCGCGGCGATCGATGGCAAGACACCCTTGCGCGAAGTGGCTGCGGCCCGGGGGGCAGCCCATCCGTACTACGATTGGTCGCCCGACGGCGCGCAACTGGCCGTACTCACCCAGGCCACGAGCGGCACGGTCCCCTCGACCCTGGCCCTGGTGAGCGCCGACGGCGCAAGCGGGCGGATGATCTATCGCGGATTGGACGCGTATTGGGATTGGAACCACGACGGGAGCGCAATTTTTAACCACGGTTTGGAAACCCGGACTACGGGCGACGAAGTGCTGGGGGTGATCAGCGCCCGCTCGGGTGGAGTCACTCCCGCGGGCGGCAAGGAGGACTATCCCTTCTTTGCGCCGCACTATTCACCGGATGGCAGGTTTGCCCTGCTCGGAACCCGGGTCAACAACAAGCCCTGGCTCAGCCTGGCCGACGCGATGGGTCAGCCGGTCAAGCCGCTGGTGGCGCTTGAAGGGCTGGCGGCCTTCGCCTGGTCGCCCCTGGGCGGGCAGGTGGCCTATACCACCCGCGCGTTGTCGAGCGAGCAAGGCTTACAGCTTGGCGCCCTGCACCTGCTGGACGTGGTCTCGGGTGAGGATCGGGTCCTATCGCGGCGTCCGACCGTGGCGTTCTTCTGGTCGCCCGATGGCTCTCGGCTGGCGGTGTTCAGCCCGGCCACCGCGGCATCGGCGGAGTCCTTTGCCGGGGTAGTCGCGGTGACCGAGAACACGACTGCGCCCTATGCCCTGTATTCCCTGGACCCGCGCACGGGCGCTGGGCGCGCCTTGTTGCTGTTCGAGCCGACGCCGCAGTTTGACCAGGTCTTGCGCCGTTTCGACCGCTACAGCCGCGGCTTGACGATCTGGTCGCCCGACAGCTTGCGCCTGGTTGTGCCGATCCTGCTCAATGAGGGCAGCCAGGGCTCAACCGGATTTGTGCTGGAGATGGAGGCAACGGGCAGCGTCAACCCGCGGGTAATTTCGGCCGGCGGGGTGATGGCGGTGTGGAGTCCGCGCTAGGGCGGGCTTCGCGAATTAAAGAACGCCTGGCCCGCCGGGGCGTTCTCTTTGGCTAGTTCCAGCGGTATTCCGCCATCTCACATCCGTGCGGCTCGCCGTCGACGACGACCGACTGGCGGATGACCAGGCCCCGTTCGTCGGTCCAAAATGTCGTCACGGCCTCTTCGCCGTCCATCTCTCGGATGGTGTAACGCCGGGCCAGGCCCTCGCCCGTCTCGCGGTCCAGCGGCTCGTCGCGGACATACGCATATGACTGCTGAATGGCGATGGGCTCGAGCGTGGGCAGGGTGACGACGACGCTTTCAAAGGTCCCGGTTCGGCCCTGGCTGAGCTTGAGCCGCTGCAGGATGACGAAGTTGAACAACGCCGACGCGAAATCGAAATTGGCGTCGGCATCGAAGCCATACGAACGGGCCAACACGGTCTTCGGTGCCAGACCGGGCCGATTCAGTCCGCGCCGGCCCGGGGACGCGTCCTCGTTGGCCGGGAGTTTCTGCTCGGTGATGCGCACTATCAGCACGCCGCCTTGCTCGATGAGATACGTGGCTGAACGGCGCTTGCCGTTGAAGTCGATCTCCGCCCATAGCCCAACCGGATTCCAACTCGCGTCAGTGTCCAATTCGGCCCGCTGCTGGTGGGTCTTGGGCAAGTCCAGATGCAGCTCGGTCATGAGCCGGTATCCGCCGCCCTTGAGGGCCAGGATCGCCCAGTTCTCCTCGCCAACCAGGGCCTCTCCGCGCAAGATGCGGTAGACGCCATCGGCCAGGCGCCGCTCAATGCGCAGTGGGTCGTCGTTGGTCAGCCCATCTTCGTCAACGTTTCCGTGCTCGACTTTGTCGTCGTTAACGCTGTCGTGGTCGATTGTCTCGTTGTCGGTCATCGCGGGTGCGCCTCCCGACTACATGCCGGTCGAGCCGAGCGAGGCCAGGAAGTCCTCGTTGTTCTTGGTCTTGGCAAAGCGGGCCAGAAAGAGCTCCATCGCCTGGGTCGGGTCGTAGCCCGCGCCCTGGGGGTGGGGCGTGGTGAGCTGGCCGAGCATGCGCCGCATGAGATAGGTCTTCTGCGCGTTCTTCTCGCCCAACAGCACTTCTTCTCGGCGCGTGCCGCTGCGCTCGATGTCGATGGCCGGGAAAATCCGCCGGTCGGCGAGCTTGCGCGACAGGTGCAATTCCATGTTGCCGGTGCCCTTGAATTCCTCGAAGATCATGTCGTCCATGCGGCTGCCGGTGTCGACCAACACCGTCGCGATGATGGTCAGGCTGCCGCCTTCCTCGATGTTGCGCGCGGCGCCGTAGAACTGTTTGGGCGGGAAGAGCGCGGCCGGATCGACGCCGCCCGAGAGCGAGCGGCCCGACGAGGGCACGGTCAGGTTATAGGCCCGGCTCAGGCGGGTGAGCGAATCCAGCAGCACGACCACGTCGCGGCCGCATTCGACCAGCCGCCGGGCGCGGTTGATGACCATCTCGGCCACCCGCACGTGGCTCTGCACCGGCTCGTCAAAGGTCGAGGCAATGACTTCGGCGTCGACTGAGCGATCCATGTCGGTCGCCTCTTCCGGCCGCTCCGCGATCAGGGCGACCATCAGGTGCGAATCCGGATATTTCGAACTGATGGCGTTGGCGATGTCCTTCAGGAAGGTGGTCTTGCCGACCTTGGGCGGGGCCACAATCAGGCCGCGCTGGCCCTTGCCGATGGGCGCCACCAGATTCAACAGCCGCATCGATGTCTTGCCGGGCGTCTCCAGGTCGTACTGTTCGGTCGGGAAGATCGGAGTGAGCTTCTCGAAGTGCGGGCGGTTCTTGGCCGCCTCGGGATCCTGGCCGTTGACGGCCTCGACCCGGAGCAGGCTGAAGAACTTCTCGCTGTCCTTGGGCGGCCGCACCTGGCCGACGACCAGGTCGCCGGTGCGCAGCCCAAAGCGTTTGATCTGGGAGGGCGACACATAGATGTCATCCGGCCCGGGCATGTAGTGCTCCGAGCGCAGGAATCCGATGTTGTCGTCGACGATGTCGATCACGCCGCCGCGCAGTTCCATGCCCTGCCGCACGGCCTGGGCTTCCATGAGCCGGATGATGAGGTCGTCCTTCTTCAGCTTGCTCGCGCCGGCGACATTCAGGTCCTTGGCCCGCTCGCGCAGCTCGCCCAGCGTCTCGCGGTCGAGGACGGCCATATCGAACATGCTCTTTGGGCGGCCGACCCGGCGGCCCGTATCGGGCTGGCCGGGCAGGGGCGGGATATCGTCGCCGGGCATGCGCGGCGGCGGAAGCTCGTCACCAGGCTCGGGTTCTTCAGAATAGGCGTTGAAACGATTTCGGCTCATGGGTTATTTGTTCGAGGAACGGGTCAGCATTTCGATCTTGTCGAGACGATGATGGGATTCGATGTAGCGCACGGTGCCGGTCTTGGCCCGCATCACCATCGAAAATGTGTGGGCGCCCGACGAGGTGTAGCGGACGCCTTCAAGAAGCTCGCCGCTGGTGATGCCGGTGGCGGCAAAGAAGACGGATTCGCCGCCGCACAGCGTTTGCGTGTCGAGGATACGGTCGAGCTCCGACCCGGCCGAAACACGTTCGGCGTCATCGCGCGCCCACAGCCGGCCCTGGATTTCACCGCCCATGCAGCGCATCGCCGCCGCGGTAATGACACCCTCGGGCGTGCCGCCAATCCCCATCAGGATGTCGACGCCGGACTCGGGAATGGCCGTTTGGAGCGAACCGGCGACATCGCCGTCCATGATGAGCTTGATCCGCGCGCCGGTCGCCCGCACTTTCTTGATCAACTCGGCGTGCCGCGGGCGGTCCAGAATGCACACGGTGACAGCGCTGAGGGGCATGCCTTTTGTCCGCGCCACGGCCCGAATATTGGCGGCTGGGGGCGCCTCAATATCAATCACCCCAACACAGTCCGGCCCCACCACGATCTTGTCCATGTAGAAGGTGGTCGGCCTGAACATCTTGCCGCGCTCGGCCAGCGCGACCACCGCAATCGCGCCACCGCCACCAGTGCTGAGCAAACGCGTGCCATCGATCGGATCCACCGCGATATCGACCTCGGGCGGAACACCGGTCCCAAGCTTCTCGCCGTTGAAAAGCATGGGGGCCTCGTCCTTTTCGCCCTCGCCGATCACGACGACGCCGTTCATCCCGACCTCGTTGAGCACCGCCCGCATGGCGTTGACGGCGGCGGCATCGCCGCCAATCTTGTCGCCCCGGCCCATCCAGCGCCCGGCGCCCAGCGCTGCGCCTTCAGTCACGCGGACCAATTCAAGCGCAAGGTTGCGATCGGGTTGTATTCGGGTCTCTGCCATAGCGTGTTTGTCTTGTGAACTCCCAACAAGCCCCATTTCCGGAGGCGGTTACCTCACTCCGACGTACGTCGGGGCGAAGTTATCGCCTCTGGAGCAGGTTGTGTTGGTTATTCTTGGGAAGGTCGCATTCGGGAACACGTCGATGAAGGCTGCGTAAAGTCGACGCGGCCGTATTGAGGTGATCTTGCGCCATTGCATGTCCGGCGCGATGCGCAGCTTTGGCGCCTGGGCCCGATTCGGTTGCATCGGGCCTGCGGACTAACCGTCAGGAATCCTCCATCCGCCCGTATTGCGGAACCAGAGAGGGGCCTGAGCGCGGCAGTCGGGGAACCGGGATTTGAACCCGGGACCTCATGGTCCCAAACCATGCGCGCTACCAGGCTGCGCCATTCCCCGGGGAGAAAGAGGATTATACACACCTATGTGTTCAGCGGCCCATGCCGATCGGCCGACATGGCGGCCGCGGCGCCTTTCCCGCGTCGGTAAGCCAATACGTGGCGCTCGGAAACTTCTTGTTGCTGTCGATCAGGCCATTTTCGACGAGCCCGTCGACCCAGGTTGCTCTAACGACGCGGGGCTTGGCCGTTTCGATGGTGAGGGTGAAACGCTTGCCGCCCTCGATATCACGGTGATCCTTCAGCCGCGCGCCGCCCGCGATCTGCGCGAGCAGCCGGCGTTGCGGTTCAGACAGGGTGCGAATGGAGGCCACGGTTACCCATCCTGCATTCTGACTGCCCCAGCCACGAAACGCCGCCGAGCACAACGCTCCACCTGTCAACCTCGCGAATGCGCGATGGCGTGAAGTTAAGCGCGCAGTCAACGGCTGGCCCCGAAGGGGCCAAAGGAGATAGACCAGGGCGAAGCCCTGGGAAACCGACGCCCACCTGTTTCCCGCCCTGAAAGGGCGGCATGGCGCGCAAGGACTTTCGACCAGCCAGGTCTGCCCATAGAAGCGGTCCGTATTTCGCCCTTTCAGGGCTCATCCTGCGTTTGGTGGCTTGACCCAGGGCGAAGCCCTGGGCTATCACATCTGGCCCTTTCAGGGCCAGGCGCTGACATCGTGTCACCGACGGCTTGACTGTGACCACGCAATCAAACACAGCTGCGCGGCGCATCGTTTCTGGTGCGGGTTTCAGTAATTGAGTGCCATTGCGCTTTCGCGGGGAGCATGGCATAGTTTCCTGGCGATCGCCAAAAGCGCACCGGATTGTCGTCGCCTGTTCTGGCGTAATGGTCCGATCGGACGGGTCACCAATCACCCAAGCATGTGCACGTATTGCTGCAGTTCGCGCTGATGAATCTTCTGAAAGTCATCCCGGATGATGTCGTCCATCTCTTCCGGGGTGCAACGGAAGCTCAGTGTCGTGAGCGCATCTTCGGGCGACTGGCCATAGGCCAGGCGGCGTTTGCCCGGCTTGCTCTTCAGCGCAAACAGATACATGAAGTGCGGATTGCTGAAACTGCTCATCTAGGCCTTTACCAGCGCGTCCCGGTAGTTTTTGCGCGTCTGATGAATGAGGGGCAGCCCGCGGTTGACTTCAGTGTCGTACTTCCCGGCCAGCAAGTCGCGATAAAACTGGTAGTCCACGCCCTTCACCTTCTCATCGTCCGGAAATCGATGGTAGTTCTCCTTCGTCATGCGGCTCTTGCCCTCGGCGATCAACTGGTTGCCCAGCGCTGAGCCGGGGTAGGGCGCGTAGAACGAAATAGAGGGCATGATGCGCTTGGTGTACTTCACCATGCGCATGGTCTTGAAGGCGTCCTCGCGGGTCTCGCCTGGTATGCCGAGCATGATGTTTGACCAGAACACCGGCGGCTTCTGCCCCTTGCGTTCCATGTCATCGCCGATGCGAGTTAGCAGATCGATGGCGAAGTAGTTGTCTTCTTCGCTGCATTCCTTGTTGATGATTTTGAGCACCCGGTCGCTGCCACTCTCAAAGCCAATCGAGACCGTGCTCCAGTTCGTCTCGCGCACGACGGCTTCAAACAGGTCCGGCCACTGGCGGACCGTGTCGGCTCGAGCAGCCGCCCAATATGGCCATAGCTTGTTGGCCTTGCGCGGGTATTTCTCCACCCATTCCTTCAGCCAGGTCGGGTTTTGGAAGAACATCGAATCGTGGATGACGACCGATCCGACTGGCCCATGATGGGTGTCCAGGTAGTTCAACTCGTCGATGACGGCGTCTACGCTGCGCCGCCCCATATTCGGGATGTAGCTGTTCTCGTTGCAGAACACGCACTGCCAGGGGCACACTCGGCTGGTCAGCATTGTGACAACCCCAGGCGGTCCCCATCCGCTCTCGGGCTCGAGCGGCCAGTGGAACTTCTCGGCGAGCTTGCGGCTGGCCGGCTTTGGCCACAGCGTGCGATCGATCATCGGCCACTCGTCCATGCTCTTCGCGCCGACGCCAAGAATGACGCGCGGGAAGGCTTCCGGGTGGCTGACCAGGTTGACGATGACGTTCTCGCCGGGTCCCTGGCAAATCTTGTCGAACTCCTCGATGGCCGTCATCTCATCGAGGGCGACCGTGGCATGCATCCCGCCGGCCAGCACAATCCCCTTGGGATTGATCTTCTTGAATATCTTGGCGGAGCGATAGGCGACTGGGAACGTATAGCTCCGCACGTTCATGATGAGCATATCGAAGCCCTTCATGCGCCGCTCGACCTCATCCCATGACGTGCACTGGCGGGTCGAAAAACTTTCGGTCTCTATCCCGTTGTTCTTGAGGATAGTCCGCAACAAGCCCAGTCCGTGGTCCTGCCACTGTTCGTGCGGGCCAGCCGGATTCACCAGGTCGCCCAGATCACCCAGATCCAGCCATAGTCGCCTGGGCTGTTTTGCAGCCCCGTCGCCCGGCTGGGATAGCTTGTCTTTCTTGAAGAGGAAACTCAACGCCAAACCCCTAGTGCCCGCCGCAGGAGCAGCCTTCGCCGCAGCCACCTTCGGCATCCGCGTCGCCGGAGTCCTTTGTCTTGAACGAGCTGCCGCAGCCGCACGCGGCAACGGCGTTCGGGTTCTCGATCTTGAAGCCCGCGCCCATCAGCGAGTCGACATAGTCAATGGTCGCGCCGGAGAGATACATCAGGCTGCTGGGATCAATGAAGATCTTCACGCCGGCTTGCTCAATGACAGTGTCAAAATCGCGCGGGGCAGCTTCAAAGGCCATCCCATACTGCAAGCCTGAGCACCCGCCTCCGGATACGAACACCCGCAATCCATGGTTCTGAATGTCCTTGGCCACCATGAGTTCGCTGAGTTTGGCGTGCGCGCCAGGGAGCAGTGACATCACCGGCGCCTCAGAGGCGGTCTCGATATCGTTTAGTTCTAACGTCTTGAGAGCAGCAGTGGCCATTGGGTCTCTCCTTGAGCACGCGCGCCGACCCTCGGGGTCATCGCGCAATCAACTTTCTCGTTCCTAAGCGCGAAATTATCGCACAGGGTTTTCTGCCGCTCTCAGGGTTTGCTCACACGAGGGAGGACCCAAACCTCGGAGGTGGGCGCCCGACCCGATCAACCTCGCGAGTGGTCGTCTTGAAACCGCAAATGCCTTGAACCGACGGCGACTACCCGCGAGGTTGACCCGCCTCCAACCCCGCAAACGCCTTGCGCACCTGAATCCGGGTTTCCTCCACCGGCCCGCGCGTATCAATGACGACCGTTGCGCGGGAGACCTTGTCGGCCTGCGAATTCTGCGCGCGCACGCGCGCCCAGGCCTCATCTTCACTCAGCCCGCGTGACGACATCAAGCGGGCGACCTGATCGGCGGGCGGGCAATCCGTCACCCAGACCTGGTCGCAGCGCTCAGCCCAGTGATTTTCGAAGAGCAGGATCGCTTCCAGCACGGCCACCCTGTCCTGAGGGATGGCGTCAAGGCGTCTCTCGATCTCGGCCCGAATGGCCGGGTGGACGATGGCCTCGAGCTGCTTCAGCTTGACCCGCTCAGCAAAGACCACTTCGGCCAGGGCGCGTCGGTCGAGTGCGCCGTCAGGCTTGAACACCCCGCTGCAGAATGCCTCGAGTATGCGGGCGAGGGCGGGCTGGCCGGGTTGCTGCACCGCCCGGGCCACCTCATCCGCGTCGATGACGACGGCGCCGAGCGCCCGGACTTCTGAGAGCACGTTGCTCTTGCCGGTGGCAATGTTTCCAGTCAGGCCGATCAACTTGCGGGGTGCCATGTTCAGGAGATGTCAAACCACGGCCGGACATCGATGTCGGACGCGCCGCCACGAAAACGGAACTCGTTTGCATGCGGGTCGTAGTCGTAGTCGCCGGCCCATTCAGCCGCATTCGCTGCAATCTCTCGCAGGGCGTCAACCGCCGCGTGGGCCTCCGCGTCGCTCGTGGTCGGGTGGATCGACAGGCGCACCCAACCCGGCTTGTCGGTCATGTCGCCGGCGTCAATGCGATCGGTGATCGACTTGCTCCGCATCGGGTCGACATGCAGCAGGTAGTGGCCATAGGTGCCCGCGCACGAGCACCCGCCGCGCACTTGAATGCCATACCGGTCGTTGAGCAGCCGCACGACGAGATTGAAATGCACGTCCTCGAGATAGAACGACAGGATCCCGAGTCTCTCTTCGATGTGTCCGGCAAGCACGACGGCATTCGGGATGGCCTTGATCCCCTCGAAGAGGATTGCCATGAGCTCACGCTCGCGCGCCCGCATTCGATCTGTGCCGATCCGTTCCTTCAGCCGGATGGCCATGGCGGCCTTGATGGTTTGCAGAAAACCCGGCGTGCCGCCGTCTTCGCGCGCTTCGATGTTGTCGACGAAGCTATGCTGCTGCCAGGGGTTGGTCCAATTGACCGTCCCACCGCCCGGCTGATCCGGCACGCGATTGCGGTACAGCCCACTGTCGAAGATGAGCACGCCGACCGAGCCCGGCCCGCCAAGGAACTTGTGCGGTGAGAAGAAGATTGCGTCGAGACGGGCCATCGGGTCGCCAGCCGGGTGCATGTCGATGTCGACATATGGCGCGGAGGCCGCGAAGTCAACAAAACACAGCCCGCCGTGCGCGTGCATGACCCGGGCCAGCGCGTGATAGGGCGACTCGATCCCGGTCACGTTGCTGCATCCGGTGAAGGCCCCGATCTTGATTGGTCGCTTAACATGCTTCGCAAGCAGCGCGCGCAGGCTTTCCACGCAAACCCGGCCCTCAGCATCCGGCTCGACCACCTCCACGTCCGCAATCGTCTCCAGCCAGGAGGTCTGGTTGGAGTGGTGCTCCATGTGCGTGACGAAGACGACCGGCCGGATGTCGTCGGGGATGGCCGCATACGGCTGGATCTGCTCGGCCACCCGAAGGCCAAGGATGCGCTGGAACTTGTTGATCACCGCCGTCATCCCCGCCCCCGCGCAGATGATGACATCGCGCGGGCAGGCGTGTACGTGTTGTTTGATGATCCGCTGGGCCTCGTGATAGGCATGGGTCATCGTCGTCCCGGTCAGGTTGGACTCGGAATGGGTGTTGGCGACATACGGCCCGGCGGATTCGAGCAGGGCCCGCTCGATCGGCCCATACAGTCGCCCGCTCGCAGTCCAATCCAGATAGACAATCGGTCGTTCTCCGAACGGGCCCGCGAAGGCCCGTTCGTTTCCGACGATGTTGGCGCGGAACGGCGCGAACCAGGTTTCCAACTCGCCCATGTGTTTCGTCTCTCCGCCTCTTTGAGGCTGTCCCGATATCCTGTGGCGAGATCATGATCCCAGCGCTTCGCGCTGGGATCATGATCTCGCCCATCCCATGGAATGGCTTCTAGCCGATCGCGCCTGGGCCGCTTTCGGCGATCTTTGTGTTGAAGCTGGCGATCGGCCCGGCAACCACCTCAGCCAGTTTGGCGGTCTGCACGTCAATTCGAGCCGCGATCTCGTCGAACATGGCCAGCAACTGCTGGGTCGGGGCATGGTCGGCGTTGTCGGCAAAGTTGACAAGCGTCCCAAGCTTGACATTCAGGCGGGCGGGGAAGCTGCGCGGATCATCGCTCTTGCTTTGGATCAGGGCATCCTCGATCTCGGTCAGCTTCTTGGCGACTGCTGCCGCCTCGTCCTTCAGGGCCGGCGCGCGCTTCTCCCAGGCCTGGGTCTGCGTTCGCAGCTCGCGGACGCGATTGATTGCGACGTGAGTCTCGTTTATCTTGTCGCGCAGCTTGAGCAGGAAGGCATGCTGCGCGTCCAGATCGGCCTGGCTGGTGGTCGTCAGCCGCGGGTCAGCCTTGACCGTAAACGTCTGCGTGTAGGTCTGTTTCCCTACCGTAAGCTTGGCCCGATAGGTTCCGGGCGGCACTTGAGGGCCGTCCACGGTGTAGTCGCCGCGGCCGCCCTTCTTGTCGGCAAGCTTCGTCGCCGGCGTCACGCGCAAATCCCAGGCAAAGCGGTTGAGGCCCTCCTTCTTGCTCAGGATTGGGTCGCGATCCTCTTCCTTCACGTCATCCTGGGCCTTGCTGCTGATCGTGCGCAGCACATTCCCGGCAGGGTCTTCGAAGCTCAAGGTGATGTCTTCCTTCGGCACGGTCTTGAGCCAGAAGTGAACCAGGGCGCCCTGCGGACCGTTGTGCCCGGCGTCCAGCGGCCGGCGAATCTTGCCGTTGGGCCCTTCCTTCATGTCGTCGACGTCGACCTGGGCGCCTGCCCAACCATAAGTAACCGGCACCGTCGGAAGCGGGGCAGCCAATCCGCGATAGACCTTGTGGCGGACAGAGTCGCGTGGAATAAGCAGCGCCGCGCGCGGCGACTGTCTTGTCGTAAAGCTGGCGGAGCGCGGTGATGTCATCGAGGATCCAGATCGAGCGGCCGTGGGTGGCGGCGATCAGATCGCCGTCCTTGATATATAGATCGTGGATCGGGCAAACAGGCAGATTGGATTGCCAGCGCTGCCAGGTCGCGCCATCGTCAAACGAGAGATAGACTCCCGTTTCGGTGCCGGCAAAGAGCAGCCCCGGGCGCTCTGGATCTTCCCGGATGACCCGGGTGAACTCGGTCTCGGGAATACCCTTGGTGATCTTGGTCCAGGTCTTGCCATAATTGCTGGTCTTGAACAAATACGGCTTGGTGTCGTCGACCTTGTAGCGAGTGGCCGCGACGTAGGCCGTCCCGGCGTCGTGGGCCGACGGCTCGATGATCGAGATCAACGCCCACTCGGGCAGGGTCTTGGGGGTGATGTCCGCCCAGGTGCGACCGCCATCCCGCGACAACTTGACCAGCCCGTCGTCGGTGCCCGCCCACATCACGTCGCGCTCGAGCTTGCTCTCTTCGAGGGCGAAGATGGTGCAATACGCCTCGGCGCTGGTGTTGTCCAGGGTGATGGGTCCTCCGGAGGGTTTGAGCTTCGACGGATCATTCCGGGTGAGATCGCCTGAGATGGTGTCCCAGCTGCTGCCCTCATTGCGCGAGGTGTGGACATGGTTTGAGGCGATGTAGAGCAGTTCGGGATCCCAGCGCGAGAAGAAGATTGGGAACGTCCACTGGAAGCGGTATTTGAGCCCTTCGGCCCCGATCGCCATGCCGGTAAATTCGGGCCACACGTTGATGATGCGCTCCTGATCGACTCGGGCATCCCAGCGGATCAGCCGCCCGCTGCCTGCGCCGCTGCCGATCGCGCCGGCGATGACGATGTTCGGATCGCCCGGTTTGATGGCGATGTAGCCGCTCTCGCCACCGCCTGGCTCGAGCATGTCGGCGTTGGTGATGGCATACCGGGCCGACAAGCTGGGCAGGCGCAACGCGGTGTTGTCCTGCTGGGAGGCGTAGACGTAATACGGTGTGCGCTGGTCGGCGATGACGTGGTAAAGCTGGGCGGTGGGCTGGTTATAGATCGAGCTCCAGGTATCGCCGCCGTTGAATGAAACGCACGCGCCGCCGTCATTTCCCTCGATCATCCGGCGCGGGTTGGCCGGGTCAATCCACAGTTCGTGGTTGTCGCCGTGCGGAGTCGTCATCTCGGTGAAGGTCTTGCCGCCGTCGATCGAGCGCTGCATGCCGTAGTCCAGGACATAGACCGTGTCCTGATCCACCGGATCTGCAAAGATGTGCATGTAGTACCACGGCCGGCCGCGCAGTTCGCCCTGTTCGCTCAGGCGCTTCCAGGTGGCGCCGGCGTCGTCGCTGCGGAACAGGGCGCCATCTTCGGCTTCGACGATGGCATACACCCGCTCGGAGTTGGCCGGCGAGACCGCGATGCCCATCTTGCCCAGGGTGCCCTTGGGCAACCCGGGATTGTGGCTGATCTCCGTCCAGGTGTCGCCGCCATCGGTGGTCTTGTAGATGCCGCAATCCGGGCCGCCGCCATCCAGGCGATGCGGCTGGCGCTGGGCTTGCCAGACCGTGGCATACAAAATGCGCGGATTGCTCGGGTCCATCGACAGGTCAATGGCGCCGGCCCGGGCGCTCTTGAACAGGACCTGCTTCCAGGTCTTCCCGCCATCGAGGCTGCGATACACGCCGCGTTCCTTGTTCTGGCCCCAGGCATGCCCGAGCGCCGCCGCATAGACGATATCCGAATTGGCCGGGTGAATGCGGATCTTGGCGATGTGACGCGTGTCGGAGAGCCCCACGTTGGCCCAGGTCTTGCCGCCGTCGGTGCTCTTGTAGACCCCATCCCCATGCGATACATTGCCTCGGATGCTCGTTTCGCCCGTGCCGACATACAGCACATTCGGGTCGCTGGCCGAGCAGGCGATGGCCCCAACGGCGGACACATTGAATTGGCCGTCCGATACATTCCGCCAGGTAATCCCGGCGTCAGTGGTCTTCCACACCCCGCCGGCGCAGGCGCCGAACCAAAAGACCTGGGGATCCGTCGGGTGACCACATGCGGCTACGACGCGGCCGCCGCGGAAAGGACCCAGGCAGCGCCATTCGAGCACGTTGAGTTGGTTTGGGTTGGGCATGTGAAGTCTCCGTGTCGAACGCGCGCCGATTCCGGCGCGCAGGTTGAACTACCAATCTCCCGCGTAGATCACGCTGTAGGGCTCGGCCGCCCGCGCGGTGTACGCATAGTGAATCTCGTTGATTTGGCGAAGGTGCAGGTAGTCGTGGGCGAGCCAGGCGCCAAGCAGGTCTCCCGCGCGCAACGTGAAATCACCGAGGTTGCGCGCGTTGTCCAGCGCGGGCGCGCTTAGTCCGCGCAGCCACACAATCGAGGCCGCCCGCTCGGCGATGAAACAGTCGACCATTTTTGCGTAGTCTCGGCTGGCATACCCGCGCGAAATCACCCACTCGCCCGGGTGGATGGGCGGCCAATCCTGCGCCGGATCCTCCAGGATGAGTCTCAGCCGCGTCCGAAAGTCGTCGCGCTCTTCATCGTAAAGGTGGCAGACCACTTCTAGCAGCGACCATGCCTCGGGCCCAGGATGCCAGGCGGCCTGCTCGGGGCCAACTCCGCCCAGAAAATGGTCAAAGACGCGCAGATTCGCCGACAGCCGGTCCACAAAATACGAACTCGGGAGCATGTGGCGAGTATAGCGGCATGGGCGCGGAAAAATAGCGGGAGTTTCGAGATCAGCAAGCCCGCGCGAAGCGCGGGCTTGCTGATCTCGAAACTCCAGACATTGGGATTGGCACTATGGTCTAATCCGCAACCAACTTCAATGGACGATAAAAAGCCCGCCTTCCACGTGCGCGAGATCCCGGTTTACGGTGATCTCATCCTGTCGCCGATGGACGGCTTCTCCGACCAGCCCTTTCGCAAGATCTGCCGCGATTTCGGCTCGGCCATGTCGTACACCGAGTTCACCTCCTGCGACGCGATCCTGCACAACGCGCGGATGGCGCTAAAGCAGCTCGAGTTTGATCGCGCCGAGTTGCCCCAACTCTCCTTCCAGATCTTCGACGCCGATGAGGATCGGATCGTGGCGGCGGCCCAGAAGGCCGAGCGCCTGGGCCCCGGCATCATCGACCTCAACATGGGCTGCTCGGTCTCGGGCGTAAGCGGGCGGGGCGCAGGCGCTGGCCTGCTCAAGGATCCGGCCAAGATCGGCCGCATTTTCTACCGGATGAGCCGGCTGCTCAGCGTCCCGGTGACAGGCAAGATCCGCCTGGGCTGGGACGCCCAGACCCGCAACTATCGCGAGGTGGCCAAGGTGCTTGAAGACAATGGCGCGCAGCTCATCGCCGTGCACGGGCGCACCCGCGAGCAGGCCTACAAGGGCGGCGCCGACTGGGATGCCATCGCCGAGGTCAAGCAGACCGTCAAGGTCCCCGTCATCGGCAACGGTGACGTCAAGACCGTCGCCGACATCGCCCGGATCAAGGCCCATACCGGTTGCGATGGGGTCATGATCGGCCGGGCCGCGATCGGGAACCCGTGGATCTTCGCCCGCAAGGACCGCGAGCAGGTCACTATCGATGACACCGTCCGGTTGCTGCACCGGCATCTTGAAGCGAGCATGGCCTTTTACGGCGAAAAGGGATTGATCCTGTTTCGCAAGCACGCGGTGAAATACATTCACGCCGTGCCGCATGCGGCCGAGTTTCGCGAGCGCCTGATGACCCGCCTCACCGTTGAGGAGTTCCACGACGAGCTGGCCGAGTTCGAGATGGCTGCCCGGTTGGCCCTGGCCGCTGGGATTCCCGCCCCAGCCGAGCGGGCGATCGAGCCGGCCGCTTTCGATGACGAAGTGGCCCAGTGGGCGCGGGACAGTTCGACTTGCGGCGGCATAGACGCGTGCCTCACTTCTGACCCAGAGCCGGATCGTGTCTGATTCAGGCGAGGGTGCCGCCCGCGCGCGCAAGGCCAACCAATCCTTTCACTTTGTGGGCGAAACGCGTCCCGATGTTGGCATCCTCATCCTGCACGGCTTCACGGGCAGCCCGGCCGAGATGCGCCCGCTCGGGCTCGCCCTGCATCGGGCGGGCTTTTCGGTGGATGGACCCCTCCAGCCCCGGCATGGCGATCTTCCCGCCCGGTTGCGCGGCGCGCGCTATCGCGAGTGGATCGATGCCGCCCTCGACGGGCTTGAGCGGCTCGCGGCCTGCGAACACCTCTTTCTGGCTGGCCTGTCGATGGGCGGCCTCGTCAGCCTGTATCTGGCTGCTCTTTCGGCGGGCGCCGATGAGGGTTTCCCCAGCGCTCGCCTCAAGCTGTTGGAAAGGCTGCGCGGCATCATTGTCATGGCCGCGCCGGCCCGGGTCAACGATCCACGGACGAGGATCGTGCGTTTTGCGAAATACGTCATCCCGTACTTCACGCCGAAGATCGACTTCGACAATCCCAAGACCCAGGCCTGGCTGCGGGAGCAGGCTCCCCCGGGCGCGCGGATCGATTTCGCCGATCCGGCCGAGCGCAAGCGGTTGGGCGAGGCGGCTCGCATCCCGCTTGACGCCATTGACCAGCTTATTCGCCTGAACGATCGGGTTGTGCGCCTGTTGCCGAGCGTGACCGCGCCCGCGCTCTTCATGCAGGGCCGGCTCGACAAAACGGTCACCCCAGACAGCGCCGAACGCCTGCGCCGGGGCGTGAGGTCGCGTGACGCGAGCACAGCATGGTTTGAGCGCAGCGGGCATGTCTTAACGACCGATGTGGAGAAAGACGAGGTGGCTGCTTTGGCCGTCAGGTTTGTGAGACGATACGTTTAATGCCAGACCAAGATCAGATGCCGGAGGCGCTTCGCGAAGTCCTTGAAGCGTTTGCCGAGAACCCTGCCGATCGGAATGCGATGTTGATCGAATACTCGGATCAGTTTCGGGGCGTGCCCGACCGGATTGCGACTCGGCCGTTTCCGTTGTCCAACCAGGTGCCGCATTGCGAGAGCGATACCTACGTCTTTGTTGAGCCGACTGAGAACGCCGCAGACCCGCGCCTGCAGTTCTTCTTTGCGGTGGAAAACCCCTTTGGCGTGTCGGCCCGCGCGCTGTCGGCCATCCTGGATCAGACGATCAATGGCCTGCCGTCCAGCGTCATTGCCGGGATGCCGATCGACGACCTGGTGCCGACCTTGTTTGGCCGGAATGTCTCAATGGGCAAGGGCCAGGGCCTGCTTAGCATCGCCTCGGTCGTGAAGGCCCTGGCCCGTAGCTATGTTCGATCTGCCCAGAGGAGCGCGTGATGGATCCCAAACCCGGAAATGATCCCGCTCGCGCCCCACGCCGGCTGGAGGGCGCGCCCGTGCTCGCTCGCGTGCGGGTGCTGATCGCCGATGTGATGACGATCACCGGCGACCGGGCCGACGAGTTTGGCCATCCGGTGCTCGAGGGACAACTCCTGGCTGGCGCCAACTATGATCTCGTGCGCGATCGCTGCGAGAAGGCAGGCTTCACGCCGCTCATGCGCGACGGCAAGGATGGCTCGGGCGTCGAGATCACCCTGATCGGGTCGGTTAAGAAACCCCTCGCTCAAAACTGGATGATCAACGCGGCGCTGTTATTGGCGACGATCGTCACCACCGTGGTCGCGGGTGCGCAGGCGCCCGATGGCCCGGATCTGGGTCAGGGCCTGCTCTTCTCGCTCGGCTTGATGGGACCGCTTATCGCTCACGAGCTCGGCCATCTGCTTGTCTCGCGTTGGCGCAAGGTGCCAGCCTCGCTGCCCTATTTCATCCCGCTGCCACTGCCCTCGATACCTGGCACCCTTGGTGCGGTCATGGTCCAGCGCGAACCGTGGAAGGATCGCAAGACTCTGCTCGAAGTCGCCCTGGCCGGTCCGCTGGCCGGATTCCTCGTGGCGGTGCCCCTCTTTCTGATTGGCGCGGCGCTTTCGACGGTTGAACCTTATTCCGTCCCGCCCGAGGGGATGATGAGCTTGTTTTTTGGCGACTCGATCGTGACCGCCCTGATCGGGCAGGTCACCCATGGCGCGGTGTGGTTCATGACCGACCCGGTTGTCAACTTGAATGTTCTGGGGCTGGGCGCCTGGTTTGCCTTGCTCTTCACCGGCCTCAACTTGATCCCGGCTGGCCAGCTCGATGGCGGCCATATCGCCTATGCGCTGCTCGGCCCGCGCGCGAAGTACGTTTCGTACGCCTGCATCGTCGTGCTGCTTGCCCTGGCCCTGCTTGTATCCAATGTGTTGATGTTGTGGGCGGTGATGCTCTTCCTGTTTGGGCGCGCGCATCCACCCGTGCTGGACGAGACAGTTCCCCTGCAACGTCCGCAATACGCGCTGATTGCCGTTGGCGTTCTGCTGCTCATCGTCAGCTTCGCCCCCAATCCAATGACGTTTGTGGGCGGCTAGGCAAAAGAAGGCGATCGTCCCCGCCCCAGCGTACGCGGGGGCGGGGACCATCGCTCTCGGGGATTCAGCCCCGGCGTCGCGCCATCGCGATTGTGTGCACTACCGCAAGGACGGATGCCAGCGCGCACAGCCACCAGCCCAGCCCGGGCGCCAGCGTGTCCCGATAGAGCGTCTCGATGAACGGCCGCACGGCCAGAAAGCCCGTCACGGGCACGATTGTGAGCACAGGCAGCGCAGCCATCGCAATCGCGAGTGCTTTCGCATCGGCGGACTTTGCCAATCTGAGGCCGACACTCCAGAACCACGACCGCGATCAGGCATACGGCCGTCACAATGAACTGCAGGCGGAACGCGGGGTTGGTCCAACGCTCAAATCTGGGCAGTCCAAATTGGGTCGAGGCAACCGCCAACGCCATGAGCGTGAGCCAGACCGAGGGCCGGCGTGATCGGGCGGCGGCGATGGCGAGCGCCAACCCGGCCGCCCATGCGGGCAGATAGAACCACTCGTTAGCAAAGACGCCCGCTCCAGGGGTGAAGTTGGTGAACTCGCCCAGCTCGTGGCCCGTGAGGCTGAGAGCGGCGGTCTTGTGCTGGGCCCAGGCCGTCAAATGCCCGATCAACATCGTAACGCCAATGACCGGCGTCAAGGCATCGAGGCCTGGGCGCTTCATTGCATCACCCCTTGACAACACAGCGCTCCTGACGACAATCCGCTCTGCAAATGCACGAAGGCGATCTTTCCGATCGGGTCAGGCTGATTCGCGTTGACGACGAATCGGGCGAGTTCAAACCAGACAAGGACTGGAGCGCCTTCGACGCGTGTGAAACCTGCCGCGGCGCTGCGACCATTGACGATACGCCCGACGGCGACTTGATCTGCGCGACCTGCCGGGCCACGCTCCCGCGGCCCGAAGTCTGATAACGCGCAGCCAGACGCGCGTGGCGCGTCAATCCCCGCGGGCCGGAACGTAGTCGCCCTCCACCCACGCGCTCCCATCCGGGCGCGTTTCTTTTTTCCAGACCGGCACGATCTGCTTGAGCCGGTCAATCCCATATCGGGCGGCTTCAAACGCGCCGCCGCCGCGATGGCCGCAACTGACAACCACCGCCACTACCGGCTCGCCGACTGCCATCTCGCCAACCCGCTGGGTGAGCGCGATACCGTGGATGCCGGCAAACTTCTCGCGCATCTCACGCGCGACCTGGCGCAGCTTGTTCTCGGCCATCGCCGCATATGCCTCGTATTCCAGCCGTGTGGTCACTGGCTCTGCCGCCCCGGGCGTAACGCCCCGCACAGTGCCGATGAAGGCGACGACCGTGCCGTCCAGGTCGGTCGTCACCGCGCGTTGCAACGCGTTGAGGTCGATGGCGGCTTCGGTCAGCGCGATCAGGGTTGGGGTGTCGTTCATGGTTTTGATCACGCCTGGCTTAACCACCGCTGACCGGCGGGAAGAGCGCGACTTCATTGTCCGGGCCGACGGCGTCCTCGTCAAATGCGAATTCCTGGTTGACGGCCACGAGGGCCTGGGGCAACAGATCCGCCAGCGCTGCGTGCTGCGCTGCGATGACCTTGCGCAACTCGGCGACGGTCGTTGGACCTTCGAGCGCGACCTCAATGGAGCGCGCTTTGGCCCGGTCACGCAGGGTGGCAAAAAGCTGGATCTTCATGCCGTGCGCCGGTAGTCGCCCGACTTGCCGCCGGACTTGCTCAGCAGCTCGATCCCGTCGATCCGCATGCCCCGATCGAGGGCCTTGGCCATGTCATACACAGTTAGGGCTGCCACGCTAACGGCGGTCAAGGCTTCCATCTCCACCCCGGTCTTGCCCACGCACTCGACCCGGCTGACGATCTCGACCGCGCCAGTCACGTCGTCGATGGGGACTGGGGTGAGGGTCACCTCGACCCTCGTAAGCGTGATGGGGTGGCACAACGGGATCAGGTCGCTGGTGCGCTTGGCGGCCATGATTCCGGCGATACGGGCTGCGCCCAGCGCGTCGCCCTTCTTGAGCTGGCCGGCCACAAGGGCGTCGAACGCGGCGCGACTCAGGGTAATCCGCCCGCGCGCCTCGGCGACCCGCCGGGTGTCATCCTTGGCCCCGACGTCGACCATCCGCGCCTCACCGGCGGCGTTCAGATGCGTTAGCGCTCCCATCAGCCGCCAATCTCGCTCATCACCCGGTTGAGGGGTATGACACCGTCGGCCAGATCATGGCCCCATGGTTTGCGCCAGATTGCGGCGCGCAGGATCTCGACCAGGTCCTCGGCGTTCGCGCCGCGCCGGATTGGGGTCTTGAGGTCGACTTCGCCGTCCTTGAGCAGACACAGGCGCAGGGTCCCGTCGGCCGTCAGGCGCACCCGGTTGCAGCTTGCGCAGAAGGGCGCCGAGACCGGGCTGATGAAGCCGACGCTGCCGCGGGCGTTGGGCAGCCGGAACATCTGCGCTTCGCCATCCAGCAACCC
This sequence comes from Candidatus Brachythrix odensensis, assembly GCA_016714465.1. Classification (GTDB taxonomy): domain Bacteria; phylum Chloroflexota; class Anaerolineae; order J036; family Brachytrichaceae; genus Brachythrix; species Brachythrix odensensis. The sequence continues at coordinate 249,054 of JADKDT010000002.1, read as the reverse complement.
GCCGTTGGCTGAGGTCAGCGGTCCCAGGCGGGCCTGGATGCGCTCCATCATCTCGCGGGTCGTCACGATGGTCGCCTGCTGGAACTCGGCCACATCGGCGAAGGGCATGACTTCGATAAAGCGGAATTGCCAGGGCCGATCGAGCGTCAACGCGGCCAGATCGACCACGTCTTCATCATTGAACCCGCGGATGACCACGGCGTTAAGTTTGATCGGGGTGAGACCGGCCTCTTCCGAGGCCGCGATTCCAGCCAGCACATCCCGCACATCGCCCCAGCGCGTGATGCGCTTGAACTTGGCCGGATCGAGCGAGTCGATGCTGATGTTCACCCGATCCAGCCCGGCCGCCTTGAGTGGGCGGGCGAGCTTGCCCAGCTTGAGGCCGTTGGTCGTCATCGCGATCTCGCGCGTATTTGGGAGGGAGCGTATTTCCGCCACGATGTCGATCAGGCTTGGCCGGACCGTGGGCTCGCCGCCCGTCAGGCGGAACTTGTCAAAGCCGAGCATCGACGCGGCCCGCAAGGCGGTGCCCATCTCGGCATCGGTCAGCAATTCGGCCGTCGGCCGGAAGACCATCTGCTCGGGCATGCAGTACACGCAGCGCAGATTGCACTTGTCCGTTAACGATACGCGCAAGTAGTGGATATGGCGCCCGAACGAGTCCATCGCGCGGGGCTTGGCGGCCGCGCCGGCGGCGGTATGCCCGTTCGGCCCGGCCGCGACGGCGGGAACGTCCGATACGACGGGGGCGCTTTCTCTGAAATCCATCGTCGGAATTCTACGCCGAGCGCGGCGCCTCGTCTTCAACCGCGGCTTTGATGATCGGCCCGGCCACCGCGAAGGGCACAACGACCCGCTGCCGCACATCGTCGCCATGCAGCATTTCGATCACCGCCAGAAGCGCCGCGCCGCGATCCAGACGGGGCAGGTGCAGGGTAGGGGCGGGCCGGCGTTCGAGCGCGCCCACGCATGAGATCTGGCGCAGAACTTCCCCGTCGGGGGTTGCGATGCTGACGTCCATGGCCGGAAAGACCCGAAACTGGGTCAATCCCATCTCGACCGTCACCCGCGTGCCATCGGGCCAGGGCATGACCCGGTAGTCGGTGACGCGCACGTCATCCGGCGGGGGCTGGGGCGCTTCGGGGTCTCCGAAGAACTGAATATCGTCGGGCATGCGGAAGATTGTAGCAATTGATTCCGCCGGGCTTGACATTTAGGCGTGCCTAAATATAATCCAGCCCGTTGTGAGAAACCGGATCGTCAGCGCATGGATCTTTTGCTTGGGCTTGCCCTGGCCGCATGCGGGTCAACGCCTGCTGTGGCGCTTGACATCAGCCAGCGCCGGATCAACATCGTGAGCACGATCGGGATGATCACCGACATCGTCCGTAATGTGGGCGGCGAACGCGTGCTGGTGCGCGGTCTGATGGGCCCGGGTGTTGATCCGCATCTCTACAAACCCAGCGCCGGGGATGCCATTCGGCTGGGCAACGCCGATATCATCTTCTACGGCGGTCTGCATCTGGAGGGCCGCATGGCCGAGCTCTTCGAGAAGATCGAGCTGACCGGCAAGCCGGCCGTGGCCGTCAGCCGGGACATCGAGCCGGCCCGGCTGCGCCAGCCGCCCGAGTTCGAGGGCAAATACGATCCACACATCTGGTTTGACGTGGCACTTTGGCAATCCGCCGCGCGCACGGTTGCCGCGGCGCTGACGGCCCTGGATCCGAACTCCGCGGCGGTGTATGCGGACAACGCCCGCAGCTATCTGGCGAAGCTTGACGCGCTTCACCAATATGCGCGCGGCCAGATCGCAACCATTCCCGCCGCCCAGCGGGTCATGATCACCGCGCATGACGCATTTGGCTACTTCGGCGAGGCCTACGGTATGGAGGTCCACGGTTTGCAGGGGATCAGCACCGCCAGCGAGATCTCGGCTGCCGATGTGCAGGGCTTGTCTGAGTTCATCACCGCCCGCAAGATCAAGGCTCTGTTTGTGGAATCCTCAGTGCCCGAGTCCACGGTTAGGGCGGTGCAAGAGGCCGTGCGCTCGCGCGGCCACGAGGTCATCATCGGTGGGGAGTTGTTCTCGGATGCCATGGGCGCCGAGGGCACCCCTGAAGGCACCTATATCGGAATGGTGACGTTCAATGTTGACACGATCGTCCGCGCCTTGCGCTGACAGTGACCATTACCGGAAGTTGCATGCCCCGGCGAAGCTGGGGCATGCAACTTCCGGTCAAACCTACGGAACTGCGCCGCACGCAGCCTGAACCACGAGAGAGATGCAAAACCAAACAACGACCGCGGAACAGGTGATTCCGCTTCAGATCGACGACTTGACCGTCGCCTATCACGAACGGCCCGTGCTGTGGGACGTGGACCTGTCAGTCCCCGCCGGCAAGCTGATGGCCATCATCGGGCCGAATGGGGCCGGCAAGAGCACCTTGATCAAGGCCGCCCTCGGCCTGGTTCCGATCGCCTCAGGCAGTATCCGGGTGTTTGGCAGGACGTATGCCGAGTCGCGCCTGCGGGTCGGTTACGTCCCGCAGCGCACCTCGGCCGACTGGGACTTCCCGACCAGCGCCCTCGATGTCGTCACGATGGGTACTTACGGCCGGCTGGGTTGGTTCAAGCGGCCGGGCAAAGCCGAGGCTGGCCGCGCCATGCGCAGCCTCGAGCATTTGGGAATGGCCGACTACGCCCATCGCCAGATCAGCCAGCTTTCGGGTGGTCAGCAGCAGCGCGTCTTCCTGGCCCGCGCGCTGGCCCAGGAGGCCGATCTGTATGTCATGGACGAGCCCTTTGTTGGCGTCGATGCCGTGACCGAACGCGCCATCGTTGGCCTGTTGCAAGAGCTCCGTGAGCGCGGCAAAACCGTGATCTGCGTCCACCACGATTTGGACAGCGCGCCCGAATACTTCGATTGGGTCGCCCTGATGAATGTGCGCATGATCGCCAGTGGCCCCTTCAGCGAGGTCTTTACCCAGGAAAACCTCGCCCGCGCCTACGGCGGGCGGCCGTACGCGTTTAAACACGGAGCAGCTTAGTGTGTGATCAGGTTTGGTCAGGTGGGCAAGGTTTGGTCAAGTGAATAAGGTTCGGTAAGTTGGATTCACCTTATCGAACCTTACCTACCTGAACAAACCTGATCAAACCTTACTGACCTGACCAAACCTGACGAACAACACCACAACATGTCGATACTCGACCTCTTAACCGACTACACCCTCCGCAATGTCGCGCTGGGGTCGGCTCTGCTCGGCATCGTCAGCGGGGTGTTGGGCTGTTTCGCGGTGCTGCGCCGGCAGGGGCTGCTTGGCGATGCGCTCGCCCACGCTGCGCTGCCCGGCGTGTGCCTGGCCTATATGCTGACCGGGAGCAAGGCCCCGCTCGTGCTGCTGATTGGCGCCGGTATTTCGGGCTGGCTGGGCGCCTGGTTGTTGCTGCGCATCGTCCGCGACACCAAGATCAGCGAGGACACTTCGCTTGGCATCGTGCTCAGCGTCTTCTTCGGATTCGGCATCCTGCTTCTGACCTTTATCAACAAGCGCAACGACGCCAACCAGGCCGGTCTCGACCACTTTCTGTTTGGCCAGGCGGCGACCCTTATCACGGAGAATGTTGTGACCATGGCGGTGCTGGGCGGGGTGGCGCTGCTGGCCGTTGGCGCGCTCTACAAAGAGTTCAAATTGCTCGCCTTTGACCCTGGCTTTGCCGCTGGCATCGGACTGCCCGTGCACGGGCTCAGCATCGTTCTCACGGGTCTGATTGTGGTTGCCGTCGTCATCGGGTTGCAGACCGTCGGCGTCGTGCTGATGGCCGCGATGCTGGTCGGCCCGGCCGTCGCCGCCCGCCAGTGGACCAACCGGCTGGGCGTGATGATTCTGCTGGCCGCCCTGTTTGGGGCTGCCTCGGGCGTGTCGGGCGCGCTGCTCTCGGTGACCGAACGCGGCATTCCAACCGGGCCAATGATCATCCTCAGTATGACGGCGATCACCCTCATTTCGTTGTTTCTTGCGCCCGAGCGCGGCTTGGTGTGGGCGGCGCTGCGTGCGCGCCGGCATCGGCGCGAACTCGCGCCTCCTCAGCCGGCGGGCAGGTAATCGGAAATGGACTACACGATTGCCATCCTGTTGATCGGCGGCCTGTGCGCGGCGGCCTGCGCGCTATTGGGCTGCTTTCGTTCTGCGGCGCATGGCGATGATGGCTGATGCCATCAGCCACGCCATCCTGCCCGGCCTCGTCGCCGGTTACTTCATCGCGCGCGGCCCCAACCTCCTCATCGGATTCCTCGGCGCGGCGCTGGCCGCCATCATCACCGTCAGCCTGGTTGAGGCGCTTCAGAACACCGCAGGGTGGGGGCGAAAGCGCGATCGGCATCGTCTTCCCAGCCATGTTCGCCCTCGGCACTTTTTTGGTCACCCGCTTCGCCGCCAATGTCCATCTTGACGCTGATGCCGTGCTCTTTGGCAACATCGAGTTTGCGCCCTTCGATCCGCTGCTCATTGGATCCCTGAATCTCGGCCCGCAATCGATCTGGGTGATGGCCGTGCTGTGCGCGATGAACCTGGCTTTCATTGGCCTGTTCTACAAAGAACTCAAACTGGCTACGTTTGACAGCGGCCTCGCGGCCGCCCTCGGATTCTCGCCCATCATCATCCACTATCTGCTGATGACGACCGTCTCCATCACCGCCGTTGGCGCCTTCACCGCAGTCGGGGCCGTGCTCGTGGTTGCCTTGATGATCGTGCCGGCTGCCTCTGCCTACCTTCTGACCGATCGCCTGCCGGTCATGATCGGCCTGGCCGTTGCGATCGGGGTCTTCTGCGCGGCCGCTGGCTACGCAGTGGCGCTGGTTCTTGACGCGTCCGTCGCAGGGGCGATCTCGACCTGGTGCGGGGTGTGTTTTGCCCTGTCGCACTTGTTCTCGCCCCGCGACGGTGTCATCGTCCGCATCCGGCGGGTGCGCCGCCAGCGCCTGGCCTTCGCCACCGACACATTGATTCTGCACCTGTCCAACCACGAGGGCGTCCCCGGTGAAGAGCATGAAGCCGAGGTCGGCCACCTGCGGGGCGAGTTGCGCTGGTCGGCTCGCTTTGCGGCCGATGTCCTGGCCCTCGCGCTCCGCCAAGGAATTGCGCAAGCCACCGACGGACACCTGTTTCTGACCGAGGCAGGCCGCATGCGGGCCGCCCAGTTCACGGAATAGAATCGTCAGCGCGACATGAATCAACAGGTCAAAGTCGGCATGAACGGCCGATTCTTCCCCAACAACTGGCGTCCTGCATTTGCTGAGATCGACTTCGCCGCAGCGAATCAGTTCGAGGCCATCCAATTTCCAGGTCCGGAAGACGGATTGTCGGCCCGCCAGCTCGGGTCTGATCTTGCCGCAGTCGGAGATCGTATGCGCGGCGCGGGCATCACTCCGGTCATGGAAATCGTGGTTCGGGTGGATCGTCCGGATGGGCGGACGGCATCCGGACGATCCCCGCTTGACTTGTTGGAGGCCAATCTCCCGGCCATTGAGGCGCTGGGGTGCGCCTGCGCGCATTGGCACCTTGTCTTGCGCTATCCGAATGCTGCGGCCGAGGTCGACGCCTTTGAGGACGGTTTGCGCGATCAGCTTTCTGTCGCGGTCGAGCGGGCGGAGCGTCTTGGAGTCCGTTTTGGGATTGAGCAGAATGAGCCCGAGTGGCCACCTTACCGCGCGCCGGATGCCTGCGCGCGCGCGTTGGAGGCGATTCCCGGATTGGGCTTTGTGTGGGACATGAATCACGCCCTGCCGGACGATGTCGATGCCTATCTCGGGCTGGCCGGGCGAATGCAGATGCTGCACGTCGCAGACACGCCTTTGCCGGTGGTCAATTACCACCTGCCATTGGGACTGGGCCGGGTGGATTTCGACGCGCACTTTGCGGCCCTTTGCGCGGCGGCTTCAGTGGGCCGGCCATTCTGGAGATCGGCGGCTTGCCCAAGAGCGGCGGCTATGGCCGCGACACCGACGCCGCCCTGATCGACTCGGCCCGCCGCCTGCGCGCGGCGATCGAAGCCGCCGGCGTCCACTCCGGATGACACTTTGCCAGACACCAAGCCCACCGGCATCGCCGGTGGGCTTGGTGTCTGGAGGTGTGTGTCATGCGTGGGCGGCCGCAATGGCCAGCCCGGCCGCCACGCTGGTGAAGGCGTCGATCTCGCGCAGGCGCGCCTCGCCGAATTTGGACGTCAGCAATCGCTTGAATAGCGGGATGCGCGACGATCCGCCAGTCCGCAGCACGACATCAACATCCGCGGCCCGCAACCCGGCCCTGGCCAGAGCGTCGTCCATGCACGCGTCGACCCGCCGCGCGTCCGGCCCAATCAAACGCTCAAACTCAATCCGTCGGATTGTGTCGCTGATGAAGATGTCGCCCATCTCCATCCGGAACCGGGCGCGCTCGGCTGCGCTCAGCGCGACCTTGGCCTGCTCCACCTTCTCATAGAAGGGCAGGCCGAAGTTGTGCCGCACCAGGTCGCGCAGGGCGCGCAACTGAATGGGCCTGTCGCCAGTGGCCACCATCAGCTCGATCGTCTCCATGTGCTCGCGCCGGGACAACTCGACGATGGTCTCCCAGTCGCCCAGCATGCGCAGGATGTGGTTTGGTACCGGCATACGCGCCCCGCCCATTACCGTCCGCATCGTGGCGCCCTCGCCGAAGTGATCGAGCAATCGCCCGAGCGTGAGCCGCTGATCAAAGAGCTCGCCCCCGACCGGCACACCCGCGGTTGCCAGGGTGCGCGCGCCGCCCGCGCCGTCGGCCCGCAGCAGCGTCACGGCAAACGTGCCGCCGCCGAAATCGAAAAACCAGGACGGTCTCCGCCCGGGCCGAATCGCGCAGATAGGCCAGGGCGGCGGCGCTCGGTTCCTCCAGGAACTGCGCGGCGGGTAATCCGGCAAAGGCGCAGGCGTCCTGCATGCGCTCGAACGCCAGCGCATTCTCGCCCGCATCCTCCGAATACCGGACCGGGCGGCCGATCGTAATCGCCGTGATCGGTTCGCCGGTCAGACGTTCGATCCGCCCGGCGATCTCGCGCAACATCGTCCCAACCAGCATCTCAATTGAGTAGCGCACGCCAAACACGCTGGTTCCCTCGTAGGCCCGTGAGCGCATCTCGGTCTTGAGCGACTGAAACAGCCGGCCGGGCGCGTTCATGTCGACCTCGCTATACATCGCCTGCGAGATCGAGGGCAGATCTCCCAGCAGAATATCGGTTGTGCCGATGAACTTCAACTGGTAGTCGATCACCCGCCCAACGTTGGCATGGGTAAACCGATCGATGGCCTCCCGGCCCAGATATGGCACGCTCGCGCCGCCGCTGCTTGCATCGGGGCGGGTGAGGAAAAGGGCCGAGCGCAGAATCTCGGGCGTCAAACTGGCCGGGTCCAACGGCAGCACCTGCGGCGCGCCATCGACGACCACCGCCGCGCTGGTGTTGGTTGTCCCGAAATCAAGCCCGATTCGCATCGTGATCCCACCCTAAGGGTTGACCGGTTTACTTTCCCTGGCCTTGCGGCGTGGACAAGGTGAAAGGGTTGAAATCGGTATCACGATCAAAGACATCGACGCCCTCCGCCTGCTTGAGCCGGTTCACAATCGCGTAGGTCAGTGGCGTAAACACGACCTCAACTCCGACCTTAAAGACATAGTTTGAGACGATCAACGTCACCAGGGTCTCGGTTGGGAGCACGCCCGCGAACGCAATCACGGCGAATATGAGTGTGTCGACGCCTTCGCCCACCAGTGTGCTTCCGATCGTCCTCACCCACAAATAGCGGCCGGCCGTTCGGACCTTGAGCCGGGCCAGCAGGAAATCATTCAGAAAGGACCCGCACCAGTAGGCGGCCAGGCTGCCCAAAACGATCCGCACGGTCAGGCCAAAGATCTTGTCGTAGGCCTGTTGCCCGAAATCGGCCGCCGCGGCATCGCCGCTCGCGGTCGTCGACAACCAGAAGGCTTCCCCGGGCAGGCGCCCGACCCATACCAGCACAAGGCTCGTTAGCAGCAGGCTGAAGAAGCCGATCCAGATCACCCGTCGCGCATTTCTATATCCATACACCTCGGTCAGCACATCGCTGAAGATATAGCTGAGCGGGAAGACCAGCGTCCCGGCGTCAAAAGTCAGCGTGAGCGGCCCCAACTGCCCAAGTTCGATGATCTTGGCCGACGAGGCGATGTTGCTGATCAGCAGCACCGAAACGAAGAGACCCAGGATGATGTCGAGATACTTGAAGCGTCCCATGGCGGCCGAGTCTACCCGGTGAAGGCGGCGCGCCGCGACAGATACAATCTGGCGCGGGTGCTGACTTTCTCTCAACCCGTCTTCCTGGCGCTTCTTCTGCTCATTCCGCTGAGCATCCTGATCGCCTGGCCGCGTCTGGCCCAGCGCAGGCGTGTCGCGGCCCTGGCGGGCGCGCGTCCCGTCGCGGGTGGGCCCGCCTCGCGTTCAGGCTTGATCTGGGACCGGCACACCGTGATTGGCGCGCTGGTGCGCTGCGGCCTGATTGCCCTGATTGCCCTGGCCATGGCTGGCGCGCAATTGGTCACGCTCAACCGCCGGCTTTCGGTCGTGTTTCTGGTCGACGCCTCGGACAGCGTCGGAGCCGAGGGCCGCGATCTGGCCGCCGATTTTGTCGCTGACGCGTTGCGGAGCATGCGCCCGGCCGGACAGCGTGAAGGCCCGCTTGACAGCGCGGCCGTCGTGGTCTTCGGGGCGGATGCCCAGATCGAACGCGCCATGACCGGCCTGCGTGATCTGCAACCGTTTGGCGCTCAGGTGCGCTCAGGCGGCACAAACGTGGAGAATGCCGTCCGTCTCGGCCTTTCGCTGCTGCCAAATGACACCGCCCGCCGGCTGGTCCTGCTCAGCGATGGGCTTCCGACTTCAGGGGATGCCGAAGCGGCCGCCCGCCTCGCCCGGGCCGCCAACGCCCGCCTCGATGTGGTCGCGCTGCCATCGACGACAGGACCGGATGCCGCAATCGAGCGCCTCGACGTCCCTCAGCGCGCCTCGGCCGGCCAGGTCATTCCCGTCCAGGTCGTGGTGCGCTCGTCTCTCGCCCAGCGCGCCCAGCTCACGCTTTTTGCCGGGCCGGATTTGGTTGGCCAGCAGGACGTCAATCTCCTGGTTGGCCAGAACACCTTCAGCATTCGCGTCACTGCGGCCCGGGCCGGCCTGAGCGCCATCCGGGCCAGCCTGTCCGTTCCGCAGGACGGCATCCCGCAAAACAACACTCTGTCGGCCGCAATCGTCGTGGGCGGTCCGCCGCGCATTCTCCTGGTTGCCGGCGCGCCCGGGCGCGGCGCAGCGGATGAAGTTGCCCCGCTCAAGGCCGCCCTCAGGGCGGCCGAAATCGCCTTCGACGAAACCACCGCCGGCGCGATGCCGACCGAGATTCAATCGCTGGCCGAGTATCAGTCACTGGTGTTGGCCAATGTCCCGGCCCGCGACCTGTCGCAACGTGCCATGTTCTCGATCCAGAGCTATGTCCGCGATATCGGCGGCGGGCTGGTCGTGATCGGCGGGCCCAACAGCTATGGCGTCGGGGGCTACTTCAAGACCCCGCTCGAAGAAACGCTCCCAGTCGAGATGCAGGTGCGCGACCCCAAACGCTTTCCGTCGATCGCGATGGTCATCGTGATGGACAAGAGCGGCAGCATGGGCGCGCTCGAGAACGGCGCCCAGAAGATGCGTCTTGCGGCCGAGGCGGCCGCCCGCGCCGTCGAGTTGCTCAACGAGGATGACGAAGTCACCGTGATTGCGTTTGACACCCTTCCGGTTGACGTGATCGGCCCGTTCAATGGGCGCGACCGGGCCGCCTATATTCCGCGCATCGTCCGAATCGGGGTGGGGGGCGGGGGCATCTACATCAAGGAGTCGCTTGACGAGGCGGCCCGCGTTCTCGCCCCGACCACCCGCCTGACGAAGTTCGTCATTCTGCTCGCTGACGGCAGCGATTCCGAGCACCAGCCGGGCGCGCGAGAACTGGTCGCCCAGATGCGGGCGCGCAACATCACCCTGAGCGTCGTCGCGATCGGCGATGGCAGCGATGTGCCTTTCCTGCGAGATATCGCCCGCATCGGAGAGGGGCGCTTCCACTTGACGAATCGCGCCGCCAATCTGCCCAACATCTTCACCGAAGAGACCGCCCTTGCCCAACGCAGTTACATTATCGAGGAGCCCTTCTTTCCGAAGCTGGGCGCGGCGTCGCCCATTCTGGCCGGGATCTCGGCCGTGCCCCAGTTGCGGGGCTACGTGGCCAGCACGCCCAAGCCCTCGGCCCAGGTCATCCTGCGCGCGAGCGAGACGGACCCGCTTCTGGCGACCTGGCAGTACGGCCTCGGGCGCGCGGTCGCCTTCACCTCGGATGCCACCACCCGCTGGGGCCAGCCCTGGGTCAATTGGGCCGAATACCCGCGCTTTTGGGCCCAGGCGATTCGCTGGACGATCCTTGATCGCCTCGACAGCGGGGCCCAGGCAAAGGTGACCTCGCGCGGCGATCGGGCCGTAATCGAGGCGGACCTGCCGGCGGCCCGCGCCGCGCAGGCCAACGAGGCGCGTCTGCGCGCGACGCTGATTGATGCCGATGGCATCACACAGACTGTGCCGATGGTCCAGACCGCCCCGGGGCACTTCGAGGTGGATGCCCCGCTCACGCTGCCCGGCGCCTATCTTGTGCGGGTGGAGTCGCTTGATGCCGCCGGCGAGGCGACGCTCGAGCGGGCCATCCCCTATGCTCGGCCGTATTCAGCCGAATATGCCCCGGCCGCCGCAAGCGGACAGAGCGCCCTTGAAGCATGGGCGTCGCTCGGCGGCGGAGCAAGGTTGACCATGCCCGCCCAGGCTTTTGAGCTGAATGTGCCAGCGGCAGCGGCCCGAACCGATCTCTTCCCAATCCTGATGCTGTTCGCGACGCTGCTTCTGCCGTTTGACGTTGCGGCCCGCCGGATCGTCATCAGCGTGCCGGGCCTGCTGGAGCGCCTGTTTGCGCGGCGGCGCGGTCTTGCGCCACAGATGGCCCTGGCCAACACGGAGCGCATGGGGCGTTTGATGGCGGCCAAACGCAAGACCGTGACGAGCGCGGATGCGCCGGTTGAAGCCCCGTTGGGCAGGGCCTCGCTGCGGGCGGAGCTTCAGCGCCTGCGCGAGCAGCCGGCCCAATATGCAATCGAGGAGGGCGCTGAGGCGCCGCCGCCAGCCGTCAACGCCGCAGCCGAGCTTCTGCGCCGGCGCCGCGAGCGCAAGGGCAAGCCGCCGGAGACGCCGCCCAACTGAGGGTCGCGACGCATGCGTTGCAGCTGTGTAGCCCGTCACCCCGCGCGAAAGCGCGGGGCGAGGGGAGGCGTCACGGTCAACGTCCTTAGCCCAACACTGCCCCGATCAACCCGCGCTGACCGCGCGCCAAATCCGTCGCGGACATGGGCTTGCGCCCCTCGAGCTGAGCTTCGACAATCTCGAGCGTTCCGTTTCCGCATACGACTCCGAATCCGCCCGCCATCGCAACGACCATCCCGGCGGGCGCGTCAACCACAGATTCTGCGACCCGCGCCCGCAGGATTCGCATCTGTTTGCCTGCCCAGCTTGTCGTTGCGCCGGGCCAGGGTGTCATCGCCCGGATATGCCGCTCGAGGGCGGCGGCCGGCCGCGACCAATCCAGGCGCCCATGCTCCTTCTTGATCAACCCGCAAGTCGTCACCAATCTGGGATCTTGAGCCACGGCGGCTATCTCGCCGCTCGCCCAGGCGGGCAGGGTCTCGCGCGCCAGCGCGGCTCCCAGCTCCGCCAGCCGGGCCAGGAGCGTCGCCGTAGTGTCGCCGGGAAGGATGGACTCATGACGTTGGGCGATGACCGGCCCAGTATCGAGGCCGGGATCCATCTTCATCAATGAGACGCCAGTCTCGGAGTCGCCGGCGGCGATCGCGGCGTTGGCCGGCGATGCGCCGCGCCAGCGCGGCAGAAGCGAGGCGTGCGCATTCAGGCAGCCGAGCGGAGGGAGATCCAGCACCGCCCGGCGCAGGATCTGCCCGAACGCGGCCACGAAGATGATGTCGGGGCGTAATGCGCTGAGCTCGGCGACTGCCTCAGGTTGCTTGAGGCTGGGCGGCTGGAGCACGGGCAGACCGAGCTCCAGCGCGGCATGCTTGACGGCGGATTGGGCGAGTGCGCGCCCGCGCCCGGCCGGAGCATCGGGCTGGGTGACCACGGCCATGACCTGATGATCTTCGGCCAGCGCGCAGGGCGGGCACCGCGAAGTCCGGGGTGCCCATAAAGATAATGCGAAGCATGCGGGGGTGATTGTAAATGCGTCCTGCGCCCGTTTCCCCACGCGAAACCAGGGGACATCGCGTAAGCGGTTGCGTTTGCTGAGAACGTGGTTAGAATACGGGGAGATCGCAAATCATTGTTCGCTTGAAACAGGAGATTAACCAAAGACATGAATAGCCCAGCCGATTCCAACCAGAAGCTCTACCGACTGCTCACCTATCTGCTTTCCCCGATCATGCCGATCATCGTGCTCGTCTCCGACAGCATGAAGAAGGATCCTGTTCTGAAAAAGGATGCCGTGCAGAGCCTGGCCTACGCGGTTGTCGCGTTCGTCATCTCCATCATCCTGACCGTTACCGTCATCCTCGCCTGCCTCGCGCCTGTGCTGTTCATCCCCACCATCATCTGGGCGATTCAGTCCTATCAGGGCAAGGACATCAACATTCCGGTCATCACTGACTTCTGCAAGAAGCAGAACTGGTCTAGAATCTCTCGAGGATAATCCAAAAAGCTTATGCCCCGGCGGAGCCGGGGCATAAGCTTTTTGAAAAAACCGGCGGTAGCAACGCCAGAGATGTAGCCGTCTTCGCGCGAAGGCGGAGCGCGGGGCGGGCCTCATTGGAGACCCGCCCCGCATCGATTTTTCCGGAATACCATCGGCCGGCAACTTTGGATGCGCGCCTTAATCCCATATTCAATGTCACTGAAACTCATGATTCCTGGCCCGATCTCGGTGGCCGACGACGTGCTTGCTGCAGTTGGCGCGCCGGTGCGCCCGAACTATGGGCCGGGCTGGATCCCAATCCACCTTGAACTCAAGGACATGCTCCGCCAGATCATCGGCACCAGCGGGCGCGTGTTTGTGACTGCCGGCTCGGGTCATGTTGGAGCCGAGCTCATCTTCCAATCCGTCCTGCGCCGGGGCGAGCGAGTGCTGGTGGGCGACAACGGGTTCTTCGGCGAGCGCTGGATCGAGGTGCTCAAGAGGATCGGTTGCGAGCCGGTCGTGGTCGAGGCGCCGCTTGATCAACGCTTGGATCCCGCCGCGATCGCGCGCGCGTTCGCAGCCGATCCGTCGATCCGAACGGGGCTGTTTGTGCAGCTCGAGACGGGCTCGGCAATCCTCAACCCGATCGAGGAAATCGCTGCGATTTGTCGCGCTCAGGGCCGGCTGTGCATTGTCGACGCGGTATCGTCGCTGGCAGGCACGCCCCTGCCGATGGACGCATGGGGGATCGACGCCGTTATTTCGGCTTCCCAGAAGTGTCTGGGCGGTGTGCCCGGCCTGGCCGTCGTCGCAGTGAACGAGCGGGTCTGGGAGATTGCCCAGGCCATGCCGCCAAGCGAGGTCCGAAGCTGGTATCTGCACCTCACGACCTGGCAGAAGTACGAGGACGAGTCGCCCAACTGGCACCCGTATCCGGCCACGATGCCGAGCCCAGCCATGCTCGGGCTGCACGCTGCCCTGAGGGCCCTGACTACTGAAGGTCTGGACGCGCGGCTTGCGCGCTATCGTCAGCGCGCCGATCACTTGCGGGCACGCCTGGCCGACATTGGCCTGCCGCTTTTTGTGCCCGCAGATTGGATGGCACCCGTGTTGACGACGTCGATCGCGCCGGCCGGCATCCGTCCGGCCGATGTCATGCAGGCGATACTGCGGACCGAGAACATCATGATCGGGGTGGGGCTCCCTCCCCTGAGCGACCGGGTGTTGCGCTTTGGTCATATGGGCGTGGGCATCGATGATGCTGACATCGAGCGCATGCTTGCCCAACTAAAGCTGGCCCTCGCGAATTCCCTTTGATTTCGGGACATACTTCCCGGTTTTTCGGGATATAGCCCCATGACAACGGGAATCAGGCGAGATAGGCTAGCAATAGCGTCAACTGCCGCATCTCAGGGGCGGCTTCATCCTGGAGGCACTATTCATGGCTGCGCCAAAAATCCGTTCCGACTACGACCAGCTCAACCAGATCGGCCAGCGTTTTGGCCAGGAAGGCGAAAGCACCCGGCAATTGATCCAGTCCTTGCGGCAGAACCTCGACACGCTTCGGGGGGGTGACTGGATTGGACCGGGCGCGACCGCGTTTTATAGCGAGATGGACGGTTCTGTCATGCCGTCGCTGAAGCGTTTGGCGGCGGCGATGGATGCCGCCAAACAATCATCAGGGCAAATCCGGCAGCTGATGCAGCAAGCCGAAGGAGAAGCCTCGGGCCAATTGCGGCGTGACCAGACGGGTGGTGGTGGTGGCGGCTCTGCCGGTGGTGGTGGTGGCGCGGGCGCTGGTGGCGGTGCGGGCGCTGGTGGCGGCGCGGGCGGCGGTGGTGGCGCAGGCGGTGGTGGCGGCGCGGGCGGCGGTGGTGGCGCGGGCGGCGGTGGTGGCGCGGGCGGCGGTGGTGGCGCAGGCGGCGGTGGTGGCGCAGGCGGCGGTGGTGGCGCAGGTGGCGGTGGTGGCGCAGGTGGCGGGATGCCTGATCCTTCGCAGCTCTTCAACAACCTCGATGGGGGTGGCGGCAACGCCGGCATGCCGGACCCGTCCCAGCTTTTCAACAACCTGGACGGCGGTGACAGCGGCGGCTCGGCCGGCGGTGGTGGTGGCGATATGCCTGACGGCGTGCCAACCAACCCCGGCGCGGCTTTCGACATCCTGGACGGCAACGACCCGAATTACCAGTATGGAACGGGCCAGCAGGGTGGCGGCGATCTTCCCGATGGTGTGCCGACCAATCCGGAAGCTGCCTTTGACCGGCTCGATAGCGACGCCGATCCGAACTATCAGTACGGACAAGGTAGTGGCCAGCAGGGCAATCAGTCCGACGCGTTCACGCCCGTGGGCCAGCAGGACGGTGGTTCCGGCGCGGCGGTCGGCCAGGCCGGCGGGGGTGGCAGCCCGAGCGGCGGCGGCAGCCCGAGCGGCGGCGGTTCGTCCGGTGGTGGCAGCCCAAGCGGCGGCGGCGGATCGCCTCCTCCTCCTGCTCCACTGGATGAAAAGAACAAGAAGCTGCTCAAGGCCCTCAAGAAGATCCTGAGCAAGATGGGCGACAAAGTGGATGAAGCCCAGATCCCGGCCGAAATGAAGGGCCTGTTCAAGGACTTCGCGGCACTCAAGGATCTGGTCGACGACGATTAGTTGATCGTTCGTTACGTTGCCGTTCGCGCGCGCGGAAGTCCAGGGACTTCCGCGCGCGTCTTTTCCCCTGACAATTCTGCGCTAATCCGCGTCAATCTGCGGACAAAACCGGCTGTGGCAGTGACGGGTCGAGCGGGCCGGGCTGCGTTGCCGGCTGGAACACAGCATGAAGAACATCCACGCCAAATATGGCCTCACCCGCGTGATTAACGCGCGCGGCACTTTCACCCCGCTGGGCGTGTCTCGCTCATCGACGCGCGTGCGGGCCGCAGTCGCTGACGCCCTGGCGGAGCATTTTGTCATCGACGAGCTGCAGGCGGCGGTCAGCGCCCGCATAGCCAGCCATTACGGCGCCGAGACGGCTGCGGTCGTGCACTGGACTGCCGCCGCGATCACGGTGGCGGTGGCGGCGGCGATGGCCGGCGATGCGCCCGAGCGCGTCGCGGCGCTGCCGGATTCGACCGACATGCCCAACCGGGTGGTTATCCCCGCCGGGCACGTCGTCGACTATGGCCACCCCATCCTCACCGCGATTCGGTTGGCCGGGGCGACTCCGGTCATCGCAGGCACGGGGGCGCGTTGTGATATCGCCGACCTCGAGCGCGCACTGGTCGAAGAGCGGACGGCCTGCCTGCTCCTGGTGTCCTCGCGTCTCGCGCGCGGGGCGCCCCTCGATCTTGGCGCGGCCGTCGCCGCCGCCCACAGGCAGAGCGTGCCGGCGATCATTGACGGCGCGGCCCAGGATCTGCGCCTGCCCGAGCTGCTGGCCACGCGAGCCGATCTCGTCCTGCTCAGCGCGCAGAAATACCTGGCCGCGCCCACAGCCGGGCTCATTGTTGGGCGCAAGCCGCTTGTTCAGGCCTGCCGGGCCCAGGAGCGCGGCATCGGGCGGGGGATGAAGGCCAGCAAGGAAGCTCTGGTCGGGGTGCTCGCCGCGCTGGAAGAGCGAGAAGCGCTTGATCTGCCCGCCTGGCAGGCTGAGCAGTCCCGCAAGGTCGCCTGGTTCGTGGATCAGGTTAGGGGCGTATCCGGAATTGCGGCCAGCAGCCTGCCTGATTCCTCAGGTTTGCCCTTCTCGCGTGTCCGGCTGCAGATCGGGCCGACCCATCCCTTGGCGAGCGCAGCCGCGCTGGCCGTGGCGCTCCGGCAGGGCGCGCCGTCGATCTGGGTGATGGATCACGCCGCGGCTGACGGCTATTTGCTGCTGGAGTTGGTGTCGTTGAGGGACGACGAGATGGGCGAGATCATTTCGTCGCTGTCCTCGCTCAGTGTTCCGAAATTTGCGGATCGCCGCTAAAATACGTCGTATCAAACGCTTTGTAGCTGCTCTGGCCGATCCAGCGGACTCGGAATCTGTCCACAGATTACGCAGATTCTCGCCGATGTCCTTTTTTGGTGATTGGGCTGAGCAATTGCGACGCATTCACAAGCGCGTGGAATCTCCACGCCAAGGAGTACTAGATGGCCCTCAACTTCGACACGGTCTGGAAGGATCCGATGATGCGCAAGATCCTGCATAAATTCGCAAACGGATTGCATTGCGGAGACAATATCGAGTTTCTCGAGCAGGGCCCACCTACGAGCGCCACTGCCGCCAAGGCGCTTTACGAGTTCTTTCTTGCCAATGACAAGATCAATCATTCGAGCGCCGAGAAGAAGGAGCTGCAGCGCCTTGCAAAGCTCTTCAAATACGACGAAATGACGGACACCATATCGTCCATCATGGAGAAGATCAAGCTGGATGTCAAAAGCGACACGCTGGTGAAGTTGTCGGCGGACCTCGAGAAGATCAAGGTCGCGAATGCCGCCAACTTGAAACGGGCCAAAGACGGCGCCAAGCTGCCGGTCACCTACATCGAGCCCATTCTTGTTATTGGCCAGCTCGGGAAGCCTTATGGCGGGCATGCCAGCACCTTGCAGAAGTGGCTGACGGGCGAACCCAAGGCAGCGGTGGAAGTGAAGACAGGCGGTGAAGTGGTCATTAAGAAGTCATCGCTTATGCCCCCGTCAAAGGGCTCCCTGACCTTCAGCGCCAATGTGATCAAGCACAAGACCAAAATCGCGCTGCAGCTGGCCGAATTCACGAAGAAAAAAGTGGTCTAGCGCCCGCCGCTGATGGCGCGAGAGCGGGCATGTTGGATCGCGCGCTCGAGATCCACGACATGCCCCAGCCTACTATCCACGCGCGGAGGACATCATGAAATCTCGGAGTCTGACTCCGAGATTTCACATGTGGTTCGCTTAGGCCATATTCCCCGTATTTGCAACAGCTTATCTAGATTTGCCAAAATCGGCGAAAATCCGCGTAATCTGCGGACAAAACCTGCCGCGCCCGTGACAGGCAGAGCGGGTTGGGACCTGGATCACTCCGTCGCTTGACGCCGGATTGGCGTATCAAAAGTGCCCGAGGCAGGACTTGAACCCACAACACACGCCTTAGGAGAGCGTTGTTCTATCCATTTGAACTACTCGGGCCTGCCGCGATTATAAAGCGCCGCCGACAATCCCGCCGCGGACCGTCAGCAGCGCGGCCTTGCGCACAAAATCGGCGTCAAATCGGTGCACGTCCGTCGTCGTGATCAAGGTCTGCTGACCCTCCCCAATCCGGGCGAGCAGGCACTGCCGCCGGCGGGGATCGAGCTCGGCCAGCACTTCGTCAAGCAAGATCACCGGGTCTTCGCCCAGGCGCTCTTTCAGCCAGGCTGCCTCGGCCAGCTTGAGCGCCAGCACGGCCGTGCGCTGTTGGCCGCGCGAGCCATACTCGCCCAGATCCACTCCGTTGGCGATCATCCTCAAATCATCCCGATGCGGCCCGGTCAAGGTCAGCCCGCGCGCGATCTCTTCCTTGCGCCGGGTCGCCAACGCGCGCAGGAACGCCGCCTCGAGATCCGCCGCGCTCACGCCGTCCGGCGGGCCGGCCATCGCCAGTCCGATCTGATACGCGTCCTCCAATTGCGGGGCTGCCGCGTCAAAATTCGGCGCATAGCGGGTCTGCATGAACTCGGTACCGCCCGACAACTCGCGGTGGATCGGCAGGGCCAGGGTGCTCAGCTCCGCCACGGCCGCGCGCCGGCGCAGCGAGATTAACACCCCGGCCGGCACCAATTGGGCATCCCAGATCGCCAGCTCATCCGGATCGATATGGCGCTCCTGGGCCTGCTTGAGCAGCGCATTCCGTTGGGCCATCGCCTTCGCATACTGCTCCAGCGCCTGGGCATACCCCGCATCGACCTGGCACAGCGCGCCGTCCAGAAACTCGCGGCGCAAGGCGGGGGCGCCGGAGACCAGCTCGACATCCCCTGGCAGAAAGAGCACAACGGCGAGTTGCCCGACCAGATCAATCGCCTTCTTGGGCATGCGATCGATCCGAATGTCCTGGCGCAGCCGGCCGGCCTCGCCGATCTGCAGGCCCAGCTCGAGCAGGCGCGCGCCGTCGCGCCGGCGCAGTTCGCCCTTGAGCAGCGCGTACGGGTAGGGCGCTTCTTCGCCCGCTCCCCAGCGAATGACCTGCCGATCGGCGTTGGTGTGGGGTGAGTGGGCGGTCGCTAGATAGTGCACGGCCTCGAGCAGCGAGGTCTTGCCCTGGGCGTTGTCACCCTGGATGATGGTCAGCCCGGGCGCAAAGTCCTGCTCCAGACGCGCATACAGCCGAAAGTTGGTCAGCGACAGGTGTTGGATGAGCATGGCAGCCTAAACGAAAGCAACCTTCGGACGCGCTCCTGAATGTTGCCACCCAGGCATCTCGACGGGCCAGCACAAATCGTTTATCCGCAGATTCCGCCGATTTCCGCGGATTTGAATATGTTGAGCGCGGATTCGGAAAAAGAATCGGCGGAAATCTGCGGAATCTGCGGATAGATCCCGGGTCTCATCGGCGCAGACATTTAGCGGTTTCATTTACTCGAAGTGGCCGACCTCAAACGGCAGTTGGGCTTGGGCCCGGCCGCTCACGATCCGGCGGATGCGCTGCTGAGTATCGTCTATCACCGACCGCGCGACCGCCGCGGGATCAACAAACGGCGCGGGTAGCCGGAAGCCGCGCGTGGATGACACCACCCAGAATGGGGCGCGTTTGTCGGCCGGGATCTTGCCCAGTTCGGCTGCCTTGTTCAGGGCCACCTGGAAATCCCCCAGCGCGTCCACCAGCTTGCGCTCAAGCGCCATCGTCCCGGTCCATACCCGCCCGCCGGCGAGTGGCTCGACCGCGTCGATGTCGAGCTTTCGCCCGTCGGCGACGACCCGCTTGAAGGCATCGTAGGTCCGCCCGATCGACTGGGTGACCGCCGCGCGCTCATCCGCGTCAAAAGCCTTGGCCGTGCCATACAGCCCGGCCCGCGCCCCCCGGCTGAGCGTTGTGCGGCGCACGCGCAGCCGGTCGTAGACCCCGCCATCGGTGGGCTTGAGGGCGAATACCCCGATGCTGCCCGTGACCGTGAGCGGCTGGGCGACGATGTAATCGGCCAGCGCCGCCGCGTAGTAGCCCCCGCTGGCAGCCACCCCGTTCATGTAGACGACGACCGGCTTTTTCGTCCGGACCCGCCGCACTTCGCGCGCGATGAGGTCGCTGGCCAGGGCCGACCCGCCCGGCGAGTCCACGACGAGCACGATGGCGGCCGTTTCGTCGTCGTTTTCGGCCGAACGGAATGCCGCCGCAATGGACTCGTGTCCCGAAGCGCGGTCGCCGACGAAGGGCAGGGGCAGGGGCGAAGGTGGACTTGATTTGCCTTCGATGATGCCGCCTTCCAGTTGAATCACGGCGACATACGGGTCGGCCCAGTCAATGTCCGGCAGCAACAGCGCCCGCCATGCCTCGCCATACGTCTGCAGGGCGGGCCGCACGCGCCGACGCCGCAACGTCGCCCGCGGGTCGTGGACAAAGGCCGAAATGCGCGCGCGCACGCCGCGAGGCGCCTCGGCCGGTTTCTCGCCAGCCGAGCCCGGCACAACGAAATCCCGCAACTGATCCTCGTAGCGCGCCGCGTCGATCAGACCAAGCGCCACTGCCTGCTCGGCCTTGTAGGGCGCCTGGTCGATGCGTGCGCGCACCGTCTCAGGGCTGAGGCGGCGCCCGGACGCCACCCCGGCCACCACGGTTTCGTAGACGGCGTCGAGCAGCGCCTCGGCCTGCGCCCGCGACTCGGCGCTGAAGTCGGTCTGGGTGAATTGATCGGGCGCCGACTTGAAGGGCGACACTCGCACCGCTTCGACTCCAATGCCGGCCCAGTCGAGGGCGTCCTTCAGGAACACATACTCGCGTTCAAACCCGAGCACGCTCCACTCTGCCTCGGGCGGCATAACGATCTGGTCGCAGGCGCAGGCCAGGTAATACGACATCGGCCCGAATCGCTCGGCATAGGCTACGACCCGCTTTCCCGCCGCCCGGAGCTCGCCAATAAGCCCGCGCAGGCTCTGATAGATCGCGGCGCTGGCCGAGCAGTCCAGCCGCAATATGACCCCTTCGACGCGCGGGTCATTGGCCAATTGCTCGAAGCTTCGGCGCAGCATGTTGACATTCCGCGGCGGCTCTGGCAGGAACCGCTCGAGGATGCGCTCGATGGGCGCTGGCAGATCGGGCAGGGGTGAGGGCGGGGCGAATTCGACGATCGGTCCGTCGAGGGTGAGCAGCACCCAGCGCGGGGCGAGACGGCGCCGTCGCAGGGCGTTGCTGGCGCGCAGGCTTGCGCGCTGGAATCGGTCTTTCAGGCTGGGCATTGACGTGTTCTTGTCCGGAAGCGGCATGCCCCGACGAAGCCGGGGCATGCCGCTTCCGGATTCATATGAACTCCACTACCACCGATGCGCAATCCTCGACTGGCGTCGCCAGATCGATCACGCTTGGCGCGTCGGCCCGCAGCCGGGCCTGGTTAAGCCCGCCGCAGGCGTAGACCGGATACACGCCCGGTGGCGGCAAGACATGATCGGCAGGCGCGCGCACCCGGCGCGGCGCGATGAGTTCACCCGCGACGCTGAACGATCGGCCCAGGCACTCGGCTGCTTCGAGCAGATCTCCGCGCAGCACCGCCTCACGGATGCGTGTGCTCGACACCGGAATACCCGCCGCCAGGACCGGCGCAACGATCGACACGGCAAAGCCTTGCTCGCGGCCTCGGGTACGCAGGAACTCGGGCGTGCCCTGCCGCCGGTGGCCCAACGCAAAGTCCTGGCCCATCCACAAACTGTTCATCCCAAACTGGCGGCGCATCTGGGCGATGAAGTCATCGGCGCTGGTCGCGATCGTGGTCTGGTCAAACGGCAGGCTGAGCACCGCGTCGATGCCCATCGCCCGCATCAGTTCGGCCTTCTCGTCGGGCAGGGTGAGATACAGGGCCGGCGCGCGTCCGAACACGACCTTTGGGTGGGGGAAAAACGTGATGACGATGGCGGCCGCGCTGCGCGTTCGGGCGTCCTCGACCACCCCCGCGATCAGTTGCTGGTGGCCAAGGTGCACGCCATCAAACGTGCCGACGGCGCACACGGAGACGGGCGCGGCAAATGCCTCGAGCGAGCGGACATGTTCCATGGCGGCTTGGGGACTGATGCTACCCCGCCGCGGGCGGCGCGCCGGCGAAGACTTTGGCCGGGTGGATTTTGCCATCCGCGATCCGGGCAATGGCGATCAGGCGGCCCTGTGGATCGTATACCCGCGCCAGTCCTTCGGGTAGGCCGGCCGGAGCCGTTGGAAACTGGCCAAGGTTGACCCGCCGCGCGGTCTCACTGTCCGCATCCACCCGCGGAAAGCCAACAACCGCTTCGTCCATTGGCCGCAAAATCTGTCCCCAATCCGGTCCCATCGCCTGCCACGCTTCCAACGTCGTCGCGCTGGCAATTCCAAATGGGCCGGCCTGGGTGCGCCGCAGCGCGGAGAGCAGCCCGCCGCAGCCAAGCGCTTCGCCCAAGTCGCGGGCCAGCGCGCGAATGTAGGTCCCGGCCGAGACCCGCGCGCGCAACCCGATCTCGAGCGGGGCCGCGCCCGCGTTCCAGTCGCCGGCGGCATCGATCAGGCCGGCCTCGTCCAACCAGGTCAGTTCATACACCGTGACAGGCCGGGCGGGCAGGTCTACTGTCTCGCCTTTGCGGGCCAGGGCATAGGCGCGCTGTCCGTCGCGCTGGATGGCCGAGAACTGGGGCGGGATCTGCTGCAGCGGTCCGGTCAGCGCGGCAAGCGCAGCCCGCAGCGCAGCCGGGCTGAAATCGGGCGCTGAGCCCTCAACGATCTCGCCTTCGGCGTCATCGGTGTTGCTGCGCGCGCCCAGGCGCACCCGAGCCACATAGCCCTTCTCCTCGCCCAGCAGATACTCGGACAGTCGGGTGGCCTGGCCAATGCACAGGGTAAGCACACCGGTGGCCATCGGGTCGAGCGTGCCGGCGTGGCCGATTGCCCGCATCCGGGTGATCCGCCGCGCGCGGGCGACCACATCGTGCGAGCTCATGCCGGCGGGCTTGTCGATGATGGCCAGTCCGTCCATGCTTGCCTAGTGCTCGCGCACAACCCGCCTCAGGCGGGGAAGGACGCGGTTGACCGCATCGCGCATCGGGCCGGGCAGGGTGCATCCCGCGGCGGCCGGATGGCCGCCACCCCCAAATTCGAGGGCGACCTGGGACACGTCATAGCCGGGCTGTCCGCGGAAGCCGATCTCGATCGCCCCATCCGGGTTCTCGACAAAGACGACGGCGATCCGGGCTTCCTGCGCGGCTGCGAGCATGCTGACCAGACCGGCGTCACCGCGCTGCTCGCGAAATTCCATCTCGGCCCGGAGTTTCTTGGGAACGGTTGCCCATACGACTTCGTCTTCGACCTTGGCCCGCAACACACCCGCCGCCATGAACTTGATCGACTCGAACGGTTTGCTGACCAGGCTGCGCTGGGTGATCTCGATCAGATTTGCGCCCGCCCGCATCAGAGTCGTGGCGGCCGCCATCGTGTCCGCCGTTGTATTCGAGGTGCGAAATGCCAGGGTGTCGGTGATCAGGCCGGTCAGCAACGCGGTCGCCACTTCCGAAGTCAGGCGCAGACCCATCCGCTGAACGAGCTTGAGGATGATCTCGGCCGAAGAGGAGGTCGCCGGTTCCACGACGTTGACCGTCCCGAATTCGGTGTTGGTAATGTGATGGTCGAAGACCAGCATCGGCACCCGCGCGTGCTGGGCGGGCATGTAGACCGATCCCAGGCGCTGCAGGTCACTGGCGTCGATGGCGACGAGCAGGTCGTAGACGCCCTCGCCCTCCTTGCGCATGTCATTGATGCCCGTGATGTAGTTGTTGCGCGAGTTCGGCGTGTCCTGGCAGGCGGGCGTGACCGTTTTGCCGAGTTGGCGCATTGCCAGGGTGAAGCCCATGACGCTGCCGATGGCATCCCCATCGGGGTTGACATGGGTGATGGCCAGGATGCGCTGGGCCCGGCGCAGCAGTCCCTCCGCCTCCGACCAGGCCTCGGCCAGTTTCGCCGTCATCTCGTTACTCCGGTTTCTTTGCGTCCTGTTCGCGCACGATGTCGAGCAGGTGGGCCATCCGTTCGCCGCGCTCGAGCGATTCATCGTGAATGAAGCTGAGTTCGGGGGTGCGCTTGGGCGCAGGGTCTGCCCGAGCTCGTGCCGCAGGAATCCGGCGGCGCTGTCCAGCCCGCGTTTAGCCTGGGCCTTGGCCTCGTCGTCGCCTATCAGGCTGTAGTAGACCCGCGCATAACGTGTGTCCGCCGTCACCTCGACATCGGTCACGGTGATGCCCGCGATGCGGGGATCGTTCACCCGGCTCTCGAGCAACACCATCAGGCGAGCCGGGACGAGCTCGCTGATGCGGCCTTCGTATTTCTTGCTCATCGTAATCGCCTCAATCGCCGGTCATTATTCTGTAGGCGATATCCCCCAGCTCCGCTGGGGGATGTCGTCTACAGAATTGTTGCCTTGGGCACCTTGTCTAGCGAGCCTCGGTCTCCTCGACCACAAACTCAATCACGTCGCCGGGCTTGCATTCGAAGTCCTCGACCATGATCCCGCACTCGAGCCCGGCCCGCACTTCACGCACATCCTCGGTCAGCCGTTTGAGCGAGCCGACCGGGCCGGTGTGAATGGCGTTGCCCGCCCGCAGCACGCGCGCGCGCGCGTTGCGCTGGGCGACGCCACTGCGAACGATGGACCCGGCAATAAAGCCGACCTTGGGAATCTTGAAGAGTTGCTTCACCTCGGCGGTGCCGACGATCTTCTCGACCACCTTTGGCGCGAGCATGCCCTTCAGGGCCAGCTCAATGTCCTCAATCAGCTTGTAGATGATGTTGTAGAAGCGCACGTCGACGCCATTTGCTTCGGCCTTGCGCTTGGCGGCGCTGTCCATTGTCGTTTCAAAGCCCAGGATGACGGCCCCCGATGCGATGGCCAGATCGACGTCCGTCTCGGTCACGGCGCCCGTCGTCGCCTGGATGATGTAGAGCCGAACCTCGCCTTCGCCCGCGTCAACCTTGTTCAGCATCTCGACGATCGGCGGGAGTGACCCCTGGTTGTCGGCCTTGACAATGAGATACAGCTTCTTGGACTTGCCTTCCTTCGCCCGGGCGAAGTACTGATCGAGCGTCGTTGCGCGCGACGGGCCACGCGTCGTGGTTTTGTCGGCGAGCATGCGCTGGGCTGAAAGCGCGCGCGCCGAGCGATCGTCCTCGACCACTTCGAAGATGTCGCCCGCGGCCGGCACCTCGGACAGACCGGTGATGCTGACCGGGGTCGAGGGCAGGGCCTTCTTGATCCGATGTCCGCGGAAATCGAACATGGCCCGAATGCGGCCGTGCACCTTGCCGGCCACAAAGGCGTCGCCCAGGTTGAGCGTGCCGTTTTGAATCAGGACCGTTGCGCGGGCGCCCTGCTGCTTGTCGAGCGAGGATTCGATGACGGTCCCGACCGCGGCCCGATCGGCAATGGCCTTGATCGTCGTCAACGACTCCGAGGTCAACAGGATCGCCTCGAGCAAGTCCGCAATGCCGGTCTTGAGCTTGGCTGAAACCGGCACGACCATCGTGTCGCCGCCCCAGTCGTCGGGCGTCAGGCCGGACTCCATCAGCCCTTCTTCACGAGCTCGGGGTTCGCATTCGGCCGGTCGACCTTGTTCAGGGCGACGATGATTGGCACCTGCGCCGCGCGGGCGTGCGCGATGGCCTCTTTGGTCTGGGGCATCACCCCGTCGTCGGCGGCAACGACGATGACGGCCACATCGGTGGTCTGGTGCTGCGGCGCGCATGGCCGTGAAGGCCTCATGGCCGGGGGTGTCGAGAAAGGTGATTCTGCGGCCTTCGTGTTCGACCTGGTAGGCGCCAATGTGCTGCGTGATGCCACCTGCTTCGCCGCCCGCCACGTCCGCGCTGCGAATCGCGTCGAGCAACGATGTCTTGCCGTGGTCGACGTGCCCCATGATGGTGACCACGGGTGGTCGGGCGTCCTTCATCAGGTCGCCTTCTTTCTGCAACATGCGCAGGCGGAGTGTGGCCGGACGCGCGGGCGCGGGTTTGCCCGTCGCGGGATCGACAGTCGCCGTGGTCCCGCCGAGCTCCTCCACGATCGAGTGGACGATGATCTCTTTCTGCTTGGCCACAAAGCCAAACGCGTCAACAACGATGGCAGCCGAGTCAAAATCGAGCTGCTGGTTGATGGTCGCCATCACGCCGTTGTTCATCAATTCGCGAATGATGTTGACCGGCGAGGCGTTGATCATCATCCCCAATTCCCGAACTGTGATCGAGTCGGGCAGCTCGATTTCGCGCTTCTCGCGCGGGGCGGGTTGCGGATAGCGCCCGTCGCGGCTGCGCTCGCGGGGCGGAGGTCCGCTGCGCGCGCCGCCGCTGGTACGTGGCGCCGGGCGCGAACCGCCCAGCACGCGGCCTGTCGGGGAGCGTGGGGCGGCGCCGGATCCTGCGGGTCCCGGGCCACGCGGTGGGCCGCTGGGGCCCGGACCGGGGCGGGACGGGCGGGCCCCGTCGAGGGCGGCGCAATGGGGCGCTCGCCGGTCGCGGCGGGCCGCCAGACTGTGGCGTGGCGGGTCCAGAAACGGGCCGGCTGGGCCCGCTATTCGCGGGCTTGGGCGGATTTGTAGTAGTTGCCATTGACATCGACCTCCATACTGCCCGGTCACCGCTCGCGCCGTGGATCGGACAAACAAACAACGCAGGCCTGTCAGCCTGCGTTGCCGTCTTATCCGGGCGCGCCTGCTCTTGGCGCGCCAGCGAGTCCGGATTAGCGATGTGTATTCATCGGAAACCCGGCGCGAGGATGACGGAAACGACGTTGCGCTGACACAGCTGTTAGAACTGACTAAAGTACGTCCGAATTGCGTCAATATCCTCGGGCGGTATCGGGGCGCCGAACTCGGCCTCAAACGCCTTGCGCTTGAACGCTCGCTCGGCGGCGGCGCTGCTCTTGCTCAGATACGCGCCGCGGCTCCCCGGCACTTTGCCGGTCGGATCGACCACAATGTGACCATCCTCTCTTCTGACCACGCGAACCATGTCGCGCTTGGCCTGTTTCTCTCCAGTGCCGATGCAGGTGCGCATCGGCACGTGTTTCTGTCTTGGTGTTTGAATCCTTGCCATGGCCGGCAGGTTGCTCCAGCTTGCGCGGAGCGTCACTTAAGCGGTATCGAACTCTTCGTCGCCGCGATTCGGCCGTGCCGGAACCATGCGACCCAATTCTTCGTCGAATATTAACACGCGTTCGCGGCCCGACTTACCCTTCTTCTTTTCCTTCTTCTTGCCGGCGCGCGAGACGGCAGGGTGACTGCCAGGCGCGTCATCATCCTTTTCCGCCTCTTCAGACATGGCGTCCTTGAAGATCTGCTCAGCGCTCCGCGAATCGACGGGTTCGTCGACCGCAACCGGCGCGGCGACGGCCTCGACCGGCGCTGCTGGCTCTCCAGCGACCGCGGCAACGGGCGGGGCCTCGACCACGGGCGCGATCTCAGGCGCCGCAGGAGCCGGGAATTGCCCCATCACCTTGTCCAGGGCGAGCTTGATTTCGGTTAGCGCCTTGGGTCCGATCCACTCAATGGAGAGCAGGCCTTCGTCGCCGCGGACACGTATTCCATGAGCTGTCCGACCGACAGCGCGCCCGCGCGTTGGATATGCTCCATGACCCGCGGCGAAAGCTCCAGGGTCGCGATGGGCATCGCGAAGGCTTCGCGCGGGATTGCGGCGAGCGCAGCCTGGCGCGCTTCACGCCGGGCGGTGGCGGCTTCTGCGCCCTGGTTGGCCGGCAGGGCGGGCGCAGCCGCCCCGGCTGCAGCGGCCCGCGCCGCGGCTTCAAATCCATAGACCGCGTCGATGATCCGTTTCACCATCAGCCCATCGTCGGCGCTGAGCGGTGTGGGCACAGCCCGCTGACGGAGGAGCAATTCGCGACCGGCCGGGGCCGATTGCTCGACATCGGGGCCGACCCAGGCGATCATCTCGGCATTACCGTCAAGCTTGGCCAGCGCGTCATTCAGCGCCTCGGTGATGCTCTTGATGTCGATATGCCACAGGGTCAGGCGCGCCGCGAGGCGGGCATTCTGGCCCTCGCGTCCGATCGCCAGCGATAGCTGATCATCTGGCACGACGACCGTGGCGGCCTTGGTGTCTTTGCCCTCGGCTTGCGGCAAGGGATGGACCGACAGCACCTTGGCCGGGCTGAGCGCTTTGGTGATGAAGACGGTGGGATCGGCGTTCCACTCGATAACGTCGATCTTCTCGTTCTTGAGCTCGTTGACGATGAGCTGAATCCGCGCTCCGCGCTGTCCAACACAGGCGCCAACCGGATCAATCCCGGGCTGCAGCGCGGCGACGGCGACCTTCGAGCGCGAGCCCGGTTCACGCGCGATCGCTTTGATCTCGACCTGGCCCTTTTGAATCTCGGGCACCTCGATCTCGAGCAGGCGCCGGAGCATGTTCTTGTTGGACCGGCTCAGCAGAATCTGCGGCCCGCGCAGGCTGCGTTTCACCTCGGTCACGTATGAGCGCACGCGCTGCTGCGGCTCATATTTCTCGCCGGGGATCCATTCCTTGCGCAGCAGAATGCCTTCGGCTCGGCCCAGGTTGACGACGAGCGAGGTCGGGGTAACGCTGGTGATGATGCCGTTGACGATCTCGCCCTCGCGTTCCGCGAACTGGCTGAACTGAAAATCGCGTTCGGCCTCGCGCAGCTTCTGCACGATCATCTGCTTGGCATTCTGGGCGGCGATACGGCCAAAATCCTTGGCCGTCACGTCGATGAGGACAACATCGCCGACCTCCGCCTCGGGCTTGTCCTTTCGAGCCTCGGGCAGCGTGACCTCAGTCCGGTCATCCATGACGCTGTCGACGATTTCTTTCTCGACGAAAATGCGCATGTCGCCCGAGTCAACGTCCACCTTTGCAGCCACATTCTGGCTGTTCATGACGTTGGCATTCTTGCGGTACGACTGAACGAGTGCTGATTCCAGCACTTCGGTGATGATATCCCGCGGAAGGTTCCGCTCGGACATCACTTGGTTCAATGCGAGCGCGAATTCGCTTTTCATATTGACGTACTTCTCCGATGCGCGGCATTCGCCACGGCCCTAGAACAAACAAGAGCGGGTTTTTGCCCACTCTTGCCACGAAACCCACGGAGGTCGATTCCCGCTATTTTAGCAGACTCGGCGGCGGTCGTCGCTCGACCGCCGCCGGAAGCCAGAATCGAGCAGGCTTCCGCCGTCGGTCAAAGCGGTAATCCGCCGTCGTCCGTCTCAGCGCTCCCATGCCCATGGATTCGTCACCATCAGGCCATCCAAAGGGGGGCGCGCATTGCGCACGCCTTGATTGGGATAGGCCATCGGTATCGCGTAGAGCGGAACAATGACGGTAGCGCGATTTGCGGCATCAAGTGCGGCCTGCATGTCCGGGTTGGGCTGTCCGATCGCGGTCATGGCGGGCGACATTTCTGCAGCCCGCATGAGGAGATCAAGTCCGGGATCGCACAGTCCGGCGTAATTGTCACCCCCGCGGCCGGTCTTTGGGTCCGGGATGGCGCCGCACGAAAACGTCGCCGAAAGCCGACTCACGGGTTGGTGTTCAAAGAGCGCGGCGTCAAAGTTCCGATTGGCCAGAATACCGCCTTGAGCTGCTGGAGCGAAGAGCCGGCTGGCGACGCCGATGCCAAATACGATCTGGACATCGACGGCGAATCCTGCCTGGGCCAGGCGGCGTTGGATTGCCTGGGTGATGTTGGTCCGAGGGTCCCGTTCGTTGGCGACCAGGGTGAATTGAAGGGTGCGAGTGAGGGTGCCGGTAACGCCGCCTGTGCGGTTGGTCTGAGTGACTGCCTTCTGGCAGGGAGTGCCCTGGCCGCACAACCAACCTGAGGCACGCAGCGCGTCGCGCGCCGCGGCCAGCCCAGCATCCGGGTTCGGAGCGATTGCGGCCGCCGCGCGGAATCCGCCATCGAGCAGAAACATCGTGGGTGTTTGGATTGAAGCACCGGCTGCAGCCAGGACTTCGGGGGCGCCCTGGAGGGCGAGAGCGAGCGCCCGGCGGACGGCGGGATCGTCGAAGGGCGCGCGTTCGACATTGAGGGTGATCTGCTCAAAGCCGGCCGCCGCAGCCGTCAAGGTCCGGGTCGTGACGGTGCTGAGCACGCGGCTCGATCTGGGCGCGCGGGGCAACAGGTCCGATCTGGGCGTCACCCGAGGCTACCAGGGCAAGGGCGGACGCCTCGTCACGCGCAAACAAGAAGGACAGTTGCGGGGTGCGGGAGGCGGGTTCGAGGGGAAAGGGCGGCCTGGCTCTTTGCAGGGTGATGCGCGCCCCGGGGCTCCACTCGGCGATTTCGAAGGGGCCGTCACCGACGGGTTTGCGGGCGAAGGCGCTGCGGGCTTGATCGGCGGCCGTGATGTCGCGCAGCAGATGGGCGGGTAGCCAGCGCAAAACGGCCCAGTACTGCGGGTCGGACAGTGGCGTGTCTTGCTTCGCATAGGCAGCGTAGTCGCCGAGTGATGAGAAATACTCAAACGGGACATCGCCCTTGAGGGTGCCGGCGGCGGCGGCCCGGGCCTGAGCGGCCGACATGAACCGGACGACGATCGCGCGTGTACCGCTGGCCTTCATCGAGAATACTTTTTGGGTCAGCCCATCTCGGGCCAGCGCCTGGGGGTCATCACAAGTTGCCAGGCGAAGATGGCATCCTGCGCGGTGACCGGCGTTCCATCGGTCCAGCGCCAGCCTTCGCGAATTCGGAAGGTGACTTCCAGAGCCCGGTCAAGGCCTTCGCCGACGTACTTGGCGTCGCCGTTTTGCTGGCCGGGAACGCGCTCGCACCCAAGGGCGGCGGGCTGACCGTTTTCATCCACGCCGACACAGCCCACCAGCAGCGCGCCGAGCACATTTCGGGCAGCCATTGATCGGGCGTATAGCGGGTGGAGCGTTTCCGGCTCGCCGACCAGCGCGACTTGAATAGGGAGCGGCGGTCGCGGGGTGGCAGTCGGGAGCGGCGTCGGGACGGCTGTCGGGAGCAGGGTTGGAGCAGGCGACGGGCTTGGACCGCCGCCAGGCGGAACGTTCGTCGGGGCAGCGACGGTGTCCGTGGCAACGGGCGTCGCGAGGACGGGGACGCGGATTTCGATTGGCGGATTGGCGCACGCGCTGAGTGCGAGACAAAGGACGAGCGCAAGGGGAAGATAACGCATAAAGGGGTGGCTAGTATATGTGCGATTAGCTCGCGTACACTCGGCCCCATGAATTGGCTGGCCCATCTGCACTTGTCGGAGGACGACGTTGAGGTTCGCCTTGGCAATGTTATCGCGGACTTTATCAAGGGCGAGAAGCGCCTGGCGCTCAATCTCCGTATTCGGCGCGGGGTGGGCTGCCACATGTTCATTGACAGTTTTACTGACGCGCATCCGGTCTTTCTGCGCAGCCGGCAGAGGATCAGCCCCGCCAATCGGAAGTTCGCCGGGATCGTCGTCGATGTTTTCTACGATCACTTTCTGTCAGTTCGCTGGCCCGACTATTCCGATCAGCCGAAGCGGGCCTTTATCGACGGGATCTATTCTGACTTTGAACGTTATACAGAAACAGCGCTTCCCGACGCCCGGCGCTTTGTCGTGCGGATGGCCGAGGAGGACTGGTTGGGCGAATACGAAACGCTTGCCGGCATCGAGCGCACCCTTGCCCGTGTGTCGGGCCGGCTCAAACGCCCGGGCTTGCTGGTGCCCCTCGCGGCCGAGCTGACCGCCAACTATGCCGGCCTCGCCGAGGACTTCGCCGAGTTTTATCCGGCGCTGCGGACCGGGGTTTCGTTATGGTTTGCAGAGCATCGTCGATAACATTGGTAACGTTGATAACGTTGATCAACGTTATCAACGTTGATCAACGTTATCAACGTTATCAACGTTATCAACGCGATCGCTTCAGGCGGCGAGAAAACCCCCATCCACCGGAATGGCCGCGCCATGCACATAGCTGGCGATGTCAGTGGCCAGCATAAGGGCCATCAGCGCGATCTCGTCCGGACGTCCGAGGCGCCCGGCCGGCAGGCGCGAGGCGAAATCCGCGCCGGTTTTGAACAAGCCGAAGTTGAAGCGGAAGATCTCGCGGGCGACGGCCCGGGTCCCCTCGGTGTTGATGCCGCCGGGCAGGAGCGCGTTGATTCGAAAGCCGTCCCTGGCGTGCTCCTTGGCCAGCGCGCGGGTGAGGGCGACCACGCCGGCCTTGCTCACGCTGTAATGGGCCAGGTCGTGCTTGAAAGGCATAACGGCTTCAATCGACCCGGTGTTGATGATGATGCCGCCTTTCTTGCGCCGCCGCCCGATCATCTCCTGGCACATCCAGTACACCGACGACAAATTGGTGTCCATGACCCGATGGAAGAACTTCTCGGTGACGTCCAGAAATCGCTTCATTGGGTAGATGCCGGCGATGTTGACCAGGATATCCGGTTCCTTGCCGGCCAGGCTGTCCCACAGCGCGGCAATGGCGTCCTTGCTTGACAGGTTGACGACATGCGCGCGCGTCCCGCCAGCGCATCCCTCAAACTCGCTCTGGGCTGCGGCCAGCCGCTCTGCATTCACATCGACCAGTTCGAGCGCCGCGCCGGCCTCGGCGAATCGGCTGGCGATGGCTTTGCCAATCCCCGAGGCTGCGCCCGTAATCAACGCGCGTTTGCCGTGGAGTGAAAGGAGTTGTGTCAGTGCGGTGACGTGAGCCATACCGGTCATTATGGACCCTGCCGCATTTTCGACGCGAAGGGCATCCTAAAGCACCTGGGGCGAAATAACAGTCCCCGCGCTTTGCGCGGAGACTGTTATCTCGCCTGACGGTTCGAGGATTGCTTCTAGGGAATGGGTGGGCTCGAGAGGGGACCAATCTCCTTTGCCTCGAACACAATCGAAACGGTATCAAGAATCGGGCAAAGGTACTGTCCGTCGATTACGGTTCGGGATCCACCAGGGGGTTGCCAGGCCACCGACAGGTTGGCCGAGCCGCCGTCCTGTTTGTGCAGCGCCTCGACGTAGTAGATTTGTCCAGCAACGAGATAAATCGGTATCGATTTCTGATTTGGCCGTTTGTCCCATTCATTCACTTTCGTTCGGTCTTTGACGTACGCGATACGCGTAGCGTTGGATGGGTTGCTATTCGAGCTCAGATAAAGGTCACTGAGGTCATCGCTGGCGATCCAGAACGTGTAGTAGCCCGTCAGCGATGGCGCGAGGAAGCCTACATATCGCCCGCCGTACTTCGTCCCCCAGTTGGTGGGTCCCTCAAACGATGGTTGTGAGTCGTAGCCGTTGGGCGAGTTCGGGAAGCGCGGGTTCTTCGTGAGGTCGGTCACCTTCGAGCCGCCGATCTTGAGCCAGTAGTAACGGGTGATCGAACCGATTTCGCAGGTTGGCGGCAACACCGTCGCCGTCGCGGTCGGCGTAGGCGTCGTGGTGGCTGTTGGCGGCACGGGTGTGAAAGTTGGGGTGGCTGTTGGCGGCACAGGTGTGTCGGTCGGTGTCGCGGTAGGTGGCACGGGCGTGTCGGTCGGTGTTGCGGTTGGCGGCACCGGTGTGAAAGTCGGGGTGGCTGTGGCGGCACGGGCGTGTCGGTCGGCGGCACCGGTGTGAAAGTCGGGGTGGCCGTCGGGGGCACGAGCGTGTCAGTCGGTGTTGCGGTAGGCGGCACGGGCGTGTCGGTCGGTGTTGCCGTTGGCGGCACAGGTGTATCGGTCGGCGTTGAGGTCGGCGGCACCGGTGTGAAAGTCGAGGTGGCCGTTGGGGGCACGAGCGTGTCAGTCGGCGGCACCGGGGTGAAAGTCGGAGTGGCTGTCGGTGGCTCGGGCGTGTCGGTCGGCGGCACCGGGGTGAAAGTCGGGGTGGCCGTCGGAGGCACGGGCGTGTCAGTTGGCGGCACGGGTGTGAAAGTCGAGGTGGCTGTCGGCGGCACGGGCGTGTCGGTTGGCGGCACCGGTGTGAAAGTCGGGGTGGCCGTCGGCGGCACGGGCGTGTCAGTTGGCGGCACCGGTGTGAAAGTCGAGGTGGCCGTCGGCGGCACTGGCGTGTTGGTTGGCGGCACGGGTGTGAACGTCGAGGTGGCCGTTGGCGGCACGGGCGTGTCGGTTGGCGGCACCGGAGTGAACGTCGGGGTGGCCGTCGGCGGCACTGGCGTGTCGGTTGGCGGCACGGGTGTGAAAGTCGAGGTGGCCGTTGGCGGCACGGGCGTGTCGGTCGGCGGCACGGGTGTGAAAGTCGGGGTGGCCGTCGGCGGCACGGGCGTGTCGGTCGGCGGCACGGGTGTGAAAGTCGGGGTGGCCGTCGGCGGCACGGGCGTGTCGGTCGGCGGCACGGGTGTGAAAGTCGGGGTGGCCGTCGGGGGCACGGGCGTGGCAGTTGGCGTGGCCGAGGGCGGCACGGGTGTGAAAGTCGGGGTGGCCGTGGGCGGCATCGGTGTGTCGGTCGGGGTGGGCGTGGGTGCGAGTTCCCAGGGGCAAGTCCCGCCATTGTTGATTGGATCGATGATATTCAAGACCACGATCGTGCCCATGGTGACGCCGCTGAAACCAAATGGATCCCAGACCGTGCTGTCGATCACCGCCACGCCGATGAAGCCTTCTGAGCCTGCCCCATCTACGTCATTCTTGAAGCCTTCGATGGCATCGACCCAATACAGGTCCTTGTCCTGCAGCAACGCCGCTTCGCGGTGACCCCAACCAGAAGAAGCGTCGTCATAGATCCAGTTGTAGATTGCCCGCTCGACCGGAAGGGGATTTGACGTACCGCCCAGATTCCAGAAGCCCGCGATGTTTTCGGCTCGGCTCAGATAATCCGAGCACGGCCCGAGGACGGGGTCATCTGCAATCCGGTCAAAAGGGGAGGTCGTGTCGGAAAACACGTGGCCAAACCGGTTTTCGGTCAGAAGATAGGTGGCCCACGATTCGGCAATCCGCTTGACGTCGGGCTGCCAATCTTGAAAGCCCAGGCCGAGCACGCCGGGCACCTGTCCGCCGCGCGCGGCGCGTTCGGCATTCAGCAAGAAGAGCGCCTTTTCGTCGGGCGATTTTGCGTCCCACACGCCTTGGGGCGGCATGACCAGATTGCCCAGCGCGTTAGGGGCGAGATCTAGCTGGATCTCCTCCTGGCGCCGCCCGTTGTTGAAGGCGGCCTGTGTGTCGACCACCGTGGACGCGTTGAAAGCATTCACCCACTCGATATTGCTGGTGAGGTTGGGCGGCGAGTCTGCCCGAGCGACGTGGGGTTGGGAGACAAATGGGGATACGGCCAATGCGGCGAGAAGAACTGCGACGAGCGACTTTGAAATATGTTTTGACATTGTGAGCCTCGACTGCAAAGAGCCTATGACCTGCCACTCCTTGAAACTCTCAAGCCGCGCGTCCCGAAGGAGTCCTGATTTTGTCAACGCCAATCAAGGAACCTTAAAAATCAATCCGCGCATCGCCTATAATCAATGCGTATTGACGCAGCGGCTCTTCTCCATGATGAGGGTTCGGAGCTGGTTGATTGGCACTCTTCTGAGGAGACACACATGAGCAAATCGTTGCGCGTTCTGATCGCCGATGACGAAAGCATTATTCGGATGGGCTTACGGGCCATCCTGACCGAGCTCGGGCATACCGTGTACAGCGCCGCTGATGGGGTCGAGGCGGCCAGCCTTGCCCAGCGCGAAGAGCCGGATATCGCCTTGCTTGATGTGCGCATGCCGTTTCGCGATGGACTGGACGCGGCTGCTGAAATCGTCAAGCAGCGTCCGATTCCGATCATCATTCTGACCGCCTACAACGAGACCGCGCTGCTGGACCGGGCCGCCGCCATCCCCGTCCAGGGATACCTTGTCAAACCCGTCAAGCGCGACGACCTTATCGCTGCCATGCGGGTCGCCCTGGCGACCTTTCAAGATCGCCGAGTGCTGCAGGAAAAGGTCGTTGAGCTAGAAGAAAAACTGACCTCGCGCAAACTGATCGATCGGGCCAAGGGCATCTTGATGAAGACCGGCCTGAGCGAGGAAGAGGCCTACCACGAAATTCAGATGCGGGCCCGCGCCCGGCGGACGACCATGAGCCGCATCTCGCAGGACTTGATCGAGAAGAAGCCGTAAAGGCTTGATCTGGAGACCTCGCGGGTCTAGAAAGACCTGCGAGGTCCTATTCAGTCCGGAAGACCTCGCGGGTCTAGAAAGACCTGCGAGGTTTCCTTTGCCTGCCGCCGGGCTTACGAATCCAGCGCGCCGAGCACCGCCAGAAAATCGGCGGGCAGGGGCGCGTGCGCGCGAAACGCGAGGCCAGTGGACGGTAAGTTGAAGCGCAGCTCGCTGGCATGCAGGAGTTGGCGAGGCGCGAGTTTTTTGCTGAGCGGATCGCGCCGGGTTGCGCCGTAAGTCTCGTCCCCGACGATCGGGAAACCAATGGAAGCGAGATGCACCCGCAGTTGATGCGTTCGCCCGGTGCGCGGCCTGGCCCGCAGCAGGGTGTATGCCATCGGCATTGGTTTGGCTTTGGGTTCGGCCACCGTGGTCGATGGCCGCCCAAGAACGTCCAGCACCGCCGTCGCCAGAGTCCCGGCATTGGGCACGCTCCAGCGTTGGGTGACGGTGTACTCGGTCTGGGCGGAACGACCGGTGGAGGTGATCGCCATGCGTTGGCGATGCCCGGGGTCGCGCCCAATCGGCTTGTCAATCAGCCCGACCGGCGGCATGACGTCGCCGACACACAGCGCGAGATAGGTCTTCTCGATCGTGCGCGCCTGGAACTGGGCCTGCAAGGCCTGCAATGCGGCATCGGTCCGGGCGATGAGCAGCACGCCGCTGGTTTCCTTGTCCAGCCGATGCACGATCCCGGGCCGCTGCGGATCATCGCCGGCATCGGCGGTTTCAGGGGCATAGCTCAGGATGGCATTTGCGACCGTCCCGCCGCGCACGCCCGCGCCCGGATGCACGACCATGCCGGCCGGCTTGTTGATGACCAGCACGTCGGCGTCCTCGTACAGCACATCGAGAACGATCGCTTCCGGCCGTAGCGTGTCATCGACCGGATCCGGCTGGTTGACCTCGATCCAGTCGCCGGCACGCACGATATGTCCGGCGTCATGGGGGACGCCGTTGACGCCGACGCCTCCGCTGCCGATGAGTTTCTGGGCCGCGCTGCGGGTCAAATCGGCGCAGCCGGCCGCCACGACTTTATCCAGGCGATCAGCCCGTGGCGCCTGAAAGCGGCGGACGGCCACAGCAGCTCAGTCGCCCTTCTTGTTCAGGCCGAGCACGGCTTCGAGCACGACATTGATGATGCCCATGATGATGCCGCCCACGATGGCTGTGCCCCACCCATCAACGATCAGGCGGCCACCGGACAGGCTGGCGGTCAGCATCAGCATGGCGCCATTGATGACCAGCACAAACAGACCGATCGTGAGAATCACGAGCGGGCAGGTCAGCAGCTCAACGATCGGCTTGATCAGCGCGTTGACGATGCCGAAGATCAGGGCCAGCAAAAGCAGGGTCCCGACATCACCGTTCACCTTGATGCCAGGCAGAACCTGGGCGGTCAGAAAAAGGGCGACGGCGTTGACGCCGAGTCGGAGCAGCAGTTTCATGATGATTTCTCCTGAGGCGTGACCCCGGCCTTGCCGGCCCGGGCCGCGCGCAGCGCATCGGCAACTTCGCCGATATCGTTGAGGATGAAGTCCGGTCGAATCGGACCCGCTTCCGCTTCGGCTCGCCCACTCACCCCGGTCAGCACCAGGATCGTCGGCAGCCCGGCATTCTGGCCGGCCAGAATATCGGTATCCAGGCGATCACCCAGAACGGCCGTGTTTGACGCGTCGCCGCCCATCCTGTTCAGCGCCTGCGCCATCATCTCGGGTTGGGGCTTGCCGACAATGATTGGTTTGACGCCGGTTGACACTTCAAGCGCGGCGAGGGTCGCCCCATTGCCTGGCACGATCCCGCGCTCGCTCGGAAATGTCACATCCGGATTGGTGCCGATGAATACGGCCCCGGCCCGAATGGCAAGACATGCTTCGACCAGTTTCCCGTAATTCATCCCACGGTCTATTCCTACGACGACATGGGTGGCTTGTTGCGCATCCTCGGGTGGCAGAACGGTCAAGCCCGCCCGGGCCAACTCAGAAGTGAGGCCTGGCTCTCCGATGGTGAAGATGCGCGCCTGAGGCGCATTGGCGGCCAGCCAGGCGGCAGTCGCCTGGGGCGAGGTGAGCACCTCATCCTCGTTGACGGCTGCGCCGAATCGCAACAGGCGCTGCACATATTGGCTCCCGGTCCGGCTGGCGTTGTTTGTGGCGAGGACAAAGCGGACGCCCAGCTCACGGAGCGTGTCAAAAAACTCTGGCAGGCGCGGGAGAGGCTGTTCACCCCGCCACAACACACCGTCCATGTCGATGATGAGATTTCGAATATCGTTGAAGCGGATCATGCGGTTGCGGACTATAGCAGAGGGACGCGCCATGGGCTATAATCCTCCGACGTAATATTCGCCCGTCATCTGGACTGAGTCGGCATCGGACGCGACTCAGCCTTTTTGTATGGGCACTAGGCGGATCCCAAAGTAATGAACGAAACCGAATTTCTCACTCCCGAAGGCTTCAAGAAGTTGGAAGACGAATTGGAGTTCCTGAAGACCAAGCGGCGCGCCGACGTCGCGCAGCGCCTCCATGAGGCGATGGAGGAGGGGGAAACCGAGGAAAACCCGGAATATGAGGACGCCAAGAATGAGCAGGCGTTTGTCGAGGGCCGCATCCTGACGATTGAGACAATTCTTGGCAACGCCAAGCTGATCGAGATGAAGGGGCCGTCGAATGAAGTGCGGCTGGGCAGCAAGTTGACCATCACCGAGGTAGGCACCAGCGACAAGGAACACTACACCCTGGTCGGTTCGGCCGAGGCGGACCCCAAGCACGGCAAGATCAGCAACGAATCACCGATGGGGAAGGCCTTGCTGGGGCGGAAGCTGCATGAAGTGGTCTCGGTGACGACGCCGAGCGGCCTGATGAAGTTCAAAATCGTCCATATCAGCAATAAGTAACGGGACGCTGGTGGGCAAGTAGGCGCCTAGGGCGGACACCCTAAGGGTTGGCCCAAGTGGGCGTGTGGCAGGCAGAAGCGACAAAGGGCCAACCCTTAGGGTGTCCGACTCAATGAAGCGGCGGTGAAAGTCTATCTACACGGCCCGCCGCGGAGTGGCAAGACGGCCCGGCTTGCCGCCCAGATGGTTGAATGGCTCAACCGAGGCGTGCGGCCCGACCACATTCTCGCGCTATCCGCCAGCCGGCCGCAAGCCGGGCGTTTTCGTGAGGCGCTCGGCAGGGCGGCCGCTACGGGCAGCACTGGCCAGCCGCGGATTGGCACGTTTTACGGCCTGGCCCAACAGCATGTGGGACTGTTCTTCCCGCTTGTCGGGCAGGCAGCCGGGTTTGCCGACCCGCGCCGGGAGCCGGCGTTTATCGACGTCGAGGCCGCCCAGTACTTCTTAAATCGAATCGTCGAGCCGCGCATCACCGACTTCGACGAGCTCCGGCTGACGCGACCACGCTTGCTCGGACAGCTTCTGGACAATGCCCACAAGGCCGCCCTGGCGGGTTTTGGCCTGGACGAAATCGCGGCCAGGCTGAGCGCGGCCTGGTCGGGCGATCCGCGCCGGCTGAAGGCTTATCAACGCGCGCAGGACATTGCGCTTGAATTCAGGCGCTTCTGTCTTGACCGTGGCGCGTTGGACTTCTCATTACAGCACGATATGTTCGCCCGGCATCTGCTGCAGGAAACCGCCTACCGGAAGTTCATCGCCGGGCAATGCCGCTACCTGTTGATCGACAACGTCGAAGAACTCCCGCCAATCGCCCATGACTTCGTCCGCCTGGCCCTTTCCGGTTGCGACGAGGCCATTGTTGTTGAGGATGACCCGGGCGGGTTTCGACTTTTTCTTGGCGCGGATCCGGCATCAGCGCGCCGCTTGCGGACCGTCTGCGATACCGTTGAGGAAGCTGTGGCTCCGATCCAGGACCGGCCGATTGCCATGTTTGGGCGGACACTGGCCGCGGTTGTGGCGGCGCCGGCTGAGGCGCCGTCTGCAGGCCGGGCGGCCGGGTCGCGATGGCCGCGGGTCACGCTGCTCGCCTCCAAAAGCAAATTCTGGGTATCGATGGTGCAGGCCGCGGCCGATCAGATCATCGCGCTGACCGGGCAGGGCATGCCGGCCAGCGCGATTGCCGTGCTGGCCCCTTATGTTGAAGACGTGCTCCGATTTGAGCTCGAGGAGCGCCTGCGTGGCGCAGGGCTGCGGGTGCGGGCTGTGCGGCCATCGCGCCCGCTCTACGATCACCCGGTGGCGCGCGGGCTGGTCACCCTGGCCCGGCTAGGGCATCCGGACCTGGCTGCGGCCGAGACACGCGCCGCGGGCGTCAGCACCCACGAAATTGCCCGCGCGCTGACGGTCGCCCTCGCCGGCCTCGATCCGGCCAGGGCCAAGGTCCTGGCCGATGGCGCCCAGCGCGTTGAGGCGGGCCGTCTGCCGATGATCTCCGACAAGGGCGTGTGGGACCGGGCCGGGATGCGTTTTCGTGAGCGGTATGAGGCCCTGTCGGGCTGGCTGTCGACCTGGCGGATGGCCGAATCCACAGGTAGCACCCCACCGTTGGACGTGTGGTGGCAGACCCTGTTCGCTGAGATATTGTCGCAGCCTGGCTTTGGGCTGGCGGCTGATGGCGACGGGGCCAATGTCGCCGATAAGCTGGTTCGCTCGGCCCGGGTGTTTCGCGAAGCGCTTCAGGCCACCGGAGTCGCGCCGGCGCAGTCAATCGCGGCGGACTATGTCGGTTTGTTGTCGGAGGGCGTGCTGGCCGCCCAGTATGCGCCCGAACGCGAATCCGAGACGGGCGAGGACGGCGTGTTGCTTGCCCCGGTCTACACGTATTTGACAGGTGACTATCGCTCACAGGTTCAGATCTGGCTGGATGTCAATGCGTCCGGGTGGTACGACCGGATTCACCAGGCGCTGACGCACCCGTATGTGCTCTCTCGCTCATGGCAGGCGATGCAGGCCCGATTCGAAGCGGAGGGCCAGGCCGACGTGGCGATGCAGTGGTCA
Source organism: Candidatus Brachythrix odensensis (assembly GCA_016714465.1). Lineage (GTDB taxonomy): Bacteria > Chloroflexota > Anaerolineae > J036 > Brachytrichaceae > Brachythrix > Brachythrix odensensis. Next base: position 208,073 of record JADKDT010000002.1, on the reverse strand, counting down.
GAGGAGGATGAGCACCGCGCCCGCCAAGACATGTTGAGGCGGGTGATTGTCGGGCTGTGCGATCGCTGCGGCGACCGGTTGTATCTGGCGTCCAGCCAGCTTGGGCTGAGCGGCCAAGAGGAGGCCGGCGCGCTGGCGCGGGCCCTGCAACGCGCGTTATGAGCGAGACGACGCGCCCCGCCTTTGTCCTGCGCCCCGAGCAGGAGGAAATCGCCCGGTATGACGGCGGTCTGATGCGGGTATCGGCCGTGCCAGGCAGCGGCAAGACCCAGACCCTCGCGGCGCTCACGACCCGCCTGTTGAAGAGCGGCCGCATTCCGCCCGAAGGCGAGATCCTCATCGTCACCTTCACCAATTCGGCGGTCGACAACATCCGGGCCCGGATTCGGGCCATGTTGGCGGCCGAGGGCGCAATCGCCGATGTGGGCTACAAGGTGTTGACCTTGCACGGGCTGGCCTATTTCATCATTCGCGAGCGCCCGGACCTGGCCGGGATCAGCGCCGATTTCGCGATGGACGACGAGCTAAGCGGGCGCCAGACCATCCCCGAGGCCGCCCGCGCCTACCAGCGCGAGAATCGCGACTACTGGCTCAGCTTCATTCCATCCGAGCTCGGCCCCGCGCGGCGGGACAAGGCTGAAGAGAGCTGGGGCGATAAAACCGAGGCCATCGCGCGCGAGGTCATTCGGATGGCGAAAAATTTACGTTGGACAAGCGCGGACCTGCTCGCGCGCCTCGCTGAAGCGGGTGACGAGCCGGGCGGGCGTTCGGCCGTGTCGCCCTTCCTGCGCATGGGCGCGCGGCTGTACGAACGGTATGAGGATATCTTGCGCTCGGGCGGCCGGCTGGACTTTGACGATCTGATTTGGCGGGCCGTCGCCGCCCTGGACAACGACGAAGGTTTCCGGCGCCGGCTGGGCGAGCGGTTCTGCTACATCCTCGAGGACGAGGCCCAGGACAGCACTCCGCTCCAAGAGGACATCCTCGAGCGCCTGTCACGCGAACGCGGAAACTGGGTCCGGGTCGGGGATCCCAATCAGGCGATCATGACCACCTTCACCGCCTCGAGTGTGCGCTTCTTTCGGGATGATTTTCCGCGCCGGCCGGGTGTGCGTGGTCTTCCGCTGTCGGTCAGCGGGCGGAGCGCGCCGGAGATTTACGCCCTGGCCAACCGTTTGGCGGTCTGGTCGGAGGAGAGGCACCCCGAGCGCGAAGCGCGCCAGCTCGCATTGTCGGCCGCGACGCTGATCCGCCCAACGGACCCGGGTGATCCGCAACCGAACCCGGGCCGAGCCCCGGGCGGCATCCAGTCCAAGCGCTATGCCGATGACGACGCTCGGGCCGACGCGGTGGCGCGCGGCGCGCTGCGCTTTGTCGTCGAACATCCCGAGGCAACCTGCGCAATTCTGACCCCGACCAACGTTTTTGGCGAGAAGATCGTTGCCCGCCTGGAGATCAATCAGGGCCGGCGCGAACGCCCGCTCTACGAGGACCATCTGCGCAACTCGGTGGCGGTCCGCAACGTGGCCGAAGTGCTTGCCAGCGGGGTGGCGCTTTGCGCGTCACCCCAGCAGGGCAAGGCATTGATGGAACTCCGCCGGGCTTTGCGCGCGCTCGAGGACGCCAGTGCCCGGCAACCGCGCCAGGATCATGTGGACGCGCTGCTGCGCTCGGCCTGGGCGGAGCGGCTGATGTTTCCATCGCCATTGGCGGAGCCGGCTCTCCCCGAACGCGTCGAGGTCAGCCCGGCGGAAGCGTCCGAGATGCAGGCCCTTGCCGGGCGCGCATCGAAATGGGTGCGGGCGAGTGTGCTGCCAATCGATCAGCTCATGTTGACGATCGCCCATGACACGTTCACACTGGACGCCGATCTGGCGATCGCGCACAGCCTGGCGACCAGCCTGCGCCGGGTCGCCGCGCTGCACCCGCGCTGGGATCTGGCGGAATTGGCGGCCGAGCTCGACAACATCGCCGCCAATCGCCAGCAATTCCTCAGCAAATCGCTCCTGGAGACCGGCTTTGTGGCCCGCCCAGGGATCGTGGCGGTGACCACACTCCACAAGGCCAAGGGCCTGGAATGGGATCGGGTGTATCTCACTTGCATGGACACCCTGGAGTTCCCACATGACGCCGATGCCCCGTTTCGGGGCGAGGCCTGGTATCTCGGCGGCCGCGATCCTGCCCTCGAAGCGCGGGCGCAACTCGAAGAAATTGCGACCGCCCTGCGCGAAAGCCGGCCGGCAAACATGGACGAGCGCGCTCTTGCCCGCCTGGCCCGCCTGGAGTACATTGCGGAGCGGATGCGTTTGTTGTATGTTGGCATCACCCGCGCACGGCGCGAGCTGCGCATCTCATGGTCCGAGCGCCGCGCGAGTGGCGCCAACGCTCTCGCCCTCGCGCTCAGCGCGCAAGGCCTTGAATCCAATGACACACCTAGACCCTGACTACAGCCGCTCGGCGCGCATCTATGACGCCATCTATGCCTTCAAGGACTACGCCCACGAGGCGGACACCCTGCGTTGGCTTCTGGACGCGCGCGGCGTCCGCGACGGCGCAACGTTGCTTGATGTGGCATGCGGGACCGGCGCCCACCTGGCCTATCTCAAGATGCACTTCCAAGCCGAGGGTCTCGATGCCAGCGCCGACATGCTGGAGATCGCCCACCAGCGCCATCCGGATATCCCGTTGCACCAGGCCGACATGCTGGATTTTGATCTGAAACGGACCTTTGACGCGGTCGTGTGCCTGTTCAGCGCGATCGGGCATGCCCGAACTGAAGCCGGTCTGCGTCAGGCCATCGCCAATATGACCCGACACGTGGCGCCCGGCGGCTGGCTGGTGATCGAGCCCTTCTTCACCCCGGATACCTGGTTTCCCGGGCGGGTGCACTCGCGCTACATCGACCAACGCAATTTTCATGTCTGTCGCATGCACGTGAGCGAACTGCAGGGATCTCTCGCGATCATGGAGATGCACTACCTGGTGGGCACGCCGGACGGGGTCGAGAACTTTGTGGAACGATTTGAGTTGGGACTGTGGACGCGCGAACAGATGATCGCGGCTTTTGTTAATGCCGGTTTGACGGTTGAGGCCTTTGACGATGGCCTGATGGGGCGCGGCCTGTATGTCGGCCACAAACCGAATCCCGGTCAAGATGGGTGAGCTCGATCCGGGGTTCGTCTTCAGCCAGCACAGCCTGGCCGACTACGATGCCTGCGCGCGACGGTTCTATCTCCGTTTCATTGCCCGCCAGGCCTGGCCGATGGTCGAGGACGGGCCAGAAGGTCTGAGCGCCATCGACCGCCAGGCCTATCTGCGGCAAGGCAAGACATTGCACCGTTGGATAGAGCGGCGTTTGCTGGGGCTTCCCGCGGGCGCCGACAGCACAGAGTCTGCGGATGCTGAATTGGTGGTCTGGTGGGAACGTTTCCTGGCCACCGATCTATCTGGGTTGCCAGCCCGGCGCACGCCCGAGCTCGAGCTGGCCTGCGTCGTAGGCGGAGCCCGGCTGTATGCGCGCTTCGACCTGCTGGCGTCCGACGAGGACGGCCGGGCGGTCATCGTCGACTGGAAAACTCTGCGGGGCCAGAAGCCACCCTCGCCGGCCTTTTTCCGCGACAGGCTTCAGACCCGGGTGTATCTGTTTGCGCTGGCGGCGGCGGGCGCGCCCTTCAACGGCGGCCGCCCTTTTGATCCGGCCCGGTTGAGCATGCGTTACTGGTTGGCGAACTTTCCCGAGCGTCCGTGGGTGGACGTGCCGTACAGACGCGCTGACTACGAGGTGGATAGGCAACGTCTGACCGCCATGGTATCCGCGATTCGAGCGCGCTCGGGCGAGGCCGCGTTTGAAAAGACCGAGCGCTTGCAGACCTGCGCGATGTGTGACTACCGAACGTTGTGTGCGCGCGGGTCCGCCAGGGGCGGCGTTGCCCTTGAAGATGCCGCCATCGCCCTCGACGATGCTGCGCTGCTCGACGATACGGATGCGCCGGCGCTGGATGCCTAGTTCTTCAGAACTCGGCGAGATCACAATCCCCGCGCGAAGCGCGGGGATTGTGATCTCGCCATGAGTTCTTAGTGTCTCTACAATGGGGGCCATGCAATCCCTGTGGAATGATGCCGAGGCGGCGGCCTGCCGCACCGATCTTGAACTTCGGGCGTACACCTCGCGCCTGCTCGGGCAGGACAGGTCACTTGTCCTGCATGGCGGTGGAAATACCTCGGTCAAGCTGTCAGTGACCAGCATCGTTGGTGACGAAGAGGATATCCTGTTCGTCAAAGGCAGCGGCTGGGACCTCGAGACGATCCAGCCTGCCGGGTTTTCTCCGTGCCGGATGGCGCATTTGCTGAAACTTTCCCGGCTCGACAGCATGAGCGATGCCCAAATGGCGGCCGAGCTGAAGAACAACATGACCAATGCCGGCGCGCCCGCGCCGTCGGTGGAGGCGATTCTGCACGCGCTGCTGCCGTTCAAGTGGGTGGATCACACCCACGCTGACGTTGTGGTGGCGCTGACAAATACGCCAGATGGCGAGGCCAGAATCCGCGCGGTGTATGGCAACAGCCTGGTCATCATCCCGTATGTCATGCCCGGCTTTGAGCTGGCCAAAGCCGTTGCTGGCGCATGGCCAAAGCAGGCCCATGCGGGTACGATCGGGATGGTGCTCATGGGCCACGGGATTTTTTCGTTTGGGAACACCGCCCGAGAGTCGTACGAGCGCATGATTGCGCTGGTTGAACTGGCCGAACGCCATGCCGGACCGCGCGCAACGCCGACAGGGCCAGTCGGCGTCAGCGCCGCCGGCGACTGGCCTCAGATCATGGCCGATCTACGCAAGGCGATCTCCGATGTCGCGGGCGCGCCGATGATCGTTTCGTATCATGCGGATGCGCGCAGTCTGGCTTTCGCCCGCCGGCGCGATCTTGAGGCGCTCAGCCAGCAGGGACCGGCGACACCCGATCACATTATTCGCACCAAGCGCGTGCCGATGCTCGGGCGGGATGTGGCCGCCTATGCCGCCGCGTATGAGCGCTACTTCGACACACGCGGACTGCGTGAGGGAGCGGCGCTGGCCGGCTGTCGCGCGGCGACGCCCGATCTCGTCATGCTCGACCCGGCGCCGCGGGTGGCGCTGATCCCGAACTTGGCCTGATCGCCGCCGGGCGCACGCCGCGCGATGCCGCGATCGCCGAGGAGGTCTATCGCCACACGATGGACATCCTCGAGACCGCCGATGCGTTGGGCGGGTGGGTGGCCCTTCCCGCGCCCCAGCTTTTTGATGTCGAGTACTGGGACCTTGAACAGGCCAAGCTTCGCCGGGCGGGCCAACCGCCGGTCCTGGCCGGCGAGGTGGCGCTGGTGACCGGGGCGGCCTCGGGTATCGGCAAGGCCTGTGTCGAGGCGCTGCTCAAGCGCGGCGCGGCTGTGGTCGGTGTTGACCTGCAACCGTTGGTCGACGGGCGCTGGTCGAGCGATCCGGCCTGCTTCGGGGCGCAGTGCGATATCACCGACGAGGCCGCGATGCGGGACGTCCTCGCCCGCGCGGTCGCGCGGTTTGGCGGTCTCGATATGCTGGTCCTCAACGCGGGTATTTTCCCGAAGAGCGCCAGGATCGACGCGCTGTCGACGGAGTTGTGGCAGAAGGTGATGCGGGTTAACGTTGATGCGAATATGGCCCTGATGCGCGACGCGCACCCGTTGCTGGCGCGTTCGCCAAAGGGCGGGCGGGTGGTGGTGATCGGCTCGAAGAACGTGCCCGCGCCCGGCCCGGGCGCCGCGGCCTATTCGGCCTCGAAGGCGGCGCTTACCCAGCTCGCCCGGATTGCGGCGCTGGAGTGGGGGAGCGATCGGATTCGGGTCAATGTCATTCACCCCAACGCCGTGTTCGACACCGGACTGTGGACGGAGGATGTGCTGACGCCGTGCCAGTCCCACTGGGTGAAGCCCGCGGCAATGAGCAGCATTTCCATTTCATTCCGAAAGACATGGCGGAGGACAAAGCCGGTCTCGTGGGTGAGACGTTCCCCTTCACGCGTGCGTTCCTCCATCCGAAAGTCCAGGCGTTGAGACTGGGTGGCCCAGTACACCTGGCTGGCGACGTGTTTGACGATCAGACTGCCGGTCTTGGGGTCGTTGAACTTGGCCTCGAACTGATACTGGCCGTCGTCGGGCTGGTGGGCGAGTTCATCGTTGGGGGGAAGGTCGGCGACGAGCGCGCCGCCCGGGCGAAGATGCTGACGGCATGTTCGCAGGGTGGCAATCTGGTCCTCACGGGTCGCGTTGTGCAGAAAGGTGTTCAACGCAATGATCGCCAGGTCAAAGGTTTCGTCGAGCCGCAGCCCGCGCGCATCTGCGGCGATCAGCCGCCAGGACGACGCCGGCGCGTCCGCCAGGCGATCGGCGCCGATATCGAGCATCTCCTGCGACTCGTCCACCCCAACCACAGCGTGTCCAGCCGCGACCAGCGGAGCCATAACCCGGCCGGTTCCGCAGCCGAGTTCGAGGATTCGCGCAACACCGGAGGCCCCGAATCGACGGGCCAGACCAAGGTAGAGCGGCGCGTCGCTGACATAGGCGTTGTGCTGCAGGTCGTAAAAGCGGGCCAGAACGGCGTATGGGCTGCTCATCGGGGGGATTGTAGTCTGGGGCGCGTGACCCTATAATTCAACGAGAGGCAGCCCTTCGATGACACAAACGACAACTCGGACGATAACAGCACGCGATGGCGCCACTCTTTTTCTGCGCGAATGGACACCTGCTGGCGTCAGCAGGGCGGCGCTCTTGCTCTGCCACGGACTTGGCGAGCACTCCGGGCGATATGCTCACGTGGCGGAGCGTCTCGCGGGTATTGGCATTACAGTCTGGGCCCATGACCACCGGGGCCATGGGCAATCCTCGGGCGCCCGAGGCGCGCTTGCGTCGAGCGATGATCTGGTTGTGGATGCCGAACAGGTGTTGGTCGAATTGGCTGGCGCAACGGGACACGTACCTTTCATTGCCGGGCATAGCATGGGCGGCCCGGTCGCGGGGATGGTGGCGTTACGTGGCAAGGTGCCGGTGCGCGGTCTGATTCTGTCCTCACCAGCGTTGATGACTCGGGCGGCGGGAGGCCTGGTGGCCTTCGGCAAAGTGATGGCGAAGGTCGCGCCGAACATGGCGATGTCGAATCAGCTTCAGGTGGAGTATGTCGCCCGCGATTTGGCCGTCGTCGACGCCTACCGCAAGGATCCATTGGTGCATCCAACGATCACGCCCAGGCTGTTTGCCTGGATTGTGAATACGGGCAAGGCCCTGCGGGAGGCGGCTCCGGGCTGGAAGACGCAGACCCTGGTGCTGTTTGCCGGCGCAGACAGGCTGGTCGACCCGGCAGGCGCGCGCGCCTTCGTGGCCGCGCTGCCCACAGGCATTGGGGTTGCCCACGAATACCCCGCCTTCTATCACGAGATATTCAACGATCCGGAGAAGGATGCCCCGTTGGGCGATTTGGAAGCGTGGCTAATGCCGCGGATATAGCATGGACCAAACCGGCCGATCCCGATCTTCCGACGTCTTGTCGGCCCCCAGCGCCGAGCTGGGCGCGCGCGCGTTTCGCAGCGAGGCCGCGCCCAGTTCATACGTCATGACGGGACTGCTGACGGCGCTGGTGGTGACTTGCCTGTGCGCGGTATTGTCCTCGTTTGTCAGCAGCAGCCTGATGGTCACGCCGAGCAGCGCGCCTACGCCCGGCCAAAGCCGGCTCGAACCGTTGGGCATCATTCTGCCAAATCAGCCGTATTCGGCCCAGGGATTCGGATTTGCTCCCAATGAACGCGTTGAGATCTTCTACTCATTGACGCGGGGGACCACCGCCGATCAGTGGGTCAAGCTGGGTGAAGTTGTGGTTGGCCCGAGCGGCCGTTTCGAGGTGTCCGGGATTCGGACACCGCCATCGGCGACGGGCCGGATTTATCTCGCGGCGCGCGGACAGGTCAGCGGCCAGTCGCCGCAGACCGAAGTGATCTATGGGGCTGCGCCCCCAACTTCGGCGCCTCCTGCGCCGCCGCCGGCGACGGCAACACCTGACCTTCCACCGACAGCGACTTTGACCCCTCCCGTTGGAGCGACTGTGACGCCGACTCCGGTACCACTGGCTCCAACCGCGACCCTTGATCCAAATGCCCCGGGTCAGTGGTATGCCCAGTATTTTGACAACCCCGATCTCGTCGGTCCGGCGGTGCTGGAGCGGGTGGAAAAGACCTTGAGCTACAACTGGGGTTCAGGCTCGCCCGATGCGAAGGTGCCGAGGGACAACTGGTCGGCCCGCTGGACGCGTTTCGAGGACATCCCCAACACAGACAACTATCTCTTTACGATAACGGTGGACGATGGCGCGCGCCTGCTCGTGGATGGCGTGATCGTCATTGATGAGTGGCGGGCGGGCGCCGCGCGAACCGTGTCGGCAAGCAAGGGACTCAGCCGGGGGCGCCATACCATTGTTGTTGAGTATGTTGACTTCACGGGTGTGGCTTCGATGGGCGTCTCCTGGAAGGTGAATTATTCGGGCTGGAAGGGGACCTACTACAACACGCCCAACCTGACGGGCGATCCCGCGCTGCGCCGGGATGATCCGGAGATCAATTTCGATTGGGGATTACTGCCGCCTGCCCCTGAAGTGGTGAACGACAACTTTTCAGTTGACTGGCAGCGCACCGTGAATTTTCCACTTGCGGGGACTTACGATTTCACGGTCACAGTCGATGACGCGGTGCGCCTGTATGTCGATGGCAATCCGGTGATTCTGAACTGGGCGAGCGGCTCGCGGACGCTGGCCGGATCGATGTATCTGAGCGCGGGCAATCACTTCGTGCAGGTCCAGTACGCTGATTTTGGCGTCACTGCCAAGATCCAATTGACTTGGGAACGCCTCGTTCCGGCGGCAACGCCAACCCGTACGCCGACGGTGACGCCGACCGAGACTGGCACACCCGGGCCGACAAATACGCCTGGCCCGACCAGTACGCCGACAAATACCGCCACCCTGGCGCCAACCGGCACGCCGACGCCAACTGGCACGCCAGCCCCGACCGGTACAGCCACGCCGACGCGAACGTCGACGCCGACTCAGACGGTGACGCCCACGCGAACGGCGACGCCAACGCAGACGGTGACACCCACCCGGACGGCGACGCCAACGCAGACGGTGACACCTACCCGGACGGCGACACCGACTCAAACGCCGACGCCAACGCAAACTCCAACGCGTACACCAACTCCGACTCCGACTCCGGCGTAGTTAGCGCGGGGGGTATCCGATGGCAAAGCCATCGGATACCCCCCCGCGCTAACGAATTTTCACCATCAGCACTTCGCACGTTGTGCCGAGCCGGCATGAACTGCTGGTTTCGCCAATCCCGCTGGTGACGTAGATCCGGCCCTGCGGGAGGGAGTACTCGCCGCGGAACCACGGCCCTCGGCTGGGAATGCCAAAGCCCGGCCAAAAGGGCAATTGAATCTGCCCGGCGTGGGTGTGCCCAAACAAAAAGAGATCTGCCTTGTCCGTGGGTTCAACCTCGTGCATCGCATCGGGGTTGTGGCCCAACACGATCAGGGCGCCGGGGTCAGCCATCGCGGAATAGGCTTCATGCAGCTCGTGAAATCGGAAATCGTGCAGCCACAATTCGCCCATCCCGGCGATCCAGGTTGGACCGCCCGGCAGGTCAGGCCGGCTCAGCGCTACCAACTCATTTGACAGCACCCGGATGCCCAGTGACGGCAGCAGGGTGTCCAGAATCGGCCGCCGATCGTGGCCAGGCAGCCCGACATCGTGGTTGCCAAAAATCGCGAATCTACCGAGAGGGGCGCGCAGATCTGCCAACGGGGCAAGTAGCCGCTGGGCATCGATTGCGCCGCGGTTGAAGAAGAAGTCCCCGCCGATCAAAACAGCATCAGGGATCAGGTCGTTAATTCGGGCGACTACCCTGGCCAGCCAGCGCTCATCCTTGTAGCGGCCCAGATGCGCGTCTGAGATAAACGCGAGAGTGAGCGGGGCAGCGCGGCCCTGCGTATCGATGATGAGTTCCCGGGTGGCCAGGCGTTGGGCCACGACGAACCGCATGTAGGCGCTGAGCGCAAACCCAGCGCCAAGCACCGAAGCGACCACTGCCGCTCCGAAGTGCCCGCTGACGGCAGTCAGAAGCGCGATCACACTCAGCGCCGGGACTGCGAACGGCGACGCGGCGGCACTTAAGTTCAGGCTGTGTTCCGCGAGAGGGTGGACGATGCCGATCAGAAAGCGGGAGGGGACGTAACGTGAGGAGCCGAGCAAAGCGGACGGCGTTCCACCGACCGTGGACCGCCGATTTCTTTCGGCGGTCCGCGGTCGGCGATTCGTGGTTTTGGCTACTGAACGCCCACGGCGGTCCAGGCCTTGTCGTACAGGGCTTGCGCCTTCGCGTCGCCGCGCACAAGGTATTCGAGTTTGTTCCCCAGGCCAGCGACATCGGGGTAGATCGCCTTGTTGGCGATCAGGTCCTTGTCCACCAGGCCCTTCTTCACCGCTTCGGCGTTTGGAGTCGGGAACTTCTTGTCATTGGCGTTGACGGCCGCGATGTCGGGCCGGAGCAGGAAGTTGATAAAGATCTCGGCGGTGTACTTGTTCTTGCCGCCCTTGGGGATCGCCAGATTGTCCTGCCAGACCGTGCTCACATCGTTCGGGATGATGAACTTGATCGTCGACTTCTCAGCGGTCGCGTTGATCGCATCGCCGGTGTAGAGCATTGCGACGGCGACATCACCCGCGACCAGGTTGGCCCGGTTGTCGACGCTGCTGTAGTAGCCCTTGACGAACTTCTTCTGCGCGACCAGAACATTTTTGGCTGCGTCGATCTGGGCGGCATCCACGCTATTCGCGCTGAAACCCTTCAGGCGAAGCGCGGCCCCGATCGCTTCGCGCTGGTCATTGAGCATGCCGATCTTGCCCTGGATGTCGGCCGCGGGCTCGAGGATGTCCTTCCACGAGGTGATCTCGCGCTTGATCTTGGCCGTATCGTAGGCGATCCCGGTGGTGCCCCAGAAATAGGCGATCGAGGAGGCGCTCTTGGGATCGAAGTACAGATTGCGCCGGGTGGGATCGAGGTTGGCGACGTTGGGCACGTTCGCGTAGTCAATCTTGAGCAGCATGCCGGCTGCAATCATCTTTTCGACCATGTAGTCCGAAGGCACGACCAGGTCATAGCCGGGGTTTCCGCCCGCCTGGAATTTGGCGAACAGCGACTCGTTGTCATCATAGTTGTCGATGGCGATCTTGACCCCGCATTCCTTCTCAAACGCGGACAGCACGCCGTCGGCGATGTAATCCGACCAGTTGTAGAGCGACAGGGTCTTCGACAGCTTGGCCTTGTCGCCGCAGGGCGGCATTTCGGTCGGCTTGGGCACCGGCGTCGCGGTTGGGGGCACCGCGGTTGGCGGCACGGCCGTCGGGGGCACCGCCGTCGCGGCGGGCTTCGGCGCTTCGGTGGGCTTGGGGGCTTCGGTGGGCTTGGGGGCCTCGGTGGGCTTGGGCGGAACGGCCGTCGGCGTGGCGGCCGCGCCACAGGCCGACAGCAACAGGGCGCCGGCCAGGGCAAAAGAGGCAAACGACAGTCTGCGGGTGTGGGTCACGTCTTCTTACTCCTTGTGTCGATACCGAACTTCATGCGGCGCGGATACCCCGGCGCCATGCCGCGCATTCTATCGGAAATTCCAATAGGGTGAAGCGCAATCCCACGCTTCGGCGCGGGATTGCGCCGTTTGGCCAAACGACCTGCCCCCTATGTCTGGCGCCGCTGAATGACGAGCGACAGCACGACGATGCCAATCGAGAAAAGCAGCAACGCGGTCGACACCGCGTTGATCTCAGGCGTGACGCCCTGCTTCAACGCCGACCAGATGTAGATCGGGAGGGTATTCCAGCCCTTGCCGTTGACGAAGAACGAAATGATGAAGTCGTCGATCGACAAGGTCAGGGCGAGCAGCGCGCCACTGATGACGCCCGGCATGAGCAGCGGCAGGGTTATCCGAAAGAAGGTGCGAATCTCATTGGCGCCAAGGTCCTGGGCCGCTTCTTCCAGCGCGTGGTCGAAATCCGCCAGACGCGCTCGAACGGTGAGATAGACAAACGGCATCGAGAACGCCACGTGCGAGACCACCAGGGTGAAGAAACCGCGCACATCCACATCGTCAGGCACCTCTCCGGTGAGGGCGGTCACGATCGAGCGGATCCCCCCGCTGAGCAGGCCAAAGAACATGGCGAGTGAGACGCCGGCCACGATTTCCGGCACGATGACGGGCATGTAGAGCAATCCATCCCAGATTGGCTTGGAGCGGAAGCGATAGCGTTCCATGGCCAGGGCGGTCAGCGTGCCGATGACGACTGAGATCAGGGTGATACCCCGGCGATGATGAGGCTCTTCAGGGCTGCTTCGATAAGGCGCTCGTTGCCGAGCATCTTCTCGTACCATGACAGGGTGAAGCCTTGCCAGACCGCGCCGGTGCGGGCGCTGTTGAACGAGAAAATCACCAGCACAATGATCGGGACATACAGAAAGGCGAAGGTAAGCAGCGCGATGGAGAGCAGCCCGAAGCGCCCCAGTTTCCCGGCGGTTTCGTAGGGGATGAGAGGCTGGCTGCGTCTCTTGAAGCCCAGCGTAGTCCCTGAAGTTGGTGTGCTCATGATGTTGGCCCTTTTCGTCTAGAGGGCGATGCGCTCGCCGCGCCCGGCCCGGAAATACAGAAGCGCGGCGATGGTGACGATGACCATCAAGACGATCGACATCGCCGACCCGAGCGGCCAGTTTCCGGCCGTGCCGAATTGGGTTGCGATGACCCGGCCGATCATCGTGGTCTTGCCGCCGCCCATGAGTTCGACGGTGATGTATGAGCCAACCGCGGGGACGAAGGTGAGGATGGAGCCTGCCAACAGCCCGGGCGCCGTCAGCGGGAGCATCACTCGGAAGAAGGCCTTGCTGGTATTTGCGCCAAGGTCCTGGGCTGCCTCGATCAAGGTCCAGTCGAACTTTTTCGAGCGAGGAATACAGCGGCAGAATCATGAAGGGCAGGTTTCCGTAGACCAGGCCGATCCAAACCGCCATGGGCGTCGACAACATGCTCAAGGGTTCGGCGATCAGTTTCAGGTCCATCAGCGCGTTATTAATCGGTCCGTTGGCGCGCATGAGAAATAGCAGGGCGTAGGTGCGGACCAAAAAGTTGGTCCAGAACGGGATCATCACCAGGAAGACCATGGTGTTGCGCCACTTCTTTGGCAGCCGGGTGATGAACAAGGCGACTGGCATCGCAATCACCAGGGTCGCGATCGTGGTCAGGAATGACAGCCAGAGCGAGAAGAGGAAAAGCTCGAGATAGATGGGGTCGAAGGCCTCGATGTACGCGTCGAGCGTCAGGGGCAGGGTTGGGCTGCCGAGATCATCACGGCCCATCAGGCTGATGGCGCCAATGACTGCGATGGGCAGCAGGAAGAAGACGATGAGCCAGAAGCCACCCGGCAACATCAGGCCAAACAATTGCAGACCTTTTCGTTGGCGAAGCAAACGCATCATGCTGATGTCTCCTTTCCACCCTAGGCGGTCAGCACCAGTCCGTTGTCTGGCTTGAAGGTGAGCCAGGCCGTTTCTCCGGTCCGGAAGAAGTAGTTCGGATCAAGCGTGCTGACGCTGTTTTGCTCCCACACGTCAACCCGCTCCCCGCCCAGGGACACAACGACGCGGGTGTCGGATCCAACGTAGCCGACCGAAATGACCTTGACCTCGTAGGCATTGGCCGACGCGTCTGGCCGTTTGTCGGCCAATACCATTTTCTCGGGCCGGATCGACAGGGTGGCCGCAGTGCCCGCAACTGGCCGCTGGCCTGGCGCAGGGTCGATTCGACCGACAAAGCGCAGGCCTGCTGCGGATTGGACCGTTGCGAATTCGCCCTCGATCCCGGTGATTTTGCCGTCGACGAAATTGGTCTCGCCGATGAAGTCGGCTACAAAGCGGCAGTTGGGCCGCTCGTAGATCTCCACCGGTGTGCCAACCTGCAAGGCCCGCCCCTGCGACATCACGCAGATCCGGTCGCTCATCGTCAACGCCTCTTCCTGGTCGTGGGTGACGAAGACGAAGGTGATGCCGACCTGAGTCTGCAGGGACTTGAGCTCGAGCTGCATCTCCTTGCGCAGTTTCTGGTCCAGGGCCCCGAGCGGCTCGTCCAGCAGCAGGACCTGAGGCCGATTCACCAGGGCCCGGGCCAGCGCCACGCGCTGTTGCTGCCCGCCCGACATTTGCTTTGGGTAGCGCCCCGCCATCTGCGGCAGCCGCACCAGGTCGAGGGCTTCACCGACCCGCCGTTTGATGTCGGCAGGCGCGACGCCGCGCATCTCAAGGCCAAATGAGACGTTTTGGGCCACGGTCATGTGCGGAAACAGGGCGTACGACTGAAAGACCGTGTTGACGTTGCGCTCGAAGGCCGGCGTGGCGCCCTGCGCTTCGCCGTTGATGTAGACCTCGCCGGAATTCGGTCGCTCGAAACCGGCGATCATCCGCAAACAGGTCGTTTTGCCGCAGCCGGAGGGGCCGAGCATGGCAAAGAATTCCTTGTTGCGTATGGCCAGCGACACGTGATCGACGGCGGTCACATCCCCGAACTTCTTGACGACATCGCGCAGTTCAACCGCGCAATCGGCGGGAGGGGTGTCAGGCATGAGCGCGATTATACGGACTTGGGGATCTATCCGCAGATTTCGCAGATTTCCCGCCGATTGGATTTGAAAAAGAATCGGCGAGAATCTGCGTAATCGGCGGACAAAACCTGCATCGCGCCTGATTGCGTCCCTTCCGCGGCTGGGATCTATCCGCAGATTACGCAGATTCTCGCCGATTGGTATGGAAAAAGAATCGGCGAGAATCGGCGTAATCTGCGGAAAGATCCCTGAGTCATGCTGGCACGCCCCTCGGCTCACCGCTGGGTAGAACATGGATAATCCCGATATGCCCAGCGCGCCCAAGCCCCTCGCTCTTGCCGATCTCGAGCGCCGCCGAAACCTGCGCTTCCGCCGCAAACCGGGTTTGCGTTGCCGAAACGAGGACGATATTCGAGCCTTCGTCGAGGATGTCGGCTTCTGCCTGCTCTTCAACGTCAACGGGTTGATCGCCCCGACCGTCTATCAGGCGGTCGCCGGATTCGACAAGGAAACCACCCCAAAGCACGATGATCCGACCATCTCGCTGACCTGGAACACGAAAGATCGTTCGTTGGACAAACGCTGGTGGTATTACGGCAAGCTGCTGCGCCAGAAAGCCACCCTCGTGTCGCTGAGCCTGTTGCCTGCCTTCTACGCGCTGAGCGAGAACTTCGGGGGCGATGACGACTATCTGGCTGAGTACGAGGCGGGCACGTTCAGCGCCGAATCCAAGGCGATCTACGAGGCCTTGATGACCCATGGGCCGCTGCATGCGATTGACCTAAAGCGCAAGGCGAACCTGTATGGGGATGAAAGCAAGGGCCGTTTCGACAAGGCCTTGGGCCAACTCCAGGCCGGGCTTAAGGTCTTGCCGGTCGGCATCGCCGAAGCGGGGGCATGGCGCTATGCCTTTATCTACGACATCGTGTCGCGCTGGTATCCCGATCTGCCGGACCGGGCGCGCGAGATCTCGCGTGGTGACGCGCGCGCGACTCTGGCCATGCGCCACATCCAAAACGTGGTGGCCGCGGCACCGCGCGACCTCGAGCGCCTGTTTGGCTGGACGAAGACTGAAGTCGCCGCAACGCTGCGGCGCCTCGCCGATGCTGGCTCGATCCGCCTGGGTCCGTGGCTGGCCGATGAGAAGGGCGAGGTCGCCGTCGACGCCACCGTGTGGAAATGACAGAAATGTATGCCAGATGCGATATCCCCCGGCGGAGCCGGGGGATATCGCATCTGGCAAAACACTCCGTCAGGAAACCTATGGCGTCAGAGTCAGCGACGCCTCGGCGTTTTTGTCCACGTCCGCTCGCGTCCACAGCATCGGGTTGTTCTGGCCGGCCAGATACGGCCCGATCATGTCATCGTAGTGCGGGTTGTAGGTGTGGCCGCTTTGGCCGGTGGTGTGGATGAGCAGCGACTTGCTGAAGTCGCTCAGGTCGGCGACCAGGCGCAGCGATGGGCCTGACGAAACCCGATAGGTCGTGCCGCCGCCGCCCAGGTTGTTGACCGCGCCGCTGGCCCCATCCGCGGGGAAGGGCCCGCGGTTGAAGATCGACTCGATCGGGGCCGTGCCGCTCTGTCCGAGGGTCTGATTTTTGAACGTGACCGTGTGGGGCGTGCCCCAGGTCCACTTCTTGACGTCATCGCCGTATTGGGCCTTGAGCTTCACGACCGTCTCACGGAAGGCTTTCAGAATTAGTTGCTCGCGGGTTTCCGTGACGCCGCCGGTTGTCACATCGTCCCAAAAGCGCGATGAAGGATCGGCCAGGGCCTGGCGCACCGCGGTCTTGGTCGCCGTGCCGGTGTTGACCGCATCCTGGGCCAGCTCGGGGCCGAGTTCGTCGTCAAAGATGTTGTGGCCGAGCTGGATCCAGAACGTCTCGAAGATCAGCGGCCCGACCTGATCGCGGGTTGAGCGGCGGTCCCAGGCCTTGAGCGCGTCCAGGGCCGCGCTGATCAGCGCATCATCCCGCACGGAGATATTGGCCACGTATGGGATTACATCGTTGGCCAGACCCGAGGTTACGTCGAACTGCATCTGGCGGATATCGTCGACCGAGTGCTTGTCCTTGGCCAGCACGAGAGACGTGATCTGGCGGGCGCGAAAGCCGTAATCCCAGTCCTTCGCAATGAAGCGCTTGTACTTTGAGGCGTCAACAACCGCGTTGTTGGCGGTGACGATGTAGCCCTCGGGCGGGTTGAAGACCGAGGGCAGGTCGTCGAAGGGAATGAAGCCCGTCCACTCGGTATCGCCCGTCCAGCCCGGCGTCGGCGCTTCGCCGTCACCGCTGGCGCGGATGGGAATCCGGCCCGGCATCTGATAGCCGATGTTGCCATCGACGTCGGCGTAAACGAAGTTCTGCGACGGCGAAT
Source organism: Candidatus Brachythrix odensensis (assembly GCA_016714465.1). GTDB lineage: Bacteria > Chloroflexota > Anaerolineae > J036 > Brachytrichaceae > Brachythrix > Brachythrix odensensis. Next base: position 191,007 of record JADKDT010000002.1, on the reverse strand, counting down.
CCCAGTCACGCAGGGCGACCCGGAAGTCGAGCCAACTCTGGGCCTTGTTCAGCCCGAAGACCGCGGCGACCAGGCTGCCCGGGTGAGGATGTCCATTGCAGCGACACAGGCTGCTGGTAGGCGGTCTTGAGGTCACCGACGACATCGCTCATGATCGGGCCGTGCCGGGTGATGCGGACCTTGATGTTCACCGGCTGGCCGCCCCCGACGTTGATGACTTCGTCGACGATCCTTGCCTTCTCAAAGGCGCCCTTGAATTCGAACTCGTCCGGGTTGGCCGGATTTGGGCGTTCAATGTAGTAGTCCTGGGTGTCGGGCCCGACGTTGGTCACCCCCCAGGCGATGCGGGCGTTGTGGCCGATGACGACCCCGGGCACCCCGGCGAAAGACACCCCGGCCACGTCGAAGGGGCAGGTGGCCGAAACGACCCGGCAATGCAGCCCGACCTGATACCAGATCGAGGGCATTTGAATGGCCAGGTGCGGGTCGTTGGCCAGGATCGGCTTGCCGGTCGTGGTGCGCGCGCCGCCGATGACCCAGTTGTTGCTGCCGATGTCGGATTCGTGATTGAGCCCGATCAAGCCCATGACTTCGGTCTTGGCCGCCAGCATCTCGAGCGCCAGATCGCCGGCCAGGGTCTCTTCGAAAATATAGGCTTCGGCCGGCGCCCCGCTGTCACTCGAGGCGGCCGAGGGCGCGATGACGGGCATGTCGCGCGGGTAGGGCGGCATGAGCGTGTCGGCGAGTTGGCGCCCGCCCTTGGCCAGCAGCGCGGCCCGGAGCAGCTCGGCGTCCATGTTTCCGCCCAGGTTGTAGGCCATCGCCTTGCCCCAGGTGAGCGAGTTTACCGGCGCCCAGGGCTCGGGCTTGAAGGTCCGGCCGATCAGGCCCAGCACCTTGAATTCGAAGCCGAGCTTGTCGGCGTTCGGCAGGATGTAGCCGTTGACACCCGCCGCGTAGGCCTCCATGTAGCGCTTGAGTTCGGGCGCCATGTTCGCGGCCTCTTCCTGGGCGGTCCGCGCCCAGCCGATCGTGCGGATGAACTTGTCCTGATTCAGCGCGCTGGCGCCGAACAGCTCAGACAGGCGGCCCTGGCCGATGCGGCGCGAGAACTCCATCTGGAAGTAGCGGTCCTGGGCATGGACAAAGCCCTGCGCCCGGAACAGATCCTCGGGCGTGTCGGCGTAGATGTGCGGCACGCCGAACTTGTCGCGGATGACATCGACCTTGCCAGTCAGGCCGTCCAGCTTCAATGTCCCGGTGGTCTGGGGAAAGGAACTGCGGGTGACGAGCACGAAGGCTCCGCCGCTGACGACCAGCAGCACGAGCAACACAGCCAGCACGATGGGGACGACGCGACGAAGGATACCGAGGATCTTCATGGCCGGGTATGTTACTCGCATTGGGCCAGGCTCCAACCTGCATACCCCGGAATTGATATCCCCTGGCGGAGCCGAGGGATATCAATTCCGAAAAAAGCCCATCTGGGCAGTCTGGAGCCGTTCAGGTGGCTGATTCGGATCGAACATTGAAGGCGCATGATGTACGGTTGCATCGAGCAAGGAGAAGCACGTGCCGAACTCACGCCTTGGGGCCCTTATTGTCAAGGAGTTCATCCAGATTGTGCGCGACCCGCGCACCCTGGTCCTGGCCCTGCTTATCCCCATCATCCAGCTCTTCCTGCTGGGCTATGTCGCCAACAATGACGTGCGCAACGTGCCCCTGGCCGTGTTTGACCAGGATCGCAGTCCGCCCGCCCGGGCGTTGCTCAATGCATTCAAGGTGGCCGACTATTTCCGGCTGGAGTACGAGGTCGACTCGGAGCGCGAGTTGCGCGCGCTGGTCGACGGCAACAAGGCCCGCGCGGCGCTGATCATCCCGCCTGGGTATGGGGCGCGGGTGAATGGCGCGGGTGTCGCCGAGGTCGCCTTCATCCTGGATGGCAGCGACCCGACCGTGGCCTCGACCTCGCTTGCGGCCGCCCAACTGATCGGTCAGGCCCACGGGACCGCGCTGCTCGCCGAGCGGCTGGATCGGCGGGGTCAGCCCGCTTCCATCCAACTTCCCCTGGACGTGCGCACCCAGGTTTGGTACAACCCCGACCTGATTTCGGCCTATTTCTTTGTGCCGGGTCTGTTCGGGGTGATCATGTATGCCATCACGTCGCTGCTCACCGCCTCGGCCATCGTGCGCGAGCGCGAGCGGGGGACCATAGAGCAGCTCATCGTCACCCCGATCCGGCCGTGGGAGCTGGTGCTGGGCAAGCTTATTCCCTACGCGATTCTGGCCTTCTTCAACACGTCTGAAATCTTGCTGATCGGGCATTTCTGGTTCAAAGTCCCGATCCGGGGCGATCTGCTCCTGATCGCGCTGCTGTCGGGGCTATTCCTGATTTCGAGCCTTGGGATTGGGTTGTTCGCGTCGACCATTGCAAGCACCCAGCAGGAGTCGTATCTCATCGTCTATGCGACGTTGCTCCCAACGATCTTTGTCTCGGGCTACATCTTTCCCTTGCAGGCCATGCCGCCGGCCTTGCAGGTGATCTCGTACTTCATCCCGCTGCGCTACTACCTGGTCGTGATCCGCTCGTTGATGATCAAGGGGGTGGGGGCGGAAGCCCTGCAGACCGAGATCCTTGCGTTGGCTATCTTCGGCGTGGCGATCATGACTGCGGCGGCCCTGCGCTTCCGAAAGAGATTGGATTAAGTTCTGGCGCGATATCCAACGGCAGAGCCGGTGGATATCGCGCCAGAACACAGGTCTTGACAAATCATGCAACCGATTCGACGGGGAATTCCGATGTTGGCCCTGCTGGCCTCACTGGCAGGCTGCGCCCAGCCCGCGGCCGGCCCGATCACAGGCTCAGGAACCGTTGAGGCGCCCGAGATCGCGGTCATGGCCGAGATCGGCGGACGGGTCATCACCGTCACCGCGGAGGCGGGCGCGCCGGTCAAGGCCGGGCAACTCCTCGTCCAGCTCGATGACGCCCTCGCCCGCGCCCAGGCAAAGCAGGCCGATGCCGCGATCGCCGCCACCCAGGCCGCATGGGACCTCCTGGCCAAGGGGGCGACCGTTGAGCAGATCCGCCAGGCCGAGGCGGCGGTGATGGGCGCGCGGGCCGCCTACACGCGCACGTTGGACGCGGCCCGACCTTCTGAGATCGATGCGGCCAAAGCGGCGCTCGCCGCCGCCCAGGCCGCCTACGACAAGGCCCGGGTCGGGCCGCAGCCGGAGGACATCGCCGCCGCCGACGCGGCCTTGCGCAATGCCGAGGCCGCGCTGCGCCTGGCCCAGGGCGCCTATGACCTGGCCTTCTCGCGCAATCCGGCCGGGATCGGCGCGTCCCCCCAGTCCCTGGCGCTCGGGCAGGCCACCAACAATCATGCGGCCGCCAAGGCCGCCGCTGACCGTGCCCGCAAGCCTTCGGACACAGCAGCGATGACGGCCGCCTACCAGTTTGCGCAGCAGGCCCGGGCTGCCCTCGACCGGGCGCAGCAACCCGCCCGTGCGACCGATATTGAGCAGGCCCAATCCCAGCTCGATCTGGCCGTGGCCCGTCTGGATGAGATTCGCGCCGGCGCTCGGCCCGAGCAGCTCGCCGCGGCCCGGGCTCAGATCGATGCCAGCAAGGCCTCCCGCGAGACGCTGACGGTGCAGATCGCCAAGTTGAGCCTGGTCGCGCCGGCCGATGCGGTGGTCACCAGCCGGGCGATCGACCCGGGCGAGGTGGCCCTCCCCGGCGCGCCATTGCTGACCTTGTCGCGGCTGGACGATCTGAGCGTCACCGTCTACATCGCCGAGGATCGCTACGGTCAGATCGCATTGGGCCAAAAGGCTGAGATCAGCTCAGATTCATTCCCTGGCGTCCGCTACTCCGGCACCGTCGATCGGATCGCCAACCGGGCCGAGTTCACCCCGCGCAACACCCAGACTGCCGATGGCCGGCGCACAACGGTGTTTGCCGTGCGGCTTAAGCTCGGCGAGGGCGGCGGGCGGCTCAAGCCGGGCATGCCAGTGGATGTGGTGTTTGGGCCATGAGCGCGCCTGAGCCTGTCATCCAGGCAGAGGGTGTGTGTCAGACGTTTGGCAAGAAGCAGGCCGTGCGGGAGGTCAGCCTGCGGGTGCGGGCCGGCGAGATCTATGGCCTGGTCGGGCCGGACGGGGCGGGCAAGACCACCACGGTGCGCCTCATCGCCGGCAGCATGCGCCCGACGGCGGGTGAGATCCGGGTGGCGGGCTTCGACATGCGCCGCGCGCCCGAGCAAGCCCGCGCCCACATCGGCTACGTCTCGCAGCGTTTCTCGATGTATGAGGACTTGACCGTGCTGGAGAATATCCGCTTCTTCGCAGAGGTGCGGGGCATCCCGCGCGCGACGTGGCGGAAGCGCTGCGCTGAGGTCCTTGATTTTGTCGGGCTCAGCCCGTTTGGGCATCGACGGGCGGGCGCGCTGTCGGGCGGGATGAAGCAGAAGCTCGGGCTGGCGGTGGCGCTCGCCCATCGGCCGCGCGCGCTGTTGCTGGATGAACCCACGACCGGGGTCGATCCGGTCACCCGCCAGGATTTCTGGCAGCTTGTCATCCGGCTGGTGGCCGAGGAGGGCGTGGCGGCCCTGGTGACGACGCCGTATATGGATGAGGCGTCCCGCTGCACGCGCGTGGGATTCATGCGCGAGGGCCGGCTGATGATCGAAGGCACCCCGGCCGAATTGCGCGCGCGGCTGGCCGGCCGTGTCATCGAAATCCTGGGCATGCCGATGGCGCTGCTGCGCCACACGGCAGCCGCATTTCCCGGCGTGGCCAGCGTGCAACCCTTTGGGGGCCGCCTGCACGCCCGCCTGAGCGTGCCCGCAACGGAGGCGGTCTTGTCGGCGTTCCGCGAAGCGCTGGTCGAAGCCGGCGCGGAAGTGACCGGCCTGCGCGCGATGGTGCCCAACCTCGAGGACGTCTTCCTTGATCTTGCGGGAGAAGCGGCATGACCCAGGCGATTCAGACCCGCAGTCTGACCCGCCGGTTTGGCAGCTTTGTCGCCGTCGACGACGTGTCGTTCGAGGTGGGGCAGGGCGAGATCGTCGGCTACCTGGGTCCGAACGGGAGCGGCAAGACGACGACCATCCGGATGTTGCTCGGCCTGCTGCGTCCGGACGCGGGAAGCGCGACGGTGCTGGGCTGGGACATCGCCCGCCAGCCCGAGCGCATCCGGGCGGCCTGCGGCTACATGTCGCAGAAGTTCGCCATCTACGACGATTTGACCGTGGGCGAGAACCTGAACTTCTACGCCGGGGCGTATGGCGTGGGCCGGCGGGATCGGGCCGCCACGCTGGCGCGGGTGGGGCTGCTCGGTCACGAGCGCGAGCGCACGAAGACCCTCTCGACCGGCTGGCGGCAGCGCCTGGCCCTGGCCATCGCGATCGGGCACCGGCCGCGGCTGCTCTTTCTGGACGAGCCGACCAGCGGGGTTGATCCGATCGCCCGGCGCTCGTTCTGGGATCTGATCTACGACCTGGCCGCCGAGGGTGACGGTGATGGTGACCACCCACTACATGGACGAGGCCGAATATTGCGGGCGGGTGGGGATCATGCTCGCAGGCAAGCTGCTTGCATTTGACACGCCGGCGGCGCTCAAGCGCGATCGCGTCCAGGGAGAGGTGTGGGAGGTCGTCGCCCGGCCGGTGCTGGGGGCGCTGGATGCACTGAAGGCCTCGCCGGCGGCGCTGCGCGTGACCCTGGCCGGCGACCATCTGAGGGTGCTTGTGCCTTCCGGCGCCGGCGACGCGCCGATCCGGGCGGCGCTCGCGGCGGGCGGGCGGGCGGTCGAGTCGGCCGACCGGGTGGAGCCGACGCTGGAGGATGTGTTTCTGGCGCTGGGGCGGTAGCTCTCTTTGCCACGCCTCACCAACTTCATGGCGCCTTCACTCCGGAATCTTGGGCGGGCATCAGACGGCGGCGGTATGACTGTTCTCGGAGCATAGATATGGAACCTTCGAACTACGAGAATCAGATCGACACGTACACACCCGTCACCGTTGCGCCGCCGCCACAGCGGCGGGGATGGAGCGCCCTGCAAGCCCTGGCCGTGGTGGCCCTGGTCGCGTTCGCCGCGCTCGGCGGCGGGGTCGCCGGCAGCGTGCTCACCGCCCGGACGGTGTTAACGCTGATGCCCAAGGCACTGCCGGTCACCGCCCAGGCGCCCGTGCAGCCGATTGCGCAGGTGCCGATCGCGGCGCCCTCGGACGGCGCGCCCTCAAACGCCTCGCTCGCCGGCGCGGTGTATCGAAAGGTCAGCGGTTCAGTGGTCGAGATCTCCGCGGGTGGGACTGGGTCGGGTATCGTCGTTGATGCCTCGGGACTGATCGTCACCAACTACCACGTTGTTTCGAGCGTCTTGCGCTCGCGAAATCAGAAAATCACCGTGCGCTTTGGCAATGGCGAGACCCGCACGGCAAAACTCACCCAATCGGATCAGGCCAACGACCTGGCCGTGCTCAAAGTCGAGCTGCCGAATGGCGTCCCAGTCGCGACCCTTGCCGATTCGGATGGCGTAGCCGTTGGCGACTACATCGTGGCGATCGGCAACCCGTTCGGCCTGGACGGGACCATCACCCAGGGCATCGTCAGTTCGGTCAACCGGAGCTATGGCGGGCAGACTGATCTGATCCAGGTCGATGCGGCCATCAACCCCGGCAACTCGGGCGGGCCGCTCCTGAACGCCAAGGGTGAAGTCATCGGGATTACCTCGATGATTGCCAGCCCGGTCCGCGGCTCGGTTGGCATCGGCTTTGCCGTTCCGATTAACGTCGCCAAGCTGCTCCTAAACTAATCGATAGCGGGGAACGACAGGGGGCGGGCGCTTGCGCCCGCCCCCTGTCGTTCCCCGCACACCTGCTAGACTTTCCGCATGGCACAAGATTTCAACGGAAAAGTCGTCGTCATCACGGGCGGGGCGAGCGGGATGGGCGCCGCGACCGCCGGCCTGTTCGCCGAGTCGGGCGCGCGGGTGTTCATCATCGATCGGAATGCGGACCTGGCCCAAACGATGGCCTCGGCGCTCAGCGTCGAGGCCATCGTCGGCGACGTCAGCCAGTCCGCCTTTTGCGAGTCCGCCATCGCCCGCGCGGCGGCTGGCGGGCGGATCGACGCGCTGGTCAACGCCGCCGGCATCATCATTCGAGCAAACGGCCTCGACACCAGTGACGAGGACTGGCAGCGCACCCTCAATGTCAACGTCAGCGGCGTCTTCTACATGTGCCGGGCGGCGATTCGGCAGATGAAGACCCAGGCCCCCAATGCCGACGGCGCGCGCGGCGCGATCGTCAACTTTGGCAGCATCTGGGGCGAGCTGAGCGGGAAGGGGGCCCTGGCTTACGCCGCCAGCAAGGGCGCGGTGCATCAGATCACCCGGACCTTTGCCATCGAGCACGCCCGAGATGGCATTCGGGTCAATGCGGTCTGCCCCGGCGAGGTCGACACGCCCATGCTGCGCACGGCCGGGCGCACGGTGCCCTTGACCGACGCCCAGGCCGCCGAAATGGGCGAGCGGGTCGTGCCCATGGGCCGCCTCGCTCAACCGGTCGAAATCGCCCGGATGGTCCGTTTCCTGTGCAGCCCCGAGGCCAGCTACATCACCGGTGCGATGCATTACGTGGATGCGGGCTACTCTGCTGTTTAGTGGCGTCACGGTGTGACTCATTAACAGAAGAAGGGAAGAAGGAAGGAGATACCTCTTATCTTCTTTCTTCCTTTCTTCTGTTAACGGTTTGGCTTGTACGATATGACACGTTCCTTTAAGGACTTTGCATTTCAATGGCCCTGAACTTCCGAAAATTCGGCAACACGGGACTTCGTATTGCCCCGCTGGCGCTGGGGACCGACAACTTCGCCAACCCGACCCCGCGCGAGGAGTGCTTCGCGATTCTGGATGCCGCCGTCGACGCGGGCATCAACCTGATCGACACCAGCAACAGCTATGCCAAAGGCGAGGCCGAGCGCGTGATCGGAGCCTGGCTCGCCGCCCGCGGCAAACGCGACCAGGTGCTCATCGCCACCAAGGTGTTCTATCCGACCGGCCCCGGTGTGAACGATCGCGGGCTGTCTCGCGCCCACCTCGTGCGGGCCTGCGAGGCCTCGCTGCAGCGGCTGGGCGTCGACTGCATCGACCTGTATCAGACCCATCGCCCGGACTTCGACACGCCACTCGAGGAGACCCTGCGCGCGTTTGATGATCTGGTCACCCAGGGCAAGATCCGCTACATCGGCAGCACCACCGCCCCGGCCTGGCACGTCGTCGAGTCGCTGATGACCAGCCAGCAACACCATTTCGTCCAGATCGTGAGCGAGCAATCGCCCTACAACCTGCTCGATCGGCGGATCGAGAACGAGCTCGTCCCGGCCTGCCAACGGCACGGCCTGGCTGTGCTAACCTGGTCGCCGCTGGCGATGGGAATGCTCGCCGGGCGTTATGCGGACGCCGATGTCCCGCCGCCCGATTCGCGCATTGCGCTGCGAGGCGGGATTTACGCCGAGCGGGTCACCCGGCGTGGGGTCGAGATTGGCAACCAGTTCGCGGCACTGGCCCGCGCGGCTGGGCGCGAACCGGCTCAACTCGCCGTGACCTGGGTCAAAGAGCAGCCCGGCATCACCGCGCCCCTCATCGGGCCGCGCACGCTGGCCCAATTGCAAAACATGCTGCCGGTGCTCGACATGACCCTCCCCGATGACCTGCGCGCGGCGTGCGACGAACTGTCGGCCCCGGGATCGGTCACGGCAAGCTTTTTCAACTCGGCCCCGTGGATGAAGTGGAAGATCGTGTAGCGTAGTCTCGCCCGGCCTTGCAGGATTTATCCGCAGATTCCGCAGATTTCCGCCGATTCGGCGGCGGGGGGGCCCCGCCCCGGCCCCCGCCCCGCGCCCCGCCCCCCCCCGCCCCGCCCCCGGCCCCCCGCCCCGTCGCCTTTTCCAAATCGGCGGAAATCGGCGAAATGCGGATAGATCCCGCACGTGACACCCTGGGCCTCGCTCAGCCTCAATCGGGTCCTTCGACAAGCTCAGGGCCCTTTGCCACAGCGTACAATCCGCCGACATTCCACGAAGAAGGACAAAACACCGTGACCTACGATTTTGACACGCCCATTGACCGCCGCGCCTCCGGATCCGTAAAGTGGGGGCGCTACCCCGCCGATGTCATCCCGATGTGGGTGGCCGATATGGACTTCGCCGTGCCGCCGGCGATCAGCGAGGCGCTCAAGCGCCGGCTCGAGCACCCCGTCTTTGGGTATGAATGGCCCAGCCCGCGTTTGTCGGGTGCGGTCGTGGCCTGGCTCGACAAGCAGTATGCCTGGAAGGTCAAGCCCGAGGACATCGTCTTTCTGCCCGGGCTGGTCAGCGGGACCAACCTGGTAATGCGCGCCTTTGGCCATTTGGGCGATGAGGCAATCGTCTTCACCCCCTCGTATCCGCCGTTTCTCAGCGCGCCGGGCAATAACGGGATGGCGACCAAGGCCGTCCGGCTGGCCCAGTCAACCGTCAACGGCAAGGATCGCTACGACATCGACTTCGACGCCTTTGGCCACGCCTTCTCGGCCCGCACCGCCGTCTACATCCACTGCCATCCCCATAACCCGACCGGGCGTGAATACACCCCCGACGAGATGACGCGCCTGGCCCAGATGTGCCTCGAGCGGAATGTGCTGATCTGCTCGGACGAGATCCATTGCGACCTGATGCTCGACGGGCGCAAGCATGTGCCGATGGCCAGCCTTTCGCCTGAGATCGCCCAGAACACCGTTACCCTGATGGCGCCGAGCAAGACCTTCAACGTTCCAGGCCTGGGTTGCGCCTTTGCCGTGGTCCAGAATCCCCGGCTTCGCCAGCGGATGGCCAACGCCGAGGCGGGCATCGTGCCGCATGTGAACGCGTTGGGGCTCGTCGCCTGCGAGGCCGCATTCACCGAGTGCGACGCCTGGCTGGCTGATCTGCAGGCGTATCTCGCCGCCAACCGGGATGCGATGCTCGAGTTCGTTGCCCGGCGCATGCCGCATGTCGGCATCAACGTGCCCGAAGCCACCTATTTGGCGTTCCTGGACTTCAGCCGCGCCCACATCACTGGCAATCCGTACACCTTCTTCCTCGAGAAGGCCAGAGTGGCACTGAATGACGGCAGCACCTTTGGACCCGGATACGCGAACTACGCGCGGCTTAACTTCGGCTGCCCGCGCGCGCAGCTCATGGAAACGCTCGAACGCATGGCCGCCGTCCTGGACCACACCCACGCCGCGCACAGCGCCGATCCGGGCGATAGCCTCGGTTAGGGCGGCCGTTTACAGGAGAACGGGAGAACGGGAGGATTCGGTTTTGTTCCCTCCTTCCGTTCTCCTGTTCTCCTGTAAACGCCAATCAGCCCGTCAAGCTATGACGGTTGTCGCCATGACCTCATCCGCGCAAGCCTGAAGCACCTGGCGCATCGTCGGCTTGCTGCCGGCCAGCAAGGTCTGGGCCCGGAAGACCCGGGCAGAGGCGAACAACGCCAGCACGGCGGTGATGGCCATTCCGACCGCGGTCAGGATCAGTTGCCAGTCCGGCACGGCCGTCAGCGTCATCCGCATCACCATCGCTGTCGGTGCTGTGAGCGGGAACATGCTGAGAAACACGGCGATCCCGCTGTTGGGCTGGCTCATGATCGCCTGATTGATGTAGACCGGGATCAGGATCGGCGCGATTACGAAGAAGGTGTACTGGGCCGCCTCACGCGAGCCGGGCATCAGGGCACCCAGGCCGCCCATCAGGCTGGCGTAGATGAAGTAGGCCAGCACAAAATACACTGCCAGCCAGGTGATGGTGGCGGGCGTAATCGAGCCGAGCAACGTCGACACATACGGCACCGAGCGTGCCAGATTCAGGGCCGAGAGGGCCGAGAACAGCCACAGGGCGAGTTGGGCAAATCCGACCAGCCCCAGTCCAAGGATCTTGCCGGCCAGGAGCTGGAGAGGCGACGCCGACGACATCAGCACTTCAATCACCCGATTCTCCTTTTCGGTGGTGATGGTCTGCATCATGAAGCTCGAGGCGGTCAGCAGGGTGGTCATCAGCATGATCGCCGCGCCGATCGCCAGCGGCGAGAACCCGCTCGCGTCGAGGCCAGTCTGGCGCGACCCGTTCCGCGCCGGGGCCGCATCGGCCCGGCCCGCCACGATGACCGGTTTGGCCAGGCGTTTGGCCAGCTCTGTGTCAGCGATGTAGGCATCCTTGAGGATGGCGCTGAAACGCTCGGTCGTCGACGAGGTGTCGAGCAGGCTGAATTGCGGGGCGACGACGCGCACCGCGCCGGTGAGGGCGTAGTCCGCCGGAACCACGAAGTACAACGTGACGTCCCCACGCGCGAGCGCGGCGGCCGCGGCTGATTCGCTGGGAAAGGCGCGCCAGCCGCCGTCGGGCAGGGCGGGCCCGACCCGCCCGGTTGCGTCGACCACGCCCAGCGGGCGCCCGAGCGTTTGCTCGCGCGATTCGACGGCTGCCACGGTGGCAATCCCGCTTGTCGCGAAGACGATGGCGATGATGACACCGGTCAGGATCGGAACCCCGATGATGCCGAACCAGAACGCCTTGCGGGTGATCAGGCCGATGAACTCGTGCCGCAGAATGATCAAGGTCGTCTTCATCCGCGCAATCCCTCCCAGACGGTTTTCAGGCTGACCCGCCGCCCGTATTCAAGCATGCCGATCCGGAACACCCGGGAGGCCAGCCACAGCGCCCCGACCACGCTCGCCGCGAGCAGGGCCATCGCCAGAAGGACTTGCCAGATCGGCACCGGGGCGGCCGCATAACGCAGGAGCAGGGCCAGCGGCGCGGACAGCGGGAACAGGCTTAGGCCGACGGCGATTGGCCCGTTCGGGGCGATGAAGAACACCGGAATGAAGAACTCCGGGGTCATTGCCAGCAGCACCAGCGGCCCGGACAGGTTTTGGCCGTCCTTGGCCGAGGTCACCAGCGAACCGATCGCGCCCATCAGGGCCGCGAACAGCAGGTACTCCAGCACGAACATCAGCAGCGCAACGGCGATGAAGCCCGGCTCAACCCGAACGGCCTTGAGGAAGGGCAGGCGCTGGCTGGCCAGGCTCAGCGCGATCAGCAATGCCGACGTCCAAGTAACGACCTGGGTCAATCCAACTCCGGCCAGGCCGAGCACCTTGCCCGACATCAATTGCAGCGGCGAAATGCTGGTGACGATAACTTCCATCGTGCGGTTTTCCTTCTCCTCGATCACCGCCTGCATCAAATACTGCGCGCCGCTGAACAGGGCCACGATGAAGAGGATGCCGAGCACGATCGGGATGACGAACCCGGCGATCAGGCCGATCTCGTCGGTGACGCGCGTCCCGTCGCTGGACTCGAAGGTGAAACTTGGCGCCTCGATAATCCGCTGTCGAATCTCGGGCGGCTGGTCGGCCAGGAGGCTGGTCGCGGCAAAACGCTCGAACGCGCGCTCCACATCCCGCGAGGGCCGGCGCTCCCAGAAAATCAGTTCGGCCGAACGGGTTGCGCCAAAATCGGGCGCGAGGGCGTAGGCGGCGATGGCGGTTCCGTCGCGGAGCATGGCTCGGGCCTCGTCGATCGAGCCGACCCGCACAAAGGTGTTGAGCGCATCGGCCGGGGCACTCGCCTGGCTGAGCGCCCCAACGGGATCGACATAGGCAATTGCGCCGCGGTCGGATTGGTCGACGAGGGTGATGATGACGGTCAGGATCGCGCTGATGAAGACGATCATGAACAGCGGCATCAACAGCGCGATCACGAAACGTCGCCGCAGCACGTGGCGGGTGTATTCATGCAGGGCCATGCGGAGGATCTGGCGCATGTCAGTCCGCGGCCTTGGCCGTGCTCCCGTTTCCGCCTACGACGCTGACAAAGATGTCATCCATCGTCGGCAGAGCCAGTTCAAAGGACTCGATGAGCAGCCCGGGCGTGCCCGCAAGCTGCTGCAACACGGTCTGCGGGCTGAGTCCGGGCGCCAGGCGAAGTGTTCGGGTATTCCCCTTGAGTCCGCCGTCTGTGACGCCGGGCAGGGCGGGGATGTCGCCCCGGGCGACGAGCCGCACCGCGTTCTCGGCATGGCTGCGCCGGATCTCATCGACCCCGCCATACAGCACGCTGCGGCCCTGGTGAATCAGCACGATCCGGTCGCACATCTCTTCGACTTGATGCATCTGATGAGTCGACATGATCAGGGTCGTGCCGCGCCGGCGCTCCTCGATCAGTAGTTCCTGGGCCAGGCGGGTGTTCACCGGGTCGAGCCCGCTGAACGGCTCGTCAATGATGAGCACATCCGGCTGGTGCAGCAGGGTGGCGATGAGTTGCGCTTTTTGCTGCATGCCCTTGCTCAGGTCATTGACCTTCTTGCGCCGGTGCTCAACCAGGTCGAAGCGCTCGAAGTAGGCCAGCGCCCGCTTGCGCGCGACGTCGCGCGGCACGCCCTTGAGCTCCGCCAGATACACGAGGCAGTCCTCGAGCTTGAGATCGCGGTACAGCCCGCGCTCTTCGGGCAGGTAGCCAATCCGTGGCTTTTTGGCCTCGGTCATCGGTCCGCCCAGGATGTGAGCATGGCCTGCATCGGGCTTGAAGAGGTCGAGGATGATCCGGATCGTTGTGGTCTTGCCCGCTCCGTTCGGGCCGAGCAGCCCGAAAATCTCGCCCTTGTGGACCTCAAAAGACACATCCTTGACCGCCTCGGCCGCCCCAAACGACTTTCGCAGCCCGGAAACAGAGATCACGCTATCCATAGACTCCTTGCATATCCCGAATGAGAACATTATTACGGCACGGCGTGCCCTTGGCGGAGACGCCGTCGTGGCGAGAATCGCGCGCCGCAATCATAATGGGCAAGACATGTCGTCGGGCGCTGGCCGGACCAGGAGACGCAGAGCGATATTCTGTCCGAAAGCGTCCACGGCGTGCCTTTCATCGCCAAAGTCATTCTGCGGCGCATCCCGCCTTTGACCAGAAGTTATCTTAATAATGACTGGCGAGATCGCAATCCCCGCGCTTCGCGCGGGAATTGCGATCTCGCCAATCACTTTTAGAACAGCTTCTAGTCTTCTATTCTCCAAACCAACATCATGAGTGAATCACAATACCGATACGGTTTCTATGCCCGCCCCAGCCTGGCTCTGAGCCGGACCCAGGCCGAAATTCACGATCTGCTCCGCCGCCAATATGGCTTGATCAGCGGCGGGTTGTTTATGCCCCACGCGACGGTCAAGGGCTTCTTTCGCTCCGACGCCGCGCCGGACGCGATGATCGCGAGCCTGGACGCGGCGATGCAGGGCTGGCGGCCGTTTATCGCCTACAACAACGGGGTGATTCGGAAGGGTCATGCCGGGATCGTCATTAGCGTCAAATCGATGCCGGACGGGACTGACAACGAGGCCTGGCATGAACTCCAGGATCGGGCCTGGGCGGCGCTTCAGCCCCACTTCCACGCCGAATGCGAGTTCACCCCAGGCGACGGGCGTGGCCGCAGCGGCAAGGGCGCCTTTCACCCCCATTTCACCCTGGCGATGGCCGACGTCAAGCCGGACATGCTCGACGAAGTCAAGGCCTTCGTTGAGCAGGACGGCCCGTTGGGGCCGCCTGAGATTCGAATCGAGGCCCTGCATCTGTTTCGCTTCCGGGCCAACTGGTCGGGCGCGTGGTGGCACACCCTGACCTGGGAACTGCTGCGCAGTTGGTGGAGTAAACTGCCATAGAATCACTCACAGAACCTGCTACGGAGGGACACTCCCCGCGCCAGCGCGGGGAATGTCCCCTCCGAAAGCGGGTATTGTCAGGAGTTCCTGATCTGTTTGAGGACGCGCGTCGCGCGCCCTCAGTTTCGTTTTCTGGGCTGAGGCGGTCTTGCGTCGTCTCGGTGGGGGAGCCTTTCGCATGAAGTCAATACGTTGGGTTTGTACTGTCATTTTCGCGCTCGTTGCGGCCGGGCTGGTTGCGCTTGGTTCGGCGCGGCCGGCAAGGGCGGACGCCATCGTCAACCCGTGCACGGATGCGGGCCTGGGCACCGCCCTCGCCTCGGGCGGCCTGATCACCTTCAACTGCGGCGGGCCGGCCACGATCACGGTCACGACCGATAGCCGTCAGATCAACTCGACCGTTGTGATCAGTGGCGGGAATCAGATTACCCTTGCAGGTTCGGGCATCTCGACCTTCTTCTGGGTGCGCTCGCCCAGCGGCAATCTGACCTTGGATGGCATCCGGCTGACCGGCGCTGGGTCAGGCGGGAATACGTTGTTCAGTGACAATATCCTGACGGTCCGCAACTCGGCGATCTATGCGAATGCATCCCAGTTGTTCTTTCGGGGCGGTTCGGCGACCCTTGAGAACACGAGCATTGTGAGCAATACTGCTGGCATTCTGGCGGATGTCAACGTCACGCTCCGCAACGTCACGATTCTGAGCAATACCCCGTCCAGCGTCTACTACGCCAGAGTTGGTACAACGACGCTCAGCAATACCGTCTTCTCCAATGCCAACGGGAACTGCAATGGGACGTTTGCGTCCGCCGGAAACAACCTGTCCTCTGACGGCTCGTGCAACCTGAATCAGCCCACCGACCTGCCAAACACCAAGTCGCTTCTGGGCACGCCCGTCCTCGGCTACGCCACGCCCCTCCCTGACAGCCTCGCCATTGATGGGGGCGTGTGCGCCCAAACCATGGACGCCCTCGCGCAGGCTCGCCCCGGAACGGGCACGGCCTTCTGCGACATCGGCGCGGTTGAGGCCCAGAACGTGACCGTGGACCTTGCCACCCAAATCTCCGTCACGCCGACCGTCGCCATGCTCGGGCGGCCGGTCACCTACACCATCGTCATCTCCAACGTCGGCACGGGTCGCGTCGCATCCTTCGCCTTGACCGAGACGCTGGCGCCGGCGTTTGTCAATGTGGTCTCGAAGACGATCACCACGGCCCTGGCCTCGCTCTCTCCCACGGGCGCCGCCGACAGTGTGTTGACCTGGGCGGGGGCCAACCTGCGCCAGGGCGCGCGGCTGACCGTGACCCTGACGGGTAACGGCGCGGTCACCCTGACCCAATCGGCGCTGCTGACGACCACCTCGGCGGTGTATGCGCCGTCTGACGCATCGACGGCCAACGACAGCGCCAGCGCGGCCTTCCTCGCTTCCTTCGCCCCGGACCTCAATCTCGTCAAATCGACAAGCGCCGCGCCGGTCATGCCTGGCGAGCGGGTGACCTACACCATCGTCTACTCCAACATCGGTTTTGACGCGGCGACGGGCTGGATCACCGACATCGTCCCCATCACCGTCACTTCGCCCGTCGCCACCTGGACGGGTCCGCTCACCCCGGTCGGGGGCCAGACACTCGCCTGGACGTATGGGCCGCTGGCGGCCGGCAGCGGCGGCGTCATCACCATCACTGGCGTGCTGAGCGCAGGTCTCATCGGCGACAACGTCTTTACCAACACCGTGACGAGCTACACCCCCGGCGACCTGGAGCCGGCTGGCGAAAAGAGCGCCGCGCCAGTCAACCTCAGCGCCTGCTTCGCGCGGGCCTTTGATGGCGTTACCGATGGCGTCATTCGGCTCCGGCTGCAGCAGGCTGTCGACGACGCGTCGCCGGGCCAACTGGTCAAGGTGGCGGGAACCTGCGTTGGACAAACCACCGTCGCCAAGAGCCTCACCATTCGAGGCGGGTATGCCCTCACCCAGTGGGTGACCGCCGACGCCGCGACCTTCCCCGCAACGCTCGACGCCGTGCTGAATGGCCGTGTCCTGGCCCTCACCAGCGGCACGATCAGTGTTGAGGATTTGGCCCTGGTCAACGGACGTGTGAACGGCGCGGACGGAGCCGGCCTAAGCGTGTCGAGCGGTGTCACAGCGACGCTCTTGCGCGCGCGCGTGACTGGCAACCGTGGTTCGGGCTTCAACAGCGACGGGGGCGGCATCGCCAACAGTGGAACGCTGGTCGTTTCGACGACGGTGGTTGCCTCCAACGTCGTCAGTGGCTCGAGCGGCGGCAAAGGCGGCGGCATCTTCAACAACGGCGCGCTGACCGTGCTCAACAGCCAGGTTGTCTCCAATGTCCTCCTCGGCGCGAGCGGCGGGCAGGGCGGCGGGATCTTCAACAGTGGCGCGCTGACCGTCGTCAACACCTCGATCTTGTCCAATACCAATAACAGCAGCAGCAACCGGGGTGGCGGCCTGTACACCAGCGGGTCCGTGAGCATGCTCAATTCGACCCTAGCCGGTAATCGCGCCGACGGATTTGCCCACCAGGGTGGCGCGATGTACCTCGAGACCGGGAGCGCCAACCTCACAAATATCACGCTTGCTGCAAACGGGGTGTCAGGCAGTTCCTCCGTGGGCGGCGGAATCTTCCGCAATGGCGGCGTGATGACATTGACCAACACGCTCCTGGACAACAACAATGGAGGCAATTGCGCGGGTTCGGTCGTGTCGGGCGGCTACAACCTGTCCAGCGATGGCAGCTGTTCGCTTGGAGCGCCAACTGATGTGGTCAACACACCGGGACTGCTGGCGCCGCTTTCCAATGGACATCGCGCGCCAATACTGGGCAGCCTGGCTGTCGATGCGGGGACTTGTCTGCAAAGCACGGACGCCCTGGGCGCCCTGCGGCCTGGCACAGGGACCCCGTTCTGCGACATCGGCGCGATCGAAACGCAAGGGACGTCGATTGATCTGGGCGTGGCCGCAACCGCTGCGCCAACCCGCACGATTCCAGGGCGCGCCATCACCTGGACGATCGTCATCAGCAACAGTGGCACAGGCCGCGCGTCGGTGTTCTCTGTCTCGACGGTGTATGGACTGGGTCTGATCGGCGTCGTGTCAACGACGGCCCTCCCCGTTGGCGTCGCGCTCACCCCCACCAGCGCGTCTGGAAACACCCTGGCCTGGGTGGGCGCCGGCCTGGCCCAACAGGGCCTGCTGACAATCACCCTCAGCGGCACGACGCCCCTGACGACCAGCGACGCCACCGTCATCGCGGTGTCAACGAATATCGCCGCGCCAGGCGACGGCGCGCCGGGCAACAACAGCGCCGGAGCATCAGTGACGGTCTATACCGCGCCGAACCTGACTCTGGTCAAGGCGACTGAACCCGCGATCAACCTGCCCGGCGCGCGGATCACCTTCACGATCGCCTACACCAACTCAGGGCTGACCCCGGCCTCGGGCACAATCATCGATCTCGTGCCCGTGACGCTCACCCAGCCGACGGCGAGCTGGACCGGACCGCTGGCCCAGATCGGCGGCCCGGCCTTTACCTGGCAACTAACCAGCCTCGCGCCGGGCGCGGGCGGGGTGATCACGGTCAGCGGTGTGATCAGCCTGGGCTTGGGTGGCGACGCCAGCTTCACCAACACCGTGTCCAGCCAGATCACGGGCGACATCCTGCCGGCCGACGATCGCAGCGCGGCGCGGGTCACCGTTCAGGCCTGCTACGCGCGCGCCTGGGATGGGATCGTGGATGGGCCTGTGCGCTACACCATTCAGGAGGCCCTGGGCGACGCGTCGCCGGGGCAATTGGTCAAGGTGGCGGGATACTGCGTTGGACAGATGACGGTGACTCGCACGGTCACGATCCGGGGCGGCTACGCCATCACTGAGTGGGTGACGCCGAATGCTGCGCTGTTCCCTGCCACCCTCGATGCAATTCAGGCCGGGCGAGTCGCGGCAGTCACCGGCGGGGTCGTCGCCATCGAGGATATGGCCCTGGTCAACGGCAGGGTAATCGGCCTGGATGGGGGTGGATTGAGCGTCAGCGGCGGTGTGACGGTCACCGTGCTGCGCGGCCGGATCGCCAACAACGTGGCTGCGGACTACAACGGCAACGGCGGTGGTATTGCGAACTTCGGGAGGCTGACCCTGTCCAATACTCAGATCGTCGGTAACGCTGTCAAGGATTCGTATGGCGGGCGAGGCGGCGGAATCTTCAATGCCGGCGCGCTGAACGTTCTCAGCAGTCAGATCGCCTCAAACTCGATGCCCGGCACCAGTGCTGGGCTGGGCGGCGGGATTTTCAGCACGGGCGCGCTCACGATCAGCAGCGCATCGGTGCTCTCGAATGTCAACAGTGGAAGCAGCAACAAGGGCGGCGGTCTCTTCGTCGCGGGCGCTCTGGTAATGTCCAACACGACCTTTGCGGGGAACCGGGCCGATGGTTTCGATAATCATGGCGGCGCCATCTACTTTGATTCGGGCAGCGGGCGCCTGACCAATGTAACCCTTGCGGCGAACGGCGTGTCGGGTTTTGCCGCCGATGGTGGTGGCCTGTATCGAAGCACGGGCATGATCACGCTGGCTAACACGCTGCTGAGCGGGAATGACCTGGGCAACTGCGTCGGCGCGCCGATTTCGGGCGGCTACAACCTGTCCTCCGACACGAGCTGCGCGCTGCTCGCCTCGACCGACATCACCAAGACGGCCGCGCCGATGCTGCCGATGGTGATGGGACATCTCGCACCGGCGCCGGGAAACCCGGCCATCGATCGCGGCCTGTGCCTGCTGCCCGCCGACGCGCTTGGCGCGCCGCGGCCGGGCGCGGGCTCGGCCATCTGTGACATCGGCGCGATCGAAGTCCAGTTCGTGGTGAAGCGGGCGTTTGTTCCCTCAGTCGTCCGCTAATGTTCCGGAGACGATATCCCCCGCTCCGCGGGGGATATCGTCTCCGGAAAGCACTATGCGTGCAGCTTGCTCAAACGCTCGGCGGCGGCGACGAGGGTCGCCTCCTGCTTGCAGAACGCAAAACGCACAAAGCTACGGCCGGGATTGTTCGGTCCCTTCGCCCAGAAAAATGAGGAGCCCGGCACGGTGGCCACGCCGATGTCCTTGACCAGGCGCATGGCGAAGGCCGTGTCGTCCTCGGCCTCCGACCGGCGCAGGTCGCTGAAATCTGCCATGATGTAGTAGGCGCCCTCGGGCACGACCGGCTTGAAGCCGTTCTCGCGCAGCATGTTCAGGGCGAACTCGCGCCGCACGGTGTAGCGGGCGAGCATGCTTTCGTAGTACTCGGCCGGCATGCGCATGGCCACTGCGCCAGCCTCCTGCAGCGGCGCGGCCGCGCCAACCGTCAAAAAGTCGTGGACCTTGCGGATGCCCAGCGTGATATCCGCTGGGGCGACCGAATAGCCCATCCGCCAGCCGGTCACGCTCCAGGTCTTGCTCAGCCCGCTGATCGTGATGGTCCGGTCGGCCATGCCAGGCAGGGTGGCAATCGGGATATGGGTGTGCCCGTCATAGGTGATGAACTCGTAAATTTCATCGGTGATCGCCAGGACGTCCCGCTCGACGCACAGGTCGGCGATGATCCTGAGCTCGTTGTAGTCAAAGACGTGGCCGGTCGGGTTCTGGGGTGAGTTGACGATGATGGCCCGGGTCTTGGGGCCAAAGGCTGCCCGCAGCTCGTCCCGGTCGAACATCCAGCGCACCGTGCCGTTTATGTTTGTTGGCCGCAAGGCGACAAAGCGCGGGGTCGCGCCGCTGATCCATGCATCCGGGCCGTAGTTCTCGTAGAACGGCTCGAAGATCACGACCTCGTCGCCGGGATTGGTGGTGGCCAGCAAGGAAGAAATAATGGCCTCGGTCGCGCCGCAGCACACGCAGATGTCGGTCTCGGGGTTGACTTGCATCTCGTAGCGATTGCGATACAGGTCGGCGATCGCCATGCGCAAGGGCTTGGCCCCATAGGTGATGGCGTACTGGTTGACGTCGGCCATGATGGCCCGCGCGGCGGCTTCCTTGATTTCCATTGGCGCGGGCCAATCGGGGAAGCCCTGGGACAGATTGACGGCGCCATGGGCGTTGGCGACGCGTGTCATTTCGCGGATTACTGACTCGGTGAACTGGTTGGTGATGGCCGAAGTGCGCATGGCGGCGGATTTTACTCTCTGCGGGACTCTGGAAGCCGTCCGGCAACCCTGTGTCAGGATCACCCTCCCCGCGCTCCGCGCGGGGAGGGTGATCCTGACAATCATTTGTCACATCGGGTTGGGCCAGGACACCGGGCTTAGAATCTGCGGCTATGTGGAAAACCGCCCGTTCTGAATCGGCTGCTCGTCTGGGCATCTTCGCTGCGGCGCTCATGCTCGCCGCGTGCGGCGCGGCGCCGCCACCGACGGCTGCGCCGGCGCCCAAACCGGCCGCAACGTCGGTTCTGGCCGCGACCAGCGCGCCCGCGCCGTCGGGCATTGTGAGTTGGATGGTCGCGGGCGACAGCGTTGAGTTCGACGCCTATAAGCGCATCGCCGCCGCTTTTGAAAGGGCCAACCCCGCGATCAAGGTCGATCTTGTCTATATCCCGGCCAGCGCGGACTACCGCAACCGTCTGGCCGCCGACATCGCTTCCGGCGCGCCTTCGGATGTCGTGTTCATGAACTACCAGCGTTATCCGCCTTTCGCCGACAAGAACCAGCTTGCGCCGCTGGGCGACTATCTGTCCCGATCGACGATGCTCAGGGAATCGGATTTCTTCCCCGCCGCAATGAGCCCCTACAAGTGGCGCGGCTCGACCTGGTGCCTGCCCGGAAACATGTCCAGCGCGGTCATCTACTACAACAAGAAGCTCTTCGATGGCGCCAAACTTGACTATCCCAGGGCAAACTGGTCGTGGGACGATTTCGTGGCCAGTGCTCGGGCGATCTCCCGCGACGACCCGGCGCTGGGTCGCATCTACGGCTATGGCACCGAGATCAGCCTCTTCCGCGTTGCGCCGTATGTCTGGAGCGCCGGCGGCGACCTTGTCGATTCGGCAGACGCGCCGACAAAACTCACCCTTGACAGCGAGGTGGCCATGGCCGCCATCCAGCGCTATATCGACCTGCAAGTGAAGTTCCAGGCCGCGCCGAGCGCGTTGGCGGAGAAAGCCGAGGACTCGCTCACCCGTTTCATGAATGGCAAACTTGGGATGTACATGGATAGCCGGCGGGTGGTGCCGCTCTTCCGCGATACGATCAAGGACAGCTTTGACTGGGACGTCGTCGCGCTTCCAAGCCAGGGCCAGACCGTGTCAATCCTGCATTCCGACGGCTACTGCATACCCGCGGCCGCAAAGAACAAGGATGCCGCCTGGGCGCTGATCGAATTCGCGGCTGGCCCGCGGGGCCAGACCACCATGACCGAGATCGGTCGTCTCGTTCCCTCGCTCAGGGCCATCGCAGAGTCGCCGGTGTTCTTGAATCCCACGGTCAGGCCCGCCAATAGCAAGGTTTGGCTCGAAACGCCGATTCGACCCGTCCCAAATCACAAGAACTGGCCAGCCATCGAAACCGCCATTACCAAAGAATTGGAGAAGTCCTACTACGGCGTGCAGCCCGTAAGGGATGCTGTCCAGATTGTCGGGAAGCAGGTTGCGACGTTGCTAAAGTAGGCGCATCTCCGCTGTGGATACTTCCCGCCGCTACCGGCTCCTGCTCCTGCCTTTTGTCATCGCCACCGTTGTTCTGGTGGGGGTGCCGGCAGCGCTTGCCATCGGGCTATCGTTGACGGATTACGATGCGCTCTCCACGCCAAACTGGGTTGGTTTCGCCAACTACATTCAGCTGCTGGACGATCGCGTCTTTGGCATCGCCCTCGGCAACTCGATCTACTTTCTGGCCCTGAGCGTGCCGTTGCGCCTTCTGGGCGCGTTTGGCCTCGCCCTCTGGCTGGGGGGAGAGCGGCGTGGAACTGGCGCGTATCGCGCGATTGTGTATCTCCCAACGGTGATACCAGACGCGG
Organism: Candidatus Brachythrix odensensis; assembly: GCA_016714465.1. Taxonomy (GTDB): domain Bacteria; phylum Chloroflexota; class Anaerolineae; order J036; family Brachytrichaceae; genus Brachythrix; species Brachythrix odensensis. The sequence goes on along the minus strand of JADKDT010000002.1, from coordinate 168,273 downwards.
CCACGGCTCTGATGTGGCTGTGGATCGTCAACCCGCTGTATGGCCCGATCAACTTGCTCCTGAAGTCGCTGGGCTTGGCGCAGCCAGCCTGGCTTGCCGATCAAGACAGCGCGCGGTTCGTGTTTGTGATGATGGCCTGCTTGCAGATTGGCGAGGGGTTTGTCGTGGCGTTGTCTGGCTTGAAGGGCATCCCGCGCAGCTACTATCAAGCCGCCCAGGCGGATGGCGCTGGCGCCCTGTCCCTTTTTCGGCATGTGACGTTGCCTCTGGCGCTCCCCTGGATCGCCCTGGTGGCCGTGCGGGATACGATCTTCGCCCTGCCCTGGACCTTCGCCGTCTCGTCGATCATGACCGGCGGCGACCCGTTCTATACGACGTTATTCCTGCCCTTGTATGCGCGTATCCAGTCGGTCGACTACTTGAAGTTCGGCCTCGGCGCCGCGGCAACGACGCTGATGATCGTCCTGGCCGCGCTCGCGCTTGGCCTGATCGGGTTGGCTGCCCGCAGGGGATGGTATGCGGACGAAATTTAGGGCCTTGCGCTTGACGACCGTCGGATGGCATATGGTGACAGTCGTTATTGCCGCGGTCTTTGCCGTGCCGCTCTTGTTCGCGCTGTCCCTGTCGCTGCGCCAGATTGATCGGACCCTGCCGACCACGATGGAGTGGTTGCCTAATCCAATCGTGCTGGGCAATTACGGCCAGGCCCTGGCTGACGGCAATCTCATTCGTTATGGGCTGAACTCGCTTCTTGTCGTCGCGGTGGCCCTGCCAGTCACCCTGGTGGTGGCCTCGTGGGCGGGGCTGGCCATGGCCCGCAGCGGGCCCGCCGTCCAGCGCCGCATGGTCGCCTTCTGTGTCGTCGCGCTGCTCGTCCCGCACAGCATGATCTGGCTCCCCCGCTTCTTGATGGTCAAGTGGGCGGGCCTGATTGACACGCCCTTCGCCCTGATGCTGCCGGCTTTGATGGGGACCAGCCCGCTGTTTGCGCTCCTGTTCTACTGGGCTTTTCGGCGGCAGCCGGCCGACCTCTTTGACGCTGCCGCCATGGACGGCGCCAGCGCCGTGCGGGTGTGGTGGTCCCTCGCGCTTCCACTGGTTGGGCCGACCGCGATGGCCGTGGGCGCGCTGACCTTTCTGTACTTCTGGGGCGACTACATTGATCCGCTGCTCATGATCAAATCGCCGGCGCGCTATACCCTGCCAGTTGGCCTCTCGATCTTGCAGCAGTTTGACAAGACCCGCTGGCCGTTGGTGATGGCAGCGGCGGTGCTCTACGCCTTGCCCTCGATTGGAGTCTTTCTCGCGGCCCAGCGCTACTTCCTCGCCGGCCGGCGCATGCTCTGGCTGTCCTAACATCCGAACCATTAACCTCGCGGGTAGGCGCCATCGAGTCGCGCCCGCCAAAATCAGTCAGCGCCTACCCGCGAGGTTTGAGGCCAGCGGAGTGTTGCGGACGTTGTGTTCCCGTGGCTTACTTTGACACGCGCGGCAACATCAGCCGGGTCGTCTCTGCGAACGCCCGCAACGGCAGATCCACCGCTACGGGCGCATACAGCATCGCGTCAAATTCGAGACGCAGGACGCCGTCGCCCGGCGCATCGAAGATCTCGCGCGTGACAATCGGAAGGCGCGCGTCGAAGGCCCCGCCCGCATCGGGGAAGATCAGCCCGACCCTGCGCCCGTTCACGGTCGCCGCGATCGGCAACGCAATCAGACCGGCCGGCAAAGCGCTGCGCCCTGCGAGCGTGCCCGTCACCCGAACCGACTGGGCCAGATCGCCAAAGACCAGCGCTTGCGTCGCCGCGCTTGCCGTCATCGTCACAGGGATCGCCCGTTGAGCCGCAGGGAGGGTCTCCCAGGCCAGCCAGTTGCCGGCCTGGTCGGTGATGGTGAAGGCCAGCGACACGCTCGGCGCGCTGCCCGGGTGCAAGACCGCCGCGTATCCCTGCGCGGTGTTTGTCAGGGTTAACGCCGACCAGGTCGCGCCTTCGTCCAGGCTGTAGCTTCCCACCGCCTGGTCAACCGGCCAGCCCGTGCCCGTCACCGAAAGCGTGAATGAAATCGGAGCGTTGGGCAGGTAACGCTGCGGCAGGTTCAGCCCCGTGACGATGGGCGGGCGCGGGTCGGGTGATGGGAGGATGAACCCTGCCACGATCCGATTGAGCCGGCCGATCCCAGTTGCGTGGGTGGAGGAGATCGTGACGCGATACTGCCCCGGGCCCGCGAGTGGCATCGATTCCGTTGCCCGGTCGGCGCACTTGCCGCGGGTTTCGCACAAGGCCATCGCCCCGACGGGTGATCCGTCCAGGCTCAAGGTGAGTGAAGCCGCCTCGCCCCAGCGCAGCAACCCGCCTTGGTCCGTTCCAAACAGCGGCGTGCCGATCAGCAACGCCTCGGCGGTCGGGCTGAAGGTCACCGCCGGATGGAGCGACATCCCGCCCAGGCGCATTGGGGCGCTGTCGGAGGCGCCGATCGTCGTTTGCCGTCCAGCCAGCGCATCGCCCTCGAGATATCGGAGGATGCCTTCGCCCCGGGTGTAGAGCGTGCGCTGCGCGCCCGGGATCCGCCCGCCAAAGACGCCGCCGGCGCTCAGGCTGATGAGCTCGCCCGCCGCGAACGGAGCGCCCCCGTACTGCGCGACTGGCGCGGCGCCATGGGCGTCCAGGCGCGTCTCACGGGTCATGGCGCCCGCATTTGACAGCCCAACCGAACCCGGGATCGGGTCACCGGCGGCGAACGCCCAGTCCAGGCTGAGGGCTTGGTCCGCCCAGCTCGTCAGCGTTGCCGCCGCGGGCGCTATCAGGCCCGTCCGGGCAGCTTCGGTCACGAAGCGCGACATCGGCCGAGTGTAGCCATAGGCGTTGAATCCAAGGCTGAGCCTCACCCCCGGCGTGGGCGGCGAGATGCGCAGCGGGATCTGCGCCGGCAGGGCGTACAACGCTTCAGGCAGTGTGAAATCGATCGACGACACGTTGAGCGAGGCGGTATAGGCCGGTCCGGCAAAGGCGGCCCGCCAATTGTGAACAAGGGTTGGATCGCCGACGGGGTCGCGCGTGTCAATCATGACGACGGCCGCGTCCGCGGCTCGCAGGGCGATATCGTTGGCGCTGTTGGGGACGATGACGGTTTGCGTCATCAGCACGAGCGGGGTGATGGACGCCCCGGGATAAAGCGTCCCGGCGTAATACGATGACCCGCGCGCAAAGGCGTGCACGTTGTACAGTCCCGATGCCACGTGGGTGGTGATGGGCATCCCTGGCGCGACAAAACGCGCGGTGGGTTCTTCAGGATTGAATAGCGAGATCGCTCCGAAGTCGTCAATCCAGTCTGCGCCGTCTACGTCAATCACCCTGACAACGACCTGGGAAAGCAGTGCGTAGGCCAGCGGGATGCGGGCCAGGTGGCCGCTGCCGCTCGCGAACACCGCGCCCGCATAGTAGCCCTCGGCCGCGTCGTTGGCGATGACCGGCGTGACGACAACGGTGGCGCTGGCCATGGGCGTCAGCGTTACCGAGTAGGCGCTGAGCGCCGGCGCGCTGACACTCGTCACCCCGGTCGGTGGCGGTAACACGCCGTTGGACACAAATCCCGCTGTCGCGCTCAACTCGATGGTCTGGGTGAGGGGGGTTGCATTGCGCAGGGTCAAGGTCAGTGCCGTCGATCCACCCATGCGCGGCGCGCCGTAGCCCAGGCTGCCCGGGCTCGCGACAAATGGCGCAGACGCGGCCTGATCAACCCTCAGCCGGCCCGCGCCCTGTTCGAACGGTGTCAGGTCGAGGTCGAGGCTGGCATTCATCAGGGCAGACTTGATGTCGAGGGCCGACAAGCCTGGGTGGGCCTGGCGCAGCAAGGCAGCAGTTCCCGCCGCGTGCGGCGCGGCCATGCTCGTGCCACTCAAGCTGGCGTAAAGGCTCGCGTTTCCATATTGGCCCGCCGCGGGAACCGTCGACGTGATTCGCGCGCCTGGCGCGAGGAGATCGGGCTTGAGGTCGGCCAGGGTGGCCGGCACTGGACCGCGCGCGCTGAACGTGGCCAGGCTGTCGGTTTTGGTCGTGGCCCCAACTGTCAGCGCGTTACGCGCCACGCCCGGCGAGCCAACCGCCAGAAAGCGCGGGCCGTCGTTGCCGGAAGCGGCCACGACCAGCATCCCCAGATCGACGGCATGATCGACCGCCTGGCTCAGGGCATCATCGGGGCTGCCCGGTCCACCCAGGCTGAGGTTGGCGACCTCGACGTGGTCGGCCGGATCGCCATTGCCATCCGGGTCGGCGGCCCGCTCCAGGCCCTCGATTACGTCGGCGTCGGCGCAGACGCCGAACGTGTTGCAGACGGTGTAGGCGAACAGGCTCGCGCCGGGCGCGACGCCCTTGAGCGCGCCATTGGCGGCCGCGATGCCGGCCACGTGCGTGCCGTGGCCATTCGGGTCGAGGACGCTCCAGTTGCCCAGGGTGGCGTTGTAGCCCGTGATGACTTTGCAGGTCGGGCCCAGACAGCCGCCCAGATCGGGGTGGGTGTAGTCGATGCCCGTGTCGAGGATGGCGATTCGAGTCCCGCGCCCGTCAACCGGATTGCCCAGCCCGTCCTGGGTCGCCCAGACCGTGGGCGCGCCGACCAGGGGCACGCTGTCGCTCAGCGCGATGTGCCGCAGCCGTTCGGCTTGCATGCTTGCGACGCCCGGCAACGCCGCAACCGGGCCGGGATCGGCCCCGTTTAGCCTGATGACTAAAGCATTGAGCGTGATGCTGAATTGGCGTTCCACCGTTGCGTGCGGCGCGACCGCCGCGAGGGCGGCGATTACCTTGGCCTGCTGCGCGGCAATTGCGGCCCGGCGGATGGCCAGCCCGGCTGGACCGCGCCCGCCCGGGGCGTCGTCTCCGGCCAGGGCTGGAATGGACAGGATGAGGATGTATCGCCTGGATAAAGGGGTGTCAACGTTGAGTGGAGGGCCAATTTCGTTGAGGACGTAGTCGCCCGTGAGGCGTGTCTGGTCCGGATCGCGCCCCGGCGCGCCTGCGCGCGCCGCAGGCGCGCCCGTGATCAGCGCCAGGCAGGCGACCATCAACCAGGCCGAAAGGAGTGTTTTGCGTTTCAGGACCACGTGTTGTAGGCGCAGCCTTTAGGCTGCGCGATCGCCGCGCGGGCCGTCGCGGAACATGAATGCTGCACGGCCGAGACGCGCCGCGGCGCGTCTCTACTCATATGCCAACACCTCCCGCACCGTCAACCGGGACGCGCGCCAGGCCGGGGCGAAGCTGGCGGCCGCGCTGAGCAGGGTGATCGCCCCAAACCAGAGCAGCAGCCCGCTCCACGAGTAGACGAAGGGCAGGGGTTGGCGCAGAAAGGCAAGTCCAACGGCATGGCTCAATCCAGCGCTGACGGGCGCCGCGAGCAGGCCCCCGATCAGCCAGGCCAGCCAGCCGATCACGGCGCCTTCGCCCACGACAATGCCGCGGATGGCCGGGCTGCCGGCCCCGATCGCGCGCATGACGCCGATCTCGCGGGTGCGCTCGAGCACGTTCATGCTCATCGTGCCGGCCAACCCCAGCGCGCCCACGACCGCGAGCAGGGCAGCCATGATCATGAGGAAGATGACGAGCAGGCTGAACTGAAAATCGATCTGGTCGCGCCGGTCGCTGATGGTTTCGTAGGTATCGACCCGCAAGTTACGCCGCTTGAATTGTTCCTCGAGGGCCTTGGCGATCCGAGCCTGGCTCGCGCCATCGTGGGCGTCGGTCCGCACGACAAGCGTCCGGGCAAGCCTGCCTGTGCCGATGGCGTCACGATAGCCCGCCAAGTTCGCATAGGCACGGCGAGCGTTGCGCACTTGTCCGGTCAGCGTTCCCTGGGTGATGCCGACCACCTCAAAGGGGATGAGGCGGGCGCCAAATCGGAAACGGACCGAGTCCCCAACCTTGATGTCGGGCTCGTCGGCCAGGACGTCGGTGTTGACGACGATGGCGTTCGTATCCTCGGGCATGATCCAGCGACCTTCGATGAGGACGGGTCGCATATAGCTGCTGTCGGCGGGCAGGGCGTCAAAGGCGATGAATCGGCTCTCGCTGCCATCCTCGCGCACCCGCCGCGCGCCGCCCAGCGCCCAGGCCTGCGCATCCACCACTCCGGGCACTGTCCGCGCTTCATTGATCAGCCGGTCGTCGGGTTGCGCATTCGCGAGCGTGACTTCAATGTCGAAGTCCCAGTAACGCAAGGTTTGGGCCAGGGCGAGATCGAGCGAGCCGCGCACGCTGAAGACCGCGACAAAAGTGGCCGAGCTGAGCGCGAGCGTACCCAGCGTGAGGATCAAGCGGCCCTTGCGCCGGAATGTGTTGCGCAGCGATAGCAGAAATGGCCGCGGCAGCCTTGCAAGCCTCCGCTGCAGGGGGTTATGGCGCGGCTTGCGCGCGTCGTCTGGGTGGGGAGTCGCCTCGGCCATGCCCGTGTACGACAGCGCTTCGCGCACACTCAGCCGGACCCCTGCCGAGATCGGGACCAGGGCGGCCAGGGTGGGGACAGCCAGTCCGATGATGACCTCGAGGGCGAGGACATCCGGGGGCGTGCTGGTGGTCAGGATGTCGAAGTTCAACAGGCTGGCAATGAACTCGGTCAGCGCCCGCGCCCCAGTGCTGCCAAGGGGAATCGAGACGGTCAGAGAAAGCGCGCCGAGGGCGGCGACCATGCTCAAATACATCACGGTCAATTGCCTGGCTCGCCCGCCGATGGTTTTCATGATCCCGATCTGGCGCACATGCTGTTGCATCACCGCCGTCACCGTGTTGATGACCAGGAATCCGCTCAGCACCAGCGACAGGCCGCCGATGACGGCCAGGATCAGCGACATCGACTGAATCTGTTCGTCGGCGTAATGACGCCCCGGATTCAGGGCGATGCCGGTGCTGAAAAAGACCCGCCCGCTGTCCTCGATTCGTTTCTTGATCTGGTCGGCGATCGCCTGGATGTGGGCCCGATTGGTTTGCTCCTCGCTCACCCGCACCCGAACCTGGTTGTAGGCCCGCGAGAAGCCAAGCCAGGCCAGGGTGTCGTAGGTCACGTAACCCGAGCCGAAGTTGGCAAAGCGGGGCGGGGGCGCATTGATGTCGTGGACGGCCCCGGCAACCTGGATCTGGCGGGTCGTTCCGTCCGAGAGCTCGAGGGTGATGAACTCACCCGGCGCGCTGAGCCCAAACAAGGCGAAGGAGGCGCGCTCGAGCAGCAACTCGCGGCGCGGCGGTTCGAGCGGCCCGCTCAGACGGTCGACGATGCTGACCTGCTGATCGTTGAAGTCTGGCAGCGCGTGCAGGATGAGGTTGGACCGGCGTTCGCCGGTGGGCGTCTTAAGCCGGGCGCGGAGCAGCACAACGGTCCGGCCCTGGGCGGACTCAACGCCGGGCATCTGCCGGATGGACTCGACAAAGTCCTCGGTCAGATTCGAAGCCGAGATTGTGGCGCTCACGTCGCGCGAGGTCGCGTATTGCGCTTGCAGGTCGCGGCTAAGGATGACCCGGGCGCTGGCCATGGCACCGGAGGCGAATACCCCTACCGCGATCGACAGAATGACCAGCAGTGCGCGCGGCTTGTTGCCCAGCGTGTCGCGCAACACCTTGCGCGCGCGCGGGCCCGGGAACATCAATCGCGGCATGGGGACAAGTCTACCGTCGCCAAGCGCGCCCGGTCCGTGCAGTTCGAATGGGCCCAACACGCCATTGCAAAACCGTAATGCTGCGAAAGCGCGGGATCCACACGGCTGACCGCCTGCGCGTCATCCCGAGCGTGCGCCCGCATGCGGCGACCGGCGCGGGTCTCAATTCGTACGTCTATGACGCCAATGGCAACATGACCGTCCGGCGTGAGGTATCGGGGACAGAGACGTTCGTCTACACCCAGACCTGGTCGATCGACAACCGGCTGATCGGGGTGACGAAGGCGCTGACGAGTGGGCTCGTGCTGGCCCAGACCAGTTACTTCTTTGACGGCGACGGTGTGCGCGTGCGCAAGGACGACCCGGACGGGACAACGTTGTATGCTGGGCCCGTGGAGCAGACGATTGGCCCGGGCGGGACGGCGACGGCGGAGTACTTCGACGACATTACGGGAACGTCGACGCTGACCGCTTTCGTGGCGACGCGGAACGAGACCGTAACGGCCGGCTTGCAGCAGACCTTTACCGTGCCGCCGGCGGGACTGGGAGCGAACCCTGGGGCGTGCGCTACCAGATCTGGCTCACGGTGCCGACGACGGATACCTATCGCCTGGCGGTGTATGCCGACGATGGCTTCCTCTTGAGCGGGCAGGGGTTGTCGCTGAGCAATGCGACCCCCCGAGACGTGACGACGACCGAGGCGTCGACCGTGCTGACGCTGACGCCCGGCGCGATCTACAACTTCGCGCTGACGTATCTCAACTACACTTCGGCGACGACGAGCGCGCTGCAGCTCTTGTGGCGCAAGGGCGGCGGGGCGCTCGAGGTTGTGCCGCGCGAGGCCATCCGCGCCCGCGGGCGGCGGGACTACTACAGCTTCGGCGGGGCGGTGGTGGCAATGAAAGACGGGGTGATGAGCTCGGCCACCCGCACGCTGACCTACCTGCACGGGGATCATCTGGGGTCGGCGTCGCTGACCACCAATGCAAGCGGGCAGAAGGTGAGCGAACAGCGCTACAAGCCTTAGGGCAGGCTGCTACAAGCCTTGGCGAGGTGCGCTGGACAAGCGGCGCGGGCATGCCGACCGACTTCACGTTCACCGGCCAGCGGGCGGGGCCGGCGAATTACGTCGGCTCGCTATAGACTATGTCGCTAGAGGTTATTCCCCTGCGTTGGGCAGATTCATCAGCGCGGATGCGATTGTGCCCCGGGCGGGAAGTAGTCAGGCGCTCAACAGATACATGTACGCAATCGGAAATCCAATCCGATGGAGCGACCCATCTGGACACTATGCCTGCGACGACGACGATTGCGGAAAACCCATATTCAGGGCGATAGAGCGCGCTTTATACATACCCAAGAAGTTAATGGAGGTGCGCTGGGACGGCCTTGTTGATACGCGAGGACTAAAGGCCGACTGGCTAAGGTTGACCGCGGTATGGTTTGCAGGCACAAGCCCCCCGGATCTCGGAGCATGGGGTACCCTAAAAGCGGGAGAATCAGTGAGTCAGTCTCCGTTCATTAAGGAGGCGGTAGGTCTCCCATACGTTGTCATCAGTCGTCGCGATTATGTCGACGATCTTGTCGCGAAACCAAGTTACCAAGAGGCACTGAAGGAGTTTGCTAAGAACGGCTTCTCCAGAACAGAGCACGTGTTTACATTCAGTCCGACGGATCAAAGTCAGGATCATACAACGCAGTGGAGTGGTTTTTGGGTTCATATCACACCGTGATTGAGCCGATACGCATTGATGAGAAGACGCGCAGTTCATTTCAGAGCAACTGTCGAATGTGTCGTCTTGGGAATCTGAGTCGCGACTTCCACAGGGTTTTCAGGAGCGAGGTCTCCCACCCTACCTAATCGGCGATAGCGAACGTAAGGCGGGCTATCCCGGCGGCAGTTTTGCTCAGTACTTTGTATGGGAAGGAGATGTTCCGCTCAATGAAGACTTTCGCTAGTGTCCTTCGGACTGGAATTGCGGCGGCCATCTTCGTCTTGACAAGCGCTTGCTCAGGGCCGCCGAAGCCGGAGGAACTTCTTGAGCGCAGCCTGCATTCATCCGTCCGTGGGCGCGTGACGGACCTTCATTACGGGGTGCTTCGAGAGAATCCTGCGGCTGGTTATGTGCTCTTCGAGTATGCTGCTGACGCGAGTTACTTCCAGTTCCTTGATGAAGTGCTCAGGCCTGGAAAGAGCCTAAATGGCCTCGCACAGATTCCATGTGCTGATCATCGCATTGCTGACAAGCTGATACTATGGGTCGGATTACCAGACACCGTTGGGATGAATTGTTACTATGCGCGAACAGAGTTTGAAGAGCACTTCGTCGCATTTCACGTGGCGACGACACGCGTCTACCATATCGTGGGTGGGGTGCGGCCATAGTCTGTTTCATCGATTGTGTCGCGAGTCAATCCCCCACTATTGGGCGTTTCATCACCAATATTTGGCCTTCACAATCTGCGTCCGCTCGCCGGGTTGGGCAACGCGCCCAGCGTGGCTGCGCAAGTCGTGCATCCGCTGGAAACTCTGGCTGACGGTGCCGGTGACGGACACCTACACGTTTGCGGTCTATGCCGACGACGGATTCGTGTTCAACGGGACTGGTCTGTCGGTGAGCAACGGGACAACGCGGGCGCCGACAACGACCGAGACCGCCCCGGCCTCCGCCGGGGCAGGCTGGCGTCGTGCTCACGCCGGGCTTGATCTACAATTTCTCACTCCTCTACGTGAACTACACGACAGCGAACCCGGCTTTCGCCGGGGCAGGCTGCACGATCCAACTGCTGTGGCGGCGATCCGGCGGGCCGCTGGAGCTCGTGCCGAGTGAGGCCTTGCACGCGCGCGGACGGCGGGACTACTACAGCTTCGGCGGGGCGGTCGTGGCGATGAAAGACGGGGTGATGAACTCGGTCGCCCGCACGCTGAGCTACCTGCACGGCGATCACCCTCGGCAGCGTCTCGCTGACGACCAACGCGAGTGGGCAGAAGGTGAGCGAACAACGTTACAAGCCCGGAGCCTGCCCCGAGCGCCAGCGAGGGGGAGAGGTGCGCTGGAGCAGCGGCGCGGGCATGCCGACCGACTTCGCATTCACATCGCAGCGGGCGGGCGCGATTCCACCTGGGTCAGTCTGGGTAATCAGACGGGGTCAGTCGGTTACACGGGGATTCAACACGTAAGAAAGGCCCGCGCATGCATGGATTGGGCTTCTCCTTGCCCTGTCTCATGGTCGAGCGCACAGCGCGCCGCCCTTAAGGCAGATAAATCAATGGATTCATCAGCGCGCCATTCAGCCGGATTTCGAAATGCAGGTGCGGACCGGTGGACCGCCCGGTGCTGCCCATGGCTGCAATCGTCTGCCCTTGCCGCACGGCCTGACCCACGCCAACAAAGAACTGGCTGTTGTGGGCGTAAAAAGTCTTGAATCCGTTGCCATGGTTGATGACGATCAGGTAGCCATAGCCCACGCTACTCCATCCCGCAGACTCAACGACACCATTGTCGGCCGCCGCGATCGGAACCCCCGTGCCATTGGCAATATCCAGGGCGCGATGATATCCAGAGAATCCCTGTGATATGAAGCCGCGGGTTGGCCAGACGAAGCGGCCGCGCGCTGCGACGGGCGCCTGGCCTGGCCGCGGCGAAATTACCTGGCCGGATGCCGTCGAGCGCTGGTTGTTGTCAACGACTTGGGCCTCGAAGGGCTTGACCCCCTCTGGAACAACAATCCGAGAGCCGATCAGAAGGTTGCCGCCCGCGTTGAGACTGTTGAGAGGCGATTTGCGGATGTCGTCGGCCTTGGCCTTGAACTTCTTGGCGATGCCCTCGATCGTATCGTCGGACTGGACGGTGTGATAAACGCCGTCGACGGGCAGCACGGTCAGTATCTGGCCCACGGAGAGCAGATCGGGCTGATCCTCAATGCTCTTGTTCGACCACACGATGGTGGTCGGCAGAATTCCAAATCGCGCGGCAATGCCCTCGATCGTGTCGCCGGGTTGCACCGTGTAGGTAATGATGCCCCGCCGATCCTCGGATTTTCGAACGGTCTGTGGCAGGGCCTGCCGCTGCACAATGCCGGCGTCCTGGTTGACGACCGCGCCGTAGGATTGGAGCAGGGCGAGCGAAAACAGCCGTCCGCCGCCGGCCTGGGCGAAGACCGAACCTGGGTCAACTCCGGCGTTTCCCGGCGCGATCAGGCCGCTGCTTTGCGCGTCTGGCGTGGGCGTCGGAGGCGGCGCCGGGCGGACCCGGCTGGAACCGGCGACCGCGACGGCTACCGCAACCACCACGATGATGGCCACGTGCGAGGTATAACGTTCAGCGATGATCAGGGCTTGCCAGCGTGCCTCGTCGGTTCGCAGGTAGCGCAAGAGCGCACGGGCAGTGCTTCCCGTCTCGCGGCTTGGCCGCGGCAGAGGTCTCCGGGGTTTCACAGCTTGGAATTGTAGCCGCTAGGGTGGCGGCAGCCGCGCCCACGGGTTGAGCGCGACACCGCCCAGGCGCAGTTCAAAATGCAGGTGCGGGCCGGTCGATCTGCCCACCGAACCAATGGCCGCAATCTGGGCGCCCCGTGTCACTTGTTGGCCACATCGCACAAATAACCGGCTGGCGTGGGCGTACAGCGTCTGATAGCCATTGCCGTGGTCGATGACGACATACTGGCCGTAGCCCACGGGCGCGCCATTTGCCCCCAGCGAGTAACCGGCATAGATTACCGTGCCCGAATCCGCCGCATAAATCGGATCGCCCAGCCGGCCGGCAAAATCAAGCCCAGGGTGCGACGCGCTGTAGTTGTAGCCCGACAGGTTGCGGGTGTTGACAGGATAGATATAGGCGTTTGCGCCAAGGCGCGGGATCGCAACTTCGCCGCACACGCCCACGCTATAGACCTTGACCCCGCCCGCGTTCACCCTGACCTCAACCGGTTTTGGCATCTGCCAGACAATGGTCTCGCGCTGTCCGCCCGGCACAAAAACCAGCCGTCCCTTCTGGAGCGTGTCACTGGAACGGACGAGCTGATTGATGGGTTCGGCCACGATGCTGGCTTCGCCCACTTTGAGTCGCCGCGCGATGGACTCGACCGTGTCACCGCCCTCAACCAAAACGACAACGCCATTTGCGGGTGGAATGAGTAGCTGCTGGCCAATACTGAGCAGGTCAGGGTCGTCCCGCAGGTTGCCATAGTTTGACCACAGGATCGATTCTGGAGATACGTCGAAGTCGCCAGCAATGCCGAACAGTGTGTCACCCGACGCGACGGTGTGGGTGACGATACCGCGGGCGATGATGGCCTGACCCTTGCCCCCGCCGCCGCCTGACACAAACGCGCGTAATATGGTGTCGCTTGCCTGCGTGGTTGGAACCGGAGCGTTGTCGAGTCCAGGCACCACCGGCGACGCCGCAATTGCCTGGCCCAGCCGAATCTCGGAATTGGCAAGCGCCGGCATCGCTGGCGAGATCCCGGTGGGGGTGCCCACGATCAGACCAACGAGCACAAGGAATAGGCCAGCAACAACGGCAACCGCGGCGCCTATCGGGAAACCCCGCTTCCGGAATCCTGGGCGCACCGCCCGTGGCGGATGCAACTTACCATAACGACGCCTCACTGCCATTCCGGCATTATAGGAGTGCGATCCAGCGGAGCGCGGGAAAGATGAGCGTCTCTTGGCGAAGCTTGACTTAAGGCTCGGACTTGCAGGGGGGCACGATTGCGGCCGAAAAACCTCGCGGGTAGGCGCTCACGTCTCCAACAGGCGGGAGCGTCACGGCGATTACCCGCGAGGTTTCGCGATCACGGACTAAGGCTGCGCAGGCGGCTCTGGCGCCATGACTGCGGGCGGGCTGCTGACCGGCGGCGGGGGCAGGGGGGTTTGGAGCTGGACCAGGCGTGTCATCAACTCGACCATCGCCCGCGAATTGTGCTCGGTGTCGACCAGCACATGCACCTGGTCTCCGGCGGCCATGAACAGGATGTAGGCCAGGATGCCGGCCAGCACGCCGCCGAATCCAAGCAGGGTCAGGACCAAAACATTGACGATGGGCCCACGCAAACCCATGCGGCCCAGGCTCTCAATAGCCTGGGGTTGGAAGACGTTCACGGTGACAGCATTGGTCAGACCGCCGATGACAGTGGTCAACAGGCCAATGATGCCCAGGGCAATCGAAATCCAGGCGAACACCTTCATCAGCGATCCGATGAAGCGCAGCGAACCGAACTTGCGTTTGACAACGACTTGATTCATAGCGTACCTCCGTTGGGTTCCCTGATCATACACAGGTTCCGCTTCGGGCCGTTGATGCGCTTGGCGGATGAGATCGCCCCTGGCCCAGGGGGCGCTCATCCCGCAGCGTCCCGGCTATAATCTTCGCGCGGGAGTTTATGAACACAGAATTTTTCTACATCATCGTCGCCACTGTTTTGGCCCTGGTCCTGCTTATGGTCTGGGTCCTGGTCGCCCTGCCTCAGAAACGGGCTCGCAGCACGCAGCAGGAAGTACTTGGCCAGCTTAAGGTGGGTGACGAGGTGGTGACGGTGGGCGGCATGATCGGGCGCCTGACATACCTCAACCGCGACGAAGACATCGCCCGGCTCGAAATCGCAAAAGGGACTGAGATTCGGATCATCCCGTCGGCAATCAGCCATCCGCTCGACATCATGAACCGCATCAAACAGGCCGAACGACAGGGCGGCAGCCGGCCGGCCAAGGCGAACAAGGCCTAGCGCGTGCGCTTCGACGTCTTCACCCTTTTTCCGGGCATGTTTGTGAGCCCGTTTGGCGACAGCATTGTGCGGCGCGCCATTGATGCCGGTCTGATCGGCCTGCGCGCTCACAATATCCGCGACTGGGCCGAAGGCAAACACAAGATCACCGACGATTATGCCTTTGGCGGCGGGGGCGGGATGGTGATGAAGCCCGACCCGATCTTCGCGGCGGTGGAGGCCGTCCTGGGCCTGCCAGCCGGGACATCGGACGGTTCCCCCGTTCGGCCTGACGGCCCGGTGATCCTGCTTTCGGCAGCCGGGCGGCCATTTGACCATCGCGTCGCGCGCGAGCTGGCGGACCACCCGCGGGTTGCGCTGATCTGCGGCCATTACGAAGGCGTTGACGAGCGCGTGCGTGAGCATCTGTGCGATGACGAGATCAGCATCGGCGATTTTGTCCTGACCGGCGGCGAGATTGCGGCCATGGTCATCATTGATGCGGTCGCCCGGCTTGTCCCCGGCGTCCTGCCTGAGTTTGCCCCGTTGGTCGAATCGCATGCCGTGCCGGGCGTGCTCGAATATCCGCACTACACCCGACCGGCTTCGTTTCGCGGCTGGCGCGTGCCAGACGTGCTATTGAGCGGTGACCACGCCCGTATTGCGCGCTGGCGGAGGGCTGAATCGCAGACCCGCTCGCGGGCACGGGGCGCCTCGATCCCGCGGATATGGTGACGTGATCGGTTTCTTGTGTGTCCTGGCCGCGGCAGGGCTGATCGTTGCGCTCGCCCTCGAAGGGCGCTGGCTCTTCCACCTGCCGTCGCTGCGGGCGATGCCGCCGCCGGCCGCGGGCACAGCCCCCCGGCTCAGCATCATCATCCCGGCCCGCAACGAGGAAATGGCCATCGCGCGCAGCGTCACCTCGGCTGCCTCACAGGCCTATCCGGATCTGGAGGTGATCGTTGTCGATGATGGCTCGACTGATGCGACGCCCCGGATTCTGGCCAGTTTGCGCGATGACTTCGGCCCGCGTTTGTCCGTTCATGCCGGCAGGCCCCTTGCGCCGGGCTGGGTGGGAAATGCAACGCTTGCGATCATGGCGCCTCGTTCGCCCGCGGCGATTGGCTGTTATTCCTGGACGCGGATACGGACGCCGCCACGGGTCTGAGCGCGGCCCTGCTCGCGGTGGCGGTCGAGCAGCGCCTGGATGCCGTTTCGGTGCAACCCTTTGTTGAGACCGGCACCCTCGCAGAGCGGCTGGCCCTGCCAGCATTCTTTCGTTTTGCCATGAACGTGTTTCCGGCCATGCGGCGCTTCGATCCGGAAATGCCCGAGCGCGATGCGCTGGCCAACGGCCAGTGTTTCCTGTTCCGGACAAGCGCCTATCGGGCTGTGGGCGGCCACGCGGCAGTGCGGGACAAGGTGCTGGAGGATGTTGAGCTGGCCCATCTGGTCCGTCGCTCAGGTTTGCGCTATGCGCTGCTCACCGGCTACGACCTGATTCGCGTGCGGATGTATCGGGCCGCGTCAGAAGTTGTTGATGGGATGGGCAAACACGCGGCCGCTGGGATGCGGCTATCCGCCAACCGCGGCTTTCTGACCTTCGCCAGCTTGTTTGCCACCACCGTGGGTCCGTCGTTGTTGTGCCTGGCAGGCGCCGCGATAGCCGCCGCTGGCGACCCGAGCGGAGTCTTCGGCCTGGCCGCTGGCCTCGGTGCCTGGGCGTACAGTGCCTATGTTTGGCAGCGCGCCTCGCGCCCGTTGTTTGGGTTGCCCGCCGCCTGGGCATTGGCAGCCCCGATGGGTCTGCTGACCTATGGTCTGATCGCAGCGTGGGGGATGCTGCGCTCCGCGCTCGGCCTGGGCGTGCGCTGGAAGGGCCGGGTCTACAAAGATTAGGGGTCACATGGTTTGCCGCCGGAGGAGAGATCCCCCGGCTTTGCCGGGGGATCTCTCCTCCGGCAACTACCCCCCTATAATCCCGACTTATGGACGCGACCCGCCTGCTCGACAGCGCCAGCCCCGAACAGCGCGAGGCGGTCCATCGCGTGGCCGAACACGCCGCGCAGCTCGGCCTGCGGGCCTATGTGGCGGGCGGCGCGGTGCGGGATGCCTTTCTCGGGCGCCCTGTCACCGACGTCGATTTCGTCGTGGCCGGGGATGCCATCGCCTTTGCCCGCGGCCTTGCTGGCGCGCACGGCGGTGAGGTCGTCGCCCACGAACGCTTTCGAACCGCGACCTGGACGATTGACGCGCACCGGCATGATCTTGCCTCGACTCGCACCGAGCGCTATCCGCGGCCGGCCGCTTTGCCGGAAGTCACCACAGGTGTGCCGATCGAAGCGGATCTGCCCCGACGTGATTTCAGCCTGAATGCAATGGCGTTGCGCATCGATGCGCCGGAGTTGGTCGACCCGCTGGGCGGCGCGGCCGACATTCGGACGCGCCGGGTGCGGGCGCTGCACCCGAAAAGCTTTATCGACGACCCCACCCGGATCCTGCGCGCGGCGCGCTACGTGGTGCGTTTTGGCTTTGATATCGATCCCGAGACACTTGATTGGCTGGCTGAAGGGGTCCGCCATCTTCCGCTGGTGAGTGGCGAGCGCCTCAAATATGACATTGAGCGCATGTTCTCCGAGCGGGCCGAACCCGCGCTGGCTTTGCTGGCCGAGTGGGGTGTATTTCATGCGTTGGGTGTTCCGGTGCCGGACGGCGATCTGCTCCGCCGCAGATTCGAGCGCATGCGGGCCGAGCTGGCCCGCAACCCAATTCCAACGGATGGATTGGGTCTGTCGCCAGAGGACCTCATCAACGTGGCAGGGTGGGGGGCGCTGATTTACAACCAGGGTGGCTTTGCCATCAGCCGTTGGATCGACCGGATTCCATTCCCAATCGCGATCAGGGATGCCCTTGTGGATTCCGGGCCTCTAAGCACCTTGTCGCCGAATACGTTGCGCGGCGCGTCGGTTAGCGAGATGTCGGCGCTGATGCGCGGGTTCAGCGGGGCGGGTCTGTTGCTTGGATTCCTCTGACTCAGATTCGCTTAAGAAAAGGTCTGCACTGTCTGAGTGGTCGATATGGAGACATGTCCGGCCGATTGCGACTGGGGACGACTTGCGCGCGCTAGGCTTAAAGCCGGGTCCGGAGTTTGCCCGCATTCTGGCCAGCCTGCGGGATGCGTGGCTTGACGGTAAGCTTAGCTCGGCCGACGAAGAGGCGCTGCTGTTGGACCGCCTGGTCAAGGGTCGTGCCCCGGAGCAATAGTCATATGCGTTTTGGAAGCCAACTCCCCGGCCCTGCGGGGGAGTTGGCTTCCGAATAACCCTAGCGAAGCGTCACTCAGAGAACAGGAGAACAATGTCACAGAAAAACAGACCGAACATGTCCGTTGAGCAACTCA
Source organism: Candidatus Brachythrix odensensis (assembly GCA_016714465.1). Taxonomy (GTDB): domain Bacteria; phylum Chloroflexota; class Anaerolineae; order J036; family Brachytrichaceae; genus Brachythrix; species Brachythrix odensensis. The sequence continues at coordinate 150,529 of JADKDT010000002.1, read as the reverse complement.
CCGAGATGCAGCGTTATCTCGGCGAGGAGACCGTGGAAGACTATCAGGAAGGTCATATTTCCCGGCGCAGGATGATCGGCCGCCTGATTGCCATCTGCGGCACGGGTGGCGCGGCCGCGCTGATGACGGCCTGCGGCGTCGCCCAGCCGCCCCCTACAGTGGCGCCAACGGCGGTACCGCCCACGGCCGTTCCGACCGCCGCCGCAGTGGCCACAAAGCCTGCTGCGCCGACCAACACACCCGCACCTGCTGCCACGCCATCCGGCGGACGCGGCCCGCTGACCGTCGCTGCCAACGATCCGGATGTGGACGGCAAAATGGTTCCCTATAAGGGCGACACCGAGATGATCGCTTACCTCGCCCGCCCGAAGAAGTAAGGCACCTATCCGGCCGTCCTGGTCATTCACGAGAACCGCGGACTGCAGGAGCATGTCAAGGATGTTGCGCGCCGCCTGGCCAAGGCCGGCTTCATCGCTCTGGCCCCCGACCTGGTCTCGCGTTCAGGCGGTTCTGAAAAACTTGGCTTCGACCCCATTGCCGGAGTGCTGGGAGCGGCCAAGCCTGAGGACCTGGTCAAGGACCTCAGCGCCGGGATTGACTATTTGATGACGCAGGCCGGTGTCAAAGCTGGCAAGGTTGGCGTAGTGGGCTTCTGCTTTGGCGGGGGCTACACCCTCCGCCTGGCGGGAGCGAATCCGAAGGTCACGGCGGCCGTGCCCACTATGGACCGTCGCCCACACCTCCCACCCTGGTGGCAAGCACAAACGCCGCCATCCTCGCCCACTACGGCGGCACCGACACGCGCGTCAACGCCGGGATTCCGGATCTCGAGGCGGCCATGAAGGCAGCCGGAAAGACATTCGAGAAGCGCATCTGGGAAGGCGCCCCGCACGCCTTCAACAATGACACCGGTGGCAACTTCAATGAAACCGCCGCGGTCGGGGCGTGGAAAGAAACCCTGGCCTGGTTTGCCAAGTATCTCTAGGGACTTTATCGGACGCAATCTGTCCCGGCGCAGCCGGGACAGATTGCGTCCGATAACAACTGCACCCGTGTGCTAAAATTCGCGCTCGCGGCCCCTTCGTCTAGTGGCCTAGGACGAAGCCCTCTCAAGGCTTAAACACGGGTTCGAATCCCGTAGGGGTCATGCCCGGAGATGATACCCGCCGCCCCGGCCTACGCCGAGGCGGCGGGTATTATCTCCGGTAACCATTTTTCGGGGCTACGAGGAAAACGACCATGCACGCACTCATCGTCGCCAATGGCGAAGTCAAGGACGAGATCATTCAACGCGGCGCGGCTGCCCTGCGCGCCGGCGCGCCCGCGGCCGAGGTGGCGGAACAGGCCGCCCGGGATGTCGAGGACGACGCCGATGACCACAGTGTCGGGTTCAGCGGCAAGCCCAACATTCTCGGCGCAGTCGAGTGCGATGCCAGCTTCATGGACGGCGCCACGCGCATGGCTGGGGCGGTGGCCGCGCTGCGTGATATCCGTCATCCCATTTCGGTCGCGCGCCAGGTGATGCTGAGACTACCGCACGTGCTGCTTGCGGGCGAGGGCGCCAATCGTTTTGCAGCTGAAATCGGGGCCGAGCGCCGCAACATGCTATCGCCGGAAGCGCGTCGTTTGTGGCTGGAGCGGCTCACCGCCATCGGACTCACCGATGCCGAAATTCACGATATCGCGTCCGGCCATCCGCCGGCCGATGTCATAGACCTGGTCAAGCGCGCTGTCGGCTGGCGGGATGGCACCGACACCATGAACGTGATGGTCCGCGATACCGCCGGCCACCTGTCAGTTGCGGTGACCACGTCCGGGATTTCGTGGAAGTACCCCGGCCGGGTGGGCGATTCACCCATCATTGGGGCCGGGATTTACGCCGACGATCGCTATGGCGCGGCGGCCTGTATGGGTCTGGGCGAGATCACGATCCGGCTTGGCTCCTCGCTCAAGGCCGTCACCCTGATGCAGGCCGGCCGGACGATGGATGAGGCCGGACGGTTGGTCACCCGCGAGATGGCCGAAATGCTGTCGCCCGGGGGCGGCGGCGACCATATGAAGCACGTCGACTGGGTGCGGATCATCCTCATCGACGCGCACGGCAAGGCCGGGGCGTTTGCGACCCGCCCCGGCCTGTTTGTAAAGCTGCAGTCCGCCGACGAACTCACGCCCCGCGTGGTCGAGGCCGAGTTTGTGAGCTGATCTCCGAGTGCGGCATGCTCCGGCGGAGCCGGAGCATGCCGCACTCGGTTCAACTTCCTTTGACCGCGTGCTCGCGGCGCTCGTCAATGTCATCCGGATAGATGAGCGCGTCGTGGCCGCGCTCGCCGGTGCGGATGCGGACCACGTCGTCGACGGGATAGATGAAGATCAAACCGTCGCCGGGCTGGCCGGTGCGGGCCGCTCCCACGATGGCGTCGATCGTCTTCTCGACGTTGTGGTCGCTCAGGATGATGTTGATCTGGATCTTGGGGATCAAGTCCATCCGATAGGCAGTCCCGCGCCAGGACAGATCGATTCCGCCCTGGCGGCCGTGCCCGCGCACTTCGACCACGTTCATGCCCACAATGCCAATGGCATGCAGGGCATCCTTGACGGCATCCAGCGCTTCTTCGCGGATGATGGCTTCGATTTTCTTGGTCATGGAATTACGCTCCTGTGGAAGGCGACTTGGTGGGCGCGTTCGCTACGCGGGGGCGAGGCGCCTGCTGGCTGAGCCGGCCGCCGCCGGTCATCCGAACGTCAACGGTAGTGTAGCCTGGAGTGCCCATCTCGGGCATGTCCAGCCCGGTGAGTTCATCGGCGGGCGCGACCCGGAGCAGTTTGAGTGCGTTCAGGATTTTGAAGAACACATACGACAAACCGAAGACGACCACCACAACGGCGCCTGCTTCCAGGGCCTGGGCCAGGAGCTGGCTCGGGTTGCCGGCGATGAGCCCGCGCACAGCCCCCTCCATGCCATTCCAGCCCTTGGAGGCGTCGTTGCCGTTGGCGAAGATGCCAACCGCCAGCACACCCCACATGCCATTTACAAAGTGGACTGGAACGGCGCCGACCGGATCATCGATCTTGGCCTTTTCCAGCCAGGTGGTGGCCAGGCACACCAGCACGCCCGCCACGCTACCAATCAGCAAGGCCCCGATCGGGTCCACAAACGCGCAAGGCGCGGTGATGGCGACCAGGCCGGCCAGCACGCCGTTGACCGACATGGATGGATCGGGCTTCTTCACGGGACTGATGTGCCACATGTAAAGCATCGACACGCATCCGCCGACGGCGCCGGCAATCAAAGTATTGACCGCGGCATTGGCCGCGAGCTGGCCAAATGTGCCGGTGAACCCGAGCGACGAACCCGGGTTGAAACCGAACCAACCGAAGAACAGGATGATGGTCCCAAGGATGCCCATCGGGATGTTGTGCCCCGGCATGGCGTTGGCGCTGCCGTCGGCGTTGAAGCGGCCGATCCGCGGCCCGATCACCAGGGCACCGGCCAGCGCAATGGCGCCCCCAATCATGTGGACGGGACCTGAGCCGGCAAAATCGACCGCGCCGTTGCCGAGCCCGGCAATGCGGCCCAGGTTCTGCAGCCAGCCGCCACCCCAAATCCATCCGGCCACGAGCGGGTAGATGAACATGCTCACCCACAGGCCCATCAGGCAGAAGCCGCTGAACTTGAGGCGCTCGGCCATTGAGCCAGTCGGAATCGTCGCGGCGGTGTCCATGAATACCATCTGGAAGAGGAAGAAAGCCAGCACGCCGGTATTGAGGCCCACACCGGTGAGCAGAAAGCCGTTGGTTCCCAGCAGACCGAACTGCCCGATGCGAAAGCCGCTGGCCAGCAGGCCCGTCCAGTCACCCAGGGTGATCGGCGAATGGGCCCACTCACCGGCGATTGCGCCGATCGTCGAGACTTCGGGGTAGGGCAGATTGACCGCGCCAAACTGAAAGGCAAAGCCGGTCATCCAGTAGCCGACCGCGCCGATGCAAAACACCATCATGTTCATCATCATGGTGTGGGCGACGTTCTTCGACCGGGTGAAGCCGGTCTCCACCAGGGCAAAGCCCGCCTGCATGAAAAAGACCAGGAATCCGGCCACCAGCATCCACATGACGTTGATGGCGAGTTTGACTTCGCCCGCGGTCGCGGCGACGTCAGCGAGGGTGGGCGGGGGCGGGTCGGCGGCCAGCGCGCGGCTGGCCACGCCAAAAAAGACCACCAGCGAGGTGAGAGTCGCCGCGAGGCGAATTGCGTAACGGAATAATGCAGTCCGTTTCATGATGTCACTCCTATTCGAATGCGCCGGACGGAACCGGGCGCGCCGGGGCAGCGGTCGCGGCTGCGAATTGGGGCAGACTTCGATCGCCTGGCCGGGCCAGGCCTGCATCATGGCAATTTCTACGCGAAACTCATTTTTCTTCCTTAAATCTCCTCCTGCCTGTCACCATGCCAACTCGGTTCCCGAAAGAGGTGTCCCCCGGCTCCGCCGGCGGACACCTCTTTCGGAACAAAGCTATGCCGGCGTCTGACGGAGCCGCTTGCGCCAATGCAAAAAGAAGCCCTCGCCCGCCCCGGCGTGCGCTGGGGCGGGCGAGGGCTTCCTGGACCCCGCTTCTGGATTGGCGGATTCTACGCGGACTCAGCGATAAGTCAAGCGGCCCGCCTACTCTCAATACAAGTGCCAGCGCTTCTTTTGCTTCTTCCAGTCGGCCTCGTCCGCCCCATACAGCGCGGTGATCTCGGCGACGGGTGCGCGCGCGACCAGGCCCTCGCGTATTCGGGCGTCACCACTGAGCAGGTCGAAATGCGGGTTGCGCCCTTCCCAGCTCGCGGGTAGAAAAGCGAAGTCCCTGGGATGCATGCCCATCACCGCGTCCACGACATGCAGCCCCGTCGTAAAGGGCTTGAACAGTGCTCGATCCGTCACGTGGGTCTGCACCCCGGCGCAGCGCACGCCAAGGTGCTTGCTGTAAGTTGGCTCGAAATAGACCGGCCTGAACGCGGCCCCTGGCAGAGCGCGGGAGTTCAGCTCACGGCCGAGCGCGGGAGCATCCACCCACGGGGCGCCGAACCACTCAAAGGGGTGGGTGGTTCCGCGGGCCTCGCTCAAGTTCGTGCCTTCGAACAGGCACAGGCCAGGGTAGATCACGGCGCAATCCAGAGTCGGCAGGTTGGGTGAGGGCGTGAACCACGGCAGGCCCGTGTCATCGAAGTAGAAATGCCGCCGCCAGCCCATCATCCGTGCGACATCCACAACGCATCCCGGGTATTGCGTGTCTCGCAGATAGAGGGCAAGTTCTCCAATAGTCAACCCGTGCCTGACCGGGATCGGATACATCCCGACGAAGGACGATATCCCGCTGGCCAGGAGCGGACCCTCGACATCCAGTCCGTTGATGGGATTCGGCCGATCGAGGATCAACAAATCGATGCCCTGCGTTTGGGCTGCTTGCATGACATAACCCAGCGTGTTGAGGTAAGTGTAGTAGCGACACCCTACGTCCTGGATGTCATAGACCAGCAGGTCGATTCCGGTCAACCATTCCGGTTTGGGCTTCTTGGTTTCGCCGTATAGCGAATAGACGGGCGCGCCCGTCGCCAGATCGATGCTATGGTCGATTGCCAGCGCGTCCTGGGCATCGCCGCGCACGCCGTGCTCGGGTCCAAAAAGCGCCGTGATGCTCACCCCAGGCACGGCGGCAAGCGCGTCGACCGTACTTTGGCGTGCGTTGGCGGTGAAGCCAGTCTGGTTCGTGACGATGCCGATGCGCCGGCCCTTGAGGCGGGCGGGATCGGCCAGAAGGGTATCTATGCCTGGGCGGGTGCTCATGTTTCGTATTAGACACCTTTCTGCCGATAGAATGAAGCGGTGACGCAGATCCGCTGGCCCTATGTTGGCGCCGCCGCGATGGTCCTCATCGGGTGCGCCGTGGCGCTGCTCAGCTTGCCAAACTTGAGCGTGCCCGAGGCTGCCTCAGCGCCGGCTACAGCCCGGCCCAGCCCGACCCAGCCGCCCATCGTCGCCGTGCCGGTCACCCCGAGCGCCACCCTCCCGCCCACTGCTGCGCCATCCCCTACACCGGTCGCAACTGTCACGCCCCGGCCAGCACCCCAGGCGAGTTACGTCGTTCAACCGGGCGACACCCTGCTGGGCATTGCGATCCGCTTCGATGTCGCCATGGCCCGGATCCAGATCGAGAACGATCTTGGCGAGAGCCTGATCGTGCGCGGCGGACAAACGCTGGCCATTCCTGCCAAGGCGCAACCCGATGAGCGGCCATTCTGGCGCGTCCGGGCGGTCAAGACCGGTGAGACGCTTTCCTCCATCGCGGACGAAGCCGGCGTGACTGTCGCCGACCTGGTTCGGGTAAACGGTTTGGGCGACAGCACCGTGATTCGGGTTGGGGCATTGTTGATTCTGCCGGTTGCGGGGGTGGCTGCGCTTCCGCCGGCCGCGCCCACCGCCACGGCGCTGGCGGTGCCCACAAAAGCGCCAACACCAATCCAGCCCCGCGCCCCGGTCCCGACCGCCACAGCCGCTGTCCGGTCGCTGGCCCTTCCCGCGCCGGTGGCCGCGCCCACAAGCGGCAACGCGGAACAGCAACTGCTGGCGTACTACAACGAAGCGCGGGCTGCAGCCGGTGTTGCGCCGCTCCGGATCAGCCCCGCGTTAACCGCCGCGGCCATGGCGCATGCGCAGGATTGCGCGACGCGCGGCAGCGGCAGTCACGTAGGTTCAGACGGCGCTGACACGAAGACTCGAGTGTTGCGGGCAGGCTATTCAAGCCCGCGCGCCTGGGGTGAGAACTGGGCCTGGGCGCGCAGCGCCGCGCAGGCCTGGGACATGTGGTTCACCCAGGAGTATCCAAAAGGACCCCATCGCGACAATATTCTGTCCGCGCGCTACACCGAGGTGGGATTTGGGATCATCGCCGCGAATGGCGGGTTCTACTACATCGCTGACTTTGGGGCGCGCTAGCGAGTTCAGAATGCAGAATGCAGAAATGGCTTCTGAGCCACAATAATACTTTCCCTGAATTCTGCATTCTGAATTCATGGAGGTAGCCATGAGCGATATTCTTGAAGCTGACTGGAAAGTCCTTCGATCGCTGAAGGATACGGCGCTGGAAAGGCTGTGTGAACGGATCCTCGCCGAAGTACATGCCGCCGCCGCCAACCCTGGCCGGTCGAATCATCAGCGCTATCTGGACGTTTACTCTTTGGTGCAGAAACGAGACAAAGACGTGGCCGATTGTTTCAATGACCTGCGCCGTTCGACGGCCACGATTTCGCTGCTTCATTGGCGCAAGCACAAGTTACTCACATTCGATGAATGGGCGCGTTTCTCGGATGTCACCCAGGCCGTCCTCGATGTGTGGGACGAGAACGATTGATCCTGGCCGTACCTGATCACACCTGATCAAACGTTATCAACGCTACCAACGCTACCAACACTACAAACGAACCATGACGCCAGACGACTTCCTCCGCGCCTATCCGCCAGAAATGCGTGATTTGGCTAATCGAGCGCGGGACCCAGCGCAGTGCGCCTGCCGTTTCAGTGGAGCAAGTGAAAAACCGGATGGCAGGCGATCACGATCCATATGCCGGCCGGACCGCACCGTGATGTCTATGGTGGTTTCATCCTCCCCCCATGCCGACTCCGTCAGCCTGGGCTTCACTTACGGTGTCCTGCTCGACGACCCCGATCATGTGCTGCTCGGGGAAGGGGAGCGCCTGAAGCGAGTCCGGTATGTGTCGCTTCGATCGGCCGATGACATCGATCCAATCCTGCAGGGCCGCTTCGCGCGCCAGGCGGGCGAGCTGGCCCTCATGCCTCGGCCGTTGCGCGCGCAAATGATGGCCTTTGGTGAGCGATATCCCGCCGGCCTAACCGGCGGGAGATCGCTCACCAACAAGATTGCCTGGCGCCGTACCGTATAATCCCCCCACTATGATTCTGAACGTTTTCCTGGCCATTGCCCAAATTGTGCTGGCCATTGCGTTGATTGGAGCGGTGCTTTTGCAGAGCAAGGGCGAGGAGCTTGGGGGTGTGTTTGGCGGCGCGCAGAGCGTTTACCAGACCCGCCGGGGGATCGATCGATTGCTCTTCACCGTTACGGTGTTCATGGCAATTGCGTTCTTTGCGCTGTGTATCGCCAATGTAGTTCTCTCGACGCCGCCCGCCGCCTGATCAAGGCCGGGCTCCCCGGCGCCAAAGGCGTTTGGGTGGGCCCGATTTTCATACAGTGCGTTCATTTAGATTGCCGCTTCTGCTCCTCATTGTGGGCATTGTGGCGATCGGGCTGGTCGTGGCGCAGCTTGTTGCGCCTCGCGTCAACGACCGAGTCGATGTAGGCCGTTCGTACGTCGAGGGCGTCGCTGGCGCCCCCCAGGCCATCAATCCGCTGCTTTGCCAACTCAACGAGGCTGACCGTGACTTGTGCGGGCTCGTCTTTAGCGGCCTGGCCCGGTTGAATGAGTCGGGCGAAGCCATCCTGATCTTGCCTCGACCTGGGCGATCTCGGAAGATGGAATCACCTATACCTTTAAGTTGCGCCTGGATGCGCGCTGGCAGGATGACAAACCCGTCACTGCCGACGATGTCTTGTTCACCGCATCACTGCTCCAATCGCCCGAATTCCCTGGGCGGACCGATATCGGGGCGGCCTGGCAGAGCCTGTCAGTCACCAAACTGGATGACAACACCGTTCGCTTTGTGCTGAGGGAGCCCTTTGCCGGTTTTCTGGATTATGTGACGATTGGACTGCTGCCGCGTCACGTGCTGAGTGGGACCGAGGCCCTCGCCCTGGCCCAGGCCCAGTTCAACCTTCAGCCCATTGGCAGCGGCCCATGGCGCGTCGTCGATGTGACGGCGGCTGGCAGCCGCGTCTCGGCGGTCGCGCTCGAACCCTATGCAGGCTATTACGGACCCAAACCTGCGCTCGCCCGCCTGACCTTCCGCTATTACGCCAATACCTCTGCGACCCTCGACGCGTTCCATGCAGGCGAGGTCGACGGCGTCGCTCGGATCGCCGTCGTAGATCAAGCCCGGGCCGCGGAAGAAGCAGGTCTCACCCTCTACACCGCGAAGTTGGCGCGCTTCAGCGCCCTGTTTCTCAATACGCGCAAAGATAGTGGAACGGTGTCCCTGGCGGAAAAACAGGTCCGCCAGGCCCTGATGTTCGCGCTTGATCGCGAGAAGCTTGTCCGAGACGCGCTCGCTGGCCAGGGTGTCGTGGCCGATACGCCCTTTATTCCCGATACGTGGGCATACGCCGATGTGACCCGAAAGTACGCTTATGATCCTGAGCGGGCCCGGCTGCTCCTGCGCAGCGCGGGCTATGAACTCGCCACGGATCCGCGATCGAACCAGCCATTCTGGCTGAAGGACGGTGAGGCGATCGCCCTCACGCTGCTGCATGCTGACGATCCCACTCGCAAGGCCGTGGCCGAGTCGGTTGTGGCCCAGTGGCGGACTCTGGGCATCCAGGTTGTCGCCCAGGCGGTCGGACGCAACCTTGAGCGCGACTATCTTGCATCCCGACAGTTTCAGGTGGCATTGGTGGAGGTCCCTCTCGATGGCGACCCCGACCAGTACACCTTATGGCACCCCAGCCAGGCTGTGCGGGGTCAGAACTACACGGGCTATGACAGCAACGAAGCCGGTGGCTTTCTCGAGGCGGCCCGTCAGACGACGGACAAGGGTCGCCGGGCCGAGTTATACCGGCGGTTCCAGGAGCTCTTCGCTGAGGATCTTCCGGCCTTACCGCTGTACTACCCGACCTATACGTTCGGAGTGACAAGCCAGATCAAAGGCGCCCAGATCGGACCCCTCAACTACGGCAGTGACCGATTGCGTAACGTGGGTGATTGGGTGGTGGCACCGGCCGTACCGGTGGCACCGGCCATACCGGCGGCGAGCCCGACCCGCTAATACTGGCCGGCTGGTTGGCCAACTGGCTGTAGACAGGACGGCCGGAATGCCGTCACAATGGTTGTCTGACATGCGCCGCCTCGACCCGCGCCACGCCGCGCGCGTCTTTGCGATTACGCGTTTTGCCGCGCGCGGGCCCCGACGCGCACCGTTAGAATACCGAGGATATCTCGGAAACATACAGGAGCGATTGACAAAATCATGGTAGCGAAAACCGCAAAAAAGACGGCCGTACCCAAGGCCGCGCCCGCCAGCAAGGCGAAGACAGCCGCGCGACAGTGGGTATTCCTATTTACCGATGAGAAGGGCATCACGAAGGCGGCCCCGACCAATGACGATGTGCGGAACTTGCTCGGCGGCAAGGGCCGGGGGCTTGTTTGACATGACTCGGGCTGGCCTGCCCGTGCCTTCCGGCTTTACCCTCTCGACCGAGGTGTGCAAGGAGTTCGTCAAGGCTGGGAACAAGATCCCGAAGGCCGCCTGGGATCAGGCCCTGGCTGCAGTGAAGGTCGTTGAGAAGCAGACCGGCAAGACCTTTGGCGGCAAGAAGAACCCGCTGCTCATCAGCGTGCGCTCGGGCGCGCGCGAGTCGATGCCCGGCATGATGGAGACGGTCCTCAATGTTGGCATCAACGACGAGACCCTGCCGGTCCTCGTGGCCGAATCCGGCAACGAGCGTTTCGTCATGGACTCATATCGCCGCTTGCTCATGATCTACGGCGCGACCGTGCTTGACATCAACGACGAGAAGTTCGATGAGCCGCTGGACGAGATGAAGGCCCATCGCGGGGTTAAGGCCGACCTCGACCTGAACGTCGATGACCTCAAGGAATTGGTGGTGATCTTCAAGAAGGTCATCCATGATGCGACCGGCAAGCCCTTCCCGCAGAACGTCTACGATCAGCTCCGCGGCTGCGCCGAGGCGGTTTTCCGCAGCGCAACGGGGCACAAGGCGCGCGAGTACAGCAAGGCCATGGGTTGGAAGGAGACTCTCCCGACCGCCGTCAACGTCATGCAGATGATCTTCGGCAACATGGGCGATGACTGCGCAACGGGCGTGGCCTTTACGCGCAATCCGTCGACGGGCGAGAAGATGATGCTCGGCGAGTACCTTATCAACGCCCAGGGCGAGGATGTGGTCGCCGGTATTCGCACGCCCAAGCCAATCGTCGAATTGGGGAAGGAAATCCCAAAGGCCTACAAGCAGTTCATGGCGATTTCGGATAAGCTCGAGAAGTATTACAAGAACATGCAGGACGTGGAGTTCACCATTGAACATGGCAAACTCTACATGCTGCAGACCCGCAACGGCAAGCGGACTGCCAAGGCGGCGATCAAGATTGCCATCGACCAGGCCAACGAAAAGCTGATCTCCCGCGAAGAGGCCGTCAAGCGCATTACACCGGGCGACGTTGACACGCTGCTTCACCCGCAATTCATCGAGGCAGCGATCAAGGAGGCCAAGAAGAACGGCCGTCTGGTTGCGACAGGCGTCAACGCGTCGCCGGGCGCCGCCGTCGGTGTGTTGGCCTTTGACGCGGACCTGGCTGAGCAATGGGGCAAGGAGGGCAAGGCCGTGATCATGATCCGGCCCGAGACCAAGCCCGATGACGTGCATGGCATGTTCGCCTCCAAGGGCATTCTGACCGCCCGCGGCGGCGCGACATCCCACGCCGCCGTGGTCGCGCGTCAGTTCGGCATTCCCTGCGTGTGCGGGGCCGAGGCGCTCCAGATCGACATGAACGCGCGCACGGTCACCGCCCACGGGGTAACCCTCAAGGAAGGCGATTTCGCCTCGCTTGACGGCGCCAAGGGCGAGGTCTATGCCGGCCAGATCGGCGTGGAAGTGCCCAAGTTCGAGGACCAGGGCGACCTCGTCACGCTGCTGAAGTGGGCCGACGAGATATCCGCCCGCAAGACACGCGTGGACGCCGCGGGCAAGCCGTGGCGCGGTCTGCAGGTATGGGCCAACGCCGACTATCCCGTGGATGCCCAGCGCGCGCGCAGCTTCGGCGCCCAGGGCATCGGCCTGTGCCGGACCGAGCACATGTTCTTCCAGGAAGAGCGCCTGCCGATCGTGCAGCGCATGATCCTGAGCAGCGATGACGCCGAGCGCAACCAGGCGCTGTCCGAGCTGCTCCCGTATCAGCGGGCCGACTTCGCCGGTCTTTTCAAGGCGATGGACAAACTCCCGGTCATCATCCGCCTGATCGACCCGCCGCTGCACGAATTCCTGCCGTCGCAGGAGGACCTGATCCGCGAAACGACCGAACTGCGGGTCAAGAAGGAACTCGGGGTTGTCATCAACCACGAAGAGCAGATCCGCAAGGAAGAGCTGTTGCGCAAGGTGAGCGAGATGCACGAGCAGAACCCAATGATGGGTCTGCGCGGCATCCGCCTCGGCATCATGCTCCCCGGCCTGATCGGGATGCAGGTCCGCGCGATCTTCGAAGCGGCCTGCGACGTCAAGAAGGAGGGCTTTGAGCCCAAGCCCGAGGTCATGATCCCGCTGACTGGCCATGTCAACGAGCTCAAGCATGTTCAGCCGGAGCTCGAGGCAGTCGCCCGCCAGGTCATGAAGGAGAAGGGCGTCAGTGTTGAGTACAAGTTCGGCACCATGATCGAGATTCCGCGGGCGGCCCTGACCTCGCGCGAGATCGCGGGCATGGCTGAGTTCTTCTCGTTTGGCACCAACGACCTGACCCAGATGACCTACGGCTACTCGCGCGACGACGCGGAGCGCGGATTCCTGCTTAACTATGTCGAGCACGGCATCCTGCCGCAGAACCCGTTCCAGCAGCTCGACCGCGATGGTGTGGGCCGGCTGGTCAAGATGGCCGTCAACGAGGGCCGGGCGGCGCGCCCGAACCTCGAAGTCGGCATCTGCGGCGAGCATGGCGGCGACCCGTCGTCGGTGATCTTCTGCTACGGGGCTGGCTTGAACTACGTGAGCTGCTCGCCGTTCCGCGTGCCGATTGCCCGTCTCTCGGCCGCTCACGCGGCGATGGGCGCGAAATAGTTCGGAAAATCTTCGGGAAACGAAATGCCCCAGGCGAAGCCTGGGGCATTTCGTTTCCCGAACTCCCCATCCTCTATAATCTGTTGTCCCGCAGGGACGCACGATGACAGTAGTCCCGACGTCCACTCCCCTTGATGGCCTGAGCGAATCCGAAGTCCGCGAGCGGATGACCCGCGGCGAGCGCAATGTCTTTGAGCACAAGAGCGCCCGCTCGACCTGGGATATCCTGCGTGAAAACGTCTTTACCGTTTTCAATGTTGTGCTCTTTTTTACCCTTGCGCTGTTGTATGCAATCAGCTTAAGCGCGCCCGAGGGCGTCCGTCGGGCGGTTCTGGGCGACGGTCTGTTTTCCGGCGGGACCGTCCTGATCAACATCATTGTGGGCGTGTTTCAGGAGATTCGGGCCAAGCGCGCGCTTGATCGGCTCGCCGCTTTGTCGGTGCGCGAGGCGCGCGTCCGTCGGGCCGGCAAGGAACTAGATATCCCGGCGAGCGACATTGTGCTCGGTGACGTGGTTGTGATCCGACCTGGCGACCGAGTGCCGGTCGATGGCCCGCTGCTCAGCGTGGCCGCGCTCGAACTGGATGAAAGCCTGCTCACCGGCGAGACCGACACCGTGCCGAAGGTTGCCGGTGATCTGCTGCGGAGTGGTTCCTTCTGCGTGGCCGGCGGTGGTTCCATGCGGGCAGATGGCATTGGCGCGGAGAGTTTCGCGAATCGCCTGACCGCCACCGCGCAGGGCGTCCGCGAGCCGCGCACACCCTTGCAGCGCAGGGTCAATGCCGTCATCGAATTGCTGGTCTTTATCATGGCGATCGTGGCCGCGCTGCAACTTGTGGCCGGCCAGAACCGGCAGGAAACCTTCATCGACAATTTGCGGCATGTCACGGTGATCATCACCAGCTTTGTGCCGGCTGGCCTGGTTCTCGCCATCACCGTATCTCTCAGCGTCGGCGCGGTCAGAATCAGCCGGTATGACACGCTTGTCCAGCGCATCAACGCTGTTGAAAGCATGGGCAATATCACGGTATTGTGCGTGGACAAGACCGGGACGCTGACCCAGAACAAGCTCACCCTGGTCGAAGTTGTGCCGTTGCACGGCTTGACCGAGGCCGAGGCGCGCGTATGCCTGGGACTCTACACCGGCAGTGTATCGGCCCGCAATAACACCGCGGGCGCGATTGCCGAGGGGGTCGGCGCGCCCGTGCCGCCGCCAAAGGTCCTCGGCGAGGTCGCCTTTAGCTCCGCCCGAAAATGGGGCGGGGTCGCGCTGGCCGATTCGGGTGGCAGCGCGTCGGGGCTTGGATTGGGGCCGGGTGAGCCGGTCATCATCGGCCTGGGCGCGCCTGACCTGCTCATCAACGCCAACGACGGGCGAAACCAGGCCGTCCTTGACCGCATTCGCGAGTCCACCGGCCAGGGTTTGCGCGTCGTGGTCGCCGTTGCAGCCCAGGGGAATGACATCGAAGCGGCGGTGACCAATCCCGACCGGGCTCAGCCGGTCGCGCTGGCCATCATCCGCGATGAAATCCGGCCTGACATCATCGAAACGATGACGGCGTTTGCCAATGCCGGGGTCCGGGTCAAGGTGATTTCGGGCGACAATCCGGATACGGTCCAGTCCATCGCGGGCAGAGCGGGTTTGAAAAACGACACGGTGGTCACCGAGCGCGAGCTGGGGGATATGACGTCGACCCAGTTCGATGCCTCCGTGGGGGATGCGGCGTTGTTTGCCCGGATTACCCCCGACACCAAGCGGCGCATTATTGCCAGTCTGACCCGCCATGGCGAATACGTGGCCATGGTCGGCGATGGCGTGAACGATGTGCCGGCGCTCAAGGAATCCCGCCTGGCGATAGCGATGAACGATGGCGCGCAGATCGCCCGCGACGTGAGCGAGCTTGTCTTGCTCAAGAACAATATGAGCGCCCTGCCGCGCGCGTTCACGGAAGGGCAGGACATCACGCAGAAGATCCTGGCTTCAGCCAAGCTGTATTTGGCCAAGAACGTGCTGACCATCGTCGCGATCCTGTTTGCGGGGTTTGTGAGCCTGCCTTTTCCGGCCGACCCCCGTCAGATCAGTTGGATCACTTCGGTGACCGTTGGCTTTCCGTGTCTGGCGCTCGCCTTTGGCTGGATTCGTCCGAACTACACCCGCGGATTTTCGCGAGGCGTGCTGGGATACAGCGCTGGCGTTGGCCTGATTGGGGCGGTTGTATGCGCCGCAGCCTTCATTCTGAGCGCGCAGTTGGGCGATCACATCCGGGTTTCGCGCACGATTTTCGCGTTGACGAATCTGCACTACGCTGTGCACGTCATGTGGGACACCCTGGGTGTCAACGTGTTCGCCCCCGCGTCTCTGGGGCGTCGCAAGCGCGAGTTTGCGGCGGGAGTAGCCATGCTCGTCGTTGGGTTTGGCCTGCCGTTTGCGCTGCTTGTGCCGGGCAGCGGCCAGCCGGAGCCCGACGTGACTGCCTTCCTCAACATCTTCAACGTTGCCCTGCTCACGCCCGCGCAATGGGCGCTGATCGTGGCGTTGCCGTTGGCGGGCGCGCTTGCGATGCGCCAGCTCCTTTACGGCTCATACGCGCGGCGGGTCTTCCGGATCCTGCAGCATGACTAGAAGCTATCCCTGTGTATTTCGGCGAGATTGCCATCCCGCGCGAAGCGCGGGGATGGCAATCTCGCCAAGAATCCATCAGGACGGCTTCGACGGATCGGCAAACAATCATGACCAAGTACATCTTTTGCACGGGCGGCGTCGTCAGTTCAGTGGGGAAGGGCGTCACGGCCGCCGCGCTCGGTCGGGTGCTCAAGGCCCGTGGGCTGCGAGTGTCGATCCAGAAGCTTGACCCTTATTTGAACGTGGATCCCGGCACCATGTCTCCTTACGAGCATGGCGAAGTGTTTGTCACCGAGGATGGGGCCGAGACCGATCTCGATCTCGGCCACTATGAGCGCTTCATTGATGAAAACCTCGTCAGGGCCTGCAATGTCACCACCGGGCAGGTCTACAACGAGATCCTGATGCGCGAGCGGCGCGGCGATTTCCTCGGGAAGACCATCCAGGTTGTCCCGCACGTCACCAACGAGATCAAGCGCCGGATCGGGCTGGTGGCCAAAATGAGCGGCGCCGATGTGGTCATCGTCGAGGTCGGCGGCACGGTTGGCGATATCGAGGCGATGCCCCATCTCGAGGCCATCCGCCAGATGCGCAAGGATGTCGGCCGCGAGAACGCCTTCTTCATCCACGTCACATTTCTGCCTCACATCGGCGCGACAGGCGAACTCAAGACGAAGCCCACCCAGCACAGTGTGCGCGATCTGCGCGGGGTTGGGATTCGGCCGGACGCCGTCATCCTGCGCAGCGATTTGCCGATCGAGCCTGAAGTGCGCGAAAAGGTGGCGATGTTCTGCGATGTCGACGAGGAAGCCGTATTGCCCATGCCAACGGTTGACAACTTATACGTCGTCCCGCTTGTCCTCGAAGATCTCGGCTTCGGCGATCTGATCTGCCAGCGCCTGGGCTTGAATTGCCCACAAAAACCAGATTTGACCGAGTGGCGCAAGATGATCGATGAGATTCGCCGCCCAAAGCCCGAGCTCGAAGTTGCGATTGTTGGAAAGTATGTCGAGCTCCACGACGCGTATATCAGTGTGCGCGAGGCGCTCTTTCATGCCAGCGTCGCGAATGGGCGGGATGTAAAGATTCGCTGGGTCAACAGCGAGGAGCTGGAGCGAGGCGACAGCGCGGTAATTCTGGCCGGAGTGTCGGGAATCGTCGTGCCGGGCGGTTTTGGTTATCGTGGTATTGAGGGCAAGATCCGGGCCGCCCAATACGCCCGCGTGCGGAATGTGCCCTACCTGGGTCTGTGCCTTGGCATGCAGGTGATGAGTATTGAATTCGCCCGGAACGTCCTGAAACTGCAGGGCGCAAACAGCACCGAGTTCAACCACACCACGCCTCATCCGATCATCGATCTGATGTCCACCCAGCGCGACATCAGCGACATGGGCGGCACCATGCGGCTTGGGGTCTATCCGTGCGACCTTGCCGAGGGGAGCAAGGCGCGTGCCAGCTATGGTCAGGCGACTGTCAACGAGCGCCATCGCCACCGCTGGGAGTTCAACAATGCCTACCGCAAGGCTTTCGCCGACGCGGGGATGATCTTCAGCGGCATGTCGCCCGACGACAAGCTCGTTGAGATCAGCGAACTGCGCGACCACATTTTCATGCTCGGCAGCCAGTTCCACCCGGAATTCAAGAGCCGGCCCAATCGGCCCCATCCGCTGTTCAACGGTTTTGTTGAGGCGTGCATCGAGAAGGCAACGCTCTAGCCGCCGCGGGCACTGCCCCAGGGCGTCGACGCGCCGCCAACTGTTCGCGGAAACGACATTCCCCGGCGAAGCCGGGGAATGTCGTTTCTGCAATTGGGTTCTAGAAGCCTTCGAGCCGCGAGAAATCCAGCAAGCCTTTGGAGAGTCCCGCCACCCGGCCCACCAGCCCAAGGCGGGCAGCGCGGAGTGCTAGATCATCCGCCATCACCATCACTTTTTCGAAGAACGTGTTGATCGCTGGCACGAGCGCGCTCAGGCTTGCAACGAGACCAGGGATGTCGGTCGGCACGGGCGTTGAGATCAATGCCTGGGCCAGCGCGCGTGAAGCCGGATCGTCGTCGCTGCCAGCCTCGGTTGACAAGGCGGGCGCGCTTTTGACAATGCGGGCGCAGCGCGAGGTTGCGGCCAGGATGGCGGGCCATTCCGCGCTGGCGACAAGTCCGTTAAGTTGCTCGATCGCCTGGCGGGCCTTCCATGGGTCGTCCCCCTGCTCGGCCAGGACCGCGTCAATAACGTCGAAGCGGAACCCGGCATCGCGCAAGTTCGCTCGCTGACGTTCGACGACAAATGCGTGAGCGGCCGCCAGCGCCTCCGGGGTTGCTTTGACAGGCAACAGGGAGGCCGCAGCCGCCAGGCCTTCGCGCAGGCTGAAGCTGCGCCGGGTGGCCACCAGATTCTGGGCGATTCCGATTGCCGCGCGCCGCAGGGCGAACGGGTCAGACGAACCCTTGGGCGCCAGTCCGACCGCGAACAGCCCGGCCAGGCTGTCGAGTTTGTCGGCCAGCCAAACGATCAAGCCCGCTACGCTGGCAGGGGCGGGATCGCCCGCTCCCTGGGGCAGATAGTGCTCGTAGATGGCCTGGGCGACGGCCGGATCGCCCCCTTCGCGGAGCAGATACTCGCGGCCCATCACGCCCTGCAGCGAGGTGAAGTCGATGACCATGCTGGTCGCCAGGTCGGCCTTGCTCAGACCGGCCGCGCTGCGAGCGACCGCCGCGTCGGCCGCGCTGGCTC
Source organism: Candidatus Brachythrix odensensis (assembly GCA_016714465.1). GTDB lineage: Bacteria > Chloroflexota > Anaerolineae > J036 > Brachytrichaceae > Brachythrix > Brachythrix odensensis. The sequence goes on along the minus strand of JADKDT010000002.1, from coordinate 132,223 downwards.
CGAGCTGTTCGGCCAGCTTCAGCGAGAGGGCTACAAGCCGTCCGGTCTTGTCGAGCATCGAGCCGAGCTTGGCCTGGAAGGTCAGCGTGCCCAGGCGGGGCAGATACTCGGCCAGGGCCTTGCGCGTGTCGGCCTTGAAGAAGTAGCCTGCGTCGGCAAAGCGCGCGCGCAGCACCCCCTCGTTTCCGGCCCGGACCTCGTCGATGAAGTCCTCGCCGCCGTTGCGGACCGCGATGAAGTGCGGCAGCAGCGCCCCGGTCTCCGCATCCAGAATCGAGAAATAGCGCTGGTGCTTGCGCATGACCGTTGTAAGGACCGGAGCGGGAATGCGCAGCGAGTCCGGGTCGAAATGCCCAAGCACGGCCGTGGGCTGTTCGACCAGGTTGGCCACCTCGTCCATCAGCCCGGCATCCGCTTTGATTCGACCGCCGACCCCGGCGGCGATCGCTTCGATCTGGCGCTGGATTTCGGCCTTGCGCGCCTCGATACTGCCGAGGATGGCCCGTTCGCGCAGGCGCTCGGGGTAGTCTGATGCTTTGGCGATGTCGAAGGCCGGGCTGCCCACGCTGCGCGGGCCAAGGCTGGTTCGCCCGCTGGTAACCCCCGCATATTCGAAAGCGATAACCTGATCATCGAGCAGGGCGGTGAGCCAGCTGATTGGCCGGCTGAAGGCGATGTTGCTGGCATTCCAGCGCATTGAGTTCTCAAACGCGATTCCAGCCACGACCTTGGGCAACGCTTCACACAGTACGAATACGGTAGGACGCCCGTCTTCGTGCCGGGCCGCATAAACGTAGTTGCCGCCCTTTTCGTCGGCCTTCACCACAAGCGCCGAGGGTTCCAGGCCAAAGCGCTTGGCAAACCCGATCGCCGCCGGGGTGGGTTTGCCAGCCGCATCGAAGGCTCCTTTCGCGCCAGGACCTTTGACCCACTCGTCCAGCGAGCGTTGGCGAGGTGCCACGTCTGTGACGAGCGCCGCAATCCGGCGTGGAGTCGCGAAAAGCTCGATCGCGCCGTGATCGATCCGGGCGTCATCCAGGGCGGCAGTCAGCAGTTTGCCAAGTTGGGCCTGGGCGACTGGCACGTCTCGGGCCGGGAGTTCCTCGATCCCAATCTCGAATAACAGCGGGGCGGGGACGTCGATGGCTCGGAGTGGCACATTGAGCGCTTGATGCGCGGCTCTTGGCGGGGTCGTGACTGTCGGCTGGGGCTTCAGCAGCCATGGGTGGCCGCGTTCCTCGCGCTGCGCAACGTACTTGACCGCGACCTGGCGGGCCAGGTCGCGCATGCGGCCAAAGAAACGCGCCCGCTCGGTCACCCCGACCGCGCCGCGCGTGTCGAGCAGGTTGAAGGTGTTGGACATGTTGAGGACGTAGTCGTGGGCGGGCGCGACCAGGCCCTTGTCCAACGCGCGTTTGCACTCCAGCTCGGCGTTTGCGAACGTCTCGTTCAGAACCTCAACGTCGGCATCGTGAAAGGCATATTCGCAGCGCTCGACCTCGGTGTCCTTCATGACATCGCCATAGGTGCGATAGGCGTCGTATTGCAGGTCCCAGACCGAACGCACGTTTTGTAGATACATCGCGATCCGCTCGAGGCCATAGGTCAACTCGAGTGAGACGGGTTTGAGATCAAAGCCGCCGGCCTGTTGAAAATAGGTGTACTGGGTGATCTCGAGTCCATCCAGCCAGACCTCCCAACCCAGCCCCCACGCCCCAAGGGCGGGCGACTCCCAGTTGTCCTCGACAAAGCGAATGTCGTGGTGGGCGCGATCGACCCCAATTGCGGCCAGGCTTTCAAGGTAAATTTCCTGCGAGTTCTCGGGCGCGGGTTTGAGGATGACCTGGTACTGGGTGTGGGTGTACATCCGGTTTGGGTTCTCGCCAAAGCGCCCGTCATCTGGCCGGACTGAAGGCTCGGCGTAGGCGACATTCCATGGCTCAGGACCGAGCACGCGCAGAAAGGTGGCGGGATTCAGGGTGCCGGCGCCGACGACCTGGTTGTGCGGCTGCCAGATCAGGCAGCCCTTCTTCGACCAGAACGCGTGCAGGGTAAGGATGAGGTCTTGAAATGTCAGCATGATTGGGCAAATTATTCTACTTGACGAAGTCCGCCGCGCGGGAATTCAGTGTTTGTTGCCCGAATCGATATGCCCGGACTTCGCCGGGGCGTATCGATTCGGGCAACATCTGGTTTGTGGCTTCCAAAGATACGCCGTTGATTGATGACGGCCGAGCGGAGGCTAGAATGGCGTCTGAATGTCGAGATGACAGAAGACCCGCCGCTGCCGCTGCGCGAAATCCCGGAGCTATCCCGGCAGACCTACGTCAACATCCACAGCTTTCAAGCGCTGAATGCGATTTCGTATACGATCGCGTTGGGTAGCCCGCTGACGCTTTTTGCGCGCGAGTTAGGCGCGTCCGCAAGTGTGCTGGGTTTGATCGTCGCCTTCACCCCCCTTTGGCGATGCTTCAGCTCATCGTTGCGCCCTATGCGGCCCGGGTAGGTTATCGGCCCGTTGTGATGCGGGGATGGACCGGCCGGGTATCGACGCTGGTTCTGATGTGCGGCCTGCCGTGGCTGGCGCCGCTCGTGTCGCGCGAGGTGTCGATCATCGCCATCGTCGCCAGCATGTTCGTCTTCAACCTGCTGCGCGGATACGCGGCCGGGAGCTGGCTGCCCTGGATGACGGCCTTGATTCCGCGCGGTTCGCGGGCCCGCTTTCTCACCCGCGATCGCACGTTCACTGCCCTGTCCAGCGTGGCCGCCCTGGGCGTGTCCGGATCGATACTCGCGGGAGAGCACACCGCCCTGGGTTACTCGGTCATGTTTGGCCTGAGTTTTCTCGCCGGCGGGGCCAGTCTGTATTTCCTCAACCGCATTCCCCGCTCGCCCTACGTGGCCGGGCCAACCGGCCAGGCCATCAAACCGGCGGTGCCGTGGCGAACGATTCTGCGCGACCGCGGGTTCATGACCTATGCGGGCTTTGGCTTTGGCGTGCAGCTTATTGCGGCCGCGGCCGGAACGTTTGTCATCGTATTCGTCCGCGAGGAAATTGGGCTGGCGGACGGTCTGATCCTGCAACTGGCCGCGATTGGCCAGGGCGTCAGCATGCTGGCCTTGTGGTACGGTCGCCGGCGCCTCGACCTGCGCGGAAGCAAACCCTTCATCGCCCTGGCGCTGGGCTGGCTGGTTTTCTACTTTGTGATGTGGCTGGCGATGGCCGGTCGCATCATCCCCGGCGCGCTGATTGTCGCGCCGATCCTGATGGCCGCGCACGGCTTTGGCGCGGGTCTGCTCGATTTGGCCAGCACCCGCATGCTCATGAACATGGGCGGCGATCGGAGTGGCAGCTCGCAGTATTTTTCGATCTATCAGGCTGGATCGAATCTCGCCAGCGGCCTGGCGCCGTTGATGTGGGGACTTGCGCTGGACGGCATGCGGGGCGGGGCAATGAACAGATACTTTGTGTTCTTTGGCGCCGAGATTGCCCTCGTCCTGATCATGGCCCTGGTTTTGACGCGGGTGAGGGAGCGTTGATAACGTTGCTAGAAGCGGTCGGAAAAACATCTGGCGAGATCACCATCCCCGCGCGTAGCGCGGAGATGATGATCTCGCCAATGATTTTCAGGATGACTTATAGCGTTATCAACGATTTCGGACGACTGCCAGCGCGCCGAGCGCTAAAACGGCCCCAAGCGCATACGGCGCGGCGGGTGCGATCTGCTCAAAGACGATTCCGCCGATCAGCGGTCCTCCGATCATCGCCAGTCCGAGAATCGCCTGGGTGCCGCCCATCAGGCGCCCTTGCGCCCCGGAAGGCAATCGCTGCGAAACCATCCCGGTCAGCGATGGAATGGCGCTTCCGGTGCCCAGGGCGACGACTGCGACCGCCGGGTAGAGCATCCAGGCTTGCGGCGCCAGCGCCATGCCCGCCAGCCCAATCGCCATGAACGTCAGGCCGGCCCGAGCCAGAGCTTGCTCGCCAAAGCGTGGCTGGATCCGGGCATACAACACCCCCTGGATCAGCACGGCGCAGATCCCCACGAACGCAAAGAAGACCCCGTTCTCAGTCGGCGTCCAGCCGAAGCGCACCTGGCTGTACAACGGAAAATTGTTCTGCAACCCGGCGAACGCGAGATTGAGCAGGAACATACCTAGCAGCAGGCTTCGGATTGGCAGCATGCGCAGCAGGTTCGTCACCTGGCCCACCCAGTTGAAGGTCTGCAGAGCCGGTGTCGCCGCGGAGCGCCGATCCCGCGGAAGCGATTCGGGCAGCACCAGCAGGCCGAACAGGATGTTGGCTCCCGCCACACCAGCCGCGATCAGAGCGGGCAGGGCGAGGCCGAACTGGCTGAGCAGCCCGCCAAAGGCAGGCCCGGCAATGACGCCCAGCCCAAACGCCGCGCCGACCATTCCCATCCCGCGCGCGCGGTTCTCGGGCGTGGTGACATCGGCCACATAGGCATATGCGGTCGCCAGCGTCCCGCCGGTGATACCGTCCAGCGCGACTGCCAGAAAAATTACTGCCAGCGACTGGGCCAGCCCGAGCATGATGTAGGCCAGCATCGTGCCCGTGACGCACGCGATCAACACTGGCCGCCGTCCGAAGCGGTCCGAAAGCGCGCCGATCACCGGGCTGGCGAAGAGCTCCATCACCGCGTAGGTTGCGCCCAACGCGCCGACCAGCGCCGCGCCGCCCGACTGCTGCTGCACGAAGAGCGGCATGAGCGGCACGACCATCCCGTAGCCCATGAAGTTCACGAACACGGCGATGAAGATGAATACAAGCGGAGACGCGCGGCGCTGGATCACGGGACTGATGTTATCCGACCCGCTCACTCCCGGAAATCGAAACGCGGCGGTTCCGGCTCGAAGCCGTCCTGAAAATGTCCGGCGAGATCGCAATCCCCGCGCGAAGCGCGGGGATTGCGATCTCGCCAATCATTTTAGGATGACTTCCAGGAAATCGATTTCGTAGTAAATACCCATCTAGAATACGCGCCTGTGAAAAGATCGACGATCGGCGCGCTTATGGTTTTCGGCCTGGCACTTTCCGCCTGTGGTGGGGTGCCTGCGGTCTCTGCGGGCGTCAGCGCCGCGGTGACGATCTACCCGTCGCCGACTTTGGCCGCGACCGCCACACCCCTTCCGCCCACCGCCACAGCCATCCCGCCGACCGTCACCCCGGCGCCAACGGTGACGGCCACACTCCCGCCCACGCCGCGGCCAACCGCGACACCCATCCCGCCGACTCCCACGCCCGAGTCGATCAAGCCGCCAACACGCATCGTTATCCCATCAATCCGCCTCGATGCTCCGGTGAAGTCGGTTGGCCTCGTGCGCGAGCCGGTCACCGGTTTTTGGACCTACGACATTCCGGCTTTCAAGGCGGCCGGATGGAGCGATGATTCCGCCCCGCTTGGCAGACCGGGGAATACGGTCCTGAATGGGCACAACAATATCCTGGGCAAGGTGTTTCTTGATCTCGTCGACGTGAAAAAAGGCGACACGATCGCAATGTATGAAGGCGATCAACTGTTTAATTACAAGGTTACTGATGTCCTGTTTCTGCTCGAAGCCGGCCAGCCTAATTCGGTCCGGATCAAGAATGCCTCGTTTATCAAGCCCACCGACGATGTCCGTCTGACCATCGTGTCATGTTGGCCGCGTGACAACAATACCCATCGGCTGATTGTTATCGCCAAACCGGCCTGACCGGGGCGGCAACCTCCGTCGGCAACACGCTTTGCTTGGCGTTCCTGGCGATCATGCTGGGATATAGTCGCAATATGAAGATCCTCATTTCCGGCGACATGGAAGGCGTGTCCGGCATCACCCAGTGGGATCAGGTCACCCCCGATCATCCCGAATACATGACCCGCAGCCGCGCGCTCTACACTGGCGACCTGAATGCCGCCATTGAGGGCGCCTACGAGGGCGGCGCCACGGCGCTTGTTGTCAGCGACGGTCATTGGAACGGCACGAACGCGCTGATTGAGCAGCTTGATCCGCGGGCTCGCCTCAACCACGGGTCGCCCTCGCCCATGTCAATGGTCCAGGGCATCGATCAAAAGGTCGACGGGCTGATGCTGGTGGGCTACCACGCCATGGCCGGCACGGCCGAAGCCATCCTCGACCATACCTGGAGCAATGCCAGGATCGCCAACGTCTACATCAATGGGCGTCGCACCGGCGAGATCGGACTGAATCTGGGCGTGGCCGGGCACTTTGGGGTGCCGCCGATCCTGATCACGGGAGATCAGTCGGCGTGCGCCGAGGGTGTGGCCTTTGGCGGCGATGCGATGCAAACGGCCATCGTCAAGACCGCGACCAGCCAGTGCGCAGCTGAATGTCTTCCGCTGGTCGAATCGCGCCGGCGCATCCGGGCGGCCGCCCAGGCCGCCGTGGCCGGGCTCGCCGCGGGAGGCGCGCCAAAGCCATTTGTGGTGACGCAGCCGACAGCGCTGGCGGTTGAGTTCGTCTACAGTCGGCACGCTGATCGGGCCATGCTGTTCCCCGGCGCGGCGCGCGCAGCGGGCACGCGGGTCGAAGTCACCTTGCCGGACATGCTGGCCGCCTATCGCGCCTTCCGAGCCATGGCGACGCTGGCCCGAGATTGAGCCAAAAAACGTCGTCCGGCATACGTCATCACGCAGCGCTGCGCCGCACCCGCGTAAAGGCATACAGCGTCGCATACGCGCACAGCAGGAACAGGCCAAATACGGCCGTGATCTTGAACATTCCCGGCGCGCTCGGCCGGTCGATCAGGCTGCCCAACACCGTAAGCGCCACGGCCTCGATGTTCAAAAACGCGTCCCAGCTGTTCCAGCGCATCACCCGCCCGAGGTACATTCCATAGCTACCCGCGCCAAGGGTGGCAATGGCGAAGACCCAGCCAGAGGCGGCCGCGAGAAGACGGGCCGCTGGCCGGGCGCCCCGAATGCGTTCAAACATCCGACGGCATGCGGCTGAGACCACTTCCTGCATCGCCAGCAGCGACAGACACCCCAGCGCAACTCCCAACAAGGCAAAGGTCGCGAACATGGCGGTATCGAGCCAGACCAGGTTGTTTTCCTGGACGGGCCGCAGGTGGACGAGATCGGTCATCAAGTACGGCGCATTTGGAAAAAACAACAGCCAGCCCAAAGAAAACGCCGCCAGCGTTACGAGTTGCAGCCGGACTCGCATCGGGCGGCGCGGACTAAGCAGAGAAGCGGCCAAACTCTGCGCCACCAACGCGCAACCGATCGGCACCCAGGCCAGAAACAGGTTCCAAATCAGGAAGCCATAGGCTCGCTCGCCGCTCAGAATGAAGCGACCCAGCACAAAGCCATTGGCGAGGACAGACGCGGCCGCGAGTGGGACGAGTGTGGCGAGCGTGAGACGGCGATCTGGCATGGGCCTATGCTACGGCGCTTCACGGGATCAACCTGACGCTCCCGATACGATTGCTCGTCAGGGGCCCTACATGCGGAGTCGATGGTCCCCGGCGAAGCCGGGGACCATCGACTCCGCTATCGCGTGCTCCTACACCAGCAGAATCGCCACCCCAAAGCGGCCGGTTTTACCTTTCTCCGCCCGATGCGAAAACCAATCGTGGGTGCCGGCTGCAGTGCATATGCCAGCAGTCTCAATCGACACCAGGCCGGCCTGGCGCAACTGCGCAGCGGCGGCGCGCCACAGATCGACAAACGGGCGAGGCGCGCCCTCTCGGTGGACGATCACCGGCTCGGGCGCGGCATGCTGGATGCGCTCAGCGACGTCTACGCCCACCTCAAAACGCTCGGGTCCGATGGACGGTCCGATTCCGGCCCGGATGTCCGACGGGCGGCTGCCAAACGCGGCCGCCATTGCCTGCACCGTTGCCTCCAGCACACCGTTCTCAATGCCCACCCAACCGGCGTGGGCGATGCCGATTGCAGCGCGCGCGGGATCAAAGAAGACCACCGGCACGCAATCGGCAAAGCGCAGGGTGAGGGCCAGCCCGCGCGAGCGGGTGATCATGGCATCCGCGTGCGCATCATCACTGTCGGGCTTGTGGGCAAGCATGCTTTCGTCCAGGACTCGCACGTTGTTTCCATGCACCAGCCACGAAGTGAGCGAGCGCTCGGGCGTGGTTCCGAGCGCCTCGAACATGCGCCGGCGGTTTTCGCGCACGGGCTCCGCGCCGTCGCCGGTGCTCCGGCTCAGATTCAAGGACGCATACGGTCCCTCGCTCACGCCTCCGTGGCGGGTGAATACGCCGTGGCGGACACCGGCGCCGTCGATGCTCTCGAAACCGAGATAGTTCAGGCCCTTGTGTGCGTGCTGGATCATGCGACTGTCGGAGGACGGTTGGTGTGGAAATAGGCGATCTCGCCGCGCAGTGTCTCGTATTTCATCGGCAGCGTCAAGCCCTTGCGGGCCTCACCGGGGATGCGCACCCATTTTCCGGTCAGCCTGCCGATCAGCGCGCGAAACTCCTCGGGCAGGCTCTCGTCGAGGGGCTCGGATGGGGTGAGCAGCCGCATCAGCCAGCGATCGAGGCTGTGCTCGTAGACGTGAACTTCAGCGGTGAAAACGGTGCGGGCTCGCCGTTCGTCAGGCAGGCGCCAGCCGAACGAGACGTGGGTGTGCTCCACCAGCAGGAGCGCTCGCAACGCCGCGAGCTCAGCCTGCGTGACACCAATGGCCGTCAGATAGTCCGGGATGCTGCCGTAGCGCTGAATCACCCAGGTCAGCGCCTGGCGCATCGCCTCGGGCGGCGTCTCCAGCATGCGCCGATAACGCTCCGAGTCATATCCGTCGCTGACGGCCTCCGCAATCAGTTCAGGGATCAGTCCGCGCAGGTAGATTTCGGTCAATGCGTAATCGGCGACCAGGGTGTCGAGCGGAACCCCGACTGTCCCAAGGGCGAGCGCGATGATCATCCCGGTGCGATCTTTGCCCGCCTGGCAATTGACGATCGCCGGCGCCTCGCAGGTGGCGAGCGCGCTGATGACATCCCGAATCTGCGGCTGCAAATCGCGCAAATACATCAGATACGCATCGGCCACGTCACGTGGCATGGTCTCAGGACTGAACCGGGGGATGAGCGGCAGATTGAGGTAGCGGATGCCGGGCGCCTGGTCGAGGGCATGCCGGGTCGCATCATCTCGGATCTCCTGGCGGTTGCGCAGGTCGATGGCAGTCCGCACGCCGATGTCCCGCAACGTCGCCAGGCTGGCATCAGTCAGGGTCAACGGACAATCTGTGCGGAGCAGGGTCCGCCATTTGATGAATTTCCCATCGGCCGCTGGATAGCCGCCACAATCGCGGGTGTTGAACGTGCGGTCGAGCGGAATGTGGCGATGGAGAATCGCGGCGGACCCATCCGAGGCGGGAGAAGCTGCCATAGGTGGGATTGTATCCATCAGCGGATGCCGCTGGTGATGGGTGGAATCGCCTCGAAGTGCGTCACGTCCGGCGGTCCGGCGGCGTACCAGATGCGTCCATTCCGCAGATCGGCGACAGCGCTCCATAGGGTTTCCATCCAGCCTGCGCGTCCGCACACAGGAATGTTGTGATCGCTCAGTGACGCCAGAGCGGCCGCCATTGCCTCGGGCCAGCTCGCGTCGGCGCCCGGCCCGCGCTGAAGATAGGCGCAGCGCCGCTGTGAGTGTTCGAGCGCCCGCAGGGCCTGGAGCGGCCTCATCTCGGGATGGCGATAGTGATTGGTCACCGAGACCGACCCCTCATCGCCCGCCAAAGCCGGATCCAGCGCGCGCACGCGCCGGGGATCCGCCTCAATGACAAACGCCTCGTTTGCATCAGCAACCAGATAACAGAGTGAGCTCAGATGCGGGATTCTCAACAACAGATCGCGCGCTTCGCGCGCCGATCCGCATAGTTCCAATGCCAACCGGCCTACCAGGTGAAATGGCACGCCGGGGGGCGTCTCGCCAGTACCCGGCGTGTCGGTCATGACGACATGGAGCGATATCCACAGCCCGCGAGCGTTCACGCCGTCGTAACGCCCGCACGGCACGCTCCCACGGGCGCCAATGCTGGCGATGCCCGCCTGCCCAGCGGGCCGAAATCGTATGCGTTGGCGGCGCGCCTGGCTTCGGCTGTAGTCGTAATTCCGGCCTGCAATTGTGTAGTTGGCGCCACGCCACCAGAAGGTCGAACATCCCTCGCCGGGACCGTCGACGATGGCGCCGCTGGACGCCCGAATACGCGCTTTGAGATTGACCCGGCAACAGGCGCGCCATACGGTTTGGGCGTTTTGGCGTTGCGCTTCTGCATAGCCGCCCAGCTCATCCATCAGTGGGGGGTGGATCTCCATAACCACCCTGGCGCACTCGTCCGCATAGGCCGCGTCCGGAGGCGGCGCCCACCACGATTGGGCCCGAAACGGCGGATCCACCGAGCCCAACTCATAGCCCAGCTCGTGATGGCTGCAGGCCAGATCGAAGTAACGATAGTCGGGCGCTTCTGTGGCTGGCCCCCCGGATGGCATTACTTAAACAGGGCGGCGGCGGCGCCGATGGCCGGGTCGCTCGCCTCGGTGAACTCATCCCAACCTGAGTTGGGAACTGGCACGTCGGCCTTTACGCCTGTCCCTTCCCAATTGCTGCCATCCGGCAAACGGAAAGTCTCCGAAGCGATCAGCGCCTGCGACCCATCCTCGAACTTGTAGGTGTACAGCACCTCGATATTTCCCGCGCTGTCCTGGCCAACCGTCTTTGCCCGCTTCGCGCCCTGAAGAACCCCGGCGAAAATCTCGGCCGCCGAGACCGACGACTTGGATGTCAGAATTGCCAGTGGGACGGTTTGAGAATTGCCGACCTTCTCGCCGCGCGCCCGCAACTGGCGTTTCGAGCCGGCGCGGGTCGTCTGGTTACCCATGACGCCATTGGCGACAACCGTCAGGGTGCGTTCGAGCTCGCCCAGCGAGCCGCCGCCGTTATTGCGCACATCGATGATCAACCCGTCGAGATTGCCGCCCTTCATCAGGCCGCCGACCGCGTCGCGGAACTGATCGGCGATCCCCTCCTCGTAAAACGTCGGCAGCAGGATATAGCCAATCCGTTTCGCGCCAGCGATGGCTGGATCAAGCAGGCGCGCGTCGACCTTGGCTTTGGCCGTCACCTTTGCACGCGTGACGGTCAAATCGCGCGGTGTGCCCCCCGGCTGGCGCACGGTGATGGTCACACTGGTCCCCTCCGGGCCGCGGACCTTTGACACAATGGCCTCGCCTTGCGCATCGACGGCCGGCTCGCCGTTCACGGCCAGGATGTGGTCGTGCGGTCGGATGCCTGCCCTTTCGGCCGGGCTGTCCGGATAGACCGTGAGCACAAAGACGTATTTCTTCTCGCGGTTGAGATCCCACTGGATGCCGATTCCGGTGTAACTCTGTTCGCCCCGGAAGCGCGCTTGTTCTTCCTTGACCTCGATCGGCGACTGGTAGCGCGAATGGTCGTCACTGAGGCTTTCGACGATATCTCCCATCAGGGTGGAGAATTCGGTGCTTGTCAGGCCGGCCCGAATCTTCGACTCGGTTGCGGGCTTGAGCGCCGTCCAGTCCACACCGTTGAAGTTTTCGTAGATGTAGTTGTCCTTGACCGTCTTCCACAACTCGCCAAAAACACGAATCTGAAGGTCGGTGTCCCTGGCCGAGGGTCGGGGCTCCGGGGTTGCGCCGACCGGCGTCGCGCTCGGCCGGGCTGTTGGGCGCGGGGTCGGGGCAGCCGCGGGCGTGCCAGACGGGCTGCGGGTCGGTGATGGTGAGACACCGGTTGCTGGCGCGCGCGTCGGTCGCGCAGTCGCAGTCGGCGGCGAGTAGACGGCGGCAACTTCGGTTGCTACGATTTGCGCGCCTTCCGCGACCAGACCACAGCCTCCCACGGCAAAGGCCAATACCACGGACGCGAGCGCGCGGACCAGTTTGATGTTTGTCACAATCTCACCATTTGAATCGCCTGAGTGAAGACTCACCTTAGAGATCGGCCTGCTATCGACCGAGAATGTCCAGCGCGGCCTTGATATACGGGTCTGTCTCTTCGGTGTAGGTATCCCATGCCGCGTCCACGGCTGAGTCGGGCGCCAGCCCACCGCCCTCCCAGCTCTTGCCATCCAGGAGCGCAAAGCGCTTTTCGGCCAGCCAAAGCACTGACCCGTCCGGCAGGTCATGGGCGATGATCGTCTCGACATTCCCTTCGGTTCGTTGGCCAACGACTTTTGCCCGCTTCTTTGCCTGCAACGCGCCTGCCAGAATCTCGCCTGCCGATGCCGTACGCGAGCCAGTTAGCACCACGATTGGCGCTTTCTGGGAGTTGCCGACGTTTACAGCGGTCGCTGAAAGCGTCTCCTCCGCGCCGGTACGATCAAGGAGTTTGCCAAAGGGGCCGCTGGTGAATAGTCCCAGGGTGGAAGCGAGTTCGTCCAGGCTGCCCCCGCCGTTCAACCGCGCGTCGATCACCCATCCGTCGAGCGCGCCGGCTTTGGCCAGGTCCTGCACGGCCGTGCGGACAGATGCGGCCACGCCATCCCCATCGAAACTGGGGATGGCCAGGTAGCCGATGCGCTTTTTGCCTGGCAGTAATTTGGCATCGATCTGAACATCATCCCGGATGCGGGCCTTGGCAAGCGTGATCTGGCGCGGTTTGCCGCCAGGCGCTTGAACGGTCAAGACCGCCTTCGTTACTTTGTCATCAAAGAACGCGTCTGTGAGGTCGCCAATCGTGTCGTCGATGGCTGCTGCGCCGTCAATGCGGGAGATGTGGTCATGGATCCGAAGCCCGGCTTTCTCCGCGGGGCCGCCACGCCGGATCTGCAGCACGTAGGCGTAATCCATGGCGTCGGACACACCATACGAAAAGCCAAAATCCAGGTATTCCTGGGTGGCCGCAAAGGCCACATCCTCGGCCTTTGCTTCGTCCGGCGAGAGAAAATACGAGTGCCCATCTGCCAGTGTGTCAACGACGCCATACATCAGCTCGTAATAGGCCTGCTGATCCAGACCCGCCCGAATCTGGGCGAGGGTTGGCGTGTAGACGCTCGCCCAGTCTGCGCCGTTGAAATCCTTGTAGACATAGCGCGAATTGACGAGTTGCCAGGTCTTCTGGAATACGGCCACCTGCGCATCGATATACCGGGGCCGCGCTCCGCGACGACTGGGGTTGCCCGGGCGGGTGCGACGGCCGGGCGCAGAGGACCCGCTGTCGGCGGTGCCAAAGGCGCGGCTTCATTCGCCGGCGTCAGGTTCGTTGGCCCGGCTGGCGACTCCGGCGGCAGGGATGGCGCAAGATCGCGCGGCATCGAACACCCCGCGAGGAAGATGAGGGCGGTCGCGCACGCGCACCTGGATAGGTTTCGGCCTGTTCTCAAGACCCCGTATCCTACACGCGCAACCGGGCGCCTTTCACTCGGCGCCGTGGATAAACTCGAGGACTTGCCGCAAGTGCTTGACCCGGTGGTTGTAGAAGTCGCGGAACACGTTCCGGGCATCGACCAGGACCGCGTCCATGCCGACATTGAGCGCGCCCACGACATCGGCGAAATAGTTGTCGCCCACGTAGAGCGTCTTGTCGGCCGGCCCGCCCGACAGCTTGATCGCCTGGCGGAATATCTCAGGGTGGGGCTTGAAGAAGCCAGCTTGTCCACCCGTGACGACGAAGTTGAAATATTCGCGCATGCGATAGCGCAGCAGCATGGGCTCGATGTCCATGTCGCGGTTTGTCACCAGGCCAAGGATATAGCCGCCCTTGCGCAGTTCCTCGAGCACCACAAACGCGTCGGAGTAGAGCACGTCAATCGGATCGTAGTACAGATCGTACAACTCCTGAATTCTGGGCGCGTAGGAGCTTGGGTCGGTCACACCGATGGCGGTCAGCAGAATCTTGTCGTAGTTGAGCCAGAACTCGCGCTTGTCATACCGCGACATGTGCACATCCACCAGGCCGCTTGCCCAGTAGCGATTCGCCTCGCGTTCAATGAGTTCGATCTGAACCTGGGTGAGCTGAATGCCAACCCGGCCGCAGTACTGAGCGAAAGCCTCGAATCCTTCCGGTTGACTGGCGCGCAGCGTGCCATCGAGATCGAACAGAATTGTGGTGTATTTGGACATCTCCGGCTCCGGCCAAGTCTCAAAGATGTTACCATAAGCAACTTGAAGTTCACGGGGTGGAATCGCGTCTCTGAACGCCAGCGGGATGCGTTTTTCGACGTTTACGAGGTGAAACATGAGCAAGAAAGTGATGACCGTCGCCCTGGCTGTGGCGATGATGATGACGATGGCTTGCAGCGCCATCAGCAGCCTGATTGGCGGTGGCACTGCCGGGACAGTCAACGATCTTTGGTCCGACGTTCCGCCAATGGATGGCATGACCAAGGCCAACCTTCAGCTCCCGCTCGCCGCGCAGATCGGACTGAACGCCGTTCTGCAGGGGAAGTTCAACTTCATCGCCTTCACGACCAAGAAACTGCCAACCGATGTCCAGGCGTTTTATACCAAGGACCGCATGCGCGCGGCGGGTTGGGCCGCTGATTCACCCGGCTGTAGTCTGTCGACCAGTCAAGGTGTAACGAATGGCGGGATCTGCATCTTCACCAAGGCCCAAGCAGGCAAGAATATCGCTTTGGCGGTCTTCATGGCCAAGGAAGACGCCACGAAGGATCTGCAGATATTCTTCGCCCGGGTCGAAGATGACGTCAAGACACCGACACCTGGCCGCTAAAAACTTCGTTTAGTCGGCTGATACGCGCAATCCCCCTGCGAAGCAGGGGGATTGCGCGTATCACTCATTAGCTCCCCGCCAGAATCGCCTCGAGCCGGTCACGCACGGACGGCCACTCGGTATCGATGATTGAGTAGTAGACCGAGGACCGGATGAAGCCGTCCTGCATGATCATGTTGTTGCGCAGGATGCCCTCGCGCACCGCCCCGAGGCGTTCAATGGCGCGCTGCGAGCGTTCGTTGCGCACGTCCGTCTTCAATTGCAAACGCACGCAGCCGAGCGTTTCGAAGGCGTGTTTGAACAGCAGGTATTTGGCTTCGGTATTGCAGGCAGTGCGGCGAAACGGCTTCCCGAGCCAGGAGCCGCCGACTTCCAGGCCGCGATGATGTCGTTCGATCGACATGAAACGGGTCATCCCGATCAGCTCCGTTGGCCCATCGCCGGCGGTTTGCAGCGCAATCGCGAACGTCAAGTCTGTGCCCCGCGCCTGCCGGCCAAGCAGATCCGCAATCAGCGCTTCCATGCGTTCCACGGTGTTGACGAAGCCAAACGGCATATAGCGCCAGATCTCTTCATCGTTCGAGTGCGCCACGAGGCCAGGAGCATGTTCTAGCTGCAAAGGAACGAGTCGCACATGTATGCCGTTCAAAGTCGTCGGCTGGATGACCATGTCCATGATGGCAGCGAATGATACTGGCCGTGCGCGGACCGACCCGTCACGTCTCGGCGGCCTTGCCGCCCGAATGGCGCGTTACCGCTGGATCACCCACCGCGAAGAATCGCCGGGGTGCCTCGCGAGCAAGCATGTCGCCGCTCACGCCAATCCGGCGGGAAACGCCGACCACTTCGGGCCCGCCTTGGGCATTCACGCGCAGCCGCGCGTCCGGCGCGCACAGGTCGAGCCCATTCCACGTCCGATCGATGCCCAACGCACGGCACAGGTTTCCCGGTCCACGACACAGGGCCGCCTCGTTTAGCGCCCGGTTTTCCCCGCGATTACGCCGCATGATCTCCAGCCCCGCGCCTGGCCGCAATGCCCGCAGCAATACTGCCGCGCCGATGTCCTCGGCTTCCGTCACCACGTTCAAACAGAAGTGCACGCCATAGATGAAGTACACATAGACATGCCCGGCCGGGCCAAACATGGCCGTGTTCCGGGCGGTCCGTCCACGGTATGAATGAAAAGCCTGATCGTTGGGCGAGTACGCCTCGGTTTCCACGATGATGCCTTCCAGGCGCGATCCGCCCGCGCCATCAAGCGCCAGTCGCGCGCCAATAAGGTCGCGCGCCACGTCGACGCTGTCACGGGCAAAGAAGTCGCGGCCGAGCGGGGGCATGGGCGTATTATGACCATCTCCATGCCCAGACTCCTTGTCATCGGTCTCGCTTCCCTGGACTCGCTTCACTTGCCCGACCGCGGGCCGCTCGAGGCGGCCGGCGGAGCCGGACTCTATACGGCCCTCGGCATGGCCGCCGCAGGCGCCGAGGTTGACTTGTTTGGGCCGCGATTGCGCCTGTGGCCCGCGCCCTTGGGTCAGGCGGCCCTGCGCCTGTCCTGGCTTGGTCCGCTGGTCGAGCTCGCTGATCTGCCGCGACTCGAAATCGCCCACCACGGTGGCGGGCGGGCCACCCTGATCAGCGCCTCATGGGGCGGGGAGGCGGCTCTCGATCCTGCCGATTTGCCCGGTGATCTCGGGTGGTATGACATCGTCCACATCGCGGCCTTACGCTCAGCCGCGCGCCAGGCCGCTTTCGCCTCCGCTTGCAGAGCGCGTGGCTGCCGCGCGCTTTCGATAGGCACCTATGGCCGAATCGCCCAGGCTGAGACCGCCACGGTGCGCGGATTGCTCGCCGCGGCTGACTACTTCTTTATGAATGAGAACGAAGCGCGTACTGTGCTCGGCGATATTGAGCCATGCGATGCCATCGGGAATCCGGGACTGGCTCGGCGTGCCACATTCGTCACTCGGGCCGAGCGCGGCGCTTGGGCGATCGCCGAGGGGCGAGCCTGCCACGCGCCAGCGTCGACCGCGTTCGAGGTTGACCCGACCGGCGCCGGGGATGCGTTTTGCGGGACAACCCTGGCCCGCATTACGTTGGGCGATGACGCCTGCGCCGCCGCCCGCGCGGGCGTCATCGCCGCGGGGCGCGTCATTGAGCAGGCGGGTCCGGCAGCATTGCTTGAATGACCTGGTTGTATCAACGTCCCTTGACACAATTGCCATGCGCGGATAAACCATATGAGCTTGTCAAATCAACAACCTGACGGCGTATTCCCCGCGTTCGCCGGGGAATACGCCGTCAGACATCAAAGACTGGCGCGAGCTCGTACTGACCGGAGGACATCTTGAATAGCGACAATCGAAACGCGCCGGCCGGGCCGGCCCGCGGCCTCCAATGGACTCCGGGCGCGCGCAATCTGCTCTTTCTGCTCGTCATTGTTGGGCTGGCCGGTGGATTGCTGCTTCTCCTGGTGCGAATCGGGGCGATAAGCGGTGAGCCAGTCACGGGCAGCGCCGACCTGTCGCAGGTGCTGGCTCCATTTGTCGCCATCGCGATTGCCATCGAGCGGTTCTGGGAGATCGTCTTTGACACCATCGAGCGTTTCGCCCTGACTGTCAGCGGCCTGGTTGGCAGCGCGCGCTCCGGCGTCAAGTGGATGCGTGATGAATTGCTCAGCGCCGAGACCGCGGTGGAGTCGGCCGTTTCGGCCCTGGCGGTCGTGACAAAGCCTGATGAACAAGCGGCGCAGTACGCTATTCTCGAGACAGCCGAGGGCCGCCTGCAAGCCGCCAAGGATCGCATTGCCGACACGGTGAAGTCAGCTGAGTACGTCGCGGTCAAGCGCGCCATCACGCTGCTTGGCAGCTTTGTCCTGGGGTTGGCCATCGCGGCGAGCGCGCGGCTTGCCTTGTTGAATGCCGCGGGCATTCGCCTTCCGCTGGCGGCGGATGTGCTGCTGACCGGTCTCCTGATTGGTGCTGGACCGGGTCCGTTGCATACCTTGATCGGCACGCTTCAGGAGTTCCGAAATGGGGTGGCCAACCTTGCCCAGCTTGCCCAGGGCGCTGCGATCCGCAACGCGCTTCAAAACGTCTCAGTCGCGCAGGGCGGGGCGGGTGGCAGTGATCGGGACCTGTTGCTTCCAGGCGACACCATTGTTGCGTCGCCGGCAGCCACTTCTCAGACCCTGCGCTCCGTCAAGCGCGTCCTGCGTGGGAAGGCCTAGAGGCACTTCAAAGACGTCGGCGAGATTCTCATTCCCCCGCGAAGCGGGGGAATGAGAATCTCGCCACCCACTTCTTGGGACGACTTCCAGGCGGATAGGGCAAAATAGAGGTCCCGGCGCCCCTGGCGCAGGAATACATCTCTGGAGAAGCCCACAAACTCATGTCGAATCCCACTCAGGGCGCGCCCGAGCGCGCCAATGTCATCAGTATTGGCGATAAGCCAGCAACCATCATCGGAAATGATGTTAAGGCCGGCGAATTCGCGCCCCACTTTGTCGCCAGCGCCAACAACTGGGCGCCTGTCGACGTTGTCGGTGAAAACAGCGGCAGGGTCGTCATCATCGCGGCCGTGCCCTCGCTCGACACGCCCACCTGCGATATGGAGACTCGCCGCTTCAATCAGGAGGCCGCCAGCCTCGGCGATGACATCCGAATCTACGTTATCAGCACCGATTTCCCCATGGCTCAGAAACGCTGGTGCGGGAATGCCGGCGTCGACCGCGTCCAGACTGTCTCGGATGTCCTGAACGCCGAGTTCGGGGTGAAGTACGGCCTGCTGGTCAAGGAGCGCCGCTACCTCCGGCGAGCCGTTTTTGTCGTCGATCGTGCCGGCAAGCTGAGCTATGTCGACTACATGGTCAAGCTTGGCGACCAGCCCGACTATGACGCGGTCCTAACCGCGGCCAAAGCCGCTTTGTAGTGGACCCCGGGGCGAGGGAGGGCGCGAAGCGCCATCCCTCGCCCCGGATATCAACGCAGTGTCGACCAGGCGGTGACGATCGGCAGATCGCGCATGGTCACCAGGCCGGGCGCGGCCTCGAAGACGCGCCGAATGGCGTTCACGGCGATGGCCGCCGTCGCCAGGTCGCCATTGGTGCCCTCGAGTTTGACCGTTAGATTCGGCGTGCCCGTGATCTCAACCAGGTCGTGGTCGATCTCGGACTCGAGAAAGGCCTTGAAGGTCAAGGTCATGAACTCGCCGTTTTCGTCATAGCCGCGGGCCACTTGCTTGAGCCCGCACACGAGTCCCGGCTGTACGTCGAAGAAGTTCGTGTGAATCGGGCGCTCCGCGACGACGGGCTCGACGGTCGATTCATACTTCACCAGGGTCTTGCCGAGTGTATCGAAGACCATGTTCATCGACTCGGGCAGACCGACGTGCCCCATCCGTCCCTCGGCCATCTTGGCCATGAAGGCCTCGACTGTCATCCCTGAACCGATCTTGGCCTGGAACGGCCCGCGCCGTTTCGATGCATTCATTGTGCGGGTCACCGCGATTCGATCGACTTTCTGGCAGATCCCGGTGAGAAAGAGGGGCAGGGCGTCCATCAGGAAGCCTGGGTTCACCCCGGTGCCCAGCACGCTCTTGCCGGCCTTCTTCGCCGCCGCGTCGATCTCGGCGGCCGCGGCCTGGTGCGGCGGCGTCGGGAACGAAAGTTCCTCCGAGGTCGAAACCAGATCGTAGCCGGCCCCGAGGATCTCGATCATCTGACCTTTGAACTGGTCGATATACGAGTTGGTGCAGTGGGCGACGACCTCAGCCTTTGACCCGACCTGGGCCAGCTTTGGAACGACGGCAAAGCCCAGCTTTCGTCCCAGCCCGATGACGTCGCCAACGTCCTGGCCGGCTTTTTTCGGGTCGACGTCAACCGCGGCCACGAGCTCGAGGCCCGGCCGGTCGGCGATCAGGCGCGCCACGGCGCTCCCGATTGGCCCCGTCCCGTACTGAATTACACGGATCGATTTTGTCATGATGTTTCCTTGCGCGCGCGCCACCCAAAGTGGCGCGCGTGTCTACAGTTTTGGCGCGCCTTTCAGCCCGCTTCCGGTAAGAGGCACGACAATGACGTCATCCGGGCGGGCCAGCTCGAACACGCGAGGCAAGGCCGCGACCGCGGTGGCGCTGGTCGGTTCGACGTAGATCCCCTGGCGAGCGAGTGTGCGCTGGGCGTCGAGAATCGTCGCCTCCTCAACCGTAATGGCAGCGCCATCGGTGTCGCGAATCGCCTGAAGCAAGCGATTGCCTCGCGCGGGCTGTGAGACCGCGATCCCTTCGGCGACGGTATAGCCCTTGGGCTCGATTCCCGGAACCGTGTCCAGGCCGCGCTCAAGCGCCTCGGCGACCGGATCTACCAGGGCCGATTGCACGGCCACCAGGCGCGGCTCCTTGTCGATCAATCCCGCCGCGCGCAGCCGGCGAAACCCGAACCAATAGCCCAGCAGGTTGCCGCCCTGCGCGACGGGGGTCACGACCCAATCCGGGGCGCGCCGGCCGAGCTGCTCCCACACCTCCCAGGCCGCCGTCATCTGGCCGATGAGGTAGCTGGGCTGGTAGGCGTGCGAGGCGTAGACCCGTCCGTTGGTGGCCGCAGCTTGAGCTGCGTGCTCGGCGTTTCGGCGCGGACCCTCGACCGAGACCACTTCGGCGCCATACACCGCGATCTGTGCTTTTTTGGCAGGTGAGGCATACGCCGGCACGCATATCGTAGCCTGCATGCCCGCCCGCGCGGCGTGAGCGGCCAATGACGCGCCGGCGTTGCCGGAGGAGTCGTCGACGACCGACGTCACGCCCCAGGACGCCATGTGATTGATCATCACCGTTGTGCCGCGGTCTTTGAAGGACCCGCTCGGCATCATGAACTCGAGCTTGAAGGTGATCGGCCGTCCGGAGATGCTTAAGTTGAGCAGCGGCGTCCAGCCCACGCCCATCCGCAAAAGCGGTTGTTCTGCGCCCAGGCCAAAGAGCCGGTGGTAGCGCCAAACCGAAAAATCATCGCGCTCAATCAGCATCGGATCGAAATCAGTGATCTCAATGGGCTCCCAAGCGCCCCCGCAAGCACAGCGCCAGACAGAAGGGTGGGGGTCGGCAAGGGCGCCGCACGCGGAGCATCTAGCATCCATACGTGCATTATCGTTGATAACGTTGGTAAGGTTGATAACGTTACCAACGTTACCAGCGTTATCAACGTTATCAACGTTATCAACGTTATCAACGTCAACCCGGCTTGCCGATTCGATAGCTCAAATCATTCCAGCGCAGCTTTTCCTTGAATGCGTCCACGCGCGTGGACGCGTCGATGAGCAGGAACTCGATCCCGGCTATTTCGGCAAAGTCGCGCAGATGATCCGCCGTGATGGCATAGCCAAAACTGGTATGGTGCGCGCCCCGGCGTAAATCCAGGCCGCGGCCGCCACCTTGAGGCTTGGGCGGGGCAGCCACAACGCGCGCGCGACCGGCAGTTTGGGCAGCGGCGCATCGGTCGGCACAACATCCACTTCATTTGCCACCATGCGGAAGCGCTGGCCCATGTCCATCATCGACGCGCCGATCGCCGGGCCGAACCTGGCGTCGAAGACCAGGCGCACGGGATCCGCCTTGCCGCCAATCGAGAGCGGATGGATCTCCAGTCGGGGCTTGCCGGCCGCAATTGACTCGCAGATCTCCAGCATGTGCGCGCCGAGCACCTTGTCGCCGTTCGCGCTGAAATGGTAGGTGTAGTCCTCCATGAAGCTGACACCCCCGTTCAAGCCAGCGTCCATCACCTTCATGGCCCGCACGAGCGCGGCCGTCTTCCAGTCGCCCTCCGCGCCGAAACCGTAGCCATCCCGCATCAGCCGCTGCACGGCAAGCCCGGGTAATTGCGGCAGCCCATGCAGATCCTCGAACGTCGTGGTGAAACCCTTGAAACGCCCCGCGCTCAGGAAGTCGCGCAGGCCAACTTCGATGCGCGCGCCCTCGCGCAGGGCTGCGTGTCGCTCTCCGCCGGGGAGAAGCGCCGATGCGACCTCATACTCATCCATGTAGGCCTGAACGGTCTGATCGACATCGGCCTCGGCGGCAGCCTGTATCGTCATGACGAGGTCGCCCACGCCGTAGCCGTTCACCGAATAGCCGAGCTGGATCTGGGCTTGAACCTTGTTGCCTTCCGTTACCGCAACATCGCGCATGTTGTCGCCAAAACGGGCGAACTTCGCCCCTTGCCAGTCCGCCCACGCGGCTGCGGCGCGCGTCCACGTCCCGATTTCAGTGTGGACCTCGGCGTCGCTCCAGTGGCCAACCACGACCTTGCGGTCAAGCCGCATTCGGCTGCCAATGAATCCAAACTCGCGGTCGCCGTGGGCCGACTGGTTCAGGTTCATGAAGTCCATGTCGATCTCGGACCACGGGATCTCGCGGTTGAATTGCGTGTGCAGATGCAGGAACGGCTTTTTGAGCAGGCTCAGGCCCGCAATCCACATCTTTGCGGGTGAGAAGGTGTGCATCCACGTCACAAGGCCGATGCAGTTGGGGGCGGCGTTGGCCTCCAGGCATAGCTCGCGAATCGCGTCGGCTGTGGTCAGAACAGGCTTGAAGACCACCTGAGTCGGAATATGAGCCGATGCGGCCAGATGCGCAGCGATGGCGCGGGAGTGCTCGGCGACGACCTCGAGCGTCTTCGGGCCATACAGATGCTGGCTGCCGGTTACAAACCAGATTTCATATTGTTTCAGATCGATCATGACTTTGTCTCCTTAAGCCTGCAAACCGTTCGTTTCATCGCGCGTTGTCACGAATTATGCTGCTGGCCATAGTAGGCAGAAGCGCCGTGTTTTCGGTGGTAGTGCTTCTCCAGCAGCTCCGACTGAATCTGTGGAATCCCCGGATAGAGCAGCAGGGTGTTGAAGTTCAGGAAGGCGATTTCCTCCAGGACCGCGGCATTCTGGACGGCCCGCATCGGATCGGCTCCCCAGACGAAGGGCCCATGGCTGTAAACAAGCACGGCCGGGATGGCGTCAGGATCCTTTCCCTGAAAAGTCTCCCGGATCACCCGGCCGGTCTCGGTCTCGTACTCGCCCTGAATCTCAGCCGCCGTCATCCTTCGGGTGCAGGGAATCTCGCCATGAAAGTAATCTGCATGCGTTGTGCCAAGCGCCGCGATTCCGCGCCCGGCCTGGGCGAAGCTCGTCGCCCAGCGGCTGTGGGTGTGCACGACGCCGCCAATGTTGGCAAACGCCTTGTATAGCCCGAGGTGGGTGGGTGTATCGGAGGATGGCCTCAATGTTCCTTGAACAATCTCGGCGGTCTCCAGTCGCACGACGACCATGTCCTCGGCTTTCAGAGATTCGTAGGCAACTCCGGAAGGCTTGATGACCACCAAGCCCAGCTCCCGGTCGATGCCTGAGGCATTCCCAAAAGTAAACGTGACCAGGCCATGCTTTGGAAGCGCGAGATTCGCCCGAAATACCTGTTCCTTCAGTTGCTCCAACATGGTTGCTCTCTCGAATTCCTATAACCAGACAGGTTTCTGCGGCGATATCTCCGCCCCGGCCTGCGCCGGGCCAGGATTCCGTTTAGGCGCCGTTTTTGCGCATGTTTCAAAAACAATCCACCGCGGCGCGTTCGATGACAAGACCGTTCTTGTAACGTTCCATGAACACAGCGAATCCCCGCGCATCCTTTTCGTCGGGCGCAATCGTTGTGCCTCTTTCTGCAGCGAACACCTTGTCTGAGAGATAGTCTTCCAGGCGTTCGTCAACCGATTTGCGCAGTCGATAGGCAGCCAACAGGGCCATCCCCCAGGCGCCGCCCTCGCCGGCAGTTGCCATCACCGACACGGGGACGTTCATTGCCGCGGCCATCATGTGTTGGCCGACATCGGGCGTCTTGAAGAAACCGCCATGCCCGAGGAGCTGATCGAGCCTGACTCGTTCCTGCTCGAACAGAATATCCATGCCGATTCTGAGCGCGCCGAGCGAGGAGAAAAGGTGGGTGCGCATGAAATTTGCCAGCGTGAAGCGACTTGCGGGAGTGCGGACGAATAACGGACGGCCCTCTTCGAAGTGGGTGATGTGTTCACCTGAAACGTAGTTGTAGGCCAGCAACCCGCCGCCGTCCGCTTCGGCAGCGAGCGCTTGCCGGTACAGCGTTTCAAACAGAACCGCTTGGCTGACCTCGACCCCCAGCGCCCGTGCGAACTCGCCGAAGATTGCGACCCATGCGTTCAGGTCGGAGGTGCAATTGTTGCTGTGCACCATCGCCACCGGTTTCCCGCTCGGCGTCGTGACCATGTCAATTTCAGGATACAGCTTCGAGAGCGCCCTTTCCAACACGATCATCGCAAAGACGGAGGTCCCAGCCGACACGTTTCCCGTCCGTTCAGCCACGCTGTTGGTGGCGACCATGCCGGTGCCGGCGTCGCCTTCCGGCGGGCAGAGCGGAATCCCGGCCCTTAGCGGGCCAACGGGATCGAGCAAGCGGGCACCCCGATCTGTGAGCGCCCCGGCGGCGTCACCAGCGACCAGCACTTTGGGCAGGATATCGTCAAGCCTCCAGGGGATCTCATGCGCGTCAAGTTGCGCATTGAACAGCCCGAGCATGCGTTTGTCGTATTCGTTGATCGTGCTGTCGATGGGGAACATCCCCGAGGCCTCGCCGACGCCCAAGACTCTTTGTCCTGTGAGCTGCCAGTGGACGTAGCCTGCGAGTGTGGTGATGTAGTGGATGTCTTTGACGTGGGATTCCTGGTTCAGGATTGCCTGATAAAGATGGGCGATGCTCCAGCGTTGGGGGATGTTAAGGCCGAACAGCTCCGATAGCGCCGCGGCCGCTGGCCCGGTGATGGTATTGCGCCAGGTACGGAACGGGACAAGCAGATTGCCGTCTTTGTCAAATGCCAGGTATCCGTGCATCATGCCGCTGAAGCCAATCGCGCCGAGCGCCTCGAGCGAGACCTGATACTTCTCTTCCACCTCACGGCTCAGCTGGCGGAAACTGTCTTGCGCACCTGCCCAGACTTCCTCGAGCGGATAGGTCCATATTCCGTGTTCGAGACGGTTTTCCCAGGCATGGCTTCCGGAGGCGATCGGCGCGTGGGCTGCGTCGACTAACACCGCCTTGATGCGGGTCGAACCGAACTCGACGCCGAGAACAGCGTCGCCGTCGGCGATGGCTTTTCGAATGTCATCTTGGCTCATGCTGATCTCCTGTTCGGCGAATACGCTATTGTCACCCGTTTGTTCCCCAATTGGGAACACAACCGCGCATTGCGCGGGGATTGTGATTTCACCCAATTGGGGCGCATTTGGTTACGCCGCCGTACAAGGTCGGATTTGGTCTACCTGACCAAACCTTTCCTACCTGACCAAACCTGACTACACCATCACCGGCCGAAACTTATACCCGTACACCAGCATGCCCCGGTCGCCGTCCTCGCGCAGCACGCGGGTGACCATCTCGACCGGCATGCCGATTGCCACATCCTTGTCATCGATGTCGGTCAACTGGGCCGAGACCAGAGGGCCCTCGGCCAGGCGGATCATCGCCACGGTGTAGGGGGTCGCCTTCTCGTAGCCTGCAGCGGCCTGGTAAACGGTGCTGTATGAGTAAACCTCGCCCACACCGCTGAACGCGAAAGGGGTCTTGGCTTCCTTCTCGCAGGTCGGGCACACATCCCTGGGCGGGAAAATCTTGCCGCTGCAATTCGGGCACACTTCGCCCACGAGCTGATAGCGCTGCCGGGTCGTTCTCCAATATCGGGCAACTTCCATGATGTTAGTCCTCTTGATTACAGTCTTTCCAGAATCGTGGTGACGACCGTGCCGCCGGTCCCGCCGATGTTTTGAGCCATGCCCAGCCGGGCATTGGCCACTTGATTGACGCCCGCGTCGCCGCGCATTTGCTGGGCGACCTCGACGATTTGATACAACCCCGCAGCGCCCACAGGATTGCCGCGGGCCTTGAGCCCGCCCATCGTCGTGATCGGGATGCGCCCGCGCAGCCCGATTTCGCCGTTCTGGGCCAGGCGCACCCCGCCGCCCCGTGGCGCGAAGCCGCACGCCTCGAGCGACAACGCGCTCAGAATCGTGAAGGCGTCGTGGGTTTCGAGCAGATCGATGTCATCCGGGCCAAGCCCTGCCGCCGCAAACGCCTTTTGGGCGCTGATCGCGGCCGCTTCGAGATACAACGGATCGCGCCGATCGTCGGCGGCGACCGTGTCGGTGGCGACCGCGCTGGCCCGGATCCGGACCGGCTTGTCGCTGAACTCGCGCGCGATTTCAGTCGGGGCCAGGATTACGCAGGCCGCCCCATCCGCCGCCGGGGCTGAATCGAACATGCTGATCGGATCAGCGATCGGTTTGGCCTCGTTGAAGAGCCGGGCCGAAATCGGTGAGCGATACATCGCGTTTGGATTGCCGGCCGCGTTGGCATGCGCCGTAATGGCGAAGTTGGCGAAGTCCTCGCGCTTGAAGCCGTGCTCGTGCATGTAGCGCCGCATCAGCATCGCGCCCACGCCCATGTGGGTCAGCCCCTGCATCGCCTCGTAGTCCGCGTCAACGCCCATCGACATCGCGGCGGTCACGGTCTCGGGCGCCTGGTCGGTCATCTTTTCGACGCCGACAACCGCCACGAGGTCAGCCAGGCCGCCGGCCACCATCGCATATCCGACCCGCAGCGCGGCGGCGCCGCTTGCGCACGCGGCTTCGATCTTGATCGCCTCGATCCCGCGCAGCCCGGCAAAATCCGCGATCAAAGCGGCGATGTGCTCCTGACCGGTCAAGTGACCCGACAGCATGTTGCCGACATACAACGCCTCGACTCGCTCAGCCTTGGCATCCTTCAGGGCCGATTCCAGCGCGCGAAACCCAAGTTCGCGCAGGCTGGTGTCCCAGTGTTCTCCCACGGGCGTTTGCCCGAGGCCGACGATGCTTACATCCCGCATGTTGTGTCTTTGTTCTTGCGCGTCGCGCGCCTAGTTGAGTTTGTAATAGCCCTTCAACCGGGTATACATCGCGTAATCGATGACCTTGCGCCGCTCGACGTAGGCCCGGGTGCTGATCGCGCCGCGCGGCTCGCTCGCCCGCAGCATCCGAATCGAGAAAGCGTCGCTGCCCGCGCCGCTCCCGAATGAGGTGACCAGGATCCGCTCGCCGGGTTTGGCGATGTCCATAATGGCGGTCAGCCCGATCATGCACGAGCCGGCATACGTGTTGCCGATATCGTTGACAAGCATTCCCGCCTTCATCTGGTCGCGCGAGAAGCCGAGTTCCTCTCCGGCCTTGAGGGGGAATTTGGCGTTGGGCTGGTGGCAAACGAAGTAATCGAAGTCCTTGCTCGTCAGGCCCATTTCTGACATCAGCTTGCTGGCCGCGCTGGTGACATGGTGGAAGTAGGCTGGCTCGCCGGTAAAGCGCCCGGCGTGCTCGGGGAACTTCTCGTACTGACGGCGCCAGAAGTCGGGGGTGTCGGTCACGAAGGAAAGCGAGGCTTCGACTTCGGCGATCGCCTCATCGGCTGCGCCGACCAAAAAGGCCGCGCCACCCGCGCCAGCGGTGTACTCGAGCGCATCCCCGGGCCGGCCTTGGGCGGCATCCATCCCAATCGCCATGGCATAGCGGGTCATCCCGCCGGCCACAAAACCGATCGATGCCTGAAACGCTTCCGTCCCGGCCTTGCAGGCAAACTGCCAGTCAGCCGCTTGAGTGTAGGGAGTCGCACCGATTGCCTCGGCCACAATCGTGCTGGTGGGCTTAACGGCATACGGGTGGCTTTCGCTGCCCACCCACACCGCCCCGATGTCCTGGGGTTCGACCCCGGAGCGCTTGAGGGCATTCCGGGCAGCCTCGATGCTCATCGTTGCCACGTCTTCGTCGATGCCGTTGACCGACTTCTCGCGGACCGGAACGGGCGAATTGCCGTCGGTCCAGAGTTGGGATACCTCTTGGGCAGGGAGTCGGTAGCGCGGAACATAAGAACCGTAGCCTACAATCCCCACCGGTCGAGACGCTTTCATCATGTCTGGGTCTTTTCCTTCAGAGCTCGGCGCCTGTTTGGCGCCGGCTTTTTGTTTTATGGCCAAACATTAGTTCGTCCGGTCTGCCAAAAACCTGCCTCTTGGCCCGAATTGTGGGTTGGGTAGCTTCTGATAGTGAAATTTGGAGCAATCGAAGTAGAAGCTGACCTCTGGGTGAGGGATTCGGACGCCGCCTTTTACATAACCAAGGTCGATTGCGTCCGACCGGTCAGGTCATCCAAGGAACGCGCTGACCTGACCGGTCGGACGTCCGCCGCGATTAGAATCGCCCGTATGTGCGGCATCATTGGCTACATCGGCTCCAGACCGGGGATCCCCATTGTTGTCGGCGGGTTGCGCCGGCTCGAATACCGTGGCTACGATTCCTCGGGGGTCGCGGTCTTGGCCGGTGGCAGAATCCAGGTTGCTCGGGCTGTGGGCAAACTGGCGAACCTGGATCCTCACTTGGCCGGGCTGGACGCCAATTGGGCGGGCGAGACCTCGGTCGCGATGGGCCACACCCGTTGGGCCACCCACGGCGGCGTGACCGAACCCAACGCCCATCCTCACGTCGGGCGCACTGGCCGGATCGCCCTCGTTCACAATGGCATCGTCGAAAACTTCCTGGCCCTGCGGGCTGAGTTGGCTGGGGATGGGGTGATCTTCACCAGCGAGACCGATACCGAGGTCATCGTGCATATGCTCGAGCGCTACGTTAATGAGGGGATGGACCTCGAACGGGCGACCCATGCGACCCTGGCCCGTCTCCACGGATCCCAGGCCATCGTCGTGATGCGCGCCGATGAACCCGACCGCCTGGTCTGCGCCCGAATAGGCAATGCCGGGGGTGTCTGCATCGGATTGGGTGAGGGTGAGTCGTTTGTCGCCTCGGATGCGCAGGGCATCCTCGAACACACCCGCGACATCATCTTCCTGGAGAGCGCGGAAGTGGCCGTCGTCAGAGCGGGCGGGGTCCGGGCCCGCCGCATCGGCGGCGCCGAAGTGACCCACAAACCCCATCATTTCTCCTGGGACCCGGTTGCGGCCGAGAAGGGCGAGTATCGCCACTTCATGCTCAAGGAGATCCATGAGCAGGCGCGGGCCATCACCGACACCATCCGAGGCAGGGTGGACCTCGAGACAGGCGTTGTGTCGCTGGAGGATTTGCCCATCAAGCCTGGCAGCGTGCCTGATCGCATTACCTCGATCGGCTGCGGCACTTCCGCCTATTCGGCTTTGATCGGAAAATTCCTCATCGAGGGTATCGCCCGCATCCCGGTCGACGTTGACTACGGATCGGAGTATCGCTACCGTCAGCCGCTGGTCGGCCCCAATAGCGCCGTGCTGGGTATCACCCAATCCGGCGAAACGGCCGACACGCTGGCTGCCATGGATGAGGCGCGCAAGCGCGGCAGCCGGGTATGGAGCATCGTCAACGCGATTGGCTCGCAGGCTCAGCGCGTCTCGGACGGGCATATCGCCATGCGCGCCGGCCCCGAGATTGGGGTGTGCAGCACCAAGGCCTTCACGACCTCAATAGTGGATCAGTATTTGCTGGCCTGCGCCCTGGCGATGGCACGCCCCGATGTTGACGATTCGCGCAATCATGCTCGCGTGCTTGCCCGCGAACTGGCCCGCCTGCCGAACCTCGTTGGGCGCGCGCTGGATGCGAACCCGATCTATGACGAACTGGCCCGCCGCTTCCACCATCGCGAGCACTTTCTGTATCTCGGACGCGGGATCAACTACCCCGTCGCGCTCGAAGGCGCGCTCAAGCTCAAGGAGATGTCATACATTCACGCCGAGGGCTACCCGGCGGGAGAGATGAAGCACGGCCCGATCGCCCTGATCGATGAGGACATGCCCGTCGTATGCATCTGTGTCCGGGATGGCGTACGACAAGATGGTCTCGCAAATCGAGCAGGTTAAGGCACGCAACGGAATCGTCATCGCGATTGCCACCGAGGGCGACGATGCCATCGCTGACAAGTCTGACCACGTAATCTGGGTGCCTGAGGCGCCGGCCATGCTCTACCCGGTTTTGACCGCCATTCCCCTCCAACTGTTGGCATATCACCTTGCCGTGCGGCGGGGTTGCGATGTCGATCAACCACGCAACCTGGCCAAGAGCGTCACCGTGGAATAGATGCGCCTGGGGATACCTCGGGGAGCTGCGCCCCGGCGCTGCGGGGGCGCAGCTCCCCGAGGTATCCCCGAGACCGACGAAAACATGCAAAACGTCACACTCACCCCCGCGATCTTCATCGACCGCGACGGCGTCATCAATGCCAATCGGCCCGACCACGTCAAGCGGTGGGAGGAATTTGTCTTCCTGCCCGGCGCGCTTGAGGCGCTTCAGGCTCTGGCCGGCCAGGCCGCGCCCGTCATCGTCATCACCAATCAGGCCATCATCGGGCGGGGCATCACGCCGGCCGGAATTGTTGGAGACATCCACGCCCGGATGCGGGCGGTCGTCGCAGCCGCAGGCGGTCGGATCGATGATGTGTACTTGTGCCCGCATCGTCCAGAGGAAGGCTGCGATTGCCGCAAACCGCGGCCAGGCATGTTGCTGCAGGCAGCGCGCGAGCACGGGCTCGATCTTTCGAGGTCGCACTTCATCGGTGATGCGCTAAGCGACGCCCAGGCCGCGGTGGCGGCGGGCGTTACGCCGATCTTCGTTTCATCGGGGCGCGGGGCCGAGCAGCGTGAGGCGCTTCTGGGGGACCCCTGGTTGCGCGGCACCCGCATCGTTGATGATCTTGCGGCCGCGGTTGCGTTGATTCTGGAGGCCCAAAGTCACCCGCATCGGCCGCGGTTTTGCGCGGGCGCGTGATACAATCGCCACGCTCTTATCCAGAGCAGCGGAGGGATCGGCCCTGTGAAGCTGCGGCAACCCGGTGATGCGGGTGCCAAATCCGACAGACGTTCAGCGCGCGGCAAGCGCGCCGAACCGAGCACTGGAAGATGAGAGGCTCGTCTCGCAAACCACGCGCGCGCCTCTTGGGGCGCGCTTCTTTTTTGCCTCGCGCATGGGGCGGACGAAGCAGCTGGAGCGACGGAAGCGCGTGATCACATGAATCGTTGTAAGGAGCAGACTCACACATGAACAGCTTCATGAAGTCCAAGAAGCTTTTCTTCACCTCCGAATCGGTGACTGAAGGACATCCGGACAAGATGTGCGATCAGATCTCGGATGCGGTGCTCGATGCTTGTTTGGCCCAGGACCCGATGAGCCGGGTGGCTTGCGAAACGGCGGCCAAGACCGGTTTCGTCATGGTCTTTGGCGAAATCACCACAAAGGCCGTGGTCAACTATGAAACGTTGGTCCGCAAGGCGATCAAGGATATTGGCTTCGACGCGTCGGACAAGGGCTTTGACGGCAACACCTGCGGCGTGCTGAACGCGCTGGCCAGCCAGTCGCCGGATATTGCGATGGGTGTCGATGCCGCCCTCGAGACCCGCGGTCATGCCGACGGTGAGGCTGCCATCTCAGCGGTTGGGGCCGGAGACCAGGGCATGATGTTTGGTTTTGCCTGCAATGAGACGCCCGAGCTGATGCCGATGCCGATTGCGCTGGCCCATCGCCTCAGCCGCACTCTGGCCGCCAAGCGCAAAGACGGCACACTGCCCTGGCTGCGCCCCGACGGCAAGAGCCAGGTCACTGTTGAATACTCGGATGGCAAGCCTGTTCGGGTGGGGACCGTACTCATCTCGACCCAGCACGCTGCCGAAGTCGGTCAGGAGGAGATCAACCAGGCGTTGACCGACCTCATCATCCTGCCCACAATTCCGGCCAATCTCATCGACGCGTCGATGAAGATCTATACCAACCCGACCGGGCGCTTTGTCGTTGGCGGACCGATGGGCGACGCTGGCCTGACTGGCCGCAAGATCATCGTCGACACCTACGGCGGCATGGGCCGGCACGGCGGCGGCGCGTTCTCAGGAAAAGATCCGACCAAGGTCGACCGCTCGGCAGCCTATGCCTGCCGCTGGGTGGCCAAGAATATCGTCGCAGCCGGCCTGGCTGATCGGTGTGAGGTTCAGGTCGCTTATGCCATCGGCGTCGCCCGCCCGCTCTCGATCAATGTTGAAACGTTTGGCACGGGCCGGGTCTCGGATGAGTCAATTGCCCGGGCCATCGACGAGGTCTTTGATCTGCGCCCTGGCGCGATCATCCGCGATCTCGATCTGCGCCGCCCGATCTACCAGAAAACCGCCGCCTATGGCCACTTTGGCCGAACCGATATCGACGCGCCGTGGGAGAAGACCAACCGCATTGACGCGCTGTTGGCGGCGGCGAAGTAGGGCTTGCTCTGGAACTCATATCAATGGCCATTTCTTGAGGCTGAATCCCCAGGCGAAGCCGGGGGATTCAGCCTCAAGAAATGGTTCTGTTAGCGGCCATTTGTGAGTGGAGGCTTGGGATGACAGACGCATATGACATCGTAATCGCCGGCGTGCGGCGATCGCTCCCCAAGATGGAAGTGGCGCCGGGCGTTCGAATCGCGGTGTTGAATATCCTGGGCGACACCGAGTTGACCGAGGCAGGCGCCAGGGCGCTGATCAAGCGCCTGCCCCCGTGCGAGTTCATCGTTACAGCCGAGGCCAAGAGCATTCCGCTGGCCTATGCGATGTCCGTTCACAGCGGCATCCCGTACGTTGTGCTTCGCAAAACGCACAAGCTCTACATGGGCGACTCGCTCGAAGCCGAGACGCTCTCGATCACCACCGGGCAGCCGCAGAAGCTCTATCTCGACGCGAAGGATCGCGGCAGCATCGCCGGCAAGCGGGTGGTTATCGTCGACGACGTTATCAGCACCGGCAGCACCTCGGAGGGCATGCGCGCGCTCATGCGCCTGGCGGGCGCGACTGTGGTGGGCGAGGCCGCCCTCCTGACCGAGGGCGACGAGCAGAAGTGGCGGCATGTGATCGCGCTTGGTCATCTGCCGATTTTTGTCGGAGACTAAGTGCGCCCGGGCCCGCTGGCGATCCTGATCATCGGATTCGCCTCGTTGCTCGCCGCCTGCGGGCCGCCGCGCGCGCTGGGCCGTATTGCGTTGGCCGCGCCGTTCGAAGGCCGCGCGCGAGCGGTTGGGTATGCCGCATTTCCAGCGATGCGGCTTGCGTTGCGCGACGTGATTCCGGTGACCCCCATTGACTTCATCGCGTTCAACGATGACGGCGATCCCGCCGGCGCCGCTCGGGTCGCCGCCGACATCGTGCGTGATCCGGCCGTGCTCGTCGTCATCGGCCACGGCGCGCTGTCGACGACTCTCGCGGCTCTGCCTGCGTATGTCGCCGCCGGGCTGCCGGTGATCGTGATTGGCGCACCGCCCGAAGCCGTGCCCGTCCGGACCGGCGTGTTTGTGCTTTCGCCTTTCCAGGCGGCCTTGGACGCCTGCGCACGCGCCGCGGGGCGGTCATGCGCCGAGGGTGTCGATCCCGGCGGTTCGGCCGAGGCCGATCGGGCGCTCGCGGCCTTCGCTGAAATCTCGGGGGGCGCCGGGCCGACGCGGGGATCCGCGGTCGCCCTCGACGCAACCCGGGTTGCCATTGCGGCCATCCAGACTGCGGCAAGGAATGGCGCGCCGACGCGCGCGGGGGTGGCGGCCGCACTGGCCAACAACCAGGTAAGCGGCGTGTTTGGCGAAATTCAGTTTGACCGGAATGGGCACTGGCCGGCGGCGCCGGCATTCCCGATCAATCCCTAGAAGCCGTCCTAGAAATGTCCTGCGAGATCGCAATCCCCGAACGAAGCGCGGGGATTGCGATCTCGCCAATCATTTTAGGATGACTTCTTGGGTTCCCAAGGCGATACAAATCCCACCGGCGATATCCACCGCCGCGGCGGTGGATATCGCCAGTAAAAACCGGCGAGCAAGGATTACAATCCTGGCTCACCATGACCCGTTCCTCGTCATCGCAACCCGACTGGGCTCAGGGCCTGGGCCCATCGGGATACGGCATTTTCGTTGGCTTGGTTCGCGCCTATTTTGAGGCGCGCGGCATCGGCATCGACTTTGACGTCGATTCCGGTGTGATCCGCACGGATCTCGCGGAGCCGGCTACCCAGAGCGCATTTGGCCTGTTGAATCTGGCCCAGGTCTGTCGCCAGGCCGATCGCGATGCGTGGCGTGATGTCGTCCGGGCCCACTTCGACACGGTCTTCGCGGTCTCCGGCGGCGAAAGCGTGCTGCGGGTGGATGTTCATCATTTCGAGACCTGCCGGGACATGCTTCGGGCTCGGCTATATCCGCTGGATATTACCCGCCAGTCGGACGAGCTCGTTTGCCGGCCCGGACCGCCCGGCACGCTCGAAGTGCTCGTCCTCGACCTGCCAACAAGCGTGCGGACGGTGTCTCGGCACGAAGCCAACGCCTGGCGCATTCCCGATGACGCGCTGTTTGAGATTGCGCGAGGCAATCTCATCCAGGCGGGCGCGCTGCCCGTGACGGCGGTTGAGATCGAGCGCGGCGTGCAGCTCAAGGTGATCATGGGCGACCCATACTATGCCGCCAGTCACGCGTTGTTCCTTGATCGCTATCTGGCCTGCGATCTGCCTCATGGCGCCCTGGTCGCCATCCCCAAGCGGGATGTGGTTCTGCTGCACGAAATACGGACGGTCGCGGCGGTTGAAGCCGTGACGGCGATGTTGCGCATCACCATCGGGATGCACCGGGATGGGCCCGGATCGCTGAGCCAGGCTGTGTATTGGGCCCACGACGCGGTGTTTGACGAATTGCCCTATCGGATCGAAGGTGAGACCTTGCGCTTCACCCCACCAGACACATTTCTGGCCGTCCTGGAGTCGCTCACCCGAGGCGCGCAATGGTCATAGCGCTGCGGGTAATCAACCATCGGAGACGCACATCCCCGGCTCCGCCGGGGATGTGCGTCTCCGAGACAATATTCTGAGGTCAGCCGACCTGGAGGTGCCTATATGGATCTGAAACTGAAAGACAGCGTCGCCGTGGTGATGGCGGCCAGCAAGGGATTGGGCGCCGGGACCGCGCGGGTCTTCGCCCAGGAGGGCGCTCGGGTGGTCATGTCGGCCCGAGATGAGGCTACCCTGCGCGCGACGGCTGAGCGCATCAGCACGGAAACAGGCGCGGAGACCTATCCAGTCGCCGGGGATGCGACGAAGCTGGATGATATTGCCCGGCTATTTGACGCTGCCATGACGCGCTATGGCCGCATCGATGCGCTGGTGATCAATGCCGGCGGGCCGCCCGGCGGCACATTTATGGCGTTTGACGACGCCGCATGGATGACCGCCGTGGAGGGCACCTTCATGAACGCGGTGCGCGCTGCGCGCCTGGCCATTCCAATCATGACGAAACAGGGTGGGGGATCGATTACCTTAATCGAATCGGCCAGCATCAAGCATCCTATCGACGGCCTGATCCTGAGCAATAGCCTGCGCCTGGGCGTGGCGGGGCTGGTCAAAACCCTTGCCCGTGAAGTCGGTCCGGCAGGCATCCGAGTCAACCTGATCTGCCCCGGCGCGTTTCTGACGGATCGGGTCAAGACATTGTCTGAAGCCTCGGCCAAGCGCAAAGGCACCCGGCTCGAGGATGAACTTGCCGAGCGCGCCGCGGCCTCGCCTCTCGGCCGGATCGGCGATCCGGAGGAGTTCGGCCGGGCGTGCGTCTTTTTGGCCTCGCCGGCGGCGGGCTACATCACGGGGGCCGCCCTCATCATCGACGGCGGGACAAGCCGGGCGCTATGAGCGGGATCGGTGGGAACCCTCTTCGGATTACGAGCGTGCAGCCGGTGGTATTTTTCGACCTCGATGACACGCTGTATCGCTCGGATTCCGGGGTAATGGAAGCAATCAGCCGAAGGATCACCGACTTTGTTATTCTGCATTTCGGCAAATCGGAGGCGGAAGCCGAGCGGCTGCGGGTGCACTGGCGTGAGCTGTATGGAACCGCCTTGCGCGGGATGCGTGAAGAGGGCTATGCGTTCGACGCGGACAGCTATTTCGCCTTTGTCCACGACATTTCGCTTGACCTCATCGCGCCAGCCCCCAATCTGCGCGCGGCGATCTCGGCATTGCCGGCCCGCAAACTGGTGCTGACCAATGCCGACGCCAATCACGCCTGGCGGGTGTTGTGGCGGCTGGGTCTGCAAGAGTGTTTCGAGCGAGTCATCGATATCAAGCTCATGGGCTTCGTAAACAAGCCGCATGTGGTCGCCTATCACAACGTTCAGAAGCTGGTCGGCGCGGATTCGAGCGCGTGCGTGCTGATCGACGATGTCGCTGCCAATACGCGCGGGGCCATGGCTGCTGGCTGGCGGGCGATTCACATTGCCAACGCCGTCGAAGACGGCGTCGCCCACGCCACTGTCCCCGATGTTGAAACTGCGATTGAGCATCTGCGCGAGGCGTGGCGAAGCTGAGACAGGCCGGGTCCGGCTCCCAGGCGGTGCGGCATGCCCTAGATACGGAGCGCGGGCATCTTGCCCGCGCGGTCGCGGCTGAGCGTCGCATTACTCGGTGTTCCCCCTCAACCGCGCGGGCGAGACGCCCGCGCTCCCTTCCGCCTCGGCCGCGGCGGAGCGCGGCGTTGCGCGGTGTTCCGCCTGGGCCGCGCAGGCGAGACTCCCGCGTTCCTCGAAGCCCTGTTGCTCGGTGCTCATTTCAGGCTACCTGGTCGAATCCACCTCGGTGAGAATTCTGAGCCCCAGATTTGACAAATCTGAATAGAATATGAGCTTCGAATGCGGCCTGAGAGTACGGCGCACCCTGCGCCGAACGCATATTCGAGGATGAGAAAGCCTGCCTGAGCCGGCGGACGCAACGAGGAGACAAATATGAGTCAATCCCGCTTAAAGACATTTTTCGCTGTCGCAATGGCATTTGCCATGGCCGTTCCCAGTGCTGCGATTGGCAACGCCAGCGCTCCGGCAAGCGATCCACCGCCGGCGCAGCCCGCTGGAACCGATGGGCCCGTCGCGCCGGCGAAAGGCGAAAGCAAGCGAATTACTCAAATCAAGCGGGAGGAAGCTGAAAGCGCCTGGGAAGAAGCCAGCCTGGCAGCCGAGCGCGATTTTGCCTTCTACAGCAAACGCGTGGCCGGCGACCCGAAGGCGGGTTTCACCATGGAGAAGGCCGCCGCGTCTCGCGCCGAGGCGGCCAAAGAGGCGCTGTTGCGTCAGACCGAGTTGAAGTCACGCGCGCCCGAGGCCCAGACCGGTTTTGCGGGGGCCTGGACGCCGATGGGCCCAAATCCGATCGCGCAATTGTCTCGTTATGACGGTACCTCGATGTTGTCGATGTCCGGCCGCATCGGCAGCCTGGCAATTCGCTCGACGGCGCCCTATACCATCTATCTTGGAGGCGCGCAGGGCGGTCTTTGGGCGACCACACCGCCTTCCGGCACCGTGCCGAACGTCTGGCAACCGATATTCGAGGACGCACCGGCGCTTGCCATCGGACACATCTCGCTTGCGCCGTCGAACGAGGACATCATTTATGCCGGTTCGGGCGAAGGTGAACTCTCGGGCGATTCCTATTGGGGCAAGGGCATTTACAAGTCGACCAATGCCGGCATTACCTGGACGATTGTGGGCGCCAGCGACTTCACTGGCGTCTCGATCTCAGGCATGGCCGTACACCCCACTGATCCGGATACCCTGTACGTCACGACGGTCCGCGGCCGCGGCGGCAATCGCCGCACCTCTCCGCCAAACATCACGACCTTTGGACTGTACAAGTCCACCAACGGCGGGTCTTCGTTTACCCCGCTGGTCACGACGACTCAGTCTTACACCAGCACGCCGCTGTATGGCGCAACTCAAGTCCTTGTCGACCCGATTCAACCGAATGACGTCTACGCCACCTGGCTGAGCAGCGGCATCTCGAAGTCCGTGGACGGCGGTTTGACTTGGACGACGATCATGACCGGGATTCCGGCGGATTCGTTCGAGGGCAGCCGCTTCGAGTTGGGCATTTCGCATGCGCCCTGGGCGTCAGCGGCGACGCTCTACGTTGGTTATAACGACGTGGCGGACCAGTCCTATGTATATAAGTCAACTGACGCCGGCATGAACTGGGCGGATGTCACGGATCCCAACGTTGCGAACTACTGTGATGCCCAGTGCTCATACGACAACGTCATCATGGTCGATCCGTACAACCCCGACATCGCCTATGCGGCCGGTCAGTTTGACTATGCCAACGAGCGCGGCGGCATTTACCGCACGACGAACGGCGGGGCGGAGTGGATTGACCTGGGCTACTGGCAGCACCCCGACTTCCATGCGATAGCCATTCGCCGCGACGATGCATCCAAGATCGTGATCGGAAATGACGGCGGCGTGTGGTACTCAGAGAATCGCGGCGGGCGCGCGAGCAGCGCACTGGACTACTCGGCCGTCGACTGGATCAGCCTCAACGGCCAGGTCAACACCTCGACCTATGCGCTGGAAAAGGCGACGAATCTCCAGATTACCCAATTCACCAGCATTCAGCAAAACCCGAGCAATGTCAACCGTCTCTACGGCGGCACGCAGGATAACGGCACACTGCGCAAGTCCACATCAGCCATGCCGGCCGGCGGGCGCTGGTATGACGTGCCAAGCGGCGACGGCGGCCAGACCCTGGTCGACCCGACCGCGGCCGAATACGTTTATGGCACCTACTACGGCATCAGCCCCTATCGCTACAGTGACGGCCTGGCCCTGACGGGCCCGATTGTCGGCAATACGAGTGGCACAACGATCCAAAGCGGGATCAATACGGGCGATCGGGCGGAGTTTTACATTCCCTGGGTGCTCGACCCGGGCAACTATCAGCGCCTGTATCTGGGCACCTATCGCCTGTATCGATCCAACAATCGCGGCACCTCGTGGACGGCCATCTCGGGTGATCTCACCGGTGGCTGCGCGGGCTTGGCCGAGAACGGCGCGCGCGGCTGCGTGATCGGCGCGATCGGCGTTACGGCCGGGGCGCCCGCCGTTTACGTGGGCACACTGGACGGGTATGTCTGGTTGAGCACAAACGCCGACGCCGCGTCGCCAACCTGGACGCGGATTGACAAGCCGAACCTGCCGTTCCGGCCAGTGGCCGGCATCGCGGTTGATCGCTCCAACTATCGCACCGCCTGGCTGGCCTACAACGGCTACAACGGCGCGACTCCGAGCCAGCCTGGGCACTTGTTCAAGACCACCGACGCCGGGGCCACCTGGACCGATGTGAGCGGCAACCTGCCGGATGTCCCGCTCAACTCGATCGTCGTTGATCCGGCGGACGGTTCGACTCTGTATGCCGGCACCGACGTCAACCCGATGATGAGCTCAGACGGCGGCGCGACCTGGACGGCGCTCGGCACGGGTGTGCCAGTTGTCGCGGTCAATCAGCTCGACTTTAACCCGTTCACCCGCCGGATCGCCATCGGCACGCATGGCCGTGGCGCGTATCAGATCGCCGATAGCGCCGCCGCTGCCGCGCTGCAGATCCGCAAGACCTATAACGGGCTCCCGATCGGTCCCGGCACGGCCCTGGTCTACTCGGTCACCGTGCAGAACTGGGGAAATGCCGTTGCGACAAATGTGGTCGTGACGGATCCCGTGCCGGCCAATACGACGTTCGCGTCGGCCGGTTCGGGCGGCGCGCTCGTAGGCGCATCGGTTGTGTGGACAATCCCAAGCGTGGCGATGCCGACAGTGACGGACGCAACCTACGGCAGCATTGCCCCGGGCCAGGTCGTCGTCACCTTCTCAGTTGTGATCAGCGATGGCGCCGGTCTGGCGCAGGGGTCAGTCATCACCAACGATGGCATGTTGGCGACCTCGGATGAGGGTGCCAGCATCGCCGGCAGCCCATACCGCGTGACAGTCGCCGGGCCGTATGGACTGGCGGTCACGCCTTCGGCCCGCCAAACCGACGGGACCAATCCGGGTCGTGAGTTGACTTATACGTTCAACGCCCAGAACCTGGGGTATACCACCGACAGCTTCAACCTGAGCTTGTCTGGCAATGCCTGGCCGGCCGTGACCGTCGATGGCGCGGGCGCCCCCTTGACCACCCTGAGCGCTGTTCCGAATGGCAGTATCGCTCCGTTCAACATCCGTGTCACGGTTCCAACCACGGCGGTCAACGCCTCTTTTGACATTGTGACGGTTACGGTGAGTTCGGTCGCCTCGCCGACCTTGGTAAGGTTCGGCAGCGCACGGACCATCGCCGTGACGATGCCTGTCTTGCTTGTCGACAACGATGGCAACGCACCAAATGTTCAGAGCTACTACCAAACGGCCTTGACCGCGAGTGGGAATGCCTTTAACTACTGGAATCTCAGCACGTCCAGCCAGGGCACTGGCCTTCCTCAGAACTACATGAACGCCCACGGCTGCATCGTGTGGTTCACTGGGGCGTCCTATCCGGCCCCAGTTACCAACTACGAGACCCGTCTGGCGACCTACCTGCAACAGGGTGGCAAGGGTCTGGTGATGTCCGGGATGGACCTGCTCGATCAGGCCGCTGGAACTTCCCAGTTTGTCAAGGATTACCTCTTTACCAACTGGGACGGCACGGAGCGTCAGAATGACATCGCGAGCACGAGTTATACCGCTGTGCCCACAAACAGCGTGTTCGGTTCGATGACGGGTGTCTATACCAACAATATGGATCTCGTCTTCGGCGTGGGTAACCACTATGAGGACCAGGTGGACCCAATCGGCCCGGGCCAACCGGCCTGGCTTGATTCAAACGGCGCTGTCAACGGGTTGACTGCCGTCTCGACAACGCTGGCGGGCAAAGACTTCAAGGTGGTCTTCGTGGCCTTCCCGGTTGAGACCTTCGGCTCGGCGGCGGATAAGGCCGAGTGGATGCGGAATGCCACCGCATTCGGCTGCCCTGCAACCGTGCATCGGGCCTTCCTCCCCGTTATCTTCCGCGATCCGTCGATCCCGACGCCGACGCCGACGAACACGTCGACCGCGACAAACACGCCCACGGCGACGAACACTCCCACAGAGACCCCCATTCCGACAGATACGCCGACAGCGACAAACACTTCGGCGCCCACGGATACACCGACCGCGACCAACACGGCGCTGCCGACGGACACGCCGACGGCAACCAACACGCCGGGTGGCCCGACAGACACGCCAACCGCCACGCCGACAACAACTCCGACGGCGACCGAGACGAGCACGTCCACGCCCACCGCGACCGCAACAGCGACACCGCTTCCGACGCCCAACGGCATCTGGGGCTATGTCATGGTGTCGGGCACCAAGACTGCGGGGATTGGGGTTACGCTCCAATACTGCACTCTGGCGTATTCGTGTTCAACGGCTGCGACATCAACCACAGACGCATACGGGCGATACTTATTCGCCGGAATGCCAGCGTTGGATGGGTCGCATCTGTACCAGTGCGGTATCGTGACCAGTGGCGCCGAATGCTCAACGCGCATGAACGCCTACTTCGGAGCTGATATCGCGCCGTACCCGGTCGCAGGCGCTGCGCTACATTCGGACGATTTCGATGTGGCCAGCTTTAACCAGATCGATCCAAGTCTGGGCGCGTCGGTCGACCTTCCGTACACGTTCAGTTGGTATACGCGGACGGAAGATACCGCAGTCGTTGAGGCTGACAACTTCGCTGTTCGACTCTACAATTCTCCGCTCACCGTCCAGTTCTACTCAGCTGATCTTGGCGATGTTGGGCAGTACGAAGTAACTCCAGATGATGTCTTTGGATTTACCGATAGCACAACCTATCGATGGAAGCCCTATGTGTTCCTCAATGGAGGGTTATCGTTCGGGTATGCCTGCTATGACACGTTCTCTTTCAATCCGATTCCGGGACAAGATGGCCTTTCCAATTCCGGACCGGTGTCCCGCCCGGCGTTCTCCAGCGTGAAGGCTGAGCGTCTAGCGGATTCCGTGGTGGACTTCCAAATGCCCTGAGGTCCAGGAAATCTAGTCCATCGGTGTAAAAATTCAGATGATCAGGGGCGCGGCCAACCGGCCGCGCCCCTCTATGTTTTTCTGGTCGTATACTCACGCGAATGTCGAGACCGTTCCTTTATGCTGTCGCCTGTATGGCCCCTGTTTCAGTCTGCGTGTAAGGACGCGCCTCTTCCAGTTCCGCCAGCATCCGCCACGGGCTGCTCGCGCCAAGTACGGCCGCACCTGCACACCCACCGCCATGAAAGACGACATGCCCAAGGACCCGCCGCGTGAGGGGATACTGCAGGCCGAACCCGCAGATAGCATGGAGGCCGCGCCTGCCATCCTGGCCGTGCGCGCAAAACTGATCGAAACACTGAACGCCAGCTCTGACGATATCGAAATCATAAGGGTGGAGAAGGTCCGTTGGCCGGACGGCACTCTGCCCATGGCTGCCGGCGCGACCCCCAGGCCCGACACGTTTGTGCGCGGCTATCGCATGTTGTTTCTGGCTGCCAACATTCCCTATGAGGGCCGATCAGACCTGTTTGGCGGGCGGATTGTGCTGGTCAAGATGCCTTGACGAGCGATCTGCCTCTGGTATAATTTCATCGTTCGCGGGGCAGTGGTTGCTGTCCCCCTCAGTCGCCGACGTAGCTCAGCTGGTAGAGCACACGACTGAAAATCGTGGGGTCAACAGTTCAATCCTGTTCGTCGGCATGGCATGCGGGAGTAGCTCAGACTGGTAGAGCGATTCCTTGCCAAGGAATAGGTCGCGGGTTCAAGTCCCGTCTCCCGCTCTGAAGGCAAACGGGCGACTTCGGTCGCCTGTTTGCGTCTCGGGCCTGTAGCGCAGTTGGGAGCGCGCCTCAATCGCACTGAGGAGGTCAGGGGTTCAAATCCCCTCAGGTCCACTCACAGGAATACGCAACACCCCGCCCCGGCATACGCCGGGGCGGGGTGTTGCGTATTCCGCTACCACATGTCTTTCGAACCGGCCTGAAAGGCCACCGCTGGCTCCGGTTTGGCGGCCTTGCTCTGGGGGGCCAACAGATTCAGCATTTTGCGGGTGTAGCCCATTAGCCGGCTTTGGTCGCGCGTGGTTGGGCTGGGGATCAGGACGTGCCGGTCGCCGTCGATGACGATTTCGGCCGGTTCCTTGACCGCGCAGTGGTTGACCCCGCCTTTGCCGGTCAGTGACTCCTGATATGCCCCGATCTGGGCGACCACGACATAGAGTTTTTCGTTGGGGCGGGGGACGGGCAGGCGCAGCCAATCACGATTTACGGTGCTGGGCGGCCACACATCCATCGAATCGCAAGTCACCCCGCGCAGCCACATGGGATAGGCCCGCCGATTCGCCAGATTCGCGGGGATGACAGGAAAGTCATGCCCGAGCAATAGCCCGTCGATGCTTGACTCGATGAAGCTGCCGTCGACGATGCCGAACAAGATGGGCGCGCCGCCGACCAGACCCTGGGCCTTGACTGCCAAAACGGGCATGATGTTGAAGTTCGCCTCGGCCGCGATCAGGCTGCCGGGCTCGAAGGCGAGTCGAGGCAGGGTCGTCGCCCCGGCGCGCTCGGCTTCTTCTTGAATCGCCTTCATCATGGCCTGAAACGCGCCGACGTGATCGTAGGCATCGCCCAACAGCGGCAGGCCACCGCCGACGTTCAATGTGTCGAGGCCCGGGCAGTCGCGTTTCAACTCGAAGAACA
The DNA here is from genome assembly GCA_016714465.1 of Candidatus Brachythrix odensensis. Lineage (GTDB taxonomy): Bacteria > Chloroflexota > Anaerolineae > J036 > Brachytrichaceae > Brachythrix > Brachythrix odensensis. The sequence continues at coordinate 88,898 of JADKDT010000002.1, read as the reverse complement.
AGCTGGCCGACAGGCGCACCCCGTCGACGATTTCAGGCAGGCTGGGGCTTGCTTCGGCCGCGCCGACCATGGCATGGATCATCCGGGGGTGGAGCAGGGGATGCCCCGCAAGGCGCTTGAGCGCCCTGCGGGCCTGAGCGACCGTCAGGCCAAATCCCGCATTGACCGAATCCAGGCCAAGCCGGTCCGCAGTCAGGCCAAAGGCCAGGCGCACCCCGCATTGCATCGGAGCCGCGACCCGGCGCGAGAACCAATCCACCTCGTCGAGCGAGTCCAGGATCGGCACGACGTTCAGCCCGACGGCATGGGCGCGCAGAATTGCCGAGGCGTAGTCCTCGATGTAGCGATCCAGGGGCGGCGCGCCATCGTCGATCATCACGCCCTTGCGGGGCTTGCGATCGTCCAGGCGCTCGGGCGGCAGCTTAAAGCCATTGCTGATGACCGTGAACGCCTTGGGCAGCAGCCCAGCCTTGAACAACAGTTCCAGGTGCATCAGATCCTGGGCCGAGCTTGTTTCGCCCAACGCGCCCGCCTGATAAGCCGGCAGCACGACCCCGGCGTGCATGCGGGCCTTGGCGGCGTAGTAGATGTCGGTCGGGGCCGGATAGCGGGTGTGCCGCCGGGCGGTGTCCAACAGCGCGCGAAGCTCGGTCACCCGCCGACGCACCCAGGCCGCATCGATGACCGACAGCGGCGCGTCATAGCGCTCGACCCAGTCCAGCACGCGTTTGTCGCCGTACAGCAGGTCGCCCTTGGCGTCGTAGTTGAACTGCTGCCACAGGCCGGGCAACGGGTAGTCCTCGCGCGCGGCCACTTCGGCCCGCACGACATCTCGGTGGGGGGATGCAGACCATCCGCCCTTTGCGCGGCACGGTAATGCGATGAACAGATTCGGCAATCACGGGTGGAATCGCCTCAGGATGAGGGAATGCGGATCCGCGCATGGCGGTGGTTCGCGCCGGGCGCGCCGGCGGGGCTCGTTAGCGCCTACCCGCGAGGTTTTGCACCGGTGCCTACTTGGCCTTCGAGCGCAGAATCACGCCACTCGCGTGCCCGACCTCGCCAACGTCGCCGCCGGCGCGCGAGTCGGTCATGTTTTGCTGCACGGCGCCGCGGTATTGCTCCGGCACGCTGACCGCCTCGAGCCCATACTCGCGCTCGGCAATATCGATCAGCACCCGGGCCGGTGATTCGCCGGCGCCCAGGCTGTAAACGCGCTTCTTGTAGGCCGCTGCGATGAGCTTGGCGGTGCCTTCGTCGACGTCGAAACCACAGATCTCGTGCAGAAAGTAGTGGATGACGTTCCACCCGCTGAGCGGGCCGAGCAGGATCTCGGACTCGGTCACCCCGAACTGATCCAGCGGATGGGCTTCATATGTGCTGGCGTCGTTCAGCACGGCCTTGGCGTGGACGCCCGCGGTGTGGGTGCGATTGGTCAGGCTGACCGGCTCTTTGCCGGGCACGAGCTTGCGCATCTTGTCGGCCATCATGACGTTGATGGGATATGACGCGCGCAGGTGATAGCTCTCGAGCCGGTCGTACTCCTTGTCGATGAAGAGGTTGTAGAGCAGGCCGGTCATGCTGGTGATCCCGCTCCGCTCGGCGATCCCCAGAATCGTCGTGTTCATGTAACGCATCCCCGCGCGTGCCGCTTCAAGCGCGTTGATGAGCGAGAATCCACGGTCGTCGTGGAAGTGGCCCTCAAGCTCGACATGAGGGTAGCGCGCACGCAGGGCCCGGACTCGCGCGCCCACAACGCCCGGGGTCGCGACCCCGACCGTATCGGGCGTGCCGAAGCGATCGACCGAATCCGCGACTTCGTCGTAGACCCTGAACAGATCGGACTCGGATGTGCGAAAGGCATCCTCGCCACTGAAGCGCAAAACGAGCTGCGGGTGGTTTCGGCGGATGTCCTCCAGCAACCCGCGCGCGCTTGCGGCGATACCGGCCAGATCGCGGCCATGGTTGTGCGCCCGCGACTGCTCGGACGTGCCCATATAGAAGTTCAGGCCATCAAAGCCAGCCTTGACCGCGGCGTCAACATCCGCCGGGTGGGTGCGCACATGGGCGAGCAGGAAGGTATAGCCCTTCTGGACCACGAGCTCATCGCGCGCCTGGCGGATCACTTCAAAATCGGCCGCTTCCTGCGGGCTGACAGTCGGGGCGAACAACTCGATGAACTTCACCCCGTATTCGATCAGCGCACGGGCCACCTCGACCTTGTCGTCGGTGCTGAAGAAGTATTTGAAGTGATCGTGAAGCAGGGGCGATTGCGTGCCGTCTCGCAGCGTGGTGTCGATGACTTCAAGCCCGCGCGGGCGGTAGTTGCGGAATGCGAAGGGAACCGACATGACAGGCTAGACAAGCAGGGACGCCAGCGTCCGTTCCAGGACGCGCACCCCCCGCTCGAACTCGGCGATCTCGACATGCTCGATGGGCGTGTGATCCAGGGCCGAATCGCCTGGCCCATACGCGACGGTCGGGCATTTCCAGTAGGGGGCGACGACGTTCCAATCCGAAGTCCCGGTCTTGTCGTAGAAAATCGGGCGGACTTTTTCCTCGCGAATGGCATCGATGAATGCCCGGGCAAGCGGCGACGTGCGGTCGGACTTGACGGCGGGTTCATTGCCCCGGAATGAAATGGTTGATAGGGTTTTGTCCAGCGAACTGGCCGCTTTCAGACCTTCAAACTCGTCCAGGATCTTCTTTTGCATCTGGCCGGGGGTGATCTCGAGCGGCAGCCGGAAGCCAATGAAGACATCGCACCACTCGCGCATGCCGTCATCGCCCGAACGGATGTCGCGCAGTTTGGGCATCAGCAGGTCGAAGGCCTTTTGCTTCTCGCCGTTGTACAGCTCGGCAAACGAGCGCAGGCTGTTCCATAGTTTCACGGCATATTCGCTAGGGTTGGGGCCAGGGCGGGCGGTGTGCTGGGAGGCCTGTTCCATATGCGCTTCCATCAACAGGCGGCCCTTGTAGCCGGTGGTGACGCCCTCGCTGCCGCTCGGCTCGCCGATGATGAGCATCTCGGGCGCGTATTGGGTAATGACAAATCGGGCGCCCTTGGCGTAGGCGCTCTCCTCACCGGTCGCGCCAATCACGACGAGCTGCCAGCCGTCCGGGACCGGCGGCAGTCCGCGGCCGCGGCGCCCGGACGCCCAGCGGCTGGCGGCGGTGATGAAGGCGCACAGCGGTCCCTTTGCGTCCACTGTCCCGCGCCCATACAGCTTGCCGTCCTCGATTCGGACGGGGACCTCGCCCGGGACGGTGTCGATATGCCCGAGAAAGACAAGCTGGCGAGGGCCGTTGCCGATGATGCCGATCGTATTGTCGGCGTCGTCGACGAAGGCGCGCTCAAAGCCAAGCGCCGCCATTTGGCGGCTTAGAAAGACGGCGACCTCGCGCTCTTCACCGCTCACAGAGCGGATGCGCACGCACCTTTCCAGCAGGCTGATCATGATGGATTGGCGAGCACGCGGGCGGTCGCTTCGACCACCCGGTCGATCTGCTCGCGGGTGATGATGGCCGGCGGCAGAAAACGCAGCACGTTCAGGCCGGCGGGCAGGGCCAGCACGCCCTCGGCCTGCAGCGCCTTGAGGAAGGGGGCCACCCGAGTCCGCAATTCGACCCCGATCAACAGTCCGCGGCCGCGGACTTCCTTGATGACGGGCGCATTAATCTCCTCGAGCCGCTCCATGAAATAGGCGCCCTTCTCGGCCGCTTGGCGCAGGGCAAATCGAGGCGAATCATCTCCTTGAGTGAGGCGAGGCCGGCCGCGCAGGCCAACGGGTTGCCGCCAAAAGCACTACCATGCGTGCCCGGGGCGAGGTTCTGACCGCGTCGCCGATCCCAACCGCCCCCATCGGCACGCCGCCCCCGATTGCCTTGCCCATCGGCATGAGGTCGGGCGTCACGCCCGAGCGCATGCAGGCGAACCACGCTCCCGTGCGGGCGAACCCGGTCTGGACCTCATCGATGATGAGCAATGCCCCGCGCTCGCGGCAGAGCGCCCGCGCGCCGCGAAGATAGTCGTCACTTGCTGGGTGCACCCCGCCTTCGCCCTGCACCGCTTCTACGATAACCGCGGCGGTCTGATCGTTGACGGCGTTCGTCAGCGCCTCGAGATTGTTGAAGGCGACGTGGCTGAAACCCGACAGGAGCGGTTGAAACGGCTCGCGATATTTCGGTTCGAAGGTCGCGGAAAGCGCGCCCATCGTGCGACCGTGAAAGCCGCGCACGGTCGAGACTACGTTTGGGCGACCGGTGCTCAGCCGGGCAAACTTGAGGGCAGTCTCATTTGCCTCTGCGCCCGAGTTGCACAAGAAGAAGCGGTTCAGGCCCGCGGGCACGACGGTGCTGAGCAGTTCGAGGAAATCAGCCCGGACGTCGTTGTAGAAAATTTCGGGGCATGAAATCAGAGTCTGAGCCTGTTCATAGATCGCGCGGGCGACAGCTTCATTGGCATGACCCAGGGTGCTGACACCCTGGCCCGACACGCAGTCGATATACGCGCGGCCCTGTTTGTCCCAGAGCGTGGCATCTTTGCCGCGCGCGATGACGATATCGCGTTTGGCGTAAACGCCGGAGGCGAGGCGTGACTCACTATCCATGGTTCTGTGTTTGCAGTGCCTGTCCGCATGAATCCGCGGTGATCAGCCGGGCATCATACACCGGGAGACAGGATTTCTGCGCGCTACCTGACGACTTCCCGACGATCCATAGCGCGTCAAGCGCGCGGCACGAGTCGCTGCTATTGTTTCGGCAGGCGTCGTGCGAGAGCGCAATCCCCGCGCGGGGCGCGGGTTTGCGCTCTCGCCAATGATGTTTGGGATGTCATCCCTAAAAACGGGTTCGGTCATGAGCCTAAGGGCCAATGACAATACCTTTCCTGAGGCTGTATCCCCCGGCGAAGCCGGGGGATACAGCCTCAGGCGGAAGGGTTTGTTGGGACTTGTGAGGAATGGTGTGATGGACGAGCGAGTGACCTATGACTGCGCAAATGGGGTTGCGGTGCTGATGCTCAACCGCGCTGAACGCCGGAATGCGATCGATCGATGGATGCTGCAGGCATTGATTGCGGCGCTGCGCCAGGCGAATGAGGATCCGCAGGCGCGGGTGGTGGCGCTGACCGGCCGGGGGCGGGGATTCTGCGCGGGTCTGGACATGGATGAAAATAGAGCGTTGGATGTTGAGGCGGGCGAAGAATACGCCCGGACGTGCGGGCAGTTGCTCCTGCGCGCGGCCGGGGCGGTCCGCAAGCCCATCATCGTCGCCGCGCATGGGGTGTGCAGCGGACTCGGGGCCTCCTTGGCCCTCGCCTGCGACATGCGGGTGATGAGCGACGACACCGTCCTTGATCCGGGCCCGGCCGATGGGAGCTGGGTGCCGGAGGCCGGGATGTCGTGGTTTCTCACCCGCCATCTTGGATATGGCCGGGCGTTCGATGTGATCGCCCGCCACGACCGGCTGACGGCGATGCGCTGTCTCGAGCTTGGGCTGGCCAGCGATGTGCTTCCCTGCGAGACGCTGATGGCCGAAGTGATGCGGATTGCGTCTACGCTTGCGGCGCAGCCCGCCCACGCGCTGAGCCACGCCAAGTCCGCCTTGCGGGATGCGATCGGGATGTCGTTGATGGATGCGGTCGCCAATGACGCGCACCTTCGCCGGCTAGAACGCGAGGCCGGAGAGATCCCGCGCTTGCCACAACCGGCTTCTGCCCGACAGGGCGTGGCGCGGGTGTAGTGTTTCTTCCGATGCGGATGCCGGCGCCCGGAGGGCGCCGGCATCCGCATCGGTCATTTCGAGATTACCGTCCCGCGCCCGGCCATCGCCGCCCGCACCGGGCCCTCCAGCCGGGCATCGGCAAAGACGACTTGCTCGACCCCTCCCGCGATGGCCTCGCTGGCGCCCAGAACCTTCTTCTTCATCCGCCCCTCGGCGAACGACAGCGCTTGTTCCAGTTCACTGTAACGCACGGCCGGAATCAGGCTGGCCTCATCGGGGAAATTCCGCAGCAGGCCCGGTACGTTGGACAGGATGATGAGCTGGCGTGCGCCGAGGGCGGCGGCAATGGCGGCGGCCGCCCGGTCGCCGTCCACGTTGATTGCTTCGCCATCATTGCTGCAGGCGGGCGGGCTGACGACCGGTGTGTAGCCCGCGCCGATCAGCAGGCGCAGCAAGCCGGCGTTGACCCGCTCAACCTTGCCCGTAAAGTCGTCGCGAACCAGGATCTGTCGCCCATTCTCGACTGCCCGGACTGAGGTCTTGCGCGGGCCTTCCAGCAGACGGCCATCCAAGCCGCTCAAACCGACCGCGTCGATGCCGCGCTTCTGCAGCCGCTCGACGATACGGGTGTTCATCTTCCCGGCGTAGACCATGGCGAAGATGTCGAGCGTCTCGGCATCGGTATAGCGCGAGGTGTAGCCCTGCGCCGAGACCAGGGTGCGCGGCGGCTTGCCGAGCGCGGTCGAGATGCGATTGGTCTCATCCGACCCGCCATGAATCAGGACCACGGGCTGACCGTCTCGGACGAGCGCGGCCACGTCATCGCATACGAGATCGTAGTTGATTCCGGCGGAGCCGCCGACCTTGATCACGACCGGTTGGAACTGGGCAAAGGCATTTGGCATGGTGTTTTGACTGACGACTCCCCACAATTCGTTTTGTCGGAGTCGATATCCCCCGGTGAAGCTGGGGGATATCGACTCCGACTGTATGCGTTGTGGTTGGCACGATATCAGGGATGCAGCCCGATGAATCCGAGTCCGGCCCGTTCGTCGAAGCCGCGCATGACATTGAGGCACTGCACGGCGCTGCCGGCCGCGCCCTTCACCAGGTTGTCGATCGCGCAGAACAGGGTGACCTTGGTCCCGCCCTCGCTCAGCGCAAAGCCTACATCGGCCCAATTGCTCCCGGCCAGGATCTTGGGTTCCGGCAAACGGAAAATTCCGGTCGCAGCTTTGACGATGCGAACAAAGGGCTCGCCGCGATAGCAGTCGCGAAAGGCCTTCCAGATCGTCTTGTCCTGTAGCGGGGACTTGGCAAAAACATGGACGGCCGCCGTGGCGCCGCGGACCATTTCAATTGAGGTCACGGTCAGGTGGATGCCGGCGCTCGGCGCCGCGGCGCCGAGTGCCGCAAACATCTGTTCGACCTCGGCCGTGTGACGGTGACCGGCCGGCGCATACGGCCGCACCGCGCCGCTGCGCTCGGGATGATGCGAAGCGTCGGAGGCAACCGCGCCGCTCTCGCTGCTGCCGACTTTGATATCACTGACGATGGGCATGTTCGGGTCAAGCAGTCCGGCCCGGACCAGGGGCATCAGGGCGCGGTTCGTCGCAGTCGCATTGCAGCCCACGCCGCTGGCGTAGCGCGCGCCCCTGAGTTGGGCGCGGGTAAGCTCGGGCAACCCATATACGAAGCGGTCGACCCAGGCTGGGGCGGGGTGGGGGGCGCCATACCAGCGGGCGTAGCTTGCTCCGTCCTTCAGGCGGAAATCAGCGCTGAGGTCGATTACGGTCTCAGCAAGTCCCGCCCAACGATCAATCTGGTTAACCGCTTCGCCGTGGGGCAGGCACAGGAAAACGACGTCGCAGGCCTTGAACATCCTCGGGGCGGATGAACTGCAGGTTGCCGCCCGGCGTCCCGCGCAGGTTGGGATGCGCGGCGTGGGCAAACTCGCCCATCCGCGAGCGCGAGGTGATCTGGGTGACCTCGGCGTTGGGATGATCGCTCAGCAGCCGCAGCAACTCGCCGCCGGTATAGCCCGTCGCGCCGATGATGGCGATGGTGAGTTTCGACATAGTTTCCCCTCGAGACATGCCGGCCGAGATGTTTTCACAGAAGAAAGGAAGAAGGGAAGGAAACCGTGAATCCTTCCTTCTTCCCTTCTTCTGTTAAGTGACTGACCCTACCGGACACCCAGCACGTATTCCGCCATGAGGCCGGGAATATCCACACCGGTGGCTGGCACGCTGTTGCGGAACTCCATGGTGTGGTTGACCTCGTTGACAAGCAGTCCGCGGGCCGGATCCTCGAACAGGTCGACGGCGACGATGCCGCCACCCACGGCTTTGGCGGCCGCGACCGAAATGCGCTCGAGTTCGGGCGTGACCGGGCAATTGCTGGCCTTGCCGCCGAGGTGTGTATTGGTGATCCAATGGGCCGAGGTGCGGTAGATCGCGGCCACACACCGATCGCCGATGACAAATGACCGGATGTCGCGCTGGGGTTTGGCGATCATCTCCTGCACGTAGTAGATATGTTGTTGATAGCCGCCCAACTCGTCTCGCAGCCCGACAACCGCCTCGGCCGCGTCGCGATCGTTGACGCGCACAACGCCACGGCCCCATGAGCCGACGACGGGTTTGAGCACGCACGGATAGCCGAGGGTCTCGATGGCCTTGAGCGCCGACTCTGGGGTGAAGGCCATCAGCACCCGGGTAGTGGGCACGCCCTGTTCGAGCAGCAATTGGGTGGTGATGAACTTGTCGCCGCAGTTCTCGATCACTTCGTGGCTGTTGACCGCCCGCACGCCTGCGACGCGCATCATGCGTTGGACGTACAGGGCCCGACTCTGCGAAACGCAGCGCTCGACGACGACGTCATATTGCCGCCACACGCTGAGGTCGTTCAGATCGAACACGGCCCCGCGGTCATCGATGACATCCGGGCGAACGCCGTGACGCTCAAACGCCTCGATCAGTTGCTTTTCTTCCGGCCGAACCAGGGAGCAGACGATGCAGACGCGCATCCCTATTCGCCCCAGTCTTCTTCTTCCATCGGGGCCAGGGCAAGGCTGAGCGGGTCGAGCTTGGTGACCTCCAATTCGGCGCCGCAGTCGGCGCAGCGGACGAGCTCATGGAGGAGCGGCGCGCTCTTGAACGTGATCGTCGCGCCGCACTCGGGGCATTCGGCTGTATTCATAAGAGCGATTTTACCGTGATCTGCCAGTGAACGATATCCCTTGGCTTCGTCGAGGGATATCGTTCACTGGCAGGGTGTTCGTTCCTATGCCCAAAACTGTCGAATCGTATCGACATAGCCTTCGATGTTATAACCGCCCCATCCGCCAGAGCTGGTCCGGCTGTCCCCAGCCTGAAAGATCGCGCCGCCGAGAGCGGGCGAGGGGAACGTCTGGCCGGCAACGACGAGGGGCCGCGTCTGGGCGTCAATGAATCTCGCGCACCACGTTCGGAATTGGTCCTGAGTGCTGGCATGCTGCGGGAATCCGCCTACGCCGCCCTCGTCAAGACCAGTCTCGCTGCAGTAGATGGCGCGCACCCGCGGGTCAAATCCGCATTTGGTAAAGAGGAATTCCCAGCGCCGTTCATACCAGATCCACTCGCCTTCGTCCTGAATGTGAGCGGGCGTTGGCGAGTAGAGGTGCATGTCCAACCCGAGTACGCCGGCGTTGTAGGCGGGGGCATAAACGCTGCGCATCAGCTGGCACACCGACTCGCTGGTGTAGTCAGGGGCCCCCATCGAAAAGCTGCCGCCGGCATAGCGCGCGCCCGTGGCGGCACGGATGCGCTCGGCCAGCATCACATCAAAGTGGGCGCGCCGTTTCAGGTCATCATCGCTCTGGCCCAGGCCATCGCCCTCGTTGATTCCGGTGTAGATCAGTCCGGGATCCGAGGCGCCCTCGAGGCGGTCGAAGGCGCGATCCACGGAGGGAATCTCATTTCCAAACCAGCGTCGCGCCATGACCACCGCGTCTGGGAAACGGCGCTTCAGCTCACTCGCCGCGCCAAAATCGTCGATGACGACAAAGTAGCGGCAGCCAAGCGCCGCCCAGCGCATCGCCAGGCCGGTGTTCGAAATCACGTTGACGCCAAGCATGTATTTGCTGGCGGGCGGAGGCGGGGGCAGGGCTTCGCCCACCAGATAGCCGGCAAACACATACGCGACCGCGGGTTGGGACATATCGCCGGTATCGCTGACGCGCGCGCCGCCTGCCTGCAGGGCGATCATCGCCCAGTCGCCGTCAATGTCAAGCACGTCAACTTCAGCGCCCGGCGGCAGCCCCCCCAGCACGGCGGCCGTTAGGCTGGGCTGTAAACGCACGCGCAAGTAGGGGAAATTGTCGACCTTGACTCTGCGTTTCATAACTCGTGATTGTAGTATCATCTCGCGGCCTGAGGCCGGCGCGGCATTTCAGTCGCTTTGCCTGTTGGGCTGCCGCCAGTCGCGGGGCAAGAAGGAAACCCATGTCACATTCGGTCATCCAATCGGTGTCCACCCAGGTGGACTTCTCAAGCCAGGAACGCGATGTTTTGGCTTTCTGGGCGCGCACCTCGGCATTTGATCGCTTGCGGGAACGGCTCGCGAACTCAGAGAAGCGCTTCTCGTTTGTCGATGGGCCGATCACGGCCAACAATCCGATGGGCGTTCACCATGCCTGGGGCCGGACTTACAAGGACATGTGGCAGCGTTATCACGCCATGCTGGGCCACAACCAGCGCTGGCAGAATGGCTTTGACTGCCAGGGTCTCTGGGTGGAGGTCGAGGTTGAGAAATCGCTCGGGCTCAAGAACAAGCAGGACATCGAGGCGATGGGGATCGAGAACTTCATCCGCCTGTGCAAGCAGCGGGTGCTGAAGATGGCCGCCCAGCAGACCGAGCAGTCGATTCGCCTCGGATATTGGATGGACTGGAATAGCCCCGACGAGCTGCGCATGCTGGCCGACAAGATCGCCGAGGATCCCATGCAGCGGCTGACCCTGCAGCGCGGCGCGCGCGAAGTGAGCGGCACCGTCGAACAGCTTGTGGGCAAACTGGGCATGCCTGAACTGGCCGGCTCCTATTTCACCTTCGCTGACGAAAACAACTATCAGATCTGGGGCTTCCTCAAGGAATGCTACAAGAATGGCTGGGTCTATCGGGGCGGGGACGTCATCCCATGGTGCCCGCGCTGCGCGACCGGGATCAGCCAGCACGAGATGGAGGTCGACGGCTACAAGGATGTGCCGGATCCCGCCTTCACCGTGCGGATGAAGCTGTTGACCTGGAACGTCGATGCCGCCGCATGGGCAAGCCCGGAGGGGGCGGATGCCTGGAAGACCGCGGAGAACCGCTTTGCGCTGGCCTGGACGACGACCCCCTGGACCCTCCCGGCCAACGTCATGTGCGCGGTTGGGCCAAAACTGAGCTACGCCATCGTGCGTCAGGGCGACGCCGCCTATGTGCTCGGCGCGCAGACGCTCAAGCTATTGTCCGGCGACTTTGAGCTGCTTGGCACGATTGTTGGCGCCGGGATGGACGGCTGGACCTACGCCGGCCTGTTTGACGACCTGCCCGCCTGGCAGGCCGCCGAGGCCGAGTGGTCCAAACGCACGGGTCACGCCAACTTCGCCCACCGCATCATTCTGTGGGATGAAGTCGGTGAGGCAGAGGGCACGGGGATTGTCCACAATGCGCCAGGCTGCGGCCCCGAGGACTACAAGCTCGGCAAGCAGTTCGACACGCCCGCCGTCGCGCCGCTCGACGAGACCGGTAATTTCATGGCCGGGTACGGCAACCTGACCGGCCGGTTCGGCCACGATGTCCCGAACGAAGTCGAGCGACTGCTGCGCGACAAGGGTTTTCTCTATCGGCGCGACACCTATCATCACCGCTACCCGCACTGCTGGCGCTGCAAAACCAAGTTGCTCTACCGCCAGGTCGACGAGTGGTACATCTCGATGGACCAATTGCGCCATCAGATGATGAAGGTCTCGTCGACGATCAACTGGATCCCCGAATTTGGAAAGGAGCGGGAGCTGGACTGGCTGCGCAACATGCATGACTGGATGATCTCCAAGAAGCGCTACTGGGGCCTGGCCCTGCCCATCTGGGAATACCCCGATGGCTCCTTCGAGGTGATCGGCAGCCAGACGGAGCTCAAATCTCGCGCGGTCGAAGGTTGGGAGGCGTTTGAAGGACATACCCCGCATCGCCCGTGGATCGACCAGGTCAAGATCCGCGATCCCAAAACCGGCCAGATCGGGATACGCGTGAAGGATGTGGGCAACCCCTGGCTCGACGCCGGCATCGTCGCCTACAGCACGATGTTCTATGGCAGCGATCGCGAGGAATGGGAGCGCTGGTTCCCGGCTGACTTCATCACCGAAAGCTTTCCGGGCCAGTTCCGCAATTGGTTCTATTCGCTGATCGCGATGAGCACCGTCCTCGAGGAGCAGGCCCCGGCCAGGACCATCCTTGGATTCGCCACGCTTCTGGACGAGAAGGGCGATTCGATGCACAAGTCGAAGGGCAACTCAATCGAGTTCAACGAGGCTGCCGAGCGGGCTGGCGCCGATGTGATGCGCTGGACATACGCCCGTCATCGCTACGACGACAACCTGCTCTTTGGCTGGAAGTCGCTCGATCACATCCGGCGCGATGTTGTCATCCCGCTGTGGAACGTCTACGCCTTCTTCTGTAACTATGCCGCAATTGATGGCTGGACGCCGGGCGGTCCTGCCCTCGGCGACTTGACCTCGCTGGATCGCTGGGTGTTGGCCCGCCTGGCCCAGGTGACCGGCGAGATTGGGGCTGCCCTCGAGGCATATGATGCGCGCACAGCCGCTCTGGCGGGCGAGCGCTTCGTCGACGACTTGTCCAAGTGGTACGTGCGCCGCTCGCGTGAGCGCTTCTGGCGGGGTGAAATGGACGCCGACAAGCGCGCCGCCTACGAAACGCTTTACCAGGTGCTGACCACGGTCTGCCGGCTGTTTGCGCCGGTGATGCCGTTCCTGACCGAGGCGATGTGGCAGAACCTTTCGGGGATGGGCCTGATCACGGCCGGCGACGCGCCAGCCGGCGCGTTCTCTGTCCACCACGAGCGTTTCCCGGACGCGCGCGCGCTGAGCGACGAAGAAAAGGCTTTGCTGGCGGATGTCGAGGTCGCCCGCACAACGGTGAATCTCGGGCACAGCCTGCGCGCGCAGTCCAAAGTCAAGGTGCGCCAACCCCTTGCGCGCATCTTTGTTGTTGCCGATCCCGCCGGCCGGGCCGCCATCCTGCGACAGAATGATGTCATCTCGGACGAGCTGAACATCAAGGCGATTGAGTTTTCGGCCCGCGAGAGCGATCTTGTCACATATCGCGTCCTGCCGGACAATCGCAAGCTCGGACCGCGGTTTGGCGCGGATTTCCCCAAGGTCCGCGCCGCGCTCGCCGCGGTCGATCCTGCGGTCGTCGTTGCCACGACCCGGGCCGGGCAGCCGGTCAAGATCGACGTTGCGGGGCAGGTGGTGGTGCTGGAGCCGGACGCCATCCTCGTCCAGGCCCAGCCGCGCGAGGGTCTTGTGGTGGAGGGCGCCAATGGCATCGTCGTCGCGCTGGATACCGCGCTGACTGAGCCGCTTCTGCGGGAGGGCCTCGCCCGCGATGCAGTCCGGCGGATCAACGATCTGCGCAAGTCTTCAGGGCTGAAGGTCACCGACCGGATCAGCACCGAGTTCAAAGCCACGCCCCGGCTTGCGGCGGCGCTCGACGCCTTCGCCGACTATGTCAAGGCGGAAACGCTGAGCCTGGCCCTGCGCCCATCCGAGCAGCCGGCCGGGCACACCGCCACCGACAGTTTCGACGGGGAGACGCTCGAACTGGGCATCACCCGCGCCTAAATACGAATGGCGAAATCAGCATCCCCGCGCGAAGCGCGGGGATGCTGATCTCGCGATTGCGCTACACTTGGTCCATTCGGATGCAAACGGCCCAAAAGACACGCACGATTGTTGAAGCGGACGCAGCCCTCACGCTAACGGCCGACCAGCAGCGCGCGCTCGGTGGCCTGATGTCGCAGCTCGACCGCACGCATGGGGTGCCAGGCCCGCACATGCTGACCCTGTTTGGCAGCGCGCGCGACATCGAAGAGGTCCTGCGGGTGGCCGCCCCGGATGGGCCGCGCAAGCCGAGAACTCCCGAACACCGCAAGGTCCTGTCAGCCTATGTAGACGCGGCCAATTTGCCGCCTTATCTGCGGCCATGGCAATACCTCGTCTTTGAACTGCTCGAGGCGCTGTCCGAGTCGGCCCTGGCCTCGGAGAAACCCGCCATCACGGCCCTGCGGTCTGAGCTTCTCAAGCTGACCCGTTTGCAGGAGGACGCCGATCGCGCGCCGGCCAACGAATCCGCGGCGACGGATATGGCTCAGGCGACGACAACATTCGTGAAGCGGTTCCGTTCCGCGCTGCCGTCCATGATCCTGAACACGGTGTCGCTGGCCAACTCCGTGATGCTCTTTGTCATCGATAATGCGCACCGGGCCGCAGCCGCCGACACCGCCCAACTACTGGAGGCATCCCGTTACTTCCTGTCCGCGCCGAGTTGCGGAGTGCTGGTGTGCGGCGATGAGATGCTCCTGCTCGAGCGCCTGAGCCATAGCGGAGCGGGCGTCGATGGCCGCGCGATTCTGCGTGGCTGGCAGACTGGGCGGATTGACATCGGGGCCGTCGTTGCGCAGCCGTCTTTCCGTGGCCAGCCGACGCCGGCGCCGACCAAGGTGGCCCCGACGCGCGAGGTCGTGCGGGCCCGTTCCGGGGCCAGCCAGGCCCGGCCCGAACGGCTGAGCCTGCCCGCAACGCTGCCCGTTTTGCTGCCGATGATCGCCCTGGCGTCCGTCTTTCTGATCGATCAGGCGAGCAAGCTTGGGGTCGCTGGTTCGCCCAGAGCCGGGTTGGCCGGCGGGCTGTCGACTGGGGTGGAGCTGCTCGGTTTGGCGTTGGCCGGACTGATGTGGATGTGGGCGTCCGAAAGCGAGGGCCTGCGCCGGATCGGTTACGCGCTGGTCGCGGGAGGCTTGGCGTCAAGCTTGTTTGACGGAGTGGTGCGAGGCGCCACCCTCACCACGATCCGCCTTGGCGCGCTTCCGGGCTTCAGCCTGGCCCACGTGGCGATGCTGGCCGGGATCATCATCATTGCTGCCGGACTGCTTTGGCCTGCCACACCGCGGAAAGCTTGACAGATTTTCCAAATACGGCACCTCGGCGAAGCCGGGGATGCCGTTCTTGGGGTATTTGGTTATGACCACAGGCTGATAGATCGCGTCTGTTAATATCCGGCGAAATGGAAAATCCCGCGACGACCCAGGAACCCGTGATTGAGCAGCCCGCGCGCGCATCACGCTTTGCAGATCGGTATGGCGTCCTCCTGGTCGTGGCGGCCCTTGCATTGGTCGCCGATCAGGTCAGCAAGCGCCTGATCGAGGCCAACATCGCGCCGTATCAAAACACGCCGATCTTCGACTTCCTGGTGCCGTATCTCACGTTCACCCGGACTCAGAATACGGGCTCGGCCTTCAGCCTGTTTCCCGACGGCGGGATCGTGTTTTTCGTCGTCTTCATTTTTGTGGCCGGCCTGATCCTCTACTATGCGCCGAGGCTGCCGGCCGACGATCGCCTCTCTCGCGTGGCTCTCGGTCTGCAACTGGGAGGCGCATTTGGCAATATCGTCGATCGCCTCCGCCAGGGTTACGTCACCGACTTCATCCACCTGCGCATTCCGCAGATCGGCTTCGACTGGCCGGTCTCCAACGTTGCCGACATCTGCATCGTTGGCGGGGTGGTCATTCTCTTTTTGTTGAGCTTCAGGAAGGAGCCGGTCAGTAGCGTTGGTAACGTTGATAACGTTGGTAAGGTTTGATCAGGTTTGGTCAGGTGGATAAGGGCAAATTGGGGCTTCGCATTCGACTCAGTGCCCATGCGCAAGTGATCAGCGCCCAGTCTCCCAAGTGAGGCCAGAGTCTATCGTCATGGTGAGATCAGTGGACTGGTTCGCCGTATTCTTGCTCGCAATCGGCTTCTATGTCGGTATGCACGAGATGATTTCCAAGGAAGCCTACTTCAGAGGAGCGATGCTCGAAGGCAGAGCAGCTCAAATCGCGGGCGGGCTGGTGGCAGTCCTCTGCGGTGCCGGTCTATTGTGGGAAGTTTTTCGGTAGCTCCTTGCCGTTCTCATCGGACCTGACCCACCTGATCAAACTTTACCCACCTGATCAAACCTGATCATCCAACCGACTGGCTCAGGCGGATGAGCGCCTCGAGCTTGGCCAGCGCTCGGCCCGAGCGGATCGACTCGCGGGCGAGCGCGATGCCTGAGCCGACATCCGCGGCCACATCCGCCGCGTAGAGCGCTGCCCCGGCGTTGAGCAGGACCACATCCCGCCGGGCCGGCGTCGCGGCATCCTCGAGCACGCTCCGGGTGATCGCGGCGTTGAACTCGGGAGTGCCGCCGCCCAACTCATCGACACCTGCATGCGCCAAACCGAAGTGCTGGGCGCCCAATTCAAAATGGGTGACCGCGCCGTTATTCAGCTCACTGACCTTGTTCACCCCGTCGAGCACCAGTTCGTCAACCGAGCCGGCGCCGTTGACGACCAGGACGTGGATCGATTCAAGCTCGCGCAGGGTCTCGGCGATTAACCCGGTCAGCGCGCCGGAGTACACCCCCAGAAGCTGACGCTTCGCCCCGGCCGGGTTGGTGAGCGGGCCCAGAATGTTGAAGATCGTTCGCGCCCCGAGCTCGCGCCGTGGGCCAGCCGCGTGTTTCATGGCCGGGTGATGGGTTTGGGCAAACATGAAGCCGATTCCGATCTCGTCGATGCAGCGCCCGACCTGTTCGGGATGCAGGTCGACTTTGACCCCCAGGGCGGCGAGCACATCCGCGCTCCCGCTTTGCGACGAGGCGGCCCGGTTTCCATGCTTGGCCACCGGCGCGCCGGCGCCGGCGACGACGAAGGCTGCCGTTGTGCTGATATTGAAGGTCCCTGAGCGGTCGCCGCCGGTTCCGACCACGTCGACGATGCGTTCGCTCTTGACCTGGACGTGCAGGGCCTTGGCCCGCATCGCCTTGGCGCTCCCGGCGATCTCGTCCGCGTTCTCGCCCTTCATCCGCAGGGCGGCAAGATACGCGCCGATCTGAGCCGGCGTCGCATTGCCGGAGAAGATCGTATCCATCGCCTCATACGCTTCATCGAGCGTCAGCGATTTGTGTTCGAACAGCTTGGCGATCAGTGTCTGGATCATCGGCTATACCATCGACAGGAAGTTGCCCAGCAGCTTTTTGCCATGGGTGGTGAGTATGCTCTCGGGGTGGAACTGCACCCCGAAGGTCGGGTGCTGGCGGTGACTCAAACCCATCAACTCGCCTTCACGGGTGAAGGCCGTCATTTCCAGGTCGGGCGGCAGCGGCTCCTCCACAATCAGCGAATGATAGCGGGTGGCGTCAAATGGGTTGGGCAATTGGCGATAGAGGTCTTTGCCGTTGTGATACACCGGTGAGACCTTGCCGTGCATCAGCCGGGGCGCGCGCGAGACCTTGCCCCCGAACACGATACCCATGCATTGCTGGCCCAGGCACACCCCAAGAATCGGGATGCGGCCGCTGAAGCGCAGCAAGGCGTCGTTGCTGATCCCGCTGTCTTTTTCAGGCGCGCCCGGTCCAGGCGAGATCACCAGGGCCGCCGGCTTGAGCGCCTCAAGCTCGTCGACGCTGATCTTGTTGTTGCGATACACGCGCACATCCGCGCCGAGCTCGCCCAGATACTGGACGAGGTTGTAGGTAAAGGAATCGTAGTTGTCGATGACGGCGATCATGATGTCCTCCGGACAGCTTCTTTCGGAGGCGGCGTCGCCCGTCCCGGCGAAGCCGGGACGGGCGACGCCGCTTCCGAAGATTTCTAGGCTTGTTCAGCCTCGTCAATGGCGACCATCGTCGCCCGCAGCTTGTTGGCCGTCTCCTTGAATTCGCCGGTGGGCGTGCTATCGGCGACGACCCCGCCGGCGGCCTGGAGATAGCACGTGTCGCCGATCATTACGATGGTTCGGATGATGATGCAGGTGTCCATCTGCCCGCCAAACGAAAAGTAACCGGCGCAACCGCCGTAGATCCCGCGCCGCTCGCCCTCAAGCTCCTCGATGATCTCCATCGTCCGCACCTTGGGCGCGCCACTCAGCGTGCCGGCTGGGAAGGTGGCCCGCAGCACATCAAAGCTGTCCAGCCCGTCGCGCACCTGGCCCTGCACGCTGCTGACGATGTGCATGACGTGGCTGTAGTTCTCGATGATCATCAGGTCTGGGACAGTGACCGTGCCGAACTTGGCGATCCGGCCGATGTCATTCCGCCCCAGGTCGACCAGCATGACATGCTCGGCCCGCTCTTTTGGGTCGGTGATGAGTTCGTGGGCCATGGCCTTGTCCTCGGCCTCGGTGTTGCCGCGCCGGCGCGTTCCGGCAATTGGCCGCACGGTCGCGATGCCATCTTCGAAGCGGGCATGCATTTCGGGCGAGGCGCCGATCAGGCGCAGAGGGAAGGCCCGGCTGCTGGCCGAGTCCGAAAGCAGCTTGCCGAAGTCAAAATAGAACATCCAGGGCGATGGGTTGATCCGCCGCAGCGCCCGGTAGATGGCGAAGGGGTGGGCGGTTGTTCGGCGGGCGAGCCGGCGTGAGACCTGGATCTGGAAAGTGTCGCCGCTGTTGATGTATTCCTTGGCCCGCAGGACCAGCGCCTCATACTCGTCCTGGGTCTTGTTCGAACGGGCCGGGGCGCAGATAGCGCTCGGGTCCGAACCCAGTTCGGCCAGGGGCGCGGACAGGCGGGCGGTGATGCTCTTGATTCGCGCGACCGCGTCGTCATAGGCGACCAGGGTGTCGGCCATCACATACACCGCGTCGGGCGTGCCGAGCACATCCGTTGCGGTGTCGGGCATGGCCTCGAACTGGCGCGCGACGTCGTAACCGGTGAAGCCGACAAGTCCGCCGCAGAAGCGGGGCAGGTTGGGCAGCGGCACAAAGGCATACCGCTTCATCTCGGCCCGCAACGCGTCGAGCACGTCCCCTTCGCGGGGCGCGTCTCCTGGTTTCAGGTCTGGCCCGGGGATCGGCACCGGCTCCATTTTCAGGCCCTTTTCGCTCAGGGTATGGCGGACAAGTTCGCGCCCGCGCAGAACGAGCGCCTCGCGCATCCTCACGCCCATAAATGAATAGCGGGCGATGCGCTCGCCGCCGTCCACCGATTCCAGCAAGAACGCCGGGTCGGTTCCGGCCAGGCGAAGGAACAACGAGACGGGCGTGTCGAGATCCGACGGCAACTCGGCGTAGATGGGGATGAGATTGCCGCGCGCGCTGAGCTCGCGCACTTCCTCGATCGAAGGTTTTATGGTCAGTCTTGGCACCGGGCATGCTCCTTCGGGGGGGCGCTGCGCCTCGCCCGAAAAGAAAAACGCCTCCGTCCACATCGGGACGAGAGGCGTTTCTCGTGGTGCCACCCAGGGTTCAGGCGACCGCGCGGCCGCCCCTTGTTCGCGCGCAAACACGCGCTCCGCGCTGTAACGGTTGCGGCTCCGGCGAGTCTACTGGCCCCTTCGGGACGTTCAACGCGCGGCTCGGCAGTCCATTCGCCGCCACGTTCTCGATCCGGCTTGCACCTGTTTGCCGAACTCTCTGCCGATGCTGTGGCGCCTACTTGTCTGATTCTTTGCCTTGTGGGCGGGAGTATAGCAGGATCACCGGTGCAACGGACCGCCCGCGGCGGAGCTGCGGGCAGGTCCCGTCCGGAAAAGTCGCGCCTGACGCAGAATTCCTCCTGAAAGGAATATCCCCCGGCGAAGCCGGGTGTTATTCGATTCGGGAAGGTCCCCCTGATAAACTTGCGCCCGCCCTTACGGGCCATCATGCCGAAAAGAACAGACATCCATTCCATCCTCGTCATCGGGTCCGGGCCAATCGTCATCGGGCAGGCCTGCGAATTTGATTATGCCGGCGCGCAGGCCTGCAAAGTGCTTCGCCGCGAGGGTTACCGCGTCATCCTCGTCAACTCGAACCCGGCCACGATCATGACCGATCCCGAGTTTGCCGACGCGACCTATGTCGAGCCGCTCACGCCGGAAGTGCTCGAGCTCATCATCGCCAAGGAGAAACCCGACGCCGTGCTTCCGACCGTCGGGGCCCAGACGGCCCTGAATCTGGCCATTGCCCTGGATGAGCAAGGCATTCTGGCCAAGTACGGGGTTCAGCTCATCGGCGCCAGCGTGCAATCGATCAAGATCGCTGAAGACCGTCAGCTCTTCAAGGAAGCGATGCACGCGAATGGGCTGTCTGTGGCGCGCGGCGACACGGTAGTGTCGGTGGACGCGGCGGTCGCTCTCTCCGCGGAAATTGGCTATCCCGTCCTCATCCGGCCGTCCTTTACCCTTGGCGGCAGTGGTGGCGGGGTGGCGTGGGACGAGGCGGAACTGCGCGAGAAGTGCGCCCACGGCCTGCGCGAGAGCCCGACCCATCAGGTCCTGATCGAGCAAAGCGTGTTGGGCTGGAAGGAATACGAGCTCGAGGTCATGCGCGACCACAGCGACAACTTCGTGGTCGTATGCTCGATTGAGAACATCGACCCGATGGGTGTCCACACGGGCGACAGCGTCACCGTCGCACCGGCCCTGACCCTGACCGATAAGGAGCTGCAGCGGCTGCGCGATATGGCCCGGATCGTCATGCGGGCGGTCGGGGTCGCAACCGGCGGCAGCAACGTCCAGTTCGCGGTCAATCCGGCAAATGGCGAGACCCTGGTGATTGAGATGAACCCGCGCGTCTCGCGCTCGTCGGCCCTGGCCAGCAAGGCCACCGGTTTCCCCATCGCCAAGATCGCGGCGCTGCTGGCCGTCGGCTATTCGCTGGATGAGATCCCCAACGACATCACCAAAAAAACGCCAGCCTCATTCGAGCCGTCGCTCGACTATGTGGTGGTCAAGTTTCCCCGCTGGGCGTTTGAGAAATTCCAGGGCGCCGACGACACCCTTGGCCCCCAGATGAAATCGGTGGGCGAGGTGATGGCGATCGGCCGGACCTTCAAGGAGGCCTTGAACAAGGCGGCCCAGGGTCTGGAGATTGGCAAGGCCGGGCTGTACGGCGCGTGGCCGCCACCCGAGGGCAATCTCGCAGCCCGGCTCGCAGCGATGCGCCGGCCAACAGCGACTCGCTTGTTCGACGTATTTGACGCGCTGCGCTCAGGCGCGACGTCCAGCCAGATAATCGAAGCTACCCGCTACGACCCCTGGTTTGTCGCTCAGTTCGAGCAGATGGTCGAAACCGAGCGGGCGCTCGCGGTCGAGACGCTTGACACAATCTCGGCCGGCCTCTTTCTGCGGGCAAAGCGCGAAGGTTTTGGCGACCTTTTGATCGCGCGCCTGCTTCGGCCTGCGGGCAGTCGCTCCCCCGCGATGCTGGACGTGCGGGCGCGGCGCAAAGCGCTGGGTGTCCGGGCCGCTTTCTACCGGGTCGACACCTGCGCGGCGGAATTCGAGAGCAACACTCCGTATCTCTACAGTCACTACGAGGGTTTTGACGAGGCTGAGCCCACCGGGCGCAAGAAGATCATGATTCTGGGCGGCGGCCCAAATCGGATCGGGCAGGGAATCGAGTTTGACTACTGCTGTGTCCATGCCTGCTATGCCCTGCGCGAGGCGGGATGGGAGACCATCATGGTCAATTGCAACCCGGAGACGGTCAGCACAGACTATGACACGGCCGACCGGCTCTACTTTGAGCCCCTTACGCTCGAGCATGTGCTGAATATCCACGACATGGAATCGCGCGATGGGGCCATGGTCGTTCCCGCCCTCGCTCAGTTTGGGGGGCAGACGCCGCTCAACCTGGCCCAGTCGCTCAAGGATGCCGGGGTGCCGATCTGGGGGACGTCGCCCGAGGCCATTGCCCTGGCCGAGGACCGCAAACAATTCTCCGCCATTCTGGATGAGCTCGAGATTCCCCAACCCGAAAATGGGAATGCCATGTCGATCGAGGATGCGCGCGAGGTGGCAGCCCGGATCGGCTACCCGGTGCTCGTGCGCCCGTCCTACGTCCTCGGAGGACGGGCGATGGGCATCGTCTATGACGACACGGATCTGGCCCGCTTCATCGCCGAAGCCACCCGTGTCTCGCCCAATGCGCCGGTGTTGATTGATCGTTATCTTGAGGATGCGTTTGAGCTGGACGTTGATGCGGTCTGCGACGGACAGCGCGTCGTTGTCGGCGGAATCATGGAGCAGATTGAGGAAGCGGGGGTGCACAGCGGCGACAGCGCGTGCGTCCTGCCGCCGATCAAAGTCAGCGAGTTTCACCTGAACACAATTCGCGACTACACCGAGCGCATCGCTCTCCGGATCGGCGTGCGCGGGTTGATGAATACGCAGTTTGCCATTCATCATGAGGAGGTCTATGTCCTCGAGGTCAATCCACGCGCCAGCCGCACAACGCCGTTTGTCAGCAAAGCCACCGGCGCGCCGCTGGCCAAGATCGCCGCCCGGATCGCCGCTGGCGAGACACTTGAGCAGATTGGCTTCATCCACGAGCCCGAGCTGAATGGCTTTTTCATCAAAGAGGTTGTGCTGCCCTTCGGCAAATTTCCGGGCGCTCGCGTGACGCTTGGACCCGAGATGCGCAGCACCGGCGAGGTCATGGGCAGCGCGGCGACCTTTGGCCAGGCCTATGTCAAGGCTGAACTTGGCGCTGGGGAGCCGCTCCCGGTGTCCGGCACTGTCCTGATTACGGTCAACGACTATGACAAAGGCGCGGTCGGAAAGATCGCTCGCGATCTGCGCCGGCTCGGCTTTGAGATTGTGGCCACTGCAGGCACCGCCCAGGCCCTCGAGCGTATGGGGATCAAGGCCAGGGTGGTCAATAAAGCAAGCGAGGCCCCGCCCACAACCGTTGATCTGATCTCGACCGACAGGGTCGATCTGGTGATCAGCACGCCGCTCGGGCGGCAGGCCTTTGATGACAGCCAGCGCCTGCGTATCGCCGCCCTGCGGCACAAGATTCCATTGCTCACCACGTTGAGCGCCGCGACAGCGG
Source organism: Candidatus Brachythrix odensensis (assembly GCA_016714465.1). GTDB lineage: Bacteria > Chloroflexota > Anaerolineae > J036 > Brachytrichaceae > Brachythrix > Brachythrix odensensis. The sequence continues at coordinate 66,075 of JADKDT010000002.1, read as the reverse complement.
CCGTAAGCGCGATACGGTCTTTGCAGAATCACGAGTTGAGCGTGTTCAGCTTGCAGGAATATCATCGCGGTCCGCCGGCCTGATTGTGTCGCTGCAAGCCGATTGACGGGAGCACAATGCCCGCGCCGCGCGCGGGCATTGTGCTCCCGTCGATCGGCGTCTACGGCAGCTCTATCAGCTCGATGACGTAGTTGGAGCGCATCGTGACCAACCTGCGGCTGTCGGGGCTGAAGGCGATACCTGTCACGCGCTCCCGGTCGTCGGCGCGCGTCTCGCTGGGGCGCAGCGTGTCGGCGCGCCACACCGTCATGATCGAGGATGCTGTGTTAGCCAGCGTTGGGCGATTGTCGACCGTGGCGATCCAGCGCCCGTCAGGGCTGATTGCGGCCTTCAGCGGATTCTCAAGGCTGGCTTCGAAAGTCACCGTGATCGGCTTCGCCAAAACACCCCGGAGCGCTCCGGTGTCGCCGGCGTAGATACGGATGCCCAGGCTGGGTTCCGCCACGGCGATGAGCCGCGCGTCGCCTGATATGGCCAGGGGGCGTCCCAGAAGCACCCGGTCAACTTCGCTAAGGGCAATGGGGGATCGCCAGACAAGCCCCGACCCGGGATCCCAGAGTTCGAGCGTGCGATCTGTCAACACGGCGACCCGGGTTGGACCGACTGATGCGGCAAAGGCGTCAATACGCGCAGCCTGCACGCTTGCCCAGGCCTGGTTTGTGGCGGTCGAAAAATTGTAGCTGCGCAACTCGTTGCGCTCGACCGGCAAGTACGCCATAACCGATGGCGCGATGAACTGAGGTTGGCGCGCCCCAGGGAAGACGTGTGTTACGCGGCCGCTCGCCACGTCAAAACCGTACAGGGCCGGTTCGGTCTGGCGGCTTCGATCGCCTGGCGCCAGACGCCGCAGACCAACACCGGCATCGTTGTCGGCCACGAGTTGGCGGCCGTCGGGACTGAAAACTGCGTCGATAAACGGATCGGTGTTCTCGTTGAGCGCGCGTTCGATGCGGCCTGACGTCGCGTCCATGACGCGCAGGCCGCCGTAGGCGTCCAGTGCGACAAGATGGCGCCCGTCGTCGGAGAATCGCACGGGTGTAGGCAATATAACGCCGGGAGGCGGGGCAAAATCCACGCTGGCTGCGACCAACGCGCCGGTGTTCAGATCCCAGATCGACAGGCCATCGGCGTTGACGATCAGGGCATGCGCGCCGTCCTCGCGCACGGCCATGGCGCCAACATGAAGGTCGCGCGGCACGCGCAGCCGGCGCGTTACCTGTCCGGTCTCAAGGTCGATCGTCAGCAGGTCTGCCGCATCGGCGATTGCCGCCCCATCGACGACCACAGCGCGCTTGCCATCCTGGCTGACCCACAGAAACGTCGTTAGTCCGGAACGGTCGGCCTTCGTTTTCCATGAGCCCGCTTCAAGATCTGCCACCGCAACCCCGTGTCCGAAAACTCCGATCAGGCTGCGGCCATCGCCGCTGAAGTCCGAGGCGATGGCCGGGTGGGAGTTGCCGCCGATCTCGAACATGCTTGCGCCATCCGTCCTGATGAGAAGCGTTTCAGGCGTGGCGGTTGTGATTGCGAGCCAGGCGCCGTCCGGACTGAAGCGAAGTCGGGCCGCTCCGGCTGCCGCTGGAAACAGCGTGCTACGCGAGGTTTCGCGGGGCTTAAGCAGCGCCACGCCCTGCGGTCCGCCGAGCGCGAGTGTCTCGCTTGTCCAGTCCCAGGCCACGGCGGAAACCCCAAGCCACTCTTTTGACGTGGCGGTAAAGACCGGACGCAGATCGACGCCGTCGCGCAAGACAAGTGCGTCGTCGAGCCACGTTGCGATTTGCGAACCGTCCGGGCTCAAGCCAATCAAGCGCGTTCCAGCTCTAGCCGCCGCGTAGCCGATGGGACGCAAGGTGGCCGCATCGAGGGCATATATTCCCGACGATGCTGCCACCACGATCCGGGCGCCATCCGGTGACCAGGCCGCTTCCGTGACGTTTCCCCGGCCGATCCGACGCAGGCGGCCATCTGCGAACTCAATCTCGCCAAAACCCTGCCATGCGACGCCCAGTGGCGGGTGCGCCATTTGGGACAGGCCCGGCGCGAGCACAAGGGCCGCGATGATCAGCATGACCGCGCGCAGGATCCAGGCTCTGCTTCTTCGCGCAGTCGTCCGCTCAACTGCATCGGCCAGGCCCCGATCTGCAACATCGGCAAGCGCTTCCGCGAGAGCGGTGTCGGACAGGACCGTCGCGCCCGTATCGACCTGATCGGTGTCGGCCTCCGACACGGTTGCCCGCAAGCGGAGCATCGCTTGCCGTCGTCGCGCCGAAGCCTGTGCGGGTGAGCAGCCAAATAAACCGGCAAGACGATCTTCGCCATCTTCGAAAAGGGCCGGAAACACGACGCTGGCGCGCTGCTCAGCAGCCATCTCGGTCAGCGCCTGACCGATCCAGTCAATATCGATCGCGGCATCAGGCGGGCCAGCGTTGGACACCCACGCGCCCGTGTTCAAACGCGAGCCATCGGGTCCGACCCGTCTGCGCGCATGCAGGCATAAGCGCAGGCGTGCCGTCCACGCTTCATCGTCGTGGCCGGCTGTCTCGAGGGCTTGGCGGCGATCACCAGTCACCAGGAAGAACACGCGCGCATGCCGCTGTCGTGATTGCGCATCCAACGCCTTGGATCATAACCCGCACTTTCCTAGAGTATTTCCGAGAATTGGTCGCCCACCCCTTGCAGTATTTCGCAAAACCACTAGAATGTAATCATAAGTGGGAAGAAGTGGGAGAAAGTGGGACGCTGGGACATAATTATGCTGCTCGGACAAACGCGACACGCAATCGATGGGAAGGGACGGCTGATGATGCCGGCCCGCTTCCGCGCGTCATTTGCCGAGGGTCTTGTCCTTACGGCGATTAAGGACAACTGCGTGTTGGTCTACCCGGTCGCGGCCTTTGAAAAATTGGCGGATCGGGTGCGGTCGCTCCCTCAGTTTCAGCGCGAGTCCTCGATGCTCCAGGCTCTGATGTTCTCCAATGCGGAGAACGTCTCCCTTGACGGGCAGGGCAGGGTGCTGATCCCCGAGCGCCTGCTCGCGCATGCGGCGATCACCGGGCCGACTCTGGTGGTCGGCGCCTACGACCATCTTGAACTGTGGACACCCGAGGCATGGCAAGCCCGAACCGCGGAGTTGTCTGCTCTGGCAAAACAGGAAGACGTTTGGTCGCGTCTTGGGATCTAGCTTCAGACCAAATGGACAACGTAGCTTACCGCGTAGCATGACTCACTCGCCAGTGCTTTTCCAGGAGGTAATGGACGCGCTTCAGCCGCGGGCGGGTGGCCGCTACCTCGACGTGACTGCGGGTGGGGGTGGCCACGCAGTCGGAGTTTTGGAGCGCAGCGGCCCGGATGGCCGATTGATGGGCACTGACGCGGATCCGCAAGCCGTTGAGCGGGTGACCGAACGCTTGCGCCCCTTTGGCGGGCGAGCGGTTGTGGCGCGCGGGTGGATCGATGACGCTGCGGCCATGGCCACAACGGCCGGCATGACGCCGTTGGATGGAATCCTGGCGGACCTGGGGTTGAGCTCTTATCAACTGGCCGAGGCCGAGCGCGGGTTTGCATTTATGCGCGAGGGCCCGCTGGATATGCGGTTTTCAGCGGGAGAGGGGCACGAACCAACCGCTGCGCCTCTTGTCAATCGGGCCGAACTGGACGAATTGGTCGGATGGCTGCGCGCTTACGGTGAAATTGAGAACCCGCGGCGGGTGGCTGAAGCGATCCTTGGCGCCAGGCCGATTACAACGACGACGCAATTGCGCGACATTGTGGCTGGCGTGGCCCGGTCCGGCCGTCGTCAGCGTATTCATCCTGCGACCCTGGTTTTTCAGGCGCTTCGGATCGTCGTCAACGACGAGTTGGGCCGGCTGCAAAGGGCGTTGCCCGATTTGATCGCGGCGCTGGCCCCCGGTGGCCGGCTTGCCGTGATCACCTTCCATTCGCTTGAAGACCGGATGGTGAAAGTGGCCTTTCGAGAGGCGGCAATAGAGCGGACGGCTATCCCCGGCTTCGGCTCGGATCAAGTTGAACAGGCAGCGGCTGTGACGCTCGTGACGCACAAGCCAATTGAACCGACAGAAGCCGAAATCGAAGCGAACCCCAGGGCACGCAGCGCGCATCTGCGCGTGGTGGAAAAACGATGAAGGAAACACTGCGACGCCTGTCCAACCTGAGCGCGCGCCATTATGTCGCGCTGGCCGTCTTCAGCCTGCTGTTGTGCCTTGGGTTGGCCGTTGCCAACCTCGCCATGGCCGCCCGCACCGAGTCTCTCAGCCGCGAACTGGACCGGCTCTACGCGAAGGGAACCGACCTCACCCGCGAGACCAATGAAGCGTGGACGTCGATCGGGCGGGTCGCTTCAATTGACGAAATGGAGCGGCGGGCCCGCAAGGCCGGCTTTGGGCCGACCGACAAACTCGAATACCTGCAAATCGCCGAGCCAACGCTGACCCCGACCATCACCGCCACATTGACCCTGAAACAGCCATGACTTCCACAGAACCGCGTTACTATTCCAGCACGCTAGCGCAACCTGCACTCTCCGGGCGACGGGTCACCGTCGTCGGCATCGTAATCGGGCTGATCCTCATGTTGGTCGCCGTCCGAGGGGCCAACCTGCAACTAGCCGGCAACGAGCGAGCACTCGAGATTGGCATCTATCAGCAGACGAATAGCGACGTTCTCCTGGCCCCGCGCGGGTTGATCAGCGATCGGACCGGGACCGTTCTGGCGGTCAGCAATCTGGCCTGGGACGTGCGATTGAACCCGACTCGGGTCAACGGCAGGCCGATCGTTACCGATACCGCCACCCTGGCGTCCGCGCTTTCCGGAGCAACGGGCCGGCCCTACGCAAAGGTCAAGCAGGAGATGGACACCATCATCGCAACATGGGCGCCCACGAAGACGAATGTGTCAACTCTGGTGGCGGCCGGTTTGTCCCCCTCCGAGACGTTTCGGCTTACAACGACGCTGACCGCGGCCAAGCGCTGCTGTCTGAACTTCGAATCCACTTGGGAGCGCGACTATCCGCAGGGCACCCTGGCGGCTTCGGTGCTTGGCTATGTCAATCTTGTCCCGACTGGACTGAGCGGTGTCGAGGATTTTTACGACAACGTCTTGCGGGCGACTCCTGGCAAGATCAAGGAGCGCGGCAACGACGTCATCGAGCTCCAGCAGGCGCGGCCCGGGGCGGATCTCACGCTCACCATCGACGCCAACCTGCAGCAATTCGTCGAACGGCGCCTGGCGCAGGCGCTGAAGGAATACGACGCGAGCGGCGGCACCATCATCGTAATGGAGACGCGGACCGGCGCGATTCTGTCAATGGCATCGCTCCCGACTTATGACCCCAACTCGGCGTTGGGCGCAGCCGCCTCCCGGCAGGGCGAACGACGCCTGCGCAACCAGGCCGTAAGCGATCTGTATGACCCCGGCTCAACGATGAAGGCTGTGACCTGGGCGGCGGCCCTCGACTCTGGCAAGGTCACTTCTCGGACCATTTTCAATGACAGCGGCGTTTATCGCACGGATGGCATACCGATTTACAACTCGCAAAATGGCCGGTACGGCGCAGTGTCGCTGTTGGAGGTGTTCCAGCATTCGATCAATACGGTTACGGCGCAGGTCGCCCGGGAGTACATGGGCCCGGAAAGCTTCTACACCTACATGCGAAAGTTCGGTCTGGGCAATCGCACAGGGGTCGATATGGGTGGCGAGGAGCAGGGCATTCTGAATACGCCCGAATCTCCCCGCTGGAGCCCGATTGTGCTCACGACAAATTCCTATGGACAAGGTGTGTCGATGACGCCAATACAAGTGATCGGCGCTATCAACGCGGTGGCCAATGACGGCGCCGTGATGCAGCCGCACGTTGTTTCGAAGTACGTCCTGCCCGATGGGCGCGTCCAGATCATCAACCCGGTCGTGCGCAATCAAGCTGTCAGCCCCGAAACATCGCGCCAGATTCGCGCCATTCTTGGCGAGGCGACCCGCACTGCCTCTCCGGCGGCTCTGATCAAGGGCTACAGCGTCGCGGGCAAGACAGGTACCGCGGAGCAGCGCCCGAATGGCATCCCAGTGCCGCGTCCAATCCACACCTATGCGGGGGTTTTCCCAGCGAGCAGACCCCAGATCACGATCCTGGTCAAACTCGACTATCCGAAGCCCGCGTTTGCGAAGGACACGACCATCCCGGTCTTTCATGACGTTGCCGAACGGGCAGCGCAGATGTTCAATATCGCGCCCGACATCGTGAAGTAGCCGCGCAGGCGTGAGGAGTCGAATCCATGCTCAGCGTGATGCAAATCGTCCAGGGTGTTGGTGGCCGTTCGTCACCCGGCCTCGAACGCTTTCCCATCCGAGGGGCCGTCGTGGATTCGCGTTTGGCTGGGCCGGCTGATCTTTTTGTTGCCATCAAAGGCGAGCGCAGTGATGGGCATGCGTATGTGGCCGACGCGTTTGCGCGCGGTGCTGTGGCTGCGCTCATCGAACGGGACCTCGAGATTCCCGGCGCGAACATGGTTGACGCGCGCGCTGGCGCGTTCCCTCGCGACGTCGGTGGGCCGCCGTTTCTCATCCGGGTCGACAACACCGTCGACGCGCTTCAATCCGCCGGCGCGGCGTGGCGGGCCCAGTTTTCGCCTCGCATGGTTGGCGTGACGGGCAGCCTGGGAAAATCGACCACCAAGGAACTCATTGCCCAGGTCCTGGGCATCCGTTATCGGACCCTCAAAAACGAGGGAAACCAGAACAACGAGCTTGGTATTCCGATGACGCTGCTTAGGTTGCGCCCGGAGCACGAGTATGCGGTCATTGAGATTGGGATGTATGCCCGAGGCGAGATCGCGCGCTTCTCTTCCTGGGTGCGCCCGCAGATTGGCGTCATCACCATGATCGCGCCAGTGCATCTGGAACGCCTGGGCTCGCTGGACAACATCGCTATGGCGAAGGCCGAGCTCGTCCTGGCGCTTCCGCCCGCGGCCGAGGGTGGCGTCGTGGTGCTCAATGACGATGACGCGCGCGTGCGCGGCATGGCCGCGATGACGCGCGCACGGGTCGTAACAGCGGGTCTCACCAGCCGGGCGGATTTCTGGATTGAGGATATCGAAACCCGCGGTCTGGATGGAATCATGGTCCGCCTGCGCGAAAAAGGCATCACAGCGTCGTACACCGCGCGGGTGCCCCTGCTGGGGGCGCACAGCGCCAATACCGCGCTTCGGGCGGCAGCGGTCGGCCGTGTGGCGGGGTTGAGCTGGGGAGAAATCGTGGAAGGATTGGGCCAGCCCGGCGGCGCCATTCGACTCCAGGTGATCGAGGGCCCGCACGGTTCGATCATCATCGATGACACATACAATGCGAGTCCTGAGTCGACGCTGGCGGCCCTGAATGTTCTACAGGAAGTCGGCGACCCGCCGCGGGTGGCGGTTCTGGCAGACATGCTCGAACTTGCCGACCTCGAGGAAGCCGCGCATCGGGAGGTGGGTTGCCGGGCGGCGCTTGTGGCGCAGTTGATCGTGTGCGTTGGTGAGCGCGCGCGCTGGATCGCCGAGGAGGCCCGGGCGTGCGGCGCAGCGCCTGAATCGGTTGTGCATGTCGCGACCAAGTCCGAGGCGATTCGGGTCGTGCGCGAGCGGGTGACCCAGAAGTCGACGATCCTTGTCAAGGGATCGCGGGGAATGGAAATGGAGGATGTTGTAGCCGGGCTGCAAGACTGAACCATGGGAACTTCACTGATGGCAGGCGTAATCGCCTGTCTTGTCTCCGTGCTGTTGGGCGGCCCCCTGATCGCCTTTCTGCGGAGGGCCAGGATTGGCAAACAGATACGGGTGGACGGACCAAGCAGCCACATGGTCAAGATGGGAACGCCGACCATGGGCGGAGTCCTTTTTGTTGGCGTGACCCTGCTCATGCTGACGATGATGTATTTCTATACGCGCGTCGGCGCCCGGGTACTGCCTGGATTTCCGCCCGGCCTGGTACTGGTTGGACGCTCGCTTGGCATCGTTCTGGTCGTCATGGTCAGCTTTGCCATTTTCGGCGGGATTGATGACTTCATGGGTGTGCGTGGTGTGCGGCGCGGCGAGGGGATGCGCGGGCGGACCAAGGCCCTTATTCAGCTTCTCATCGCGACCACCGCGGCGTTGGTGATGAACCAGGCTCGCGTGCCGGAGTTCGGGCCCACCGGCCTGACCTGGTCGTCGGAACTCCTGTTTGGCTATAGCCGGGTGGGCGTGCCCGGACTGGCTGAGCCAGTGGATATCGGGCTGTTGTGGATACCGGTTGCCATCTTCATCATCCATGCCTCGGCGAACGCGGTCAACCTCACGGATGGCCTCGATGGGCTGGCGGCCCTGATTTGCTTCGTCAGCTTTATCGTATACGGGGTCATCGGCTTTATGCAGGGCCAGGTCTTCGTGACCACCTTCTGCATGGTCATCGCCGGCGCGTTGCTGGGCTTTCTGTGGTTTAACGTGCATCCGGCCCAGATCTTCATGGGAGACCTGGGCAGTGAAGCCCTGGGCGCATCGCTCGGGATGATGGCCATGATGACGGGACAGTGGCTACTATTGCCCATTATCGCAATCGTACCCGTCGCCGAAACCGTCAGCACGTTGCTCCAGGTTGCCTGGTTCAAGTACACCCGCCGGCGCTATGGCGAGGGGCGGCGTTTGTTCAAAATGTCGCCACTGCACAATCACTACGTGGTGCAGGGCTGGAGCGAAACTCAGTTGGTGCAGCGTTTCTGGCTGGTCGGCATCGTCGCCGGCATGGTCGGGGTCGGGCTGGCGGTGTTGGGAAATCCATGAAGCGTTGGGCAGGCAAGCGAGTGGTTATTCTGGGCGCGGCCCGTCAGGGCATCGCGCTGACACGCTATCTGCTCTCCAAAGGCGCGCACGTGGTTTTGAGCGACGACAAGGCGGCGGGCGGGCTGGATCTGACAAGCCTGCCGGCCGTTTCGGCGTTGACCCTGGCCTTGGGAGGACATCCACTGAGCCTGCTGGACGATTGCGAGCTGTTGTGTTTGAGCGGCGGGGTTCCGATCAATCTGCCGATCGTCGTTGAGGCGCGCCGGCGGGGCGTCCCGATCAGCAACGACGCCGACATGTTCTTCGAATTGTGCGCGGCGCCGATTATTGGAATCACCGGATCGGCGGGAAAGACGACGACGACGACCCTGCTCGGTGAGATGCTCCGCGCGCACGAATCCGGCTCAGGCAGCCCGACCCGGCCAGTCTGGGTTGGTGGCAATATCGGGAATCCCCTGATTGAGCATGTGGACGACATAGGCGCCTACGATCACGTGGTGATGGAGCTCTCATCGTTCCAGCTCGACTTGATGACGCGCAGCCCGCATATCGCCTGCATCACGAATATCACGCCCAATCACCTGGATCGCCACGGCACGATGGCTGCCTATACGGCCGCAAAGAAGCGCATCCTGGATTTTCAGGGTGACGCAGACCTCCAAGTACTAAACGCCGACGATCCCGTTTCATCAACGCTGAACTCCGGGGCCTCGACCGCGTGGTTCAGCCTTCGGGCCGAGCCCCGGGGTGATGGCGCCTGGCTCGATGAGGATGGGTTCCTGCGGTTGCGCATCCGGAAAAACCGAATTGAGGATACAATTTGTCATCGACGAGAGTTGCTGCTGATGGGGGATCACAACATTCTCAACGTGCTGGCGGCGGCCGTGCTGGCCGCCAGCGCCGGCGCCGGCCTGGATGCGATTCGGGGCATTGCGCGGTCGTTCAAGGGCGTCGTGCACCGCCTCCAGCTCGTTCGCGAGTTGAACGGTGTGCGCTACTACGATGATTCAATCGCGACTGCGCCAGAAAGGGTGCTGGCAGACCTGCGGTGCTTCACGGCGCCGGTGGTGCTCTTGTGCGGGGGCAGGGACAAGAAGCTGCCCTGGGATGACGCGGCGGCGGAAATGGCGCGCCGGTGCGAACATATCGCGCTGTTCGGAGAAATGGCGGGGATGGTTCAGGGCAAGCTTCAAGCCGCTGGAATTGCGCCAGGTCGGATGAGCGCGCACGTATCGCTGCGGGATGCTGTGCTTCGCGCCGTCGACGTCGCGCAGCCGGGCAGCGTCGTATTGCTCTCGCCGGGGGGTACGAGTTATGACGCCTACAGAGACTTTGCCGAACGCGGCGACGAATTCACCGAACTAATCACCGCACTTCATTGAAGCGACGATCGCCAAGATTTCTGAGCAAGTATTCGCATGAGGATTTCACTCACACCCTCCGCAGCCCGGGTTGCGCGCCGCGCCGCCGCTGAGGGCCCGCGCGGGATGGACCGCACCTTGCTGGTCGTGATTCTCGGACTGGTGACTCTGGGCTTGATCATGGCCTACAGTTCGACAATCGGCTACATTCGACCGGCAACGGGCGAGATCGCCTCGCGCTTTTTTGTCAGTCAGGTTGGCGCTGCGGCGATTGGCCTTGTCGTCATGTTCGGCATCAGCAGAATCGACTATGCCCTCCCGCGCAAGGTCGCTCTACCCTTTATGGTGATCACCCTGCTCCTGCTGGTGGCTGTGCTGTTCACACCGTCTCGAAATGGCGCGCGGCGTTGGTTTGGCGAAGGCTCTTTTCAGCCTTCCGAACTCGCCAAGACGGCGATCATCATCTATGGCGCGGCCTGGCTGGCCTCGCGGCGTGATCAGCTTCACAGCTTCTTTTCAGGCCTGTTGCCGTTTGCCCTGATCACCGGTTCCGCGGCTGTGTTGATCGTCGTTGAACCCGACTTTGGAACCACCTCGGTCGTCGTGTCGGTCGCGTTTGTGATGTTCTTTCTCGCCGGCGCAAGCCTCAAGCACTTTCTGGTTGTGGGCGGAAGTGGGATTGCGCTATATCCGCTTGCGCTGCAGCTCTTTCCGCATGCCGCCAGCCGGGTGAGAGATTTTGCCGCCACATCAGATCCCACCTATTGGCAGAGCCACGTGCCGCAGGCGAAGATCGCATTTGCGCTCGGCAACTTCTTTGGGACGGGTCTTGGCAGCAGCTATCAAAAGCAAGGCTTTCTGCCGCTGCCGCACACGGACAGCATCATGGCCGTCCTGGGCGAAGAGCTTGGATTGCTTGGCCTGCTGCTAACGCTCACACTTTTCGGCCTGCTTGCGTGGCGCTGCCTGGTGATCGGGAGGCGTTCGGACTCGCATTTTGGCGCCTATCTTGCCGGAGGCGTGATGATGTGGATGATCGTGCAGGCATCGGTGAACATGTTCTCATTGATGGAAGTCATTCCGTTTACCGGCATTCCAGTCCCGTTCCTGAGTGTGGGCGGATCATCGCTTGTTTCGGTGCTGGCGGCGTGCGGCATCGTCCTGAGTGTGTCGCGAGGAAGCGCCATCATCGCCAATTCACAGACCAACGAGCAAGGCGCCCCGAGCGTCCTCGCTCGCACGTCACGAGGTATCCAAGGTGCGATTGATTCTGTCGGCCGGCGGGACCGCGGGACACGTCCTGCCCGCGTTAACAACCCTCGCCGCGTTAAGGCGAATAACGATGTTCCCGTCCTCGTCGGCCGGGACATCCGAACCCGGCGCGAGAACACCGCACGCCGCGCCGCCCCCGGCGACGATCGAGGCGCTGTTCGTGGGAGGACAGGAAGGCATGGAGGCGGGTCTCGTCCGACGGGCTAAGGTCGCCTATGCCGGGATTCCCGCGGGCGCAGTGCATGGCGTCGGCCTCGCGCGCATGACCCGCGGAGCGCTACGCACCTTTCAGGGAATCGTGGCGGCGTGGCGATTGATCGGCCGCTTCCGGCCCGACGCGGTCTTGCTGACAGGCGGTTTTGTCGGTGTGCCCGTGAGCATCGCGGCGTGGCTGAGGCGCGTTCCGGCTGTGGTCTTTCTGCCCGACATCGAACCTGGTTTGGCCCTCAAGGTCATGGCGCGGCTGGCCTGGCGCGTGGCGGCGACGACCCCTGACTCGGCCGCCTGGGTGCCCTCCAGCAAGCTGGTGCCAACTGGCTATCCACTGCGCGAGCAGTTTTTGGTTGCCACGCGCGCCGGCGCGCGCGAGAAGCTTGGGATACCCGCGGACGCGCGGGTACTCCTCATTTACGGCGGCAGCAAGGGCGCGCGCAGCATCAACCGGGCGGTGCTCGACGCGCTCCCGCGGCTGCTCGAGCGCGCCATCGTGATCCATGTCTCGGGTGAGGGTGACTGGGGCGAAGTGGAGGCTGTTCGCGACGCGCTCCAGGGCGCGGAGAAGTCGCGCTACCGCGCACATGCCTATCTGCACGAGGAGATGGTTGATGCGATGGCGGCGGCAGATTTGGTGGTCTGTCGATCGGGGGCCAGCTCGCTCGGGGAGTTGCCCGCGCTGGGTCTGCCTGCGATACTGTCGCCCTATCCGTACGCCTGGCGCTATCAGCGCGTGAACGCCGACTTTCTGGCTGCGCGCGGCGCAGCAATGGTGCTTGAGGATGGCGCGCTGGCAGATCCTGACAGGGGTCTGGCGGCGCTCGCGATACAACTGCTGGACGACGCGCCAGCCCTTGATGCGATGCGGCTGGCATCGCGCCGGCTTGCCCGGCTGGACGGTGCTGATAACATCGCAGTCCTGCTGGCGAAAGCCGCGGAGCGAATCCATGATTAATGCTGATATCGTCTTTATCTTCTTTGTCATCATGTTTGGCGCGATCGGCGGCATTCGGGGCTGGGTGCGCGAGGTGCTGGTCACGTTCAGCATGATCTTTGCCCTGTTTGTGGTCAATCAGTTTGGCAAGGAGCTTGGCTCGCTTGCAGGCACTGCCGGCCCGGAATGGAAGTGGTTCTGGAAGGCATTTCCCTTTATGCTGATCAGCCTCTTTGGCTATCTGGGGGGGGTTGTCACCCGAGCAAAGGGTGGCGACGGCAAGCGCGATGTCGCCCAGGGTGTGTTGTCGATCGTGATTGGCCTGTTCAACGGCTTCATCTTGTTCAGCACCCTGGCCTATTTCGCCTATCAGGCCGGCATCCTGAGCAACAACAGCTTTTCAGCGGCAGGCAAACTACTTTTCAGCCGACCCGATACCGGTTGGGACCAGTTCTTCTTTGTCAAGAATTCTGCCGCCGCCTTCTTTTCGGGACCATCGTTGACTCTGGTGCTGATCGCCATCGTGCTCTTCATCCTCATCGTCATCATCTGAGCATGCGGATTCATCTTCTCGGAATCGGTGGCGCTGGCATGAGCGCCATCGCGCGCATCCTGCACGCCCGCGGCGACGACGTCAGCGGCGACGATCGCGTCACGTCGGCGGCGCTCGATGCGCTCAACGCCGAAGGAATCCGGGCCTGGGTTGGGCACGATCTTGTCCACCTCAAAGACGTTGAGGCCGTCGCGCCATCCTCGGCGATCTCCCGCGATGAGCCCGAGCTTGTCGAAGCGCGCCGGCTCGGCCTGCCAATCTGGCATCGGGGCGACTTGCTGAACGAACTCCTGCGTGAGCGGGTGGGTGTTGCAGTTGCGGGCACACACGGCAAGAGCACAACGACCAGCATGATCGCGACCGTTCTGAGCGATGCCGGGCTTGACCCGTCCTTTATTATTGGCGCGACCCCCCAGCCGCTGGGCGTAAATGCGCGGCACGGCGCGGGCGAGGCCTTTGTGCTCGAAGCCGACGAGTATGACCGGACCTTTCTGAGGCTGTCTCCCCGAATCGCCGTCATCACCAACGTCGAGTTTGATCACCCGGATACATACGCCGACCTGAATGACACCAAGAATGCCTTTGCGCTGTTTGCCCGCAGCGCGCCCGCGGACGGGGCCGTCATCGTCTGCGCCGACGACATGGGCGCCCAGGATGCGCTCGCGCGGGCCGCGCCCCTGGCTGCCCCTGTGATTGATTATGGGTTGAAGCGCGGCGCGTGGCGAGCGCATCATCCGCGCCCCAATGCGTTGGGTGGCGTCGACTTTGACTACACCGGCCCCGCCGGACAGATGGGCGGATGCTCGCTGCGTATTCCGGGAGACCACAACGCTTTGAATGCGTTGTGCGCGTTGGTGGTTGCGGATGCGCTTGGGGTGCCCGTCGACATGGCGGCCCGTTCGCTGGGTGGTTTCGCCGGAGTGGGGCGCCGCTTTGAGCTGCGCGGTGAGGCGCGCGGCGTGCGCGTCATCGATGACTACGGGCACAACCCGACCAAGATTCGGGCCACCCTCGCGGCTGCCCGCCAGCGCTACCCGGTTGCGCGCCTGTGGGCGGTATGGCAGCCACACACGTTCAGTCGCACTCGGGCATTGATCGAGGATTTTGCGTCCGCTTTTGGTGATGCTGACGAGGTACTCGTGCTCCCGGTGTACGCCGCGCGCGAGCGGATTGAAGACTTCCCTTATGACGCGGCCTGGCTCAACCCGATCGCGATTTCGCGGCGCCTGCGCCACCGGTCAGCGCGGCCGGTAGCCACGATGACCGACGCCGCTGGCATGCTGTTTGGCCTGGCTCGCGGAGGTGATGTCGTTATCACCCTCTCAGCCGGAGACGGCAACGCGGTTGGCGAGCGCCTGCTCTCAATGCTGCGGGAGGCGGCCCGATGATGGACATCGTCGCCGCCGAGCTGCGCGCGCGGGCAAAGGCAAAGGAGCCTCTGTCGCGCTATACCACGGCCCGGGTGGGCGGCCCGGCCGATCTGTTGATTGAGGCCCGCGCCACAGATGAACTTTTGTCGCTGGTTCGACACGCGGATGCGATTGGCATGCCGTGTCATATTCTTGGCAGCGGCGCGAATGTCCTCGTAAGCGATCTAGGCGTGCGCGGGCTCGTCATCATCAACCGCGCGCGCGAAATCCGCTGGAAGACGCTGGATGGCAACGCGCGGGTCGAGACGGATTCGGGTGTCGCGCTGATCACCCTGGCCAGGGAGTGCGTTGAGCGCGGCCTGGGCGGCCTGGAATGGGCAATCGGCGTGCCCGGCACGGTCGGCGGCGCGGTGGTCGGAAACGCCGGCGCACACGGTTCCGATGTCAACGCGAATCTGGCCATGGCCCGAATCCTGCGCCGCGGCGCGGCCGCGCCGGAGTGGTGGACAAAACGCCAGCTTGGGTTTGGTTATCGCGCCAGCGCGCTCAAGCGTTACCACTCTTCCGAACGGCCGGTCGTGCTCACGGCCTTGTTTGATCTCAAACAGGACAATCGGGCAAATCTGGAGCGGCGGGCGGGTGAATACAACGATCGCCGTCGCGCAAGTCAGCCGCCTGGGGCCACGATGGGAAGCATGTTTAAGAATCCGAGCGGCGATTTTGCGGGGCGGCTGATTGAAGCAGCCGGGCTGAAGGGCCACCGCCAGGGTCAGGCTCAGATTTCCGAGAAGCACGCCAATTTTTTCGTCAACACCGGCAACGCATCCGCGAGCGATATCAAAGCGCTGATCGACCTAGCTCAGACCGAGGTGTTGAAACAGTTTGCGGTCCGGCTTGAACTCGAAGTGGAATTGCTGGGAGACTGGGGTGGGGGTCCCGCCCTTTCCGGCGCGGACGCGCCGCTGGAGATCGAAAACTGACATGACTGCCGCCACCGACCCAAATGCATCCACTCGCGCGCGTTTGCGCGTGGCCGTCTTGTACGGCGGACAATCGGGTGAGCACGAGGTCAGCCTGATGTCGGCGGGCTCGATCATGGAAAACCTTGACGAGACGCGCTTCGACGTCTGGCCGATCTACATCGATCGGACAGGGAAGTGGTCGGTGCCGATGGAGGATCTGCGGGGTGCCGACGTGGCTTTCCCCGCGCTGCACGGACCGATGGGCGAAGATGGCACGGTTCAAGGCTTCTTGAAGCTGATCGGTGTGCCGTGCGTCGGGGCCAGCGTGGTGGGATCAGCCGTTGGAATGGACAAGTCGGTGTTCAAGGACGTGATGCGCGCGCGCAACCTCCCCGTTGCGCCATATCTGACCGTCACCCGGCGGGAGTGGAACGACGCGCCTGAAGACGTAATTCGCCGTTCAGCCGATGCAATTGGTTATCCCTGCTTTGTCAAACCGGCCAACATGGGCAGCTCGGTGGGAATCAGCAAGGCCCACGGCGTGGTCGAGCTTGGCCCGGCGCTGGCTGAAGCGTTCAAATGGGATCGCAAGGCCCTGATCGAATGGGCGGTGCCAAATGCGCGCGAGCTCGAGGTCAGCATCCTCGGCAACGATCGGATGCGCGCGTCGGTGGTTGGCGAGATCCGGCCCAGCCGGGAGTTTTACGACTACGAGGCCAAGTATCTGGATAAGGGCGAATCGGCCTCGCGGCTGCTCATCCCGGCGCCCATTCCCGAAGGACTATCAACGCTCATCCGTGAGGTCGCGATCGATGTGGCGGCGGCAGTTGAAGCGCGCGGTCTGGCCCGCATCGATTTTCTGCTTGACGGGTCGGCTCGGGGCGAGACGCCCACGGCGGGCGAAGTCTATGTCGGCGAGATCAATACCATGCCCGGCTTCACCCAGATCAGTATGTACCCAAAGCTATGGGCGGCCTCCGGGCTTGAATATGGCGAGCTTCTGTCCCGTATGATTGACTTGGCGCTGGAGGATGCGCGCGAGGCATGACCTACAAGTCGACTGGGCGCCGAGCGCGGCGGTTTGATCCATCTGCGTCGGCGGATGAACGTCAAGGCCTTGGGCAACGCAAACGCGTTGTGCGGGGTATCGCGGCCGCGGCATTGGCAATCATGATCGTTGTCGGGGGCGGCGCGTTCCTGGCGAGTGATCTGTTCATGGTCCGTGAGGGCCGGGTTGATGGCAACGAGGGTCTGCCCGCTCAGGGGATTCTGGCCGCCAGTGGCGTCATGGGGCAGCATTGGTTTCTCCTGAACCTGGATCAGTCGGCTCAAAGCGTTCGGGAACTGCCCGGAATCGATGCGGCCAATATCCGCTGCGAGTGGCAGAAGGAGTGTGTCGTGCTGGTCAAGGTGACTCAGGCGCTTGCGCGCCTGGATGCGCCGGGCGCGACGATGTGGGTGGATCAAACGGGCCGGGCCCAAAAGACCTGGGACAACGCCCGCGCGCGAGTGGTGGTGAAGCTGGATGACAAGGTGCTTCTGCCGGCAGATGGAAAAGAGCTCGACTCCGGTATCTTGTCCAACCTTCGCGAACTGTTGGAGGCGCAGCCCGAAGTCACGCAGTACGCTTACACAAAATCCGATGGGTTCTGGTTTGTCAATGATCGCAACTGGAAAGTTCAGATTGGAACATCGGGCCGCGCCGGCGCAATGATCGAGCGATCGCGCATGGCGCAGACGCTCCGCGACCAGCTTGTGTCGCGCAACATCCAGCCCAAGTTGATCGATGTACGGGTGATCGAAGCCCCCTACTACGTTAAGTAACGAGGCGCGCAGCATGGCAGAAACGGGAAAAATCGTCACCGCAATTGATATCGGGAGTTCAAAAATCGTCACCCTGGTGGGCGAGTCAGGCGAAGCCGAAGGCGACTTCGCGGTTGTGGGCGTGGGCATTGTCCCGTCGCGCGGCATGAAGCGCGGACAGATTGTGAACGTCAATGAGGTGACACAGGCGATTCGCGAGTCGGTGGACGGCGCGGAGCGGTCTTCGGCCACTAAGATTTCGGCTGCGCTGGTCAGCATGGCTGGTAATCACATTCAGTCGCAGAACAGCCATGGCGCTGTGGCCATCGGCCGTGGAGAGCAGGGTGTCACCCAGGAGGACATCAATCGCGTGCTTGAGGCCGCCCAGGCGGTGACCGTTCCGAACAACCGCGAAGTCATCCACGTTATCCCGCGTCACTTCAAGATTGATGAGCAGGACGGGGTGCGGCACCCGATGGGTATGCTCGGCTACCGGCTTGAAGCCCAGACGAATATTGTCACGGCATCGAGCACGCAATTCAGAATCTCTACGAATGTCTGCATCAGGCCCAGATAGAGCAGGCCGAAGTGGTTCTGGCGCCTTTGGCGTCGGCCGAGGCGACCTTGACCCCAACTGAGCGTGAAATGGGCGTGGTGATGGCCGATATCGGCCACGGCACGACCGATATCGCGGTGTACATCGACGGCGCGGTCTGGCATGTATCGGTGCTGGAGGTCGGGGGCTGGCATTTCACGAGCGACCTGGCCAAGGTGCTGCGCCTGCCGCTCGAGACTGCGGAGCAGATCAAAATCTCGCACGGTCACGTCAGCCTGCGTGATCTCCCGACGGATGCTCCATTTGTGGCTGCCGGGTTTGGGGATGAGGGAAACATCAGCATTCAGCGGCGCGACATGGCCGAGATCCTGCACGAACGGGCGCGCGAGCTCTTTGACTTAATCATGCAGGAGGTCAAGCGCAGCGGCTACGATGGGCTGCTCCCGGCCGGCCTGGTCTTGACCGGAGGCGGTTCATCCTTGCCGGGGATGCGTGAAGTTGGGCGCGACGTCGCTCGGCTTCCGGTTCGGATTGCGATGCCAACCAACCTGCATGGATTGGTCGACTCAATCAGAACACCGGCCTATTCCACGTCGGTTGGCCTGGTGAAGTGGGGGATGCTCAACATGGTCGCCAAGCCGGCCCGGCGGCGGCGCGGGTTGCCGCCAGTCAACCTCAATATGAAGGGATGGTTCAGCAATCTGTTTCCGCGATCCTGACGACTGCCCGCCGACGTCCTTAAATTGCGCGAGCTGTGGATAAATCCCCTTGACATTGTGGATAACTCCACTAAAATGCCCGGATATTCTCGGTTCTGCCGGGATTCGTAGAAAGATCGATGCCGTCGAGATCGGACGGAGAGAGGGACGCATGAACACTTACATGGACGCATCAGGCCACGTTTTCGCGACAAGCGGCACGCCGACGGGGCCGTCATACACCGGTCATCCGGAGTCGCCTGCCCAGATTAAGGTGATTGGGGTAGGGGGCGGTGGCCAAAATGCGGTGAATCGCATGATTGCCGAGGCGATGCAGGGCATTGAGTTCATTGCGGTCAATACGGATCAGCAGGCGCTGATGTTGAGCCAGGCCCCCGTTCGCATTCGCCTGGGTGACAAGGTCACCCGCGGTCTTGGCGCAGGCGGAAATCCCAACCAGGGCGAAAAAGCCGCCGAAGAGTCCTCGGACGAGATCTACAGCGTCATCAAGGGCGCGGATATGGTCTTTATCACCGCTGGTATGGGGGGTGGGACTGGCACAGGTGCGGCTCCGGTCATTGCGCGCATCGCAAAGGAGCAAGGCGCCCTCACCATCGGTGTCGTGACGCGCCCGTTTTCTTTCGAGGGGACTCCTCGTCAGCGGGCCGCAGAGGCCGGGATCGAGCGATTGAAAGAACACGTTGACACGTTGATCGTCATACCGAATGATCGCCTGCTGGACATTGTCGACAAGCGGGCGAGCCTTTCGCAGTCGTTCCGCGTGGCGGACGATGTTCTGCGCCAGGGCATTCAGGGGATCAGCGAAGTGATCACGACTCCGGGGTTGATCAACCTGGACTTTGCCGATGTTCGAGCGATCATGAGCGAGGGTGGGGCTGCATTGATGGCCGTTGGCACCGCGAGCGGCGAGGGCCGGGCTCGGGCTGCCGCCGAACAGGCGATCACTTCGAACCTTCTCGACGTCACAATCGACGGCGCGCACGGCATTCTGTTCAATGTCACCGGCGGACCGGACATGGCTCTGCACGAGGTGAATGAGGCGGCCATGCTCATCCGTTCGGCGGCCCATCCGGACTGCAATGTGATCTTCGGCGCGGTCATCGATGAGAACATGAAAGACACGGTCCGAATCACCGTAATTGCGACCGGCTTTGAGCACACGGGCGGCTCGACCCGGCGGGTGAACCGGCCGTCGCAGATCCGCGATCGCGAAGGCGTGTCGCGCAGCGCCACTCCGCCGCGATTTACGCCCTCGACGACGACCGAGCCTCGGGAAGACAGCGCGTCGACGGCCAGCACGGGCTACGATCCCGACGATCTCGAACTTCCGACCTTCCTGCGTCGCCAGCGCTAGTTGCAGGCGCGCATCTGTCTCACTCATTGGGCCGGCTTTAGGCGTTATGCAAACGCCGGCCCGTGATGTGAATCGAAACAGAATTTAAGGTGGCGCGGGGGTTCGTTTCAGTTGACAAATAGTCCGGCCCTTCATATACTCCACTTCCTTTCCGTCCCATATGTTCTGGCGAACATGTGTTCTGCACAAGATATGGCGTTATGAAAGCAGTTATGTAGAAGAGATACGTGGCTTGCGCGCATGAATCACTGACACAACGGCAATGAAATGTCCACAATGCAGCTCGACTGATACCCACGTCGTTGACACTGTTCGCGAGGCTTCTGGCTGCATCCGCAGGCGGCGGGCGTGCAAGTCGTGCGGGCGGAGATTCAGCACTGTGGAACGGGTGGTTGAGGTTGCGCCCCTGGTGGTCAAGCGGGGCGGACGACGCGAATCGTTCGATCGGGACAAAGTCCTGGACGGTATCCGCATCGCATGCGCGAAGCGGCCGGTTTCGGCGGCGGATATTGAGCGCCTGGCCGATCAAATCGAGGCTCAGGTAATCGCGCTCGGCAAGCCTGAAGTCGCCGCCCGCGACATCGGAGACATAACACTCCGCGGACTGCGAACGCTGGACGAAGTTGCTTACATTCGTTATGCAATTGTATATCTCAATCTGAAGGACATCGAAAGTGTCAAGGGAGAGATCGAAAAGTTACTGGGGGAGCGCTGATTCGCGACCCAGATATGTCAGACACCAATCGCAAGTTGGAAAAACAGGAATGAAGATTAATCGCCGCTACACCCATCCCCGCCAATCTCCCTATAGCGACATCCCGTTCGAGAAACGCGTGTCCAGCATTCGGAATACCGACGGTTCAAAGGTTTTTGAGATGACGGATATCGCTGTGCCTGCGCAATGGTCACAGGTGGCGGTCGACATCATCGCCCAGAAGTACTTCCGGAAGGCGGGTGTTCCATCCGCTACGCGGCATGTGAAGGAGAAAGGTGTGCCGGCATGGCTGCAGCGGAGCGTGCCACAGGAGGGTGCCGCGACAAATACGGGCGAGCGTGACAGCAAGCAAGTGTTCGGCCGGTTGGCCGGCTGCTGGACCTACTGGGGATGGAAGCACGGCTATTTCGACTCGGAGGAAGATGCCCAGGCTTTTCACGATGAGCTTTGCTACATGCTGGCCATGCAGATGGCCGCGCCAAACTCGCCCCAGTGGTTCAATACCGGATTGAACTGGGCGTACGGCATCACCGGGCCGTCGCAGGGTCATTTTTATGTTGACCCGAAGAGCGGACAGCTTGTGACTTCGGATGACGCCTATACCCATCCGCAACCGCACGCCTGCTTCATCCAGTCCGTCGCCGACGACCTCGTCAATGAAGGCGGCATTATGGATCTATGGGTGCGTGAGGCGCGCATCTTCAAGTACGGCAGCGGTACGGGAAGCAACTTCTCCAATCTCCGGGGCGAAATGGAGCCCCTCAGCGGGGGCGGTCGCTCCAGCGGCTTGATGTCATTTCTGAAGATCGGCGACCGGGCGGCTGGCGCTATCAAGAGTGGCGGCACGACCCGCCGGGCGGCCAAGATGGTCATTCTCGACATCGATCACCCGGATATCGAGACTTTCGTCGACTGGAAAGTGACCGAGGAGCAGAAGGTCGCTTCGCTTGTCACAGGAAGCAGGCTCAACAACCGCCATTTGAACGCAATCATCAGGGCCTGTCACGCGGAGAAGACCGATTCAGCCCGATTTGATCGCAAACAGAACAAGGGCCTGGCCAAGGCCATCGGCGACGCGCGACTGGACCTCATTCCTGGCAACTATATCGAGCGCGCGATCCAGTATGCCGAACAGGGCTATACCGCCATTGCATTCGCCGAGTACGACACCGACTGGAACAGCGAGGCGTATGCCACTGTCAGCGGACAAAATAGCAATAACACCGTCCGGGTGACCAACGCCTTCATGCAGGCGGTTGAGAACGACGGCGACTGGAACCTCTTGTGGCGGACTGATATCGAGAAGGCCCGCAAGACCGGCGCGCAGGTCAGGAGCCGCCGCACGATTAAGGCGCGCAGTCTGATGCAACGCATCGCGGACGCGGCCTGGCAAAGCGCCGATCCCGGGATGCAGTATCACGACACGGTAAACGAGTGGCACACCTGTCCCGCCGACGGACCTATCCGAGGCAGCAATCCGTGCTCGGAATACATGTTCCTCGATGACACGGCCTGCAACCTGGCGAGCTTGAACCTGGTCCAGTTCTATGATGAGAAGACCGGCGTTTTCGATGTCGACGGTTATCGGCACGCCACCCGGCTGTGGACGCTCGTGCTCGAGATCAGCGTGCTGATGGCGCAGTTTCCGAGCAAGCCGCTGGCGACCCTGAGCTATGAGTTTCGGACGTTGGGTCTTGGTTATGCCAACCTTGGCACACTCCTGATGATCCAGGGCGTGCCCTATGACAGCCCTGAAGGGCGGGCAATCGCCGGGGCCCTGACCGCAATGCTGCACTGCGGGGCGTATGCGGCCAGCGCCGAAATGGCCGGCCAGCTTGGGCCGTTTCCCGGATATGCGCGAAATCGCGAGCACATGCTGCGGGTCATCCGCAACCATCGCCGGGCGGCCTACAACGCGAGCGCCGCGGAGTACGAAGCGCTCAGCGTGCACCCGCTTGGCATCGATCCGGAGTTCTGCCCGAGCGATTTGCTGCGGGCTGCCCGTGAGGATGCGGATCGGATGCTCGCGCTCGGCGAGCAAAATGGCTTTCGGAATGCCCAGGTAACGGTCATTGCGCCGACGGGCACCATCGGTTTGGTCATGGACTGTGACACCACCGGAATAGAGCCCGACTTCTCGCTGGTCAAGTTCAAGAAACTGGCCGGTGGCGGCTACTTCAAGATCATCAATCAGAGCCTGCCGCCGGCGCTCCGCCGGTTGGGCTACACCGATCAACAGATCGAGGACATCGTGTTGTATGCCAAGGGATCCGGGACCCTGACCGGATGCCCGCGGATCAACCCGGAAACGCTGCGGGCCAAGGGCTTTACCGACGAGGCGCTGGCCAAACTGCAGGCTGCCCTCCCCGGCGCCTTCGAGATTCAGTTTGCGTTCAATAAGTTCACCCTGGGCGAGGATTTCTGCCGCGAAAAGCTCGGTTTCAGCGCGGAACAATTAGGCGACTACAAGTTCAATCTGCTCAAGGCGCTCGGATTTTCGCAGCATGACATCGACGCCGCAAATGACTTCGTGTGCGGGACGATGACAACCGAGGGCGCGCCGCATCTCAGGACCGAGCACTACGCCGTCTTCGATTGCGCCAATCGGTGCGGCAAATACGGCAAGCGCTTTATCTCGACGGATGGCCACATCCTGATGATGGCGGTGGCGCAGCCCTTCCTGA
Organism: Candidatus Brachythrix odensensis; assembly: GCA_016714465.1. Lineage (GTDB taxonomy): Bacteria > Chloroflexota > Anaerolineae > J036 > Brachytrichaceae > Brachythrix > Brachythrix odensensis. Next base: position 42,715 of record JADKDT010000002.1, on the reverse strand, counting down.
GCGGGGCGATCAGCAAGACGATCAACTTGCCGGTCGAGGCCACGGTCCAGGACGTGTGGGATGCCTACATGCTGTCATGGAAGGTTGGAGTCAAGGCCAATGCGCTGTATCGGGATGGCAGCAAGCTCAGCCAGCCGCTCAACACCTCGTCGGACGTTGAAGAGATTGTCGATGCGATGGTGGAGATGCCGGCGCACGCGGCCCCAGTTGTGGTTGAAAAGATCGTCGAGAAGACCGTGATTCGGTATCTGGCCAAGCGGCGTTTGTTGCCAGGCCGCCGGCATGGGTTCACCCAGAAGGCCAAGATCGGCGGACATAGCATCTTCCTGCGCACCGGGGAGTACAGCGATGACACCCTCGGAGAGATCTTTGTAGATATGTACAAGGAAGGGGCGGGCTTCCGCAGCCTGCTCAACTGCTTCACGATTGCGGTATCGCTGGGCCTGCAGTACGGCGTGCCGCTGGACGAGTTCGTCGACGCATTTGTGTTCACCAAGTTCGAGCCGGCTGGCATGGTTACGGGCAACGATCATGTCAAGATGTCGACAAGCATCATCGACTACATCTTCCGCGAGCTCGCCATCACCTATCTCGGCCGAATGGACCTGGCCCATGAGAGCGGTCCGGGCAAGGAGATCGAGCCGGAATACGACAGCGAGGAAGTCGTCAATGAGCGCGAGGTATCGGTTGCGCAACTCACTTTGCCCAGCCGGGCCTTCACTGAACCGGTGGCGGGAATTGGGCATGCCGCTGAGCCTGTGCCGGTGACAACCCCGGCGGATGAGACGCCCGTGGCCCGCGCGGCGAACGGGAACGCCAACGGTCATGGTTACGGCAACGGATACTCGACCCATGCAGCGGCGATGAGGTCGGGCGCGCCGGCGGTCAGCGCGCCCGTTGCACGCGCGGCGTCGCGTGACAATACCGAGGCCGCCCGAGCCGAGAAGGCGCGCGAAGCCAAGCTTAAGGGCTACGAGGGCGACCCGTGCCCTGACTGTGGTTCCTGGACGCTGGTGCGGAACGGCACTTGCCTCAAGTGCAATACGTGCGGCAACACGACCGGCTGCTCGTAGATCGCCCTGGGCCGCGTTCGATCGTGTAGATAGGGTCCATCCCGGTTCGCGCCTGAATCGGGATCGACTCTATGATCATTTCCATGGAAAGACCCGCCTCTGGACCCATGCGATGCGCCCCGGCACTCGCGGCGTTCCAGCGCACGATCTCGCTGCCCGATCGCACTGAGATTTTTCTGTATGACTCAGCCGGGGACGGTCCGCCCTTGATCTTGTTGCATGGGCTGCAGGATGAGGCGGACACATGGCGACACATTTACGGCGCACTGGCCGCGCAGTATCGGGTCATCGCGCCTGATCTGCCTGGTTTTGGGCGGAGTGATAAGCGTCCGCGAGCCTTTGGCGTGCCGTTCTATTCGGGCTGTGTGATGGCGCTGGCAGCGGGGCTTGGCTTGGATCGATTCGGACTGATCGGGAATTCACTTGGCGCGATCACCGCGGATGCGGTTGCCGCGCAGCACCCCGACCGCGTATCCGCCCTGGTCTTGCTGAATGGAAGCCTTGTCATTTCACATCCGCCGGCCAGCCGGTTGTCCCTTTTTCAGCGGCTCTTTCTCGACTACTTCGATCGCAGATACTTTCGCGCGCTCCGCGCAGGCACACCCGAAGCCGCTTTTGAGACACTCCGCCCGTACTATGCGGATCTTGACGCGCTGCCATTGGCGGATCGTCAGTTCCTGCTGGAGCGGGTCGTCGCCCGGGTGTGGGATGAGCCGCAGCGGCTGGCCGCGCTTACGATCCAAAAGGGCAGCCTGCCATACTTTTTGACGGCCGGTCGTCGGCTGGCGAAGCGCATTCCGTCCCTGGCGGTGCCCGCCCTGGTAGTGTGGGGCGGGCGCGACAAGGTCTTTCCGCTTGCAAATGCGCGCCCCCGCGCGGACTCCCAGCCTGGCGCGCGCCTCGAGGTCTTGCCCGACGTGGGGCACTTACCCCAGCAGGAGTTGCCGGACCTGCTGTTGCGAACCCTATTGCCGTTTCTGAACCTTTCGGTTGCCTCACCGGCCGGCGCCAGATCATGAGTATTCAGAAAGTCCTGCCTGTTGCCATGTCCATTGGCATCATCCTGCTTGTGGCGGTCTTGCGCGAGCGATCACGGACGCTGGCCGCGATCTTCGCAACGATGCCGATCAACATGCCCCTGGCGATCTGGGTTGTCGCCTCCGGCGTCGGAGATGAACAGATCAACCCCGTCATCGAGCTCCTGACCCGCAACATGATCATCGGATTCATCCCGACCTTCGTGTGGCTTGCGGTCGTCTACGGCGCAATGCGCCTGGGTTGGCAACTCATCCCTGCGATCCTTGCCGGATATGGGGTGTGGGGGCTGCTCCTGGCGGGCGCCTTCGCCGTGGGTCTGATTGAGTGGCCGCGCTGACAGGATCCCGCGCCAGGATTGCAGCGTTTTTATCGCAGTGACTTATTGCCATGACTGAAATTCCTCTCGCGATCCGCCGCGCCACGCGCGAGGACCTGCCCGAAATCGTGCGCCTGCTGGCTGACGATGTGTTCGGCCAAACGCGCGAACGCTATGAGCTTCCCCTGCCGCAGCCGTATCTTGACGCCTTTGCCGAGATCGATGCCGACCCGCGACATGAGCTGATCGTTGTCGAGCGCAATGGCCGCATCGTAGCGACCATGCATTTGATCGAGCTCGTGTCATTGACCAAGGTGGCGACCCGGCGGATGGAGGTCGAGGCCGTCCGTGTCCAGGCTGACTTGCGCGGGCAGCGGATTGGCGAGCGCATGATGCGCTGGGCGATCGAGCGGACGCGCGAAAAAGGCTGTGGAACCCTGCAACTGACCTCCGACGCACGCCGGCCTGAGGCGCACGCCTTCTACGCGCGCCTCGGATTCGTGGCCTCCCACGTCGGGATGAAATTGAGCGTCGGCCACTAGCAAGATCCGGCGAGATCCCCCTCCCCGCGCGCAGCGCGGGGAGGGGGATCTCGCCGGATGGTTTGCGGCTAGACTTAGGGCAATTCCGACGCACCCGAAACAGGAGCATGCCATGATTGAGTTCGGCGCAGAAATTTGCGGAGATATCACCGAAGCCCGAGGAAAAGAGTGGCTGGAAACGAATGGTATCGGCGGTTTTGCGATGTCGACCGTTATCGGACTGAATACGCGCCGGTATCACGGCCTCCTTGTTGCGGCGACGAAGCCGCCAACCGAACGACTGATGCTGCTCAACAAACTCGACGAGACGCTTGTTGTGCGTCTCCCCGATGGCGGCGAACGCCGCGTCGAGCTTGCGGTGAATGAGTTCAGTGACGATCGGCCAGCCCGCTCGCCTGGACACCAGATTGGATTCCGATTGGATCCCTTCCCGATTTTCACCTATGCTGTGGAGGGCTGGCTGATTGAGAAAGCGATTTGGCTTGTCCACGGCCAAAACACCGTATGCGTCCAATACGCCATCACCCGTGACCCACAGGCCGCGCCGGGCGCAAAGGCGGAGCTTCGCATCCGGCCGCTGATCTCCTGCCGCGATTTTCACACCCTCTCCCATGAGAATTCCGGACTGAATACCGTGGCGGAGGTTGCGCTGCAACAGGTGACACTCAGGCCATACGCGGATATGCCGGCGCTTCGCATCGCGCACAACGCCGATTCCGTCGATCCGACGCCGTACTGGTATCGGCACCTCCATTTGCAGGTTGAGCAGGATCGTGGATACGATCACATTGAGGATTTGCACGGGCCGGTCGAATTCCGCTTCCAGATTGGTGATGCGCCGGACCAGCTGTGCCTGATCGCCTCGACTGCGGCGATTGGGATCTCCGGCATTGACGAGCTGCGCCGGGCTGAGGTGGCCCGACGGGCCGCAATCGTTGAGGCCGCCCCGTATGACGACTCGATGGTGTGCGCGTTGACGGCTGCAGCCGACCAGTTCATCGTGTCACGGGGTGAGCGCAAGTCGATCATCGCCGGATACCCCTGGTTCAGCGATTGGGGGCGCGACACGATGATCGCGCTGCCGGGTCTTACGCTTGCGACGGGCCGCTTCGATGTCGCGCGCGACATTCTGATCGAGTATGCCCGCCACATGGACCAGGGGATGATTCCCAATCGCTTCCCGGACAAGGGCGATACACCGGAATACAACACCGTTGACGCCACGCTCTGGATGTTTGAGGCCACCCGTGCGCTCAGCCAGTACAGTCAGGACGAGGCGTTTGTTCGTGAGCATCTATACGAGCCGCTGGCCGACGCGATTGCCTGGCATGAGCGTGGCACCCGATACAACATCCGGCTGGATACGGATGGCCTGCTTCGCGCAGGCGCGCCAGGCATGTCACTCACCTGGATGGATGCCAAGTATCGTGATTGGGTCGTGACGCCCCGGATGGGAAAGCCTGTCGAGATCCAGGCGCTCTGGTTCAACGCGCTTCAGATCATGCGCAGCTTTGCTGGACGCTTCGGTGATACCGCGCGCGCCTTGCGCTATGGCGATCTGGCCGCGCAGGCGGAGCTCGCCTTCAATGCCCAATTTTGGAATGAAGACGCCGGTTGTCTCTACGATGTTGTAGACGGCGCGGAACGCGACGCGTCGATTCGCCCGAATCAGATTTTCGCCGCGAGCCTCACTCACAGTATGCTGAACCAGGAGCGGATGCAGCGTGTCGTCGATGTGGTGGCGCGGGACTTGCTGACGCCCTACGGTTTGCGCAGCTTGAGTCCCGGCGACCCGCGCTATTGCGGCCGCTATTCTGGCGATCTCGAGAAGCGTGATGGCGCCTATCATCAGGGCACGATCTGGGCATGGCTGATGGGGCCGTTCATCACCGCTCATGTCCGTGTTCATGAACGCAGCGCAGCTGCGCGCCAGCAGGCGCGACGCTGGCTGAATGGGATGCTGCCGCATTTCAATCAGGCTGGCCTGGGGCAGATCTCGGAGGTCTTCGACGGATACGCGCCGCATCTTCCAGGCGGCTGCGTGGCCCAAGCCTGGAGTGTGGCGGAGTTCTTGCGGTCGGCGATCGAGGATATCTAGCGGGTGGCCAGTCAGGTGGCGGACTCAGCGAGTGCCGACGCGATGTAGTCGACCTGCGCTTCAATCGAAAGCGCCACATCCACGACGATGGCGTCGGCCGGTTCCTCCAGCGCCAGGAACTGGCTCTCGAGCAGCTTGACGGGCATGAAGTGCTGCCGGCCTTCCATTCGGGCGCGGATGGAGGCCAGATCGCCGCGCAGGTAAATGAAACGCAGCCCGGGGCGGGTCAGGGTGTCGCGATAGCGCTGTTTGAGCGCAGAGCAGGCCAATATGCCGGGCTCGCGGCTCTCCATTGAAGCATCGATGATCTTCCCAAGCGACGCGAGCCATGGCTCCCGATCCGCGTCAGTGAGCGGAATCCCCTGGCGCATCTTCTCAACATTTGTTGCTGGATGATGGTCGTCGGCGTCATGAAATCGCCAGCCGAGTCGCTCCGCCAGCGCGCGCCCAATCGTGGTCTTGCCCGAACCCGAGACGCCCATGACGACCATGAACGCAGGCTTTGCATTGTGGATCTGTTCAGACACGGTGAACGATTATAGGCGGGGCGCCGCCTATAATGACTTCGATGAAGGGGGTCCACCAGGCGGTCGTTGTGTCATTTGCGGCCCTCACGGTTTTTCTGCTGGCATTGACCTCGTCGTTCCCTTCTGCGCCGCCTTCAGTTGCAGAAGCGCATACGGTAGCCACGCTGGACCCAACGGTTGCGATTGAGGCCACTGTCTATGCTGTTGCCCCGCCAACGGTGGAGTCGCTCGGAGCAGAGGCGATGGAGGGGGATCCGTCGCTGGGCGATGTTCTGCCTGATGAGGATGCCCGCCCGTCCGGGGCTCCGCCGGATGCCAGCACACCCGCACCGGTCCCAGATGCGCCGGTAGCGTTGGCGCGCCCCTCGCCTCGGTTCACTCCGATGTCGGATCCTGAAGACAATCGCGTCGCGCGGGTTAGCGCAACTGCAACACTCAGGCCGGAAGCGCCGCTGCGAACGCCAGATCCCGCAGCCGTCCGGCCGGTGGCTCAGCCGCTTCCGGATGCCGCGGTTTCCGGTGCGCTGCGCGAAGCACGCGTTCCGATATTGATGTATCACTATCTATCGGTCCCGCCGCCAGACGCCGATCGTATTCGGATTGACCTGTCAGTGTCGCCGGCAATGTTCGAGCAACAACTTGCCTTTCTACAGGAGAACGGCTACACGACCATCAGTCTCGGCGATTTGTACGAGGCGCTGGCGGGTGGCCGGGGTCTTCCGGCAAAGCCGGTCGTTCTCACCTTTGACGATGGCTATCGCGACGCCTACGAGAATGCGCTGCCGCTGCTGAAGAAATACGGCATGCGGGGGACGTTCTTCGTCGTCACCGACTTTATCCATGCTGGTCACCCGGCTTACATGACATGGCCGATGGTCCAGGCTATGAACGACGCAGGGATGAGCATCGAGAATCACAGCCGCTCGCACGCCGACCTGCGCCGCCGCAACGATGATTTCCTGGTCTGGCAAATACTGGGCGCGATCGAGAGCATCCAGGCCTACACCGGCAAGCGCCCGCAGTTTTTCTGCTATCCGGGCGGGTTCTTTGACGACAACACTGTGCGGGTTGCGCGCTCGGCCAGCATTCTGGCCGCGGTGACAACCCAATTTGGCAAGACGCACGCGCTGGGCGACGCAATGGTCTGGTCCCGGGTGCGGGTGCGAGGCGAAGGCACGCTGCGCGAATTCGCCGACCTGGTCCGATAGCGCCGCTCGCGCGGCAAAATGAAGTGTGAAAGAGCAACACCCCGGCGAAGCCGGGGTGTTGCCCTTTCACAACGGGGAGTCAGGCGGACGTGGCCGACAGGGCTGCCTGCACGACGTCATCGGTGCGGATGCCGTCGGCCTGGCCTTCGAAGTTCAGCAGAATTCGATGGCGCAGCGCCGCCGCGGCAAGGCTGCGGACATCGTCGATCGCCACGTTGAACCTCCCGCTCAACAATGCCAGCGATCGCGCCCCGAGCAGCAGGGCCTGCGCGCCGCGCGGGCTGCTGCCGTAACGCACATACTTACGTACCAATTCCGGGGCCAGATCCGATTCCGGGTGGGTGGCTGAGATGAGCGCGGCGGCGTGCCGAACGACGGCGGAGGCTGCCGGGACCTGCCGGGCATAGGCGTTCATCGCCAGGAGCGTGCTGGCATCGGCAACCCGTTGGGCGCTTGTGGTCTTGTCGCCGGTTGTCTGATCGAGAATGGTGGCCAGCGCGTCCGCATCCGGAAACCCGACGTTCAGTTTGAACATAAAACGATCGAGCTGGGCTTCCGGCAGGGGATACGTGCCCTCCATGTCAATCGGGTTCTGGGTGGCCAGGACGAAGAACGGCGACTGAACCTTATAGGTCCGCCCAAGCACAGTCACGGTGCGTTCCTGCATGGCCTCGAGCAGCGCGGATTGCGTCTTGGGTGACGCGCGGTTGATCTCGTCGGCCAGCACGATGTTGGCGAAGACCGGGCCGGCCTGAAAGCGAAACGCGCGCCGGCCCGATTCCTGTTCTTCCAAAATGTCAGTCCCGACGATGTCGGCCGGCATCAAGTCAGGTGTGAATTGGATGCGCGAGAAGCGCAAGTCGAGGGCGTCCGCAAATGCGCGCACCAGAGATGTCTTGCCCAGGCCGGGCAGGCCCTCGAGCAGGACGTGCCCGTTGGCGATGATCGCCAGCAGGGTATGCCGAATCACGTCGGCCTGCCCGATGATGATCTTGGAGACCTCCGCCTCAATCCGGGCGGCGGTGGCGTTGAACTGGTCGGGGGTGAGCGTGGTCGGGGCAGGGGTGATCGTCATGGGCTACTCGTAATTGAAGCGCCAGGGCGCATTGTCCATGGGCAGGTCGGATAGCCGCATTCGGCGCAGCGCGTCGAAGCGCGGCATCATTTCACCGATCGAATCGCCGCCCAGCTTCTCCACGAGCGCATCCGCCAACACCTGGCACACCATGGCCTCGACGATCGGCACCGCCCGTGGCACCTGGCAGAAGTCACTGCGCTCGTACTTCGTGGTCACCGCTTCGCCCGTGGCAAGGTCGACCGATTTCAGCGGGTTAAGGGTCGTCGCAATTGGTTTGAAGGCTGCCCGGAGCACGATGGGCGCGCCGTTTGAGATGCCGCCCTCGATCCCGCCGGCGTGGTTGCTGCCAAGCGTGAGGTTGCCCTCCACGAGGGTGAGTTCATCCTGCGAGCGCGTGCCGGGATGCAGTGTCTCGGCGAAACCGTCTCCAACTTCGACGCCTTTTACGGCGTGGATGCTGCCGACCGCCCCCATCAGACGGGTGGACAACCTTCGATCCCAGTGGGTGTGGCTGCCCAATCCCGGCGGCACGCCCAGCGCCGCAACCTCAACCACACCGCCCAGGGTGTCCTTGTCTTCCATCGTTTTGCGAATCAAGGCCCGCATCCGCTCGGCCAGCACGTCTTCGTAGCTGCGCACGTCGCTCGCTTCGGCGGCCAGAAAGCGTTGGGCGAAGACGGCCGGGTCGAGCGGCGTCTCGCGCTCGGTCGTGACCAGGCCCCAGCTTGTAATGCCGATTCGGCCCAAACTGACGACATAGCCCCCGACGGTGATGCCGAATTCGGAGAGCAGGCGCCGGCAGGCCGCCCCAACGGCGACTCGCATTGTCGTTTCGCGCGCTGAAGCGCGCTCAAGCGACAAGCGCAATTCGCGATACCCGTACTTCACTGCGCCGGTCAAGTCGGCGTGGCCCGGGCGGGGGATCGTCATGGGCTCGATGTCCTGATCGCGCCACTTGGCGTAGTCGAGGTTCTCCACCGAGAATGCAATCGGCCCGCCGGTGGTCTTTCCGGCCATGACGCCCGAGGTGATGCGGGCGTGGTCGCGCTCGATCTTCATCCGTCCGCCGCTGCCATAGCCCTGCTGGCGCCGCGCCAGTTCGCGATCGATGTGCTCGCTGCTGAGGGGCAGCCCGGCCGGCATTCCTTCCAGGATGGCCGTGAGCGAGGGGCCGTGGGATTCGCCCGCGGTCAAAAAGCGCAACATTGTTCAGCTTGAAGCGGCCAGCGATCCCATCGGATCCCAGGGCGGCAGCACGATCGGCGCGCCCTCCAGCGCAGCGATCGCGGCGGGCGGGACAAGCTCCTTGCGCACCAGCACCTCGTACATGTACTCGTCAAACCAGGCGTCGGTCATGATCATGAACCCCTTCTCGCCGACCGACTCGCCCCAGCTGTTCTCGACCCGCCACTTTGTCGGCGCGCCTTCGGCATCAATATCGACGCCCGTAAACACCATGGCGTGAGTCATCATGCTGTGGGCATAGGCCAGGCGTTCGGCCTTGCCGGCGGTATGCGTCACCCCGTAAGTCAGCGCATAGTCGTAGACATCCAAATCCAGGACGCCCAGATCGCGGTTGAAGCGCTGTCCGACATCGCAGCCAAACCAGACCGGCTCGGAACGCTTGACGATCATGTCGGCGGCCGCCTGCTTGAAGGTGGCCAGGTCGACGTTCAAGTATCGGACGATGTCGCCTTCGGCGACGTTGCCGAGATGGCCGATGGTGAACAGTTGATTGAACGCCCGGCCTTCCATGGGGCAGTGAATCAGGCACACGAAATCGTCCAACGGAAAAGCGACGTACTTGTCGAAAAACTCATGCGGCGTCAATTCGCCGTCGCGATGAAACACGTCGTCTTTGTCGCGCCACTGCCAGTGAAATGATCGCGGCGGTTCGCCAAGGTGGATGGCCAGCATGCGATAGATCTCGGCCAGCATGTCGGCCTTGCGGGCCTGGACTGCCGCGGGGGATGCGCCCCGCGCGACAAGCGCGCGGAGCTCAGCCGCGTGCTCGCGCAAGCGGGTCGTCACCCGTCCATTCATCAACGCTGAGTTGCCGCTGCTCTCCGTCTCGCGCATCACGGACTTGGGCACGACCCCGTACTTGCGGACGAGGTTCGCAAACATGTCCCATTGCCCGCCATCCTGAATCGGAGACTGGAGCAAAAACTGAACGAGGCGCCCATCAACCGGTTCGCCAGCCGTCGCGATGACACTCTCAAGGAAATAGTTCGACTTCTCAAGCTTGTCCCAAAACATTGGGTAGGTCTGGGAGAACTCGAACTTCTCGAGATTCAGCCGCTTCCTGGCTTCGACTCGAAAAAGGTTCAATCCGGCAAACAGCCAGCACCGGCCGCTGTGCTCCTGTGACGTGGCGTCGTTCGACTTCAGCGCATGCGAGTAGAAGTGATCGTTGCGGTTCAGCACCATCCGATCGAGGGCGACCGCGTGGGCACTGGTCTTGGTGATCGCATTGAGGGCGAGTCGATTCTTGGGGTCGGCGCCGAAAGCCGCGCTCCACGCCTGGGCCCGGTCGGGCGAGACTTGAAAGTTGGGGTCAATTTTGCTCATACTGGAGGTACTCCGAGGGTCTGGCGCATGATAACCGATGCCTCACGCGCATCTCGTCCCGTCCATAGCGAAAACGCCTCGGCCCCCTGCTCGGCCAACATGCCAATTCCGCCAATGACGCGCAAGCCGGCGCTGAATGCATCGCGCATCAGGCGGGTTGTGGCCGGCTTGTAAACCAAATCGTAGACGGCGGCCTGCGCGGGGAAGGGCAGATCCGACGGCCAGGGCGTTGTCGTCTCGCGCGGTTCCATCCCCGCCGACGTGCAATTGACGATGAGGTCAGTCCCAAGCGCCTGGGCCTGATCAAGCGCGGGCAGTGCGCGAACGCCGGGCAGGCTGGCGGCCAACGACTCAGCCCGAGCCGGATCTCGATTGACGACGCGCGCGTCCGCGCCCGCGCGGACAAGGGCATAGCAAATGGCGCGGGCCGAGCCCCCCGCGCCCAGCACCAACGCCCGCGCTCCGGCGAGGTTGCCGAGGCCGTGCCGTCGCAGGTCATCCAGAAAGCCGATCCAATCCGTGTTCTCGCCGAGCAGTCGGCCGCCGTCGCGGAAGAGTGTGTTTACGGCGCCAATCGACACGGCATGCGCACTCACGCCGTCGAGGTGGGCGACGACTGCCTGCTTGTGCGGGATCGTCACGTTGGCGCCGGCAATGCCTGGGTCCGTCCGCAACGCCGCAACGCGCCGGCCCAGGTCCTCGGGCGCGGTTTCCCACAGCTCATAGCGCCAATCGGCCAGACCAAGGGCCGCAAACGCGGCGTTATGCATCCGCGGGCGAGGCGGAGTGGGCGACTGGATAACCGAAAAGGCCAACCCTCATTTAGCGTTCCATCAGGCGCTCGAGATCAGCGAAGAATTCAGGATAGGTCTTGGCCACGCACTCCGCGCCCAGGAGGGTGGTTTCGCCAGTCGCGACCAGCGCGGCCGCGGCCAGCGACATCGCCATGCGGTGGTCCCCCAGGCCGTCGACATTCGCTCCGCGGAGTGGGGTGGGGCCCTCGACCACGAATCCGTCCGGCGTGGCCTCGATTTGGGCGCCAAGCTTGCGCAACTCGGCGACCAATCCCTCCAGCCGGTTGCTCTCCTTGACCCGCAGTTCCTGCGCGTCGCGGACCACAGTGACGCCGCGGGCCTGGGTTGCTGCAACGGCCAGGACCGGCAGTTCGTCGATCATCCGGGCGGTGAGGTCACCCGCTATCTCGATCCCGCGCAGGCCGGTCGATTGGATGCGCAGCGCCGCCACGGGCTCGCCGCCCTCGTCACTCAGGTTCTCGACGGCAATGGCGGCCCCCATCATCCGCAGGGCATCGAGGAGACCGGTTCGGGTCGGATTGATGCCGACGTCGAGTAACGTGATGTCGGCTCGGGGGTGGAGCAGGCCAGCGACGATGAAGAAAGCCGCCGACGAAAAGTCTCCAGGCGCGGTCAAGGAAATTGCATGTAAGGCAGCCGGTGGTGTCAGGGTCGTCGTGTTGCCTTGGGTGCGGGCGTCTACGCCCATGGCGCGCAACATGCGCTCGGTGTGATCGCGCGTTGGCGCCGGTTCGCGGGTTGTGGTCTGACCCGTCGCGTTCAAGCCGGCCAGGAGGATGGCTGATTTCACCTGCGCGCTGGCGACGGGCAGGCTGTAGTCAATGCCGCGCAGCGCGGCAGCTCGCAGCGTCAGCGGCGCGCAACCGTTTACATCCCCGATCCGGGCACCCATCTGCGTCAGAGGTTCGCTGATGCGGCGCATCGGCCGGCGCCGCAGTTGCGGGCTGCCATCGATGACGCAGTCAAACCCAAGGCCGGCGACCAAACCAGCGAGCAAGCGCATCGTCGTGCCCGACGAATCGCAATGCAACGGAACCGCCGGCGCATGCAGTCCGCGCAAACCTCGGCCTGTGATGACAAGCTCCTCTCCGAACTCCACCGCCGCGCCCAGCGCGCGCGCGCAGTGCATCGCAGCCTGCGCGTCGTCGGAATCCAGCGGATGGCGCACGCGTGTCTCGCCATCGGCGAGCGCGCCCAACAGGGCGGCCCGCACCGTGATGCTTCGGTCGCTGGGCGGCCTCAGACGGCCCAGCATGCGGCGAGGGGGCGCGAGGGTTTGATTCATCCCGGGTAGTGCGAGCGCCGGGCGCGGGCGGCCGCGCCGAGCGCCGCACGCAGCCCGGCTTCGTCTCCACGCTCGATCAAGGCGCCAAGCTGGTCCAACGCAAATTGGGCGTCCCGTATTGCCGCGAGGAGCGGGCCGGAGTTGGTCAGAAGAATGTCCGTCCACATGGTTTCGTCGCTGGCCGACACGCGGCTGGTATCCCGAAACCCGCCAGCCATGACTTCCCAGACCTCAGGCCGTGACGCTCCGAAGTGGTCGGTTGCGGTGACCAGCGCCACCGACAACGCGTATGGCAGGTGGCTGGCATACGCCAGCAGGCGGTCGTGGTCGGCGAAGGCAATTTCGCGCGGTCGGGCGCCCACGAAGCTCGCCAGCGCGCGCACCATGGCCAGGGCGTCATCGTTGCTTCGATCGGTTGGCGTGACGATCCAGGGCGCGCCAACATAAAGCCCGGCTTCGGCCGCGTCAATCCCTGCTTTTTCCTTGCCGCACATGGGATGGCCGCCAACGGCAGAGAGCCGGGCAGGCAGCCCATTCATCGCGGCAACGATGGCGCTCTTGGTGCTGCCCATGTCGGTGATCACGGCGCCGTCCTTGCAGATCTCTCCGCATACCTTAATCTGATCAATCAGGAGTCGGGCCGGGGTGGCCAGCACGACCAAATCGGCCTCAGCCAGGCCCGTCCGAAGGTCGGTGGTTGCGGCGTCGACAGCGCCCCGGGCCAGCGCGCTCGCGCAGGTCGCATCGGTGCGAGCGACACCGGTGATCATTCCGGTGTAGCCGCGCGCCTTCAGGGCCAGGGCCAGCGACGCGCCCATGATCCCGAGACCGACGATGGTGATGCGTTCAGGGAGTTCCACAGCGCCCGATTCTACAGATGGATTTTTCAACATGGATAGACACGATGGACAGGATGGATATCGATCGTTTCATCCTGTCCATCCTGCATATCCATGTCGAATAGCCGCGGTTCGATCATGTGGCGATGCTGCGCCCAACGGCTTCAGCCACTTTGCGCACCTGGCCCATCAGTTCGGCGTAGCGTTGGGGCGTGAGCGACTGGGCGCCGTCGGACAGGGCCTTGCTGGGCTGCGGGTGGACCTCGAGGATGAGCCCATCGGCGCCAGCCGCGACTGCCCCCTTTGCGACCGCGGGCACATACTCCCACTTTCCGGTGCCATGGCTCGGATCGACGATGACTGGCAGGTGAGTGAGCTCCTGCAGGACCGGGATGGCATTAATGTCGGTCGTATTGCGGGTGTATTTTTCGAAGGTGCGGATCCCGCGTTCGCACAGCATGACGTTGTAATTGCCATGGCTCATGATGTACTCGGCCGCCATCAGCAGCTCTTCCATGGTCGCGCTCATCCCGCGCTTGAGCAGAACCGGTTTCATGCTGTAGCCAACCGCGTGGAGCAGCGAGTAGTTCTGCATGTTGCGGGCGCCAACTTGCAGGATGTCGGCATAGCTCGAAACCAGCAGCACCTGCTCGGGGGCCATGACTTCGGTCACGACGGCCAGGCCATACCGATCACGGGCTTCGGCCATCCACTGCAAAGCCTTCTCGCCATGGCCCTGGAAGGAGTAGGGCGATGAGCGCGGCTTAAAGGCGCCGGCTCGGAGTACTGTCGCTCCGGCTTCGCGCACGGCCTGGGCGCTTTCGAGGACTTGTTCGCGGCTTTCGGCCGCGCAGGGGCCGGCCATCATGACTACTGCATTTCCGCCCACCTGGACAGTCCGGCCGCCCGCCTTGATCGTGATCAGGGTGTTTTCTTTGCGGAAGTCCCGGCTGGCGAGCTTATAGGGCCGCAGGATGGCCAGCACGCGTTCGACGCCGTCCATGACTTCAAGCTGCTCGCCATCGATGGGGCGCTCGTCGCCGACCATCCCAATGATGGTGCGCTCCTCGCCCTGAGACAAATGGGCGCGCATTCCTTCGCTTTCGATTCGGCTGACCACGCCAGCGATCGCTTGGGCCGACGCGCCGGCCTTCATGATGATGACCATGGGCTAGATTTCCCGGTCCATGGCCTCAGCGATGCGGCGGGCCTGTTTGACCAGATCGTGGAATGCCGTGGGCGTCAGCGATTGCGCGCCATCCGACATGGCCTTGCTCGGGTCGGGGTGCACTTCGATGATCAGACCGTCCGCCGCCGGCCGCAATGCCGGCCCGCGCGGCGGCCAGCACGTATTCACTCTTCCCCGTGGCGTGGCTGGGGTCAACCACGACCGGCAGGTGGCTCATGCGTTTGAGCACCGGAACAGCGTTGATGTCCAGGGTATTGCGGGTATAGGTCTCAAATGTGCGGATGCCGCGTTCACACAACATGACGTTGTAGTTTCCACGCGAGAGGATGTACTCTGCCGCCATGAGCAGTTCTTCCATCGTGGCGCTCATGCCACGCTTGAGTAGAACTGGGCGCATGCTCTCGCCGACGGCGTTGAGCAGCGCGTAGTTCTGCATGTTTCGCGCGCCGATTTGCAGCACATTGGCATATTTCGAGACGAGCTCGACCTGCTCCGGCGCCATAACCTCGGTCACAATTGCCAGCCCGGTCACTTCACGCGCCTCGGCCATCCATTTCAACGCTTCCTCGCCGTGGCCCTGGAACGAGTACGGGGAGGTTCGAGGTTTGTAGGCCCCGCCCCGAAAGGCGCGCGCGCCCGCTTCCTTGACCGCCCACGCGCTCTCGAGCACCTGCGAACGGCTCTCGCAGGCGCACGGTCCCGCAATCAACACAATTCGCTTGTCGCCGCCCACATTGACGGCCGTGCCATTTGACCCGATGATTGGCACAGCCGAGTCGTTTTTGCGGAATTCGCGGCTGGCAAGTTTGAACGGTTTGAGGATGGGCTGGATAAAGTCAACTCCGGCCATGGTCTCAAACAAGGACTTTTCGACCGGACGGTCGTTTCCGACCACGGCGATGACAGTGCGCTCTTCGCCATAGATCGGGTGCGAGGTGAGCGACATGGATTCGATCCGCGAGATCACGCCCGCGATTTCGGCGGTGCTGGCGCCGGGTTTCATTATGATGACCATTGACATGACTCCGTGTTCATTCCTGGGCAAACAAAAAAGAGGGCGCGGAGCTTCCTTGCTCCGCGCCCTCTGTCTGATTCGCCGTGTGTCGTGCGGCTTATCGCGAGGTTTCCGCGTGGCCAGGCAAGCTCCCTTTAGCCTTGCTAAAGTAGCTGTTATACCAATAGCCCGTAAACGAGAAGACCTTGCGCATATGCCCGAGACGCGGACTTTACCGGATTCAGCCGGCGATGTCAAGGGCGGAAGGAGACTGAAAGCTGTCCGCAATACTTCCTGCCCCTCGTTTCCCCAGTGGTAAGCTCAGCCCCCGCGCATGAGATTCTGGAACAACCTGATACCGTACGGGGATCACAACTTCCGGCGCAACTACGCGCTTCACCTCGGAAACGGCGCGCTGACGGCGCTCGGCGACGCCATGACCAACAACGTGGTCATGACATCGTTTGCGAGCCAACTGACATCCTCCAACGTCGTGATCGCGCTGCTGGTGTTGATGAAGGACGGCGGATGGTTTTTGCCGCAGTACTTTGTCGCCCCGTGGGCGGAGCGGCTGCCGCTCAAGCTGCAAATCTATCGGGGCACCACGGCGATCAGGATGGCGACCTGGGCGGCCATCGTCTTGATGACGCTCTTTATTCCTGATCGATCGACTTTGTTGTGGGCGTTCTTCGCCGGGATCACCTTTATCGCGATGGCCAGTGGGGTAGCCGGTCTTCCGTGGCAGTTGGCAACGGCAAAGATCATCCCGGCCGAAAAGCGGGGCTCCTTGTTCGGAATGCGCCAGTTTCTCGGCAGCATTCTGGGTCTCGCGGGCGGGGCAGCCATCGCCCTCATCTTGTCGGGAAATCTCGGCCTGGACTTTCCGCGCAACTATGCGCTCATCTTCGCCCTTTCGGCGCTCTTCATGCTGGGCGGCTATGCGCTGTTTGGGATGGTCGTCGAGCCGCCCGATCCGCCCTTGAAGACGGTGACCTCGCTGGGCGCCTTGTTTGGCCGCGCTCGGGCGATCCTGTCCGGGGATCCCCGATATCGGGCCTTCTTATTGCTTCGTTCACTTCTCTTTCTGGGCAATGCAAGCGTGCCATTTATCACCGTATATGCGCGGCGCGCCCACGGCGCCGGGGATGCCTACTTTGGCCTGGTCGCCGTCGTGACGCTGGTGGTGGGTTTGCTCGCGAATCTGTTGTGGGGTCGGCTGAGCGAGCGTCGCGGCAATCGCTTTGTGCTGGGTGTCGTCGGCGCGTGCGGGGCGGCTACCTGCGCAAGCCTGGTCGGACTGGCTGTGGCGGGGCTAGCTAACGAAACTGCCCAGGCTCTGCTCATCGCGCCGTTTATCCTTTCGACCATGGCGACCACTGGCATTGGCGTTGTGGGCAGTCCGATGCTGATGGACATCACCCCGGCCAATGACCGGGTACATTACTTCGGCCTGACCAACACCTTGCTGGGTGTTGTGATGCTCGCCACAGCCGGCGTCGGCGCGATCGCCGATGGGTTTGGGTTCGCGAGCTTGTTTGGCGTGTGCGCGGCGTCGTTTCTGGGCGCATTGGCGTGTGTGCGGCTGCTCAGCCGCTCGGATCAGATTGCGAACCAAAAAGGTCCAGCGTCTGCGGCGTTATCCCCGCTGCAAGCCGGTTCTGTCAGCGATGCAAAGGAGATGGTAGATGACTCAGAAATTGGAGTTTGACCTGGCGGCCTGGCTGGCCGATCTGCGCGCCTTGACCGGGCGCGATTGCGGCACGCATAACAAGCGTGGGGTCGACGAAATGGGCAGCTTCGTTGCGCAGCGATGCCGAGACTGGGGTTGGGAGGTGGAGCGCCACGCCCAATCCGAATATGGGGATTGTCATGTTGCAGTCACGCGCGGCCGAGGTCAGGGCAGCATCCTGCTGATGGGCCATCTGGACACCGTTTATCCCAACGGCACGGTTGAGGCGCGCCCGTGGCGCGAAGCCGACGGCAAAATCTTCGCCCCCGGCGCCTGCGACATGAAGGGTGGGCTGCTGGTCGGGATGTACGCCATGCGGGCGTTGCAGCTGGAGGCAGCCGACCAGTTCGGCAGTCTGACGTTCTTCTTCAACAGCGAAGAGGAGTATGGCTCGCCCGTGTCACGCGGTATTGCAGCCGGGCTCGCGCGACAGGCGGACGCCGCGCTGGTCTATGAGCCAGCGCGTATGAGCGGCGACATCGTGAGCGCGCGAAAGGCTTCGGCCGACTTCACCCTGACCGTCCGTGGCCTGGCCGCCCACGCGGGCGTGGCGCCCGAGAAGGGCATCAACGCCACGGTCGAGCTCGCCCATCGGATCATCGATCTGCAGGCGCTCAGCGGGCTTGCGCCCGGGGTGACGGTGACACCGAGCGTGGTGCAGGGCGGCACCGCGACCAACGTCGTGCCCGACCTGGCGCAGGTGCGGATCGATGTGCGCGCCGCGGACGTGAGCGGCATGCGGGCCGCCGAGTTGGCCCTGCGTGCTGTGGCCGCAAGGACGACCGTCGCTGGATCGAAATGCGAACTCGCCGGTGGCTTTAGCTTTCCGCCGATGGAGAAGGGGCCAGGCGTCGCGCTGATGGCGGAATTGGCCAGGAAGGCGGCCAGTGAGCTGGGCTTTGCGATCAACGATGTCGCAACCGGCGGAGCCTCTGATGCGAGCCTGCTCTCGCAATTCACCCCGACCATCGATGGGATGGGGCCGGTGGGCGGCAACGCGCACAACGCTGAAACGGAGTACATTGAGATCGCCAGCATCGCCCAACGAACCAAACTGTCCATCAAACTGATCGCGGCGCTGCTGGAACCGGCGACCCTGAAGCGCTTGCGGGCGCTGAAGCCAGCCTGAGTGAAAGCAACGAATGCGCGCGCATGAAATGCGCGATCTATCCACAGATGACGCGGATTTCCGCCGATTCTTTTTCATTGTTCGCGTGGCGCATGTCCAAATCAGCGCAAATCTGCGTCACCCGTGGACTGAATTCGCCGACGAAACCCGCTTCTGCGTATGAAATATGACACTCTGATCTCCGTTCATGACGCGGCCAGCCGCATCGGCGATCCGGACTGGCTCTTTTTTGACTGCCGCTATACGCTGGGCGACGGGGGCAAGGGTCGACGCGACTACGCTGCGGGCCATCTTCCGGGCGCGCATTTTGCCAGTTTGGATGACGATCTGGCCAGCCCGCACGTGCCAGGCGTGACTGGCCGGCATCCGTTGCCGGCGAAAGAAGTCTGGGTTGAAACGCTATCGCGCTGGGGGATTCATCCGGCGACACAGATTGTGGCGTATGACGCGGGGGTGGGCCAGTCGGCGGCGGGGCGCCTGTGGTGGATGCTGAAGTGGGCGGGCCACGATCTGGTTGCTGTGCTTGACGGCGGATTGCCGTGCTGGGTGGCGGCTGGCCAATCGCTGGCCACGGAAACGCCTTCGCATAGGCAGGCAGGCCGCTTTGTGCCGCGCTGGCGAGACGACATGCAAGTCAGCGCGGCGGAAGTTGCGGCGCGATTGGCTGCGGGTTCGGCGACGGTGCTCGATGCGCGCGCGGTCGAGCGTTTCCGAGGTGATGTCGAGCCGATCGATCCGGTGGCTGGGCACATCCCCGGCGCGATCTCGGCGCCTTTCACCGCCAACATCACCCCAAGCGGACTCATGGCTCCGGCATCAACACTCGTTGAGCGCTTTGATGCGCTTGCGCCCGGACGCCAGGCCGAAGACGTCATCCTTTACTGTGGCAGCGGCGTCAGCGCGATCCAAAATGCGCTGGCCTTTGCCCACACGGGGCGGGGTATCCCCCGGCTGTATCCCGGATCGTGGAGCGAGTGGGTGACGGACCCGTCTCGGCCCGTGGCCCGATCTTGACCCGATCGACGGGTTCCCGCCGTTGAACGCAAAACCCCCGGCCCGGCCTACGCCGAGCCGGGGGTTTTGCGTTCAACTAACGCCGCGAGAGCGGGATTAGCGCACCAGCGAGCGCACCTTGCGCGAGCAGGCCCAGAATTGGCGTTGGGACGATCCCCAACACGACGGTCGCCACAATTGCCAGACCACCGGCGAGAGTGTGGACGCTGGCCCGCATCGGTTTCGCTTCCGCCTCGGCAGGCGAATCGCGGAAAAACATCACCACAATCACGCGCAAATAGAAATAGGCGCCGATGACACTGGTCAGCACGCCAATGATGGCCAACGGAATCAACCCGACACTGATGGCGCTCTGAAACAAGAAGTACTTGCCGGCAAAGCCCGCCGTCGGTGGAATGCCGATCATCGACAACATCGCCACCGCCATGACGATCGCCCAGCCGCTCTTGCGTCTGGCGAAACCGGCATACGACTCGATGGTTTGGTCTTCCACGCTGTCGCGGGCCGCCGTCATTGCGGCGAAGGCAGCCAGAGTCGTTACCCCGTACGCGGCCAGGTAGAACAGCACCGCGCGCACGCCTTCCTCGCCGCCGGCGGCAAGCCCCATGAGGAGATAGCCGGCGGGGCGATGCTTGAGTAGGCCAGCATGCGCTTGAGATTGGTCTGGGTCAGCGCAGCGAGATTGCCGACCAGCATCGTCAGCGCCGAGAGGACCGCGAAGACGGGCTGCCAGGATTCTGCAATGGGCCCCAGGCCAAGCGTGAATACCCGCACGATCGCGGCGAACCCGGCGGCCTTTGTTGCGGTGGCCATGAAGGCCGTCACGGATGTCGGCGCGCCCTCATACACGTCGGGCGTCCACATATGGACTGGCGCGGCCGCGACTTTGAACCCCAATCCAACCAGCATCAAGGCGGCGCCCGCCAGCAGCAACTGCGCATCGGCCGCGCCGCCCGCCGCGGCGCGCGCGATGCCTGCCAGCGAAAACTGCCCGGTGGCCCCGTAGGTCAGGGCGATGCCAAACACCAGAAAGCCCGACGCAAACGCGCCCAGCAGAAAATACTTCAGCGCGCTCTCTTCGCTGTCCTGGCGCGGCCGGGCGATGCCGCATAGCACGTAGAGCGGGATCGAGAGCAGCTCAATGGCCATGAACACGGTCAGCAGATTCGCCGCATGGCCCATCAGCGACATGCCCGACAGGGCGAATAGGATCAGGGCGTAGAACTCGCCGCGCATGATGCCGCGGGTCGTGTTGTAGCGCACGCTGATGGCGATGGTGAGCAGCCCAATCACGGCGAACAACCCATCCAGAAATAGCGCAACCCCATCGATGGAGACCATCCCGCTGAAGCCCGTCCCGCGCGCCCCCCACAGGGCGACTGCGCTTATGCCCGCTCCGGCAGCCACCACCGCAGCCAGCACCGCGGTCAGTGCTTTACGTTCACGCGGGATGGCGAGATCAACGAGCAGCAAAATCACGCCGCCCAGGCTAAGCACGATGGGCGGAAGTACGGTGAGGAGATCGTTCATAGGATTGGCTTGATGCGAACAGAGATGATGACCGAGCGATTATATGCCGGCCAGGCCGGGCTCAGGGCTGCCAGATCAGCCGGCCAAATCCCAGGCCGGCCAGGGCGATCAATCCCCAGCCCGCTGTGACGCCCCCCAGGATCAGAGCGACCCCCGAACCGGCAAGGCCAGCAGCGGCGATGCCGAGCCCGAGGCCAAAGCGATTGCTTGAGCGTGTGTTGGGGGTGGCGCCCGCGATTCCGGGTGCCGACTTGACCTCGAGTTGTCCGCTCAACGCCCGGTCAAAAAACGCGGCGGATTGACCCGGCGCGCGCGCCAACTGGCCCAGAATGCGAACAACGTCGGCCAGCAATGCTCCAGGACTGGCGATACCGGAGGCCGAAACGGCTCCGGTCGCGAACGGTTGGAGTGAGGTCCAAACGTTAAAGTCGGGATCAAGGTTCATGCTCATTCCGCTCAGCACGCTGGCGGCTCGTCCAAGATACAGGACGTTCTGCGGAATCTGAAACGGCAGGGTGAAGAGCAAGTCGCGAAACTGCATTGCGAACGCGAATATCTCGCCGAATCCGGCGCTCGTGAGGTCGTCCATTGTTTTGCCCCAATAGCGCTCGAAAGTAAGGGCAATGGCCTGTTCGATGCGCCCCGTGTCGGCGCCTGGCAGGAAGAATCCCATGCGCTGCGAGGCGCCCGTGATTCGCGCGGGATCCTTCAACGCCACACCCAGGATGAGTTCGCGAAGCTCGCGCATCAGGGTCGCATCCACCTGTCCCATCATGCCGAAGTCGATAAACACCAGGCGGAAGGGACGGCCCTCCGGCATGGCCGGCGAGGCGTCGGGCCGCGATGGCCGGGCATTCCAGCCCGCCATAAATCCAGCCGCCAACGCCGCGGCGCCGTCCCACACCGAGGTGGACCCGCCGCTGGTCCCGGGCCGCTGCGCCGCCCGTGTTGGGCTGCCGTCCAGCACGGGCTGAGCGAACAGGTTTCCGGGGTGCGGGTCGGCGTGAAAGAATCCATCGATCAAAAACTGCTGAAGATAGGTTTCGAAGAGCTTGCGCGCAACTTCCTGCCGCGAGATCCCCGCTGCTTCGAGGCCGGCGAAGTCGGTGATCTTGATGTATTCGACGTTTTCGAGGGTGAGCACGCGGCGAGTGCTTAGACGCTTGAACGCGCGCGGAACCAGAACACCGGGATCGTTTGCGAAGTTTGCGGCGAAGGATTCCGCGCTATGGGCCTCTCTTTCGTAGTCGAGTTCTGCCAGCACACCTTCTGAGAACTCGCGCGCGAGGGCATTTAGATCGGCCCGCTGCCGGATCGGCGGGTAGCGCCTGAGCCAGCCCGCGATTGTTTTGAGCGCGCTCAGGTCAACCGCGACAATCTCGTCCAGCCGCGGCCGTTGCACTTTGACCACGACCCGTTCGCCCGTGTCGCGGAGCAGCGCGCGGTGGGCCTGACCAAACGAGGCCGCCGCGATCGGTGTCATTTCGAAGCCGTCAAAGCAGACAGACAAAGGCTTGCCGAGTTCCTCTTCGATTACCCGCACAACGTGCTCGGGTGATTCGGCCGGCACCGCGTCCTGCAAGTCCGTGAGTGCTTCGATAACCTCAGGCGGGAGGATGTCGACCCGGCTGCTTAGGAATTGGCCGAGTTTGATCCACACCCCGCCAAGCTCGAGGGCAAGGGCCCGGAATCGTCGGGCCAGAGATGTCATCCGGGCGATTCGTCCCTGGCGTGCCCGGCCCGCGCCGAGCAGGCGGGCAACGACGAGTTCCCACCAAATGAAGCTGGCGATCATGCGCGCGCCGAACCAAAGTACCCGCTGCGAGCGACGTCGAAGATCGGAAGGCAAGCGGCGGGGAAGGACGGGTCTCGTGGTCATGGGCCGCTGATTCTAGGCCTGCTGGCCGCCATGGCGCCCGCGCATTCGGGTTATAGTTGGTCACCCTCAGGATCGCATCAGGATAATCTTCAAACTCAAAAAGCTAGGAGCATCGTTCAATGAATAAACCCACAATCTCACCTCCGAAAGGCATAGCCGGCGAGTTCCAGCGATTCCTTACCAAGACCAACGCCATCGCCCTGGCCATCGGCATCATCATTGGCGGGGCCGCAACAAAGCTGGTCTCAGCCCTGGTCGACGACCTGATCAACCCATTGGTTGGCGCGCTGCTTGGCAATGTCGATTTGTCGAATCTGAAGATCGTGCTGGGCACCACCAAGGCCGCCGACGGAACCGTCCTCGAAAACGCCATCCTGTACGGCAGCTTCATCAGCACCCTGATTGACTTCGTCATTGTCATGGCGGTGGTGTTTATTCTGATAAAGATTTTTGCCAGGGACACGCTTGACAAATAACCCGGCCCGGTAGAAGGAACAATCCCAATTCCGGAGGCGACGTATCCCCCGGCGAAACCGGGGGATACGTCGCCTCCGACAAGGAGAACTCACATGGATGAATTGATCAAGACCGTATCCGAGAAGACCGGACTGCCGCCCGCGGCCGCCAAACAGGCTGCTGAAGCGGTGCTCGCGTTTCTCAAGGACAAACTGCCAGCCCCGATCGCCGGCCAGATCGATGGGGTGCTTTCGGGCAAAGGTCCCGATCTCGGCGCCGCCACAGGCGCGCTGGGGGGTCTGTTCGGCCGATAGAAGACCGTAGTGGCGCGAAGCGGGCGCCGGCTCCCCAGCCGGCGCCCGCTCTTTGTTTTCTGGTCAGGGCCCGCGACCGTAGGTCCGGGCCAGCACCTCGAGTCTGCGGGCGATGTCGGCGCTCAGCATTTGGGGAGTGAAACGCCAACCCCAGTTTCCGCCTGCGCGGCCGGGCAGATTCATACGCGCCTCGGCTCCCAGGCCCATCAGGTCTTGCAGGGTGAAGACGACCGTAGAAGCCACCGAGACGGACAGGGTTCGGATGAGGTCCCACGCAATATCGGACCCGTCGGTTCCGGTGTAATGGGTCACCTGGGCCCGAGTCGCGTCGTCGAGAGTCGCCCACCACCCCAGGGTCGTGTCGTTGTCATGCGTGCCGACGTAGGCGACGGTGTTGGGGATGAAGTTGTGCGGCAGAAATGCGGAAGCAGTGTCGGCGACGAACGCGAACTGCATCACCCGCATGCCGGGAAAGCCGCATGCGTCTCGGAGTGCCTCAACTTCTGGCGTAATCACGCCCAAGTCCTCGGCAATGATTGGAAGCGCGCCGAGCGCCCGTTCGATGGCCTGGAACAACGCCAGGCCGGGGCCGCTCACCCAGCGGCCAATCATGGCGGTCGGCTCCGAGGCTGGCACTTCCCAGTACGACTCAAAGCCTCGAAAGTGGTCGATCCGGAGCACGTCATACAGGCCAAAGGCCGCCTTGCATCGCTCGATCCACCAGTCGAATCCGCGTCCCTGCATGACATCCCAGCGATACAGCGGATTGCCCCAGCGCTGTCCGGTCGGGCTGAAGTAGTCCGGCGGCACCCCGGCGATGACGGTGGGTTGTAAGGCCTCGTCAAAGTGGAACTCGTCACGATGCGACCAGGCATCGGCGCTGTCGAAGGCGACAAAGATGGGGATGTCGCCGACGATTTTCACGCCTCGCTCATTCGCATAGGCACGAAGCGCCGCCCATTGGCGGAAGAACTGATATTGGTAATACTGCTGAGCCTCGATCGCGTCGGCGAGCTGCGCGCGCCAGGCGCGCAGGGCCGCCGGCTCGTGCCGCGCAATGTCGGACTCCCATGTGTTCCAGACATTGCCGTTGTGGGCATCCTTGATGGCAATAAACAGGGCGTAATCGTCGAGCCAGGTCGCGTTCTCCGCGCAAAACCGGGCGAAGTCCTGGCGTTCCGCGGCGCGTGCGCTCGTCGCAAAGCGGTCGTATGACTTGCGCAGAATCGCCTTCTTGTATTCGATCACAGGCCCGAAATCGACCTTCTCATCCGGGAAAACCGGGGTGTTTGCGAGATCCTCCGCCGACAGCGCACCGTCCCGCGCCAGCGCGTCGAGCCCGATCAAAAGTGGGTTTCCGGCAAAGGCCGAAAAGCACTGATAAGGAGAATCGCCATATCCCGTTGGGCCCAGGGGCATCACCTGCCAAAGGGTCTGACCCGCCGAAACGAGCCAATCAACGAAGCGATAGGCCTCATCGCTGAACTCGCCGATGCCATAACGGCCGGGGAGGGAAGTTGGGTGGAGAAGCACGCCGCTGGTTCTGCGCATAAAAATCTCTTGCGCGGGGCCGCGTCGATGTGCCGCTCCCGCAACCGCATGTAAATCAGTTAACTGATTCTAACGGTAAACTTCGGGACTCCATGAGTTTCCTTCCCGCGTTGCCCGACGAGGAGACCGCCGAGGCCGGTGTCGTCGATGCTGTTTCGCGTCCCGCGCGCTCGCTCTGGGTGACGGCGCTCGAGATCGTTCTGGCGGTTCTGATCCTGACCGGGATCAGCCAGAGCCTCTTTGCGAACTTCGAGGTCGGAGATGAGGGCATGCGTCCGGGAATCACGCCGGATCAGCAGATTGCGGTCAGCCGGATCAGCTATCTGCTCGCGCCGCCCCAGCGCGGCGACCTCGTTGCGGTACGGATCCCAACCAATCCAAGCCGCTCAGCCGCGCGCCGGATCGTTGGTCTGCCGGGCGAACGGATTGACCTGAGGGGCACCCAGTTGTTCGTGGACGGTCAGCCCCTCAGCGAGCCCTATCTGCCCAGCGCCTTCATCGGCGCCGGAACCCCCGTGTCGTTAACGATCGAAGTCAACTTATCAGCCGATCAGTACTTTGTGCTTAGCGACAATCGGGCCTTCTTTGTGGATAGCCGGGTTTGGGGGGCGGTTGGGTCGGACGCGATCGTTGGCCGCGTCTGGTTCTCGTATTGGCCGTCCGACCGGCTGGGTTTCATCCGCCGCAGTCAGGCCCCATAGGGCGCCCACACGTTTTTGACCTGAGTGGACTGTCGCAGGATCTCCTGAATCAGCCCGGCGTCGCCCGATTCCCAGTGCAGCCGCTTGCTGCTCGTCCACATTCGTTTCATGTTGCCGATCGATGCGCGCTCGGTCAGCGTGACCAGTTCAGGCGTCGCGAAACACCACACGGCGTCGATGTCCATATGCGCGGCCAGCACATTTGCGAGGTCCGCTCGTGGTCCAGTGACGAGATTGACGACCCCCCCGGGCACAGCACTTGTGTCCAGGACCTGATACAGATCGGTGGCCAGGAGCGGATGCGCTTCCGACGGCACGACGACGATGGCATTCCCCATCGCGATCGCCCCGGCCATCAGGGTAACGAGGCTCAGCAACGGCCGTTCGTCCGGGCAAACCACGCCGATCACGCCCATCGGCTCATTGAACGCCAGGGTGATCGCGCGATAGGGCGTCCGATGCACCGCTCCGTCGTACTTGTCGCTCCAGGCCGCAAACGTAAACAAGCGATCGATCGACGCATCCACTTCCGCCAGCGCGTCACCGGCATCCACGCCGGTTGATTGTGACAGCCGCGCCGCGAAATCGACCCGCCGTGCCGCCAGATTCTCGGCGATGTAGTACACCACTTGCGCCCGATTGTGGGCGGTCTGTTCGGCCCAACCAGACGCCGCCCGGGCGGCCTCGACCGCGTTTCGGATGTCCTTGCGGTTGCCGTCGCCGACCTCGCCAATCAGTTCGCCGCTGGATCCGCGCACGGCCCGGGAGTAGCCGGAATCCGGGCGCGCCTGCTTGCCGCCAACGTAGTTCTTGGGCGTGCGGTCGATTGCGCTGTTCAGGCGCGCAACACCGGCCAGAACCGCGCGACTGTTCGCGCCGGATGCGGCCGGGACGAGAGCGGGCGCGCCCTCGGAATACAGCCCGCGTGGTTTGAGATACTCGAACATGCCCTCGCGCCCGCCTTCGCGGCCATATCCGCTCTCGCGATATCCGCCAAACCCCGCGGCGGCGTCGAAGACGTTGGTTGAGTTGATCCACACGACGCCGGCCTTGATCTTGCCCGAGATATCCAGGGCGAGGTTGATATCCTCGCTCCATACGCTGGCCGCCAGGCCATACCGGGTGTTATTGGCCAGGGCGATCGCTTCGGCTGGCGTGCGGAAGGTCATTGCCACCAGCACGGGGCCAAAAATCTCGACCTGGGCGATCGTGGCGCTCGGCGCGACCTCGGTGAAGAGCGTCGGAGGATAGAAGAATCCCTCCGTTGGACATGCCCAGGAGGGCTCGCCACAGGATGGCGCCTTCGGCCTGTCCCTGCCGAACCAGGGTTTCGATCTCGACGAGCTGCGCTTTGGCGACGATGGCGCCGATATCAACGGCCTTGTCCAGAGGATCACCTACTCGGAGTTTCTCCATGCGGGCGCGCAGACGTCGATAAAGCTCCTCGGCGATCCCTTCCTGGACGAGCAGGCGCGAACCGGCGCAGCACACCTGGCCCTGGTTGAACCAGATCGCGTCGACGATCCCCTCGATGGCGCTGTCAAGATCGGCGTCTTCGAACACGATGAAAGGCGATTTGCCGCCCAGTTCGAGGGACAGCTTCTTTCCGCTGCCGGCCGTGACATTGCGAATGTGGCGGCCGACTTCGGTTGAGCCGGTGAAGGCGATCTTGTCGATACCGGGATGCTGCAAGAGAATATCGCCGGTGCCACCGTCGCCGGTGATGATGTTGACCACCCCAGGCGGAATTCCAGCGTCGTCGCATAGCTCGGCAAAGGCCAGGGCCGAAAGCGACGTCCACTTCGATGGCTTGAGCACTATGGTGTTTCCGGCCGCGATAGCGGGCGCGATCTTCCAGGCCAGCATAAGCAGCGGAAAGTTCCACGGCACGACCTGGCCCACAACGCCGACTGGGGTGTATCCGGGCAGTTCTGTGTCCATCACCTGGGCCCATCCGGCGTGGTGATAAAAATGGCGGGCCACGAGCGGGATATCGATATCACGCGTCTCGCGGATCGGCTTGCCGTTGTCCATCGTTTCGAGAACCGCCAGCAGCCGCGCATGCTTCTGAATCTTGCGGGCCAGCCCGTACATCAGTTTTGCTCGGGCATGGCCAGGCATCTGTGACCACGATTTGAATGCCTTCCGCGCGGCCGCCACCGCAGCATCAACATTGTCGGCCGTGCCGTGGCTGATCGCGGCAATGCGCTTCGCGGTCGATGGGTTGATGACATCGATCATGCGGTCCGGAGTGGGCGTCGTCCACTGACCGCCGATGTACATCCCGAATGCGCGGGAATGCGCATCAAGCCATTGGTTGGCCAGTTTGGCGCTTTCGGGAGCGGGGCCGTATTCCATCGTGGTCAGAATGTCTGCGACCTTGGTCATGTGTGCTTGCCTTGGCGTGCTCGTGATGCGCCCGGTTTACTGCATGGGATGCCGGAAGCTGGCCGAGTAAGCGCCAGTCAGGTAGTGCTCAAGTTGGCGTTCAATGTCAGCCAGAAGCGAACTCGCGCCGATGCGAAAGAGGGTGGGGCTCAGCCATTCGTCACCCAGTTCCTCCTTCATCAAGATCAGCCAGTCGAGGGCCTGTTTTGCGGTGCGCAATCCGCCGGCGGGTTTGAACCCGACCTTCGCGCCGGTCCGCGCCTGATACGCGCGGATCGCCCGAACCATCACCAGGCTCACGGGCAGGGTGGCGTTGACAGTCTCCTTGCCGGTGCTGGTCTTGATGAAATCGGCGCCCGCCATCATGCAGATGAGGCTGGCGCGGTAGACGTTCCTGAGCGTCGCCAGTTCGCCTGTGGCGAGAATCGTCTTCAGGTGGGCGGTCCCGCATGCCTCGCGGAACGCGCGCGTCTCGTCATACAGCGCGCGCCAGTTTCCAGTCAGGACATGCCGGCGCGAAATCACGATGTCGATCTCCCGCGCGCCGGCCGCCACTGAGCGCCGGATCTCTTCGATCCTCAGGTCGAGCGGGTTGAGGCCGGCCGGGAAACCCGCGCTTACGGCCGCGACAGGGATTTGCGTGCCTGCCAGCGCATGGACAGCCGACTCGACCATCTCGTGATAGACGCACACGGCGCCCGTTGTGAGGCCGAGGCTGGTAATGCCGAGGGCATCGGCCAGATCGGCCCGGATTGGATTGCGGGCTTTGGCGCACAGACGCCGCACGTTGCCTGGCGTGTCATCCCCGCCCAGGGTGGTCAAGTCGATGACTTGAATGGCCCGCACAAGCCAGGCCGCCTGCCAGTGCGACTTGACCGTACGACGGCCGGGCAGGGTGCTGGCACGGCGTTCAACTGCGCTCCGATTGACCCGTGTTTCGGACACCCAGTCAAGATCAAGCGCCATCCCGGGGTTTCGGTCGATTGACATGTCGGGACAAGTATAAGACCATAGCGCGATAATCCAGCGCATGTCCTCTCAGCCGCCAACGCCTGGCTCCAATCCCAACACCGCCACGCTGCGCGCCCGTCTGCAGGCCTGGTGCGTGTCAATGCTGTCGATCCAGTGCGATGCTTACGCGCTCGGGGTTGCCCTGGGCGCCGGGGTGGTCTATCTCGGCCGAGGCGAAGCGCCGCTTTCGCCCGCCGTGCTCGTGGTCCCGGAGGGGCACGGCGGCGCGCTAGAGGCAGATCGGGTCGCCATCGCCCCGGTGTTGGCGGTTGACCTATTGGACGCCGCGACCAGCCCTGCCGCTGCTCGCGGGTTGATTGAGCGTTATGCGGCGGCGGGCGCGCTGGAGTACTGGCAGATCCGGATCGAGACGCTCGAGGAGCCTGCCCTTTACCAGCGGAATGCCAGCGGCGGGTTTGATCGGGTAAAGCCCGATCGGCAGGGAAACTACTATTCCGGTTTCGGGGAAAGCCTGGTATTTCCCGCCCGCTGGTTCGCGGACCAACCCAGCCTGTGGGTGATGATGCGGCATTGGGACATCATCGACGACTGACGCTTGCGCGCAGCACTTGACATTGGAAACGAGAGACAACCAGATTGGCACTCTCTAAGAGATTGCCAATCTGGGCTTGACAGGTCAGAACAAGCCGTGCTATAGTCCCGGAGTTGGCACTCTGCGCTCGGAGTGCTAACTGCTTTGGCAGTTGGCTCGACGAGTGCTGATAATTGAGCTGAAAAGCTTTTACATAACGGAGGATATCACTCATGGCAAAGAAGGTCGATGAGATCAAGAAGATCAGCCTGCGGCCGCTCGGCGACCGGGTCGTAATCGAGCCGGTTGACGACGAGGAAAGCACGTTTGCTGGTGGCAAGCTGGTGTTGCCCGAGACGGCCAAGGAAAAGCCCCAGAAGGGACTGGTTCTGGCGGTTGGCGCGGGCAAGAAGAATGATGATGGGAAAGTGGCCACGATGGATGTCGAGCTCGGCATGCACGTGCTGTATGCCAAGTACGCCGGCACCGAAATCAAGGTCGATGGGCGCAAGCTCCTGATCATGAAGGAAGCTGACATTCTGGCGATTGTGGAGTAAGAGGCAAACATGGCAAAGCAAATTCTTTTCAACGAAGAGGCGCGGGCGAAGCTCAAGCGCGGCGTCGACATTCTGGCAGCAGCCGTTTCGACCACCCTGGGGCCGAAGGGGCGCAACGTCGCCCTGGACAAGAAGTATGGCGCTCCGACCGTCACCCATGACGGCGTGACCGTGGCGAAGGAAATCGAGCTCGCCGATCCGTACGAGAACATGGGCGCTCAGCTCCTCAAGGAAGCCGCGACCAAGACCAACGACATTGCCGGCGATGGCACCACCACCGCGACTGTGTTGGCTCAGATCATCGTCCACGAGGGCCTCAAGAACGTGGCCGCCGGCGCGAACCCGATGCTGATCAAGCATGGGATTGAGCAGGGTGTGGATGCGATCGTCGCGTATCTGAAGACCGTCGCTGTGAAGGTTGAGAAGCACGATCAGATTGCCCAGGTCGCCACCATCAGCGCGCAGGACAAGGAAATCGGCGATTTGATTGCCGTCGTGATGGATAAAGTCGGAAAGGACGGCGTCATCACGGTTGAAGAGAGCAAGTCGCTCAACTTCGAGACCGAATACGTCGAGGGCATGGAGTTCGATCGCGGCTACATCTCGCCCTACTTCATCACCGCGCCCGAGTCGATGGAAGCCGAGATCAAGGAACCCTATATCCTGATCTACGACAAGAAGATCAGCGCCGCTCAGGACATCATCCCGCTGCTCGAGAAACTCGTCCAGCGCGGCAAGCGCGATTTGGTCATCATCTGCGAGGATGTGGACGGCGAGGCCCTGGCCACGCTCGTGCTCAACAAGCTGCGCGGAATGTTGAATGTGCTGGCCATCAAGGCCCCTGGCTTCGGCGATCGGCGCAAGGCCATGCTCCAGGACATTTCTGTCCTGACCGGCGGCACCCTCATCACCGAGGAGATGGGCCGCAAGCTCGAGGGCGTGACGATTGACGACCTCGGCAAGGCCGGGCGGGTCGTTTCGACCAAGGACGACACGACGATCATTGATGGGGCCGGCAACGACAAGGCCATCAAGGCTCGCGTCGACGAGATCCGGGTCGAAATCGACAAGAGCACCAGCGACTACGACAAGGAGAAGCTCAACGAGCGCCTGGCCAAGCTGGCCGGCGGTGTGGCCATCATCCGAGTCGGGGCCGCCACCGAAACTGAGCTCAAGGAAAAGAAGCATCGGGTCGAGGATGCGCTCAGCGCAACGCGCGCTGCGGTTGAAGAGGGGATTGTCGCCGGCGGCGGCGTCGCCCTTCTGCATGCCATCAAGTCTCTTGCCAACCTTCACCTCGAGCATCCCGATCAGCAGGTGGGTGTCAATATTCTGCGCCGGGCTCTCGAAGAGCCGATGCGCCGGATCGCCGGAAACGCCGGCCAGGACGGCAGCGTCATCGTCGAGAAAGTCCGCCAGATGAGCAAGGAAAAGAAGTACTTCGGCTACGACGTCATCAGCGGCGAGTACGTGGACATGATCAAGGCCGGCATCATCGACCCGGTCAAGGTCACCCGCGGCGCGCTGCAGAATGCGGCCTCGATTGCGAGCATGATCCTCACCACCGAGGCGCTCGTGACCGACATTCCGGAGAAGAAGGATCCCCCGATGCCCCCGCAGGGCGGCGGCATGGGCGGCGACTTCTAAGCGGTCTCTCAACGACCAATACGGCGCGGAGTCCAGAAATGGCCCGCGCCGTTGCTTTGCCGCGCGGCAGTGTATCCTTGACGCTTGTTCGCTCAGAAGCACAAACCTTACCTGTTTCCGCGACGATTTCCCCCGGCCGCGCCCTGGGATATGGTCACGGATTACTGTTTCGGTTAGGAGTTCTCCCGAACTGACCCATGAAGCCAGAGCCCAACGTCACAGGATCCAGTCCGGTTCCCGCATCCCTGGCCGATGAGCAACGCGACCAGGTGTCGCAGTTGGGATCGCGTCTCGGTATTGGACTGTTCCTGTTACTGGCCGCGCATGTGGTGCTGACGATTGTGTCGCCGACAGCGGTGAATGTAGCCCTTGGCGTTCTGGGCTTGGGCATCGCCGTGGCGATGGGCATCTCGATTCTGTTTGCGCGCCGTGGCGAGGCCCGGCTCGCAGCTGTGACCATTGGCCTTGCGTTATTTGGCGCATCACTTGGCGCCCAGGCGCTGATGCCCTTTGCCGCGCCCATCGTTTCGCTGCTGCCGCTTGCCGCTGTCGCGATTGTGCTGCCAGCGATGGGACCGCGCGGCTCGCGCTGGCTCGCCATAGGTGCGCTGCTTACGATCGTCGTCCTTCGAATCATGTATGAGGCCGCAAATCATGCGAGCGGGCCACTGCTCGGAAACGTGGCGGCGGTGATGGCGACGGCAATGCTCAGCGGAATTACACTGCATATGCTGATCAGCTTCCGATCATGGACGCAGAGCGCCCTTGAGCGCGCCGGGGCTGCCTCCGAGGATCTTCGGCGAAGCATGGATGAACTCGAGATTCGCGTGCAAGCCAGGACGGGCGAGCTCGCGGCGGAACTCGAGCACAGCCGGAAAATAACTGATCGTCTCCACCTGCTCGAGTCCGTCGCCTTGAACGCTCGGGATGCCATTCTGATCCTGGAAGCGCACGCGACTTCGGGTCTTGGCCGCAAGATCCTCTTTGCCAACGCCGCGTTTGTGCGCTTGACAGGCTATGCCGTGGCTGATGCTGTGGGCAAGACCCTGCGCTTGCTGCGGAGCCCGCGCACCGCAGCTGCAGAGCTCGAGCGGCTCCGGTTTGCCATGGATACAGGCGTCACGGTCAGCGTGGAGGTCCGCAATCAGCGGCGGGATGGCAGCGAATTCTGGGTCGACCAGAGCGCTATTCCCGTTTTTGGAGACGATGGCGGCCTGCTGCACTGGGTGATCGTCATGCGGGATATTACGGAGGAGCGGGCCATGCGCGAGTCGCTCTCCAACCGCAACCAGTTTCTCGAGGCGCTGCACGAGGCCGCGCTTGGCCTGATGAATCGACATGACCGGCGCGAGGTGCTTGGCAGGATCCTGGAGCGGGCGTGCCATGTCGTGGGCACAGAACATGGCCTAATTGATCTCGTTCTGCCGGGCGAAGACGAGCGTCTCGAAACCGTCGTTACGGCAGGTGTCTTTACCCGTCTTGCGCATATTCCGTCCCGGCGAGGGGAGGGTGGGCTTGGGCGGGTCATCGAGACGGGCCAACGGGTCGTTATTGACGACTATCGCACCTGGAGCGGCCGGTTGACCGATCCGGCGCTTGACGTCCTGAAATGCGGGGCCGGAATACCGATTGTTGTGAGTGGCGTCGTTGTCGGGGCGCTGGGTGTGGCCTTCACCGATCCGGATCGGGTCATCGGGCCAGACGTGCTCGAGTTGCTCGAGCGCTTTGGCGCACTTGCGGCCGTGGCGATCGACAACGCCAGGCTGATTGATGATGCCAGAACGGAGCGTGATCTAGCCCGCCAGATCACGCACTCGATGGGCCAGGGACTGGCTGTCGTTGATGCTTCTGGCACGGTAGAGTATGTCAATCCAACGCTTGCGCAGTGGCTTGGCGCGGCCACAGTTGACTCGCTCATGGGGACCTCGGCCGCGGGCTTTTTCCCCGGCGCAGGTGACGACGACCCGGAGTTGCCCGCGTCGGCTTTGCGCCACGGCGATCGGAAGACCTTTGAACGGCGGATGCGCCGCGCTGACGGGGACGAGTGGGTGGCGATGGTCTCGTTGACCCCCCGCTTGCGGGCGAACGCACCGGATGGCGTGGTCGCCGTGTTTACGGATCTCACGGCCATCAAGCAGACCGCGACGGCGCTGGAAGCGGCTCGTGATCAGGCTCAGGATGCGTCACGTCTCAAATCCGAGTTCCTGGCAATGATGAGCCATGAGATTCGGACTCCCCTGAATGCCATTCTGGGCATGAACGAGCTTCTGCTGGATACGCCATTGGATGCCAAGCAGCGCGAGCTTGCCCAGATCGCATTCGAGAGCAGCCAGGCGCTTATGTCGGTGATCAATGATGTCCTCGATTTTTCTCGAATTGAAGCGGGAAAGCTCGAGCTTGCGCGCGAGGCGATGAACATCAGCGACACGGTTTCCAAAGCCGCGGATATGCTTCGTCGAAAGGCCGAAGAAAAGGCGCTCTTCCTTGATGTGAGGCTGGATCGCGATCTGCCCGTCCTGGCCATTGGCGATGCCGGGCGGCTCAGACAGGTGCTGGTCAATCTGATCGGAAACTCGCTAAAATTCACGCATGTTGGGGGTGTCGTGGTCACGGCCGATGTTGCGGAGCGGCGGGCCGGCGACATTGTTGTGCGCTTCAGAGCAGGATACAGGGATCGGTCTCTCGGAAGCCATCCGGTTTCGACTTTGCTGAGCCTTTCACCCAGGGTAGCAGTTTCCATGACCCGGCGGCATGGGGAACAGGGCTTGGTCTCGCCATCAGCAAGCGAATCGTCGAACTGATGAACGGCGAAATCACGGCCGATGGCGCACCCGGCGATGGCGCGACCTTCATGTTCACCGC
This sequence comes from Candidatus Brachythrix odensensis, assembly GCA_016714465.1. Taxonomy (GTDB): domain Bacteria; phylum Chloroflexota; class Anaerolineae; order J036; family Brachytrichaceae; genus Brachythrix; species Brachythrix odensensis. The sequence goes on along the minus strand of JADKDT010000002.1, from coordinate 7,842 downwards.
AGTATTTGGTGTGCCGGCTGCTGAGTGAGTGCGGGGCGAGATCACAACCCCGCGCAAAGCGCGGGGTTGTGATCTCGCCGACATCTGGCGCGATGGTTTCTGGTGACACTGTTCAAAAAGGTTCGCAGGGCTACCGCGCACTTGCGTGATAGAATCTTTGGCCGCTTCCCCCGAATGGGCAGTTGCGGTGGTCGATGCGCAGTTTTGCGGCAGAACTACTGGTCGTTCAAGGAGTAGATGAAAGTGGACAGAAAGTCAATTCGCGCGAGTATCCTGGCTTTTGCGATGGCAGCCTCACTCGTCGTGTCACCCATGGTTGCGGCCGCGGCCGTGCCGGTTGGGGTAAACCTGCTGGAAAATCCGGGTCATGAGCATCCGGGGGCCTACTTTGGCGGTCGGGGCGAGATCAACGTAACCTGGGGTTGGGTGCCATTTTGGCAAGAACCGCCCCCGGGCACTGATCTGCGCGATCAGAACTACCGCACGCCCGAGTTTCGCCCGACCTTTGCCCGGGACTACCCTTATCGGGTGTGGAGCGGGGCCGGCTCAGATCATTGGTTCAACTATTTTGCCCTCAACCGGGCCGCTGGCGTGATGCAGGTCGTGAAGAATCTGTCCGTCGGCAGCCCGATCCGCTACACCGCAATGACGGAGCTCTGGTCATCGAATGTCAACGATCCTGCCATTCCTCCCAAGTCGCTCCAGGACGGCAACATGCTGATCCGTGTTTGCATTGATCAGGATGGCGGCCCGCGTGACCTGACAGATCCGAATGTGATCTGTTCGCCGTGGTCGCAGCCCTATGACCAGTGGCGGCAGATCTACGTCGAAGGTGCGGCATCCTGTCGGAGGTCCTGGTGTTCATACAGTAGTATGCCGCGGTTTCGGTCGAGCATAACGATGCATTTGTGGACGATAGCTGCTTTGAAGTGCTGCCGAAAGCCGGCGCGCGAGGCATCTGTTTGGGAAATGGCTTCATCGAGACCGGCAAGGGTCCAACCGGCTTGACCAAAGCTGCCCCCTGGCGACCTGAGTCTGAAGTCGCAGGTTGCCGAGTTCCGCCGGGCAGATGGTTCGGACGGTCAAGATCATGGGGTTGATGGCGCCGGCAGCCTGGTTGCGCCAGCGGGTGCAGCGGCGCCGGGCCCAGTTCCCGTTGTCGCTGTCGTTCCCGCAGCCGGGCAGATCGCGTCGCTGGTCGAAGGGCTTCGTGTCCGGGCGGCTCCGAGCCTCGAAGGCGAAGTGCTGGGCTACCTCGCGTCTGGCGAGTCGCTGCCGACCACGGGTCGCTCGGGGGAATGGGCCGAAGTGACATATCGCGGCGCAAAGGGCTATGTTTTTGCGAACCTGACCACGGCTGGCACGGGTACTGGCTCGCCAGCACCGACGCTGGTCAACAGCTCTGTTCCAACCGCCGTGACAGGCAGCATTGAGGGGACGTCTCCCAAGGCGCGTGTGTTGCTGGCCAACCCGCTCGTTCGCCTGAACGTGCGATCTGGGCCAGCGCTCACCGCTTCAGTGGTTGGCGGTTTGGCCAATGGCACCGTCGTCGATGTGCTCGGTTTGAGCAAGAATGGTGAATGGTTGCAGATCACCTACGCGGGCGCCAAAGCGTGGATCAACGCTGGGGCTACTGAGACTAACGCCGCCGCCAAGGCCGCGCCGGTGACTGAGTAACATCTGACGCTTTTGGAACGAAACACGCTCGGCCCCGGGGCGGTCGAGCCTTCAGCGCCGCTTAGAGACAGGGCGCCGCCGCAGGTAAACACGTAAACCATCAATGCGGCGATGCCGACGCACAGGCTAATTGCCGACATGATGATGCTGACCCAACCGAGGATCACCCCGGTTTTGGCGGATCGGTCTCCCGTCGCCCATGCTCTTGGATGCTCTTGAAGCGTTTCCGACGATGATGGCGATGATGCCGGGAATGAAGCCAACCGCGACAAACTGGAGCAAGAATGCCAGGATCCCCAGGATCAAGCTCACTGTGGAGGCGCCGTTTTTTTGAGCAGCGACGGGCGAGCCCGGTGCCGGCAAATCCGGCGGTAGCGGTTCAGAGGGTGATTGCATGAGAATAAACGCAGGCGCCCCGCATTTGCGGGAGCGCCTGCGTCATTGACTTGCCGAAGGGCCAAGCGGATTTGGCGACTGAAAAGAGCATCCCCGACTTCGCCGGGGATGCTCTTTTCAGCTACGGCCGAATTCGAGATTAGCGGCGGCCACGCCTCATGGCGGCGAGCACGAAACTGGCGGCGAAGCCGCACACGCACAGCGCTGAAAGCACCAGGTTTACCCAGCCCAGGATGACGCCAACCTTGGCCATCCCATCTCCCGACTGCATCCCGTTGCTGGCTGCAATCTCCTTGCGGGCATTGTTGCCGGTGATGATCGCAACAATCGCGCCGATCAACGGAAGAAAGACGAACGATGCGATGCCCGCGATCAGGCTCACAATCGCCATTGTGTTGCTTTGTGGACCGGCCGGGGGCATGGGTGGCGGAACATACGGCGGTTGGGGGCGTGATACTGCCCCTGAGGCGGGTATTGAGGCTGGGGCGGGTACTGAGGCGGGGGATAGTTTCCCTGGCCTTGCGGGTCATTCGGATTTTGCATTTTCGATAGTCCTCCGTGTCTGATTCTACGGTAGCCGGGCCAAATACGCAACAGGCCGATTACTTGCACGCATTCAGCATTCCGTTAACAACGCACATGCGGCGCGATTGACCCATTGCTTCGATCAGCACTGATGTCACCGCTTGCCTCTTTTCAACAAACGCGAAGAAAGAGATGTTGCGCCCGTCGGCTGCAGGAATATTCGGCATCAAGCCGCCATAACCATGGAAACAAGTCCGCAGTGCATTGGCGCCCTCGAAGAAGGTGACTCGCAAGTCGCGCATTTCGGTTGATGACAGATTCTCAATTCGCAAGCGAGCCTGCCAGCGCGTGACCGGGTCGCCGTCGTCATAGGCGAAACAACTACCCTGATCGACGTCCCCAGGCGGACGCACGAGGGGATTGGGCTGTGACGGTCCACGTGAGCGGCGACCGCGTGGTCATGGGGGTCGGAACGGGAACGGCCGTCGGGGTGGGGGTTGAGGTGGGCGAAAGATCCGGAGTATCCGCGGTCTCCATGTCGACGGCATTGGAGAAATCGGCGACGGGCGTCGGCGCCCCGGCGGCGATTGTCGGAATCGGCACCGACTGTGGCGCGCAGCCCTTTGCCACCAACCCGTTATCGACGCAGACAGTAAAGCGCTCGCCCTGCCACTGGGCCTCCACATTTGTGAAGGGCGCGTCGATGGGCGCGTAGGCCAGGACCGTGAAGTCGCGCCGGGTGCCGGGCGGAATCGCGGGCAGGCGCTCGTTCGCGTCTGCGCCCAGCAAGCAGACCCGGGCCGGCTCATCACCTGCCAGCACCGACAGACGCCAGCCTCGGATGTCGATTGGCGAGTAGTTTGACACTCTGAGGTTTAGAATCGCGCGCGCGCCAGGTTGAGCATCCTCGGTGGTCAAGCAACTTCCGTCTTCGGGAAGGGGGGCTTCGGTGATCTTTGTTGAAAGCACATCCACGCGCAGGTAGGCGCTGTTGACATACGCATCCTTGAGGGAAATGGCGCGTGTCGGAGACGCCAGCGGGGATAGCACACCCGTGGGTGTGGGCTCAAGGTCAAGTCTCGTCGATGCCACGTGGCGGGGCTCTGTCTTTTTCTGCGTCGCCGCCGGATTCAGGATGGAGGTAGCCACGAATGTGGGCGTTGCCTGAGGTGTGGGTGTTGGGGTAGCCGTCGGCGTCGCGGGTGTGGTTGGCTGGACGCGGGGTCTTGACCGTCACGGCTGTTTCTTCGGCCCGGTTGTGGGTGTGGGCGTGGGGAGTGCGGGACGGCGGGCTGTCGGCACAGGTGTCTGCGTTGGCGGGATAGCGGTGGGCGGAACGCGGGTAGGGGTGCCGGTCGGGACCGGGGTGAAGGTCGGGGGGGGGGCTGGGATGGCATTCGGATCCATCTGGGCCGCAACTGAATACCCGTCGTACCACTCCTGGGCGTTTCCGGCCCAATCGACCGCCCGCGCCCGGAATTCGTAGACTGCGCCCGGTGTGCCTACGAAGAAGGTCTCGGAACCGGTCAGGTTGGACTGAACGAGTTTCCATGTCGCCGTCGGGTTGGGCGCGAATGTGCGGACTTCGACCACACCGGTGAAGGGCACCAGAGCCGTGATGAGGGTCGAGCGGGTGATCTCACGCCCGCCTTCCACAACGACTTCGACGGCTGACCTCGTCGTTTCGCGGTATTCGGTTGCAAAAGTGTAGCCCGTGGATGCGCGCACAATCTCGCGGGCCTGAATGTCGACAAAGGCGACCCCACTCAGGGTATCCGTTTGGGTCCAGCGCAACCTGAGGCCCGGCGCGCGTGATGGCGCCTGCGGTCCTTTCTGGGCCGGGTCGAGTTCTTCAGAAGGGTTTGTGGCCGATGCCATCTGAGCCCAGGGCGGGGCGCGGTCCACCACGATCCGGCGGGGAGCCGACCATTCGCTCACGGTTGCGCCATCGCCCGCGGCGACGCGCCAGACATAGGCGCCGCTGCCAGGGAATTGGGCCACCCACGAGGTCGTGGTCAGCCAGTCGCTGTTCAAAATCTCAAGCGGGGCGCCCGCGGCCGGGTTTTCTCGGCCGACGGACACCGTGAATCTCCGCGGCGCGTTAGTGGCCCCGCCATCCGCATCGCCGGTGTCAAGCCAGCTCAATGTGGCGGTGAGGCCGCGCGTGTACCGGAGCACCGGCTGATCTACGGGGAGCGGCGGATTTGGCGGCAGGTCGACGAAGACCAGCGCCGCGCCTCCGGTCCGGTTGACGTACTCGACCTCCAGGCGATGCAAACCACCGTCGAGGGCGACCTTGGCCTTATGCTCGATGAAGGCGCCCTGGGCGTCCCAAGCGTCAATTTCGAGCCGGCCGTCAACCCATAGCCGCAGGCCACCGGCGGCCTGGAGCTTAATGGTGTAGGCGCCCTGGCTAAAGGCCATGACGCGGGTCCAGCGGCCCGAGAACCCGATTGCGCTGACGCCGGCCACCGGCGACAGGCCCTCCCAGCGCAATGCCAGCGGGGTATCGTTTCGGATTGCGGCCGAAGGCGGCGCGAGCTGTGTGTTGTTGAAATACGAACCTACCCAGGCCGAAAGCACACTGGGGATTGGTTCGCCCGATGGATATTGAGCGATCTGCAGGGGTGAGCTGAATATCGGACGGGAGCAGCCGCAGTGCCGCAAATGTCAGGCCGCCGTCCTGGGGCAGGGCTCGGCGCCGCCCATCGCGGACGAGATAGGTATTGGCCGGATCGTCTTCGCCGCGCAGCAATAGCGGCGCTCGCCAGACAAAGCGCACGGCGTCGGCCCACACCTGGCGCGTGCCAGCTTCAGCGCTGGTGTTGCCGATGGCGACCGAACCGCGCTGGCCGCGCACGAGTGGAAAGGTTCCCAGGCTCAGCCAACCCTGGGGCGCATCGCGCTGGCTGCGCCGGACCAGGCTCTGGCCCTCGGCGTGGGCGATCTTGTAGAGCACCGATCCGCTGGTCGTCGGGTCAGCTTTATCAAGGGGCATCCAGGCCATGACTTCCCAGGCGCCGTCGAAGGGAATCTGCGGTGTCCAACGGGCAAACGCGGATTCGTCCGCCGTGGGCCCACCGTCGATGATGGGCGCAAAACGCGCGGCGCCGGCGTGCCCGAGGCCGCCCGCATCTCGCCAATCGCCGGCGGCCGAAAAACCGGGATCGTTGGCGCCGACGACGACGTCAAAGACCATCTGAGCGGGCGCCAATTCCTCGCCACCGGCGCCGCCAGGCGCCACGGTAACGATCCCAAACTCCTGATAGCCGATGCCCCATTCAAGCTCGGTATCAGCCTTGTCTGGCAGATTCGGGCGGACGATCATGACTTGCCGTTTCTTGCTGGTGTCGTAGCCGATGATGGTCCCGGCATGGCTGCCCCAGGGCGATTGACCAAACGCGCCGATGACGGGCCGGCCGGCGTCGATCTCAGCCATGATCTGTTCGAAACTCGGGGAGGGGACTGGGGTGATGACGAAGCGGTAGCCATGTTCGACCGTCCACTGACGCAAGCCGGTGGCAACATCGAATGCGTCGTAGCCGCTGTCGCCAGGCTGCCCATTGCCGTTGCCGTTTCCGAAGCACAGCAGATTGGGAAAAAGCTCGCGCAGCCGGATCAGACCGTTGTTTTCATCCTCTACGCCGCGATATGGCCACAAGTTCGGATAGGCCTTTTGGGACCAGTACTTCAAGACACTGGCTGAAGCGAGCGTGAAACAGCCCGGCCAGCAGCCGTCGGAGTCGCAGGCGCACTTCCAGAGCGTCTCATAAGCCGGCACCAGATCAGTCGGGATGTTTGGCAGTATTTTGCGGGCCGATGGCACCGCGGTGGCATCCGGTCCGGGATCCACGCTCATGGTCTGGGCAAGACCCGCCGAGGCCAGCGACATCGCGATGGCGAGGGTGATCAGCAAAGGACGGAAGAGCGCGCCGCGAACCTTCATGCAGAAACGATTATATGCGCCAAACCCCTATAATCGCGGGCGTGACTCAAGTTGATGTTGCCTCCCTGGGGCGCGCCGCGAAGGCGGCGTCGAGCCTGCTCGCCCGCGCGACGACGGACCAGAAGAATCGGGCGTTAATCCGGATCGCTGAACTCCTCGAACTGCGGCGGGATGAGGTTCTGGCCGCCAACCGGAACGACGTCGAGGCCGCCCGCGCCCGCAAGGTTGAAGCGTATTTTGTCGACCGGCTGACCTTGACGGCCGAGCGCCTGACCGGCATCGCGGGTGACGCGCGGGCGGTTGCGGCGCTGCCCGACCCGGTCGGCGAGTGGTTTGACGAGACCCGGCTGCCCAACGGCCTGCGTCTGCGCAAGCGGCGGGTGCCCCTGGGTGTGCTGGGGGTGATCTACGAGGCCCGCCCGAACGTGACGATCGACATTGCCGCGCTGGCGATCAAGAGCGGTAACGCGGTGATCCTGCGGGGCGGAAGCGAGACCCTGAACACCAACCGGGCCCTGGTCGGGCTGATCCACCAGGCTCTGGCCGAGGCGGGATTGCCCGAGGCGGTGATTGGGTTCATCGACGACCCCAGCCGCGAGCGCATCCTTGAGTTGCTCCGGCTGCACGAATACGTCGAGCTCATTATTCCGCGGGGTGGGGCAAGCTTGCACGCGTTTTGCCGGGAAAACAGCGCCATTACCGTCATCACGGGCGGGATGGGGATCAACCATCTGTATCTGGATCCAAGCGCCGAGCTGGACAAGGCGCTCGACATCATCGACAACGCCAAGACCCAGCGCCCGACGGTCTGCAATGCGTTGGGTACCCTGGTGGTCCATCGCAGAGATCGCTGCCCGCGCGCTGCCGCCGGATGGTGGCCCGGCTTGGGGCCAAGGGTGTGACGTTCCGATGTGATCCGATGGCGGTGGCCATCCTCGGCGAGCCGGTCTGGGTGTTATGGCGGCCGTCCTGGTGATTGGGACATTGAGTGGTTGTCCCTGGTGCTTGGTCTGAGGGTGGTGGACACGCTCGACGAGGGTCTGGGCCATCCGCGCGCACAGCCTGGAGCATCTGGATGGGGATCGTCGCAGATCCGAGGCGATCACGCGCTTTCTCAACGAGATTGACTCGGCCGCCGTGTTTGTCAACGCCAGCACCCGCTTCAACGACGGCGGGCAGTTTGGGCTGGGAGCCGAGGTGGCGGTGAGCACGCAGCGCATCCACGCCCGCGGGCCAATGGGGTTGCGTGAGCTCACCAGCGCGCGGGTGTGTGGTTAAGGGACGGGCAGGTGCGGGCG
>JADKDT010000001.1 GCA_016714465.1 Candidatus Brachythrix odensensis | reverse complement strand
GAGTGGATGGGCGTCCTGCTGAGTATCGCTCTTGTCGGGTTCCCGGTTTCCATCGGCATTGCCATCCTGCGCCACCGGTTGTTCGACATGACCTCATCGTCCGGCCGCACCTTCACCTATGCGATCATCTCGGCGGCGCTTGCCATTGTCTACTTCGGGGCTAACCTCATCGCCCAGGCATGATCAGCGCGCTGGGCGGTCAACGGAATGAGCTCGCCATCGTGGCCAGCACTCTCGCCGTGGCCGCGCTCTTCTCACCGTGCGGCGGCGGGTGCAGGAGGCCATCGACCGGCGCTTCAATCGGCAGCGCTACGACGCCGACAAGGTCGTCGCCGACTTCGCCGAATACGCCGCGCACGAGACCGACCTGGCCGCGCTGCAGTCCCGCGTCGTGGGCGTAATTGGCGAGACTATCCAACCGAGGCATGTAACAGTGTGGGTGAAAGGCGGAGCGCAGGTCGACGAATAGCCGAGAACCACTGAACACCGATCATTCGTCTGTCATTCGTCGGGCGCGCTCGTCAAAAACGCGCTGTAGTTGGTCTGGTTGATCAGAGCCGTTGTCGCGTGCGGGTAGGAGTCTAGAAAGGTTGTCGCCGGCCGCATGGTTCCCTTGCCCCACTTGAACTCATATCCGTGTGGTTCGCCGCCACGATGCTCGATCAGATCCAGTTCGGCGCCCGTATGAGTGCGCCAGAAGTGGAAATTGACTGCGGTCTTCCGATAGCTGAGCAGCTTGCGCCGTTCCGCGATAACGTAGTTTTCCCACAGCGCCCCGACGTCCGCGCGCCGCTGAAGAGGATCGAAATTGTTGACGAGCGCATTCCGCACGCCCACATCCCAGAAATAGAACTTGGTATTCTGCTACTTCCCGCGCAGATTACGGATGAAACCGCGCAGACGGAATATCGCAAAGGACTGCTCCAGAGATCCAGATATGCGTGACTGCATCACGACTGATCTGAAGCTGGGCTGCCAGTTCGGTCATCGAGACTTCGTTCCCGACCTGATAGGCCAGCAATTGGAGCAGGTCACGGAGTTTGGCGGGGTGTTTGATGCGGGCGATTTCGAGCACGTCCTTGTAGAGATAACTGTCCGCCAGCATCTGGACGTATTCGCGTTGCGCAGTCGTGTTTTCGATCGCGAACAGCGCCGGATAACTGCCAAATCGCAGGCGGGATTCGAGCTGTTGATTCAACTCAAAGGGCGTATTCTCAGTCGCCATCTCCGCATGCGCGATGGGAAACAAGGTGTGAATCCACGCTCGGCCCGTCAACGCCTCCCGAGTCTTGCTCGCCAAATCGAGCGATGAGGAACCTGTCGCGATGATGCGCACTGAGGCACGTGATCGGCGAGCAGTTTCAGATTGAGTCCAATCTCCGGAATGCGCTGCGCCTCGTCAACAAACAAGACATCATAGCCAGACACCAGGCCTCGGAGTTGATCGAGATCGCGGCTGGAGAGCACGGTCGTGCTCCGAAGATCGTCGCCATTCAGATACAACACCTTGTAGCCCGATCCCTTGAGCACGGCCCGAACCAAGGTCGTCTTCCCGACCTGGCGCGCGCCAAAGAGCAGTACGATTCGCCCACCCGTCGAGAGTTGCTGCGCGATGTCGACACTGATGAGACGAGGAATCATGGCGTAATCATAGCAGATAGCGCGATTTCCGCTGATCAACCCTCGGAATTCGCGCCATTTCCGCTGATTTAACCTCGATTCTGCATTCTGAATTCGAGAGCCGTAACGATCCGCGAACGCTCGCTCTGTACGCTCCGGTCAAGGACGCTCACATGACAACCACTCAACCCCTCAAACACAAGACCCTTGGCGATGCGGCAACCCACGGCCTGTTCTCCGGACTGTGGGCGGGCGCAGCGATGGCCCTGGTCCTGGGCCTGGGCGCAGCCCTGACGGGCGGCGGCGTCACCATACTGCTGGCTCAGCTTGACATCGCGACCCGCAGCAGCGCGATCGTGGGTGTGCTCTCGCACATCAGCGTGTCGGTGGTGTATGGCGGCCTCTTCGGCATCCTCGTGCACGCGGTGTCCGGTCACCGGCGCGGCCCGGTCTGGCTGTTGGGCGGGCTGTATGGCCTGGCCCTCTTTGGCGTCGCCCTGCTGGCTCAGACCAGCGCCACGCTCTTCGCCGGCCTGCCGGCGGCGGTTGTCGCCATCGCCCACGCGGTCTATGGCCTGGTGCTGGGCTGGCGCATCGGGCGGGCGGAATAGGATGTCCGACGAGCGCCGCTGGAGCGGCATGGCCTGGCTGACAGTCGCCTTCGCTCTGGCGTATGTGCTGTGGCATGTCGCCGCTGCCGTGCTCTCCCTACCCTATCCGTCCGACGGTTGGAATTACAACAGCACGGCCGAACTCGTCAACCGTCCGCGTTTCTACACGTTGGACACCCCGACCCCGCTGCGGCCGGACGATCGGGTCATCGCCATCGACGGCAGGCCCTGGGAGACCGCCAAGACGCCGCCCCTCCCTGAGATCGTATTCGCCGGACAGACCTTGCGCTACACGATTCAACGCGGCGATCAGCGCCTGGACGCGGCGGTGACGCTCAGCGGCCGCCCTTCCAGTCCGTGCTGATTGGCCTGTCAGAACGGCCCGGCGCGACCCGCTCGGGATCGTCATCTACCTCTCCAGCCTCGGCATTGCCATCGCGGTATTCGCGCTGCGCCCGGGCAATCTGGCGGCGCGGTATATGCTGATCATCTTTACCATCCTCGCCACCAGCCCGTAGGCCTGGCGGCAGCCCTTGGGCCATACGTCTGGCGCGCGCCAGGGGTGTTCATCGCCACACAAGCAATCAGTAGTTCGGCCTGGAGCATGCTGTTCTTTCCCTCTCTGACCCTGCTGGCGCTCAGCTTTCCCAGGGTCAAGGCGCCCCTGAGACGATTTCCGCTTCTTCTGCCGGTGCTGACCTACGGCATACCCACAGCCCTGGTGATGCCGGGCATCGCGCGGGCGATCACCGAGCGGGATTTGCTTGCGGTGTCCTCACCCCTTACCTTCTTGTCGTTCGCCACAGCGCTGTTGTCCTTTGTCGTCGTGCTGATCGCCAGCCTCGCCCACGGCTTTGCGAAGGAGAAGGACCCGGTCGCGCGGGCGCAACTCCGTTGGGCCGCCCTCGGCCTGGGCGGCTCGTATGGTGTGCTGGTCGTGATGTTTGCGGCAACCGCGGCGGTGGGGATTGAGGCGGTCGAGCGCAACCGCATTCTCGATATCACGGGCGCGTCGCTGATCCTGTTCCCCGTCTGTCTCGCGTTTGCTATCCTGCGCTATCGCCTATTCGACATCAACATCATTCTTCGCCGAACGGCCACCTACGCGATCATTTCAGCCGCGCTGGCGATCATCTATTTTGGGGCCAACATCGTCGCGCAGGGCATCATCAGCGCGCTGGGCGGGCAAAGGAACGAAGCCGCGATCGTGGCCAGCACGCTGGCCGTTGCGGCGCTCTTCTCACCCGTGCGGCGCCGAGTGCAGGACGCCATCGACCGGCGCTTCAACCGCCAGCGCTACGACGCTGACAGGGTCATCGCCGACTTCGCCGAGTACGTTGCGCATGAGACTGACCTCGGCGCGCTGCAGTCCCGCATCGTCGGCGTCGTGGCGGAGACCATCCAACCGCGGCAGGTGACCGTGGATTCGCGAAAGGGCAGACAGCGGACCACGCCAGGCAGGAAACTAGGCTGATGGCAAACGCGTCCAGGCATCCACCGAGCCGCGGCGGCGCGCTGCGAGCGCCCTTTATGGAATCGTGAGCGCCTCACACCGCTTTCGCTCGCACTCGGGGGCATCGTCCTTGTTTCGATCCTCATTCGGGGAACCGGGAATTCGCTGGGCAGCCTGACCGTGTTTTGGTCGTTCTTCAACGGACCGGTGACAATCGGTGTGGGCGTGTTGATCTGGCGGCGGGTGCGCGGCAACGCAGTCGGGCCACTCCTGATCCTGTGGGGCGTACAGACTGCGCTCTGGGCGGTGCCGATCGCCGAACTCAGAGCGGTGACCTCCATCCACACGTTGAGCATCGGGGTTTTGTCGCTTGTCTACTTGTTCATTTACTTCCCCAGCGGTCAGCCCTACCCCGCCCGCGCCGATCGGTTCTATGCAGCCAGCTTTGTCGGCCTGCTGATCAACGGCATTCTGTTTGTGCTGTCGCACCCGACCTTTCGGACCGTCGCGGTGCGCTTGCCCGACCAGCACTTCCTGTACGTCGCGGACCTGGCCCCGCTTCAATCAATCACCGAGGCGGTCTGTTTCCTCTCACTTGGACTGTGGCTATGGGGACCGTTGACCCTTGTCCTGCGCTATCGCACATCCTCCGACCAGGAGAAAGTTCAGATCAAATGGCTGGCCTTTCTCGCGCTTGTGATGATCCCCATTGCGGCGGCGCTGATCATCGCGAACTCCCTGATTCAATCCGATCCGCCGCCGCTTTACGAGAGCGCGCTCGGGGTGATCTACACCAGCTTTCAGATCGGGCCGACGATCATCATCGGTATTTCGATCCTGCGCCACAGATTGTGGAACATCGATGTCCTGATCCGCCGGACGGTGACTTACACGCTTGCCTCGGGCGCACTGGCCACCATCTACTTTGGGGCCAATGTCATCGCCCAAGGCGTGATCGGCGCGCTGGGCGGCCAACGGAATGAGGTCGCCATCGTGGCCAGCACGCTGGCGGTCGCGGCGCTCTTCTCGCCCGTCCGGCGGCGCGTGCAAAACGCCATCGACCGGCGCTTCAACCGCCAGCGCTATGACGCCGACAAGGTCGTCGCCGACTTCGCCGAGATGCCGCGCACGAGACCGACCTGGCAGCTCTGCAGGCTCGCATCGTCGGCGTGGTCGCCGAGACCATCCAGCCGAAGCAGGTGACGGAGGTGTGGGTCCAGGTCGACCGATACCGCTCAAATCCCTGCTCGGCAAAGTGCTGATCAAACGCAAAGGCAACCTGATCCCAAGCTGGCGCATGGTGTCGAACGAGGCGCAGTCGACCAGGCTGAGTTGCCGCCGATTGGCGGTCAGCATGGCCTCCGTCGCGCGCGCGTGAGCGGATTGATCGATCCACACGATCTCGAACATGGGGACGACATCGGTTTGAAAGCGCGAACGATGTCCAGCCCGACCCGGCGCTGCAATAGCGCCGCCATCTCGACGATGACGTAGTTTGTGGTCACGAGCTGAACATCGCCGTTGACCAACTCGCGCCAATGAGCAGACGCGTCAGCATGCTGCGCTGTCTCGGTCCAGCATCGCGAAAGGGCCGAGGTATCGCAGAAAACCCGGTCACTCAAAGGCCTCCGCCAGCGCCTCGTCGGGAGCCGGGCGAGATCGTTTGCCTGAGCCAAAGGCGCCCACCATGCCTACGCGCGCGCGGCGGTCATCGACGGATGGCGCGCGCGACGCGGCGAGCGTCTGGTCGATACTGCGCCGAATCACTTCGGCCATTGAGATGTTCTGAACCGTTGCCAGGCGCTTGAGCACGCGCGCCTGAGCCTCAGTCAGTTGGATTTGAGTGCGCACCATGATTGCAGAGTATACGGCATGATTACACTCGAGGTCGCCCCAGCCGGAACGATTCCCGAAAGCGCGCCTAGGCTGGCGCATGAACCAGGACCAGCGGATGGATTCGTCCATCCGGTGGCGGAACAAGAGGTAGGCGCCCTGGCCGCGCGCCAGGCGCATCGCTGCGGGTCGCGCGGGTTCTGCGGCGCTGATCTTGGTCGCCTGCTGCCTCGCGCTCTGGACTTCTGCGCCAACGCCAGTGTGGTCGGCTCAGCCTCGACCAGCCGCAACGCCATTCGGCAAACGAACGCCTGGACCGATGGCGCCTCCGGCGGCCGCCCAGATTGAGATCTCCATCGGCCGGTGAACGTCTTTTTCCTGCTGGCGCGGGCAATGTCAGGCCGTGTGCCTGGTGGCGGTCGGGGAGTCATCTTCGCCTCGACGCAGAGACGTGAACCAGGTGACACCGGCGTTCTTTCTTTGTCTTTGGCACGGTTTCCCGGTAGCGTGACTTCGACGTCGCGGGCCAGCCCGTGGTGCTGGCCGTGGTGCGACTTGGCGATGCGGGCTGGGTCGGCCTCTTCCCGCTGTTTTATCTCTTCCCGAGCGGGGGCTGCGGTCCGGGCCCTGGACGCGCTGGCTTGGTGGTTTTCGTGGCGGCCTTCATGGTCTTCATCGGCCTGAGCCAGGCGATGTTCTTCCGATCACCCGAATGGTCGCTTTGTTGAGGTGGGCCGCCTGGCCTCTTCGTGGGCGGCCTGGCCGCAGGGTTCTCCTCTACCGGCGTTCATGGACCATCGCAGCCGATCCTTATTCGGGCTTCGCCGCCGTCGGCTGTTTGTGCTTTCCATCTTCGTCGGGCGTCAACCTGCTGTTGTCGGGGCCCGCAGCGGGTAGCCGCCGAACTGCTGGGGAGCATCTCCTCGCCCCGTATCTTCTCGCTTGGGGTCGGCGCTTCCCTCTCGGTAGGGATCGCCATCCTGCGCTACCGGCTATGGGACATCGACGTCATCATCCGGCGCACGGTGACCTATGCCATCGTTTCGGCCGCCCTGGCCATCATCTATTTCGGGGCCAATGTCATCGCCCAAGAAGTGATCGGCGCGCTGGGCGGCCAACGGAATGAGGTCGCCATCGTGGCCAGCACCCTGGCCGTCGCGGCGCTGTTCTCGCCCGTGCGGCGGCGAGTGCAGGACGCCATCGACCGGCGCTTCAACCGGCAACGCTACGATGCCGACAAGGTCGTCGCCGACTTCGCCGAATACGCCGCCAAAGAGACCAACCTGGCCGCCCTGCAGGCCCGCATCGTAGGCGTGATGGCGAAGACCATTCAGCCAAAGCAAGTGACGATGTGGGTTCGGGGGAATACCGTAACGCTTTCCGAACGATCCAGCGCTAGATTGGACTCAGACCTATGAACAGCAAGCCTTCGATCCGCCAACGGTTCGCCCGCCGCGGCAAAGAGCAGCCCGCCCCGCCGCCGAGCGCGCCGGCCCTGACGCCGGAAAGCTGGCCAGTCCGGACCTGCTCAAGTTCGACGTCGCGCCCAACGACCCGTTGGTCGCCTGGGTAGCCTCGTCGCCGGGCGTGCTGGAGATCAACAAGATCAAGCTCGACTCGCCCGCACTGCGCGCGCTGCGCGGCGCCGGTGTGGCGCTGGCCCTGCCGCTCACCAACCAGGGCGAGCTGGTCGCGCTGGTCAACATCGGCCCGCGCAACAGCGAGCAGGAATTTAGCAGCGACGACCGCGAGCTGCTCCGCAAGCTGGCCGCCCACGCTGCGCCCGCAGTCCGGATCGCCCTGCTGCTCGAGGCCCAGCGCCGCGAGACCGAGGAGCGCGAGCGCATCCAGCAGGAGCTGCAGGTCGCCCAGCTCGTGCAGAAGACCCTGCTGCCCAGCGAGATCCCCGACGTGCCCGGCTACAACCTGGCCTGGCACTATCAGCCGGCCCGGGCGGTCGGCGGCGACTTCTACGACTTCATCGCCCTGCGGGATGGCAAGGTCGCCCTCGTCATCGCCGACGTCACCGACAAAGGCGTGCCGGCCGCGCTGGTGATGGCCACCACCCGCGCCACACTCCGGGCCGCCTGCCGTGATTCGGTCTCGCCGGGCGAGATCCTCGGCCGGGCGAACGAATACCTGTGCCCGGACATCCCGCCCAAGATGTTCGTCACCTGTTTCATGGCCGTGCTGGATACGCTGAGCCACACGATGGTCTACGCCAACGCCGGTCATGACGTGCCGTATATGTTGCGCGCGTCCGACGGTCAAATCGGCGAGCTGCGCGCGCGCGGCATGCCACTCGGCCTCTTCGCCGGCATGCCCTACGAAGAGAAGCAACTCACAATGGCCGAGGGCGACCGGATCCTGTTCTACACCGACGGCCTGGTAGAGGCCCACAACCGGAGCCGCGACATGCTGGGATTTGGAGAGGTCCAGAACCTGATTCGAGCGCATGGCGCCGGATCGGGCCTGATCGAGCGCCTGCTGGCCGCCCAGGCCGAGTTCACCGGCCCGGGTTGGGAGCAAGAGGATGACACCACCCTGATCGTGCTCGAGCGGGTCGCGCCGCAAGTCATCCACGAGGACCGGGCGATGAAGGCCGACGATTGGAGCCGCCTGGCCGCGTTCGAGACAACCAGCGAACCCGGCAATGAGCGCGAGGTCATGCGCCAGGTCGCGGGCGTCATCGGCGAGTTGCTGCCGGCGAAACAACTGGAGCGGCTCAAGACCGCTGTGGCCGAGGCCACCATGAACGCCATCGAGCATGGCAACAATAACCGGCCCGAGCTGATGGTCGGGGTAGAGGTTGCCCGCTCGGCGAGTCAGATCGCGGTGCGGATCAGCGACCACGGCGGCGGCCCGGCCGTGCCCGAACCGGCCGTGCCGGATCTGGACGCCAAGCTGGCCGGGCTGCAATCCCCGCGCGGATGGGGCTCTTCCTCATCCAGAAACTGGTCGATGAGATGAACGTGCGAACGACGACGCGCGGCACACGGTCGAGCTAAAGGCGAGATCGACGCCTCGGGCGAGTCCGCCCTGAATGCCGCCTACGCTGGCGCCATCGCCGGCAAGCCGGGCCTGGTCATGCTCAACTTCAGCGGCGTGACCTACATGAACAGCACGGGCATCGCCCTGATCGTCGGCCTGCTCGCCCAGGCGCGCAAACAGAAACGCCGCCTGGTTACCTTCGGGCTGAGCGACCACTACCGCGAGATCTTCGAGATCACCCGCCTGTCCGACTTCATGACCCTCTATGCGAGCGAGCAGGCGGCGCTGGCGGGGGAGTAATCAATTGCCGAACAGGTCCAGTTCCGGGAGAGATATCCACCAGCTTCGCTGGTGGATATCTCTCCCGGAAACAGGTCTGTTGGGATTTAGCAGGGGACTAAAGAAATGGTCAAATCAACAATCGCGCTCACGGTTCGCAAAATCAACGCTCAAACGTCCGTCATCGACATCAAGGGCGATGTCAACGCCGCCGCGGACGCGGCCCTGGCCGATGCCTACGCCCAGGCCAGCGGGCAGGGCATCCGGACCGTCATCCTGAATTTCAGCGGGATGGACTACATGAACAGTTCGGGGATCGGGCTGCTCGTGACCCTGCTCGTGCGCGCCCAACGCCAGAAGCAACACCTGCGCGCGTGCGGGTTGAGTGAGCACTACCAGGAGATCTTCAACCTCACCCGGCTGAACGAGGCGATCGGCATCTTCGCGGACGAAGCGGCCGCGGCGGTCGCGTAGGCCGCAAGCTTGTCTTCGGAAGCGAATACCCCGGCTGCGCCGGGGTATTCGCTTCCGAAACAATGGTTACGGGAGAAGAAATAGCATGACCAACCCAACACCCCCGCCTGATCGCGACGACGCCTGGGCCAAAGCCGGCTCACAGTTCAACGTCGGCACGCTGCCGAAAGACGCCATCAACATCAACGTTCAGGGCAAACGGGTGGCCGGCCCGGTCAAGGGCTTTGGCGCGCTGTGGCAAAAGACCTACACCGCCCGGTTTGTTGGCACAAAGCCAGACCCGAACACCGTCATCCGCGAATGGCGCGCCCACTTTGGCGATTTCTGGCCCAAGGGCAACCGCTTCTTCACCGAGGGCAGCCGGGTTGATCCCGGCGCGGTGGCGGTGCTGAACCTTTCGCCCGCGCCCGGCGCGACGGTCGTGACTGGGATCATGGTGTTGTTTGCCGATGACGAGCAGTTCACCTTTCTGACCCCCGAGGGCCACATGTTCGGCGGGATGATCACCTTCACCGCCCGGGTGGACGAAGAGACTTCGGACACGATCGCCGAGATTCAGGCCTTGATCCGGGCCAACGATCCCTTCATCGAGCTGGCGATGGCCCTGGGCGGCACCATGCAGAGAACAAGCATTGGGAGAAGACCCTCTCCAATCTCGCCAGGCATTTTGGCGCAACAGCAACACCGACGACGAAGGAAGTCTGCGTCGACCGGCGTCTGCGCTGGTCGGAAGCCGGCAATATCTTCAGCAGCTCGCTGATCCGCTCGATGCTGTATACGCCGGTGTTGCTGGCCCGCAAGCTGTTCGGCCCGCGGGTGAAGGCGACGGAATCAAAGATATGACGAGCAATGATGAGAAGGCCCATGCCGCCTGGGCGACGCCCACCAAGAAGATGACGGTCGGCGCGCTTGCGGGCGACGCCGTCAACCTGAATATCGAGGGCCGGGCGCTGCACAGCCCGCTCCAGGGGTTTGGCCAGATGTGGCAGCGCACCTACCGCCTGCCGCTCGCGGGCAGCGTCACGCCGGAACACGTGGTCGCCGAGTGGAAGGCCCACCTGCCCGAGTTCATGCCCGACGATAGCCGCTTCTATCCGACCCTCACCGGGGTCAAGCCAGGCGAGGCGATCGTCATCAACGCCTCGCTGCCGGCCGCGCCCGGGGTGGCCATGCCGGTCGACACCGGGGTCCTGGTCTTGTACTCGGACGACACGCAGTTCACCGTGATGACGCCGGCCGGGCACCCCGAATCCGGCTTCAATACATTCAGCGCGTTCGAGGAGGATGGCGTCACCATTGCCCAGATCCAATCCCTGGCCCGCGCCACCGACCCGATCTACGAGATTGGATTTCGGCTGATGGGCGGCGCAAAGCAACAGGTTCGGATCTGGCGCCACGTGCTCACCCGCTTGGGCGCCCACTTCGGCGTCAGCGGCGAGCCGAGCATCCAGAGCGTATGTGTCGATCCGGGCCTGCAATGGTCACGCGCCGGAAACGTCTGGCAAAACGCGCTGATTCGGACCGTGCTCACTGCGCCGGCGCGCTGGTTCAAACGGTCGTAGCATAGGGGCATGACCGTCGCGCGCTACGACGCCGCCGTTGTGGGGTCAGGCCCCAACGGCCTGGCCGCCGCCATCACGCTTGCCCAGGCCGGGCGCAAGACGCTGCTCATCGAAGCGCGCGACAGCATCGGCGGGGGCGCGCGCTCGGCGGCCCTGACCCTGCCCGGCTTCACCCATGACGTGTGCGCGACCGTGCTCGGGTTGGGCGCTTCCTCGCCCTTCTTTCGCTCGCTGCCCCTGGCCGAGCATGGCCTGGAATGGGCTTTCCCCGAGGCGCCTATGGCCCATCCTCTGGATAACGGGAACGCCGTCATCGTAGAGCGCTCAGTCGATGAAACCGCGCGCAACATGGGCTCGGATGGGTCGCCTGGCGCCGCCTCATCGGCCCGATCGTCGAGGACTGGGAGCGCCTGCTGCCGGATCTGCTCGGCCCGCTACCGTTGCCGCCCCGCCATCCGCTCTCACTGGTCAAGTTTGGCCTGCGCGCGCTGTGGCCGGCCCGCGCGCTCGCGAAAGCTGTCTTTCGGGGCGAGCCGGCCCGGGCCGCCTTCGCCGGCATCGCCGCGCATTCAATCCTGCCCCTCGACGCGCCGCTCAGCGCCGCCTTTGGCGTCACGCTGGGAGCCAACGCCCACGCCAGCGGCTGGCCGGTGGCCAAAGGCGGCTCGCAGCGCTTTATGGATGCGCTGGCATCCTATTTCCAATCGTTGGACGGTGAGATCCAGACCGGCTGGGAGGTCAAGACCCTGGACGAGGTCCCGGCGCCGATCGTGCTGTGCGACGTCACCCCCCGCCAGTTGCTGCGCATCGCCGGCGAACGGCTGCCGGCGGGATACCGGCGGCAGCTCGAGCGCTTTCGGCACGGCCCGGGGGTGTTCAAGATCGACTATGCCCTGAGCGATCCCATCCCCTGGACGGCCGCCGCGGTGGCGCGGGCGGGCACCGTCCACCTGGGCGGCACGCTCGATGAGATCGCGGCCAGCGAGGCCGCCGCGAATCGCGGGCGTATCTCGGACAGGCCGTATGTGCTGCTCGTTCAGGCCAGCCGCTTCGACCCGTCGCGGGCGCCGGCGGGCAAGCACACCGCCTGGGCCTATTGCCATGTCCCGCACAACGCCGAGGTCGATATGACCGCTGCCATCGACGCCCAGATCGAGCGTTTCGCGCCGGGCTTCCGCGACTGTGTGCTGGCCCGGGCGACCAAGACCGCCCCGCAGATGGAACTGTGGAACGCCAACTACATTGGGGGCGACATCAACGGCGGGGTGCAGGATGCCCTGCAGCATTACACCCGGCCGGTCCCGCGCCTGAACCCCTACGCCACCCCGGTCAAGGGGCTGTATTTCTGTTCGTCCTCCACCCCGCCCGGCGGCGGCGTGCACGGCATGTGCGGCTGGCATGCGGCGACTCGGGCCTTGAAGGGATGACGTTTGGGCGAGCCCTCGCATAAGCTGCTCATGTCTCCGGACAGATTTCGCAAGGATTTCACGCAGATTCTAACATCCGTATCCGTGGGTATCAAATCCGTGTTCCAACGGCCATCGGCGTAATCTGCGGGTCGAATGGGCGCGCGGCCCTTCCGTCAACGGGCACGCGCCGCCCAGTGTGATATCGTGGCGCGACCGCCCATGAACCAGATTCGCAACTTCTGCATCATCGCGCACGTCGACCACGGCAAGAGCACCCTGGCCGACCGCCTGCTCGAAACCACCGGCACCGTCAGCAAGCGCGAGATGCACGAGCAGCTCCTCGACACGATGGATCTCGAACGCGAGAAGGGCGTGACCATCAAGGCCTCGGCCGTGCGGATGGACTACACCGCCCTGGACGGCCAGAAATACGAGATCAACCTGATCGACACACCCGGGCACGTCGACTTCACCTATGAGGTCAGCCGGGCCCTGAACGCCTGCGAAGGCGCCCTGCTCGTCGTCGACGCCTCGCAAGGGATCGAGGCTCAGACCCTGGCCAACCTGTATCTCGCCCTCGAGGCCAACCTGCATGTCATCCCGGTCATCAACAAGATCGACCTGCCGCACGCCCGGCCGGACGAAGTGGCCAAGGAAGTCGGCGAGCTGCTGGGCGATGATCCCGACCGCATCCTGCGCATCAGCGCCAAGGAAGGGCTCGGCATCCGAGAAGTGCTCGAGCGGGTGGTCACCGACGTGCCGCCGCCCAAGGGCGACGAAACCGCCAGGCTCCAGGCCCTGATCTTCGACAGCCACTACGACGCCTACAAGGGCGTCATCGCCTACGCCCGGGTGATGAACGGCACAATCACGATGAAGACCAAGCTGCGCCTGTACGCCACCGGCGCGGCCTGCGAGGCGATCGAAATCGGGACCTTCACCCCGCGCATGACGCCCTGCGCGTCCATTGGCGCGGGCGAGGTCGGCTACATCGCGACCGGGTTCAAGAGCGTGCGCGAAGCCCGCGTCGGCGACACGCTCGTCGACGCGGTCAACCCGGCCGAGCCGCTGATCGGCTACAAGCCGGCCAAGCCGATGGTCTTCGCCGGGATCTATCCGACCTTCAGCGACGACTATCCGCTTCTGCGCGACGCGCTGGACAAGCTCCAACTCAACGACGCCTCGCTCAGCTTTGTGCCGGAGAGCAGCGCCGCCCTGGGTTTCGGGTTCCGGGTGGGCTTCCTCGGCATGTTCCACATGGAAATCATCCAGGAACGGCTCGAGCGCGAGTATGACCTCGACGTTGTCATCACCGCGCCGAGCGTCGAGTACGAAGCGGTGCTCACCGGCGGCAAGGTCATCGCCGTCGACCGCCCGTCCGACATGCCCGATCCGAGCAAGCTCGAGGAGATGCGCGAGCCGTGGATGAAGATCCAGATCTTCAGCCCGAAAGAATTCATCGGGCCGATCATGGAGCTGGTCACCCGCCGGCGGGGCGAAAGCGTCAACATGGAGTATCTCGACCCGAACCGGGTGATGCTCACCTACCGGTTGCCGCTGGCCGAGATGATCATCGATTTCTACGACAAGCTGAAGAGCGGGACGAAGGGCTACGCGTCTCTGGATTATTCGTTTGACGAGTACCGGACCGGCGATCTGGTCAAGATGGACATCCTGGTCAACGGCGAGCCGCTGGACAGCATGAGCATGATCGTGCACCGCGATCACGCCCAGCACAAGGGCATCGCCCTGACCAAGAAGTTCAAGGAAGTGATCCCGCGCCAGATGTTCGAGGTGCCGATCCAGGCCGCCATCGGGGCGAAGATCATCGCCCGCGAGACCAAGCCGGCGATGCGCAAGGACGTGCTGGCCAAGTGCTACGGCGGCGACATCACCCGCAAGCGCAAGCTGCTCGAGAAGCAGAAGGAGGGCAAGAAGCGGATGAAGACCGTGGGCTCGGTCGAGATCCCGCAGGAAGCCTTCATGGCGATGCTGAAGCTGGAAGATTGATTTTTTCCGAACCGCATCCCCCGGCTTCGCCGGGGGATGCGGTTCGGAAAAACTACAACCCCAAACTCATCTGGGCCACCGGCCTGCGGCCGGCCAGCATGATATACGGCGCGGCGCGCTGGGCGAGCACGCCCAACGCCCGAAGATCACCCAACTCGCGGAGCGTCCCCCGCCCGCGCTCGCGCAGGATGGCGTCCACACCCTTCGGCCCGATCCCCGGCACTTTGAGCAGCGTCCGCCGGTCGGCCTTGTTGACATCGACCGGGGCCTCGGTCAGGTTCTGCTTCGCCCAACCCACCTTGGGATCGGTTTCGAGCGGCAGATTGCCCGCCGCGCCAAACGGCAGATCCTCAAACTCAAACCCGTAATCGCGCAGCAGAAACGAGGCCTGATACAGGCGGTGCTCGCGCCACGGATTCTCGGCCGTCATGTTCTCGAAAGGCGTGTCCCGAACCGGACTGAAGGCCGAGAAATAGGCCCGCTGCAGGCCGATCTGCTTGTTCAGGCTCTGGGTCATCCCCAGCAGGTCGACATCGCTCTCGCCCGCGGCGCCCACCACAAACTGGGTGACCAGCGACGGCCAGCGGCCGGTCAGGCTGCCCCGGGGCGGCCCGGCGGCTTTGATCTCGGCCGCCCACTTCAAGGGCTGGAGCAGCTCCTCCATCAGAATCTTCATCGGGGCAAGGCGGGTCAGCGCAGTCTGATTGGGCGCTTCGAGGTTGACCGACAGGCGATCGGCGAGCTGCATCGCCCGGTGAACCTGGTCGCGCTCGGTCCCCGGCATGACTTTGAGGTGCACATACCCGCGGTATTTGTATTTCCGGCGCAGAATGTCGATGGTGTCGATCAGGCGATCCTGGGTGGCTGGCCCGCCGCCGGCGATGCCGCTGCTCAGGAACAAGCCCTCAACCGCCTTGCCCGCGTGCAGTTGGGTGAAAGCCGAGGCCATCTCATCCGGCTTAAAGGTCGCCCGCCGAAAATCGCGGCCCTTGCGGAACGGGCAGTAGTTGCAGTTGCGCTCGCACACGCTGGTCAGCATGGTCTTGAGCAGGGCGATCCGCTTGCCCCCGGGCATGATGGCGTTGTGGATGCCGAGCGAGTTCTTCTTCTTGTCCTTGATCGACACGCTGGTATCCGGCGCGCCGCCAAAGGCCTGGGCGAGCTGGGCGGGGGTGTGCCCGCAAGCCGCCAGGGCGTGCGGATTCGACGCGGCCGCGCTTTCTTCGGCCGGTTCGAGCCCCATCTGGGCGCCCAGCATCTCGAGTTTCTCGAAGGCATTCATAGAACAGGTGTTCTGATTATAGAACAGGTGTTCTGCCCGCGCAAGGGCATTTCCGGAAACGACATCCCCGCCCCGGCGTACGCCAGGGCGGGGATGTCGTTTCCGGAGAGAACTGCGTCGGCCTCTTCAGGCCACTTGCCGCCGAAACGGCTCCTTCTTGAGGTCGACGACCAATAGCTGATCGAAACGGTCATGCTCGATCGCATCCTTGACCACCTTGAGCGCCTCGGTCGCTGCCGCCCCAGTGACGCGGATGTCCTCCTCGGTGTGGGCGAGGGTGGCCTTGAAGCTGAGCGAGCAGTGGACGTTGCGCCGAGCCATCTCCTGTATGAAGAGCGTATTCGCCTTGCGCGGATCGACGCCCGGTGGCGACTGAATCGCCAGCATCGGGTTTGAGGAAAACCCGCGGCATGCCCCGCCCATCCCGGCGTCGGCCAGCGCCTGGTTGAGCGCCCGGCGCAGCGACTCGCCGATCTCGTCGAAGCGGCGGGCCGAATCGCGGCGCTTGAGCTCGCGGATCGTCGTCAGCGAGGCGACCAGGCCGATGTTGTCGCTCCAGTACGAGCTCGAGATAAACATGCGGGCCGCCGGCTCCATGACCTCGCGCGCGCCCACGACCGCGCCCATGGGATAACCGTTGGACATGGCTTTGGCCAGCACGGTCATGTCAGGGGTGACGCCCGTGACGGCCTGCATCCCGCCGATGGCCTGGCGCCAGCCGCACGAGACTTCGTCGAAGATCAAGATGACCTCATGAGCGCGGGCCAGGGCCTGCACGCCTTCGAGGTAGCCTGCCGGCGGCGGCTCGGAACGGCAGGGCTCCATCATGATCGCTGCCGTCTCGCCCGCATGCTGCTTGAGCAGATCCTCCAGCATGTTCAGATCGCCATATCGGAACGGAACAACGCTTCCGGCCAACCCTGCCGGCACGCCGATCGGCTCGATCCCGGCGAAGGGATACTCGCCCGAGACCGGGTCGACGCCATAGTTGGCGGCCTGATACCAGTCGTGCCAGCCGTGATAGCCGCAGATCAGGATCTTGTCGCGCCCGGTCGCGCCGCGGGCGATCCGGGCCGCCACCGCGCAGGCCTCCCCGCCGCCCTTGGTGTAGCGGACCATCTGGGCGCTGGGGATGGCCTTGATCAACTCATCGGCCAATTCGAGCTCGAGCGGGCTGTTGAGGGTATACAGGCTGCCCCGCCGAATCTGTTCGATGACGGCGCCGTCGACGACATCGTCGGCATGGCCCAGAATGACCGCGCCCACCGCATTCACCCAATCCACGAACTCGTTTTCGTCGACGTCGATAAAGCGCGATCCCTTCGCCCGCTGCGCGTAGACCGGGCTGACCCCATTGGCGAACTGGTCGGCCCGCCGGCTGATGAGCTGCACCCGGCCGGGGATGAGCTCGCCGGCGCGGGCGTACAGGGCGGTCGACTTGGAAACGTCAGGAAATTGCGGCATCCGCCAAGTTTCGCATATTTGCGCATAATCTGACGATGTCCAAGCAAAAAGTTCTGATCACCGGCGCCAGCGGCCTGATTGGGCGCCTGACTCTTGCCGCCCTCGGAGACAAATACGACTTCAGCGCGCTCAATCGCAGCGCGGTCACCGGAATCCCCTGCCTGCAGGCAGACATTGCCGACGCCGGAGCGATCAAACCGGCATTTGAGGGGATGGATATGGTGTTGCATCTGGCCGCCGAGACGAAGGCGACCCAGGATTGGGACAAGACCATGGCCACGACGGTGACGGGCGCGCTCAATGTCTATCGGGCGGCCGCCGACGCCCGCGTCAAGCGGGTGGTCTTCATGAGCACGGGCAGCACAATGTGCGGCCACGAGTGGAACGATGAGCTTCCGTATGGCAAACTCGCCCGGGGCGAATACGACCAGGTCCAGGCGCCCTGGCCGCTCCTTACCCACCGCGATCCGCCCCGCCCCGACAGCCCTTACGGGGTGGGCAAGCTCTTTGGCGAAGCCGCCGGACGATGGTTTGCCGACAATTACGACATGTCGGTTTTGTGCATCCGCCTGGGGGCCGTGCTCGACACGGACCAGCCGAAACTATTGCGGCACTTCCCCGGCTTCCTGGCCCAGGCCGACGCTATTCAGATGATCGACAAATGCCTCTCGGCCCCGATATCGCTGCGCTACGATATCTTTGACACCATCAGCAACAACAAATACCGCTGGCGCGATACCCAGCACGCCCGGGACGTCCTCGGCTGGGCGCCGACCGGCACAGCCGACCGCTTCAACCCGGACGACTATCGCTGAAACAGGCGCAGCGCGTTGTTGGCGAACACATCCTCGATCTGCGTGTCGGTCCAGCGGCAGCGCCGGGCTGCCAGGCACACGGCCCGAAGCGACTCGACCCCGATCAGGACCGGCTGCAGGGAGGTGTGCTTCTCGTTCAAATGCATTTCGTCGGCATACAACCAGTGAAACGAATCGCCGATCCCGACGCAGCGCCCGCGCATCATGCTGACCGGGTAATCACTCCCATACATCAACTTCTCGTGGCCCATGACGTCGGCGATGGCCTCGAAGGCGCCAGCCTCGGTCACCGCGCTGGTGTCGAACCACACGTTGGGCAGCCCGCGCAGGCTCTCGATGCCCTCGATGGTGTGCCACACGTTGAACCCGCGCGCGGCATGGGCGAGGATCCAGCGCATGTTCGGATACCGCTCGGCATACCCCCGGATGGAAGCCTGGTTGACCGGGTCGGCTAATGCCCGGTCACGGACCATGTGCATGGTCACAGTCAAGCCAAACTCGTCGGCCAGCGCCGCCTGCCATTCCGGGAAGAAGTCCTCGATCCGCGCCTTCCAGGTCGGGCCCTCGACCGACGCCATCACGTGATAGGGCTTGAGCCCGACCACCCGCCCCCGATTCAGTTCAGCCCGCAACGCGTCACGATCCATCTCCGGCCAGACCAGCATCTCGCCCAGCGCGGTGAAACCAGCCGGCGCGGCCGCGCACTCGGCGATGACGAGTTCGGTATTCGCATTTCGATCCCCGCCAAAGGCCAGTCCGAAGAACAGCCCGCCGATGGCGCGCGAGCCGTGCAGCCGGTCCATGAAGCCGCGATACGCCGCGAGGCCGTGGCGCGCGGGCAAACCCGCCAGATAGCCCGGGACCGGCGCCGGCGCATAGTGGGCGGTGTCCATCAGATGGGCATGCGCGTCGAAGATGCGATCCGGCAGCATCGGACTCACGTGCCGGTCCATGACCAGTTGATCGGCCTCAGTCCACGAAAAATGGGTGTCGATTGGCATCACTACCACTCCGTTTCCCGGAATGATATCCCCGGCCCGGCGCCGGGGATATCGTTTCCGAGACGAGTACTTATGACAGCGGCTGGCTGCGCGGCTTGCCGCCCTGGCGCGGGAACTGAGGGGGCGTGGCCGAGACCTTGCGCATCAGGATCAACGCGCGCTGGTCGGTCAGCCCGGGCAGGGTCACCGGGGCAACCTCGACCAGCTCGCCCCCCAGGGCCTCGATCGCGCCGCGGGCGACCCGGGCTTCGGCGCCAGCATCGCTGCCCTTCATCGCCACGGCGATCCCGCCAACCTTGACAAAGGGAAGCATGTATTCGACGAGGGTGGCCAGACCCGCCACGGCCCGCGCCACCACCGCGTCATAACGCTCGCGATGCTCGGCCTGCAGCCCGGCTTCTTCGGCCCGCGCATGCATCACGCCGATGCCCTTCAGGCTAAGCTGGGTGATGACCTCGGCGCAGAACGTCAGTTTCTTGGCCGTGCTGTCCATCAGCCGCACCCGCAGCTTCGGGCGGGCGATCTTGATCGCGATACCCGGCAAGCCTGCCCCCGTGCCGAGGTCAAGCACATCGCCCCCGTTGGGCAAGGCGGCGTCCAGCGCGGGCACGACCGTCAGCGCATCGACAAAATGGCGCATCAGGATGCCCTCATCGTCGGTGATGGCGGTGAGGTTGAAGCGGGCGTTCCACTCCAAAAGCAAATCACGATAGTGGCAGAACGCCAAGGCCTGACGGCTGTCGAGAGGCACGCCTGCGGCGCCGCGCGCGCTGCTGCAGGCGCTCGACAAACTCGGCCGGAGCGAGTCGAGGGACGGGTTCCGAGGCTTTCGGTCATTCTGAGAGAGTACCCAGACGAGCCGATCTCTATCCGCAGATTCCGCAGATTCGCGCAGATTTGGGTGACTTTGGATTCCAGTTGCATGCCTACAGACCAATCTGGGTGAATCGGCGTAATCTGTGGACAAATAGACCCCAAAGTGACTCGACTTAAGTCAGATGGGCAATCAGGGATCCACGGTCCCATAGCCAGGCCGTAAAATAGGACGACCCCATGACAGACGCATCCACGACGCTGGCGGCATCGCCCGCTCCTCCTCCCATGAATCGCACCGTCGAGATCTTCGCCATCGGCAACGAATTGCTGGTCGGCCAGGTGCTCGATACCAACTCGCACTGGCTGATCCGCCAGATCACCGCGCTCGGCGCCCAGGTGCGCCGGGGCATGATCCTGCGCGACGAATACGACGAGATCGAGGATGCCTTCCGCAACGCGCTGCGCCGGCGCCCCCGCTTGATCATCACCACCGGCGGCCTCGGCCCGACCGACGATGACATGACCTTTCGGGCCATCGCCCGGGCCTACAAGCTTGAGCAATATGAGCACCCGCTCGCCCTAGAAATGGTCCGCAAACGCTACGAGTACATCGCCACCATCCGCCCTGGCTACAGCGCTGAGCTGAACGAGTCCCGGCGCAAGATGGCGCTCTTCCCGGTCGGGGCAGAACCGCTCTTCAACCCCAACGGGGCAGCGCCCGGCCTGGTCATGGACCTGCCGGCCGGCGATGGCGAGATCACCACCCTGGTCAGCCTGCCAGGCGTGCCTTCCGAAATGAAGGAAATTTTCACGACCTCGATGCAGACCGTGCTCGCGGCCACGATTGGCGCGGGCGGCCATGTCGAGCGGACCATCGTCCTTGATCGCGGCGACGAATCGCGCATCGCCGATTTGTTGCGCCAGGTGCAGGCCGACCATCCCACGGTCTACGTCAAGTCGCGCGGGCAGAAACTGGACGATGGCCTGCGCCTGACCGTGGTGTTATCCAGCGGTGGAGAGAACCTGGCCATCGTCCGCGCCGATAACGAGGCCGCCGAAAAAGACGCCGTCGCCGGCCTGGAAGGGTTGGGGTATACGATCTTGCGCGTCGTGGAGGGCTAGCTGTCCAAAGAAGTGATTGGCGAGGTCACCATCCCGCGCGAAGCGCGGGGATGGTGACCTCGCCAATCATTTCGGATGACGGTCTACAATCTGCCCAGAGGTAAACACGATGTCCGACACCCCAAAACCCAACAACCCCATCAGCCGCTTTCTGAGCGATGAACAGGACCCCGGCGCAGCCGCCCAGGTCTTTGAGAAGGTCTCGCAACTGCTCACGGCCGGCGAGGAGATCGCCTATATCGCGGTCGAAAAGCCGCTCGTCTCCCTTTCCCCCGACAGCGTCGTGCTGACCAACAAACGCTTCATCGTCTACCAGCCCAAGCTGTTCGGACGGGTGGAGTTTGAGGACTACATCTGGCGCGATCTGCACTCGGCCGAGCTCGTCGAAGGCGTCATCAACTCGCGCTTTCTGGTCCAGACGACGGCGGGACTGCCCCTGACCGTCGAGAATCTGCCCAAGGTCCAGGCGCGCAAGATCTACGCCTTTGCCCAGCAGATGGAAGAGTTCGTCCGCGAGGAGCGCCGCGTGCGGGAGATGGAGGAGAAGCGGGCCGCCGCCGGCGGGATCAATATCGGGGCCGCCGGCGCAGCGGCGGCGGCGAGCCAGGCCGCGATGCAGCCCCGCCCCCGGCCAAGGAAGACCCGGTCCAGATTCTGGGCAAGCTCAAGCAGATGCTCGATCAGGGCCTGATCACTGCCGACGAGTACAACGCGAAGAAGAAGGATCTTATCGCGAAGATGTAGCGTTTGCGGGGTAGCCGAAGGCAATGCCTTCGGCTACCCCGCTCTCCGGAATGGATAGCCCCGGCGACGCCGGGGATATCCATTCCGGAAATATCAACTATTTGATCTCATACTTCTCGGCCAGCATCGGGACGTCCTTTCCCTCCGCGAAGCTATAGAAGAACAGCGGGGTGTAGAGCCACGGGTTGTTGACTGAACCCAGCCCAAGCGGAATATTGTCCGTCGCAAACACATTGAAGTGCCCCTTGGGCGGCGCCGTGTAGGGATAGCTCGTCGTGAAGATCTTCTTGGTGTTGGTCGCCGACGGCTTCAGAATCCCATTGATGAGCATCCACGTCGTGGGCGCGTCATTCTGGTTATTCTGGTAGATCGGGTCGGTGAACGGCAGCCAGCCCGTCACACGCGTCTTCGTATCGATGGGATCGTTGAAGTAGCGCTCGAACAGGGTAACGACCGGCAACTGGTCGTTGAAGATCTGAGCCACGGTCGCCACATAAGGCTTTTGCGCCTCGGGGTCGAAGCCGTCGCCCATTTTGTCAACCAGGTCCTTGATGTTCACTTCCTTGCCGTCGGCAGCCTTCTGCACCCACGGCCAGTTCATCCCGCGCGAGCCCTCGGGGTTGGTCGGGTTGTTCTTCCCGCCGATGCCGTCGCGGATGTTGTAGTCGTACGAGCTCAAGGGATGCGGGAAACCAAAGCGGAATCCGATATCCATCGAGATCTGGAAGGTCCCCTTGGCGGCGACTGTGTTTCGCTCCGCGGACGGATAACCGCGCACGGTCAGCTTGATGCCAAACTTCTTGAGCTGCAGCGCGGTGTTCTCAGCCGCGTTGAAGTAGTCGATGAAGTCCTGCGGGACGATCATCTCGTACTCCATCTTCTTGCCCTTGTCGTCGACCCAGATCCCGTCGGCGCCCTTGGTGAAGTTGAGGCCCTTGAGCAGCGCCTCGGCCTTGGCCGGATCATAGGCATACGTGTTGAGTTTGCCAATCAGGTCGGCGGGCAGCCAGGTCGGGACGGCCAGATCGGAGAAGCCAGCCATGTACTTGATTCCGACGGCGCTCTCGCCAAGCGCGGCCTTGGCCACTTCGGCCCGGTTGATGGCATAGGCGAAGGCCTGGCGGACTTCCTTCTTGCCCAACGGATATACGTCATTGTTAAAGTACATCCCGCCGCCGCCGCTTGACGCAAGACGGATGATCTTCATGTAGTCGCCGACGGCCAGGATGGACTTCTCGGCCTCGGGCGGATACGCGTTCGAGCTGTAGTCCAGCTCACCCGACAGATACAGTGGAATCGAATCCTTGGTCTCGCCAGCGTAGACCAGGATCGAATCAAAGCCGATCTTGTCCGCGTTGTAGCCATTCGGATTCTTCTTCAACGTCAACTGCGCCTCGGTCACGCTCTTCGGGTCGATGTTGAACGGGCCCGAGACGACCGCCTCGGCCGGGCGGAACTTGCTCAGGTCATCCAGGTAGGCCTTGCCGGCATCGCCTTTGCGGTCGACGTTGTCCTTGCGTAGCGTGGCGGCCTGGTCCATGAACTTGGCGAACTGCGAATAGGCCCGGATATTGTTCGAGCGCAGCAGGCTGCGCAAGCAGGGCCGGGCCGGGCCGGGTGATCTTGAATTCGACGGTCGTGTCATTCACGGCCACGACATCCGCGATCTGGGTCCAAATCGAGTCGCTCTGGGCCCAGAACACGTTGTAGGTGCCAACGATGTCCTTGGCTGTGTAGGCCGAGCCGTCGCTCCACTTCAGGCCCTTCTTGAGGGTGATCGTCAGGGTGTTCTTGACCGGCAGCGGGGTCGGAACCGGCGCGGCGGTTGGCGGGCCTCAGTCGGCTTCGGGGCATCAGTCGGCTTGGGGGCCGCCGTCGGCGCTGGCGCGGCGGTCGGCGGGACAGCGGTGGGCTTGGGCGCTTCGGTGGGCTTCGGCGCCGCGGTCGGGGTCGCCGAACCGCAGGCCGCCAGCAGCAGGCTGAGGGCGACGGCGGTGAGTGCAAAACTCTTGAGTTTCATATGCTCCTCCTCTTGGAGTGATTGGTGGGGCGGGTCGGCGAAATGTCGGTCCGCAACGTTGAACGCCTGGCACCTCAGTCCGGAGCGTCATCCCCGGCGAAGCCGGGATGGCGCTATCGCCACGGTCTGGTTGGCGTCTACTTAGCGCTGGGAACGGCGAATGAGAATCACCAGCACGACAATAAACAGTATACCCACGAACAGCGAAGCGATGCTGATCACATGTTCAGCTGTATCCGGCTGTGTGACCAGAGCAAGGACGCCCGAAGCCACGATGATAAACACCGCGACCTGGAACCACACCCGGCCGATCTCGGGGCTGATCATGTCCGCTATACGCCCTGGCGCAGGCGGGGATTGAAGACTTCCTCGAGCGCGCGCATGATCCACACCAGCCCGATTTGGAGGGCCACGATAGCGGCGATCGGGGTGATCACCCCCCAGGCGGCCTGAGCGTTATATATCGCGCCCTTGGCCTCGGCCAGGCTCAGCATTACCCCCCAGTTGGTGCTGCTGAACGGGATGAAACCCAGAAAGACCAGGCTGGTCTGGTAGTAGATGGCGTAGATCATGGTGCTGACCAGCGCAATGGCCACGAACGACATCATGTTGGGCAGCATCTCGCGAAAGATGATGTGCCTTGCCCCGAGGTCCAGCATCGAGGCGGCCTCAATGTAGTCGCGCTTCTTGAGCGACAGGACCACCGTGCGCACCTGGCGGGCCAGCGATGGCCAGCCCAGGATGGCAATGATGATCGCCAGCATCCAGGGCTCTTGAAGTTTCAGCGTTGTGGCCAGGATGGCCAGCAGGGGAAATCTTGGAATCGTCAGCCATAGCTCGATAAAGCTGACCAGCAGGCCGTCGATCCGCCCGCCAAAGTAGGCGGCCGCCGAGCCAATGGCCACCGCAACCAGGGTCTCGAGCACGCCCGTGATGACAGCGATCAGGATGATGTCCTTCCCGCCCGCCAACAGCAGGGAGAAGTTGTCCAACCCCTGGAAGTTCGTGCCCAACGGAAACTCCGCCGACGGCCCCTCAGACACGCGGTCCATGCTGGCCTCGTCGGCGACGGGGCGGATCGACGGCCCAAAGAGCGAGCCGAAAACGATCAGGGCCACCAGCACCAAACCGACAATGCCGAGTTTGTTGCGGCCGAACATGCGTAGTGTTTCCATGTTTGTCTTCTTCGCCTAAGACCTGTTTCCCGGAGGCGATATGCCCCGGCTCCGCCGGGGCATATCGCCTCCGGGAAACGGTTTGTCAGCCCATTAGTTGTTGGTGGTCGCGATCCGGACCCGCGGGTCGAGGTAGCCGTAGAGAAAGTCGGCGATCACACCCGAGATGACGACCGCCGCGGTCGTCACCAGGAAGATGCCCTGCATGACCGGGTAGTCGCGGGCGCCCAGCGCGAGCACGGCCTCCCAGCCCAGCCCTCGGTATTTGAAGATCGATTCGATGATGAGCGAGCCGCCCATCGAGAAGCCGATCACGATCGCCAGGCGGGTGAACAGCGGCAGGGACGCGTTGCGTCCCACGTAGGCCATCATGATCCGCGAGTCCTTCAATCCCCGCGCCTTGGCGACTGTCACGTAGTCCTCGCCCAGGGCATTGATGGTGTTGGCCCGCATGGCCAGGATCCAACCGCCCACCGAGGTCAGCACATACACCGCCAGGGGCACCCGAAGATGGCTGAGCACGTCGCCGAAGAATTCGGCGGTGAAGCCAATCTCGATGCCCGGAGAAATGGCGCCGCGCATCTGCGAGATCGGGATGACCTTCCAGACCGCGCCCAACATCAAAACGAACAGGAGGGCGAGGGTGAACTGCGGGAGCGCCTCCATCACCGCGGCAAAGTTGCTGATCAGGTAATCGATCAACGTATTGCGCCGGAAGGCAGCCAGGGTGCCCAGGATGATGCCGAGGGTGAAGCTGACAAACAGCGAGCTGCCCACGCTGAAGATCGTCCAGGGCAGGCGCTGGGCGATGATCTCGCCGACCGGCACCCCCCGCGCCTTGTAGGACGTCCCCAGGTCGCCCTTGAGCAGGTTGCCGATGAAGTTGACATACTGGGTCATCACCGGCTGGTCGAGCGGCAGGTTCATCATCATCGCGGCCTGGTTGCGGGCATCCTCGGCCGAAGCGCCGGCCCGGACCAGGTCTTCCATGAAGATGTCGATCGGGTTGCCGGGCATCAGCCGAATCAAGAAGAAGGTCAGCGACACCGCCAGCCAGATCGTGATGATGGCCTTGACCGCCCGGCGCAGGATAAAGGCCAACGTCGTCTGGCTGAACGGGCGGGGCGGGACGGTCGTCACGGGGGGAGTTGGGATTGCGCTCATGCTTCGCTTGCCTCCTTTGCGCTATCGCTCCGCCTGGAGCTTCTGCTCACCGACCGGATGGCAGGCCACGGCGGTGCCGTCCTTGAAGTGGGTCAGAACTGGCGTCAGGGCCGCGCAGCGTTCACCCTCAAAGGCCGGGCAGCGGGGATGGAAGGCGCAGCCCGGCGGCAGCTTGAGCAGGCTGGGGATATCCTCGCTGCGCAACAGGATTCGCTCGCGGCGTTTGACGCCCTCCATGTCAGGCTCGGGAATCGCCGATAAAAGCGCCTTGGTGTACGGATGCTGGGGGTGATCGATCAGCGTGCGGGCCGGGGCCAACTCGACCATTCGGCCCAGATACATCACCCCGATCCGGCCCTCCCAGGCGAAGAACTTGGCCAGGGCCAGGTCGTGGGTAATGAACAGCACCCCCAGCCCCATTTTGTGCTTGAGGGCCGTGAGCGTGTTGAGCAGCGAGATACGGATCGACATGTCGACCGAAGCGACCGCCTCATCGGCCACCAGAAACGATGGATTGACCGTCAGCGCGCGGGCGATCGAAACGCGCTGGCGCTGGCCGCCGCTGAGTTGATGGGGGTATTTGATGATCAGATCGGCCGCCGGGGTGAGGTTGACCAGCTCGAGCAGCTCGATCGCCCGGGCCCGGGCGGCCGCCTCGCCCCGGACCAGCCCATGCCGCAACAAAGGGGCCGACAAGATCTGATAGATCGTCTGCGACGAATTCAGGGAAGCATACGGATCCTGGTGGATTAACTGCACGCCCAATCGAAACTGTTTCCAGGCGCTGCCCTTCAATTCACGGATGTCGGTGCCCTTGAACAAGATCGCGCCTGAGCTGGGCGCGAGCAGGCCGGCCACCATCTTGCCGGTGGTGGTCTTGCCGCAGCCGCTCTCGCCAACCAGGCACACGACTTCGCCCGGCGCGATATCCAGGCTGACATCATCGACGGCCCGCACAACTTGCCGCTTGACCTCGAACTCCTTGGTCAGATTCTTGAGCGAAATGATGGGCGTTGTCATGGGCGGTGGGGGTCCGCGCGCTCGGCGCGGGCGCTGGCAATTTCGCGCCAGTAGTGGCACTTGACCTCGTGCCGGTCGCCAAGCTCCTCGACGGCCGGCTCGGTCTGCGAGCATTTGGCCTGGGCGTGGGCGCAGCGCGCGTGAAACTTGCAACCGTTGGGCAGATCGATCAGGTCGGGCGGCGAGCCGGGGATCGAAGCAAGTGAATCATGCTCGGATTCGAGCGTCGGCAGTGAGCGCAACAGGCCGCCGGTGTAGGGATGGCGGGACTGGTTGAACATACTGCGCGTATCGCCGATCTCAACGATGGCTCCGGCGTAGTATGTGGCCATCCGATCGACCAGCTCGGAGGCCAGCGCGAGGTCATGCGAGATGAAGATCATCGAGAACTTCAGGGCCGCGCGCAGTTCGCGCAGCACGTCGATGACGCTGCGCTGGGTGAGTACATCAAGAGCGGTGGTGGGCTCGTCAAGAATCAGGAGTTGCGGCTCGAGCAACAGCGACAGGGCGATCAGCACACGCTGGCGCATCCCGCCGGACAGCTCGTGCGGATAGGCCTTCCAAACACGATTTGGATCAAGCCGGACAAGGCTGAGCAGGTGCTTGCCGCGCTCGTCTAGCGCACGCCCCTGCGGCCCGTCATGGGCCTTGGCCGTGTCGGCGAACTGATCGGCGACGCGGAGGACCGGGTTGAAGGCATTCATCGAGCCCTGAAAGACCATCGCGCATTCTTTCCAGCGGAATTTTCGCAGGCCATCCTGATCGAGCTTGCGCACATCGATCTCGCGCTCGACCGCTCCCGGCTGGCCGTTCACCAGGGTGTGCCGGCGATAGACGATCTGGCCTGAGGTGATCCGGGCGTTTGAGGGGAGCAAGCGGATGAGGCCGGTGCCGATGGTGGTCTTGCCGGAGCCGCTCTCGCCGATCAGGGCGAGCGCTTCGCCGGGCATGATGTCGAAGGTGACATCCCGGGCGGCCTTCACATAACCGCGTTTGGCCTTGTATTCGATCCCGAGGTTCCGGACCGACAGCGTGGGGGTCTGGGGCATGGATGACTCCACAAGGCCGAGCATCGAAATGCGCCCAGCCCTGCAACGCTGTTGATTCTATCCGCGAACGGCGAATCGGGTGGCGATTTGGGTGGTCTGGCATCGTCTGCTCCGCGTGCCACTTCCTAAACTGGTCAACCTTTAGGGTTAACCGATTTACGTCACCGTCCAGGCGATATTCGGCCTTGACAATCGGGCTGGTGTCTGATATATCAGATACTAATGACCGTCACTGAGGTCGCGCCTGCCGAGATTTCGCCGCTCAAGGCCAGCCGACTGACCGACCAGGTTTACGAGGCCATCACTGCCCGCATCCTGAACGGCACCTTTCGCCCGGGAGATCGCCTCGACGTGAATTGGCTGGCCGACAAACTCGAGGTCAGCCCCACCCCGGTCAAGAACGCGTTGTCCTTGCTCGCCAACGAGGGCCTGGTCCAGATTCTTCCGCGCAACGGTACATTTGTCACGCAGGTCTCGCGCCGCTCGCTCGAAGAGGCGCTGAGCATCCGCGAGGCCTTCGAGCTGCTCGCCGCCGATACGCTCACAGACAACCTGACCCCCGAACTGCTCGACGAACTTGCCGCCCGGGTCGACGCAATCCAGTACGCGCCGGATGTCGCCTCGCACTATCACCGCAACACTGAACTCCACCAGCGCCTCGTCGAGGTGAGCGGCAATCAGATGCTGGCGACGCTTTATCGCCAGCTGCATGCGCACATCCACATCGCGCTGCTCCACGCCCGGTCGTCGACGTGGAAAAACCGCGCGAGCGTCGAGGCCGATGAACACCGGGCGATCGTCAACGCCCTGGCCGCCCGCGACGTGGAATCACTAAAGAGCGCGATCCATGCGCACCTGAAACGCTCTCGAACATCACTGCTCGAGGAGATACGCACCCAGGAGGATACATGAAACAGCAACGCTTGGTCAGATTCGCATCGATATCGCTGGTCGCGGCCGTCCTGGCCGCCTGCGCGGGCGCTGCGCCCGCGCCAGCACCGGCGCCGGCGCCAGCGGCCACCACCAAGGTCGAGGCGCCCAAGCCGGCCGCCCCGGTCAAGCTTCGCCTCGCATCCTGGCAATGGGAGGACGCGGCCTACAAAGATTTCTGGAACGGCACGACTGAGGATTTCGCAAAGAAGAATCCGAACGTGTCCTTCGAGAAGTTCTCCTTCCCGATCGACAATCTGTGGGACAAGCTGAACACCGAACTTGCCGCTGGCACGCCGCCCGACCTGATCGAGGTCACTGGCTTCAACGTCTTCCAGTACATGGACCAGGGTGTGCTCGCCCCGCTCAACGACTGCTTCGCCGGGACTGACATTCCCGACAAGATTCAGGATCAGAAGACCTACGCCGCCAAGGACGGGAAGATGTACGCCTTGAACCTGTCGGCCCGCACGCTGCAGCTGTACGTCAATCAAAAGCTGTTTGACGAGGCCGGAGTCAAGGTTCCCACGAACTTCAACGAGCTGCGCGACGCCGCCAAGAAGCTCACGGTCAAGGCCAAGGATCAGTACGGGTTGGTCCTGGTCACCGTCGCTCACTCGCGGCTGTACGAGGGCGCGCTGGTCTTCATCGCCGGTTACGGCGGGCACTACTCCAAGAATGGCAAACCCGCCCTGAACTCGCCCGAGGTCATCAAGGGCGTCACCTTCTTCAAGGAGCTCTTCGATGCCGGCACCATTCCGCAGGGCGTAAAGGACGCGGCCGCGCAATACGCCTGGTTCAACCAGGGCAAGGCGGCCATGAGCATCGATGGCGCATGGTACTGGGCGGTTTTGGAGAAGGATGGGCCGGCCGTCCTGCCCAACACCAAGATCTATCCGATCCCCACGGACACCCAGGCCGCGACCGGCGGGGTGAACAACCTGATCGGCATCGCCGCAAAGTCGCCGAACTACAAGGTGGCCTGCGAGTACATCAAGTCGCTGACGGCGCCCCAGTGGGCCCAGTTGTGGGTCGAAAAGAGCCGGACCATCTTCCCGATGCAGGGCTCGGTCTCGGACAGCTTCGTGAAAGCCAACCCTGGTTTGAGGTCTACGCCAAGGAACTCAAGAAGGCCGTCCCGGTGGCGCCGCCCGGTCTGGAGATCTACTACAACGACGTGCAAAAAGTCATCAACGCCAAACTCGTCGAAGTGCTTTACAACAACAAGCCGGTCGAGCAGGCGATGAACGAAGCCCAGGCCGAAATCGAGAAGGTCATCAAGAAGTAGCGCTGAGCTTCCCCAACCTTGCGCGGTTGGGCGTCGCAGGAGCGACACCCAACCGCGCCTATCACCATGAGCGCCACCCCTCTCCGCCGCCGCGCCCGTTCGCGCCTGACCCAGGGCGCGCTCCCCTACCTGCTGCTCGCGCCGGCGCTGCTGGTCATCGCCGCCGTCGTCCTGTACCCCATGCTCTACAGCGCGACCTTGAGCTTCTTCAAGGCCAACCTGCTGAACATGGATCGGATGACCTTCGTGGGTCTGCAGAACTATGCGGATGTCCTGACTGACAGCGCTTTCTGGCGGTCGCTGTGGGTGACGATCCAGTACACCGTCGGAGTGGTTGCGCTAAGTTTCGGCCTGGGTCTGGGCACGGCCCTGATGCTGAATGTCCGCTTTCCGTTGCGCGGTCTGGCTCGCGCCCTGATCATCATCCCGTGGGCCACCCCATGGCTCGTCACCACCCTGATCTGGTACGTCATGTTCAATCCGCAGATCGGGCCGATCAACGCGATCCTGAAGCAGCTTGGGCTGATCGAGACCGGGGTGGCCTGGCTGTATTTGAATGGCACGGCCATGCCGGTCATCATCCTGGTGACCGCGTGGCGCCTGTTTCCGACCACCACCCTGCTGGTCCTCGCCGCGCTGCAGAGCATCTCACCCGAGCTGTATGAGGCGGCCGAAGTCGACGGCGCGGGCTGGCTGGGGAAGCTGCGCTTTATCACCCTGCCCGGGATCAGCGCGACCAGCTTCGTCTCGCTCGTGCTGGTGACGATCTCGGCCTTCAAGCTCTTCACCGTCGCCTGGGTGATGACCGCGGGCGGCCCGGGCGACGTCACCCGGGTGCTCTCGGTGTTTGTCTACGAAGAAGCCTTCCGCTTTTTCCGGGTAGGCCCCAGTTCGACCCTCGCCACGCTGTTGTTCATCCTCAGCGCCGGGATGGTAGTTGCCTATTTCCGTTTGTTGCAGGGGGGTCGCGATGAGCCAGAGTAGTGTTTCGCTCTTCGCCGCCAGCCGCAGAAAAGTCGATCTGCTTCAGCGCGGGCTGGTCATGTTCGCCGCCTTCGCGATCGGAATCGTCATCTTCTATCCGTTCTACTGGATGGTGATGGCCTCCGGGCTTCCGGAAGGCTCCAGCCTGGCCCGCACGACGGTGCTGATACCGGGCTCGATCGGCCTTGAGGCCTACGCCGCCGTCCTCCTCCAAAAGCCGATGCTGCAATGGACGGCCAACACCCTGCTGGTCACGGTCCTTTCCACGGCCTTTGTCACGCCCCTGGCCCTGTTGGCCGCCTACAGCATGAGCCGCTTTCGCTTTCGGGGGCGAATGGCGATGATCTTCTTCGTTCTGTTGACCCAGCTCCTCCCAGCCACATCGGTCCTGATCCCGTTGTTTCTGGTCTTCCGCGCGTATGGCCTGCTTAACAATCTGCTGGGCGTGACCATCGCCTACGTCACCTTTCTCATGCCCCAGACGATCTGGATTCTGTGGGGATACTTGAAGAGCATCCCCGGCGATTTCGAGGAGTCGGCGATGGTCGATGGGTGCACCCGCTTTGGCGCGTTTCTGCGGGTGACCGTGCCGATCGCCATCCCCGGCATCGTGGCGGCCGGGCTGTTCGCTTTCCTGGAGAGTTGGAACCAGTACATCCTGGCCTATGCGCTCACCAGCAGCACCGACAAGTGGGTGGTCTCGCTCGGGCTGTATGCCTTTATTGGCGAGTACACCGTCCTGGTCGAACAGATGATGGCCGCGTCCGTCATGGCCTCGATCCCGGCCCTGGCCGTGTTTGTGGCGCTGCAGCGCTATCTGCGCGGCGGGCTGGCCCTGGGCGGTTTGAAGGGCTGACCGGCGTGGACACAAACACGCGTCTCCGATCAACATGGCA
This sequence comes from Candidatus Brachythrix odensensis, assembly GCA_016714465.1. Classification (GTDB taxonomy): domain Bacteria; phylum Chloroflexota; class Anaerolineae; order J036; family Brachytrichaceae; genus Brachythrix; species Brachythrix odensensis. The sequence goes on along the minus strand of JADKDT010000001.1, from coordinate 529,821 downwards.
TTTCGCCGCGCCAGCGCGGCAGGAGCAATTGTGAAGATAGCAAGCGTTGAAGCCATCCCAATCCGGGCACCGATGCGTCCCGGAGACGTGTACTGGGGCAACCAGACTTGGGGCAAGAACAAGGACGCCAAGGCCGCCGCGGCCGGGTTGCCGCCAGATGACGATCGCAGCGAGTATCCACACCTGTGGCGCAGCCGGGCAGCCTACTCGCGCTCGGTCGACACCACCCTGGTCAAGATCACCACCGACACCGGCATCGTGGGCTGGGGTGAATCCAAAACACCGGTCGCCCCAAACATCACCGCGACTGTCATCCGCGAGTTGCTGGCCGGCATCCTGATTGGCCAGGATGCGCTGACCCCGGCCCTGCAATGGGACCGGATGTATGGCGCGATGCGCATCCGCGGCCACGCCCACGGCTTCTGGATCGAGTCCATCAGCGGCATCGATATCGCCCTGTGGGACATCATGGGCAAGGCCCTTGGGCAGCCCATCTGCAAACTGCTGGGCGGGCCGTTTCGCAACCGGGTGAAGTTGTACGCCTCTGGCATCCCCGGGGTTCGGCATGGCGCGCCGCAGGAGGCCTGGGACAACCTGCGCGTCGCGGCCGAGGACGTGAAACGGCGTGGTTTCCAGGCGGTCAAGGTCGCCATCGGACTGAGCACCCAGGGCGATATCCGCACGATTGAGATCCTACGGGATGCCTTCGGCCCGGACTTCACCATCTTCACCGACGCGGCCATGATGTACGACGTACCGCAGGCGGTCGAAGTCGGCCGCGCGCTCGAAAAGCTCAAGGTGGGTTGGCTCGAAGCGCCCTTGCCGGCCGAGGATATCGAGGGTTATGCCAGGCTCGCCCGGGCTTTGGATATTCCAATCGCCAGCGACCTCATTTTCAACCGCTGGCAGGTTCGTAATCTGCTCCTGGCGGGCGGCGTCGACGTTGTGCAACCGGATGTCTGCCGCAGCGGCGGCATCACCGAATGCAAACGCATCGCCGAGCTGGCCGACGCCTTCCACAAGGCCGCCACCCCGCACGTCAGCATCGGCTCGATCATCCAATTCGCAGCCAGCGCGCATCTGGCGGCCAGCTTCCCCAACCAGGCCGTGATGGAGTTCTGGTTTGGGGCCAACCCGATCGGCGACGCGATCGCCCGCGAGCCGCTCAAGCTGGTGGACGGCTACCTGCATGTGCCCATGGGTCCGGGGCTGGGCATCGAGATCGATGAGGAGAAGCTTCGCCAGTACGAGGTGTGAGACCGCGGGGAATTATGAAGATCAAACAGATCGAATCCTTCATCGTGCGCGCGCCGATCGACAGCAACAAGGTCTACTGGGGCGCCGGCTATTGGATGGCTGATCCGAACCAGCATCCGGGGTTGCCCGATGGCCACCCGGGCGACATCACGACCGAATACCCGCCAATCTGGCGTCTGCGCCCGTTTTACACCCGCGACCTGGCCTGTGTCGTTGTGCGGATCGAAACCGACACCGGTCTGGTGGGCTGGGGCGAGGCGCACACGCCGGTCGCGCCCGAGGCGGCCAAGGCGACCATCGACGCGCTCCTGGCCGGGATTGTGCTCGGCCGCGACCCGCTCGACATCCAGCCGATCTGGGAGAACATGTACTCCTCGATGCGGATGCGCGGCCACTCGACCGGCTTTCTGCTCGAGGCCATCAGCGGCATCGACATCGCGCTGTGGGATCTGGCCGGGCGCGCCCTGGGCGTGCCAATCTCGACCCTGTTGGGCGGCCGCGTGCGCGATCGCATCCCGGTGTATGCCTCCTCGCTGCCGCGCGTGCATGCGCGCGCGGGTGAGGCCGGGTACCAGGGGCTGGCCGATCTTGCCCGCAGCCTGGTCGATCAGGGCTATCACGCCTTCAAGGTCAAGCTCGGCATCGACATCGAACAGGACCGGCATTCGCTGCGCGTATTGCGCAAAGCCGTGGGGCCGGATGTGCGGATCTGTGTCGACGTCAACGGCGCCTACGACCTGTCCCAGGCCCGCCTCGCCGGCCGAATGATGGAGGAAGAGGGCGCCTATTGGCTGGAGGAGCCCCTGCTGCCGGAAAATTGGCGCGGCTACGCCGAACTGGCCGCATCCCTGCAGATCCGAGTGGTGGCCGGCGAGTGCCTGTTCAATCGCTGGCAGTTCAACGACTACTTCGTCGCGGGGGCGGTCGACGCGATCAACCCGGATGTCGGCCGCGCGGGCGGGATCAGCGAGTGCAAGCGGATCAGCGACCTGGCCGACACCTACGGCATTCCGTTCTCGCCTCACATCAGCATCGGAAGCGCGATCTACATGGCCGCCTCGCTGCAATGGGCGGCAGCCGGGGCCAACCTGAACATGTGCGAATGGCCGATGGACGTCAGCGCGATCGGCAACGGCATCCTCAAGCGGCCCTTCCAATTCGAGGGCGGCGCGATCCGGCTTGACGAGACGCCCGGGCTTGGGATAGACATCGACGAAGACAAGCTCCGGCACTGGCAGGTGAAGGTGACATCATGAAAATCCTGGTGACCGGTTCCAGCGGACGCATCGGTTCAATTGTGGCGGGCCAGTTGCGCGAAAGCGGCGACTGGGTGCGCGGCTTCGACCTGCGGCCCGGCAGCGCGCCGCTTGACGACTTCGTCCAGGGCGATCTGGCGACGCCGGCCGCGATCGAAGCCGCGTTGGACGGGATCGAGGCGGTCGCCCACCTCGGCGCGTTGATGAGCTGGCACCCGCGCGACGAAGCAGCCATGTTCGAATCCAACCTGCGCGGCACCTACAACCTGGCCCGCGCGGCCGCGGCCCGCGGCATCGGACGCTTCGTGTTCGCCAGCAGCGGCGAGGTGTATCCCGAGCTCGATCCGCAGTTCCTGCCGATTGACGAGACCCATCCCACCCGCCCGACCAGCGCCTATGGCATGACCAAGCTGCTGGGCGAGGAGGCCGTGCGGAGCTTCGGACGGCGCGGCCTCAAGTTTTCGATTCTACGTTTTGCGCATACCCAGGCCGCGAGCGAGCTGCTCGATCCAACCAGTTTCTTCTCCGGCCCGCGCTTCTATGTGAATGCAAAGCTGCGCCAGTTGCGCGGGCTGCCCGATTCTCCAAACGTGGCGAAGAGCATCGCGGCGCTCGAGGCCGTGGCGACGGCCGACGAGCAGCACTACATCGGCTGCGACCCATCGGGCGCGCCCTATCGCATGTGCATGTGCGACGCGCGCGATCTGGCCCGAGGCGTCGGCCTGGGCCTGCATCATCCAGCCGCCGAGGGCGAGACGTTCAACATCGGCCCCCCCCGAAGCTTTGCCTTCGATGAGGCGGTGCCGTATCTGGCCGGCAAGACCGGCCTGGCGGTGCGGCGGGTGAACCTCTTTACCGCTTCGTATCGCTACGAGACCAGCATCGGGAAGGCCAGCCGCTTGCTCGGCTACGCGCCCGTCTTTGATTTCTTCGGAATGGTTGATGATGCCGCGGCTCGCCGGTAGGGTTGCCTTCATCACCGGCGGCGCCCAGGGCATCGGCCGGGCGATCGCCGAGCGCTTCTGCCGCGAGGGCGCGCAGGTGGCCGTGCTGGACCTCGACGAAGCCGCCGCCGCGGCGTTGCAGCGCGAACTGGGCTTTGAATGCTGTGACATCATCACCGCGGACGTGAGCGATGAGGCGGCGGTTGAGGCCGCGGTGGCGCGCTGCGCGGCCCGCTTTGGCCGCCTGGATATCCTGGTCAACAACGCCTACGCGACGATCCGCCGATCGGTGACCGACCTCAGTACCAACGACTGGTCGCGCACGTTGGGCGTCTCGCTGAACGGAATGTTCTACACCTGCCGGGCGGCCATTCCGCGCATGCGCCGGCAGGGCGGCGGATCGATCGTAAACATCAGCTCGGTGCAGGCGCACTACCCGGTGGCCGGCGGGCCGGCCTATGCCGCGGCCAAAGCGGGTGTGCTTGGGTTGACCCGCCAACTGGCGGTCGAATACGGCCCCGACAAGATCCGCGCCAACACCATCAGCCCGGGTTTCATCGCGACCGAAGCCGTCACGGCCCAGATTCTGTCGGATGGCGACGAGGCGCGCGGCGTTGTGGACAGCACCCCGCTCCGGCGGGCCGGGCGACCCGATGAAGTCGCCGCCGTCGTCGCCTTCCTGGCCAGCGACGACGCCGCGTTCGTGACCGGGATCGACATGATCGTTGACGGAGGCGTGACCGCGCAATGGCCGATGACGCTGCTGCGCCCAAGCCTGAGACTGAATGCCAGGATCGGAACACCTGTAACGATGAGCTCGCGACCCTTGAATCCCCAACCCGGCGCGCCGGGGATATACCTCCGACAAGCTGGCGGGTTCAAAGGAATGACTATGAACAAGGTAACGCAGGCCCAACAATTTCGAGGCGTGTACGCGATTCCACCCACGCCCTTCAGCGCCTCCGGCGCGATCGACGAGGTGTCACTGCAGAACTGCGTTGAGTTCTGCGTCGAGGGTGGCGCCGGCGGCATCGTGGCGCCGGTCAATGCCAGCGAAAGCATCGTTCTGACCGATGAAGAGCGCCTTCGCGTCGCCGAGATCCTGGTGAGCCAGGCCGCCGGCCGCATCCCGGTCGTCATCGGCGTGTCTGGCATCAGCACCCAATCCAGCGCGCTCTACGCTCGGCATGCCGCGAAAGTGGGCGCGGATTCGGTCATCGCCATGCCGCCTTACGTAAGACATCCTCCCGCCGAAGAGATTCACGATTTCTACGCGGCGGTGGCGGCCGCCGCCGACGGGCTGCCGGTCTGGATACAGGACTACGTTGGGCCGGTGGGCACCCCGATGTCGGTCGGCCTGCTGAACCGCCTGCTCGACATCCCGGGCGTGTCCTGGCTCAAGGAAGAGACCCAGTACGCGCCCCAGGTCATGACCGAGGTCAAGCGGGTGGCCGGGGACAAAGTGAAGGGCATGATGGGCGGGATGGCCGGGCGCTACATGGTCGAGGAGTTTCGCCGCGGGGCCTGCGGGACGATGCCGGCCTGCGAAGCGGTTGATGCCCATGCCCTGGTCTGGGCGGCCCTCGAGCGCGGCGATATGGCCGAGGCGCGCCGGCTGCACACACTTCTGCTCACCCTGCTCAATTACGAAGCGATGTACTCCTTCACGGTCTACAAGGAAGTGCTGTGGCGGCGGGGGGTGATCGCCGATCCGCGCACGCGCGTGCCAGGCGCGGGAAAGCTGGACGCCGAGAATCATCGCGAGCTGGATCTGCTGTTGAAGGAGCTCGAGCCGCTGCTACCGCTGGGCATGGCCTGGAAACAGGCCGTTGCGGGCTAACGATCGCAACCATAACCAGGTTCAGGAGTGATACCCGCCGGCGGGTATCACTCCTGAAAACCGTTCGGTCAGGCTGACTCTGGGACTTGATGACGATGGACCCGCACATGATCGCCGCGGCGCTGATGCGCCTGCGCTACAAGGTTTGGGGCTTTGGCGAAAGCATCGCCATGGAGGCGCTGCTCAGGAGCGGCGGGGCGCCGGCCGATTTCGCCGCCCAGCTCATCCGCAAATGGGCTCACGAACACCCGCCGCTTGCGACGAATCCACTCTCGCACGTGGCCCCGGGCGTGCCCCTGCTCATGGAGGCCGACCGCACCGGCGAACCGGCGCTGCTGCGGCGGGCGCTTGAGCTGGGGACCTTGCACGCGCACCTGAAGACCGGCCGGCACGGCGCGCGCATCCATCGCCCCGATCTGGCCGGTTGGGAGAACGAGGTGTGGGTCGACAACATGCACCTCACCGGCCCGTTTCTCGCCCGCCTGGGCGCAGCGACGGGCGATGCGTCCTGGTATGACCTGGCCGCCGACCTGCTGCTGTCCCACGCGCGCGTGCTGCAGGATGACGCGAGCGGGTTGTTCTCGCACGGTTTCAACGACGCGACGGGTGAGGCCAACCGGGTGTTTTGGGGTCGCGGCCAGGGCTGGGCCTTGCTGGGCCTGACCGACACCCTCGCGTGGTTGCCGCCCGCTCACGCCGCGCGACGGGAAATCGGCGAGCGCCTGGGCATATTGGCGGATGCGCTGACCCGCGCAGAGACGGGGCCAGGCCTGTGGCGGACAGTGGTCGATCACCCAGAGACCTACATCGAATCATCTGTGGGCGCGTTCGTGGCGCTGGGCGTGGGCGAGGCGGTTGCCCGTGGCCAGGTCGATGCTCGCCACCGGCAAATGGCGGAACGGGCACGCGATCGCCTCGCAGGATTCTTCAATGCGGCGGGCGAATTCACCGGAACATCGGATGCGACACCCGTTGGCGTGGATGTCGCCCACTATGGCGCGCGCCCGCTGGGGGTCTTCGCCTGGGGCCAGGCGCCGGCCCTGCTGGCCCTGCTCGCGTGAACGCCCCGCCGCCGTGCCCGGTGCCGGGTTGGGACGACTCGGCCCTGGTCCGCCTCACCGACGCTCAGGAGGCAGCGCTGGCGTGGATTGCGCCTGAGATGGGGGCGAACTGCATTGCATTTGCGGTGAAGCGGGCCGAGGCGTGGGTGAACCTGATTTTTTCGGCCGGCCCGGAGGCATTACGTTCCAGGCCCACAAGATTCGGAATCCCGCTGCTGGCCCCGTTTCCAGGCCTTCTGCCCGGCGGCCGTTACGCCTGGCGCGGCGCCGAATACCAGCTTGCGCCAAATGCGGCCGATGGCAGGTCCTTTGCCCACGGCTTCGCCCACGACCGCCCCTGGCGCATCACGCGCCAAACCGCCAGCGAGGTCGCGCTGGCGCTCAGTCTGCCCGAAGCATTGAGCGCGGCAGAGCGCGCTGGTTACCCTTTCGAGATTGATCTGCAGGCGCGCTTCAGCCTCGAAACGGGCACCCTGCGTATCGCGTTCGAGGCCGTCAACCGCGGGCACGATCCGGCCCCGCTTGGGTTGGGGCTGCACCCCTATGCGGCAGTTGCGGCGCTGACCGAGCATCGGGAGGACTTGGTGGCGGAAATGTCCCCGCCCTGCCCGCCAGTAGCGCTGCCCCCGCTGGGCAGGTCGACGCTGCAACAGTTCCCAATTGCGGGAGACACGCCGGTTGCGCGGCTGCGGGCCGCGCGCGGCGGTCCCGCGATTGAGCTGCGCATCGCTGCGAGCGCAGGCGCCCTGGCGATCTACGCGCCGGCCGATCAGCCGTCTGCCTCCTTCGAGCCAACGACCTGCGCCCTGTCCGCCATGGCGCAGGGAGAGGGCGGCTCGGAAGGCATGCCAGCGCTGGGGCCCGGCGAGCAGCTCGCGCTCAGCGCGACGCTGCGCTGGGTGGACGGCTAGAAACCGTCCCAAGAACATTTGGAGAGATCACAGTCCCCGCGCTTCGCGCGGGGACTGTGATCTCTCCAGATGTTCTTGGGACGACGCCTACTTGTCAACCACGATCCGATCCACCTTGATCTGCGAGCCATTGTAGTCAGGCACATTGCTGAACAGAGTGCCATACAGATGAACGATCTTGCCGCTGTCCCGCAACGCCCTGATCTGCGCTTGCGCAACCGGATCAGATGCATCGATGCCAAAGTAGATGATCTGCCCCAAGTCCCGTCTTTCAAAGAAATCATCGTATTGCGCGCCGGGCGGCGTTCGCTTGATGATTCCCCACCAGTCCGCGATCTTCTCGGAAGTGCCTGGCGGCATGTATCCCCCCTTGGCATCGCTGATGCTGGTGGTTGGCCCGAGCACGGTGGCAGGCAGCGGAGTCTTCGGAACGGCCGGGCCGCACGCGCCGCGGAAATAGGCCCACTCTTCGCAACTGGCGCCATCCGGAAACACGCAGATTCCGGTTTGGCTGCCGTCCGCTGCCGTGCGGATTTCGAGTTTGTTCCCGCTCTGCCCGCAGTAAACGGAGGCGGGATTGGCCAGCCCGATTTGAGGCGCGACGGTCGCGGCTGCGCCAGGCCCAGCCTGGGGTAGAGGCGCCGCGCAGGCGGTCAGCGCCAGCATGAAGATGACAGATGCAGCGAACGGTTTCATTTGTTCCTCCCTTGTACGGGCGGCGCGACCACGAACCCGCGCTTCGCGCGGGTTCGTGGTCGCGCCGAATGGTCCTAGACAGTGATCACCACATTCCCCCGCTTGTGCCCTTGCGCGACATACCGGTGCGCGTCGGCGATCTGCCCGAGCGGATAGGATCGGTCGATGACGGCCTTCAGCTTGCCGGCCTCAATCAGTTCGGTGAGGAAGACAAGGTCCCTGGCCTTCGCGCTTGCGGACCGCAACCCCGTCGCCGCGAACTTCACCTTCTTGCCGCCGCCCCTGGCCGTCACCAACGCGTGAAGCATCGTCGCGGGCGAGGGGACAGTCGCCAGAACGATGCCGGTGTCCGTCAGCGCGCCTCTGCAGTCGGCAAACGAACGCTTGCCCACCGTGTCGAAGATGATGTCGTAGGCCTTGCCGTTCTTGGCGAAGTCCTCCCGGGTGTAGTCAATCACCTCATCCGCGCCCAGGGCCTTCACCCATGCCAGGTTGGCCGTGCTGCATACCGCGGTGACCGCGGCGCCGTAATACCTGGCAAGCTGGACGGCCGCGGCGCCCACCGATCCGGAAGCGCCGTAGATCAGCACGGTTTGGCCAGACCGGACCTTGCCCTGGTCCCTCAAATAGGGCAGCGCAGTAAGGGCCCCATTCGGGATGCTGGCGGCTTCGGCGTAGGTGAGATTGGCCGGTTTCCTGGCCAGCGCCCCGTTTTCGGGCATGCGCTTGTATTCGGCATACGCGCCAAACTGGTCGATGCCATACACCTGGTCGCCCGGCTTGAATCGGGTCACGGCTGCGCCGACGGACGCGATCTCGCCGGCCAGCTCCTGACCCAGGATCGCATGTCGAGGGCTGAGAAGACCGTTGAAACCGGGGGAAGCCCGCATGTCAGGATCCTCCTTGACAACGCTTGTCGCATGGATCTTGATCAGCACCTCATTCGCCTTCGGTGCGGGTTTGTCCACTTCTTGAAGATGAAGCACATCGGGTGGTCCGAATTTTGTATAGATTGCCGCTTTCATGATGAGTCCTCCGGCGAGATCTCAATCCCCGCGCTCCGCGCGGGGATTGAGATCTCGCCCGTCACTTTACGGATGGTCCAGGTTCGACAGGATTGACCGAGACCAGCGGCAACCCCAGGTCGCGGATGGTTCTCAGCAGGCCATGTAGCGCGGCCTGGTCAATCACCGGGCTCGTCAGCAACGTGTCGCCGTTGTCTTCGAGCGCGATGCTCAGACCGCCAAATCGGACGGCCCACTGAGCACTCAGATGGCCCTTGAGCCTGATCTGGTAGGCCACTCCCTGATCTGAGGCGGGAGCTTGCGCGGGTTCGCTTGACATCGCCATCTTCCTGTTGTGGCCGGCGACTGCCGGTCGCGCCACCTGTTTGAGTCACAAGGAATGTAGCTGCCCGGCGGTACTAGCGCATAGACACCAAAGTACCGCCTTGGAGTACTGTTTTGGCGGGGAGGGAAGAAGAGCGATCAGGCGCCGACAAAAACAGGTCGGGAGTGACATCCCCCGCCCCGGCGGAGGGCCAATGGTATTAAGTTAAGCACGTATTCCCGGGCCGGCCCCGAAGGGGCCGAATGAGATAGCCAGGGCTTCGCCCTGGGAAACCGACGCCCGCACGATTCCCGCCCTGAAAGGGCGGCATGGCACGGAAGGACTGACGACCCGCCAGGTCTGCCAACTGATCCATTACCAATTTCGCCCTTTCAGGACTCCTCCTATGCATGGTGCCGTGACCCAGGGCTTCGCCCTGGGCTATCTCATGTGGCCCTTTCAGGGCCTGGTTTCGACATCGTGTCATCGCCAGTTTGACTGTGATCACGCAATCAAACACGGCTGCGCTGTACATCGTTTGTGGTGATGGCCCCCTTCACTTAATGCCATAGGGCGTACCCCGGGGTGGGGGATGCCACTCCCGATCAATCCATATGAGGAACACCGATCGTATGAGCTACAACAAGCCCAGCGCGCGGGCGCGGGCGATCGCCTCGGTTCGGCTTTGGACCTGAAGCTTGTCAAAGAGCTTCTGGTTGTAGCCCTTGACCGTGTTCACCGCCAGGAAGAGCCGCGCGCCAATATCGCGATTCGAGTATCCCTGAGCGATGAGTTGCAGCACCTCCAACTCGCGAGCGCTCAGGGGTTCGATAAGCGTTGGGGGCCGGGGCGGATCAGATTCGCCCGTGCTCGCCGGCGCAACGGTCTGAAACGCCGCGATCAATTTGCCCGCATAGTCGCCCATCACGCCGCGGGTGGCCGCTTCAGCCAGGAGTCGGGCCATTGGCGCGCCTTCGTCGACAAAGACGCGGACATAGCCCTCGGGCTCGGCCAGGCTCAGGGCGCGCTCCAGGGACGCGATCGCCCGGGCGCCATCCCCCTGCGCCTGCAAGGCGAGGGCTTGCGTCACCAGGATTTCTATCACACTGCCCATCCGCCGGACCGTCTCGGCCGCCTGCAGAAGTCGACGCAGCAACGCGATTGCCGGATCAATGGAACCCGCCCGCGGATCGTCTCTGTGCTGGGCGATCAACACTCGGGCCAGCGTCACATGCTCGAACTCGGTCACGTAGCTGAGATCGTCATCGGCGGACAGACCGCGCTCGCGGGCCCAGGCCAGGGCTTCGGGCAACCGTCCCTGCCGGAGATGAATCCTCGCCTTCAGCGCTTCAATCGGCTGAAAGTCCGGCGCCGTCGTTTTGATATGCAGATGCCGGGCCTGCTCCAGGAGCGCAAGCGCGGCGCCCAGGTCGCCCTTTGACGCGCACAGTCGCGCTTGCGCCAGGCGCCAGCGGCAGGGCCAATCGGGCAGTGACTGCTCGCCCATTTCCACGCTCTTGCCGAAGCACGCATCAGATGGCGGTCCTGCTCCGCGCTCGAAATGGAGCAGCCCCAACCCGAGATACGGGCCGGCCGCCACATGCCGCGCTGCCGGGTCATGCGCCATGGCAAGCGCGATGGCCTGCCCATAGATCTTCTCCGCGTCGCGCAGACGCCCCTGCGCCGCGATGATGCCCGCCAGGAAATCACCGGTGACGATGGTGTATGCAACCTTGCCGGCCCGCTGACAGTAGTTGATCCAGATCGTTAGCGCTCGCTCGGCCCCACCCAGGTCGCCGCGCGACCAGTAGGCCATTCCCAGGGTCACGGCTGCCAGGGCGTGGTGGTGGGAATCCGCCGCGGGGCTGCGCTCGAGCGCGAGCGCAGCGTAGGTCGCCGTCGCCTCGACATCACCCGCAACCTGGGCTTGAGTGGCATGGACGAGCGCGATCCTGGCCGGCAACGCGCGAAACTTCTCGGCATCGGCCACCCTCATCCCCTCCGCAGGGCCCTCCAGCCGCTGCTCGGCGGCCCGCAGCCAGGACGCGCTGGCCTCGTGCTCGCCGCTGTCCGAGAGTGCCCAGGCATAGTCAACGCAAAGCACCGGCCGCTGGCGGACGATTTCGGCCGGCAGTTTCTTCGCCCAGCCCAGCCACAGCGCCGATTGCAGGTTCGCATCCATGGCCGTGTAGGCCTTCTCGATCAGCTCCGCGGCGCGCTCGAAGTCAGGGGCAGCCAGCGCATACTGGATTGCGTCGGCAGGCAGGTTATTTTGGGCGCACCACACGCTGGCCCGCCCGCGCAGGCGCGGGATCTGGCCAGGCAATTCCTTCTCGGAATAGGCGAGGAGGACCTCCGCAAAGAGATGGTGATAGCGGTACCACTGACGCTGGTTGTCGAGCGGCACGATGAACAGATTGGCGCGCTCCAGAGTATCCAGCATCGCCGTGCCGTCCGCGCTCTCGGTAACAGCATCGCAGAGCGGGCCGCACAGACGCTCGAGCATGGCTGTCTGCAGCAGAAAGTTTCGGATGTGTTCCGGCTGTCGCTGCAGCACTTCCTCAACCAGGTAATCGAGCACGAAACGATGGCTGCCGGTAAAGGCTTGGATGAAGCCGGAAGGGTCTGAGGCGCCCAGCGCCCAAACGGAGCCCTGCAAGGCCAGGGCGGCTAGTTGCAGCCCGGTGATCCAGCCTTCGGTACGCGTCTCCAGCGCGGCAACATCATCCGCGGAGAGCCGCAGTCCCATTGCCTGATTCAGGAATTCCGCCGCTTCCAGCGGGGTGAAGCGCAAGTCGACGGCGCGCAGTTCGATCAATTGGCCCCGCGCCCGCAGGCGGGCCAGGGGAAGCTGGGGATCCTCGCGGGTCGTGATGACCAGGCGCATCTGCGGCGGCTGATGCTCAAGCAGAAAAGCCAGAGCGCCGTCCACCGCGTTGGATTCAACCCGGTGATAGTCGTCCAGGACGAGGATGAAATCGCCCGCGACAAGGGCGATCTCATTCAATAGAGTCGTTAGAACCGACGTGATCGGCGGCGCTTGCGGAGTTTGAAGCGCGCCCAGCACGCCCGCGCCGATACGCGCCGGCGTGCCATCCTTGTTTGTCAGGACGAGGGTCTGCAGAGACGCGCCGAGATGGGCCAGGAAGCAGGCTGGATCGCTATCCCCTTCGTCCAGGGACAGCCAGGCGGCTGGGCGGCCGCAGTCGGCGATCCACTCGCTGACCAGGCTGGTTTTCCCGAATCCGGCGGATGCCGAGACAAGAATCAGCCTGCGCCCCGCCACGAGACCGGCATTGAGCTGCTCGATCAACCGCGGACGCAGTACCGCCCCCGGCCGGGGCGGGGGGACATAGAGCTTGGTAGCGAGGACGGGCGTGGACACGGAACCTGTTTTTCGAGACGATATCCCCCGGCGAGGCCGGGGAATATCGTCTCGAAAACTGGATTGGTTAGCGCTTAGCGTGGATCGCCCCGCGCACCTGGCCGCCGGCGGCCGCCAGCCGCGCGCGGGCCTCGGCGCAGTCGCAGCCGCGCAGGCCGGCCACAATCGCGGTCTTGGCGTCCCCGCATTCCTCGAGCAGGCGCTGGGCCTCCTCGCGCGGCAGCCCGGTGATGGCTTCAACGATGCGGCGGGCCCGGTCGCGCAGCTTGACGTTCGAGGCCTGCAGATCGACCATCAGGTTGCCATAGGTCTTGCCCAGCCGGATCATCGCCGTCGTCGTGATCATGTTGAGGGCGAGCTTGGTCGCCGTGCCGGCCTTCATCCGGGTCGAGCCCGTCACGACTTCCGGGCCTGTCAGCAGGCTGATCTGGATCTCGGCCGCGTCGTGGACGGTGGACGGCGGGGCCGAGCAGCACAGGCTGGCCGTCAGCGCGCCACGGGCACGCGCCTCGTTGAGAGAACCCACAACGTAAGGTGTGCGGGCGCTGGCGGCGATCCCGACAATCGTGTCGCGCGCATCGACGTTGAGCGCGGCGATGTCGGACCGGCCCAGATCGGGATCATCTTCGGCCCCTTCCAGCGACTTGAACATCGCCCCCTGCCCGCCCGCGATCAGACCAACCACCAGGCTGGGCGGGACACTGAAGGTCGGGGGCATCTCACTCGCATCAACGACAGCCAGCCGCCCGGACGTGCCGGCGCCGGTATAGATCAGCCGCCCCCCCTGGCGCATCCGGTCGACAAGCCCATCCACCAGCCGAGCGATATCGGGGATTGCGGCGGCGACGGCATTCGGCACCTTCTGGTCCTCAGCGTTGATTCGGCGCAGGATCTCGAGCGCCGACAGCGCGTCGATGTCAGATGTGTTCGGGTTGCGGGTCTCGGTGAGCGGAAGCGGCTGAGTCATGGGGATGGTAGAGGATACGGGAAGCGCAGGCCCGGCGTGATGTCGCCCAGGATCACCGGCGCGCGCGCGCCGGTCGCCGCTGTCAGATTGCCCGGCCGGCCACGCCAGGTTTGATCGGCCAGAATGGCGAAGGCAAAGGCCTCTTTGGCCAGCACCGGGATCCCAGCCGCGTCCGAGCGCATCACCCGGACTACGCGCCCGGCCGGGGCGAAGTCATTGAGCTGCCGCTCCAGCATCCGCAGCAACGTTGGGTTGAGCGCGCCGCCGCCCGACACCAGCACCTCATCGGGCATGGCCGGCAGGAAGTCGCGATAGGCGACCGCGATTGACATGGCTGTGAATGCGGTCGAGGTCGCGACGATATCCAACGGTCTTAGCCCGCGCGCAAGGCCGCTCGCCCACAGCCCTTCGCCGAACTGGGCCCCGAACACTTCGCGCCCGGTCGTCTTCGGTGGCGGCGCGCGCAGAAAGGGGTGCTCCATCAACTCCTCGAGCAGGCTGCCATCCACCCGGCCCTGGGCGGCGAGCGCGCCGCCATCGTCGTATTGCATCGCCCCATCCGTCGCGCGCCGGACCGCGTCGTCGATGAGCATATTGCCGGGGCCACTGTCGAAGGCGAAGACCACCGAAGATCCCGCGTCTAACGGCGGCAGATACGTCGCATTCGCGATCCCGCCGATATTCTGGGCGGCCCGGATCAGGCTCGGATGGCGGAGCAGGAGCGCATCCACATAAGGCACCAGCGGCGCGCCCTGCCCGCCCGCGGCCATGTCGCGGGCGCGGAAGTTCGAGATCACCGTCGCGCCGGTGCGCTCGGCGATGACGGCCGGCGAGGCGATCTGCAGCGTGCTGTGGCCGGGAATGTGCCACATCGTCTGGCCATGGCTGCCGATCAGGTCGATCCGTTCGGGCGGGATGCCGGCCGCCCGCGCGCCGTCCAGCGCCGCCAACGCAAACGACTCACCCAACTCAAAGTTAAGCGCGCACAGCCGGTCCACGGTGCCGTGCTCGGGTCGCACACAGGCCAGAATCTCCTCGCGCAGGGCGTCGGTGTGCGGGGTGAGGGTGTGGGCGAGCAGGCGATACGACGGAGCGGCGCTGGGCGTCCCGCCAACCTCGACCACGGCGGCATCCACGCCGTCGGCCGATGTCCCCGACATCAATCCAATAATGATCATGAGCGGTTACTCCGCCGGCATCATCTTCATCAGAACCGTCCACATCCCGCGCTGGACGAGCTGGCCATCCTGGTTGAGCACGCTGACCTTGAAAACGACCTTGCCGCTCTTCAGGCGCGGCACCGGCTTCGTCTCAGCCACTTCGGCGACCACCCGGATCGTGTCGCCCAGAAAGATCGCTCCGGTGAACTCCCATTCGATGGCCCGAAAAACCTCGACGGTGCCAACCAGAAAGCCCATCTGAAAAGCCAGGCCAGAGGCGACACTCAGCCCGAGCAGGCCATGCGCAATGCGCTTTCCAAACCGCTCGCCCTTTGAGAATGCCTCGCTTGTATGGATCTCGTTGAAGTCGCCGGACAGGCCGGCGAACATGACCACATCGGTCTCAGTGATCGTCCGCGACTGCGAGGTGACCTTCTCGCCCACGACGAACTCCTCAAAATACAGCCCGCGACTTTCCTTTAATGCCATGTTTGAACTCCTGGAGGACATCCGAAATATCCCCGGCGAGATCACCTTCCCCGCGCTTCGCGCGGGGAAGGTGATCTCGCCAGATGATTTCGGGATGCCTTCTGGGCAGGAATTGTAGCGGGATGGGTAGACTGCATGGCCATGCGCGCAACACCCATCGATTTCATCGACGGCGCCCGGGCCGTCCCATCCATCTTGCTCGACGACTGGATCTACAGCCCGAACACCGGCGAACGCCTGCAGCAACAGCGCGCCAGCGCGCCACACGAGGTCGAGCGCGCCCTGGCCGCCGCCGATCGGGCCTTTCCAGCCTGGTCATGCAGCCCGATTGAAACGCGCCTGGCCGCCATGGAGGCAATGGCGGCCCACATGGCGTCGCGCCTGTCCGAGATCGCCGAGCTCGAATCATCGACGACCGGGGTGACGATTCGCTTCACCCGTTTTGTCAGCGTGATCTGTCACCTTGCCTTCCGGGCCGCGGCCGGCATGCTGCGCGACCGCGCGGCCAATCCAGGCGCGCTGCCGGGCAAACACGGCGCAGTGGAAGTGCTGCGGCTCCCGTTGGGGCCGGCGGCCCTGATCGTGCCCTGGAA
Organism: Candidatus Brachythrix odensensis; assembly: GCA_016714465.1. GTDB lineage: Bacteria > Chloroflexota > Anaerolineae > J036 > Brachytrichaceae > Brachythrix > Brachythrix odensensis. The sequence continues at coordinate 513,933 of JADKDT010000001.1, read as the reverse complement.
CGCGCCCGCCCCGCTGGCCGCCCACAAGATCGCCAATGCGCTGGCGGCTGGCTGCGTCGCCATCCTCAAGCCCAGCGAGGCCGCCCCGCTGGCCTGTGATCTGTTCGCCGACGCGGCCGAAGCGGCCGGTTTGCCCGCGGGCGTATTCCAAATTGTCCATGGCCGCGGGGATGTGGGCGCGCGACTGGTGGCTGATCCGCGGATCAAGGCCGTTTCATTCACTGGCGGACTGCGCGGCGGGAGGGCCGTCGCCGCCGCCTGCGCCGCCGACTTCAAACCGGCCCAACTCGAACTGGGCGGCAACAATCCCATGATCGTGCGCGCCGACGCCGATCTCGATCTGGCCGCCCAGGGGGTCGTAGATGGGCTGATTACGTTGAACGGTCAGTGGTGCCGGGCCCTGGGCCGCCTGCTCGCGCACGCCTCGATCAAGGCCCCGCTGATGGATCGGGTCTGGGCGCGCCTCGCGAACGTGCGTTTGACCAATTCGCTCTCGCCCGAGGCTGACATGGGCCCGATTGTCCACGCCAGTCATCTCGCTCTGCTTCGCCGCCAGATTGGCGACCTTGTCGCCCGCGGCGGCGTTGCGACCTCAGTCACGCCGCTCCCGGACCTGCCGGGTTTCTTTCTGGCCCCGACCCTGATCGACGGCTGTCGTCCTGAGGATACGCTCGAGGAAATCTTCGGCCCGGTCGCCGCCGTCCACACTTTTGACACCGACGCCCAGGCCATCGGACTGGCCAATCAGGCGCCCTATGGGCTGGCTGGCTACGTCTTCAGCGCGGACGAAACGCGCGCGCGTGCCATCGGCCGCGCGATCCGGGCCGGCGACATCAAGATCAACGGGGTGAGCCTGGTCGGCCTGCATCCGCTCGCCCCCCGCCCGGCCTGGGGGCTGAGCGGCATCGGCGCGGAAGGCACCCACGAGACCTTCGACTTCTTTCAGGGCACGCGAACCGTGGGCGTTGCCGGAGGCGCGTGATCCGTCACGCGTCAGCGTTCACTTTGCAGGAGAACGAGAGAACGGGAGATTTACATTCCATCCCTACTCCCGTTCTCCCGTTCTCCTGCAAGGCCTACGCGCGATCCAAATTGACGGGTGACCCGCTACGCGGTGAGCACGTTCTGCGCCAGCGCTTCGCGGATGCTCATCACGTCGCGGCGGAGGTTGTCCTCGGTCTCGAGGCGCTCCTTGATCCGCTCAACACCATGGATGACGGTGGTGTGGTCGCGCCCGCCCAACAGGCCGCCGATCTCGGGCAATGACGCGTCGGTCTCCTGGCGGATGAGATACATCGCAACCTGGCGCGGCTGAACCATTTCGCGGCTGCGTGAGGCGGACACAATCTCAGGCACCGAGATGTTATAAAACTTCGCGCACGTCTCGATCACCTGCGAGGGCGTGATGTGCGAGCGCCGCCCGACCAGATCGGCCAGCGTGTCGCGGGCGAGCTGCACCGTAAGCGACCGGCCGGTGAGCTCGGCGGTCGCGAACAGGCGGTTGAGTGCGCCCTCGAGCTCGCGCACATTGCTCTGGACCTGCTTTGCCACGAACTCGATCACCTCGGATGGCATAATGAGATTACGTTGGGCGGACTTCTGTTGCAGAATCGCCACCCGGGTCTCATAGTCAGGCGGCGCGATGTCGGCCATCAACCCCCACTCGAAGCGGCTGCGCAGCCGGTCCTCGAGGGTGACCATGCTCTTGGGCGCGCGGTCGCTGGTGAGCACAATTTGCTTGTTGGCGCTATGCAAGGTGTTAAACGTATGAAAGAACTCTTCCTGAGTGCTTTCCTTGCCGGCGATGAACTGCGCGTCATCCATCAACAGCATATCGACATGCCGGTACTTCTGGCGAAATGCCTCCGTCGCCTGGGCGCGAATGGCCGTGATGAGTTCGTTGACAAAGGCCTCGGACGTGACGTACACGCAGGTCATGCCATGCTTGCGGGCGGCGTGCCCGATCGCGTGCAGGAGATGGGTCTTGCCCAGGCCCGATCCGCCATACAGAAACAGCGGGTTGTAGCGGTCGGGCGGGAACTCCGCCACCGACATCGCCGCCGCGTGGGCCATCCGATTGCCCGAGCCAACCACAAACGACTCAAAGGTGTAGCGCGAAATCAAGCCATCGGTCATGGGCTGCATCGAGCCCTGGGCCGGCCGCAGGCGAACCGGCGCCTCGGGCGCAAGACTCGCGACCGCCTCCGCTGGCGCGCCCTCGCGCTCGCGGGCGGTCTTGTCCAACGCGCTCTCAATATGCCGATTGACCGAGGTGGCGCTGGAGATGGCGCCGCTCTGAGTCAACAGAACGACCGACACCTCGACGCTCCGGCCCATGCGGTCAGTCAACGCCTTTTGCAGCGTTGACGCCATCCGATGCTCCATCCAATCCTTTACGTAGCCGTTGGTCACGCCAATGATGAATTGGCCGTCCTCGTATGAAACAAAACGGGCCGAGCGCAACCACGTGAGGTAGTTGCCCTTGCCCGCGCTAATCTCAATTTCGCCAACGGTGGCCTGCCATGCGTCTTCGGGTTTCATGACACCGTCACTCCTGCTTCCTTGTCCCCGCTCGCGGACTGCGTTGATATAGAACTCCCAACAAGACACTTTTCCGGAGGCGATGTCCCCGTCCCGGCGTACGCCGGGACGGGGACATCGCCTCCGGAAAAGATAACCTGTTGATGGTTCATTGTCTTCATTGCGATGCGTCGGGAGGCGAATCTTACACGCATGCGCGCTGGCCGGCAAGCGCCGCGCCGCGTTTGGGCCCGCATTGCGCGGATATTTAAGGTTGGGTGGCCCAAGGATTAAGCCCACAGATTATCAACACGAATGGATTGGATTCCACCCAGGTTTTCCACATGCTTGACGCGGCGCGCCCACACGTTGTCCACAGCCCAATCAACAAGAACACCTGTTCGGCAAGCGCGTGATGCGGATGGTAAAATGTCGCATGCGTTTCCGCGTGTCGAAGTTGCTTCACGCCGTGGTTGGCGCGAGCCTAACGGAATCGTTTAACGCTGATTCGGTCTGGCTCGATGACGAAACGCGCCTCGACAACGCCACTGCCGCGCTGACCTTCACCCGGATGATTGACAGCATCATGGTTGAGGGGCGAATCGAGGGCGCGGTAAAAGTTCAGTGCGTGCGCTCGCTCGAACTGTTCGACTTTCCCATTTCGACCGAGCTCGAGGATGTATTCTTTGCGTTACCCCATCATCGCCTTACCGAGAATCCTCTCGAAGACGATGAGTTGCACCGCATGACCGACGACGGCTTCATCGACCTCACCGAGCCGGTGCGCGAGCACGTGCTGATGGCGATCCCGATCGATCCGATCAGCCCGTCCTTTCGCGATGACGAGAAGGCCCAGGCAAACATGGAGAAGCTGCTTGGCGAGGACTCCGCCGATTGGCTGAGAATCAACTGGTCTGACAAGACTCGGGGCGAGGATTGACGACCCGCCCGCCGGATTATCACCCGCCATGTTGCTAGACGACGAGCAAACCGTTGCCGCCTTGATCATCAAGGCCGAGGTGCAGGGCGGGCTGGTCCTCGAGGACATTTACGAGCTTGTCCCGGACCTGGACGAGAATTTCGAGCAGATCGAGCGCATCATGGCCGCCCTCGAGGAGGCCGGAGTGCGCCTCACCGATGCGGCCGACGACGACGATGACCAGGACCTCAGCTTGTTCGAAGAGGACGAAGATGAGGACGAGGACGCCGAAGAGGGCCAGGCCACCGACGACAGCATCGCCCTCTACCTGCGCGAGATGGCCCGTGTGCCGCTTCTCACCACCGCCGAGGAAGTCAGCCTGGCCAAGCGGATGGAGCGCGGGGAACACGCCGTCGCCCGGCTCAAGACGAACAGCGCGACCCGCACGCTCGATTCCGAGGCGCGCCTGCGCGCGTCGATTGAAGACGGCCGCCTGGCCCGCGAGCACATCATCAAGGCCAACACCCGCCTGGTCGTCAGCATCGCCAAGAAATACATGGGCCGCGGAGTGCACTTTCTTGATTTGATCCAGGAAGGCAACCTGGGGTTGATGAAAGCGGTTGAGAAGTTCAATTACAAACTCGGCTTCCGCTTCAGCACCTATGCCACCTGGTGGATCCGCCAGACCATCACCCGCGCCATCGCCGACCAGGCCCGCACGATCCGGGTGCCTGTTCACATGAACGACCGGATCCGCCAGCTCTACAAGGTCACCCACGAGCTCGAGCAGTCGCTCGGGCGCAAGCCCATACCGGCCGAGATCGCGGCCGAGATGGGGCTCGATGCCAGCAAAATCGAATGGATGCAGACCGTGTCGTGGCGGCCGCTCTCGCTCGAACAGCCGGTGGGCGAGGAAGAGGACAGCGAATTCGGCTCGCTGATCGAGGACGAGACCGAGCCCTCGCCCTCCCAGACCGTCATTGAGACTCTCCTGCGCGACAAGGTCGAACAGGTCCTGTCAACCCTGACCCCGCGCGAGCAGCGCATCATCCGGCTGCGCTTCGGCCTGGTAAACGGCAAGAGCTATACCCTCGAAGAGGTGGGCCAGAAGTTCGGCCTCACCCGCGAGCGCATCCGCCAGATCGAGAACCGCGCCTTGCGCCGGCTGCGCCATCCGCTCCGCAGCCGCGAGCTGCGGGATTATTTGTAGGGGCGACGCACCTTGGCCGCCTCCGGCGGCCAAGGTGCGTCGCCCTTACATGGATTCAAAAGCCAGCGCGGCCGCGCCGGCGAGGCCGGCGTCATCGCCGAGCGCCACCCGCACAATTGGGATGTCCCGGTACGGGGCCAGCGCAAACTGCCTCACCGTCGCCCGCATCGGTTCGAAAAGTAACTCGCCCATCAGGGTGACGCTGCCACCCAGCACGACGATCTCAGGATCGAACGCGTGGATGGCGTTGATGACACCATAGCCCAGGATGCGCCCAGTCCGGCGCACGATCTCGAGGGCCAGCGCGTCACCGGCCTGAGCGGCTTCGCTCACGTGCCGGGCCGTCACCTGGCCCGCGATACCGCCGGCCAGTTCGAGTATCCGCGACGCGCGGCCAGTAAGCAGGCGCTGCTGCGCATAACGGGCAATAGCGGGTCCTGAACACATGTCCTCGAGGTTGCCCGGCACGCCGGCGCGCTCGGCCGGCGCGTTCATGTCCAGAATGAAATAGCCAAATTCGGTCGCAAAGCCCCGCGCGCCTCGAATCAGCCGGTCATCGCAGATTGCGCCGCCCCCGACTCCTGTGCTGACCGTGAAATAGACCAGGTTGCGGACCCGCCCGCCATCCGCGCCGGCGTGGCTGCCCGCGCCATAGCGCTGCTCGCCCAAGCCGGCCAGATTCGCGTCGTTGTCGATCACGCACGGCAGGTTGAGCGCATTAACCAGCTTGTCGCGCAGCGGCACATTGATCCAGCCCGGCATATTCGGGGCCATCAGAATGACGCCCCTGAAAGGATCGAGCGGGCCCGGCGCGGCCACCCCAATCGCGCCCGGGCTGGATTCTCGCCAGGATGCCGCGGGCGCTGTCGATCAGCCGGGCAATTGTGGCGTCTGGCCCTTCCTCGATCCGGGTCGGCTGGCGATCCTTGCGCAGCACAGTCCCGGCTCGGTCCATCAGGGCGACCCGGAAGTTGGTGCCGCCCAGGTCAATCGCGAGTACGGTGTCAGTCATGGGTTGCTCTCTTGCGCGGCGGTCCGCAGCGCGGCGGCCGCCACATACGGATCGTGGCTGATGACGCTCGCGCCGAACAGATCCAACGATCCAATATCAGATGATGCGGCGTCGGCGCGGCCGCGATCGACAATCCGGGCGATGAAGGGGAACCCGCGCCACTCCGGATCGTCCGGGCGCTCGGGGCCGCCCTCGGCGTTGATGGGCGGCATGACCACGCTGGCGGTGAAAGCCCGCGTCCCCGCCTGATCGATCAGCGCCCGCAACGCGCGGGCGAAGGCGCTGGCCAGGCTGTCGTCAAAAGCCGCGCCAAGCAGCCAGGTATCGTAGCCGCGCAAGGCGCCCAGGTTGATCAGGCCGGGCACACCGCCCAGCTCAAACCCCAGGCCCACGTCGGCATGCGCGGCCAGCAGGTCGGCGAAGTAGTCCGATCCGTATCGAGCCCGATACCCCAGCGCCGCGAGCCGCAGGCGCTCGATGAACGGGTAGGTTCGGCCATGGGCCAGCGCAAGCTGGGCGTGGGCGTGCGGAATCGACGCGCCGCCCATTGGCCCGCCATTCCACATCCACACAAAATGACGCGCACCGGGGGCGGCCAGGCGCGCCCGGCGCGCCCATTCGCGCGACGCCGCGAAGTAGTCGCGCATATGCGCCTCGTCGACTGCAAGGGGGTCAAACGCATCAAAAATCAGGACCGCATTCATCCCTTCCCAGCGCGCGATATTGCTGGTGGTCACGCAATGCTTGCCATGTACCCGCCCAAACGTGTCGGCGGCGGTGCTTTCGAGCGGGGTTGCAAAAATGTCGGACTGCGCCCGTCTATCGGGCGACTGCGGTCCGCCGTCCGCAGACCGCACCGGCATTGGCCGGCGCATCCGGATCGGGTTGTACTGCGCCCCCTCCCAGGTGACCGTGTTGGTCACCCGGATGACAGTCTGGCGCTCGATGGCCTCAACCGATCCAAACGTTTCGATCGCCCACGGACGCATCGTGGCTGGCACAACGCACTCGCCTTGGCTGCGGCTCACCTCAAACAGGCGCTCGAAACGATCTCGAGCCTGTGGCTCGAGCCTTGCGATTCGGTCGGGGAGATCCGTGATGGTCATGGTCAACTCATCCGTCATTGTTCAGCAGGCCGAGGCTCATTCGACAGAAGAAGGGAAGAAACGAAGATAGAAATGGTGCGGGAAGAAATCCGATCCTCTTCCGTTCTTCCCTTCTTCTGTTAAAAAGCGCACGTCTATGCCAGTCGCTCACCGACGACCAGCAGCCCGCCGCCCTCGGCACCCCACGCGTCGGCGTAGCGCGCGCGCATCTCGCCCAGGCGCGCCGCCAGTTTGCCGCGGGTGAGGGCCGGCCCGATCCCCAGCCAGCGCAGCTTGGGCCCCATCAAGGTCGAAAGCAGCGTGCGTTGGCCAATTCCGAACTCGGCGTTCATCTGGTCCCAAGCCAGCATCGCCGCGGGCGAGACGTAGTAGCGTGCCAGGCTGAGGGTGATCCCCACCGCCGCGAAGAGGGCCGCCCACTCGGCCGGGCTGTGATAGTGGTGATGGGCAAAACGTTTGTCGATGACATCCGAATACGCTTTGGCCGCCTCCGGGCTGGCCGCGGATTTCACCCCGTGTAGCAAACCCCGGAACTGGTCACTCGGCACGGTCAGGATGAGCTTGCCGCCCGGCCGCAAAACGCGGGCGAGCTCGGGCAGGACGTTCTCCGGATCGGGGATGTGTTCAACGACCGAATTGCTGTAGACCGAGCCAAACGTGCCGGTCGCATACGGCAGGGCGTGCCCATCGGCAAACTCCACGCCCTCGGTATAGACCCCGCTTGCGCGGGCGCTGGGCAATTCGGCCGTGGCGATGTCGCACCCGTACACGCCCGGCTGCTTGCCAAAGATCGCCTCGGTGAACATTCCATCACCGCAGCCGAAGTCCAGCATCGGTGCCGGAAAGTCGATTTCGCTCAACGCATGGGCCTCGATCGAGCGCCACAGCGCGACCGGCGGGGCGAACCAATAGCGCTCAAGGAAAGCTTCCAGGTAGTTGCGCTCGCGGCGGACGGCCAGCGCGGTCGTTGAGGGTGCGGATGACATGCCGCCATTGTAAATTGCCGCATCTCGTACAATCGACGAGATGCGGTTTCTCAAGCTCGGCGGCTCGCTGCTCACGGACAAGACCCGCGACAACTCGCCGCGTCGCGATGTCGTGGCCCGGGTCTGCGCCGAGATCGCCGCCGCCCTCGCAACACAACCAGGCGCGCCGCTGGTTCTGGGGCACGGCTCCGGCTCGTTTGGGCACGCCGCGGCCAAGCGCCACGGCACCCGTCAGGGCGTGCGCGACGCCGACGGCTGGCGCGGCTTCGCCGAGGTCTCGGTCATGGCGGCCCGTCTCAACCGCATCGTTGCCGATGGCCTGCACGAGGCCGGCGTCCCGGTGATTTCCTTCGCGCCCTCAGCCAGCGCCCGATGCGAGGATGGGCGCCTGGTCCACCTCGACACTCGCCCGCTGCGGGCCGCGCTCGCGCACGGGTTGGTTCCGCTGGTCATGGGCGATGTCGCCATCGACACGGTTCGAGGCGGGACGATCGTCTCGACCGAGGAGGTCTTCGCCTGGTTGGCCGCCGAACTGGCCCCCAGCCGGATCCTGCTGGCCGGCGAGACCGACGGCGTGCTGGCCGGCTATGGCTCGGACCACCCCCGCGTGATCGAGCGCATTACACCCGTCAACTGGCTAGAGCTGCGCGCGGGGGTGGGCGCCTCGCGCGGCGCCGACGTCACCGGCGGCATGGCCGCCAAGGTCGGCGACATGCTCGGACTATGCCAGGCCCGGCCCGGCCTGGAGGCCGTCATTTTCTCGGGCCTGGCCCCCGGCGCGATCGAGCGCGCGCTGTTGGGCGGCGCGCCTGGCACAACGGTCTGCGCCGACTAACACCCGCAACGCCATGCCGCCTGTCAAAGACTATTACCGCCTGTTGCAGGTTGATCGTTCGGCCCCGATCGAAGTCATTGAGGCGTCGTATCGCCGGCTCGCCCGCGAGGCGCACCCGGACCTGAACGATTCGCCCGACGCGACACAGCGCATGCAGGAGCTGAACGAAGCCCGGGCCGCATTGCGCGATCCGCTCAAACGGGCAGCCCTCGACGCCACGCTCGCGCCCGCGCCCGTTCCTGTTCCGGTTCCCCGGCCCACCCCTCAGACAGCCCGGACGCCCTACCCGGCCCAGGCGTCCCCGCCCCAACGCCAACCTGCGCCACGCCAGCCTCCGCGGGCGCGCCCGGCACCGCCAACGCGGTCGCGCCAACGCCAGGCCACGCCAGTGGCGCCCCGTCCGGCGCCGGCACGCCCGGTAGAGCGGGAGAAGCAGCGAGACAGGGCCGATGCCGTGCGAGCGCGGATGGCCGATGACGCCCGCCGCGAAAGCGCTGTGCTGGGATGGGGCTCGATCGGTATCTTTGCCGGATGGGCGGTCCTGCTCATCAACGTCCTGCCACCTCTGCTGAGCGAGGTCAGCGCCGGCACGATGGCGGCGTTGCTTGGCGTTGCGGTGGTGTTGACCCTGCCTTTTGGGTATGCCCTCGACCAACTCCTGGGTCGGCGCCGATCGCGCGGCCAGATCACCTTCGTCGGGATAACGACTTACTTCGGCCTGGTCGCTGCCGCCTATGGGTGCGGGGGCTTGATCCTGTTTCTGATGCCTTCCCGCCCGGCGATCGTTTCGGCCGACATCGGGCTGGCCCTTATCCTGGCCGGACTGCTGGCCCTCATCCATTTCGTGGTGGCCTTTGGGCTGCACCGCCGGGCGCGGGCCGGACAGATTGGGGCGCTGGCCCTGGCAACTGGCGGGGTGATTGTGGCGGTGCTGCTGCTTCGCGCCCAGCCCACCTGGGCGGGCGCCGCCCTGGCCCTGAACGCGGCCCTGATCGTGGCGACGATCAGCCTCGAGCCCTGATTTTCAAAGACAGCATCCCCGCTTCGCGGGGGGATGCTGTCTTTGAAATATCAGTCAGGAAGTCGCGATCCGCGCGGATTCGTTGGCCAGAATACGCTGTTTGCGGGCCGCCCCCCATTTGTAGCCACCGAGGGCGCCGCCAGCCGCCACCACCCGGTGGCAGGGCACAATGACGGCAGCGTGGTTGGCCCCACAGGCCTGGGCAACTGCGCGGGCGGCCCCTGGACGGCCAATCGCCACGGCGACCTGGGCGTAGGTTCGGGTCTGGCCGCGCGGGATATCGCGCAGAGCGCGCCACACCTGGGTCTGAAACACAGTCCCATGCAGATCGATTGGGAAACGGGCAAGATCGGTCGGCGCGCCGGCGATGTGGGCGGCGATCGCCCGGGCGCAGGCAAGCAGCCCCTCGCGCTCGGCCGGCTCCGCCGCGACCGCAATTTCGGCGGCGGGAAACTCGCTACGCAGCCCGGCGACCAGACCGTCCTCACTCTCGCCAAAGCTCACCGCGCAGATCCCAGCCGCGGTCGCCGCGACGAGGACCAGCCCAAGCGCGCTCGGCGCAACGGCATGAGCAATTCGCTCGCCCCGCCCGCCCTTGCCATACGCCGCCGGGGTCATTCCCAGCCGGCCAGCGGTCTCGTAGAGCCGGCTTGGCGCGCCATAGCCGGCGGCATACACCGCATCGGTGACGGTCGCCCCGCCCCGCAGCTCGGTCTTGACCTTCTTCATCCGGGCGGCGCGGGCGTATTGGGCCGGGGAAAGTCCAACGGTTTTACTGAAGGCGCGCTGCAGGTGAAAAGGGCTGACCCCCAGCCGGGCGCCCAGCTCGCTCAGCGGCAGCCCGCCCTCGGCGTCGAGCAGGGCCCGGGCCTGCGCGACGAACTCGGGCGCGGTCTGGGTTGGCTGATCGGGCCGGCAGCGTTTGCAGGCCCGATAGGCCGCCGCGGCGGCCTCTGCCGGGCTGGAGAAGAAAAGGACGTTCTCGCGTCGCGGCTGGCGCGAGGCGCACGACGGCCGGCAATACACCCCGGTCGTCTTGACGGCGTAGACAAAGGCGCCATCCTGGCGCGCATCGCGGTCGAGGACGGCCTGCCACTGAGTTTGCTCATTCATGAGCAGAAGAATACGGCCATTCCCTCGGCGACGCCATCCGGAACTTGCTCTTCAATTCTTCTGGCGCGGTTGCTGCCCTCATGCGGGCAGCAACCGCGCCAGAAGAAATCCTACACGTCCAAGTTGCGGACCTCGCGGGCATGCCGAGTGATGAAGTTGCGCCGGGGCGGGACCGAATTGCCCATCAGCATGTCAAACGTGCGATCCGCCTCCGCGCCATCATCGACGGTGACCTTGAGCAGGGTGCGCTTGGTCGGATCCATCGTGGTCTCCCACAACTGCTCGGCGTTCATCTCGCCCAGACCCTTGAAGCGCTGGACGACGACCTGAGCGGTGTTGGTGCTGTCGATGCCCTTGGCTTTCAGGGCGTTCATGATCTGGTCGCGCTCGGCGTCGCTGTAGCAGTAGCGGACTTCCTTGCCGCCTTTCTTGGTCTCGACTCGATACAGCGGCGGCTGGGCGATGTAGAGATGCCCGCCCTCGACCAGGGTGGTCATGTAGCGGAAGAAGAAAGTCAGCAGCAGGGTCCGGATGTGACTGCCATCGACATCGGCGTCGGACATCAGCACGATCCGGTCATAGCGCCGGTTCTCGAGATTGAACTGGTCGCCGATGCCGGTCCCGATCGCGCTGATCAGAGCCTTGATCGCGTCGCTGCCCAGGATCTTGTCCAGCCGGGCGCGCTCGGTGTTCATGATCTTGCCGAATAGGGGCAGTATGGCCTGAAAGTGGCGGTCGCGGCCTTGCTTTGCCGAGCCACCGGCCGAATCGCCTTCCACGATGAAGATCTCGCACTTGGCCGGGTCGCGCTCGGAGCAGTCGGCGAGCTTGCCCGGGAGCGTGCCGCTCTCGAGCGCGCTCTTGCGCCGGACGAGCTCGCTGGCGGCCTTGGCCGCCTCGCGCGCGCGCTGGCTGAGCAGGCACTTGTCGATGATGGCCTTGGCGTCGCGGGGATTTTCCTCGAGATACGAGGCCAGGGCTTCGCGCACCACCTGCTCTACCGCCGTCTTGGCGTCGGTGTTCATGAGCTTGACCTTGGTCTGGCTCTCGAACTGCGGCTCGGGGTGCTTGATGCTGACGATGGCGGTCAACCCTTCCAGCGTGTCGCGGCTGTCCAACGACCCATCTTTATCTTTCAGGACGTTGGCCTTGCGGGCGAAGTCGTTCAGCGAGCGGGTAATGGCGCTGCGCAGGCCGGTCTGGTGCGTGCCGCCATCCGGCGTGTTGATCGTGTTGGCGAAATAGAACTCGCTCGAGGCGGTCGCGTCGGTGTACTGCAGGGCAACCTCGACCCCGATCTTGTCGACCTGCTTGACCGCCGAGATGACATCGTGCAGGGGTTCCTTGTTGCGGTTCAGATACTTGACGAAGGCGGTGATGCCGTCCTCAAAGAAAAACGACATCTCATGATCGTCGCGTTCGTCCTTGAACAGGATCGTGACCCCGCGGGTGATGAAGGCCATCTCGCGGAAGCGCTGGGCGAGCGTGTCGAACTTGTACGAGTTGTCCTCGGGGAAGATCACCGTGTCGCGCAGGAAGGTGATGGTCGTGCCGGTCTCGCCCGGTTTGACCTTGCCCACAATCTCGACCTTGGAGGTGGTCTTGCCTTCCTTGTAAGTCTGACGATAAATCTTCCCGTCACGCCGGACTTCGGCGGTCAGCTTGCTCGACACCGCGTTGACGGCCTTGACGCCCACGCCGTGCAAACCGCCCGAGACCGTGTAGGCGCCTGAGCCGAACTTGCCGCCGGCGTGCAGGTTCGTCATGACCACTTCGAGCGTGCTGACCTTGTCCCCCGCCTTGTTCCGGAAGGTGGGATGCAGATCGGTCGGGATTCCGCGCCCGTTGTCCGATACGGTCACCGACTCGTCGGCGTGGATGGTGATCTCGATCCGGTCGCATTGACCGGCCAGGACCTCGTCGACGCTGTTGTCCACCACTTCGTTTACGAGGTGATGCATGGCCTTGGCGTCGGTCCCGCCGATATACATGCCGGGGCGCTTGCGCACCGCTTCAAGCCCTTCGAGGACCTGAATCTGCTTCGCGCCGTATTCCTGGGAGGTCTTGTCTGTCTGGTCAGTCATCATAGAACATTTATTCTATTTTACCATGCAGACCCCCATGCGCGCGAGGCCGAACCCGCCGTGACCTGTCAGGTGAGGAGGATATAGAGGCGACCTGACAGGTGGCCGGCAAGCCGGCCACCTGTCAGGTCGCCTCCAGAATGGGCTTGTTTGAGGCTGTGCGGCCTATTTGAGCGCTTTGGCCAGGAAATCCATCACGAGCTTCTGATTGTCTGCGGCCGAGAACTGGCTGCCGCCATGTCCGGCACCCTGAATCAGGGAATAGGTCACTTTGTCGGCCCCGATCAGGGGCGTCAGCGCATCCGCGAGCAACTTGCCCTGCTGAGGCGGCACGTTGCAGTCGGCAGTGCCGTGCTGGATCAGGAAGGGCGGCGCCTTAGCCGAGACATAGGCGATCGGGTTCATCACTCTCGCCGCTTCCGGCTTGGTCTGAATCGGCGCGCCAATGAGCATGGACTCGGGCGAATTAGCGGCGTTGTGGTCCACCGGGCAGGCCGTGCCGGCGAACTGGGCGTCCATCTGCAGGAAGTCGGTCGGGCCAAACCAATCGACCACGGCCTGGACGCAGCTCGACTGATCGGCGTTGCCAAGCTCCGGGCCCTCCAGGGCCGCCACGCCACAGGATGTGCCGAGCAAGGCCGACAGGTTCCCGCCGGCCGACTGGCCAAAGGACGCAAAACGCTGGGGGTCAAGTTTGTATTTGGCGGCGTTGGCCCGCAGCCAGCGCACAGCCGCCTTGGCGTCCTGAATCTGGGCGGGCGCCTTGACTTCGCCGCTCAGCCGGTAGTTGATGCTGGCGACAGCATAACCCGCCGCAAGAAAAGCGTCAGCCATGTCCGGGTTGGCCTTGTCACCCATCATGAAGCCGCCGCCATGGATGTTGATGATCAACGGGAACGGACCGGCCCCCGACGGGACATACAGGTCGAGCTTCTGGGCGGACGAGCCGGTGGCATAGGCGGCATCTTTGAGGACCGGCACAGCAGTGACAGTCGATCCTGCGCCGCCGGGCGCGCCGCCGCGAGGTGGGAGCCCGGCAGGGGGCTGGGCGGTTGGGGCGGTCGCGGCTGCTGCCGCGGTCGCAACCGGCGCGGCGGTTGCGGCAGGCTTGGGTGCGGCCGGAGTCGGCGCACTCGTGGGCGCCGCCGCGCCGGCGCAGCCCGAAAGGGCGAATACGGCCAGGGCGGCCAGGCGAACCAAGAGCGCGGGGGGGGTTCGTAGCGATGACATACTGTTCTCCTTTTTTGAACTGAACTGCGTGTCATGCTACAAACCGAATCTGCAGACAATCTCAAGCCAGGCGGGAGACATTCTGCAGGGTCGCGTCCCGCGTTTCGCCGCCAACCTTGTTGCCGCAGCATCGACTGTCGGGCGATTGCGTCCGGCTAGGTCACCACCCCCGCGCTTCGCGCGGGGGTGGTGATCTAGCCGGACGTCCCTATCGCAGCGCCGCCGCCAGGGCCGGATCGCGGCCGGCCAGCCAGTCGGCTGACGACAGTGGCGCGGGCCGCCCCGGATCGATCGTCAGGCGGGTGTCGTCGGCCGCGCTCTTTTGCACGTAGCGGGCCGACACCCACACCTCGATCTTCGAGTTTGGCAGGGTGGCCGTCCGCGTGTCAGCATACAGGTTGGGGCTGCCGCCCGTCGGCTCGCCCACGATCGTGGCCCGGGTGCTGCGTTCCAACTCGACGGCAAAATTCGCCGCGGCCGAAAAGGTATTCCGCCCGATGATGACAAACAACCGCCCGGCCTGATTGACCTCCTCGCTCTGGAGAAAGGTCAGCAGCGGCCAATAGGTGTTGTTGTCGCCCCCGCCGTTGTGGCGCAGGTCCACCACCACCCGCGGGATGGCCTTGCTGCGCACCAGCTCGCGCGCCCGCCCGGCAAACGCCGACAGCGACTCGCTCCCGCTTGCGGGCTGGACGGCGTTGTACTGGATGTAGAGCGTCCGGCAATCCTCGAGGCAAGTCATCCAGAAATTCTCGCTCTTGCGGCTCAGCCACAGGGGCTCGGTCCGGGCTGGCAGGGCAAACAATGGCATCCAGGCGCGGTACGCGGAAATATCGATCGGTTCGGGTTGAATCGTCACCGTTGTGCCATCGGCGCGCTGAAAGACAAGATTCGCTCGGGCCGGATCGGCAATCAGACCTTCGGCGAGGAGCAATTCGGGGATCATCAAATAGGCAGGGGACAGGTGGCGCACCCAGGACTCGTTGTCGTGCTCAACATAGCGGCGGATACGATTCAGCGCCGCGCCCGCATCGACACCGTTGATCCGCGCCAGCTTCGCGCCAACCAGACTCTCGTGCGGCGGGCGCGCGGCGATGACGACCAGGCCATCGCTGAAGTCATACAGGCGCAGGCCGTACATGTGCCACGCCATCGCCGCTTGCCCGAAGAATATCCGGGTATGCCCGTCAAACTGGGCGGCAATTCGCAACAAACCTGCCTTGATCTGGTCGTCGGACAACGTATCGAGCCGGGCGTCCAGCGCCGCGATCAGGCCGTTCACTTCGGCCTCATTGCCCTTGAAGAACAGTTTCGGGTGGATGGCCTTGAGGGCATCCGCCAGAGCGCGCAAATCTTCCCGCCAGCGCTGGCCAGCGGGATTGCCACCGCCAGCAGTGCCCGCAAAGGCCGCCGCCACGAACGCCGACAGACGCTCGATGAAATCCTGCCGGTCGGGACCCGCCAGCAAATCGACCCCATGCGCAGTCCCGGGGTAGGTGTGGATTGACTTTGGCATCGGCGCGTTGTCGTGCAGCCATTGGGTCTCGCTGACAGACACGGTCGTGTCGCCGGCGCTGGCGACAAACAGCTTGGGCCCGCGAATCGCCTTCAGGTCTTCAGCGCTGATTGTGAGTGGGGCAACCGTGTAAGGCGTGCCGACCGCAATCACCCCCGTAACGTCCTTTTCCGCGCCGAGCTTGATTGAGGCGATCCCGCCCAGGCTCCCGCCCGCCAGCACGATCCGCCGGGCGCCCTGGGCGCGGGCATGCGTCAACGCCGCGCGCGCATCGGTCACGGCCAGGGTCCATTCGCTCCGGCCGGGCGCGTCGGGGTTCGTGCCGCGCCAGTCGTAGGTCAGCACCGCCCAGCCTTGGTTTGCCAGCACCTCGGCAAGCGGCAGCCAGCGCGCGCTCCGGCCATCCCCGTTGCTGGACAAGATGACCCAATCCGGGCCGCCGCCCCATTGCCGCGCCACCAGGGTCGCGCCGTCGTCGGTCTTGAGGGCCAGGTCCTGCGGGCGGGCTGGGTCCGTCGCAGTCGCAATTGGCGCGCGGGTGGGAGGTGCTGTGGTGGGGACGATGGCGGTCGGGGCCGGCGAGACCGCCGGTGTCGGCGTGACCGCCGGTGGCAACGTCGGCGCGGGCGTAGTGCCACAGGCGCTCATGAGGGTCAACGTCATGCAAACAGCGAGAAGGCGGATAGGGCGCGCATCGCCATACTCTAGCTACTGCGGGGATGGGATACCCCCCTCAAAACTGAGGGGTCTCTCGCGCAATGGCATGATTTAGCGACACGCGCGAGGTCAAAGTGTCCAACGCGCCAGCGCGGACGCGATTTTTTCGCGTTTGTCATCCTGAGTGCGGCCCACCGAGCTGATGCATAAACGCGAGTAACGGGCCGCACGAAGGACCCCTGTAACGTTACGCGGAAGCGTAGGATATCGGTGACAACACGCGTATGCCGATCCACCCATGCCCGGGTTGACGTCACGGGGGTCCTTCGCTCGCCCCCACCGTTCGTCCCGCCCGAGACCCGATGGGGCTCGCTGCTCAGAAACCAGGCCCACCATTGTTTGCGGAAGCATCCTGAGCGGAGCGCGGCGGCCCACATGAGCTTATGCCGGCCGTGCCAGCCGCGCGCAGTCGAAGGAGCTTCCGCTGGCAGGTCGAGCGCAGGCGTCCTTCGACTACGCGCCTCGACGCTTGCGCGCCGATGCGCTCCGCTCAGGAGTCCTCCTGAGCGAAGCCGAAGGATGCCTGCGCTTTTTGTGTGCGCTACCGCGCACACGCCGTTTCTGGCCGCCCTTTCCCCCGACGGCGGTCCGGAACTCAGGATGACAAGAATGGAGGATCGTTTGTGCGACATCTTGGGCATCCGCACCTTGATCGGTACGAGCCCTTGACCTTCTCCCGCTGGGAGAAGGTGCCGATGCAATGTGCGCGCTCCGCGCGAGCATTGCACCGGCGGATGAGGGGCCACATCAGGGGCTCGCGGTGGCCAGCGTCGCCAACGCCTGCATCCGGCTGTTGACGCCCAGCTTGCGATACAGATTCCGGCAGTGCCAGCGCACGGTTGTCACGGAGATTCCCAACCCTTGGGCGATCTGCGGATCGCGCCAGCCGCGCCGGAGACAGGCCAGGACATCCTGTTCGCGCGGGCTGAGCGGGCCGCCCTGTGTTCGACCCGCGAGCGCGCGCGTGTCGTCGCTCAGAAAGTCGCTCAAGCCGGTCCCCTGAGTCTGAGCCAGCAAGTGGGCGCGCCGGGCGAGGTCCTCGGCCCGGACCGGATCGCCATCGCGCAGGCTGAGCGAAGCCAGGCCGTCCAGTGAGGTGACGTGCAGCAAACCGTGCCGGGTGGACTCGCCCCGTATCGCCGCAGTCCGCATCCGGCGCCGGGCATCGACCAGGGCGCCGCGATCGCGGGCGATGAGCGAGTACTGGGACTCGATCACACCGGCCAGCACCGCGTCGTTGGCCGGCACGATCTGGCGCGCTTGGGTCAGCCAGCGTTCGGCCTCATCCGGTTTGCCCGCCCGCCGCGCGGCAATGGCCCGGATCAGGGCCAACTGTCCTCGAATGGACGGGAAGTTCAGGCGTGCCGCGACCGATGGCGTCCGAGCCTGCTCGAGTCGCGCCAGACGCGCCTCCGCCTCTCGCACGTGGGGTTCGGCCTGCTGCGGGGTCGGACCCAACACCAGCGCCCAGGCCAACCACATGCTCAAGTCGGGCTGCAGACGGCGCAGAGAGGGTGGCGCGGCCTCGCACCAGGCGCGCAGCTCGCCGATTTCCCCGCGGCGCAGCAGCGCTTCGGCGTGCGCGCAGATCTTGTTTGCGAGGGGCATAAACGCGGCATCGGCGACGGGCTCCTCCTCGTGTTGGTTTCGTCGTGGGGCCATGCGGCGATTATGGCGTGAATGTCCTCTCCCGTTCTCTCGTTCTCCTGCAAGCGGCTATGAAAAGACGAAGTATGGGCTTGAACCTGGATCCATCAGAGAATGGCGCTGCGCGAGTTCAGAATCCACCGATACGTGTCTTGAGAATCTCTTGAGGAACGGGCGTCATAATCACAGGGGTCCGAGGGCATGAAACTCGCCCGAGGCAAGAAGGATTTCTGATGGCGCAACGCATTCTGGTGGTTGATGATGATCGCGATATCGTGCAGGTGCTGCGCGGCTACCTGGAACAGTCGGGCTACCAGGTCCTCGAGGCCAACGACGGCGAGACCGGCCTGCACATGCTCCGCCGCGAGCGGCCCGACCTGGTCATCCTCGACCTCATGCTGCCCGGCCGGGATGGGATGTCGATCACCCGTCTCGTCCGCGAGGACAAGACCCTGGCGGCCACACCCATCATCATGTTGACGGCGCGGGTCGAAGCCACCGACAAGATCGTCGGGCTCGAGCTCGGGGCGGATGACTACGTCACCAAACCCTTCAACGCGCGCGAGGTCGTGGCTCGAGTCAACGCCCTGTTGCGCCGGACCCGGCTTGATCAACGGCCCGGCCCGGCCCGCGCGCTCGCGAACGGCGGGCTGCGGCTCGATATCGAGGCCCGCGCGCTGACCGTCGATGAACAACCTGTGGAGCTCACCCGCACCGAATTCAGCCTGCTCGAGGCGCTGATGACCAACCCGGGCTTCACCCTGACCCGCGACGAGCTGCTCGAAAAGGCGATGGGCTACGCCTATGAAGGCATGGGCCGGGCGCTGGACACGCACATGCGCAACCTGCGCCGCAAGGTCGAGCCCGATCCCGACAATCCGCTCTACATCCAGACCGTCTACGGCGTTGGATACCGGATGGCGCGCGATCCGGCGGGAGGCGCGGCGTGAACCGGCTGTGGGTGCGCCTGAGCGCGCTGATCTCGGGCACGCTCTTTCTGGTCTTCTTCATCCAGTTTCTATCGATCACGGTGGACCAGGCTGGCCCACCCGCCGGCGCGCTGAATGACGGCGATTTCCGCGGGCCGGATCGGGCCGAGATCGCCCGCCGGCTGGGCAACTTCGCGCTGCTCTCGGCGGGGATCGGGCTGGGCTCAGGAATTCTCATCGCGCGCCTGATCAGCAAGCCGGTCAGCGATTTGGCCGACGCCGCCCGCCGCATCGGCCTGGGCGAACGCGGCGCGCGCATCCCGGCCCGCGGCAGCCGCGAGATTGTCGAGTTGACCGACGCCTTCAACAAAATGGCCGGGGATCTGGAGCGCGCGGAGACGCTTCGCAACAATCTGATGGCCGACGTGTCGCACGAGTTGCGCACCCCGCTCACCGTGCTCGAAGGCAATTTGCGCGGCGCCCTCGACCACGTGCTGGTCCTCGACGACGCCGGCGTGGCCAATCTGTACGGGCAGACCCACCACTTGATCCGGCTGGTGGGCGACCTGCGTGAGCTGGCCCTGGCCGAGACGGCCCAGCTCAAGCTCGATTTTCAGCCTACAGACCTGGGGGCGCTTGTGGACGAGACGCTGCTCGCCCTCGATCCAATGGCGGCCGAAAAGGGCGTCGCACTTTCGGCGCGGATGGCCGAGATGCTGCCCGCGCGCATCGATGCCGGGCGCATCCGCCAGGCGCTGATCAATCTGATCAGCAACGCGCTGCGCCACACGCCTGAGGGAGGAAAGATCGTTGTGCGTGGCGAGGCGCGCTTGGGCGAGCTGCGCCTGAGCGTTGAGGACAGCGGCGATGGGCTGCGTCCCGAACAACTCGAGCGGGTCTTCGACCGTTTCTATCGGGCCGACGAATCGCGCAGCCGCGAGACGGGCGGGACGGGTCTGGGCCTGGCCATCGTGAAGGCCATCGCCGAGGCCCATGGCGGGCGGGTCGAGGCGCGCAGCGACGGGCCGGGCAAAGGTTGCGCGTTCACGCTGGTGATTTCGCATTCCTGAACCTCGGAGGTAGGCGCCAACGAGCTTTGCCTGTTCGGAGTCTATGGCGCCTACCTCCGAGGTGCAGCAATACACGAATCCAGGGCAGCCCGGTAGTTCGGCCTATCCAGCGAGCCGCTCTCGAGCGCGAAGATAAGCGCGCACCCGGTCAATCAGGGCCTTTCCGTAGTGAACCTCTGCCCAGCACAACTTGACCTCGATCGCGCTCAGTTCTGGATGGGCCCGCGCAATGCCGGCCCGCGAGAGCCGAACCGCGTCGGCCGTCATCTTCGCCGCAATCCCGGAGCGCTGCTCAGGCGTGAGCCGGCGAATCAGTTCGATCTGCCGGCGGGCGATTTCGGGGTGCGTATCCGAGAGACTGTTCATGCCAGCGTGCCGAGAGCGCGGCACCCTCAGAGTGTATCCCGGCCAGGGGGCCCAGGGATCCTGTCAGGGGACTTTGCAAGAGCCATGTGGCCGGGCCGGACATCGCTTGCGTTTCAGCATGGGAAGAATACAATCGGCTCATGAACCCCCTTCCCGCCCGTCTGGTTGCGCTCGCTCACGCCCTCGAGCGCGAAGGCCGCTACAACCACGCCAAATGGCTCCGCGCCGCGGCGGCGGCGCTGGTCACCCGCGACGCGCACAGTCGCCTGCTGCCGACCGAAGTCTCCACCCTCCTGGCGGAAAGCCGCAGCCTGGAAGTGGAACTGGCTGCCGCCGGCTTGCAGCCTGACGCCCTGGCGCCGCTCACCCTGGCGGCCGATCGTCTCGAAGCCGGCGATCTGCCGATGTATATCGATGCGCCCGACCCGCAGGTTTGCCGGACGTGCGGTCGCATCTTCGCCGGCGACATCCCGGAGACGTGCCCGGTATGCGGCGCGTGGAGGCGGACGTACCAGTCATTCCGTCCGGTATGGTGGCTGGAGGCGCTCAACCCGTTCGAAGCGCTGACCCTGATGCGTGCCACGCCGAAGCGCATCGCTGATGCCATCGCAGGACTGAGCGGAGAGGCCCTGACCCGCCGGCCGGTCGACGGGGGTTGGTCACTTCATCAGGTCGTCGCCCACCTGCGCGACGCGCAGGACGTGCTCGCCTACCGGGTCAACCTCATGCTGGAGGAGGATGATCCGCCCCTGATCCCCAAGGCGGTCTGGGCGATGCAGGGCGGGGACGCGAAATCGGCCGAGACCACGGCTGAAGTTCTGCGCGCATACCGCGCCTCGCGCGATCAGACCATTCACACCCTCGAGAGCATAACGCTGAAGGACTGGTGGCGGACCGGGCGGCATGGCGAGTTCGGGCCGCTCACGATTGTCCAGACCGTCAGCTACTTTACGGCCCACGAAACCTCGCACGGCGCGCAATTTGATGCGCTGCTGGCCGCACATTGAGACAAGCCGACCAGCCCCCGACAGGCGCTGATTTTGGCGGCGCCCCGGTTTTGGGCAGGAATTGGACAGCGGACGGGCTTCCGCGCAGGCGGCGTGGCCGCTAGCATGATGGGCGTGACAGAAAAATCCCTGCCCCCCTCTGGCGTGCGCGCGACCGCTAACACCTATCACTTCATCACCCAGTGGCGCGTAAGGGCCACCCTTGACGAGATCAACCAGATCCTCGGCAATGCCACCGACCTGGGCCGCTGGTGGCCATCGGTCTACCTCGAGGTAAAGGAACTCGCGCCCGGCGATGCCCGGGGCATCGGCAGGATCATCGATCTCTACACCAAGGGTTGGCTGCCGTATACCCTGCGCTGGCAGTTCCGGGTCGAGGAATCCCGCCATCCGTTCGGTTTCTCCCTGCGCGCGCAGGGCGACTTCGTCGGCCGCGGGATTTGGACCTTCGAGCCCGACGGCGAAAGCGTCAAGATCACCTACGACTGGAAGATCGAGGCCGAGAAGCCGCTGCTGAAGCACCTCTCATTCATCATGGAGCCGATCTTCTCGGCCAACCATCACTGGGCGATGCGAATGGGAGAGCGCAGCCTGATCCTTGAGCTGGCCCGGCGACATGCCGCCACCGATGCCGAGCGCGCAGCGGTGCCGTCCCCGCCCCCGACGACCTTTGGCTGGCTGTTGCCGCGCCGCTAGAGTCTCCAGCCGACCCCGTACCCGGAGGCGAACTCCCCCGCCCCTCGCTACTGCGGCGGCTACTGCGGCGGCGAAATCAGGACCTCGCGGAATTGCGAGCCGGGCACAGTCGGTCCGACGATGCCCTTCTCTTCCATCTCCTCGATGATCCGCGCGGCCCGGGTATAGCCAATCCGCAGCCGGCGCTGAAGCAGCGAGATCGATGCCTTGCCCTGCAATTGCACGGTCTGCACCGCGTCCTCGAAAAGTTTGTCCGCGTTGCCGCCGGCGCTGCCGGTGTCCGCCATCGCCGCCGTCAGCGCGCGCGCCTCGTCCCACGACAATGGGTTGCCTTCGTGCGTTGTATGTGGCAGGCTGCCGCGTTCGAATGTCCCAGACACGGGCGCGGTCGGCCCTTCGATCGAGGCCGCGACCGGATCATGGTCGATCACGCCGCCCTGGCCGCGCCAGTGCCGCACGATCTTCTGGATTTCAATGTCGCTGAGGAAGCAACCCTGGGCGCGCATCGGCTGGCCCGACTCGGGCGTCATCACCAGCATGTCGCCCCGGCCGAGCAGCTTGTCCGCGCCGGGTTGATCGATGATGACCCGCGAGTCCACCGCGGTCGCCACCGTGAAGGCGATCCGGGCCGGGAAGTTGGCCTTGATCAGCCCGGTCACCACGTCGACGCTGGGGCGCTGGGTGGCCACAATCAGGTGGATGCCCGTGGCGCGGGCCATCTGGGCCAGGCGGCAGATCATTTTTTCGGTTTCGTCCGGAGCGAGCATCATCAGGTCCGCCAGCTCGTCGATGACGACGACGATGTAGGGCAGCTTCTTGAGATCCGCGTCAATGACGACCGGCGGCCCGTTCGGATCGGCCGCCACGGCCCGCTGGCGCGCCTCGGCTGACTTGGTGTTGAAGTCGACGACGTTGCGGCAGCCGTGCCGGGCGAAGGTCCGATACCGGTTGTCCATCTCGCCGGTCACCCACTTCAGCACGCCGATGACCTTCTCCACATCCACGACAACGGGCGAGATCAGGTGCGGAATGCCGTTGTAACCGGTCAGCTCAACCCGCTTTGGGTCGACCATCAGGAAGCGCAGGTCCTCCGGCGAATTGTGCATGAGCAACGCCGCAATGATCCCGTTGACGCACACGCTCTTGCCTGATCCGGTGGTGCCGGCAATGAGAAGGTGGGGCATCGCCGTTAAATCGGCGACGACCGGATGTCCGCTCACATCCGCGCCAAGGGCAAGCCGCATATGCGTCTTGCGGCTCAAGAGCTCAAACTCCTCGCTCTCGATGATGTCGCGCAGGCTTACCAGCGAGGTCTCGCCGTTGGGAACTTCGATCCCGACGATCGCGCGTCCAGGCACGGGCGCCTCGATCCGGATGCGCGGCGCGGAGAGGGCCAGCGCCAGGTCATCGGCGAGCGAGGCGATCCGGCTGACTTTGACCTTCTGCTGCTTGCCGCTTTTCATTTCGGTGAAGCCCGGCTCCACCCCAAACTGGGTGATGGTCGGCCCGCGATTGACCTCGGTCACCCGTCCCGGCACGCCAAAGGAACGCAGGGTGTCTTCGATCACGGCGGCCTTCTTGCGGATATCCGACTCCTGCAGGGTGGCGTCCTTGCCCGGCTCGAGCAGCTCCTGAACTTGCGGCAACTGCCAGACCCGCTGGCTGTCGTAACGCGAAGAAAGCGGTGGCGGTGGCGCCGCCATGGCCGCCGCGGCCGGCTTGAGCTGCACCGCCGGGCGGCCGCGGGCAGGGCTCGCGCTCTCGCCATTTCCCCGGCCGGCCCCGATGACCCGGGCGGGGGGAAGGTCGGGATCGTCGGCCGGCGCCTTGCCTGGGCGCATGGGGTTGATCCGGGGTGTCGGCAATTGCCCGGTAGGCGCGACTGGCGTTTTCAGCCGCGGCGCCGTCGCCCCATCGTCTGCGCGACTCCCCCGGCGCTGCTTGGGCTTGAGTCCGTTGATGACCAGCTCGCCATTCGGATCCGACTCGGGCGGACGCGGCCGCAGGGGATCCCAACGCGGGGTGATGGTGTCCGGCCGGGCCGCGGTGCGGACCCGGATGACTTCGACGAGCTGAGCGATCGTCGTCCCGGTGGCCATCATAAGCGCCATGCCGACAAGAGCTACGACCGCGATGGCGGCCCCGTAGATGCCGATGGCGTCGATGAAGACCTTGAGCACCGCCCAGCCCAGATTGCCGCCGCCGCCTTGTTCAGCCGCCAGCTTGGCCCCGTCAGGTTGGGTTGTCGCCATCCCGAAGAGGTGCAACAGCATCAGGAGCGTCAGGAAGGCGGCGACCACGCCGGTGAGCCGGCCGATCCCGATCTGGGGCAGGCTCCCAAAATGATGTTGTACGAGATACCAGCCAAAGGCCGCCAGCACGACCGGGGCGGCATAGGCCATCCACCCAAACGCCCCGCGCAGGAACACAAACCACGCGGCGGTGACAGTCCCCTGGCCTCCGGGGGAGAGTGCGCTGAGCAGGGTGATGGCCGCCACGCCGATGAGCACGGCACCAAGCACGTCCAGCCATTGGTCAGGGGTGAGCGACAGCAGCGGCTCGCGCGGCGCCTGGCGTGGCTTGGCCTTGCCCTTGCGGGGACTGCCACCCTTGGCGGCGGGTTTCTTCGCGTTGAACCTCATTTGAACGTCTGTTCTATTTTACTCCAGGCGCCAAACCGTGACGACGCGAACACCCTAAAGGTTGGCCCCCTTACGTTTGTGCCCGCCGCGAACCCACGCGGGCCAACCTTTAGGGTGTTCGTCCAGATCTTACTTCCCGTTTGTACGCTCTGAGAGCGCTCTCTGAAAGTTGGCAACCGGTTTAGTAAATCACGGCATAATGGAGGTCTCGTTGGTATGACAACGAACATTCGACCCAGAAGACCGCGTCGGAGAAATCTACGATATGACTGCTAAATCCCCTGGAACTCCGGATCAAGACCAATCCAAGTCTGGCGATCAAGCTCCTCCCGAAAACGCCCTGCCAGTTCCCGACCCGGGACCGAACCAGACGGTAAAACCACCCCAGGTTCGGAATGGATATCGCTCCGCCTCCGCCACCGCGCCGAGGGTGACGATCAAGGACATCGCCCGCCAGGCCGGCGTATCCAAGACCGCGGTGTCCTTTGCCTTCAACCTGCCCAAACGTCTGTCAGCTGAGACTACTCAACGCATCCTCGAGGTCGCGCGCGAGCTGGGGTATACGCCCAATCCAATTGCCCGCAGTCTGAATACACGCCGCACACACGCGCTCGGATTGCTCGTTCCCCAGGATATCAGCGACACGCTGGCCAACCCGTTCTTCGCCTCGCTCATGAGCGGTATCGGCCAGGTCTGCAAGTCCGAAGGGCTCTCCCTCATGATGATCCCGCCCCGCCGCGGATCGCTCGTCGATGCGACATACACGGCCCTCATCGATGGCTGCATCGTCACCGGACTCGATGCCGACGACGACGCCGTCCAGGCGCTTCGACGGCGCGAAATTCCGTTTGTGATGATCGACACCGACGCGCCGCAAGGCGTGCCCTGCGTCAACATCGACGACGCAGAGGGGGCCCGGCTTGCCATGAGCCACTTGCTCGAGTTGGGCCACCGCGATATTGCCATCGTCGCCTTTGAATCGTTTTTCGGCACCCCCGAGAAATACACCGGTACGCTCAAGCATCGCTTCGACGGTATCCGCGCGGCGCTCGGGGAACGCGGCATCTCGCTGCTGCAGCAGCGTATCTACACCACCGAAGTGCCCTGCACCGCCGCCGGCGGCGCGCAGGCACTGCAACGCATCCTCCGGCTCGAGCGCCGGCCGACCGCGGTGTTTGCGCTCGGCGATGCCATCGCCTACGGCCTGATCGAAGCGGCCTTCGCCCATGGGCTCAGCGTGCCGGGTGATCTGTCCGTCGTCGGCTTCGACGACATCGAAACCCACATCCGGGCTGAACCCGGCCTCACAACGGTCCGCCAGTCCGCCCTGGCGAAAGGGGCGCGCCGCCGCGGAATTGCTCATGGCCGAGCTTGCGCGGCGACCCGGTCGAAAACACCCGCATCGTCATTCCCATCGAGTTGATCAAGCGCGGCACGACCGCGCCCGTCGTGGCCGCGGCCTGACAGGGTCCAGGCGATGACCCAGCCCACGCCGACCCTGGCCGACCTGCGCAATGCGCTGGCCCGCGCCTTCGGGCTGGATGACATCGACGTGCTGTGCGCCGATATCGGGATCAACCCTGACTCCGTGCCCCGCCGCGACACGATCGAGGCGCGCGCTCAGGCCTTGTGTGAGTACGTTTTGCGGGGCGGCCAGCTGACCGCCCTGCTCGAGGCCTGCAAGGCGCGCCTTCAACACGGGCCGATTGACTGGGGAACCTTTGCCAGAGTCACGCTCCCGGATCCCGGGGTTGTGGCGTCGATCGCCGAAGGCGTCAACGCCCTCGCGACGCTTGCTCGAAATCCGGTGGCGCTCGAGGCCATCAGCGGCTTCCGGGTGGACTTTGAAAACGCGCGGACTCAGATCGCCCTGCTCGGCGCCTACAAGTCCCTGCACGAGCTGTTGCAGGAGCTTGAGGTGCGCTACCCGCCCCTGGATGCCGACAGCCGTCGCGCCACCACAGACCCGGGCGCCTGGAACACCCTGATTCAATCGATCCCGGAAATCACCGACATCATTGGCGAAGTCAGCGCGCAGGCGGCCAATCGCGCGCTCGGCCTGGCCGCCGCCCTGTGGCTGACCCAGCTCGCCCAGGCGCGCGCGACGCTGCTGGCGGCGCTGGAATCCGAAGATGCCGCCGCCCTCACCCGGGGGCGGGCGGATCTCAAACGCGCGCTCGGGCGCGGACCCTCGCAGGTCAACACCCGCATGGTGGCCACCGTGGACGTGCTGCTCCAGAGCAACATGGGCGCGCGCATGGCCACCGCGCGCGAGCAGTTGACGGCCGCTGGCGTGACCGAGATCGAGATGGGCGCCTTTGTCCAGTCCCTGGGCGCCCTGGTGACCCTGCGCGACAGGTTGCAATCAATCCGGGACGAACACAATGGTTGGCAGGAAGTTGAGAACCAGCTCAGCCGAATCGAGGACACCCTCGCAACCGACAGCAGCGAGCTCGAGGCGACCTGGGGCGACGTCAGCGGGCTGGCCGCGCAACTCATTGGCGCGCGAACTGATGATTGGGCAGCCCGGCTGCTCAAGCTCGGAGCCGATCTCCAGACCGCTCTGACGGGTCGTGACCTGATCCTGGCCCGCCGGTTGTTCGCCCAGTTTCGCAGCGCGGCCTCGCGCCGCTTTCGGCGGGTCGACGACGAACTGGTCCAGATCTGCCACGAGCTGCAGGATGTCGGCGCGGCTTTGGATACATTGCTCCGCGCAATCGGATGAGCGCGGTATAGGATTTGAACATGGATATACAGGATGGACAGGATTGCTCTATCCTGTATATCCTGCGCATCCATGTTTAAGCCCGATTTCGTACGCGTGCCAACCAACGGCATCCACCTCAACGTCGCTCAGGCCGGCCCCGTCGACGGCCCGTTGCTCATCTTTTTGCACGGCTTCCCTGAATTCTGGTATGGCTGGCGAAACCAGATCGAGCACTTCGCGGGCCTGGGCTACCGGGTGTGGGCCCCCGACCAGCGCGGCTACAACCTGAGCGACAAACCGGACGCGATCAGCGACTACGCCCTCGACACCCTTGCCGGCGATGTCGTCGGGCTGATTGACGCGGCCGGCTGCGCGCGCGCCCGGGTGGTCGGCCACGACTGGGGGGCGGCCGTCACCTGGTGGCTGGCCCTCAAGCACCGGAATCGCATCGAACGAGCCGCCATCCTCAATGCCCCCCACCCGGCGGTGATGGGCCGGACGCTCACCCGCAGCTTCAGCCAGCTCCTCAAGAGCTGGTACATGTTCTTCTTCCAAATCCCGGGCCTGCCCGAGGCCGTGATCCGGCGCAACCAGTATGCCGCGGCCGCCCGCAGCCTGGTCGCCAGCAGCCGGCCGGGCACGTTTTTGCAGGCTGACCTCGACCGTTACGTCGAAGCCTGGTCGCGGACGGACGGGTTGCGCACGATGATCCACTGGTACCGGGCGATCGGGCAGAAGCCCTCGCAGATGGGCCACCCGCGCGTGCGCGTGCCGCTGCTGATGATCTGGGGCGCCCGGGATCGCTTTCTCGGGCGCGCACTCGCCCAGCCCAGCATCGACCTGTGCGATAACGGGCGGCTCGCCTTCATCGAGGAGGCCAGCCACTGGGTGCAGCACGAGGAACCCGCCCGGGTTAACGCGCTGCTCGAGCAATTCCTGGGGCCAGCGCGCAGGAATTGAACATGGATAGACAGGATGGACAGGATAGAACAATCCTGTCCATCCTGTCCATCCATGTTTGAATCACCTTTCGCCCGTACAATTCATTATGTGAGCGCATCCATCGCCGAATCCCTCGCCCGCGTGCGCGCCCGTATCGCGCGCGCCGCCGCGCATGCCAGCCGCGATCCCGCGACGGTGACGCTGGTGGCGGTCTCCAAGACGTTTCCCGCCAGCGCAGTTGCGGAGGCGTATGCCGCCGGGCAGCGCGACTTTGGCGAGAATCGGGTCGAGGAGGCCCTGCCCAAGTTGGCCGCGCTCGGGCCGCGCCCCGGTCTGCGCTGTCACCTCATTGGGCACGTGCAATCGCGCAAGACCAGCGACTTCGGCGGCGAGTTCGCCCTGATCCATTCGGTGGACACGCCAAAGCTGGCGACCCGACTCAACGCGCGGGCGATCGCCCAGAACCGGCCGCCCCAGGACATCTTGCTCGAATGCAACGTCAGCGGCGAGGCGAGCAAAGAGGGATTCGGGGTGGCGGGCTGGGAGCGCGATCCGGGCGCGCGCGAGGCGTTTATCACCGAAGTCATCCGCATCGCGGCTTTGCCCGGCCTGCGCGTGCGCGGGCTGATGACGATGGCGCCGGTCGTCGTCGACCCTGAGCTTGCCCGGCCCGTCTTCGCCAGCCTGCGCGGTCTGCGCGAACTGCTGCATACGCGCATCGCCGGCCTGGACGCGCCCGAACTCTCAATGGGGATGACCGACGACTTCGAGGCCGCCATCGCCGAGGGCTCGACCCTGGTCCGGATCGGGCGGGCGATTTTCGGGGCGCGATGATCGCTATCCCGGCGGGGCTGCTGCCGCTGCTCGAGCAAGCCCGGTCCAGCGCCGCCAAACGGCGCATCTCGATTGCCCTGGTCGGCGGCTCGGTCCGAGATCTGCTGCTCGGGCGCGCCCCGCACGACCTCGACTTCGCCGTGTTGGGCGACGCGGTCGGGCTGGCCCGCGCGGTCGCCAACGCGCTCGGGGGCGCCTTCTACGTCATGGACGCCGAACGCGGCACCGCCCGGGTCATCGTCGACGGCCTGACCCTGGACTTCGCCCGTTGTCGCGGGGCGACCCTGGATGACGATCTGCGCGGGCGCGATCTCACCCTCAACGCCATCGCGATTTGGCTGCCGCTCGATGGCTCGATGCCTGGCCAGATGGCGCTCTACGATCCGCTCGGCGGGGCGAAGGATCTGAGTGACAAGGTCATCCGCCTGGCCTCGCCTGACGCCATCGCCAACGATCCGGTCCGGGCCATGCGGGTCGCCCGCTTCGCCGCCGACCTCGACGCCCGGATCGATCCCGCGGCGGAGATGGCCGCACGCGCGGCTGGGCCCCGGCTGGCGGCCGCGGATGGCCCCAGCGCCGAGCGCACCCGCGATGAGTTGCTCAAGGCGCTGGCGCTGCCCAAGGCAAGCGCAGCCGTAGACCTACTCGCAGCGTTGGACCTGCTCAACATCGTCCTGCCCGAAGCCGCGGCGCGCCCGCCTGCGACATTGCGCGCCATCGACGCCTTGCTCGAGCAGGCGGCCCGGCGCGCCCCAAGGCTCAGCGCGCGCCTGGCCGAGCCGCTGGCCAACGCCCCGCGCCTGGCGCTTTTGAGACTGGTTGCGTTATGCGCCAGCGCGTCCCCGGCCGAGGTCGAACGGCGTGGACGGGCCCTCAAGCTGAGCGCGGCCGAGGTCGAGCGGGCCAAGACGATCCGGGCCAGGGCTGCGCTGAGCGAGGCCCTGCGCGACGCGCGGGCGGAATACCGCTGGATGCGGGCGGCCCGCGAAGCCGCGCCCGAGGCCGCCCTGCTTGGCATGGCCCTCGACCCAGCCATAGCCGAAATCGGCTGGGGTCTGCTCGAGCATTTCGAGGCGCGCTACGCGCCCGAGGTCGCGCCCAGGCCGCTGCTGGGCGGGCGGGATGTGTTGGCTCTGGGCGTTGGCCCCGGGCCGGCTGTCGGGGCCGCGCTGGAAGCCGTCCGCGAGGCCCAGATGATCGGGGAGATCGCGACCCGCGAGCAAGCGTTGGCCCTGGCGCGGTGGGTGATCGGCGTCTAGCGGTCGGCGCCAATGTAGACCGGGATCTATCCACAGATTACGCAGATTTCCGCTGATTCTTTTTTTTTATTCGCGCGGCGCATGTCCAAATCCGGGGAAATCTGCGTAATCTGTGGACAAAACCTGCCGCGCCGGTGACGGGCCGAGCGGGCTTGGAACTGGATCGATCCGCAGATTTACGCAGATTAGCGCAGATTCCTTCTTTCTTGTGTGCGCAGCGCATGTCCCATTCGGCAATGGCGTGTCATCTGTGATCCGCCGCCCCCAACCCCCACGCCGCCAGCGCTGCGCTGATTGCCGCGACGATCTGGCTGGCCCGCAACCCGGCCAGCAACGCCGCCTCATCCGCGCGAAAGCCGTCGACGATGAGGCGCAGCAGACCATACGCCAGCACGGCTCCCAGCGCGAGCGCGCCATCGGGCAGCGCCCGTTTGCGCAACACGACGGCGGCGGCCAATATGATGAGCAAACCCGCCATCTCGTAGAACTGGACTGGGTGGCGGGCCGCCCCCCACACCGCGACCGCCCACGGGACCTCCGCAACCGCCCCGAAGACCGCCCCGTCGAAATACGAGGCCAGGGCAAGACCCATCGCCAGGACCAGCGCGGGCGGGGCGAGCGCATCGGCCGCCGCCCAACGCAACATCCCGGCTCGGCGCAAGCGCCAGGCCAGCACGCCCACCCCCGCCAGCGCGCCAATCGCGCCGTCGAGGGCCGAGGTGCTTAAGGCCAAGGCGGCGAGCGGATCGCGCACATAGACCGAGGCGTGCAGGGCGACATAGCCAAGCCGCGCCCCAAGCAGCGCCCCGAAGCCTGCGACCGTGAGCGCATCCCCCAACACGCGCCCGTCCAGCCCGCGCCAGGCCGCGGTGCGCCCGGCCAGCCAGATCGCGACGACAGCGCCCAGCCACACCGCCGCGGGGGCGGCCGAGATCGCCAGGCCGAAGATCTGAATGAAAGGCTGCATCAGGGCTCCAGGAGTGGGGCGAGCTTGCTCTCGATCAGCGCCCGCGCCATCGGCCCGCCAAACACGGCGTCCCGGATCAGGCCCTGCCGATCGATGAGATACGTGGTGGGCAGGCCAAGCACGCGATACTGACGGTTGGATTCGCCCGTTGGATCCAGGGCGATCGGGAAGTCGACCCCGATGCTGTCGAGATAGCGTCGGATCGACCCGGCGTCCTCCCGCTGATTGACCCCGATGACGATCACACCGCGGGACGCGTATTGGGTCTGAATCTCGGCCAAAGCCGGCATCTCGGCCCGGCACGGCCCGCACCAGGTCGCCCAGAAATTCAGGATGACCACCTGGCCGCGCAGATCCGCCAGCGTGCGCGTCTCGCCGCTGAGCATGGGCAGGGCGATCTCCGGGGCGGGCGCGCCGACGCGGGTTGAGGCAACCGCTGGCGCGGCGGCGCCGCTCTGCGGGCGAGTCGCGTAAGCCCAGCCCAACCCGCCGGCGAGGATGAGCGCCGACAGGACGCGCCAAGCGTTACGATTCATGGCGTCCTCCGCGCGGCGATCAAATGAACCCAGCGAGTTACTGCGCATATGACACGCGCAATCTGTCCACGGATTACGCAGATTTCCGCCGATTCTATTTCCTTGTTCACGTGGCGCCTGTCCGAATCCGCGAAAATCTGCGCCATCTGTGGATAGACGGTTGGCGCCTGCCCGCCTTCAAGATCAGGGCCCCGCACCGAAAACGCTGAGAACGGGCTCGCCTCTGTCACGTCCCCTCCCCCAACGCGGCCTGCAAGGCCGGCAGGATCGGCCGTTCGAGGATCTCCTTGTAGGTCGTCGCGCCCAGCCAGGCCGTGGCCAGGATCGCCTCCAGCATCTCGACGCTGATCTTGCTGGCCAATTCCCGCCGTTGGGCAAGCCAGGGCCGGGCGGTATTGTTCCAGACCGGCAGCTTCTCGAGCTTGTCGACGAACTCGCCGGCCAGGGCCCGGGCCGCCGCCTGCGGGTCGAGGGCGAAGTGCGGCTCGCCCCCCAGCATCAGGTCGCGATAGCGCAGCACCCGGGCGGCCACCACCCGTTTATTCAGCCGGTCGTAGAGGTGCTCGATGGACTCGCTCAGCCCGTCCGGGGGCGGCACAAGCGCCCGCACCCAGGCGACCTCGACCGCGCTGGCGGTGTTGAGCAGGGTAAGCTTCTCGCCCGAGCGGGTCGTGATCTCGCGGATCTCCGACACGACATACAGGCGATGGCTCGACCCGCGCGCGGCGACGCTCTCATCGGCCAGCTCTCCCTCGTGCCCGTCAGCCACATGGCAGGTCGTCGCCCCGGCCTGGCGAGTCGCAAGCTGGTCGACAAAGCCGGCCAGGTGGCAGCGCCGGATCGCATCTCCCGGGGGAACCTCCAACTCCGGGGCCATCCCGAGCAGGCCGGCGGACTCGGCCATCCGCTCGAGCTGGGCGAAGGTCAGGCCAACCTCGCGGGCGGTGTGCGGGTTGATCCCGTGCGTGTAACACGCCCGCGGCTCGAAGTCCTGGGCCCGGGCGAATTCGAAGGCCCGCCGCAGGGCGAAGAAGTCGGACTGGTTCTCGCCGCTCTTCTCGATCACCCGGGCCCGGTTGCGCAGGGTAATCGTCTCCTGGCGGCCCACCCGGGCGAGCAGCTCGCGCCCGGACATGATGGCGGCGAACAGGGCCGCCTCGCGCACGCAGCCGTAGCGGGCGGCCTCGAGCATCATCCGGGCGTAGCGCGGATGGGCGGGCAGGCGCAGCATCGCCCGGCCCACCTCCGTGATACTGGCGTTGCGCGGCTCGCCAGTCAGCGCGCCGAGCGCGCGCAACAGCTCGATTGCGGCATGGATCCGCCCGGGGTCGGGCCGGTCCAGGAAATCAAACCCCTCGAGATCGGTCACGCCGTGCGCGGCGAGCTGCAGCGCGACATCGCTGAGCTCCACCCGTTGGATCTCTGGCGTGTTGCGGGCGGGCCGCCGCTCATGGGTCTTCTCCGGCCACAGCCGATAGCACACGCCGGGGCCGAGCCGGCCCGCCCGCCCGGCCCGCTGGTCGGCCGACGCTTTCGAGATCTCCTCGAGCGCGAGCGTGCCGATCCCTCGCCCAGCGTCGAAACGGGCGACCCGGGCCTGGCCGCTGTCGACGACAGCCCGAATCCCGGGGATGGTCAGCGAGGTCTCGGCTACATTGGTCGAGACGATGATCCGGCGCAGCTCGGACGGCGCGAAGACCCGGTCCTGTTCGCGCGGGGGGAGCTCGCCATGCAGGGCTAGCAGCAGGATGGGCGCCGCCTGTCCGCGCAGGGCGGCCCGCAGCGCGTCGAGGGTCTGCCCGATCTCATACGCGCCGGGCATGAAGACCAGGATATCGCCCTCGGGCGTGTCACGCAGAATCCGGGCGCAGCGCGCGGCAGCCCGTTCCCAGACTGGGCGCTCGAGATCGCTGCCGTCCTCCCAGGTCTCGTAGACAAGGTCGACCGGGAACTCACGACCGCGCGATTCGAGGATCGGCGCGCCGCCCAGATAAGCCGCCACCGGGGCGGCTTCCAGCGTCGCCGACATGACCATCAGCATGAGCCCGGGCCGGCGCTCGCGCTGCAGGCGCTTGCACAACGCCAGGGCGATATCGCTGAGCAGATTGCGCTCGTGAAACTCGTCGAAGAGCACGGCGTCGACGCCGTTGAGATCCGGGTTGTCGTGCAGCCATCGCAGCAGGATGCCCTCGGTGACGAAGCAGATCCGAGTGCCAAGTTCGGTCACGTCCTCAAAGCGGACCTGATAACCGACCTTCTCTCCGAGCGTGGCGCCCATCTCCTCAGCCACCCGTCGGGCGACCGAGCGGGCGGCGACCCGGCGCGGTTGCAGCACGACGATGCGGCCCGTCCAGGCCGGGCGTTCGGCAAGCAGCATCTGGCAGATCTGGGTGGTCTTGCCTGAGCCGGTCGGGGCGACCAGGACAGTCGAAGGCTGTTGAGCCCATGCCTCGCGCAATTCGTCACGCAGGGCCCAGATAGGGAGGTCGTTTTGCACGCGTGGTCATTCTACCGATGCGAAGATGATGGTGTTGGGAGCGGTATTCCCCTGGCTTCGCCAGGGGAATACCGCTCCCAACGTGTTTTGGGGATGGCTTGACACCATTCAAAACTTCCACGATGATCGATTCCTTGGGCAGAACTTTGGATGACAATCAGGGGATGAACTTTGGGTTACCAGTTGCGAATTAGAGTGATGACAATTCTGGCGGCCATCCTACTGGCCGGCTGCGGCGAGTTGGAGGTGCTGCCTACGGCCGGGCCCTCGACCGAGCCGCCGCCCGCGCCAGCGCGGCTGGCGGCGACGGCGACCCGTGGGATCACGCCGCTCCCGCTGATGACACAAGCGGCCGGCGTGGCCTCCCCGACTGTGCGCCCTGCGGCAGTGGCCACACCTCGTCCCTCCCCAACCGCCGTGCCCGCCCCAACGTCCAGCTTGCCGCGGGTGACGCCCGCCGCAGGCAAGGGCAACGTCGATGGATCGGTGATTTGGAACGGCGCCGGCGCGGCCGATCAGGAGGTCAAGCTGTGCGAAGACTTCCAACTCATTGGCGGCTGCAAGGGGCGCGAATACAGCACCCGCACCAACACGGCCGGGGCGTATCGCTTCGCAGGCGTCGAACCCGGCGAATACGCCCTGGCGATCCGGCCATTTGGCGCCGACTCGATGATCTACATCACGTCGGGCGCCATTACCGCGCGCAAGTTCGCCGTGGAAGCGAACAAGACCCTGGACATTCGTCCGCAGAGCGTCTACAAACTGGATCTGGCCCTGGGCGAGCCCCGGCAGGCGGCTGCCGTTAGTACGGGTTCGCCCGCGCTGAATTGGACCGCCTACCCCTCAGCCGACTACTACGAGGTTTACCTGACCCCGGCCCGAGGCGATACGGTCCTGAACAACACCCAGACCCGGGAAACGTCACTGGCCGCGCCTGGGCTGCTCAATTGCGAGTACCGCTGGCGCGTATCGGCCTTCAACGCCGGGAAGACAAAAATCGCCGAATCCGCCGAGCAGAAGTTCAGCGTGGCCGGGCAGGCCGGGCCGTGCGTCATTCCATTGCTGGGTCCGCCCAACCGCGCGCCAAACGTCGCCGGGTCGGGTGTGCGGCTGGAATGGGAAACCCATCCCCTGGCTGTGCGCTACGAGATCCTGATGTGGAACGACAGCAAACCCGATCGCCCGAAGCTGCTGGATTTCACCAGCGTGAGCGAGCCACTCTACGCCTTCAAGGATACGCTCGAGCCTGCCCGCTATGTCTGGACGGTGTATGCGATGGACAAGGATGGCAAGCGCATCGCCGCCAGCGAGACCGTCAACTTCACCGTATCGCGCTGACCCGGCACAACGTTTTCCGGCCATAATTACAGCCAACGGAAGCCGTTTCGGAGTTGATATCCCCCGCTCCGGCGTACGCCGGAGGGGGGATATCAACTCCGAAAACAAGTTCTGTTGGGACAGCGAGACCAATGGAGGACAACATGAACGAAGGATTCATCGCCGCGCAGATCAAGCGCACCAACCGCAACCTGCTGATCACGTGGGTCATCCTGCTTGGACTGGCCGTTGGCGTGCTGGCTCTCTCGGCCCGCTACCTTACAAATGTGTTCTCCGGTCCGAGCGTCATCGACCGGGCGGCTCTGATCAAGGTGAGCAACCCGGACGCGGTCGCCAACTACTACGTGACGGTCAAGGCGGATCGCAACGTCGACTCCGGTTTCACCCAGGTGACGACGACCCGCAGTCGCTCCGGTTCGGTCACCAACACCCGCACCTCGGGCTATTACCGGGTCTTGCTGCTGGGCGACAAGGCGCTCCTGGTCAAGATGTCGACCGCAATGAGCGGAACCACGGTGACCGGCGCGATGGCGGGAATCCCCAGTGACATCAAGCGTGACATCATCGACGACATCGTCAAAGACGTGCCGGACATGAAGGACTCGTTCCTGCCTTACATGCTGGACGCCACTGATTTCAATGGAGGCGCACTCGCCATCATTCCGCTTCTGCTCATCCTGACCGGGCTTGGCGTCTTTGCGCTGTTGCAGTGGCTGCGCCGGCGCAACAGCGAGAACCATCCGATCATGACGGCCCTGGGCAAGTTCGGCCCGGCCGAGCAGGTCGCGAACGCCGTCGATGCCGTGCTGCCGGCCAACACCAAGGGCCTGGCGCTCCCGGCCCTGAACCTGATCCTTTTTCCGGGGGTTTATGGCATGAAGGTCAACGGCATGGCCGATCTGGCCTGGGCCTATCGGGTGAACACCCGCCCGCGCGGCGCTTCGGCTACAGCCAAGTCCATCGTCTCGGTGAATTTGTTCGGCAGGAACGGCAAGGTGGATGCGGCTCCGTTCGCCTATGACGAGGCGCGCGCGACGGCGTTCCTGCAACAGATCAACCAGAATGCGCCATGGGTGGTGATGGGCTATACGGCCGAGATCGAGAAGTCGTGGAAGACCAACCGGGCTGCCTTCATCAAGTCCGTGGACGATCGCCGGGCCCAAATGACGGCCGGACGCTAATCCTGCGGGAAAAAGGCCCAAGCCCCGGCCTTGCCGGGGGCTTGGGCTGAGTTGAGGCGGAGAGGACAGGATTCGAACCTGCGTCGGGGTTTAGCCGAACACGCTTTCCAGGCGTGCGCATTAGACCAGGCTATGCTACCTCTCCGCGTAAGCACGGATTATATCGGGTGGATGGCGTTTGATCAGGTTTGATCAGGTGGGTAAGGTTTGGTCAGGTCAGACTTACGAGCGTTCTCGTCCCACCTGATCAAACCTTACCCACCTGATCAAACCTGATCAAACCCTCTACAGACCCATCGCCGGCAGCATTCTTTCGCCCGCCACGACATTCCACGACATGCGCCCGGCCATCGCAAAGCCCGTATCGATGAGTTGCTGCTTGCGCCCGGCGCTGCGGGGCAGGCTGTCGATGATGAACCAAGAGGCCGCGTCTGCGGCGCGCTGCTCGACCTGATTGCGCTCTTGCGTTCCGATGCTCAGGGGGTCGCGCTCGCCCAGGTCGTAGAGCGAGGTGTAGTCGACAACCCGGACATTGTTGAACGGGCCGGCGGCGTCACCCAGGTCTCGCACCGCCTGACGGGCGAAGCCGACACACCCGCAGGAATCGCTGACCACGCACAGCGCCCCGGCCGAAAGCGGCTCCATCTGGGCAATGCCAAAGGGCTCATAGATACTCTGGCCGAACTCGAGGTCGCTCCCGGCCCGCAGATCCCCAAAGCGCATGTCCTCGGGCATCAGCGCGCCGATGCGCTCGCGGTCCCAGCCGAACTGGTTCACCAGGATGACCCGCGAGGCGCGGGCTGTCGCGTTGAAATCGGCGATCGCGCGATACAGAATGTCCTCGGGATCGACCAGGTCGGGCCAGCCGAAGTGGTGCCGACCCGGCCAGCCATACGCCTGGCTCATCCGCCACGCATCGGCGCTTGAGCGCCCGGCTGGCCGCACCGATGAGAGCATGAAATGGACCGCGCTCTCCCCCCGCCAGGACAGGTGGCTGTCGAGCTTCTCCATGACCCGCAGATCGCGCCACAGTCCTTTGCTGGGCACCATCCGGGTGACATGCGAGAACACCCAGGTCGGCGCGATCCCAATCATGCGCCGGGCGAACTCCTTGAGCCGGGCGCTTGAAAGGCGTGTATCTCCGAGCGTAATGCGCTGACTGGGCACGCCGTTGTAGATCAGACTGATCGGCTTGTCTCGAAAACCCGGATCGAGGAAGCGCAATTCGTCGACCACCGGATCGCCCACCGCCATCACCACATCGCACTGGGCGGCGGTGCGCACCAGGCCATGTTTGAAGTAGCCGCTCCAATCGCCAAAGACTTGTTCGACGGTCAGCCCGCGCGGCAGTGCCTGGCGCAGCACATTGTAGAAGCGGGTATCGTGGCCGCCATCGCCTTCCACCAGCGCTCGCGCCGTCGGCACTTCATGGGCGACATAGGCGCTGCGATATGCGCCCGGGCGGGCAAGTTCGAGCCCGTACCAGAG
Organism: Candidatus Brachythrix odensensis; assembly: GCA_016714465.1. GTDB lineage: Bacteria > Chloroflexota > Anaerolineae > J036 > Brachytrichaceae > Brachythrix > Brachythrix odensensis. The sequence goes on along the minus strand of JADKDT010000001.1, from coordinate 475,558 downwards.
CGGCAGGCCCATGAACTCATGGCAAACCACCCAGCGCGGTTCGGGCGCAGCCGCGTCGCCATCGAGGATGGCATTCAATGCGGCGGCTGAAGGCTCGGCCATCCGCATGAAGTGATTGAACTCTTCGACGCCGCCATAGCGGCTGCAGTCCAATCCAAAACGCCGCCACACGAAATACTTGAAGCCGTCATAGCGGTCCGGCCGGGCCTCAGCGGCATCAACCAGAAGCAGTTCGTGGACGGCGCCTCCGAACTGCCGGGTGGCATAGCACAGCCGGACGCCAAAGGCGGCCTCGATATCACTCAAGGCATTGGCCAGAGCGGGATCGCAGGCCATCATCCCGCGGTCGGAGAAGTAGCGGACAAACAAATTGTTGCGCGAGGCAAATAGACGATCCATTTCGGCCGGGTCGCGCGTATCCATCGGTCCAACGACGATGCTGCGCTGGACTCGGGCGAGATAGGCGGGGGCGCTGAGCAGGCCGTCCAGGACCGCCCCGATCCCGCCCACTTTGTAGGCGGCTTCATGCGTAGCGTGAATGAGGGTTGGCATGAGTGTATGTTGTGTGCGTTATCAGGGTCTTGCTTCAGCGGGCGGCGCGCAGGCGCGTAGAGCCATGACGCTGGCTGAGTGTAGCTGAATCAGTACGATACCCATGTGAGCTCTAGAGATGCCCTCCGCTGGAACGCCCGCTATCACGATCCGGCTGCCCGAAACGCTGACCGCCCGCCGGCGTTGCTGCTCGAGGAGATGGCGTCACTCCCGAGTCAGGGGCTGGCCCCGGATGTCGCGATGGGGCTCGGGGCCGGCGCGCGCCTGCTCATGGCGCGCGGGCTGCGCGTGGTCGGGGTGGACATCGCCGAGGTTGGCGCGCGGGTCGCGCGCCAGCGGGCGTCCGGGCTGATGGCCGTGGTGGCGGATCTGGAGCGTTTTGATCTGCCGCCGGGCTGCCTCGACGTCATTGTGAACTTCCGCTACACCCAGCGCTCGCTCTGGCCTCGCTTCCGCAAGTGGCTGCGGCCCGGCGGTTGGCTGCTGATCGAATCGTTCAATCCCGCCCAGCGCGCGCTTCGCCCGAACGCCGATCCAGGCTACTTCCTGCAACCCGGCGAGCTTGGCACGGCATTTCAGGACTGGCGCATCGTGCGCTGCTACGACAGCGCGCCCGCACGGCCCGACTGCGCGGGCATCGTGGCGATTGCGACTGACAGTTAACGGAAGTCAGCCAACTGTCAGCTTCTTTTCGAGCCCTTTCTCATAGACTCCTTTTCAAGACACGCGCCTTGAAAAGGAGCACACATGAACGCGCCGAAGATTCGCTTCGACTACAGCCAAATCGATGACATTGCGGGCCGCTTCGCGCATGAGGCGGACGAAACGCAGCACGCGCTCAAGGCGCTCGCGCGCGCAAAGGATGAATTGCAGGCCGGCGAGTGGATTGGAACCGGCGCCAGGGCGTTCTATGCCGAGATGGACGCCGCCGTGTTGCCCGCAATGGGGCGCCTCGTTGGCGCGCTGCGCGCCGCCGCAGAGAGCGCGCGCGCGATACGGACCCTGGCCAGGCAAGCTGAGGCGGATGCCTCGGCGGCGCTACGGCGCATCCCGGCCGAGGCAAACTGGGCGCCATCGCCGATTCCCACCCCAAAGCCAACCCCACCGCCCGATCCTGCCGCCCCGACAGCGACGCCGACGCCAACGCTGGAAAGTAATCCACCCGAACATGGCCAGCGCACGCCGCTTCCATTCCCAATCGGAACAGGGATCGGGTTGGCCCTCAGCCTGATGGCCAGGGCCGGGCCCAAGGCGTTCCGAAGCGCGGCCAAGACGGGCGGCCCTCTGGTCAGCATCGCGATGAACGCCGTCAAATACGGATCAGCGGAGGCGGATGGCTCGTTTGACTGGAGCCGGTTCATGATCGCCAACGCCAAGGATGCGGCGTTCAGCGCAGCGCGGGTGCCGCTCGCGGTCGGATTTGACGCTCTGGCTACGGCCACAGGCGCCGCGGGTGGGGCCACGGTCGGAACGGTGCTGGGGCCTGGAGGCACCGCCCTCGGCGGGGCGTTGGGCGGGCTGGGAGAGGCCGTCCTGGCAGCACCGCTTTCGGGTGTGGCGGCCTGGGCAACCACCGTCGTTATCGACTCGTTGATGGGCGATCAAATTGTTGATGGCATTGACGATTTGTATCAGCGCAACGTGCGGCCGTTCTTCACCCCGCCGGCGCCAGAACCCGCCCCGGCAGGGCAGCGATGACATCACTGACCCTGATCGAAGCCGAGCGCCGGCTGGCCGGCCATCCCATCGGCGCGCGTCGCAGCGACTTGTGGTTGCCGCTGGCCTGGCTCGCTGAGACTGCGGTGTGCGTGGCCGCCTGGCCGGCCGGCGCGGACCCCGTCGAGCGCGTGGGAGTCCCCATCGCGCTGCTGGGCGCGCAGGTCTTCAATTTCTCCGTGGCCTGGCATCTGGCCGATGCGCGCGACCCGCAGACGCGCGCGGTGAAACAAGCGAGTGAAGCGGCGGCCTTCGCTGGCACCGTTGCACGGGGCGGACTGTGGCTGGCGGCTCGGCTCGGTCCCGGGCTGTGGGGCATCGCCCTTTTACTGGCCCTATGCGGGATTGCCTGGGCGATCGAGGGCGTACTCGCGTCGCATCGCGCGGGGCGCCACCCGTATTCCCATGCGCCGCGGGTGACTCCGGCATCGCCCAGACCCGCGGCGGCCACCTGCTGGGAGTCGAGCTGGCGATCGGACCACGCCCTTGCGCCCTCCTGCGTGGCGGCCGCAGTGGCAGGTTGGCCGATGGGCCGTTTGGCGGCCGGCGACGCGCTGCTCAGCGGGTTGCTCGCCCTGCTTGGCCTTGTCATGGGTGGTCTATGGTGGTTGTGCGCGTTGCGGCTGTCTGTAACGCTGTTGTATCGGGCCGGGCTCAATGCGAGCCTGGCATTGCAAGGAGAACTTCGATGAGTCATCAACTGGCCGGCCTGCGCCTGAACACCGGCGAATTATGGGTGATCTTGAACGAGCTCAATCTGGGCGGCGGGCTGCTGGGGGCCGAGGGCGCGCTGGTCGCCCACTCGGATCCCGACTGGGCTGCCCTGCTCCGGGACGGGCGGGCAACACTGCTGGCGCGCGGATTGCTTCGCGCGAACGGCGAAGGGCGCCTGACGCTTGCGGATGGCCCACGCGCGTTAATCGCCCGCAGCGCGCATCCGGACGCGGCAGTATGGCTGATGCGGACCTCGGGCGCAGGCGCGCCCGCCCAGGTATATGTCGCGCTCAACCACGATGGCGGGGTCGCCTACCGCCCGGACGCGTCCGGCATTCACGATTTCATCCCGATCCGGGATGCGAACACGCTGGCGGCGCTCACCCAGGCCGAGATGTCGGCGCTCCCGGCATGCGAGGGCCTCCGCCCCCGGGTGTGGCTCGCGCCGACCGCGATTCTGGGGCCAGTGGCGGAAGGAACCGAAACGGGGGATGGGGACAATTCTTGCGTTAACGCCCTGGTCGGGTGCGGCTTCAGCGCCATCGACGCCGAGGCGTTTGTCGCTGCCGTTGCCGAAGCCGAGCTGCGCGGCGCGTTGACGGGCTTTGCACTCGGGCGGGCCGGGATCTCACTCACCTGGCTTGGGCACGCCGGCGCGATCTGGACGATTCGGCTGGACGGCGAGTCCGGGCTGTCGCTTTTGCGCCGCTGCGGGGGCGAGGCCGCCCGCCAGCAGGCGGCAGCCATCGCCGCGGAGATTGCCGGGCGGGTGTGGCCGCCTCGACCTTGATCCCTCAGAAGCGAAGATCCCTGGCTTCGCCAGGGACCTTCGCTTCTAAATTACTTCCGACACGCCGCAACAAACCCGTCAAACAGGGTCTGCATCTCGGGATGATGCAGCATGGCCTCCGGGTGCCACTGCACCCCTACGCCAAACGGGTGATCCTCGACCTCGATCGCCTCCACTACCCCGTCCGGCGCCAGGGCGGTGGCCCGCACACCAGCGCCGATCTTGCCAATCGCCTGATGATGCAGGCTGTTCACGCTCAGGATTGGCTTGCCCAGAATCCGCGACAGATGCGACTCCTCGGCGATCTGGACCGGATGGGCCAAATGATCGTCTGGATAACCAGGATAGAAGGTGTGCTTGTCGGCCCCCGGCGCGCGCGAGACCTCCTGATGCATCGTCCCGCCCAGCGCCACATTGACGATCTGCGCCCCGCGGCATATTCCGAGAAACGGGCGATCTTCATCCACCAGGGCATGGATCAGGGTGAATTCGGCCCGATCGCGGCCGTCGTCGATGCCACCGGTCTCGGGCTCGCGCGCGGCGCCGTAACGGGCAGGGTCGATGTCTCCACCGCCCGATAGCAGCACCCCGTCCAACGTTGCGGCGATGGCCCGAACCGCGGCATCTGGCAGGTTGTAGGGGATGAGCACCGGCAGCCCGCCCGCTCGCTCGATCCCGTTGACGATCCCATCCACCAGCGTGTCCAACTCGGCCCGGATCGGATCACTGGCCGAATGCGTCGTGATGCCAATCAAAGGACGCTTCATGCCTGCGTTACCTCGCGAACGAGTTTGTTGAGATCGTAGGCCGAAGCCGGCACCGCGGCCCTGAGCGCGTCATAAGCCGCAAAGAAGCGGGAAAGCTTCTCGTGCTTCGGTCCGGGCTCGGGCGCGATATCAATCCCGCCGATCAGCAGCATCCGAGCGAGAAGCTCCTCGAAGCCCTCTTGGTTGAAGTAGGTAATGCCCTGAAACTCGTTGACCCGCCAGTGGTCACGCACATCCGGATCGGTGGCCAACGCGCGAAGGATCGCCGGCGCCTCAGCCGCTGTCTTGCGGTGCCAATCCTGGTGGGTGACCAGGGCCTTGACCAGCGCCGTCGCGCGCCAGGCCTCGTCGCTCGTTCGCCCAAAGTCGCGCAAGGCCGCCTCGATGATGCCGTTCAACCGCCACTCGTCCATCCGCGCCCGGGCCATCACGGCCGGGTCAACCGTCTGCCCTTCGGGCGCGAACTTGCCCAGCATATGGGTGAACAGCCAGGGCAAGCTGAAGCTCCACTTTTCCGGCGTGTCGATGACGTCTTTGGTCGCCAGCGCCCGCTCGACTTCGAGTCTGGATTCGTGGGCGACGGCCGCGATGGCCTCCGGGTTCGTCGTTGCTCCGGCAAGCGCGGCCGCCTCGGCATACAGCGCCCGGCAGCGCGCCTCGAGCGTGTTCAACACGGCTTCGGACGGGGTCGGCGCAGCAGCCAGCAGTTCGTTAAAGTGGCGGACGTTCACCAGGGCCCGATACGCGCCATTCAGCGGTTGAAGCCAGGCCATCCGGAGGGCCTCCTCAATATCGGGAACACCACCGCCGGCGAGGGCCGCCTCGAGAGACGCATAACGACCATCAGGGTCGACCACCTCGCGGAGGCCGGTGAAGGCCAGGCACTCGTACGGGCCAAGATCAAAGGTCATCCCGTTGGCGAAGACATCGCGCGCGTTGCGCAGGTATTCCAGCCGGTTGAACTGATCGCTTAGGATGACGAATCGTTCTGCGGCATTGGTCAGGCTCAATCCGTCGCTCAACGGGCGGGTAACCAGTTCCTTTTCATCACCCGAGCCGGTCTTCTGAGCAAACGCAACCGAATGCTTGATCCTGCCGCGGGTCGTCGCGTTCTTGTTGTTGAACAGAAACAGGCCGCGATCGAGGCCGGCGCCATTTGAATAGGCGTAGACGTTCTCGTCCACCCCACCGCTGTCGGCGACAAAATCATAGAGCAGGAAGTTCTCAGAGCCGGCGAAAACGCGCCGCTTCTTGAGGATCGGCACAATCACCCGCTCGTGATACGCGATGAAGCCTGCGTCGGGAACTTCGTTGTAGTACGCCCGGCGGTACTCCATGCCGTACTTCTCGGTGTAACCCTCAAATTGCCCGTGCCCGATCATGGGCAGTCCGGGGAGTGTGGCTGCCATCGCGCACACGCCGAAATACTTGTCGGCCTTGCCGAATTGCTCAACCGCCGTCTTCTCGTCGGGGTTGTTCATGAAGTTGACATACCGGTTGATGATCTGCGGGTCGAACTCGAGCGTGTCGCGCATCACCCGCCGATAGCCGGCGTTGTCTTCGTCGCGCAGCATGATCATGAACGCGCTGTTGTAGACCCGATGCATGCCCAGGGTGCGGACGAAGTAGCCCTCCAGCATCCAGAAGGCCTCGGCCAGCAGCAGGGTCTCGGGCGCCTCGATGGCGGCCCGATCAACCACCTCGCGCCAGAACTCCCTGGGCATCAGGGCGTCGAAGTCAGCCTTGGTCATTGCGTTCGACGCGCGCGAGGCGATCCCCGTGCCAGTGCCCGGCTCGGGGTACCACAGGCGCTGGATGTGGCGCTTGGCCAGGACCATCGCGGCGTCGAAGCGAATGATCGGGAACTGCTTTGCGACGCCGAGGATGGACTGGATCACCTGCTCGCGGGCGACCGGGTTGAGGTAATCAATTTGGGCAGTGTCATTCCAGGGCAACCCGGTCCCGTCGTTGCCATGATACAGGTAACTGACCTCTCGGGTGGCCGCATCGACCCGTTTGAACGCCACTGCCGCATCCTTATGATCGTAGTAGTGGTCGTCGAGATACACTTCGATCCGCGAATCCGAGGACAGGTTCGGACCGTTGTAGGTGTAGTTCGGATACGGCGGCAGGGCCGATGACAGAAACCACTCGGGATGTTCGGCCACCCAGGTTGAGTCCAGACCCGTGTGATTTGGGACCATGTCGCTGGCGAGGCGGATGCCCCGTTTCCAGGCTCGGGCCTTGAGATCGGCGAGCGCCGCGTCGCCGCCGAGGTCGGCGGCGATGACGTAGTCCTTCAGCGAGTAGGCCGAGGCAATCGCCTCGGGGTTACCCATCTTCTGCTTGATCGTCTGGCTGGCCAGGCTGCGTTCCCACAGACCGATCAGCCACAGCCCGGTGATCCCCCAGCCCGCAAGTTGATCCAGTTCGGCGTCCGGAATCTGATCGAGCCGGGTGATCGACCGGCCATACTTCTTGCCGAGCTGATCGAGCCAGACGTAGCTGCTCTTGGCGATCATGACCACATTCGGCATCCAGGCCTGATCAAGCGTATAGGCCTCGGGCTCGTAGGGCGCCTCTGGCGTCACGGTTGCACCCGCCTGGCTGGCGGGGACGCCTGGATCGCCGCCACCGCCGGTCATTTCGGAGAAGAATGCGGCGTCAAAACGGGGCGGCTGGGCCTGCCGGTTTCCGTCGCCGACCACGCCCATCTCGCCCCGCCCGACCAGAATCGCCCGGCCTTCCTCGTGGATGCGGTCGAGGCCGATCAACAGCCGATTGATCACGGCGATCTGATCGCCAAGCAGCGGCCCCCACACTTCCCGGATGACCTCGAGCTGGCCCTCCAGCGAAAACGGGCTGGCATCGATTGGAGCCCGCAATGCGGCGTACAGGCTGAGCTTGCCGCGCGGGGTGTCCACACTCGGCTGCCCCTCAAAGAACTCGGGCAGGCGGGCCATCTTCGGTACGTACTGGGTGGCCTCGCGCAGGCGGGTGTCGTCGAATAGCTCGCGATACGGGGCGAAGGCTGGGTTGTCGTTGGCCAGCCAGACCAGCTCCATCTCCTCGAGCACAATCTCGCGGTTGGGCGTGCCGTCCGTCGAGCCGTTCAGATACTGCTGCGGGGTGAGCGCGCCCAGGAAGACGGGCTGGCTGGGAAAGAGCTCGACAAACTCACTCAGCGCGCGCTGCACCTCAGCTTCGCCCAAAGCGTCCGTCAGATGGTCCAGCGCGTCCCGCAGGACATTCGGCTTCTTGGTGCGTTTGTAGCGCTCGATGACGATGTGGGCGAGCTCGTGGATGAGGCCCATCGCGTTAATGTCGGCGGCCCGGGTTGGCACCCCCGCCCCGCTGATCCGATGGGCCACCTGTTGCGTGGCAAAGTAGTTGGCGAACACCAGGCGGCCGTTGGTGGCGAAGAGGGTCTGGTCAATCTCGAACCGGGCGCGGGCGCTGCGGTTGATGAGTAATTCAAGCATCTGTCCCCCAGGGGTCGATGAAAAGCGGTTGAAACGATACCGGCATTGTAATGTGCGGGTTGCCACAGGCGATGTTCCCCGTCCCGGCGTACGCCGGGACGGGGAACATCGCCTGTGGCAACCCGCACATACAATCAACACCTATGCCCCACCGCGTCCATGTCATCGACTCGCATACCGGCGGCGAGCCCACTCGCATCGTCATCGCCGGCGGTCCCGATTTCCCCATCATCCCGATGAGCGCCGCCCGTGCCCGCCTGCGCGACGCTCACGATTGGTTGCGCCGGGCCGTTGTGCTGGAACCCCGTGGGTCGGATGTGCTGGTGGGCGGGCTGTTGTGCGCGCCCTCTGATCCCAGTTGTGCGGCCGGGATCGTCTTCTTCAACAACGTGGGCTATCTCGGCATGTGCGGTCACGGCACGATCGGGCTGCTGGTCACGCTCGTCCATCTGGGCCGGATCGAGCCCGGCACCCACAAGATCGAGACGCCGGTCGGGGTGATCACCGCCACGCTGCGCGACGAACACACCGTTACGGTTCGCAACGTGCCTGCCTGGCGCGCGCACAAGCGCGTCGCGGTGGATGTGCCGGGAATCGGCCAGGTTCACGGCGACGTGGCCTGGGGAGGAAACTGGTTCTTCCTCGTCAACGACCACGGACAACAGGTCGCCAGCGACAACCTCGAGGACCTGACTGACGTCGCCTGGCGCATCCGGCATGCTCTGACCTCGGCCCGCGTCACCGGCGATGACGGAGCAGAGATCGACCACATCGAGCTCTTTGGGCCGTCGCCGATCGCCGACAGCCGCAGCTTTGTACTGTGCCCCGGCCGGGCCTACGATCGCTCGCCGTGCGGGACCGGCACCAGCGCCAAACTGGCCTGCCTGGTCGCCGATGGCAAACTGGTCCCCGGCGATGTGTGGCGCCAGGAGAGCGTCATTGGCAGCGTCTTCGAGGGCAGCATCGAGATCGTTGATGGGGCTGTCATCCCCAGCATCACCGGAAGCGCCTATATCACCGGCGAGTCAACTCTGATTCTGGACGAGGACGATCCGTTTCGTTTCGGGATCCAGCTCATTTGAAAGCGCATCGCGGCATGAAAACACTTCACCACAAAGGCACAAGGTATCCACTCATTCTTTGTGTCTCTGTGCCTTTGTGGTGAAATAGCCGCCGACCCCTTCCCATCATGCATGACCTCATCATCATCGGCGGCGGCGTCATCGGCCTGAGCGTCGCGTGCTTCGCCCAACGGGCCGGCCTCAGCGTCACCGTCCTCGACCGCAACCCTCCCGAGTCCGAATCGTGCTCGACCGGCAACGCCGGGATGGTGGTCCCCAGCCACTTCGTCCCCCTGGCCGCGCCCGGGATGATTGGGATGGGCCTGCGCTCGATGCTGAACCCCGAGAGCCCGTTCTACATCCGCCCGCGGCTCGACCCGGATCTGATCTCCTGGTGCTGGCGTTTCTTTCAGGCCTCGAGCCGGGCCCGCAGCGAAGCGTCGGCGCCGGCCCTGGCGGCCTCTCAGCTCGACAGCCGCGCGCTCTACGAGCAACTCGCCACACGCGACGGGCTGGACTTCGGCCTGCAGAAGCGCGGGCTCATGATGCTGTGCGCGAGCGAGGAAGCACTCCAGCATGAGCTCGCCCTCAAGCCAGCCGCTGCGCGTCTGGGCGTTGCCCTCGAGCCGCTCACGCCCGAGCAGGCCCGCGCCCTCAATCCGGGCGTCGACATCACCTGCGCGGGCGGCGTCTTGTTCCCGTTGGACTGCTTCCTCTCCCCGCCCCAATTGCTCGCCGCGCTGCGGGCGGCCATCCTGCGCAGCGGCGGCGAGATTCGGCATGGCGTTGAGGTGACCGGCTGGGACGCCTCCGGCGACGCGGTCCGGGCGGTGAAGACCTCGGCCGGCGATGTGAGCGGCGCGCAATACGTCCTGGCGGCCGGCTCGTGGTCGCCGCGTGCGTCGTCCGGGTTGCGGGTTCGTTTGCCGATGCAGGCCGGCAAGGGCTATTCGATCACCCTCGAGCAGCCGCCCGCCCAGCTCAGCGTGTGCGCGATCCTGGTCGAGGCCCGGGTGGCCGTTACGCCGATGGGCGCGAGCCTGCGCTTTGGCGGCACGATGGAGGTCACCGGCCTCGACGAGTCGGTCAGCGCCCGGCGGGTGGCCGGCATCGTCAAGTCGATCCCGCGCTTCTTCCCGCAATACACGCCAAACGTCTTCGCCGACAAGCCGGTCTGGCATGGCTTGCGCCCATGCTCGCCCGATGGGCTGCCCTTTGTCGGGCGCTTCCGCAACTACACCAACCTGCTGGCCGCGACCGGACACTCGATGCTCGGGGTGAGCATGGCCCCGGTCACCGGCCAACTCATCGCCAACGCCCTCACGGGCGCACCCCAGCCCGCCTACGCGGCGGCCTTCTCGCCCGACCGCTATCTCTGAAATGGTTTGCCGGGATCGGTATTCCCCGGCTCCGCCGGGGAATACCGATCCCGGCAGTATGTGAGAATTCAGGCCCGCGCGCTGCGCGGCCAATCACGATTTCCAAGGAGAACACCCGCATGAACTGGACCGGCGTCATCCCCGCCATGACCACGGCGTTTAACAAGAACCTCTCGATCGACCACAAGTTCATGGCCCGCCATGCGCGCTGGATGGTCGATGCTGGCTGCACCGGCCTGGTGGCGCTCGGCTCGCTGGGCGAGGGCGCAACCCTCACCTTTGAGGACAAGGCCGACATTCTGAAAAACCTGGTCGCCGCTGTCGGCGGGCGGGTGCCGATCGTGGCCGGCGTGTCGTCCTTGTCGACGCTCGAAGGAGTCCGGATCGCGAAGATGGCCGGCGAACTGGGTTGCCAGGGCCTGATGGTCCTCCCGCCGTATGTCTACGCCTCGGATTGGCGCGAGATGAAGGCCCATGTCTCGGCGGTGATGAAGGCGGCCCCCAAGCTGTCCTGCATGCTTTACAACAATCCACCCGCCTACAAGACCGACTTCTCGGCCGCCCACATCGCCGAGCTGGCGGCCGAGCACAAGAACCTGCACGCGGTCAAGGAGTCGAGCGCCGACGTGCGCCGGATCGCGGCGATTCGCGCCCTGCTCGGCGAGCGCCTGGCTTTGCTGTGCGGGGTCGATGACATGATCGTCGAAGGCGCCCAGGCCGGCGCGCAGGGCTGGATCGCCGGGCTGGTCAACGCCTTCCCGCGCGAGTCGGTCGTGTTGTTCGAGGGCGCGCGCAAGGGCATGACCCCCGAGCTGTTCAAGCTCTACGCCTGGTTCCTGCCCCTGCTCCGGCTCGATGTGACGATCAAGTTCGTCCAACAAATCAAGCTCACCCAGGAGCTGGTCGGGATGGGCAGCGCGCGGGTCCGCCCGCCGCGCCTGGAACTGGTCGGCGAGGAGCTGGCCTACACCCGCTCGGTGATCGAGACGGCCCTCGCTGCGCGGCCGACGCTGTAATGAACGCGCCGGAATCGATGATCCCCGTCCCGCCGTACGCCGGGACGGGGACCATCGATTCCGGCAATCACCAGACCACCCGCACGCCCGGGTATTGGGCGATGAGGGAATCTGGCGTAAGCAGGACGAGGTTCTCGGACTGCGCCTGCGCGATCAGCATTCGGTCAAATGGGTCATTGTGGATCGGCGGCAGACTCATCGTGGCAGATGCATGCCGAGCCCGAATATCAAGCACTTGCAGCCCGTTCGCTCGCGTCTGGGTTTCCACAAGATCGTCCAGATTTCCCGGAACGCGCAGTTTTCCAAGGCTGACTTTGATCGCCATCTCCCAGATTGACGCAGCGCTCAGCCAGACCGGGTTGGCGCCGTCCAGAATAAGCCGTCGCGCATCGACGCTCAGGCGGCGGTGATCGCTCAGCCACCAGATGAAGGCGCTCGTGTCAAGCAGATGGCCGGAGTTCATGATCGCGGAGCCCTCGGCTTGCGCGCCGGCGCTGGTGGCGTTCCAGCAAACATGCCGGCCACCTTGGCGTTGGTTTCGGGGCTATCCCAATCCTCGGCCACCCAGAGCGCGTCTTTCGCCAGATCGGGCAGGCGCGTGACCGTCTGGTTCGGAATGGGGACGAGCTGCGCCACCGGTGTTCCGTCCCGGGCGATGTAGATGGTCTCGCCGAGAGCGATTCGCTTGAGGAGCTGGGAGAGTTGGGTCTTGGCTTGGTGAATGTTGACGACCATGGGGTTAGTTTAACCATAGCTAAGCAATTAGTCAAGCGCGCCGTAGTCAGATCTACCCTCAACGCGCCTGCCGGAATGGGTTTCCGGAAGCGGCATCCCCCGGCGGAGCCGGGGGATGCCGCTTCCGGAGAGAATACGCCCTATGTCCACTGCCGAGGACGCGTTCATCCCGGTCGCCGCGCTCGACGATCTTGAGCCCAACGAACCCCGCCATGTCGTCGCGAACGGCCGCCACGCCGTCGTCGCGCGCCTGGACGATGGCCGCATCGTCGCCTTCGACATGGTCTGCCCGCATGCGATGGGGAATCTGGCTGACGGGCTGATCGTGCGCGGGCAGGTGATCTGCCCGATGCACCACTACCGCTATGACCTTGGCAGCGGCGAGTGCGCCTGGCCGCGCGGCGAGGGCGGCCGCCTTGCCCGATATGCGGTGGAAATCCGGACGGGTCAGGTCTGCGTGCGCATCCCCAAACCGGCCTGGTGGTAGGCCGCCGCGCCGAGCGCAGAACTTGCGCATCACCAGAAGCCAAATACACTACACTGCAATATGTTCAGCATTTTCAGCGTCTCGCGTCAGACGAGCAATCTTTCCGCGCGCTGCGGAACGGGTGTGAACGCCACACGCGCGCTGCGCCGGTGCGCGCGGGCCGTCTTGACCCTGCCGCTGACCCTCGCCCTGCTCGGCCTGAATCCGAGCCCCGCGCTGACGTTTGCCGAGCCACCTGCCGCGGCGGTAACGCCGCCTCAACCCGAAACGGGAAGCGAAAGCAGCCCGGCGATCCATCTGAAATCGCGCGAATTTGCGCCGGGCACGCCGTCGCCTGTCGATCTGCGCCAGACGCTGGCGGCATTGGCTCAACCCGGCCGCGCCCGCATTCATGTCATCGTCCAGCTCGACATCATCCCGCGCAAGGCGGCCAGGGCCGGAGCGAACGGGCCGGGCTGAGCTTGCTGGCCTATCTTCCGGACAAGGCCTGGATCGCGTCCGTGCCCGGGTCGAATCCCGCCGCGCTTCTCGATCTGCCGGGCGTGACCTGGGCGGGCGATTTGACCACCGATGACAAGCTCGACCCGCAGATCCGGGCCGGGCTGTGGGACCGTTGACCCTCGCCGCCCACGGGGACGTGGCCGTGACCGTGGTCATGCATCCCGACGAGACGCTGGAAGCCGGGCGCGCGCTGGTGGAGAAGCACGGCGGCCTGGTCTCGGGCATGGTCGAAGGCATTCGAATGCTGATGGTCGAGATCCCTCCGGGCGGCCTTCGCGCGTTGGCCGGTGAAGATGCCGTTCAGTGGGTCGAGGCCGCCGAATTGCCGCTGCGCCCCGCCAATGATGGCATCCGCGAGCAGCTGGGCGTGAACGCGCTCCAAGCCGCGCCCTATGGCCTGGATGGCACGGGCATCGATGTGCTGGTCTATGACAGCGGGCGCGTGGGCGCCCACGCCGATTTTGGCGCCCGGGTGACGGCCGGCGATGCCGGGGCCATCAACGAGCATTCGACCCATGTGGCCGGCACTATCGGTGGGAGCGGCGCCAACAGCGCCTCCCAGGGCGGAACGGCGCTGCAATGGCGCGGGGTGGCGACCAACACCGACCTGATCTCGTACGCCGCCAGCTTCACCGGGACGGGCCCGTTCTACTACCAGAATGTGCCCGACATCGAGCGCGACTCCGCCCAGGCGCAGAACACCTATGGGGCCGATATCGGCACGGCGAGTCTGGGCGCGAGCGTGTATGCCAACTATCCGCTGAGCTGCACCCTGCTCATGGGCAAGTACGGGGCATCCTCCGCCCTGATCGACCAGATCGTGCGCGGCGGAAACAGCGCCGTCGGTCTTGGCGACAAGTACGTCACGACCTGGGCCGCCGGCAACGAGCGCAATCAGACCAACTCGTGCAGCGACACGTATGGCTCGATTGCGCCCCCCGCGGCCGCCAAGAACCCAATTCAGGTTGGCGCATCGAACACAAACGACAACTCAATGACTTCGTTCAGTTCATGGGGTCCAACCCAGGACGGCCGCCTCAAACCCACCATCGTCGCGGGTGGTTGCCAGACGACAGGTGATTTTGGCGTCAAATCAACCGACAACAGCCCGGTTAACGCGCATAAGTCCTGTGCGGCACGTCGTCGGCGACGGCCGCGGTGGCGGAGGAACGGCCCTGATGCTCGAGAAATATCGCGCCGCCTACAGCGTCAGCGGTAATTTTTGGCCGTCCAGCGCCAAGGCCATTCTGATCCAGACCGCCAGCGACTTCGGCAATCCCGGTCCTGATTATCAGTGGGGCTACGGCCAGGCCCGATTGCAGGAAGCGGTCGATCTGATTGGTCGGCGAGGACTGGTCCAGGCAAACATCGACGACGGCGAAACTCTGGTCTACGCATTCCCGGTGACGGATGTCCCGGCCGCGCAGGTGTCATTGGCCTGGGATGACTTCGAGGCCACCTTCAACGCGAACCCAACGCTCATCAACGATCTGGATCTCGAACTTGTCGCGCCCAGTGGCACGCTGTGGCGGCCATGGGTCCTCAATCCGGCCACGCCGGCCATCACCGCCACCCGCGGCATCAACACGCGCGACAACCAGGAACAGGTCACCGTTCCAACCCCGGAGAAAGGCACCTGGCTTGTTCGGGTGAAAGGCGCCGCGGTGCCGAATGGCCCCCAGGACTTTTCGCTGGCGTGCGAGGGGTGCCGGGAAGTGAACGCCGGCGTGTGCCAGATCACGGTCGAGAAGACACCGCTGGGGCCAAACGGCGAGACACCGGATGGCGCGGCCGAGCTCAATTCTGAAGGCGACCAATGGTTGACGCCGACCCCGGAGGCGGGCGCGCCGGAGAGCGCCGGGCAGCGTTGGCAGCGCATGCTGGAAGAACCCACTTCGCCACTCGCGGCGGATCGGGCGCGCGCGAACCGGATTGCCGAGGCGCTGCGCGACTTCGACGCGGCCCGAAAATGCCGGCCCGGAGGCTGTCATTGCCTTTGCCGCGAGCGCCGGCGATGACGTGCGGGCCCTTATCGCGGACGAGGTGGAAGACGCCCGCGCCACGCCGCGCTCCGCCATTCTCGCGCCCGTGGCCCCGGCCGCTTTCCGCGTCGGCGTGGACGGGGTGTGCGCCTACAACACCGTGCAGGAAGGCATCAACGCCGCCTCAAATGGCGCCACTGTGCGGGTGGCGGCGGACTTCTTTGCCGAGAACATCGACATCGGGGGCGACAAGATCATCACGATCGAAGGCGGATATGACGCGACATGCGCCGCTCTCACGCCGGGTGCCCGATCGCGCGTTGACGGCGCCGTCGCGGGAAGCGTCGTGGACATGTCGGGCGGCGCCATTGTGACGTTTCGCAACCTGACCTTCGGCTGGGGCTCATCGTTTGGCGCCGGAATCGATGTTGGCAGGAGCAGCCAGGCCACCCTGAGTAACACCCGCCTGACGCACAACAATGGCGCGAGCGGCGGCGGGATGTCATCGGGGCGGCAGCCAGGTCACGCTGACCAACGGATCGCTCGTCCAACACAACACCGGCACCGCGGGCGGCGGCGCAATCGTGTTCGGCCGGCTCAACGCGCTCGACACCAGCAGCGACCTGACTGGGAATTGTTCAACCACCGACGGGGGCGGCGCAATGGTCAGCGGCGGCACATTGTTTCTGAGCGGCGCCGACATGCATGCCAACCAGGCCATGGGCGCGACCGGGCGCGGAGGCGCGATCTTCGCCACGGGCGGCGCGCTCGTCACGATGACGGCCTCCAGCTTTATCGGCGAGAGCTCGCCATGCTGCAATGCCGCCTATGACGGCGCGGGCATCTACGCCGACCATGCCTCCATCGCATCGCTGGGCGGTAATTCCACCATCCTGCAGAACAAGGCGGCCAACAATGGCGGGGGGTTGTATCTGGCCAACGGCAGCGTCTTCTCGGCATTGACCGGCACGAATGTTGGCTATGACGGCCAGGCGGGCAATGGCAACACCGCGATCCTGGGCGCGGGGATCTATGCCGACGGCAGCGCGGTTGCCTTCGCCGGCCGCATCATCAACAACGATGCGGCCAATTCGGGCGGCGGGATGTATGCCAGCGCCAGCGCCATCACCCTGACCGGGGCCTCCGTCGGCGGATCAGAGCTGAATCAATCCAACAGCATCTCGACCACCGGGCTCAACGGCGCCGGGTTGTATCTCATCAACAACACCCACGCGTGGCTCAGCAATACGGTGATCAGCGGCAATACGTTGTCCAATCCTGCCACGGGCTATGGCGGCGGCGCCTACGTGCGGGCCGGCAGCTATCTGACCGCGACCAACAGCCAGATCGAACGCCATGTCGCGCCATCGGCCTTCGATGGCCGGGGGGCGGGTTTGTACATCTATGATTCCACCGTCACTCTGGCCAACACGCGCGTCAGCTCAAACACGGCGGCGAATCTGGGCGGCGGCGCGCGTCTCTTCGGTTCCAGCGCGCTGAATGTCCTCGGCGGGTCAACCTTCGTCAACAATCGCGCCGGCAACGGCGTGGGTGGCGCCATTGCCGGGACCAATGCGGCCGCCATCGACGTCAACGCCGCAACGTTCCAGAGCAACACTGCTTCCATCCACGGCGGCGCGATCTACCTGGACAGCGGCGCGCTTGACGCCACGGGCTGGTTTGACTTCCGCTACAACGGCGCCGGCGGCAATGGCGGCGCCGTGGCAGTATCCGGCGCGGGACGGCGAGCTTTGCGGCGAGCGGCGATCGGGCCAGTCATCTGGACGCCAATACCGCCGGCGGCAATGGCGGCGCGCTGCACGTGTCCAACGCAACCTCAGTAAGGCTGCACGCTACTGCGGGACAGACGCTCACCTTGAGCGCCAACGACGCGGGCGGCGACGGCGGCGGCGCTCACGCCGGCGCTGGCGCGTACTTTGATGTATACGGCCAGTTTCAAGCGGCATCGAATCACGCCGGCGGCAACGGCGGGGCGTTCTTTCTGGCCGGCGGATCGAGAATCTGGCTGGATGACTTTTTCAACACGCGGCCGCAAGTTCTGGCGAATGTCGCTGCAAACGGCGGCGCGATCCACGCCACAGACAGCCCGCGCGTGGAGTGCGATGGCGTTGATTTTGGCGCCATCGGCAGCGGCAACAGCGCATCTGCCGGAAGCGGAGGGGCCGTTCTCCTGCGAGGGAGCCTGCTCCAATCCGACAACTGCGTCTACCGCGACAATCAGGCCCGGGCCGGCGACGGCGGCGCGATCGCCGCCTTTACCTCGACCGTGCGGATCGATGTCGACGCCGCGGTCGCGCTCGCGCCGGTCCACCCGACAGCCGCTGAACGCGGGGACACCGTTGCCTCGCAGGCGCCGCAGGCGACCAACTGCAACGCGTTGACGACCCAGTGCAGCCGGCTATCCGGCAACAGCGCGATCAGCAGCACGGGCACAAACGGAAATGGCGGCGCAGTATTCGCCAGCGCCAGCGCGGTGTCGATCAATGGCACGTATCTTCACCGCAACACGGCTAGGCGCGGCGGCGCGCTTCTACCAGGAGGGCGCATCGGCCCGATCGTGGATCAGCAATACCCTGATCTACAGCAATACCAGCCAGTTGGCGTTTGGCGCGGGGATTCGCAACGGGGCGGGGCCATGACCTTCACCCACGTCACGGCCGCCAACAATACCGGCGGGTCGGGTTTCTCGCCCGGCGCCGCGCAGAGTTACGTCTACAACACGATCATTTATGGCAACAGCACCGCCTCCTTTGGCGCGCTGACGAAGGCGGTCTGCAATATCGATCAGGGCGGCACGGCCGGCGCGTCTGCAAATCCGTTGGCATCGCGCCGGGAGCCGGCGAAAACTACCGGCTTCAACCCGGCTCGCCTGCCTTCGATGCCTGCGCTTTCGGGGCTGGCGGCGGATCTGGACAACCGCGGGCGCCCATTTGGGGCTGCCTTCGATATGGGGGCGTATGAGTCCAGCACGCGCTATGCCCTGTTGCCCGTGGTGATGCGTTAGCCCTGGTATGTCGATCCGCCAAAGCGGGTGGCGATGCGTGGTCGCGCGCGTGGTGGTAGGCTCGGCGTCCTGATGTACATCCCCTCCCATTTCGATGAATCGCGCCCCGAGGTTCTGCGCGCGCTTGTCAACGCCCATCCTTTGGCAACCCTGGTGACGCTGACCCTGACGGCCTCAACGCCAACCATATTCCGCTGCGGCTGCACGCCGACGACGGTCCGCACGGGATCCTGCGCGGACACGTTGCGCGGGCCAACCCGATCTGGAAGGATTTCGATCCGCGCGTCGCCGCGCTCGCCATCTTCCAGGGGCCGGACAGCTACATCACCCCCGGATGGTACGCGACCAAGCAGGAGACGGGCAAGGTCGTCCCGACCTGGAACTACGCTGTCGTCCACGTGTACGGTTCGCTGCGGGTCATCGACGACCCGGCCTGGCTGCGCCCGCATCTCGAGGCGCTCACGGCGACGCATGAGGCCGACCAAATCGAGCCCTGGCATGTGTCCGATGCGCCCGGGGACTACACCGGGAAACTGATGCAGGGCATCGTGGGGATTGAACTCTCGATCGCCCGCATGACCGGCAAATGGAAGGTGAGCCAGAACCAACCGGCGTCCAATCAGGCGGGCGTCGTCGCAGGTCTGCGCGAGCGAGAGACAGAGGGCTCGGCCCGCCTGACGGAGCTTGTCGCGGAACGGCGAAAGACGGAGGACAGCACCCGATGAACCTGCGCCTGTTCGACACCTACACCCGCAGCGTGCGGGACTTCGAGCCCCTCCAGACGGGCGAGGTCGGCATGTACGGCTGCGGCCCGACCGTCTACGACTACGCCCACATCGGCAATCTGCGGACCTATCTCTTCGAAGATACGCTCCGCCGCGTGCTCGAGTTCAATGGCTACCGCGTCCGGCACGTCATGAACATCACCGATGTCGGCCACCTGACCTCGGACGCCGACACCGGCCAGGATCGGATGGAGAAGGGTTCGTTGCGCACGGGAATGTCGGCCTGGCAAATCGCCGACCTTTACACCCGCGAATTCCAGCGCGACCTGGAGCGGTTGAACATCCTGTCGCCGCACGTGTGGTGCCGCGCGACCGACCACATCACCGAACAAATTGACTTCATCAGCGCCATCGAAGCCAATGGATGCGCCTATCGCACAACGGACGGGATCTACTTTGACACCTCGAAGGTCGAAGACTACGGTTACCTCGCCCGCCTGAATATCGAGGGCCTGCAGGCCGGCCTGCGGGTCGAGATGGCCGAGAAGCGCAATCCCACCGATTTTGCCTTGTGGAAGTTCAGCCCGCCCGGCGAGACGCGCCAGATGGAGTGGCCGAGTCCCTGGGGGACCGGTTTCCCGGGCTGGCACATCGAGTGCTCGGCCATGGCGGTCAAATACCTTGGGACGTACTTTGACATCCATTGCGGCGGCGAGGACCACATCATGGTCCATCACCCCAATGAGATCGCCCAGACCCAGGCCTGCCACAACACCCGCCTGGCGAACTTCTGGATGCACGGCTATTTCCTGCAGATCGACGCCGGCCGGATGGGCAAGTCGATGGGCAACTTCCTGCGCCTGCAAACGCTGATCGATGAGGGCTATGAGCCGCTGGTGTGGCGATTCCTTTGCCTCGGCGCGCACTACCGGTCCAAGCTCAACTTCACCTGGGAAGGGCTCGCCGGCGCGGCCACGGCGTTGAACCGCCTGCGCCTTGCCGCGCATGGGTGGGGCGAACCCGGTCTGGCAGACCCCGGCTATATGAGTCGTTTTGGCGAACAGGTTAACGATGATCTGAACATGCCCCGCGCGCTGGCGGTGACCTGGGACCTGCTCAAGAGCGAACTGGCTCCCAGCGCAAAGAAAGCCACGCTGCTCGCGTTTGATCGGGTGTTGGGGCTGGGCCTGGCGGAATGGAAGCCCGCGCCGGACACGGCGCCAGACGCCGTTATGGCCCTGGCAACCCAACGCCAGCAAGCACGCCAGGAACGACGCTGGCAGGATGCGGACGCGCTGCGCCAGGAGATCCGAGCCGCCGGCTTTGACGTGGAAGATGGGCCGCAGGGGCCGCGCATTCGGCGACTGACTGCTTGAGCTTCTCAGACATCCGACGCGCCATCACAGGCGGGCAGCCAGAACCAGAAACTTGACCCTTTCCCGAGCGCGCTCTCGAAACCGATTTCCCCTTCCATCCGCTCGACGAGTTGCTTGCAGATGGCCAGGCCGAGGCCGCTCCCGCCGTAGGCGCGCGTGCTTGAGACATCTGCCTGGGTGAAGGGCTGGAACAACTGATTCTGATACTCTGTGCCAATTCCAACCCCAGTATCCTGCACAACGAAGCGAATCTGGCCTTCACGGCGCGTTACGCGCACGCTGATTTCACCCCGGTCGGTAAATTTGACCGCATTCCCGACCAGATTCAGCATCACCTGACGCAGACGCGCCGGGTCGGCGCGGCAGCATTGCGCCACTCCCTCGACCTCGAGCGGCCGAAGCGCGATCGACTTTTCGGTCGCCCGCGCGCTCATCAGGCGAAGCACATCCTGGCAAATCGGGCGCGGATCGCAATCCACCACTTCAAAATGCATGCTGCCAGCTTCCAGGCGCGAATAATCGAGGATCTCGTTGATGACCGTCATGAGGGCCTCGCCCGAATCGTAAACGGTCTGGGCATAGTCACGCTGCTTGGGGTGGAGCGGCATATTCAGAAGCAATTCCGACATGCCCAGGATGCCGTTCATCGGCGTCCGAATCTCATGGCTCATGGTAGCCAGGAAGTCGGTCTTGACCCGCGACAGGCGCAGCGCCTCCAGGCGCGCCGCGTCAAGGCTGGCATTCTGTTCCTGCAACTGACGGGTGCGTTCGGCGACCTGATGCTCGAGGGTGTCGCGCGCAATCTGCAGTTTGAGGTTGTCCTCAGCCGCCCGGTCGTTGAGCTCAACCAGCCAGACCGAGAACTGCCGGACAAACTGCGCTACGACAAGCCCAACGATAAAAACACAGATTGTCAGATACACGGCTTCGCGAAACTGGCCGCGGGCCATTTCCTGCGCCGTGTCCGATGAGATTGATAATCGCCATCAGCACCGGAGCGGACACCGTCAGCAACGTCATGAACTTGCGCGGTAACCAAAGCACTGCCATGGTAAGTGCCGCAAGCGGCGCGGCAAGCACAATAACAACGCTGGACGGGCTGGTTAGCGCAAATAACACGGAAATCACATTGATAACCGCGAAAACCCAGAGATGGGCATTCATCAGCCTGCCCTGCTGGAATTGCCACCGGATGAAAACAAGCACGATCAGACACAGCAGGACGGCAAAGTCCCCCAGCGACCCTCCGGACAAGTAGACTTGCGTGATCAGGCCGATCACGGTCGCGCCAATGAGGAAGTTGAGTGCCCGCATCTTGATCGTCTGCGCGCTCGGAGTCGCGTTGAGAGACGATCGCAAAAGCGATTTGGCAGGGATCCCATCTCCTATCACGTTTGCATTATAATCGTTATGTAATGACGGCGACGGCAGCAATGGTTGCGAATCAAGTCGAGCATCTTCTCGCCGAAATCGGCCGAGATTATCGCCCCGGCTTTGGCGGCGGCCTTCTGACGACGAGCGCCTACGACACAGGTTGGCTGGCCCGCGTTCGGGCAAAGGACAACCCCGCCCAACTCGCCTTTCCGGATGCGCTGGACTGGCTGATACGACACCAAAACCCATCGGGCTCATGGTCTGGGCCCTTCCCCCACGACATATTGCCAACCCTATCCGGATTGGTTGCATTACGCAGCGTTCCCGATGCGCTCAAGGCGCGTTGCGCGCTTCCCGCCTCGCGCGCACTGTCATTTCTCACTGGTAGTCTTTCCCGGTGGCAGGTTGGCACGCACGAAAGCGTGGGCTTCGAAGTCCAGTTGCCGACCCTCATCCACTCGTTGAACAAACTCGGCGTTCGTCTTGAGGTTCCGAACTATGGCGATGTGATCGATTTGATGCAGGAGAAGCTTGTGCGATCCGCGGGCGATCAACTCACCCACGGCCATTCTTCGCTTATTTACTCTCTGGAGTCCCTGGTCGGCAGCTTGAACCCTGAGATCATCCCGCGGCTACGTTCACCCCAAGGTCACTTTGGCCAATCACCAGCCGCCACGGCAGCCGCCTTGAGAAAGATGCCATGGGACGAACATAGCGCAATTTGGCTGCGCAATCTGCAAGCCCGTCATAATGGCGGTGTGCCCACCGTTTTCGCGATCGACATGTTTGAGGCCGCCTGGTCACTACACTTCCTGCTATCGGTCAATCCGAAGTGGGCTGAGGCGCCTGTATGCGCGCGCGTGGTCTGCCGCATACAGGTCGCGCTGGATCCGGTCCGGGGCAATTCCTGGGCCTCCGAAGACTACTTTCCGCAGGATTCGGATGACACGGGGCTGGTTCTGGCAGCGCTGGCCATGGCCGGCAAGGCACCTGATCCGGCTGTGCTTCTGCGCTTTGAATCGAATGGCGGATTTGTGTGCTGGGCAAACGAGCGCAACGCCTCGATTAGCGCAAACGCGCATGTGCTCGAAGCGCTCATTCTATGTAACGGGAAGACTCGCTATGGCTCGCAGATCGACAAGGCCACGAGCTTCCTGCTGGCTTCCCGTAGTTCCGATGGGTCCTGGTTGGACAAGTGGCATGTGAGTCCCTTCTACGCGGTGTTCTGCGCGAGCAGGTCGCTGTCCCTCCACCCCGACACGGATGTTCGAGCCAAGACGACGCCCAGTTACCGCTGGTTGCTGGCCCAGCAGCGCGCGAATGGCTCATGGGGACAATGGGCTGGCAGCGCAGAGGAGACCGCCTACGCCGTCCTGACGCTCATCCATTCGAAGCTCCCCGGCACCCGTGAGGCGATGCGCCGTGGACAAGCCTGGATTGAGGCGCATTACGCCGATCCGCGACCCGAACTGTGGATCGGCAAACAGCTCTACAGCCCCGTTCGGGTGGTCGAAGCCGCCGTGCTGACCGCATTGCAGGCGAAATAGCATGGAACAGGACGTGCCCAAAAACCCGTTCGAAACGCTTTTGGGCTTGCGTTCATCCGACTATGACCGAACACCGCCCACGCTCGCAGAGTGGCTGTCACTCGACGTCGCCCGGCTGCGCGAGGCGGTCTCAGCCGCTCACGTATCGATCGTCGCCCCCGGCGACGGCACGCGCCGGTTCGTCTTGCTGCGCTCGGGCGGCGAGCCGGTCAACGCAAAACGCTATTTCGACATTGCCGGCGCCGGCCTGCGCGACATGCTGGCCCGGCTGTTCGCTCACGGACTCGAAACCGTGCTTTGCCCGCTGCTCCCGCCCTCCGCGTTCTCCCGCGGCGAGGCCTACATCACCCAGGGGCTGCGGGCCTGCCACGCCCTGCTCGCCAGCGAGGCTCTGGCCGAGTTGTACGCCGGATGCGGCGTTCGCGCCCGCCTGTATGGCGGATTTCGAGATGCCGGTCTTGCGGAGCCTGTGCTCGAACTGCTTGAGTCGCTCGAACAACGCCTCAACAAGATGACCCCCACTGGCGACCGGCTGCTGCTGTTCGGCATGTCCCCGGTGTCAGCTGTCGATGAATTAATCGCGTTATCAAAGCGCGCGGACGCCCATCTCGATCGGGCTGCCATCCGCCAATTGAGTTTCCCAAATGGCCCTGAAAAGGCCGACCTTGCCATCAGCTACGACCAGTTGCGGGTGTCCGAAGTGCTGCCGCCCCTGCTCGATCAGGGCACCGACGTCTACCACCTGACCTATCTGCCCTTCGAATTGACCGATCACGATATTCGGGTGATCCTCTACGACCACCTGATTGTCCGGCCCGCCGCCCGGCATGATCAGACCAACTACAGCGAAGAGGACCTCGAGATGTTGCGATGGTCGCGCGAACACCGCGACCGCGTGGAAGGGCTCGGCTCGGCGACGCTGCGCCAGTTGCGAAGCGCATAAATGCTGATCGTTGTAGGCGCGGGCTGAAGCCCGCGCAATAACGGCCAAAGATATCGTAGGCGCGGGCTTCAGCCCGCGCAATAACGGTCCACATCTACGCGCAGGCTAAAGCCTGCGCCTACAACGGAGCTCGACATTCTCTTTTGCGCTACCGCGCAACCGCCGGAAAGTAGGCCGGCCAAGTGATGGTGATCCGAAACGGGTTCCCATAGTCCAGGGCCGTCGCCACGTTGCCCGCCGCATCCACCGCCTGGGCGAAATACTCGATCGCGCCGCTCGCGCCGACGCTTCCCATCCACCGATCCGCAATGGCGTTGTAGGTCAGCTCCCTTCGCGTCCAGGCTGGCGCGCCCAGGGCGCGATACAACACGAGCATCCGTCGAACATCGCCCGAGACGAGCGGGTCAGCCGAACGGGTGTCGTCCGCCTTCACACTGAAGGTGATTTGCCCGGGGGTCACGATCGCGGCCACAACCCGCACACTGGGCGGGATGAAGTCGGTGTCGGTGAATGGCGCATGTTGGATCTCATAGTCCAGATGACTATAGGCGCGCTCGACTCCGATCGTCGGCGTCGCGGTCGTGGTCGCAATGAACTGGGCCGGCACAACGTTGAACTGCTGATCGACGCCGCCATCGGTGTCGAGGAGACGCACCACATTGCCCATCACCGCGGGGAAGAGCGAAGACGTTGGGAAGCCGGGCTCCTCCGCAAGGTAGGTCTGCTCAGTCACGATCCGCGAGACGCTCGGATCGAAGTTCGCAATCTCGGCGAACGTCCCGCCCAGCAGCAGCGCCCCGTGGGCGACCATCCCCGCCGGGCTGGTCAGGACGCGGCTCGCCCGGGGCTGGACGGCCCGCCCGGCCAGGACCAGATCGCCGCTGTTCGAGTCACCCACAAGCCGAAGCAGGCTGCCCTGGCTGGTCGTGATCGTGGCGAAGGCGAAATCCAGGCTCAGCGAAGTTGTCGCGGTCGGCGCCATGGCAGTGTCCAGCACAGCGAACGTGCCGGCCGCCGCCTCGGTCAGAAACGGTCCGAAGAGGGCGACAACGGGCGGAAGCGTGATGCGCTGCATGGGCAAACCGTACAACGTCGAGACCGCCATAGTCTTCTCGTCGTAGTTGCTCATCCCGCCCACGGTCTTCTCCAGCACATACTGCGTCTTCGCCCGGGTCAGGGCAAGCCCAACTGGCATGTCGGGCTGATCGCCAAGATGCCGGGTGAAAAGCTCCATCAGCCGTTCGGAGTACGCGATCAGGTCCGAATCGCCATAGCCATACCCGGTATTGCCCACCCACAGCGCGTTGCGGCCGGCAAACACCTGGGGCCAGTCCGTGCGCCGCGCCACGGGGGACTCGGCCGTGTCGGGCACATTCAGGCCGGAGTGACAACCGACCGAATAGCCAAGCGTGCCGCTAAAGCTGGCCGAGGCGAGCAGAAAGTCGGCGGCCGTGACATCGGGCAGCGCGAATGGGAAGAAGCGGTAGTGTTCGAAGTGGCCGTTCAATGACAACAGGCCGGGCCCGACGGTCTTGCTCAGAACATCAGCCTGGAAGTCCCCGGCCGTCCAGGCATTGTCAATTCGGCCGGTGACGGACAGCCCGCGCCCGCGCAGGGTCGCGCTGATGGACGCGGCCTGATCGATGAGGAAGTCGTAGCCGGAAACATACGCGTCGGAAGGAGCGAGCCGCGGCCGCTGCAGAAAGGCGCTGATCGCCGAGGCGATCTCATCTGGACGCTCGACAAGCCGCCCGATCGAAAGCGTGGGGCGGTACAGTTCGCGGCCGAGGAACGGCAGCGGGAGCAGGCTGGCATAGTAGTCGTCGCTCAGAAAATAGCGGGCCGCCAGCGACGTGGAGAGCCGCTGCGAGGCGGCGACCTGGGCATAGTTCCGCTCGTTGGCCACCAGCGCGTCGTCGCGCAGACGGGCGTGGGGGATGATCCGATCATCGCCAACGATCACCAGATACTTCAGGGCCGGATAACTCGGCGCGATCGTAAACAGCAGCCGTTTTATTTTGGCCGCCACGACATTGGCGGCCAGGGGGTTCTCGGGCAGGGCATCCCACTGGGCATAGGCGTCGCGCAGGGTCTGGGGCGTGTCCAGATCGACGACCACGCCGTTCACCAGCGGGTGACTCGCCAGAAGCGTGAGCGACATCATGAGCTGGGTGCTGGTGACGCTGGGTGTCGCCGTAAAAACGCCGTTCAGGCGGGCGGCGCTGACCAATACCAGTGTTTCGACCGTCGGGCTGACGGGCGGCGCGCTGAAATCGTCGGCCAGCGTGGCGGTGAGCAGGTTGTAAGGCTGCAGCCGCTGGGTCTGGGTGACGGTGAGGGTGAATGGTTTGCCCTGCCCGAGACCATTAAACTCGGTGACGGCCAGCAGGAATGCGCCATACACCTCCTGGCTATCGTAGACGATGGCCTCGGTCTGGGTGGCCGGGCGCATCGACGCTGCGACGAGCGGGCCCATCGGGCCAAGGTCGCCCAACGTGTTGAGCTGGCCCAGGGTGTTGATCTGGCCCAGCGTGTTGAGCTGACCCAGGGTATTGAGTTGCCCCAACGTGTTGAGCTGCCCGAGCGTGTTGAGCTGCCCAAGATCCTGCACCTCTCCCAGCTCGCCCAACTGCCCCAGGGTGTTGAGCTGGCCGAGCGTGTTCAGTTGCCCCAGCGTGTTGAGCTGACCCAGCGCGTTGAGCTGGCCCAAATCGCGCAACTGGCCGGTCTCACCATCGAGGCGCGGGGCGAAGAGCAGCAGATCGTACGCACCGGCGCCGGGGCTCAGGGTAATGGTGAGGAGCGTGTCCGGGGCGGGCACCCCGATCCGATACCAAAACGCCTGACCGGGTGACGCGGCCGAGGCGGTGATCGGTGTCCCGCTGGTGATGGACTGCGCGCCCTGGACGGAGGCGTTGCCGTATTCATAGGCCCCGATATCGCAGGCCGCGCCCTGCCGGCGCGGCGCACCACGCAGATCGGTGAGGGGAGCAGCGCCCGGGCAATTGCCGCGATCGATCGCCGCGCTGCTCGACCGCAGCGAAAAGTCATTTACCGCGGCCGAAGGATCGACGAAGGCCGCGCTGCCAGTCACGCTATGCGCACCGGCAACTACAGACAAGCGATCCTGGGTGTTGCCAGAAAAGAGGTTGTAGTCCTCGTAGATGACGCCCGGCGACGTGCGCATTCCATAGGTGTGGCTGGCCACAATGGTGTTGGTGACGGCCGCCCACGCGCCGTCGTAGGCCAGGATCGCCGCGCCCACCACGAGCGACGTCCCGCCAAACGTGCTGTTTTCAATCGTCAAACCGCCGGCGGTAATGATGACGCCGGGGCCGCCCCCCGGAGCCAGATTCCGGCCGAACAACGAGGTGGCGATTCGGCCCGAGCAAGCGGTGGCGCACAGGACTGCGCCGCCGTAACCGGCTGCCTCATTGTCGAGAAAGACGCTCGCGTTGGCGTTGAGCGGCCCTTCCACATACAGGCCGGCGGCTTTGCCAGTGGTCGTGTTGCTGAGAAACTGGGTTGCCGAAAGGGTCACACCCGTAACAAATCGGCCGCCACCGCCGATGCTCGTCGCGGTGTTTCCCTTGAAGATGCTGTTCGACACCCGGACAAGTCGGCGGGCGTCCACGGCGCCGCCGCGAGCCGACTGATTGGCCTCAAACACCACTTCCAACAGGCTGGCCGAGACGCCCGAACCGCCAATGCTCAGGCCGCCGCCGTCCTGCGAGGCGGTGTTGCTGATGAAGCGCGTGCCGGTCAGTGTGACGGGGCCGGCGCTCAACCCGCCACCCGTGCCGGCGCCGCCGGAATTGCCCTGAAAAAGCCCGCCCGTCCCGATCGCTGCCGCGCTCACGGCCGCGCCACCCCCGCCGTTGCCCGCCTTGTTGCCGACAAAACGCGTATCGCGAAACCTGAGCGTGCCGCTGCTGCCGGTTGCAAGGCCACCGCCGCTGAAAGTCGTCGCGGTGTTGTTCTGGAATGCGCCGCCGGTGGCCGTGACCGCCACCGCCGCCCAAGCCCCGCCACCAAACCAGTTCGCCACGTTGTCGATAAATTGGGTGTCGGTCAAGGCCAGCGATCCGTTGGTGTAGGCCTCCCCATACGAGCTCGCTGCCAGAAGCCGGTTGCGCTGGAAGAGGCCACCGGTCAGATTCACCGAACCGATCGCATACAAGCCGCCGCCATATCCGTTGCCCACAGTGTTGCTGATGAAACTCGTCCCCAGGCCGGTGCTCGGCGAGAGGCGGGTGGTCACACTCTTCATCGCGTTCACGCCGCCGCCATACACGCCGGCGGTGTTGCTCAGGAACTGCCCGCCGGTCAGGGTGAGCGCTTCGGCCGCATAGAGGGCGCCGCCGTAATAGGTCGTCGCCTGGTTGTTACTGAAGAACGCGTCGGTCAGGATGGCCGCGCCCTTGACATACACCGCGCCGCCGCTCTGCGCCGCGCTATTGTTGATGAACTTCGTGCCAGACAGCGTCAGCGCGCTCTCGGCATCCAGTCCGCCGCCGTTGTCGGGTGTGACGCGGTTGCCTTGAAAGAGACCGCCGATCAACCATGCCTCGCCGGTCGCCCAGGCGCCGCCGCCAAGTCGCGCGGTGTTGCTGTAGAACTGGGCCTCCGTCAGGCTCATCGCTTTCTGGGCATAGACACCGCCACCCTGTCCCTGGAGCCCGGTGGTGTTGCTGACAAATCGTGTACCGGTCACGGCGATGCTTTCGGTCGCCCAGATGCCGGCTCCCGAGGCCGACAAATTGAGCCCCCGATTGTCCTGAATCACCCCGCCGCTGATCTGGGTGCTGCTATAGGTCATGAGCCCGCCGCCCCCATTACCGGCGGCGTTGCGGATAAAGTCCGTGCCGGTCATGGTCAGGCGCCCGACCGCGCTCATCCCGCCACCCACGAAGTTGACCTGGTTGTTTTCGAAGCGCGCGCCACTCACCAGAGCCGTCCCCTGGGCATTCACCCCGCCACCATTGGTGGCCACATTGCTGATGAATGCGCTGTTGGTCAAGGTCAGCTCAGTTGCCGCATTCAGGCCCCCGCCGACATTCCCGGCCGTGTTACTGATGAACTGGGTGCCCGAAACGGTCAGGCTGCCATAGCTATACAGCCCGGCCCCGTTGTCGGTCGTGCTGCGGTTGTTCTGGAACAGGCCGCCGCTCAGCATAGCCGTGCCAAATGCGACAAATCCGCCGCCCTTATTCACGGCGGTGTTACTGAGGAACTGGGTGTCGATCAGATTCAGGTCGCCGATGGCGTACCCGCCGCCGTCGTTGGCGGCAATGCTGCCATTAATCAAGCTCAAGGCGCTCAAGGTCATCGATGCAAAGGCGTAAATCACCCGGCCACCGCCCATGGCATCCAAGGTCGTTGGGTTGGCGATCGGATCGCTGATCGTCCAGGTCGTGGTGTAGCCGCCGACCAGGGTGACCGTCTTGGTCACCAACCCGACTTGAAACGCGCCGTTCTGAAAGCTCGTGCCTGCGCATCGGCCAGCGATTCGAATCGTCCCGCCGCTCGGGACGACGGCCAGGGCATCCCGCACTGCCTGGGCATCCAGGCTGGTGAAATCCGTCACCGTATCGCCGGTGTATTCGGTGTAGCACGACTCGGCGGCCGGCGCGGCGGGGGGCCAGAACGAGCGGATGAGGCCCATTCTGCGCCGGCAGATAGGAGGCTTCGCCCGCCCGAACTGGCTGGGCCGAATGCTCTGCTCGGACTGGCGAGGCGGCCAGCGACGCGACGGCGATACTCAGCGCGATGACATTGCGAGAAAACCCAAAGCGATGCGACATATTCCCCCAATCAGCCACAAGATCTTGGCCGCCGGGCGGATGCCGGCAGCTGACAGGCTGCCGATTATCCGGGTAAAGCGCTTTGGCGCAAGTGCACCGTTTCCCGCGCTGCCATATTTGTCAGAATCACTGAGGACACGGTATTCACGGGGAGGTTCGCGCCCCGGAGGTTGCGCCCATCCGTGCCGTTTGCAGCCACCGTGTCCTCGGTGATTCGGGCTCGCGACGCTATTCGACCGCGGGCAATGCGCCATACACCGGATCGCGCACATCAATGGCTTCGATTGCGGGCAAGCGTCCACGCAGCGTCGTGCGAGCCAACTCATCCATCGAGTGCCGCTCCCAGTAGATCGTGTGCTCGATCATCTGGCGGATCGTCCAGGCGTCCTCGGCCATGGGCGCGTCCAGGGCCGCGTCGGGCAGCCCGATCAGAGACGCCATCAGTTCGGCCCGGGCCCGAAGGGTTTCGGCCGCCATGCGATCGACCCGGCTGAATTGCATTTGCTTCTGGTTATAGCGGGCGGTGTACACCTGGCCGACGTGCATCCGCTCGTGGTCGACATTGTGCGCCAATAGATCCTGCGCACTGCCGCCCATCGCGCAGATATGACCCGAGGACTCGTCAAGTTCTGCGTCGCGCAGCGCGGACAGGATTTGCAGGGTCTGGCCAAGCGAGCGCTGGAGCAGACTGATCAACTCATCAACTTGTGTTCCCACGGGTCTTCCTGTCAAACGCGGCGGGCCGGTCGGCCCGCCGCGCAATATCCAACGTTTTTAGAACAGGGGCATTCCGCACACGGCCTTGCCGATGAAGTCATACAGCACATCGGTGGTCGGCGCCATCACCGACGCCGCCCGCGCATCACGGAAGCTGCGATCGACCCCCACATCCTTGCGGTAGGCGGCCCCGCCGCACACCCGCATCGCCAGATCGGTGACCTCGAGCGCGGTTTCGCCGGCGGCGGCCTTCACCTCCAGCACGCGCAGCATCCCATCCGCGCGGCCGCCCTCGAGCGCGTCCAGGGCATCCATCACCAGCGCCCGGGCCATATCGATCTTGATCCGCATCCGGGCGACATACGCCCGAATCGTGGGCAGATCGGCCAGGGCCGAGTCCACATGCGCGAAGCGCGTCCCGGACACGTGCGCGACGGACTTGGCGAAGGCCGCTTCCATGTTCCCGACCGACATGGCCGCATTCATCAGGCAGAAATACGGCAACACCACCCCCATCATCACATCGAAGCCCTTCCCGTCCGCGCCCAGCAACGCGCCCGGATCAAGTGTCACCTCGCGGGCGGCGATGGGGCTGGAGGCGTTTCCGCGCAACCCGATCCCGTCATAGGCCGCGGTGATGGCCAGCCCTGTTGCCCCGGCGGGCATCATCAGCC
This sequence comes from Candidatus Brachythrix odensensis, assembly GCA_016714465.1. Classification (GTDB taxonomy): domain Bacteria; phylum Chloroflexota; class Anaerolineae; order J036; family Brachytrichaceae; genus Brachythrix; species Brachythrix odensensis. Next base: position 444,191 of record JADKDT010000001.1, on the reverse strand, counting down.
ACAGGCTGCTCGCGCCTTCTGCCGTCATCGGCCGGCTGGACCACACATAGCTGTCGGCCTCGCCCGCCGAAGTCACCCAGGATTTCGTTGCGTTCAAACGGACATGCCCATTTTCGCGGGCGGCGGTGCTGGTCGGCGCCCAGAACTGGCTGCGCGATCCGGTCTCGGAAAATGCCAGGGTCGACACATGCTTTCCAGCGGCGATGGCCTCGCGCGTCGCCCGCGACCCGTGGGCCTCGATCACCGCAGTGGCGGCGTAATGCATGCACACCACCATCGCCGTCGATCCGCAGGCCTGGGCGATACGCTCGACCACCAGAGCCGCGGCCCGCATCCCCTGGCCCATCCCGCCCACCTCGGCGGCGCTGACAAGCCCGAGCAGACCTGCCGCGCTCAGGGCATCCAGGGCGGCCCGCGGGAAGGCCCCGGCCTTATCCACCTGCGCGGCGGCCGGGGCAATGACATTCAGGACGATGGGTTCGAGGGTTTCAAGATAGGCTGAGTTATTCATCTGTTTACCAGACCACCACGCACGTTTCCACTTTTCGGACGCCCACGGCGCCCGCTATTCCGGCCGTCACTCAGTTGCCCAGCGACTGCAGGTCGGGGCTTTCGATGAAGGCGATCAGGTCGAATCGCCCGGTCACCGCGTGGACCTGCTTGATCACGCTGCCGTCCAGCTCCAGGCCGGGCAGCTCCTTGATCAGATCCTGCACCCGGGTGGGTTCGGCGTCAATCAACACATATGCCTGAATCATTACTCACTCCTTGTTTACTCGCGGTGGCGATCCTGGTATTCGCGAGCGCTACTCGCGAATACGATTCCTCAAGTTGCCTCGCACGGAGGCGACGATGTCTATCCTCAGGTGAAGGTCATTAGTTTCGCGCCGCCGGTCCGGGCGATCTCCTCCAGCTGCGCCTGCACCCGCTCCACCGAGGTCTTGAGCGGGAACATCTTCTTGCTGATCTGCATGTCGGCGTCGGTGCTGAGCGGGTGCCAGAACACGCCGTCAAGGTTGACGGTAAGCTCGGGCACGAGGTTGTCCATGCTGAGGTCGATTCCTTCCTTCGAATAGCCCCTGCGGGCGAGCGGCCGAATAAAGTGATGGTCGGCCGGAATGCCAAGGCTCTCCCGAAAGGCGTGGACGGCGTCGAGGTGCTCGGCATTCGCCGGGGTCTCGGTCGTGCTCAGGCGCACATTGAAGCCGCCATCCTGGAGCAGCTTGATGCCCTCGACTGTCTTCGCCCACGAGCCCGCCCCGCGATAGGCGTCGTGGTGGGCGGCCTCGCCGCCATCCAGGCTGACCTGCAGAATCAGGTTCGGGTGCTGGATGGCCTTAAGTTTCTCCAGGCGCGCCCCGCGCAGCAGCATGGCGTTGGTGAGCACGCTGGTCGTCACCTTCGAGGACGAATAGGCCAGCATGTCATAGATATCAGGAAGCAGGAAGGGCTCGCCGCCGGTCAGAAAGACATGGTCAAAGCACAACGCGACAGCCTCATCTACAAGCTGGCGGACGTTGTTGAGGCCGATGGTGCGGCGGGCCGCGTTCGGGCTGCTCTTGGCCACGCAATACGAGCAGCGCAGGTTGCAGTCATAGTTCGTGTAAATCCACAGCTTCCAGGTCAGGACCTGGGCGCCGGGTTCAAGCGGGGTGAGGGCGGGTGTGGGAAGGGGCATATTAGAGGCTCCAGTGCACGCCACAGCCCGCGCACGGCTTGGGGGGCGCGTCGCTCAGCAGGGCCTCGCGCCAGGCCTGATAGCGAGGTTCGTTCCACAATTCGTCAAACGGCCTTTCAAAAAGATTGCCCAGGATCAGGCTGTCATAGTCATTGGTCGCGAATGGCGAAATGCAGCACGGAAGGCAGTTCCCGTTGGCGGTGACATAGGCCGTCGTCCAGGGGCGCATGCAGGCCGACCAGGGCTTGCCATCCCTGTGCTGGCTCTGTTCCAGGCTCTTGCTCGGGGTCATCCCACCCGACGACTTCAAGACGACGCCCAACTCGCGCCCGAGCGCCTCGGCCTCCGCGAGCGTGCGGGCCTCGATCACATCGTAATCGTCGAACAAGGCGTGCCCGGAGGTCATCATCCCGGGCGCGCTGCTCTCATCCTTCAGGTCGACGTAATAGACCATCCGTTGGACATACACCTCGGGCACGCCCATCCAGGCGGCCAGGCGGACCACCTCGGGCACCTCGGCGATGTTCTCCTTCATCCCGGTCATAAACAGCGACGGGCGCGGCAGCGTGGCGCCCATCTCGCGCTGAATCTCGCAGAAGCGCTTGAGATTCTTCACCACCTTGTGAAAAAGCGGCGCCCCGCGAATTTGGGCATACGTCACCGGAGATGCCCCGTCAATCGACACCCGGAGTTCGTCGAGCCCGGCCGCGATGAGCTCGCGCGCCCAATCCTCAGACAACAGCGTGGCGTTTGTGTTAAAGAGCACACTGACGCCGCGCGCCTTGAGATAGCCGATGATGCGCGGCAGATCGCGGTTGAGCAGCGGCTCGCCAATCCCATGCAACACCGCCCGGGTCATATCCGGGAACTGGGCGACGACGCGCAGAAAGTTCTCCCACGACAGCGTCATCGGCGTCTCGTAGGTGGTGAAGGTGCGCGGGCAGGTTTCGCACAACAGGTTGCAGTGGTTGGTGACCTCAATGAAGACGCAGCGCGGTTTCACGGCCGCCGTCGGACCGCGAGTCGCCGGATCAACCGCACGATACTCGGCGGGCAAGTAATTGGGGCCCGGTTCATCGGGCCCAGACGGAAAACGGAATCCTTCAGGCGGTCGGTCGACCAGGGTGATGGGTTCGGACACAGAACACATTCTAGGGGCGCACGCCTGTTTTGTAACCGCCCGTAATGGTCTCGTAATAGTTCCGAATTTGACACCCAACCAACCTGAGCCACAATCACCCTCCAACCCATGGTCTCGATCATCGTACCGGTGCTGAATGAAGCCGCCCTCATCGGGCGGGCCGTCGACGCTTTGCTCGCGCAGCCCGGGCCGCATGAGGTGATTGTGGTGGACGGAGGAAGCTCGGACGGCACCCCCGACGTCATTTCCCGCAGTGGAGCGCGGCTCGCGCGCCTGCCGGCGGGTCTCCCATCCGGCCTGGGAAACCAGATCAATCACGGGGCCAGCGCGGCCCGCGGCGACATCCTGGTCTTTCTGCACTGCGACGTGACGCTGCCGCCCAACGCAGTGCAGCGCGTGCGCGACGCGTGCGCCGATCCACGCATTGTCGGCGGCGGGTTTGTGCCCGCCTTTATCGGCCCGGCGCCCGCCATGGAGCGGTTAATGCTGAAGGCAGTTGAGCGCGTCTGGCAAACCCGCACCCGCGCATTTGGCTGGTTCGCCGGCGACACGGCCCCCTTTATTCGAACGGCTGTGTTTCGTCAGAGTGGGGGCTATCCCACCACGGTGTTCGCTCCAGATTGGGATTTCGCGGCGAAGCTGCGCGGTCTCGGTCCCCGGGCGGTGATCGCCGAGCCGGTGGGGGTGGACTCGCGGCGGCACGTCTTCAACGGTGTTCTTAAAACGTTGTGTGTTACTGGAGTGATCGAGGCCCTGTACCGGATGGGCGCCGATCGGGCCCGGCTCCGGCGCATCTATCAGCGGTGGCTGCCGCGCGAGCGGCACGCGCCCGCCCCTGCCATGTCATCCGGTTTGATTCGTCCAACGGAGTAACAATATGAAACTGAAAGGCATGAATCCCGCATTATTCGCCAGCATCCTCGTGACCGGCCTGCGGGTCGTTCTGGGCGTCTTCTGGCTGCTCCAGCTCACCTGGAAGCCGCCGCCCACTTTTGCCTGCCCGGAGGGATTCTGTCTGTGGGTCGGCCTGGAGGTTCAGTACCCGGTCATTCCACTGTATGGCGAGTTCGTCAAAGCCGTCATTCAACCCAATATCATCCTGTTTGGCTGGATCACCACCATCGTCGAGGTCCTGATCGGGTTGAGCCTGCTCTTCGGTCTCTTCACCCGCCTTGGCGCGCTGGTCGGAGTGGGCTGGTCAATTAATCTGCTGATCGGGCTGGCCAATATTCCGCATGAAACAGGCTGGTATTACGCCTTCCTGATTATGCTCAATGTGCTGTTCCTGGCCATTGGCGCGTCTGGGCAGTGGTCAATCGACCGGATGCGCGGTTTCCGGCACTGGCTTGGGCGGGCCGCGCCGGCCCTATTCTAGGCACTCCATTTCTTTCTCGAACGGAACATCCCCGGCGCCGCCGGGGATGTTCCGTTCGAGGATGCGCGTTGGCGCCTACACGAGCAGGCCCGCTCCGGCGAGCCAACGGCGGGTGTTGGGCGCGATGTCGGCGCCCAGGCCGGCCAGCTCGCCGGCCAGACGCCGCACATCGGCGATCACATCGATGTCATAGTGCTCAGGCAGCAGCGCAACCGGGATACCGAGCGCCTCGGCCCGGGCCAGGGTGTCGGCAAGGACGTGGTCGGTGCTCATTTGCACATCCAGCAGCAGCCCAGACTGCGGTTCCGACGCGCCGATAAGGTAGTAGCCGCCATCGTCGCACGGCCCCAAACAGGCTGGGGCGCCTTCACGCAGGCGCTCAAAAGCGGCAGCCAGGGATGAGGCTGGCAGGCTTGGGCTGTCGCTGTCCATGATGACGACGTAGCGAAACCCGCGCTCCAGGCAGCGCCGAATGCCGTTGTCGAGGCGCGCGCCCAAATCGTTGCCTTCCTGAAGCAGTAGCCCCGCCGTTGGCGCGATGGCGCGGAAGTAGGCTTCCTCGCCCTCGGGCAGATACAGCACAAACAGTTTCGCGCCGATCGCTGCGCTGGCCGAAGCCGCAAGGGCGAGAGTGTCCTTCAGGAAACACGCGTAGAGCGCCGCGCTCTGCTCCGGGCTGAGGTCAGGCGTCAAGCGCGTTTTGGTCTTGCCGTTGGCAGGGCGTTTGGCGATCACCAGCAGGGCGCCATATCCATCGGCCAGCGACCCTCCCCCCGAGCGTCTCCCCGTACCCCGGTGCTTCGGCCATTCCAAGCGCGCCACGACGGCGTGTCGTCCATCCCGAGAGGAGCAAGCGACCCTTCTCACCAAACGGGGACTGATTGGAGTTCCAGGAGAAACACCAGCCGAAAGCGGTCATTGCGCCCAATGGCGGAGTCCATTTCCACGGGCGTCGCTATTCTCGCGATCACCGGTCTCCAGAGCGGAGGCGAATTCGTGGCAATGGAGGTCGCAGAGCCGCCGGGATCCGCTTCGCCAACGACGTGCCAACCACCCTTCTTGGTTAGTCGCTGCCGACGGCGCCGCTGTCGGGCGGGCGGATGCGCCTGTTGCCGCCACGGTCATTGCCAACAAGGCGACAGGCGTCCTATCTTACGCCTTCAAGAACTCAATCCTGAAGAAAGTACCTGGTGACTTTTTGCGCATCGTTGGTTGACCGAGGCAGGCTACGATTGATTCGCAACGCCCTTAGGCTCCCCCTGGGCCAACGGACATTTCGCAAATATTTCACGATCGTTCATTAGCCTAGGACATGGGCGCGTGCAAAAGGCGTTACCGCCACGCTCGAAAGGAGTCAACCGAAAAAAGCCTCGTATCGCGCGACCGCCCCTCCCACTTGAACCTCACCCCCCCTCCCGCCATTTGTCGGTTGACCCGTTGGCGGTCCAGCGCCTTTGCCGACGCGTGGCTGGTATTTGTGCTTGAACTGGGCTCGCTTGGAGCGGCGATGCTATACGCCTCACGCAAACCGGCCCAGAGTGGCAGCCTGATCGTGGCCATCATCCTGGCCGAGATATTCCGCGGCATCGTGGCCGATGGAATCTGGATCGCCCGCGGTTATTCCGCCGCCAGCTATATCCCGTTCATCGTCATTCACGCCATCATCATTTTCACGGGCATCCTGTTCTGGCGGCAAGCAGCCGGCAAGTCCGCAGCCGCCTGACAGCCCGCATCACCCAATGTCCAACACCCTGAAGATCGCCATTTTGTCCCCGGTCTGTCAACTTGGCGGCATGTTCGCCGGAGGCGCCATCGGAACCTTCGTCCATGGCGCCCTTCCGGGCCATACGCTGGATCTCGGGCGCATCCTGCCGGCCGCGTTCTTTGCCCTGTTTGGCCTGCTCGCCGGAGGCGCGCTATGGGGCATGCTGATTGCCCGATTCAGCGGTTCTTCCGAGACAAGGCGAGGGGCGGGCGCGGGCGCGATCTGGGCGATTTCGGCGCTGGCCATCGCACTGGCACTCACCCCGATCGAAGTGGCCCTGGTCGAGCAAGCCGGCTCGCCGCTGCCGTTGCGCAACTTGTTCACCCTCCTGTTCGTGCCGGCCGTCTTCATCGTGTGTTTCGTCACGGCTTGGACGATGTCGGTCGCGCTGCGCCGGCGCGGACGCGAAGCCCGAAATGCGCTGCTCACGGGTCTGGCCTGCGCTGGCGCATTCCTGGTCGTCAACATCCTCATGGACGCGCTCGGCTGGCAGGTTGGCGCGCCGCGCGCGGCCGAACGTTTCACGATGTTGACCGTGGCTTTTGGCGGGTGCCTGGCCGCTTCAGCAGCGCTTGGCGGCGCACTGCAAATTGCATTGAGTCGAAGCGGCGCATCCGCGCCGATCGCGGTCCGATAGGGGGAAACGTGGTACTGATCGTGGATCCGTAGGCGCCGGAGGCGCAAGCATGATGCAACAAGATCTTTTTAGCCACGAACTCAAGAGGCGTGACCCGCGCCGATCTGCGCAGCGACGGCGTATGGTCGGTCGAATCGTCGCTCGAGGGCAAACGGGTGAATAGTCTTGCCGCCGACCGGCGCATTTCGGGGCGCGTCTATGCCGGGACGCAGGCCAACGGCATTTGGCGCTCCGACGACGCTGGCCGGACCTGGGACCAAGCCGGCCTGTCCGGCCAGGCCATCAAGACTATCGCGGTCAGTCCGCTCGAGCCGGGCCTGATCTACGCCGGCTGCAAACCGGCCTCGCTCTATGTGTCGGCCGATCACGGCGCCGCATGGAATGAGCTTCAGGCGTTACGGCGCACCCGCAAGTGGTGGTGGTTCTCGCCCGCGGAGCCGCCCGACTGGGGCGCATATCCGCAGGCGCTGGCGTTGTCGCCGGAAGACCCCAACCTCATTCTGGCTGGCATCGAGCTTGGCGGCGTGCTGCGCTCGACGGACGGAGGCGTGACCTGGTCGGGCCATCGCCGCGGGGCCGTCCTCGATTGCCACTCGCTGACGTTCCATGCCAGCGACGGCAGACGGGTGTATGAAGGGGGCGGCTCGGGCAGCGGCGCCGCCTGCAGCCTGGATGGCGGCATTACCTGGCAGCAGCCTCGGGCGGGGCTTGGCGCGAAGTATGGCTGGATGGTCGCGGCTGATGCGATCCGTCCTGATGTTTGGTATCTGTCTGCCTCGGACCAGCCAAATCCACTCAAAGGCCAATTCGTGCCGCCGGCGCATGTGGAAGGAAAAGCGCGCGGGCGGATCTATCGCTCGATGGGAGGCGGCGCTTGGGAATGCCTGTCTGGCGGTTTGCCAGAACCTCTGGACTTCATGGCCTACGCGCTGATTGCCGAGCCGGGCGTATCAGGTCGGTTGTACGCGGGCCTGTCCAACGGCGATATCTGGCAGACCGACGACTTTGGCGAGGCGTGGCGGCGGCTGCCGGTCAATATGGGCGGAATCCATCGAACGATGATACTGGTGTAGCTTATCGCGCAAGTAGCGGCAGATACGCCCGCGGCGGCACCCACTCGTCGTAGCCAATGTCGAAGCCAGCACCGAACGGGCGAGTTGTCCCCTCGAAGTCCGTGCCGACCCCGGCGTCAACGCCCGCATCGAGTGCCGAACTCGCGGATGAGAGACGATAGTTGTCTGCGGCGGGAGCGGCAAACCCGGTCGTGCCGGTGAAGGAGTGGGTGCCGGCCAACACCCCGCTGCCGCGCGGCGTCGGCACCGCGTCGAAGAGCGTATAGTCCTCGAACACCGTCCCAATACCGCGGTTGAAACCGGTTGTATGGCTCGCGACGATTGTGTTGGTAATCCGAATCGTCCCTGACCCGACAAAGAACGCCGAGGCGCTTGCGATCGTCGGACTTGCCACCGTCGTGTGGATCACGTCGGCGGTGGAGGGATGATCGAAATACACGGCTGCGCCAAAGGACTGCGCGGTGTTGCGCGCGAACAACGCGTTCACCAGCAAAGCGCTTTCGGAGTTTTGAAGAACGCCGCCGTAGTGATAGACGCCGCCACCGCTGACAGCCATATTGGCGATGAATTTCGCGCTTGTTAACGCCAGCGATTTGTAGGCATACAGCCCGCCCCCCTGATTCCCAGCAGAGTTTCCTTCGAACACGCCACCCGTCACAGATAGAGGACCTTGGGCGCGCACGCCACCACCAGAGGTTTGGGCTTTGTTACCAACAAATTGGGTCCCAGCCAATGTCACCGAGCTGCTTCCGTACAGCCCGCCACCGTCGTAGGTTACGGCCCGATTGTTCTGGAACAGCCCGCCGGTCACCGTCACTGCATCCATCGCAAACGCGCCCCCACCCGCAAACTGGGCGGTGCTGCTGATTACGCTGACATTGTTCATAGACAATGCGCCTGAGGCGTAGATGCCGCCGCCGTGGGTGGACGCCTCGCTTCCATTTTGAACGACGAGGTTCGCGACATTCGCGTCGGCGCCACTGAAGAACAACACCCGCCCACCCAATTGCCCGTCGAGGATCGTCGGCTGGGTGAGCGGATAGCTGGTAGTCCAGTCCGATGGGACAAAACCGCCGATCAGGGTGATCGCCTTCGTCACCAGGGCCACCTGGGTCGTGCCGCCACCGAGAACGGCGCCCGCGCAGGTGCCAGCCACTTTGACCGTCCCGCCTGGCGCTACCGCGGCCACCGCGTCGCGCAGCGCCTTCGCATCCGGGCTGCTGAAGTCGGTGGTGGTGTCGCCTGTGTGTTCGGTGAAGCACACGTCGGCGATGGGAGACACGATCCCCGCGCTTGCGCTCGGGGCAGCGGTGGCGGCCGTCGTGAACGCGATGACAAAGGCCACAGCCATGCCGGCAATACTGCGAAGGGACATTCTTGCTCCTCGCCGGTAATCGCGCTCAGACGGCAACGAACCGTTCTGCCTCCGACCACCAGGCACCTTCCCCTCCACTGATTGACCCGTAAGGACGGTTGGGAGTATAACGCTTCAACTTGCGCCGTCCCGGCAAGGACACGCAACCGCGGGAGCAGGCCGTTTGCCGGGATTTGGTTTATGCTCAACATATCGTGACCGCTTAGCCCTTCATCATGGACACGCCGCCCGTTCCCCGCCCCCTCGTCGACGTTGTGCCGTTGGTCCGCGCCGAGGGCCTGAGCCGGCACTACACCCGCGGCAGCGAGATCGTCGATGCGCTGGCCGACATCACCCTCGACATCCCGCGTGGCGCCTTCGCGGTGGTGCTCGGGCCAAGTGGCTGCGGCAAGTCCACCCTGCTTCATCTACTTGGCGGCATCGAGCGCCCTTCGCAAGGCGCCGTAACCGTGGACGGCGTTTCGCTAGAGCGCGCCAGCGAGGCCGAGCTGACCCGCTTTCGGCGCCGGAGCGTTGGGTTCATCTTCCAGTTTTACAACCTGCTGCCTTTTATCAGCGCCGATGAGAACGTTGCGTTGCCCTTGTTGGCTGTCGGGCAAGCCCGGGCCGATGCGTTGCGCGCGGCCCGCGCCATACTCGACCAAATGGGCCTGGGCGCACGGCGCGGACACCGCCCGGCGGAACTGTCAGGTGGCGAACAGCAGCGTGTCGCGATCGCCCGGGCCATCATCACCAGGCCGCCCCTGATCCTGGCCGACGAACCCACTGGCGATCTCGACGCGGCCGGGGCCGAGGCGGTGGTCTCGATGTTGCGTGACCTGGCGCGGGACGGTCAGCACACCATCGTGATGGCCACCCACAACCAGCGCCTGGTCCAGGCCAGCGATCAGGTCATCCGCCTGTCCAGCGGTCGAAGGGAGCCAAGATGACCCCCTTGCGGCTGGCGCTCGCGGACCTTGGCTTTGACCGATTGCGCACCATGCTGTCGATCGCCGGAATGGCCTCCGTGATCGTGTGCGCGATGCTATTGGGCGCTATGGCCGCTGCCTTGTCCGATTTCCTGGCCGTGCCATCAACCGGCTCGAATCTGATCATCCTCGACGGGAATTACGTTGATCCGAGCGATTCGACCTTGCCCGACGAGGTGATGCGGGCGGCTGAGGCGCTTGGGCCCCAACTCGTGTCGCGCGTGTCTCCCCTGTTTTTCCGCCAGTTGCGAGTCAATGATCGCCTTGTCCAGGTCCGCGCTGCGCCGCTGGCAGACTGGGCTGGCGCTCAGCACCTGTCGCTCCAGTCCGGGCGCTGGCCCAATATCGGCAACGAGGTCGTCATCGGAGAAGGGCTGGCCGACTCGGCGGGTTGGAACCTTGGGAGCGTGCTGATCATCTACGGCCGGCCCATGACGGTGACGGGCACGTTCCGTTCACCGGGCGTTGCGTTCGCGGCGGTTTACATGCCGCTCGAGTTGGCCCGCGATCTGTTCGGCCCGGATCGACTCACCCAGATCGTCACGGTTCAAGTGGCGCTCGGCGCCGATGGAGAGACCGTTTCGGCGCGGCTGGCGGCGGACCCGGAGATTGCGGGGCGTTTCGTCGTGTTCTACGAAGACACCTATACCCGGCGTAACACCGAGCTGTTGCGAGACTTGCTCAACCTGATGTATGTCGGGAGCGGGCTCGCATTATTGGCCGTGGGCATGGGCGCCTACATGGCCAGCGCCCTGCATCTGGCCGAGCGCCCCCGCGAAAGCGCCTTGTTGCGCTTGTCCGGATTCTCGGTGGCCCAAGTGAGCGCGTATTTGCTGCTGCGCACTGAGATGCTCGCCGCGGGGGCGTTTTGCATCGGCGTTCCTCTGGCATCAGCCTGGATGTCGGCCCTCTACGCCGATGGACCGGCGTATGTTTTCAATGTGCCGATCCGACTTACGGCCGATCCGAACAGGGTCGCGATTTTCGCTGCGTTGACGGCGCTATCGGCGTTTGCCGGCGCGCTGGTCTCGACGGCCGGGCTGTTGCGCGCCAGCGTGGCGCAAGGGCTGCGGAGTTAGGCCATGCGATCCGCCATGCGGCTTGGACTCCAGGCGCTGCTCCAACATCCATGGCTGCTGATCGTCCTCGCCATCAACACCGCGCTACCGCTCATGTGCGCCCTGCTCATTGGCGGATACCAGACCGACATGCTCAGCCGTTACGACACGGTCAATCCGTCACTTCTGGTCATTCAGGAAAGCGGCAGCATGGGCGAGTTCTATGGCAGCCGCATCCCGTCTGCGACCGTCGAACTCCTGCGCGCCCGCGGATATGCTCATCCCATTCCCGAAATACACAATGTGACCGGCGCGACGCCGGCATCCGCCGTTCTCCTGCGCGGCATCGATCCCGCGCGCTATCAGGAGATCGAGACCTTTCGCCTCCTATACGGGCGGCCGCTGAACGCCAATGATCCGCCGCGCGCGACAATGATCGGGTCTCAGCTTGCGCGTAACCGTGATGCGGTTCTGGGCGGCCCATCCAGATTCGCGGCCGCGAATTCATCGTCGTGGGGGTATTCGAAACGGGCACCGTTTCCGATTTCGAGGCCTGGGTGAGCCTGCGCGATGCCCAGGACCTGCTCGGGTGGGACGACGCAGTATCGATCTTCGTGGTGCCGGCCGGCGGGTCCGTGAAACCCGGCGACGAATTGCCCGGCGGTCTCTCCGCAGTTGAGCGGGGGGCGAGCGGCCGCAACCTGACCCGTGAATGGCGCCCGCTATTTGACTTGTTGGGCTCGATCGCGGGCAGCCTCGGGATATGGTCGGCCCTGGCGCTGTCCGCGACGCTCGGCCGGCTCACATGGCTGCGCCGCCGCGATCTGGGCGTGATGCGAGTGGTTGGGTACGAACCCGCCGCGCTGGCCATTCACGTGTGCGCGCAGGGCCTTGCCGTGGCGGCCCTGGCCACCCTGCTCGCGTTTGCCGGCGCTTCCGCCATCGGCGCCGCCAGTCCTCTGCAAACCTCGGGGGTTCAGGTGCGGATGGTGATCGAAGCACGGACCGTGGCTTTTGTCCTGGCCTGCGCGCTTGGGATTGGATTGGCTGGAAGCGTGGTGCCTGCGGTCTGGCTGGCCCGCATGCCGCTATCCGGTCTCGTGCGCGCGGAATGGGCCTGAAAAGCATTCTGAACCTATAATGAAATCGTTCAGCGGAGGCAAATCATGTTCCTGTCTCGACGTGCCTTGACCCTTTTGACCGCGCTGCTGGCGTTGTCGATGCTTGGTTGTTCCGATATCCCAGCCCGCCTGATTCGGTCGCTGCAGACCTCCGGGTCATCCAATCCGGTTGAAACGCCCCCACCCATTGCCCAACAAGCCGCGACTGCTGGGCCCGGGGCAACCGTGACCAGACCCTCCGCGTTGCCACCCAGCCCGACACCCATTCCTACCCCCACCCGCCGCCCGCCCAACCCGGCCATGACCGGGATACGGACCGGGCTGGCCAGCCTCAACAGCTACCAGACCACGCTGCGCACCGTCACCTCAGGCCCGGAACCGACGGACCAGAACGAGATCACGATGATCAGCCAGGTGGATAGCGCCAAGAAGGCGTCGCGCACGCGCATGGAAACGCGCGAGGTCAACGCCGACAATCCAAAGGGTTCGACCGATGCGAACGAGACCATCGCAATTGGCAATCAGCAGTGCGAGATCTCGGGGCAGGGAGCGAGCCAGAAAGGCAATTTGACCGAACAGCAGCCGATTGAGGCCGATCTGCGCGGCACCTTGACGGGTCTGCTGGATGTGACCCTCAGCGCTGAGAATCCATCCTTTGTGGCTGAAGAGACCATCAACGGGATCCCGACAAATCACTTCACCTTCAAAGTCACTCAGTTGGGCAAGGACTCCGGCGCTGTCGTGCGCAACAACAAGGGCGATTATTGGCTCGCCCGCGATGGGCAGTATCTCGTCAAGTACACCCTCGCGCTTGAGGCGGCCACCGCGGCGCAGGGCAGCGCCAAGGCCCAGACATTCAAGGCCGATGTGAGCTATGAGCTGTCCAACGTCAACGTGCCGGTGACCATCGCCTTTCCGGCCTTCTGCAAGAAGTGATCCCACGCGGGCTTCCGGCCAGCACTGACAGCCCGCCCGGATCAGTCGCATGGCGCAGGGTATCGGAACTGGCCGATACGTTGCGCCGTTCAGGCGCGCGGCGCGCGCTTTTCTTTCTGCTCGCCGCGGCCCTGAATATCCTGGCCACCGGTTACCACACCGGAACGTTTGACCAGATCATCCACCTGCCCATGCTCAGGGCGTATACCGATCCCGGCCTGTACGCCGGCGATCCGATTGTCGCGCTGAGAACGCAACACTACAGCTTCTTCTGGTTCCTCTTCCTGCCGACCGTGGGCTCTGGCCTGCTCGAAGCCGCTTTATTCCTCGCCCACGTCGCGGCCACCTGGGCGACCTTCGCCGCGACCTGGGAACTGGCCTTGGCGCTGTTTGGGAAGGCCGAGAGCGGGCTGCTGGCTGTTTGCGCTCTGGCGCTGCCGCACACGGGCTTCGTCGGATTCCCGTTGATCGAGTTCAGTCTCCTGAATCGAAGTGCGGCGCTGCCGCTCATTCTGCTGGCCTTCGCCCTGTACTTCCGGGGGCGCCCGGCCGCCGCGTTTGGCCTGCTGGGCGCGACCTACAACCTGCACCTGGTCTCGGTCAATTTTGCCGTGTTGTTTCTGGGCGTGGCGATGCTGGTCGAGCGGCGCCAGGTTGGAGTGCGCGGTTTTGCCCGGGCGGGCGCGGCCTTTCTTGGCGCGGCCGCGCCCGTCCTGATCTGGAAGTTCGGTTCCAATCCAGAATTGGACATGAGCGTGCGCGCGGATTGGCTTGAAGTCGTTGGGCAGGGCATGTTTCGGCACATCTGGCATCCCCTGGACGGCCCAGCCAGCCTGCTATGGCTGGTGGCGGGCGGACTTGGCGGACTTTGGCTGGGCACCCTCGCGCTTCGGGCGAGCCAGCCCCGCCATGCGGTCGCCTTGCGGGCGATGCTGGCGGCCGGCGCGGCGCTGCTTGTCCTCCAGGAGGCGATTGCCCATATCTGGCCTGCGACCGCCCTGATGCAACTCCAACTGTCACGGGTGTGCGTGCTGCTACTGCTCGTCGCGTATCTGTGCGCGGCGCATGCGGTTTCGGAAGCGCTCCGGGCCGGCCGTTTTCCCCGCGGGCGCTGGCTCGCGGCGGGGCTATCCCTCATCGTTTTCCCGTGGCCGGCGCTTGCCCTCGGTGGTTGGGTCATCGCCGAGCGTGCCCGCCGCAGGATCCCCGCCGCCGCCGTGGTGGCGGCGGTCGCCATCCTGGCAGCTGGCTGCGCGCTGGCGTTGCGATTCTCGGGTGTGTGGCAGCCCGGGATATACATCAACGGCCCGAACGGACCATGGGAAGAGGCCCAGAGATGGGCACGCGACCATACGCCCCGCGAGGCGGTCTTTGTCACACCGCCCGGCCCGATCATTCTGTATGAATCGGATTGGCGGGTGTATTCCGAGCGGCGGACGCTCGCGTCCATATCCGATCTGCTCGAGCTGGCGTTGCAGCCCGATGGTTTCGGCGAATGGTTGCCGCGCTTCGAGGCCGTGGCCCCCGGTGCCGCCGCGCGTTTCAACGGCGATTACTTTGAAAACGTGGCCGTCGTCCAGGCCGCCTACGCCAGCCTGGGCTCGGCTGATTTCGAGGCATTGGCCTGCCGCTTCGGCGCGCACTATGCGGTGGTTGAGTCAACCCGGGCACTCCCGTTTCCGCTGGTCTTCGGGAATGCGGGGTATCGGATCTACGATTTGCAGAGGGCCCGTTGCGAGACAGTGAATACAATCGGAAATGCGCACCCAGGACAGTATGCCCACCCTCGCCGATTGGTATCACGTTCGTTTTGACAAGACCGCCGTCTACCGCGATGTCGCGCCCTCGGGCGGCGCACCGTGGACCGACGGCTTTGACTGGGCCGACGTTGTCCGAGTGTGCTTTATGACTGGTGACTGGCTGACGTCTGACGAGCTGTATGTCTTCACATCCAGGCGCGAGGAGAGCTATCTCATCCCGACCGACGCCGACGGCGGAAGCGCCCTGATCGGCGAGCTGATACGCCGGAGCATGTTCCCGCCTGAATTGATGTTGGAGGCGGTGAAGACGGAGGGCAGGCTGTTCTGCTGGCCGCCTGAATCTCCCTCCCAAATCGAGTAAAGTAGCGCCGAGAGCACGATCGGTCTCAGAGCAATTCACGTTGGAGGCGAAATGGCAGCACTCAAACTGGCCCAGGCGATCGCGATTATTGAGGTGGCGCTCGCCGAAGCGCGCAAGAAACACTTCGCGCCATTGGGCATCGCCGTCCTGGATGCGGGCGGGCACCTGATCGCCTTCAAACGCGAGGACGGGGCCGGCTTTGTCCGCTTCGACATTGCTTTTGGCAAGGCCTGGGGATCGCTCGGCATGGGCTTTGGCACCCGCGAGCTGGCCGAGCGGGCAAATCGCTTCCCGCCGTTTTTCGCCGCGCTCGCCGCCACCAGCCACGGGCGAATGGTGCCCTCACCCGGCGGCGTGCTGATCGCCGGCGCGGATGGCGAGATCATCGGCGCGGTCGGCATCTCGGGCGACATCGGCGACAACGACGAGATTTGCGCCATCGCTGGGATTGAGGCGGCGGGACTATCGGCGATTCCAGGCGCGCCGCAAACCTGATCGCGCCGACAATCCGATCTGCGGGCGGACTCATTCGCCGCGCGCGACACTGCGCGAGACCGACAATTGGGCGCAGGCGGAAGGAGGTCCACCGTAATCAACCAACCTTCGGATCGATTCAAAGAGGCCGGCCGCCAATGAATAACGCATTTGAGCGCATTCGGGATGAACTGCTGACCTGGGATGGGATCACCACCCGCCCGGGTCGTTTTGGCGCGGTGGCCTTCCACGTCGGCCCGCGCGAAGTGGGGCATCTGCACGGCAGCGATCACGCCGACCTGCCATTCCCGCGCAAGGTCCGTGCCGAACTGGTCGAGAGCGGACGCGCCATCCCGCACTATTTCCTTCCCGACACAGGTTGGGTGACCTTCCCGATGCGTGGCGACAAGGGCGTTGACGGCGCCCTCGCGTTGTTCCGCCTGAACTACGAGCTGATCACCAAGAAGAAACAGTTCACTGAATCGACAGAGGAGGGCTGAAATGCCGCGTCCCACGACCAAAGACCAGTTGATCACCGCGATGCAGGCCGAGCACGATGCCTTGGAGCAGGCGCTTACAGGGCTGACGCCTGAGCAGCTCAGTACAAGCAGTCCGATCACACATTGCGCGATCAAAGACGTCCTCGCCCACATTTGGGAATGGGAGCAAATGTGCCTGAGTTGGCACAAGGCCGGTCTCAAGGGCCTGACGCCCGCGGTTCCAGGTGAGGGCTTTATATGGTCGCAACTCCCCGCGTTGAACAAGCAGATCTACGAGAAACATCGCGATCGGCCCCTGGATGAAGTCCTGAAAGAGTTTCGCCGATCGTACCAGCAGATGCTCAAGACGATTCCGAAGATTAGCGAGGAGGATCTCTTCGAGCCCGGGCGTTATGCCTGGACGAAGACAAGCACCCTCGGCGCGTACTTCGTCTCGGCAACCTCCAGCCACTATGTCTGGGCGCGCAAGGAAATCCGAAAGTGCCTGAAGGGGATGTTGTAGAAGTCATGCCCAGTCAAATACACGGCGACCCGCATCCCTGGCCGCGCGATAGGAATACGCCCGCTTTGGCGTGCGCCGTGCTCGTGGTCGACATGCAGCACGACTACTGCTCGCCGGGCTTCTACATCGAGCGGGCGGGATACGACACGGCAAGGCTGAGCGCACCCATCCCCGCATTCAACGGGTGTTGGCGGCCGCGCGGCGCCGGCCTGCAAGTGATCTACACCCGCCACGGTCGCCATCCCGGCTCCGCATCGACGACGGCCGCGCCCGGGGAACCCGGCTGGGAGATCGTGCCTGACCTGCGCCCTGAACCCGTCGACGCGGTGATCGAGAAGTCGACCTGCAGCGCCTTCGTCTCGGGCGAACTCGATCGCCTGCTGCGGGAGAAGGGCATCCGCTGTCTGGCTTTCTGTGGCAACACCATCGACGTGTGCGTGCACTCCACGCTGCGGGCCGCCGTCGACCTGGGCTATGAGTGCCTGCTGTTGGGTGACTGCTGCGGCGCCGTCAACGACGAACTGCACGCCTGGTCGATCGCCTCGATCAAGATCGAGGACGGCGTGTTTGGGACGGTGGCCGACGCCGATGCGTTTGCAGGCGCGCTGGAGCAGCGATGACGCAGGACCGCTCGGCGTTCGAGCAAGACGTCCACCGCGCTTGGGCGGATCATCTTGGCTATCCGGTCGCGCTTGCCTCCCAGCCGGGCACAACGATCCTTCCCGAGGCAAAATACGCGGGGGACAAGCTCATCGCGCTGTGGCGCATCGGCGCGCGGACCTTCGCCCAGGTCGATCCGCAACTGGCCGACGCCGTCCGGCGCGTGGCCGAAGCATTGCCCGCCAGCGAGGCGCTGATCGCCGACGATCTGGTGCAGGTCTGGGGCGATGCCGCGATCCAATCGCGCGACGCCGGGCTCGTCCACTACCTGTTTCCACCCGACCTCTCGGCGTGGGCGCCGCGCTCACCCTACACCGTGCGCGCGCTGAGCCTGGCCGACGACGACGGCATGCAGGCGCTGCATGCCGCGTGCTCCCCGGCCGAGGTCGATGATGGCTACGTCGAGGTCAGCCACGAGATCGCATTCGGGTGCTTCGCCGACGGCGCGCTGGTCGCGGCCTCGAGCGGTTACCGCCGGACGGGCTTCATGGACATCGGGGTGCTGACCCATCCCGGTCACCGCCAGCGCGGCCTGGGCAAAGCCGTCGTCTGGGCGTTATGCGCCTGGTCGATTTCGCACAACGTCATCAATCAATACAGATGCAACGCCGACAATACCGGCTCGCAGGCGACCGCGCTGGGGCTGGGCTTCCGCCAGTTCTTCACTTCGGAGAGCGTCCGGTTACGCTAGCCCTCTCCGCCTGAGGACACACGCCCCGGCTCCACCGGGGCGTGTGTCCTCAGGCAAACCCCTATGCGAGCCAGTCAGCATACTTCTCGCGGATCACCCGCTCAAACTCCGCGTAGCGGGCTTCGCTGAATCCCTCGTAAGGCGACAACAGGCGCAGCGGCATCTCGCGCATCCCGCCGGCGCGCTTGATCATTTTGTCGTAGGCGCCGTCGATGCGCTCCTCGGCCAGGAACGAACCAAAGACCTCGACATGCATGGCGTGAAAGGCGTGATGCAGTTCGAACAGCGTGGCGATGTCCTGCTCCACCCCCGCCTTGAACAGGGCCCGGGTTTTGGCCGGGAACAACGCGCCCAGTGACGACAGCAGCGAGCACGGCCCAAACTGCGAACCGTGCGGGAAGTTGTCCTCGCTGAAGAAGTGTTGAATCTCCGGCGCGTGCCGCATCAGGTCCGAGGCGCGGGCGTTCCCGCCGCCGGTGTTCTTGGTCGCGACCAGGTTCGGGACGGCGTCGGCCAGCCGCCGGTAGTCCGCGCCGGTCAGCAGGCGCTTGGCTCGGGGCAGGTTGTAGTGCAGGAATATCGAATCCGGAAACGCCCCGCACACATCCGTGAAGAAGCGCATCATCTCGTTGTCCTTGAGCGGCCCCCAGCTCGGCAGGGAGATCTGGAAGGCCCGGAATCCAACGTCGTGGGCGAAGCGCAGGCGCTCGACGATGTTGGCCGTCGACAGCCCGATCACCCCCACCAGCGGATGAACCTCCGGGCCGCGGGTCTCCTCATGAAAGATCCGCACGATCTGTTGAAAGCGCGGGGTGTCGACCGCGTAGCCCTCGCCGGCGGTGCCAAAGATATACAGGTGGTTGTATCCGCCGGCCAGGGTCTCGCGAACCTCTTTGCGGAAGACGTCTTCGATCAACTGCTCGTTTTCGTCCCACGGGCATTCGCATGAGACGAGGATGGTCTGCGGATAACGCTGATTCATGATTTTTGTTGCGGAATTGATGTCCCCGCCCCGGCATACGCCGGGGCGGGGACATCGATTCGGGAGTGAATTTCGAACGCGCGGCGGATCGGCCATATCTTCAGGGCACGCGCCCGGGCTGTCAAGTTCCCGGTCTCCCGCGCCGATACGAAGACGGCAAACTCGTGCCATACTCCGGCATCGGCTCCGGCGGGCGCTGCGGCCCGGGGTAACCGCCTGGCAGCGCGAGGAGAAAAACATCATCAGCAACGGGAGGGATCAAACGATGTCACAAGACACACTCACCACAATCGCGGCCTTCAACGACGCTTGCAGTCGCGCCGACGTGGAAGCGATGATGGCGGTCACCACTGAGGACGTCATCTTCGAGAACACCTGGCCCGCGCCCGATGGCGCGAGAATCACCGGTCGCGAGGCGTTCCGCGCGTTTTGGGTTGATTTCTTCCGTGATTCGAAGAACCCGCGCTTCGAGACCGAAGAAGAGATCCTGGCCGGAGATCGCTGCGTCACCCGCTGGATCTATCGCTGGGACAATGACGATGGCAGCTCAGGACATGTGCGGGGCGTCGATGTCTTCAAGGTAAGGAACGGCAAAGTCGCCGAGAAACTCTCGTACGTGAAAGGCTAGTAGTTATTCCTTAAGTGACAGGCGAGATCCCAATCCCCGCGCTTCGCGCGGGGATTGGGATCTCGCCGGAGATTGTTAAGATATCGTCCGGTCAAACATGACAACGCCGTGGGTCTCCGATCCCCTGCTCGAACAACTCGCCTACTACCGGGCCCGCGCCGCCGAATATGACGAGTGGTGGCTGCGCCAGGGCCGCTACGATCGGGGGGCCGCCCTCAACGCCGAATGGTTCGCCGAAGCCGACCAGGTCCGGGCCGCCCTCGCGGCGTTTCATCCCGCCGGACGGGTGCTGGAGTTCGCCTGCGGCACGGGTCTGTGGAGCGAGCGCCTGCTGGCCAGCGCCGAGCACCTGACCTGTCTGGATGGCTCGCCCGAGATGCTGGCCCTGAACCAGGCCCGCCTGCGCTCACCGAACGTCGACTACATTCAGGCCAACCTCTTTGAGTGGCAGCCGGTCGCGCGATACGACGCCGTGTTCTTTGGCTTCTGGCTCTCCCACGTCCCGCCCGAGCGCTTCGCCGCCTTCTGGGATCTGGTCGCCGCCTGCCTCGCGCCTGGCGGGCGGGTGTTCTTCGTCGACTCGCGCCACGAGCCGAGCTCGACCGCGGTGGATCATCGCCTGCCCGAGCGTGAAGCGACAACGTTGCGCCGCCGCCTCAATGACGGGCGCGAGTTTCAAATCTACAAACTCTTCTACGAGCCCGCCGAGCTCACCCGCCGTTTGAACGATCTGGGCTGGCGCTTTGAGGCGCGCCAGACCGAGCACTACTTTCTGTATGGCTCGGGAAGCCGGGCGGACTCCTTGAAGCCGTCGTAAAGATATCGGTGGCGAGAACACCCTCCCCGCGCGAAGCGCGGGGAGGGTGTTCTCGCCACTCATATTGGAACCCCAAACAAAGGCATGAGCAAGCGTGAAACATATCGCGCAATCCTGCGCGATATGCCAGACTGGGACGCCTATCTGCTCCGCGAATCGGGCCTGCCCGGGCCGCGCGGCAATCTGGAGCTCGCCCAGGCTGTCGCCGACGAGGGCGACCTGCTCCGCTTTGAGCGTTACCTCCTGAACACACCCGACACGGCCCCGGTCAATTCACCGTATGAGTTTCTGGCGTTCTGCGGTGCGGTCGGTCTGGGCCGCCTGCTCGCCGAAGGCGATGACACCTTGCTGGTTGTCCTCCGCCGCTGCGCCTCCGACCCGCGCTGGCGCATGCGCGAGGGCGTGGCGATGGCCCTGCAGCGCCTGGGCGATGCGGACATGCCCAGGCTCGTGGCGGCTGCGCGGGATTGGGCGCGCGGCACGCCGTTCGAGCAGCGCGCCGCCGCCGCCGCCCTGTGCGAGCCGCGTCTGCTGGGCGCGCCCGCGCATGCCCGGGCGACCCTGCAGATCCTGAACGCCATCACTGCCTCCATCCCGCGGGTTACGGATCGCCGAAGCGACGACTTCCGAGCCCTCCGCCAGGGTCTGGGCTACTGCTGGAGCGTCGCCGTCGCCGCCCTGCCGGCCGAGGGCAAACCGCTCATGGAATACTGGCTGGCGAGTCCGGATCCCGACGTGCGCTGGATCATGCGCGAGAACCTGAAGAAGGCCCGCTTGGAACGGGTGACTCCGGAGTGGGTGAAACAAATGCGCGATCGATAGGGATATCCAAGTATTCGCGACCGGCGCTACGCGACTGTCACCGCGCCTATACTCCCCGGTAGCGACGCACCCCACTCGGAGAGCGCCCCGGTCCGCCCCCGGAGCTTCACCCCGTCGACGGACGTTTGCCCGGTGATGTCTTGGCCGGGAAGGAGTCCGAGGCCTCGATCAGCACCGCCATCATTGTGATTGCGCCCCGCCAGCTTATGACGACAATCGTCCGAAAGGCCAAGGAACGCGAGCTCGGGCCCATGCAGGACCGCTTGAACGCGCTTTGGCCCCGCGCCCTTGCGCTCAGCCCCGCCGAGTCTGATGAACTGCGCAGGCTGGAAGACATCCACGCCAAACTGCTCGGCGCGCCGGAGGATCTGCTCAACGTGGGGCGGATCGTGGGGCGGATTGGCGCGGCCCTGTTCCTGCCGGCTCTGACCACCCTGATCAGCCTGACGCTCCAGCGTTCGCTATTTCGCTAAGAGTCCTTGACACAACCCATTTTCGGAAGAGAAATGCCCGGGCCGGCGTACGCCGGCCCGGGCATTTCTCTTCCGGAGCTTGGCAACCCATCCGCCTGATAGAATCCTCCAATTCCGAACCTGGGAAAACACAATGCTTAGCGAAAACCAAGTCATGACCGCCCTCTCGGCCGTCATGGAACCCGAACTCCACAAAGATCTCGTGTCCTTGAACATGATCAAGGACCTCAAAATCAGCGGCAACGACCTTGCCTTCTCGGTCGAACTGACCACCCCCGCCTGCCCGCTTAAGGACGTCATCGAGAACGACATCCGAGCCGCCCTCGCCAAGATCGGGGTCGGCAAGATCGACCTGACCTGGACCAGCAACGTGGGGGCCAATGCCCGCATGCGCGGCACGGTCCAGACTCCGATCAAGAACATCATCGCCGTCGCCTCCGGAAAGGGCGGGGTCGGCAAGAGCACGGTCGCCGCCAACCTCGCCATCGCCCTCGCCCAATCCGGGGCCAAGGTCGGCCTGCTCGACAACGATGTTTATGGCCCCAACATTCCGCTCATGTTCGGCCTGCCCGCCGCCCAGCTCCAGGCCGACGGCCGGGCCCTGCCCTCCGTGCAGCAGATCGAGGGCAAGCTCATCCCCATCGACCGCTACGGGGTCAAGGTCTTCAGCATCGGCTTCATCTATCCGGCCGAGATGCCCCTCGTGTGGCGCGGCCCGATGCTGCACAGCGCCATCCGCCAGTTTCTGACCGATGTGGCCTGGGGCGATCTGGACTACCTCATCATCGATATGCCGCCCGGCACCGGGGACAGCCAGCTCTCGCTCGCCCAGACCGCCGCCGGCGCCATGGGCATCATCGTCACCACCCCCCAGCTCGTGTCCATGAGCGACGCGCTCAAGGGCCTGGCCGCCTTCGAACAGCTCAAGGTCCCCGTCATCGGCGTTATCGAAAACATGGGCCCGTCTGTGGATCCCAAGACAGGAGCCAAGACCGCCATGTTCGGCGAGGGTGGCGGCGACCGTCTGGCCAAGATGAAGGGCGTGCCCTTTCTCGGCAGCGTCCCGCTCGACAGCATGATCCGGGTCGGCGGCGATAGCGGCCGGCCAATCGTCATCGCCGACCCCGCCGCGCCCGCGGCGGTGCGCTTCCAGGAGATCGCCCGCCAGGTCGCCGCCCGGGTCAGCGTCATCAACTATCAAACCGCAGCGCCGACCATCACGGTCGTCGAATAATCCGCCCGGGGCGCGCCTCATCGCCGCCCGAGGAACACCGTGTCCGAGACACCTACCAAAGAGCCCTCCATGTTCGATCTGCCGGAGTGGACGGGCGCGCCGGTCGAGGCCCCAGGCCCCGAGTCGCGCGAACGTTTCGCCGGTGTGCGCTTCCAGCCAGTCGGCAAGGTCTATCATTACCGCGCCGACGGCTTTGATCGCCTGAAAGTCGGCGATTGGGTCATCGTCGATACCGTGCGCGGCAAACAGATGGGCCAGGTGGCGACCGTTGCCCCGCCCAAAGACCGCAGCCTGCAGATGAAGCGCATCGAGCGCCCCGCGACCGGCCGCGACATGGCCATGCGCCATTTCCATGAGAATCGCGAGCTGGAGGCCATGATTGCCTGCCGGGCCGAATCCGCCGCGCTGCGCTTGCCGATCAAGATCGTCAAGGCCGAATACAGTTTCGACGGCCTGACCCTGACGTTTTTGTTCTCGTCCGATCAGGAAGACCGGGTCGAGACCGCGGAGTTGCGCGAGATCATCAGCCGGCTGTACCGGGCCCGGATCGAATTCCGCCAGATCAGCCCGCGCGAAGTGGCCAAGATCATCGGCGGCATGGGCGCCTGCGGGATCGAGAACCGCTGCTGCTCGCGCTTCCTGACCGAGTTCAGCCCGATCTCGATCAAGCACGCCAAGGAACAGGGCCTCAGCCTGAACCCCCACGACATCACCGGCATGTGCGGGCGCCTGCGCTGCTGTCTCGTCTACGAATACGAAATGTATGTCACTGCCAAGCGCACCCTGCCCAAGTTGAAGGCCATCGTCGGCACGCCTTTCGGGCCGGGCAAGGTGCTTGAGCATTTGACGTTGCGCGATTCGGTCCGGGTGCTCGTCGGCGACGGCGACCTCGCCCGCGACCAAATCGTCCATCGCGAGCAGATCGTCCCGCTCGAAGAGCTCAAGCGCCTGCAGGACAAGGCCCTCAGCGGCACCTGCGACAAGCACGAGGGCGGCGGATGCGATTGCGGCAAGAAGGGGGCCCCGGCCGCCCCGCCTGCCACGGCAGCCTCGCGATCGGAGGCTGAGCGCAAGCGCGGCCAGGAACTCCAGCGCGGCATGGAAGCCCGTCAGGGCTCCCGCGAACGCGGCGATGCCGCCGGACAGCGCCCGCAGCGGCCCGAGTCGCGCGATCCGCGCCGTGGCCCGACCCCCGCCTCAACCGCAGCCGAAGATGCCGCCCGGATCGAGCGGATCGCCCGGCGCAACCAGCAGCGGGATGCCCGCCGCGCCCGGCCGGCCGAAGGCCAGGCCAGCCCACCGTCCGAGACATCGGCCGCGCCCGACAACGGTCCGTTAGACAACTCCGCGCCGCCACCCGAACAGACCCGCCCCGCGCAGCAGGATCGCCCCGCCCGTCGCCCATTGGCCCGCCGCAAACCTACCGACACACCATGAACATCCTCGTCGCGATCGCGCATCCGGATGACCCGGAGTTTTTCTGCGGGGGCGCCATCGCCCGTTGGGCAGCAGAAGGAAACCCCATCCGCTACATTGTCGTCACCGGCGGCGACAAGGGCAGCGATGTTCCAGACATGACCGTGCCCAAGCTGGTCGCCCTGCGCGAGATCGAGCAGGCCAATGCCGCGGCCAAGCTGGGCGTCACCGACATCGCCTTTCTGCATTACGTGGACGGAGAGCTGGCCAACACCCTGGCCCTGCAGCGCGATCTGTGCCGGGAGATTCGCCGTTTCAAGGCCGATCTGGTCGTCACGACAGATCCACAAACTTTGCATTACTTCAATACCCGGATCAACCACAATGACCATCGCGCCATCGGGCAGGCCGTCTGCGACGCGATCTTCCCCGCCACCGGCAATCGGATGTACTTCCCCGAGCTCATCGCCGAGGGCTTCGAACCGCACGCGCCAAAAGAGCTGTGGTTCTCCGGGCCGACCGCCCCCAACACGATCCTCGATGTAACCGCCTATGTCGAGGCCAAGATCGCGGGCATCCGCGAGCATCATTCCCAGGTGAAGGATCCGGAGGGCATGGCCCGCCGCATTCCGCAGGGCCTGTTCAGGATGATGGCCGACGGCAGCTCAGGATACTTTGAGAATTTCCGGCGGGTGATGCTTTAGCGCTTCGCCAGGAGCTTGCAGCGAACGTCCCCCCGCCGGGGCGTCTTTCAAACCGCCACCGCTGCGTCGGTGTTCTCCGTGATTCTAGTTCGGAAACGGCGGCATCTCCACGTCGAAAATCCATGGCCGGAGCGCGGCGGCAGGCGCGGCGCCGGCCACTTCCGTGACGGTCGCCAGGAAATCCTCCGTGCTCGCCACCCCGCCCTGATAACGTTGGTAGTACTCCCGCATCGCGCGGTCGAAGTTGGCCTCCCCGACCAGCGCCCGCAGGGCGTGCAGGGTGAGCGCTCCCCGCAGATAGACCGCCCCTCCAAAGAGTTGATCCACCTCGCGCACATACGGCGGCCCCAGGCGCGCCCCCGCCATCGTGCTGTAGTGCGAGCGCATAACGCTCTCAAAATACGCTTTCCCGCGCGTGCGCTCCTGCCACAGGGCCGAGTAGTAGGTGGCAAATCCCTCGTTCAACCAGGTGTCCTGCCACTGCGCCGGGGTCAGGCTGTTTCCAAACCACTGGTGCGCCAGCTCATGGAAGACGGTGTCCTCGCCCGCGCCGCGCGCGCCAAAGATCGACAGGCTCTGGGTCTCGAGCGCCCAGGTTGAATCGTTTGTCAGCAGCACCACCCCATACTCGTCAAACGGATAGGGCGCGACTTTTTCCTCCATGAAGGCCATCATCTCGGCGGTCTTGTCAAACTGCCGGCGCGTAAATGCCGGCGTTGTCATCGGGAAGTAGTTGCGGATGGGCAGGCCGCGCGGTCCGCTGGATGTCTCCACGTCATACAAACCGATGTGCACAGTCGCGAGATAGCTGGCCATCGGCTGCGCCATCCGCCAGATCCAGGTGCTCGCCCCATTTGCCGCATCGAAGCGGTCTGCCAGCACGCCATTGGCTGCGACCTGATACGGACCGGGCACCGTAATCCGGAACGTATACGTCGCCTTGTCGCGCGGATGATTGTTCAGCGGATACCAGTTCATCGCCCCCGACGGCTCCGAGGCGACGAAGGTGCCCGTGATCTGTCTCTGCCAGCCCAGCGGAATACGGGGAATGCCCGAGTCGGAAATGACCGTTGGCGTGCCACGATACCGGACCGTGCTGGTGAAGCGGGAGTCCGCGGTGATCTTGGCCGGCGGCATCACCGTCAACTCCTGACCCGCACGGTTGTATCGCGCCGGCTGACCATTCAAAGTGACATCCAGAACATCGAGTCCAAAGAAGTCAAGATTGAAGGCGCTGAGGGTCTGGGTGGCCCGGGCCACCATCGTCGTCGTGCCAGCGAGCGCATTCGAAGCCACATCGACGCTGAGGTCAATCGTGTAGTCCAGCGCGTCATAACCACCGTTTCCCAGGTCCGGATAGAAGACATCCCCCAACCCGACCGCGCCCGGCTGGGCCTCATGCGCATTGGCCGGTGTCGCCACAATCGCGCGCGTGGGCCCCGGGCGCGGGGTCACCGTCGCCACGCCATACGGCAGAGTCGGACTCGCGCGCGGATCGGGGGTCGGCGGGCTGGGCGGCGCAGGCAGCCACGCGCATGCGCCCAACGTGGCGCCAAGAAGCGCCCCGCACAGGGCGCGCCGCGCGCGAGCAGGCCCAGGCCAATAATCTGTCTTCATCGTCCAATTGCCCTTCGATCGCGCGTGCATGCGCGCGGTCTGAGCTGGCTCGATTATCCCGCCGGGAATTAAACGCGCCTGCGGGAAGCGATGGTCCCGGCCCTGGCAGACGCCGGGGCGGGGACCATCGCTTCCCGCAACATTTACGGGAGGCGGCCGACAAAGATGGGCTATAATCCGCGCCCCAATCAATCACACAGGCTGGCGCGCCCACGTGGGGTGCGTTTTGTTGTGTCATACAGGTGCGACATGAAAGTGCTTCTTACTCAGGACGTCTATAAACTCGGCCACGCCGGCGAGGTCAAGACCGTGGCCGATGGCTACGGGCGCAACTTCCTTCTGCCCCGCGGGTTGGCCTTTCTGGCCACCGCTGGCGCCATCAGACAGGCCGAGTCGGTCAAGACCCGGGCCGTCAAGACCCGCGCGACGCAGCAGTCTGACATCGATGCGACCGCCCAGGTTCTCACCGGCCAGACCATCCACTTCACCGCTCGCGCCGGTGAGAAGGGCAAGCTCTACGGATCCATCACTTCGGCCACCATCGCCGCTGAGATCGCCAAGCTGCTCGGCAAGGAATTCGACAAGCGCAAGGTCGCGCTGCGCGAGCCCATCCGCGACGTTGGGACGTATGTCATCCCCATCCGCCTGGCCGCTGATGTCGCCCCGACCGTGACGGTTATCGTGCTGGCCGAAGGCGTCAAGCAGGTTGTGGCTGCGGCGCCTGTTGCCGCCGAGCCCGAGCCCGAGCCAGTCGCGGAAGAAGCCGCACCCGAGACCCCGGCCGCCTGAGCGGCGCCGCTGTCATAACACCTCCGCAGCACGCCGGGCGGGTGGTCATGTTTGGGCTTCCATAGGCCCGAGCGTGTCCGCCCGCCCGCTTTTTTGCGTTTGGGTCGTGTGCGCCAGGCGGCCCATCTATAATCCAACGCGGATGCCCGGAAATGAACCTTTGAACGCCACCGGCCTCGCTCAGCGCATGCGTGATGCGCGCGAGTCGCGCGGAGCTACGCTCGCCGATGTCGAAAAGGCGACGCGGATCCGCTGGCGCTACCTCGAAGCGATCGAGACCGGTGACTGGGGCGAGCTGCCCGACGGTCCGCCCTCGCGCGGATTCATCCACATTTACGCCCGCTATCTCGGCATGGATGCCGACCAGTGCGTGGAAGAATTTGAAGCGACGACTGGCAACATCGCGCTGGTCATGCGGGACGAGTACATCCCGCCTCCGCCCGCGCGGGAGCGCCCGCAATCGGCCCGCCTGCAACGCGCCCGGCTCGAAGCGCAGAACACGCCCCGCCCGCCCAAGTATCGGGCCGAGCTGCCCCCCCCGGAAGCGGCCGAACTGGACGAGATGGCGGATGCCCCCGCCGCCGCAGTCGCCCTGCCGCCAAACGAACGGGTGTATCGATCGCTCGACGAAATCGATGCCGAGCCCGAGCCCATTGAAACAGAAACCCGGGGACCGAATGGCAATCGGTCGCGCGAAGACATGGTGAGCTCCTTCAGCCTGAAGGGGACACCCGTCATCACCCGGATCAATCCGTCGGCCAAGCTGGGATCGCGCGCGCCGCGGACCGCGCGGGCCGCCCTGCCGGCCCGCGCGATCGGCATGATCGCGGCGGGGGGCGTGCTCGTCCTGGGCCTGGCCTTGATCGCCTTTGTCGGGCTGCCTGCCGTTACCCGGCTGCTCAACTCCGCGGCGCCTACCGCGACCGTGGTGACGATCCTGCGCCCAACCTCCGCGGTCATCGACGCCACCCCGATCTTTGCGGCCACACCTGGCCCGATCTCGACGTCACCGGTCGCGGCCGGCCCAACACCCACGCCCAGCGGGCCTGCCCTGCGCTTCGCGCCGCGGGCCGGCGGTGGCATGCAATTCACCCTCGATGCCCGCGAAAGAGCCTGGGTGCGGGTCACCGTCGACGGCGCGCTCGTCTTCGAAGGGATCACTCCGATCGGCCCGGCCCTTGCCTGGACGGCGGCCCGCAGCCTGACCCTCGAGACCGGAAACGCCGGCGCCTTCGACGCCATCGTCAATGGTGAACGGCTCGGCCCGTTGGGTGCCCGCAATGTCGTTGTGCGCCGCACTTGGGACGCGGCCGGCACAATCAAAGACGAGTAACGACGCGCCTGTCAGCATGTCCAAAAAAACCTACTATCTCCTTTCCCTCGGGTGCTCCAAGAACACCGTGGACAGCGACAGCATGGCCGCGTTGCTGGCCGAAACCGGCTATCGCGGGCTCGACCGGCCCGAACGGGCCGACATTCTGCTGGTCAATACCTGCGGCTTCATCGGGCCGGCCCGCGACGAGTCCATCCGCTCGCTGCGCGAGTTGGCCGACAAGAAGAAGAAGAACCAGATGCTGATCGCCGCCGGCTGCCTGTCGCAGCTCTGGGGCCCAAAACTCGCCCAGGAAGTTCCGGGACTGGACGGCGTGATCGGCACGCGGCGCTGGATGGACATCGTCGACTTCATCGAGCGTGTGCGCGGCCGCCAACGGCCTGAGCCCATGTATCACCTGCCCACCGACGCGGTCACGGTTGGCGAGGATGAGCACGGCGCCCAACGGGTGGCCATCCAGGGCGCCAGCGCCTATCTCAAGATCGCTGATGGCTGCCGGCGGCCGTGCGCGTTCTGCACCATCCCGACGATCAAGGGCACGATGCGCAGCCGCAAGCCCGAGCTGATTCTCAATGAAGCCCGCGACCTGGCGGCCAATGGCGTGCGCGAACTCATCCTCATCGCCCAGGACCTGACCGACTATGGCAGCGATCTGGGGATCAAGGAGGGCCTGGCCGGCCTCATCACCGACATCACCCGCGAGGCGCCCGGTCTGGACTGGGTGCGCCTGATGTACGCCTATCCCGGCGCGGTCACAGACAAGTTGATCGAGGTCATGGCCAGCAATCCCAAGGTCGTCAAGTATCTGGACATCCCGCTCCAGCACGGCAGCCCGGCCGTGTTGCGCCGCATGCGCCGGCCGAGCAACATCGACTGGGTCTATCGCACCCTGGGCAAGATGCGCTCGGCCATCCCCGACCTGGCCGTCCGCACGACCTTCATCGTCGGCTACCCGGGCGAGACTGATGCCGAGTTCGGCGAACTGGTCAAGTTTGTCGAGGACATGGCTTTCGACCGGGTCGGCGTCTTCACCTATTCGTTCGAGGCCGATTCGCCCAGCGGCGCGTTGCCGGGACAGGTCCCCGAGGATGTCAAGATCGCCCGCCGCGACGCGCTGATGAAGACCCAGCAACAGATCTCGCTCACCCGCAACCAACAGCACGTCGGCAAAACCCTGCTCACCCTGATCGAGGGCCAGAACGACGGGCTGAGCGTCGGCCGGACCTATCGCGACGCGCCCGAAGTGGATGGCCTCGTCATCATCGACGGGACGGTGCCGGTCGGCGAAATGGTCCCGGTCAAGATCACCGGAGCGATGGAATACGACCTGACTGGGACAGTTGTCCAGGAGCTGCCCCTGGTGGTAGGGCCGAAACGCGGATGAACATCCTGCAGATCCACATCAGCATCGCCACGGCGGTGATCTTGTTCAATACGCTCCTGGGCGCGTGGGGGATGATCAACTTCTTCCGGGGCGCGCAGCAGATTGACGGCAACTACTGGGGGGCGCTTGCGTTGAGCCCGGTCGTTGGGCTAATTCAGCTCGCCCTGGGCCTGGTCCTGATTGGCCTCGGGCTCGGGTCGCAGGTGCGCTTCGTCCACTACCTGTATGGGTCCCTGGTCATCATTGCGGTCCCGGCCACCTTCGCGTTTACCCATGGGCGGGATGATCGCGGGGCCATCCTGATTTATGCCGCGCTGACCCTTTTGACGGCGGCCTTTGGGCTGCGCGGGGTGACCACCGGCTACGGTTTCTGACCGGCCATGCTGATTCTGGAAGCGCTGGCCCGGATCGGGCTGTTCGTCCTGGGCGCGACGGCCGTCGTGTTTGCGCTCGGTTCAATCATCCGCACTTTGGTGCTGCCCCGGGCCGCTCGTGATCCGCTGGTTCGGATTACGTTCATCGTCGTCAGGCGGATATTCCATGTCATTGCGCCGCTCGATGGCCCGTATGAGCGCCTGGATCGGGTCATGGCCATGTATGGCCCGGTCGCCCTGCTGAGTTGCATGGCGCCGTGGATGCTGCTGATCATGCTGGGCTACAGCCTGATCTACACGGCCCTGGGCATGACCCCTTTTAGCGAGGCGCTGCGCGAGAGCGGCTCTTCGCTGTTCACCCTCGGGTTCGCCGTCCCGCCAAACACCGCCACGGCCCTGGTGTCCTTCAGCGAGGCCGCGCTCGGCCCGCTCATGATCGCGTTGTTGATCTCGTATCTGCCAACCATCTACAGCGCCTTCCAGCGCCGCGAGGCGGGTGTGACGATGCTTGAGATCCGAGCCGGCACGCCGCCCAATGCCGTCGAGCTGCTCTCGCGCTACCAGCGTATCCGGGGCACGAAACAACTCGGCGAGCTCTGGCCCCAGTGGGAGATCTGGTTCACCGACCTGGAGGAAAGCCACACGACCCTGCCGGTGCTCAATTTTTTCCGGTCGCCGCAACCCGATCGGGCCTGGACACTGGCGGCGGGGACCATATTGGACACAGCGGCGCTGGTGGCCTCAACCCTGGATCTTGAGGTAAGCGACCCGCATAGCCTGCTCTGTCTGCGGGCCGGGTTCGTCGCGCTGCGCCGGGTGTCGGATTTCTTCGAGATCCCGTATCGCAAAAACCCTCAGCGCGGGGATCCGATCAGCATCTCAAAGGACGAGTATCTCGAAGTCGTTGAGAAACTCCGCGCGGCCAATCTGCCGATCCGGGCCGATCTCGAGACGGCCTGGCTCGATTTTGCCGGCTGGTGGGTGAATTACGACGATGTGTTGCTTCGGTTGTGCAGCCTGACCCTGGCCCCGCCCGGCGCGTTGTGGTCATCCGACCGCATGCCGCCGTTTCGCATGCCGTCGATCTTTCCGCGGCACCACCGCTAAGCGGCTTGTTTCGGGAATGACAGCCCCGGCTCCGCCGGGGCTGTCATTCCCGAGGATTGCCTGCATTCAGCGCGGGAGATGGCCGACAATGCGCCTGAGCGCGGCATTGATCCGCTCGATCGAATAGCCGCGCGCGCGGCGATAGAAGCTGAAGGTGCTTGGGTGCAGCGGCGCCAACAACATGTCGGCCGTAACCGGCACATCGGTCTCGCGCGACACTTCGCCGGCGTCAACGGCTGCCTGAAGCAACCCACGGATGGTCAAATACTGCCACATCATCGGCGGCGCTTGCGGGCCGGCATTGGGCACATCGACCCCGCCCCGCTCGGCTTCGCACAATAACGCAGAATGCTTCTCGGCAAACCCGATCAGGCTTTCGAGCACCCATTCCAATTGGCCCAGACGGGCTGCCCGCGCCCCGACCATCCAGTTGATCTGGCGCATGACGGTGTCCTGAAACTCGCGAAACTGGCGATCCATCAGGGCCAGGCTGAGCTCACCCTTGTTCGCGAAACGCCGGTACAGCGTGCCCTGGCCCACGCCAGCTGCCCGGGCAATGTCGGCCATCGTGACCTCGGCGACACCGCGCACAGACATCAGTCGCTCCGCAACCGCAAGGATCCGGGCGCGATTGGCCGCCGCGTCGCAGCGCTCGGCCCGCTCAGCGCCGCCGCTGTCGTTGACGATCGGAAGGTCAATCTGAATCTCATCCACCGGAAGAAGTCTCATAGTCTACTCACCTTTTCCACTTGACAAGTGGACAAGTGTCCGGTAATATCTTAACACGAAGCGGACAATTGTCCACTTAAAGTTTCATGAGAGCGAGAGCCGGTAACCCGGCCACCGCACAACCCAAATTGGAGAATACACAACATGTCTTGGATGATCGACCCGTCCCACACCCGCGTGCAGTTCAGCACCCGCCACATGATGATCGCCACCGTGCGTGGAGAGTTCAAGGAATTCGGCGGCACCGTCGAGTTCGACGAGGCGAAGCCCGAGGCCACCAAGGTCGCGGTTGAAATCAAGACCGGCAGCGTTGATTCCAAGGACGCAAAGCGGGATGGGCATCTGGTCAGCCCGGATTTCTTCGACGCCGCCAAGTTCCCGGTCATGAGCTTCAAAAGCAAGCGCGTCGAAAACGTGAAGGGTGAGCGGGCCAAGCTGATTGGCGATCTGACCATCAAGGACGTCACCCACGAGGTGGCTCTGGATGTCGAGTTCCACGGTCTGGCCAAGGCGCCGTGGGGGACGACCAACGCCGGCTTTGAGGCCAAGGGCAAGCTCAATCGCAAGGACTTCGGGCTGGTCTGGAATGTCGCGCTTGAGACCGGCGGCGTGCTGGTCGGCGAGGATGTCAATATCACCATTGACGCCGAGATCGTCAAACAGGCTTAAGCCTGATGCCTGAAAGCGACATGCCTGCCCCGTCGTACGACGGGGCAGGCATGTCGCTTTCAGGCATACTTCACAATCGTGGCAGATTCACCTACCCGCATCCTGGCCCTTGCCGGGAGCCTGCGCAAGAATTCGGTTAACCGCGGTCTGATCCGCGCCGCGCAGGAAAGCGCGCCACCTGACATGGTCATAGACCTCTTTGACCTGGCCGGGATACCTCTTTTCAACCAGGACCTTGAGCGCGAACCGCCCTCCGCCGTGGTTGCCTTTAAGGCCGCCATTGCCAGCGCGGACGGCGTGCTGATCGCCACACCGGAATACAACTTCAGCGTGCCGGGCGTGCTCAAGAACGCCCTCGATTGGGCCTCCCGCCCGCCGCGCGAGCAGCCCTTTGTCGGCAAGCCCGTGGCGATCATGAGCGCAGGCGGGCGCTTTGGCGGTGTGCGCGCCCAGCTTCAGTTGCGCCAGATCGGGCATGGCATGGGGATGTTGATTCTGTCCCGGCCCGAGGTCATCGTCGAAAAAGCCGTTGAGAAATTCGACCCGAATGGAAATCTGACCGATACTGGCGTGCGCGATCAGGTGCAAGGCCTGGTCCAGGCGCTGGGGGCCTGGGCCCAGCGCCTGGCATAAGCCGTTGACAGAAATTGCTGCGAAACTGGCATGCCCCGGCCCGGCGTACGCCGGGCCGGGGCATGCCAGTTTCGCAAACAATTTCCGTCGGGAGAACGAAATGGACCATCAAGACGACTATCGCATCCCGGCCGGGACCTCGATCGGGCACGTCCACCTCAAGGTGGCCAACATCCCGAGGGCGTTGGATTTTTACGTGGGACTTCTGGGCTTCGATCTGCTGATGACCGACAACGCCAGCGTCGCGTTTGTCTCGGCCGGCGGCTATCACCACCACATAGGCTTGAACACCTGGGAGAGCGCCGGCGGCTCGCCGCCGCCCAAACGCGCGACGGGGCTGTACCACATCGCCGTGCTCTATCCCGAGCGCAAAGATCTGGCCATTGCGGTCAAACGCCTGATCGACCACGGCTGGGGGATTGGCGGCGCCTCCGATCACGGCGTGAGTGAGGCGATCTACCTGAATGACCCGGATGAGAACGGCATCGAGCTGTACTGGGATCGCCCGCGCGACCAGTGGCCCAAGACCGAGGACGGTCAATTGACGATGTACACTCGGCGCCTCGACTTTGCCGGGCTGCTCGCCCTTGCGGGCTAATTGCTCCGTCCAGAATTGACATGCCCCGGCTCCGCCGGGGCATATCAATTCTGGACGGACGGATTACTAAATGAAAACCACCCACATCGACATCTGGTCGGACTTCGTCTGACCGTACTGCTTCCTCGTCTCCTCCAGTTTGGAGAAGCTCAAGACCACTCATCCGATCACCCTGCGCTGGCGCTCGTACGAGCTGCGCCCAGCCGGTTCGCCCCCAATGCCGCCCGAGTATCGGAAGCGCATTGAAGCGGCCCGTCCCGCTTTTGCAGCCCGGGTCAAACAGGACACCGGGCTGACCATCAACGCCGGCCCCTTTGGCATCAACTCGCGCCCGGCCCTGCTGCTCGAAAAGGCAGCCGAGGCCAGTGGTAAAGGCGAAGCGCTGCATGACGGCATCCAGAACGCCTATTGGCTCGAGGGCAAGGACATCTCCGATCCGGCCGTCCTCGGCGCCTTGTGGAACTCGGCCGGGCTGCCTCCAGCCGATATTGGTGCCATCCTGGCTGACCCCGCCTGGCGTGAAGCCGTGGACGCCGATATCGCGCTGGCCCGTGACTACAACCTGAGCGGCGTGCCGGCACTGGTCCTCAATGACCAGTACTTGGTCGTCGGCGCGCAACCGTACGCCTATCTCAAACAGGCCATCGAGCAAGTCGCATCTGATGACGCCCCGCGGAGAACTGATTCGAAAGCGACACCCCCGCCCCGGCATACGCCGGGGCGGGGGGGTGTCGCTGCCCATCTACAAATCTGGCTATCGGCGAGGTTGCGTTTCGGGTCGGGCGGTCGTTGGCATAAGCAAATCGAGCTCGGCCAGGGCCTTTTGCTGGGCCGTCCACATCGACGTTTTGCTCGCCCGGGCCTCATGGTCGTAGCCCAGCAGGTGCAGCGTGCCGTGGATGGCAAGCAGCGACAGCTCGGCCTCGAATGAATGGCCGGCCGCTTTCGCCTGGGCGGCGCAATGGTCGAGCGAAATCACCACATCCCCAAGATATCGAATTTCCTCGTCGGTCAGGGTGAGCTGGGCAGGCGACAGCGCGCCATCCTCCCAGCCCGCCCCGCCAAATGACAGCACGTCGGTCGACTTGTCGAGGTGGCGATAGCGCAAGTTCAACGCCCGCAGTTCAACGTCATCGGTCAGCCGCACCGTGAGGGTGTACGCGCCCGGCA
This sequence comes from Candidatus Brachythrix odensensis, assembly GCA_016714465.1. Classification (GTDB taxonomy): domain Bacteria; phylum Chloroflexota; class Anaerolineae; order J036; family Brachytrichaceae; genus Brachythrix; species Brachythrix odensensis. Next base: position 408,637 of record JADKDT010000001.1, on the reverse strand, counting down.
CGGGCACATGCCCGTCAAGCTTGCGCAGGCCAGCCGCAAACGCCGCGCGGGCCGCCCGGCGCACCTGGGTGATCCGTCCGGGCGCGGACTGTCCGCGCTGGGACTTGACGGAAACGATAAGGCGTGTGGATGTTGTCATGTTGGTAAGCCCGGGTTTCAGACCTGATCACGGCTGCCGACCAGCGGCAGATTCGGCACAGCGGGCGCAAGCGGCGCCGGGCTGAGTTGCGGATATTCGATGCGTGGATGATACGCCCCGCGCAGGGTCTCAACAAAGGACTGCGCGGCGAGCTCGAGATCGCGCAGGGTGAGGCCGCTTCCGTCCAACTGATGGTCGGACACGCGCTCGGCAATAACCTTGCGGACAATCTGGTCCATCTCCTCCGGTCGCGCCGGACGAAGCGCCCGGACAGTGGCCTCGCTTGCGTCGGCAAGCATCACCAGCGCGGTTTCGCGCCGACGCGGCGTGGGTCCCGGGTAGCGATAGGGGGTCTCATCAACGGGGGTTGCGCTCGCGTTTTGGGCCCGGACATAGGCGGACCGCGTCACCATCGAGCCCTGATGCTCGGCGATGAAGGCGGCGATCGTACTCGGCAAACGGTATTCGCGGGCCATCCGCATGCCGTCCGCGATGTGGTTGTGCAGGATCCGGGCGCTGGTCAGCGGATCGATGTCGACGTGCGGGTTCTTGTCGCGATCGAGCTGATTCTCGATGAAGAAATACGGGTGAGCGGTCTTGCCGATGTCGTGGTAGTAGGCGCCCACCCGGGTAAGCAGCGCATCGGCCCCAATCCGATCGGCGGCGTGCTCGGCAAGATTGGCGACCAGAAGGCTGTGATGATAAGTCCCCGGCGCGCGGCTCAACATTTGTTTGAGCAACGGATGCGACGGGCGAACCAGCTCATTCATCTGGATGGCGCTGGGCAAATCGAACACGACCCCGACGAGATACAGAATGGCCAGCGACAGGGCGGCGGCAATGATACTGCTGGCAAACGCGCCAACCACATACAACGCGACCTGGCCCAAATCCGTGGCCAGATATCCAATCGCATGAAAGGCGATGATGACGCAAAGCTGGGCGAGAAAGGCCCAGATGCCGGCTCGCACAAAGTCGCCCACCCGCTCGGATCGGCGGATGCTCAGGACGGCCACGATGCCGCCGCAGACATATAGCGCGGCGAATTCGATCGGGCGCTCGAGCGCGATCCCGATCAGGCTGCCGGCGGCGGCGGCCGTCACCACCCCGACCAGGTTACCCGACCAAGCGCCAACAACGATTCCGAGGGCGACCATGGGGGCGAGATAGGGGATGAAGCCGCGGCCGGGCAGCAACAGGCGGCCCAGCACGATCGCGACCACGACGAGCAACGCGCTCAGGACAGTTTCGCGCAGGGGCCGCTCCTGCAGATCATGGTCTTCGCCATGGCGCTGGCGCCACATGGCCAGCCCGATCACCCCCGTCGTCAGAGCGCTGAGGGCCAAAGCATTGATGATGTCCGCCCAGGTGATGGTCGGCCGGCGCAGGTTCAGTTTGTCCAGCGTCTCGACGTCGGCCGGGCTGATGACCTGGCCGCTCCGGAGGATGATCTGATTCGATTCGTAGACCGTCTGAACCGGTGTCACCGCCGCGCGGGCATTCCTTTTGGCGGCCTCTGTTGCCGCTGCGTCAAAACTCACATTTGGCGCGAGCAACGCAGAGGCGATTGCGCTGATGATCGCAGCCTCATCGGTCGTGAAACTCAAGCTGATCTGGCTGGGCAGCCGCGCGCGGGCCACATCCAGGACATCCGGCCGCAACGTTTCGCGCAGATTCTGATCGAGCAGCACGATGGTTTGCGCGTCGATCCGCGTCCAGACCGCGTCAGACGGGCGCAGGATCGAGCGGGCGGAAGCTTCGTCGATCTTGAGCAGGGGCAACGCCGCGAGTTGCCGAATCTTGTCGGTCTCGCTCAGGTCGGCCGTGCCGCGGATGCGGGCAATCCGGTCCAGGGTCTCGCGGGCGGACGCAAGCTGCTTGCGCGCGACTTGCGCGTCAGGCGGCGAGTAGATTGGGGCGACGTTGGCCTCGGCCGCATCGCGCCGGTTGCGGGTGAGCAGATCAGACGTTATCGTGACCTTGCTCAGGGCCCGAATGTCGCGCGGAGCGACCATGCCGGCTTCGAGCGTCGCCCCGCTCCCAATAAAGAAGCGGGTCAGTTGAGCCAGGGTGATGCCCAGGAAGGCGCCTACCCCGACCGCAACGAGGGCCAGGGTTCGCGCGCGACCGGTGAACGTCAGATTGGGCAGGATCACCAGCGTGTTACTTCAACAGGTCTCGGACAACCTCATTCACCAGTTTGCCGTCCGCGCTATCTTTGACTTTGGGCAGGAGGGCCTTCATCACTTCGCCCTGCTGCTTGGGCGATTTCGCGCCAACCTCGGCGATGACCTGGCGGGCGATCTCGGCAATCTGCTCACGCGACATCTGGGCCGGCAGATAGGCCCGCAGCATGACAAGCTCGGTCGTCTGTTGCGCGACGAGATCCTCGCGGCCGGCGTTCTTGGCCTCGAGCAAGGACTCCTCATGTTGCTTGATTTCACGACGGATCAAGGCCAGGATGTCGGCGTCGGAGAGCACACCGGCGCGCGCGTCGACGCGGGCCTCGATCTCCTCGTTCTTGATCGCGGCGTTGATGAGGCTGAGGACCATCTTGCGGGTGGCGTCCCCGCTGCGAAAGGCGTCCTTCAGGTCGGACAGGATCTTTGATTTCAAGTGCGCATCCATAGGATTGGGGAGTTTACCGCATGGCGTTCCGAAAAACGGACAATGCCCGGCGATGCCGGGCATTGTCCGTTTTCGAATCCTTGAGAGCCAGTTACGGCATGTCGGGATTCAGGAGGCGGGCGCTCTGGCGACGGCTCTTGCGGAGCTTGGCCGCGCGCTTGCGCTTGTCAACGATGCTCGGCTTTTCGAAAAAACGGCGCGCACGAACCTCCGCGAGAACGCGGTCGCCCTGCACCATCTTGCTGAACCGCCGAATCGCGGACTCAAAGGTCTCGTCGTCTTCGACGATAACACGGGTTGCCACTTAAAAAATCACCCACTTCGCTGCCGATATGTCGGTAAGCAGCCGGTCAGCAGTATACCCTGATCTGGCCACAGGCCCGAAAAATATACTGGCGAGATCACCCTCTCCGCGCTTCGCGCGGGGAGGGTGATCTCGCCGTAATTCTCGGGACGATCGCTAAACGACCGCCGAACCCGTCTCGAGCCGGATCCCGGGGCCCATCGTGGCGGCCACGGTGATTCGCCGGATGTAGTTGCCCTTGGCCGCGGCAGGCTTGGCCTTGCGGATCGCGTCCAGGAACGCATCCAGATTCTCGGCCAGCTTGTCCGGGGGAAAGCTCACTTTGCCAACCGGCACGTGGACGTTGCCGGTCTTGTCGAGGCGGAATTCCACGCGTCCGGCGCGGGCCTCTTTCAGGACGCGGGGCAGCTCGGCCGCGGGCGCGACCGTGCCTGCCTTGGGGTTCGGCATCAAACCGCGCGGGCCGAGGATGCGAGCGACCCGTCCGACCTTGCCCATCACGTCCGGTGTGGCGATCGCCACGTCGAAGTCGGTCCAGCCGCCCTGGATCTTGGCGATCCACTCATCGGTGTCCGCGACAAAATCAGCGCCGGCTTCGCGCGCGATGCGGCCGCCGTCGCCCTGGCAGAACACCAGGATGCGGACGGTCTTGCCCAGGCCATTGGGCATGACCACCACGCCGCGGACCTGCTGATCGGCCTGGCGCGGGTCCACGCCCAGCCGGACATGGCACTCGACCGTGCCGTCGAACTTGCTGATGCTCGTTTCCTTGACCAGCGCCACCGCCTCGGGGACGGTGTAGTACTTCATGCGGTCAACTTTCGCCGCCGCCGCCTTGAATTTCTTGCCTGCCTTTGCCACTTGTGTTCTCCTTGTGGTGATATCGGGCGTTAGCCCTCCCACGTAATGCGTTATGCGCCGCAAAGCGCAACGCGAAGACTACTCAATCACGTCGATGCCCATGCTGCGGGCGGAGCCTTCAACCTGCTTCATCGCGCCGGCCATGTCGATCGCGTTGAGGTCCTTCATCTTCAGTTCGGCGATTTCCTTGACCTTGGCCCGGGTGATCTTGCCGACCTTGTTGCGGTTCGGCACACCGGATCCCTTGTCGACGCCGGCCGCCTTGCGAATCAGCTGGGCGGTGGGCGGGGTGCCCAGGCTGAAGGTGAACGAGTTGTCGGTGAAGACGGTGATGGTGGCCGGGATGATGTTCCCAACCTGCTGGGCCGTGCGCGCGTTGTATTCCTTGCAGAACATCATCAGGTTGATGCCGTGCGGGGCGAGCGACGGACCAATCGGGGGCGCAGGGGTGGCCTTGCCCGCCTCGATATTGATCTTGACGGTGGATTTGACTTTCTTTGCCATTTTTCTCCTCGTGGTGATAACGGGCGAAACGCCCTCCCACATCTTTTATCGCCGGGCGGATGCCGCGGCGTTCTACCCCATTCGTTCGACCTGCAGGAAGTCGAGCTCGACCGGTGTTTCGCGGCCGAAGAACGACACCAGCACGGTGACCTTGGCCCGCTCGGTGTCGATCTTGTCGACCACCGCCGGGAAATCGGCGAACGGACCATCCGTGATCCGCACGCGCTGGCCCGGCTTGAAGTTGACCCGCAGCTTGGGCGCTTCGGCTTCCATCCGCTTGACGATCTGGGTCACTTCCTGCGGGCTGAGCGGCGAAGGGCGGTTGCCCATGCCCACAAAGCGGGTTACGCCCGGCGTATTGCGGACCACATACCAGGCCTCTTCGCTCATCGACATCTTGACGATGATGTAGCCCGGGAACACGCGCTTCTCGACGGTGCGACGGCGGCCATCCTTGACCTCCATCTCTTCCTCGGTCGGCACGACGACGTCGACGATCTTGCCGGCCATGCCCATCGTGTCGATGCGCTGTTCGAGGCTGTGCTTGACCTTGTTCTCATAGCCCGAGTAGCAGTGCACGGCGTACCACTGGAACTCCTCTTCCTCGGGCGCGGTCTCGGTCTTCTCGGGGCGCGCGGCCGGCGCGAGATACCCGCTGCCGTCGCCGAGGTCCTCGACACCGGCATTCCGCTTTCGCCCGCTGCCCTTGGGTTTGCGGGGCTCTTTCTTGGGCGCTTCGCCAACCACGGGACCGGTGATCTCGCCTTCGCCGATCACATCCGGGGCGGGGCCAGCCAGTGCTGCGGCGGCCGCGTCCGCGGCGTCGGTCGAGATCGCGGCAGCCTCGGCCGCAGTCTCTGCGGCAACCTCGGCGGCAATCTCGCCCACCGGCGCGTCCGCGTCATCGACGGGCGGCTTGAGCAACGCGTCCAGCGATACGGGCGCCTCGACCGGCAATTGATCGGCCGTGCCAAAAAAGGCCAGGGCCTGCGCGGTCTCGTCGGCGGGTTTGCCCGCTGGCGGCTGATTTTCGATCGGGTCCACTCGCACCCCCTGCTTTAGCGCCGTTCGCGCCCAGCGAAGACGACGACGATGATGATGCCAACGACGATGGAGATCGCGATGGCGACCGCCACCAGATCCGGGGTCGCGCGGAGAATGCCGATAAAGAGGTTCTCAAACGCAAAGTCGAACGCGCCCAGAACCAGCGACATCACCAGCGTTACCGCCAGCACAATCGTGGTGAGGTTGCGCGTGTCCAACTGGGTCGGCCACTTGACTTTGCGCAACTCGCCGATCGTGTCCCGGAAGTAATCCCGGACCGCGACCAGCCCGTTGCTCAACGCTGATGGTTTCTTTTCCGCAATTTCTGTATTCGCCATTTCAGTTTAGACGGACAACGGAGGACAGAGCCATTTCAGGGCCGCATCTGCCCCGATCTCGGCCCCATCCTCCGCTTTAACAAGCAGGACAGGCAGGAATTGAACCCGCAGCCTATCGTTTTGGAGACGATTGCTCTGCCAATTGAGCTACTGTCCTAAAGACTCGCAACGAGGTTTTCTCTGGCGCGACATCCGCCGGCTTCGCCGGCGGATGTCGCGCCAGAACGAATCCCGTTCGAGCTACATAACAGCTATTCCTTGACTTTGACGATTGTACCAGCGCCGACGGTCAGGCCACCCTCGCGGATGGCGAACTTCGAGCCCTGCTCCAGCGCCACCGGCGAGATCAGCTTGACCTTCATCACGATGTTGTCCCCAGGCATCACCATCTCAACGCCCTCGGGCAGCGTCACGTCGCCAGTCACATCCATCGTCCGGATGTAGAACTGCGGCCGGTAACCCGTGAAGAACGACTTGTGCCGTCCCCCCTCGTCCTTGCGCAGCACATACACCTGGGCCTCGAACTCGTCGTGCGGCTTGATCGTCCCCGGCTTCGCCAGAACCATCCCGCGCGCCACATCGTCGCGCTCAATCCCGCGCAACAATGCCCCCGCGTTGTCCCCCGCGTCCGCCGAGTCCAACACCTTGTGGAACATCTCCAGGCCCGTCGCCGTCGTCTGGCGCGTCTCGCGCAGCCCAACGATCTCCACCTGGTCGCCCACCTTGATCGAACCGCGCTCCACCCGTCCCGTCACCACCGTCCCGCGTCCCTTGATCGAGAACACGTCCTCGATCGGCATCATGAACGGCTTGTCCTTCTGCCGGATCGGGGTCGGCACATAGCTGTCCACCGCCGCCATCAGCTCGTGGATGCACTTGTATTCCGGCGCATTCGGATCCTTCGACGTGCTGTCCAGGGCCGCCTTCGCGCTCCCCCGGATGATCGGAGTCGTGTCCCCCGGGAAGTTGTACTTCGTCAGCAGCTCGCGCAGCTCCATTTCCACCAGTTCGAGCAGTTCCGGGTCGTCCATCATGTCGACCTTGTTCAGGAACACCACGATCGACGGCACTTCCACCTGGCGGGCCAGGAGCACGTGCTCCTTGGTCTGCGGCATCGGGCCGTCCGGCGCGCTCACCACCAGAATCGCCCCGTCCACCTGGGCCGCCCCGGTGATCATGTTCTTGATGTAGTCGCGGTGACCCGGCATGTCCACGTGCGCGTAGTGCCGCGCCGCCGTCTGATATTCCACGTGCGCGATCGAAATCGTAATCCCGCGCGCGCGCTCTTCGGGCGCCTTGTCGATCTGGTCGTAGGCCACGAACTCGGCCCCGCCCTGCATGCCCAGCACCTTCGTGATCGCCGCGGTCAGGGTCGTCTTGCCGTGGTCAACATGCCCCATCGTGCCCACGTTTACGTGCGGCTTTGTCCTCTGGAATTTTTCCTTGCCCATGATGCTCCTCTCTTGCGTGTCGGTGTGAGGCGCACTCCCCGCCGCGCGGCGCGCGACGGGGAGTGCGCCTCACCCAGCACGCGTAACGCCCTGCCGTGCAGCGTTCCAAGAGCCACTGACAAAAGTCTTTTCCGGAGGCGATATCCCCCGGCTTCGCCGGGGGATATCGCCTCCGGAAAAGGGGCTTTGCTAGGAGCTCCAAGCCCATGACCGGGATCGAACCGGTGACCTCACCCTTACCAAGGGTGTGCTCTGCCAACTGAGCTACATGGGCGTGTATCGGAGTACCGATACCCCCGGCGATGGATTACCATCGCCGGGTTAAGTGGGCCGGACAGGACTCGAACCTGTGAAGGCTACTGCCAACGGATTTACAGTCCGTCCCCTTTGCCACTCGGGACACCGACCCAGATATTAAGTTCGCCGCGCGCGCCCGTGCACGCACGCTCAAGCCGACGACGGGAATTGAACCCGTAACCTACCGATTACAAATCGGTTGCGCTGCCAATTGCGCCACATCGGCGGGAGCAAGCACGCGCAAGCCTGCCAAGGCAGGCGGGAGAAGGATTTTACCATGCCCTTCTCAACCCGCCAAGTTCGCCCCCGCCCTCCCGATCTTCACTTCCTCGAGCGCCTCAATCTGGTCCTGCAGCACCCGCACCCGCTCGTTCATGTCGCCGGCCAGATCGGCGTAGCCGGCCACCTGGTTGGTGGATTGCCCGGCCAGGGCCTGCGAGTAGATCGTCCCCAGCGCGGCGACGGTGTTCTCGAGCTGCAGCTCGGCCTGGCGCATCGTGCCGCCCAGCTTCTCCAGCGCGCCGAGTTGGTTACGCCGGGACTCCAGGGCCGCCTCGAGTTGGGCCCGCACCCGCTCATCGGTCTCAGAGGCCAATTGCCCTTCCAGGCGCTTGATCGAGGTCGGGACGCTGCTCAGATCCTGCTGAATGACCGGATTCTCTTTATAGCCCTGAATGCGCCCGGACATCTGCTCAACTGACTTGACCCACGCGTCAAATTGGGCCGACAGCTCGGTCAGCCGCCCGCCTGGCGCGCCGCGGGCCAGGTCGTTGACCGCCTTCTGATACGTCCGGGCCTGGGCGAGTTGGGCCGCCAGGCCTTCCGCCATGGGCCGACTGGCCGTCACGAACGGCTGGGCCGTCTCATCGCGTCCGCGATCTCGATTGCGGCCCCGATCCCGATCGCGCTCAGCAAGCGCCGCCGCGACCTCGTTCTCGTCGCCCAGCATGATCCGGCTGAAGGTCTGGATGACCGAGATGCTCATCCCCAGAATGGGAAAGATCGCCCACGGAAACGTGGCGCCAGTAAACATCCCGATCACCCAATTCAACGACGCGAGAAAGACCATGGTCGAGAGCTGGGGGGTAACCTTGAGCAGGAACTTGCGAAAACGCTGTGGCGCTGACATGGCTACATTCTCTCTCAAAAGCCCGGAATCGAGATGCCCCGCCCCGGCTTCGCCGGGGCGGGGCATCTCGATTCCGGAATAGTCTTCTCGGAGTGCAACTAGCGGTAGATGCTTGGAAGATAGAGCGCGCGCAGGGGCAGAGCGGTCGCGCCGCTGGGCTGGACGAGCATGGCATCCTCGAGCGTGATGGGTAGCGCGGCCAGATCGCGCTTAGGCGTGAGGCGCACCCAGGCCAACGCGCCCGCGCCGCTCGCGCCGGCCGGCGCATCGCCCAGGCTGAAGACCGCATAACGCAGGCCAGAGGACACCTCCTGCGGGCCGATGATGTAGAAGGCCCGCCCGCTGCTGGCGGGCAGTTCGCCCAACGTGATCTCATCGACGCTCAGATCGGCCGGATCGTAGGCCAGATCGAACTGGAAGCCGCCCAGGTTGAGCGCGCCGGCCGTCCGCACCGCAACCGTGACAGGTGCGCCGGCGATCAGGGGCAGCGCCGGCGTCTCAAGCGTAAGCGCCGCGCTCGACTCCTGGCGCGGCCGGCTGGCCTGATTGCAATCCGTGCCAAAGCGCACGGCGACCTCTTGGATGTCGCTGATGTCGATCCGGAAAAAAGGGCTGTTCTGGTCAATGCGCGACTCGTAGAGCGGGTTGGGCGGCTCAGTGTTCCAGCGGAAGGCGGCGTATTGCACATCGTTGATCTGGATGTAGCCATCGAGCACATAGTCGCCAAAGCAGCCCGGCGCCGGGGTGCGGGTGGGCGTGGCGGTGGGCGTGGCCGTCGGCGTGGGCGTGCGGGTTGGGGTCGACGTCGGCGTGGGTGTCGACGTTGGGGTGCGCGTCGGCGTCACCGTCGGCGTCGCGGTAGCCGTGGGCGGCGGGCCGATCGGCGCAACAACATGGACGGTCTGCTTCGCGATGTTGACGTTGCCAAAGAGATCCTCGGCGACGACGACCAGCACCCGCGTGCCGGTCACCCCAAACAGCGGGCCGATGTTAGCCGCATACTCGGTGCTCAGCACGCGGGTGGCGTCCATGCGGGCGAACGTGTTGGTCGGGCTGGGGGCCGAGTCGAGGTCAAACCACACCTGCACCCGGGTGACGACGCTGTTGTCGGTGACCAGCAGCCGGCCATCGATGCTGCCATAGATCGGGAACGTGATCTCAGCGGTGGGGTTAAGCCAGGTCATATGCGGAATCTCGTTATCGACCGCGCCTTGGGTGAGCGGGACGGGCAAGCTGAGACTGAGGGTCTGGCCCAGGCCAAGCACGCCCGACTGGTCGGTGCCGGTGATGCCGCCCGGGCCGACAACCTCGGCAATGACCCGATAGGGCAAACCTTTGCCCAGCAATTGCAGGGTTGCAGTGACCGGTTTGTTGCCGATGATGAAGGCAACACCGGAGCCTTCGTCATCACCCATCCAGAAGCTGCCCGGGATCTCATTCAGGCGCCCGCCCTGCGGGGTATAGCCCAGCCTGCGTCCCTGCTCGTCGACAACATAGCCGTCGACCGGATCGAAGATCACCGACATCCAGTAGGGCAGGGCATCCTGCTCGAACTTCCGGCTGAGGTAGGTCTTGACCATGTCCAGCGCCGCCGATTCGGGGCCGGAGAGCGCGCATTCATCGGCCTCGGGGGTCAGGATGCAAGCGCCGTTGTTCTGCTTCTTGCGGCGCTCTTTGTCGGCATCGGTGATCTTGTCGACGATCAGGTCGAACAACTTGTCGAATGCGCCCCGGGCAATCTCCTCGGCCATGTCGCGCTGCACGCTCGGCTCGCCCGCCAGGAACTCCCCGATCGCGCCATAGGCGACCTGAATCGCGTTAGCCGAAGACTTGCCCAGGCCCTGCGAGATGGCCGAGGCCGGCAGCGTGGCGTAGTCGAAGCCCAGCGCTTCCAGCATCAGCAGCTGCGATTCATAGCGGTTCATCAGCGGCAGATGGCTGATCTGGACCGGGTGCCGCTCAACCCGATTGTCCAACGCAAACTGACCCATCGACGAGATCGCCGGGACGGTCCCGTCGCCTTTGTTCACGTAGTAGAACCCGGCGCTGCTAGGCGCGTCATAAATGGTCTTCCACCACGTCTCGGCCGGCGCCGCGTCGATGCCCAGGCCTGGATTGGCCTCGACAGCCGGCTTGGCGCACTCGGTCAGGAACTTGTCGAACGGCACCCGATCGCCCAGCAGACTCTCGGCGATGGTCTTCACAATACCCAATCCCTCGAGCAGCGCCGCGACGTAGACGAACTTCGCCTTCATTGCGTCGAGAATGGCCTCAATCGGCGAGCCGACCAGTTCCTGCTCGGTTTCATCCTCAATATAGGCATTGATCGCTTCAGGTGAGTCGAGCAGGGTTCCGATCGACTCGGCGCCGGTGCAGAACAAGCCGGGGCCAGTGCGTTCCTGGACCAGCATGGGTGTTTGGAGCGCCTCGCCGTAAATCAAATGGACCTTGCCGACCTGCCCGACAAAGGTGGTGTGGCGCGGATCGCCGCTGGCGGGCTCCACATAGCCGTCGTTGAGATCCAGCACCACCCTGTTCGCGCGCGGATCGCCATTCAGGTCAAACACCGGCGCGATCAGCTCGTCGCCATACTGAATCATTTTGTAGGTGCCGAGCAGGCTGTTGATCGTCGGGACATAGTCGGCGATGAATTTGACATGGTCGCTTTGAATCGTGGCGGCCGAAATGTCATAGGTCGGACCGGTGATGCGATTGTTGGGGTTGGCGTGCACGAAGTAGAACTCGGCGGCCACGATCTTGCTGAGCACAAAACGGAAGGCCGGGTCGTCGATCCAGTTGTCATTCAGCGGATTCCAGGCCTTGGCCGCGCCCTGGTTGGGCACGCCAACCATGATCAGGTTATTGACCCGCGGCAACGCGGCGACCGGCCTGCCCGACAGCGCGCCGCCATAGGCCGGGCTCTGGATGTAGGTCCGGGCGATCAGCCCGCCGGTGCTGTGGGCGATGATGTCGACATCCGCCAGCTCTGGCAGATCCGGGTAGGCCTCCTTCCACTTCCGCGCCGCGCGCTCGAGGTAATAGCCCAGGTAGTCGACGCCACGCTCGAAGGTGCCGTCGACCAGGTCGTTGGCCGTGAAACCGTTGATAACCCCATCCGTCACGCCGTCATAGTTCGTGGGCGGAATCCGCCAGTCGTAGTTGACGATGAAGAGGTCGCGGTCATCCTCATACCCGACGTTCTTGAGGGTCTGGATGAGGTCGTCATAGACCCCCACCAGCGGGTCGATATCGATGAACTCCGGGTTGACCCCCCGTTCGCGCCACCAGCGCCGATCGTTGCCAAAGGTGCCGCCAATGCCGGGCACAAGCAGCACCGGCCGCTTGGGCAGGGGCTTGCCCATCCGCAACACCGCGGTCTGGCCGGTGGTCATATGGACCCAGACCGCCACCTCGCCCTGGGCGTTGGTGTGCTCGCTCACATGGGCGTCATCGACCACCCCGGTGAGCCCGGGGATCGCATCCCCGGCGCCCACCAGCCGGACCGTGTTGATGGCCGCTTCCTTGCGGGTGATATTGGTCTCGCGAAAGGTGGTCTGGAAGACGGCAATGCCCCGGCCCTCCTGGGCGGTGAAGGCGATCTTGATCGTATCGGTGGGGAGTCCTGTCCGTTGGATCGAAATCCGCTTGTCAGGATAGAAACCCTTGATGAAGCCCTGATCCTCACCCGGGTCGACCTGATCGTCACGGTCCAGATCGATATGCTTCTCATTCGTTTCGAGCAATCCGTTACAGGCCGTGCCCGCAAGCCGGTAGATCGTGCGCTCAATGCCCACAGGCTCAAAATCCGGGCCGGGGCCGTATAGAACATCAGGAACCGAGATAAAGATCCCCGGCCCCGCGCCAACACGCAAGGTGTAGGGGGCGCTGGGCTTCAGGTCGCCGTAGAAGACCACGTCGTCGACGTCATCGATGCTGGGCTTCTGGCCTGTCGCGCTGAACTCGCCCACGCTGGCGACGACATCCTGCCCGACGGCGCCCAGATCGAACGGCAGAATCCGGATGCTGGCGGCCGGGGTGTCGCCGTAGCGGACGACGGTGTGGCCCTGGTTGTTAATGACTGGGCGCAACCCGCCCACGCTCAACTCCTGGGCGTAGCCCGGATAGGTGGACAAGCCGCCAAACGCGCCGCCGCTGGTGAGATACGGGAATGCAACCTGGTCCTGGTCATTGATGCTCGCATGGGCGAGGACGGAGGTATAGCCGAACAAACCACTGCGGGCGAGGATGTCAAACGTGTCCGGCGGGCTGGATTCCTCGGCGTTGTAAGCCCGGATCGTGGTCAAGGGCGGGGCGCCGTTGTAACGGACCCGAACCACCACTCGCCGGTTGTTGTTGATTTGGACCGCCGGGCCGAGAACGAACTCGCTGTTCTCCGAGGCCGCGCTGATCTTGCGCAGGCTGCCCGCGTCACGGCCGACAAACAAGGCCTCGCCCAGCCCTGTGACCGCCGCCATAGCCACATCGCCCTGCTCGTTCAGCGAGACTTGGTCGTAGATGCTGGCGATGTTCTGCACGCCGGAAGAAGCGACCAGGGTCTTGCCGGGATTACCGACCGGGGGCGCGATGGCACACAGCGTGTTGGTGAAGGCGGGCGTGACGCTGAGCGCGGCCGCGGGAGCCGAGACTGCGCCGGCCGCCAGCGCGGCACTCCGTAAGGCGGGCGGATCGAGCGGGATCGTGGCGCGGGCCGTCCCGGCGTTGAGGCTCAACGGGAAGGCAAGAGCGATGGCCAGCACGATTTGGATGAGGGTTTGGAATCTTGGCATGGTCTTGTCACCGCCGGCGCGCCGGCGACGCCCGCGAGGCCTCTGAATCGTCAGCCCGGCCAGCAGGCTGGCCAGGACAGGCCGGCCAGCGCCGGCGCATCGTCTTGTGCCGCCGCCGCCGGCCCGCGCAGGACCAGGGGCAGGAAGGCCCGTTTGGTTTGGGTGATGATCAGCCCGCCGTTCTGCAGGGTTAGCGCATAACCATCGCTGGACACACTTGTGGCGATCGACTGACTGAGGGTGAGCGCGGTCGTTCCCGTCATCAGCGGGGTGAAGGTCACCCAGGCCAGCACGCCGCCGCCGCTCGGTCCGGGCGCGCCGCCAATCGTGGCCTGGCCAAAGCGCACACTCCCGGCCGCATGGACGACCGGCACCGAGAGCACGCTCCGGCCGGTGCTCCCAGCGAAGTCGCCATAGATCACCTGGGTTGCAGTCACCAGGGCCGGGTCGAAGGCGAGCACGGTCTCGAAGCTGCCGAAGTTGAGCGCGCCGGTGATCCAGACCGCGACCGTGACCGGCACACCAATTCGGGCAGTCGTGATCGGCGGGGACACCAGCAGCGTGGCGTCGCCGGCCGAGGCAAGGTTCACCCGTGCGCTGCTTGCGGACGTTGTGCTGAAGGCATGGCTGGTGTCGGTGTAGGCCATCCACACCGCCAGGCTGTTCTGGGCCTGGGTGACGATGACGCTGCGGGTGAGCGAGAACGTCCCGCCGGGCACAAGGCTGAGGGGCTGGTCGGTCAGCAGGTTCCCGAACAGCGGGTCATACAGGCTGTGGGTGCTCAGGGTGAGATCGCCGCTGTTGACGACCGAGTAGCAGTAGTTAACCAGCGTGTTGCGGGTGACGGTGATGGCCTGAGTCGGCGCGCACAGGCCGGCCTGCGCTCCGACGGTCTTGACCAGCGCCACGGCATACGGCAGGCTCGCGCCTGGCTCGCAGCCGCCCTCGACCGGGCGCCCAAAACGCAGCCGGTCGATGAGGACCGCGCTGTCGTAGCTGTCGTCGCCGGTGTCGCTGATGGTAAAGCTCACGACCGCCGTCGCGCCGGGCGTCACCGGGGTCTGAGCGCGCAGACGGGGGGTGGCGCCGTCGTAGGTGCTGCCGGCCGCGTTGCCAGCCGTCGCGCCAAAGACGCTGTTGATGCTGATCCGGTTACCCTGGCTGTCTCGGGCGAACGGCGCGCCATCGATGAAGGCGTCAAACGTATCGTTGAAGGCGCTCCCCACGAACTCGGGGAACTCCTCGCTGTAGAAGCCGAAGTCGAAGGCCATGCAGGTGGCCGTCGTGGGCACCGTCATTGTGAGCGCCAGGGTGGCGCCGCGCCCAAGGCCAAAGGTGTTGGGCGCGCTGTTGGCCTGGTTGGCGAAGATCATGTTGCCCGTGCCCAGGTAGACATACGTGCCGCCAGCGATCGGGAAGGCCCCGATGGGAGATGCGCCCACGCCGGCCTTGGCGCTGCCATCCGCGATCAGGCTCGCCGCGATGAGGGGCGCCGCCTCGGGCGCGCGAAGCAGGGGCAGACCGCTCACGTCGAGCTCCATCGCGGCCGCCAGCGCGCGGGCCGCCGGCTCGACCTCGCCGAAGTTGTAGTTGAGGCCGGCCCCGCCCGCGCCCAGCACGATGGCGGTGATGACGTTCGGGCCGCTGATCACGCCCCCGACGCTGCCGAGGCTCGCCTGGCCGCTCAGATAGCCAAAGGGTTGGCGTTCTTCGAGCCAGTACGACCCGGGCAGCAGGTCAAAGCTGTAGTAGCCGTTGGGATTGGTCTGGGACTGGCGGTTCACGCTGGCGCCATTCGCATCCAGTCCGCGCACGGTGACGAAGGCCGGGGTCAAGCCGGTCTCGGTCAGGGCCCGCGCGCCGTCCCCGTTCTGGTCCCAGTAAACGTAACCACTCAACCCACTGTTGCGCTCGCCAAAGGTATAGTTGATCGCGTCGATGCTGCGGGCGAAGACCAGCCCGACGATGCGGTCGTCGAGGGCGGCCCCGCCCGGGCCAAAGGGATCGCCTGGCCCGCCAGTGCCGGCCCGATCGAGGCCATCCACGTAGTCGGGCTGCGTTTCGATCAGGTCATACACGCCATTCGGGATGGCGGCGAATTTGTAGAACCCGCTGGCATTGGTCCGGGTTACCGCCTCGAACGGCGCGGCGAAGGCGGTCGTGCCGGTCAGGGTGACGGTCACCCCGCCGATGCCGGCCTCGCCCCCCTCGCGCACGCCGTTGTTGTTCGCGTCGACAAAGACATAGCCGCTCAGCGATGAGGGCGCGCGCTCGGCGAAGCGATAGCAGTTGCCAAAGATCTGCGCGCCGATGACGATTCCGCCGATCCGATCGTCGGCTTCGAGAACGCCGCCGAGCGTGCCGATGGTCTCGGGCCCGTCGAAGTAGCCGGTGGGTTGAGTCTCGCTGAGCACCCAGGTCCCGGCGGGAAGGTCGGAGAAGGTGACAAGACCCTGGCCGTCCGTCGTCCGGCTCAGGACTGTGCCGAGGGTGGACGTGATCCACACGACGACATTGGGCAACGGGCGGTCGGAACCCGGGCCGAATCGCGCACGGCATCGGATAGCCGCCGAAGCCCGTGGCGTAGTAGGCGCCGTCGCCATCGCGGTCGTCATAGACCAGGGCGACGATGCCGCTCTGGCGCTCGCCGAAGTTGTAGCCGTAGGCCTGCTGGCCCCAGCCGACCGAGATGAAGGCCATTTGATCGTTGCCAAGCAGGCCGCCGGCGCTGCCCAGGGTGTCGTAGCCATCCGTGTAGCCGGACGGTTGCAGCTCGGTGAGCGTGTAGACGCCCTGGCGCAGGCTGAAGGCGAATTCACCTACCAGTAGATTGCTGCCATACGGCGCGTTCGTGGTGAAGGTCAGCCACACGCTCTGGCCGAGGTCGTCGATGCCGCGGGCGATGACATCAGCGACGATGCCGGGCTCGCCAAATTCGAAGAGGGTGCTGGCGTTTTGGTCATTGAAGACCATACCTCTCAACACGGCCGGGGCAAGTTCGCCAAAGAGGTAGCGCTGGGCGATGAGGTTGGGGGTGTAGGCGATCCCGGCGATGACGTCGACGCTGCCGGTCTCGGTATAGGCGGTCCCGCCCAGCGTGCCGGGCGCATCCTTGCCGTCGTAGTAGCCGGACGGCGGCGATTCCTGCACCCGATATGTGCCGGTCAGCAGACCGCCAAACGCCCAACGCCCATACAGGTTGTAGCTCGCGATAACGCCGGCCGGATACGGCCCGCTGCTCGGGAAGGTCTGGGTAACCAACCCGCCCGTGCTGGTCGTGCCAAGCAGGGTCAGGCCCGCCCCGCTGATGCCAGGCTCGCCCGCGTCCTGCGCGCCGTTATCGTTGTGATCGGCGTAGACGGTCCCGCTCAGGACCGGGCCATTGCGCAGATCGCAGCCGGCAATGACATCGCCAAACTGCAGGCTGATGTTGCGCAGCGCCCGCGCGCGCGGATCGCCGCTCGTGCCGGCCAGCGCGCCCGCCTTGCAGATCTGCGCGCCATCAGCAACGTAGCCGAGGGGCAAGGTGTTCTGGGTAAGCGAGTACACGCCGGGGATCAGACCGCCGAACTCGAAGTAGCCGCCGCCCTCGGTGCTGGCCGTCACGACGCCGCTGGGACCACCCAGCGCGACGACGACCCCATTCAGACCGTAGGGGGCGTAGCCGCTCGGCAAGTTCTCGAAGGGCACAAAGGCCACCCGGCCGGACAGGCGCGACAGGATGGTCTCGCCGAAGTTGAATTCCTGGGCCTGGGCGCCACTCGCCAGTTGGATGACGAACTGATCGTTGGACGATGCCAGGATGGGCGCGCCGATGCCGGCTTGCTCGGCCCCATCGGTGTATCCGCCCGGCTGCAATTCCGTGATGGTGTAGACGCCCGCCCGCAGGCTGGTGAACGACCAGCCGCCGGTCGTCTGCAGGCTCTGGCTGATGGTCTGGCCCAGGTCGTTGAGACCGGTGAGGAAGATGCTGGCCGGCTCGCCGAGGTCGCCTTCGCCCAGCTCCGGCTCGCGCAGGCCGTTGTTGTTCTTGTCCAGGTAGACATAGCCGCCCACGCCCGAGCGCAGCTCGCCGAACAGGTAGCCGGGCGCAAACACGGGCGCCACGAGCTCGATCCGGTCGATGAGGTCGTTGGTGCTGGTCAGCCCGCCCAGCGCGCCCACGCTTTCGCGCCCGTCGAAGAAGCCGGCCGGCTGGGTCATCTCCTGCAAGGCGTATGTGCCAGTCACTAATCCACCAAACCAGAACAGGCCGGTGTGGCACCCGTCCGCCGGTTCGACGGCCGAGGCCACTCGCCGCCCAGTGGTCGTGCGCGTTCGGTTGACGAGATTCCCAAAGAGGTCAATCCCGGTGAGTTGGACCGAGGTCTGACCGATGCCAGGCTCCGAGACCAGACAGGAGCCATCCGGCTCGCGGACGCCGTTGTCGTTGTCGTCGCGATATACATAACCGGTCAGGCTGGGCTTCTCGCCGAACACCGCGCCCTTGGTCTCGCCCGGCAGCAGGCTGAACCCACTGGCAAAGTCGTTGCTGACGGTTGCGGCCCCGCTTGGCCAGGCCCGATCCGGGCCATCTAGGTCGATATCACGTTGGAACTCAAGCACGGCATAGACGCCCGACCGGAGCAACCCGAATTCATACCGCCCGTTCCCGTCGGTGGTGGCGGTCAGGCGCAGACTTTGGCCCAGGTCATCGAGGCCGGTCAGCACAACGCTCACGCCCGGAATGCCCTCCTCGATCCCGCGCCCGCCAAAGCAGGCGGTCTCGGCGCCGTTGGTGTAGAGGCCGTCGGCGGCGGGGCAACCGCCCCACTCGAACTTGCCGTCCTCGATCACGTCCCAGAACGCATAGCCCAACAGCCGGGCAGGCAACAGTTCGCCGAAATTGTAGCCATCGCCATAGCCGCCTGGGTAGGCGAAGTCGATGTGGTCGGCGCCCGGCCCGCCCGGGCTGCCGCCAAACAGGCCGGGTGTCTCGGACCCGTCCACGTAGCCGCCCGCCTGCAATTCGCGCACCCGATACGTGCCGGGCGCCATTTCGCCAAAGGCATAAAAGCCATTGGCATCGGTCTGTTGAACGCGGATGACGGTCTCAGACAGGGTCGTCATGCCGGTCAGGATCAGGGTGACCTGGGGAATGCCATTTTCGCCATTTCGGACGCCATTCGCATTGGCGTCGGCGTAGACATAGCCGCTGATGCCATTGAGCTGCTCGCCAAACAGGTAGCCGCTGGCAGACGCGCCCGGGGCGAGGACGATGGCGGCGATGGTATCGCTCGGGACGAGGGTGCCGCCCGCCGAGCCGAACTGGTCGATCCCGTCGGTGTAGCCGGGGGGTGTCACTTCGGTCAGGGTGTAGACGCCCGGGCGCAACCCGCCGAAGGCGAATTGGCCGGATGGATTGCTAATTTGCGTAACGCTCACGGTCTGGCTGCGGTCGTCAAGACCGCGCAGCGTTATCTGGGCCAACTGGAGGGTGGGCTCGACACCATTGAGCAAGCCGCTGCCATCGATGTCGAAATACACCAGCCCGGACACGCTCGCCGGGGAGAGTTCGCCGAAGTTGTAGTCAACCCCGAAGTCGCCGTCGTTGTAGGTCAGATCGATGAAGTCATTCCCGGCCGTGCCGCGCAGCACGTTGCTGATGACCCCTACCTGCTCGAGACCGTCGAGATAGCCGGCCGGCTGCAGGGCGCTGATCCGGAGCGTGCCGGTGACAGGGTTTCCAAAGCTGTAGAAGCCGGCCGCGTTGCTCAGACGGATGACCTCCACCGGTGCGCCGCCGGGCGTCGTGCCGGTCAGGATGACCAGGGCGTTGGGGATCCCGGGTTCACCCGGCTCACGCTGGCCGTTGTTGTTGCCGTCGCGATAGATGTAGCCGCTCAGCCCGGTCTGCCGCTCGCCGAAGAGATACTCGGCCGGGTTCTGGCCAGGCTGCAGGCTGATGCCGGACACGGTATCGACGCCATCGCTGCTGCCGCCCGCTCCGACCGGGTATCCTTGCCGTCGGTGTAGCCGACGGGTTGCACTTCGAACAAGGCATAGGTCCCGGGTCGCAGGCCGGAAAGGTGAAGGTCCCGGCCCCACTGGTGACACCAGTCAGCGCGATCTGGCTGCCGATGTCGGTCGTCCCGCTCAGGGTGACGGTCACCCCGGCGATGGGCAGCTCGCCGAAGTCGGCGACGCCGTCGTTGTCGACGTCGAAGAAGACCCGCGCGCTGAGGCTGGCACTCTGCAACTCGCCGAAGTTGTAACCACCCGCGTTCTGACCCTCGAGCATGCTGAACTGAATCGCATCCGCGCCAACGACCGATCCGCCCAGCGCGCCCAACTGCTCGCGCCCGTCCAGATACGCGCCAGGTTGAGTCTCGACGATGATGTAGCTGCCGCCCGTCAGGCCGGTGATGAAGTAGAAGCCATAGGCGTCGGTCGTGGCCGTGCGGGTGACCAGGGCGCTGTCGGTCTGGACGCCGGTCAGTTGCAGCGAGACCCCGTTCACGCCGCTCTCGCTCTCGCGGATGGCGTTGTTGTTGGCGTCATTGAAGACGAAGCCGCTGACACCGCTGATCCCCTCGCCAAACAGGCAGTTGCTGGCGGTCCCGCCCGGGTAGAAGGTCAGCGCGATCGCGTCGTTGCCGGCGAGGGCGCTGCTGGCCGACGAGGTGTAGCTGCAGGCGCGTTCGGCCCCGTCAATATAGCCGGCGGGCTGCGTGCCGAGGAGCGCGTAGTTGCCCGGGCGCAGACTGCCAAACGTCGTGTCCCCATTCACCCCGCTGGTCTGGGTGAGGCGGATCGGGCTGCCGATATCGGTTGTGCCGCTCAAAACGAACTGAACTCCCTCGATGACCGGCTCGTCGTATTGACGCTGGCCATCGCCATTCACATCGAACCAGGCGATGGCCTGGGCCGAGGCCGGCAGGAGCTCGCCAAAGACATAGCCCGGGTCGAAATCAAGCAATTGGGTGACGACGATGCCGGCGATGACGTCGCCGGTTCCCGTGAGGCCGCCGAAGGTGCCGACGCCTTCGCGGCCGTCGAGATACCCGGGGGGCTGGGAAAGTTGGGTGAGGGTGTACGTGCCGGTCGCAATCCCGGTGAAGCGATATGCCCCGCTGCCCACGTCGACGGCCGACACAAGCGTCACCGGCGCGCCCAACGCGGTGAAGCCACTCAACTGGATGTTGCCGCCGCCGATGCCTGGCTCGCCCGGATCCTTGAAGCCGTCGTTGTCGCTGTCGCGGAAGACAAAACCGCCGATGCCGGCCTGCTTCTCGGCAAACAGATAGCCCGAGCCGGCGCTGTCGCTCTTGAGCAGCAGACCGGTGATCGTGTCATTGGCCGCGATGAAGCCGCACGGCTCGTAGCAGTTTGACACCGGGCTGGAGATCTGCCCGCGCCGCTCAGCCCCGTCACTCCAGCCGGCGGGTTGCTGCTCGGTCAGGGTGTAGGTGCCGGGGGCCGCCCCGGTAAAGGCGTAGTTGCCGCCGGCATTGGTGGTGGCGGTGTAGATCCGCGGCGCGCCCAGGTAATCCACCCCGTTCAGGTTCAGGGTGGCATTGGGGATGGGCACATCGCCCTGACCGGTGTTGAATCCGCCATTCTCATCAATATCGAAGTAGACGCTGCCGGCCAGCGAAGCGCCAAAGTACTCGGCGAAGTTGTAGCCAATGGCCGTTGTGCCAAGGGTATACGGGATGCCGGCGATGACATCATTGGTGGTCGTTATGCCGCCATTGGCCCCGGCGCTCTCGGGGCCGTCGAAGATGGCTTTCCCCAGGTAGACCGAGACCTGGGTCTCGATGAGATCGTAGACGCCATCCGGCACGTTGCTGAACAGGTAAGCGCCCTGCGCATTCGTGCTGGTGCTGCTGTAGATCGCGCCACCGCCGGTCATCGTGCCGCTCAGCACGACTTGGATGCCCTGCATCGGCGTGTCGTTATACCCCTCGAGCCCGTCCATATCCCGGTCGGCAAAGACCTTGCCGCCCAGGCCCGCCGGCAACTCGCTGAAGAAATAGGCCGAGTCGAAATCGGCGTTTACGCCCAGCACGATGCCGGTGATGATGTCATTCCCCGCCACACCCGGCACGCCGTCGGCGACATAGTCGACGCCGTCCAGGACGTTGGGCGGCTGATCCTCGATCAAGACATAGTTGCCTGGTCGCAGACTCTTGAAGCGGAAGTAACCGCCGGAGTAGCCATACACGCTATAGGTCGTTTCGCTGACGAGCACGCTGGCGCCGGTGTCATCAGTCCCGCTCAGGGTGACGGTCACACCGATCAGCGCCTCGCCCGCATCGACCTGAAGATCACCGTCGTCATCCCGATAAACATAGCCCTGGATGCGCCCAGGTTTGAGCTCACCAAAGTTGTAGCCCACCCCGCGCGTGGCGGGATTGAAGACGATCCCGCCGATCGACTCGTCAGCCAGGGTGATCCCGCCCAATGATCCAATCTGATCCTTGCCATCGAGTAGGTATTCATAACAATAGTCGTAACAGAAGGGATAGTCGAAATAGGGGATATTGATGGATGGCGTGTAGACCTCAGTGATCGTGTAGAGGCCGGCCGGAAGCGGGGTGAAGATGTAGAAACCCTGCGCGTTCGCGCTGGTGTAGCTCAGGATGCCGGTTCCGCTGATCTGAAGCTGGGCAGACGCAGCTGCGACCTCGCCCATCTCGCGCAGGCCGTTGTTGTTCGCGTCGAGATAGACATAGCCACTCAGCCCGCCGACCCGCTCGACGAACGTGAAGTCGCGGGCGCGCTCACTTTGATTCAGGGTGATCGTAAAGACATCTTCCCCTTGCACGGTCCGGGTGTAGTAGTAGTTGATCGTGCCGCTGTATTCCGCGCCGTCAAAGTAGCCGGCTGGCTGCTGTTCGATGAGGGCATACGTGCCCGGGCGCAGCCCGGTGAAATTCACGAAGCCCGGCGGGTACGGGTAGTTGGGCGAGTTGGTTGTCGTGGAGGTCAGCCACACGCTGTTGCCCAGGTCGTCGATGCCGATCATGTTCACGGTCACGCCATTCAGCCCGAAGTCGGTTGTGCCAGTATAGAAGCCATCCTCATCAATATCCAGATAAACCTGGGCGTTGATGACGGCGGGATAGAGATGGCCGAAGTTGTAATTCACTCCGGCCAACCCGGCTGTGTAGACGATGCCCGCCACAGTATTGGTCGAGACCGTGAAACCGCCCAGCGAACCGATCTGGTCTCGCCCATCGAGAGGAATGCCGGCGCTCTAGTCATACGGCAGTTTGATCTGGGTGAGGGTATAGATCCCGCTCGCCAGGCCGGTGAAGGAATACAGGCCACTGGTGTCGACATCCTTGTCGATCGGGCCGACGCTGACATTGGCGGTCGTCACGCCGGTGAGGCGAATCTGCGCGCGATAGAAGGCGTAGGGCATATTGAAGCCGCCTTCGCCCGGGTCGCGGAATCCATCGTTGTCCGCGTCCAGAAAGACCGAGCCGTTGAGGCCAGCCGGATACTCGCTGAAAAGGTAGTTGTAGTACGCGCCGGTCCGGCTCAGGGGAATGGCGCTGATCACGTTGTCGCCCGCGGTTCCGCCGGCCTGCCCGACCACGCTCAGGCCGCTGGCATATCCGGCCGGCTGCTGTTCGGTGATGGTGTAGTTGCCAGGCCGCAGGCCGATGAAGCGGTATTGCGAGTCGCAATACGAAAAGGGGCAAGTCGGCAGCGTTTGGGTGACGATGCTGACGCTGGCGCCCAGGTCATCGGTGCCAGTCAGGGTGAGGGTGACGCCGTTTACATACGCTTCGGAGTAGTCGTAGAGATCATTGGCGTTGGCATCCACCCACACAAAACCGCGCAGCGACGAGCGCGACAGCTCGGCAAACACATAGCCCTCGAATACGGCGTCGGTGGTGTAAACGATGCCCGAAATCACATCGTTGGTCGTGGTAATGCCACCGCCGTTGCCAGCGCTGTCCCGGCCGTCCAGATAGGGAACCACCCGCCCGCCTCGTAGTCGTAATAGGTGGGCTGGGCGGCGGTCAGGGTATACGTCTCGGTCGGCAACGCCTCAAAAATGAAGAAGCCATACGGGCCGGTAACCTGGGTGCGGGTGAGGCCGGCGCTGTCGGTGAGCGTGATCGGCACGTTCGACATGCGGTATTCGCCGCATCAAACAAGCCATTGTTGTTGGGGTCGTTCAGCACGCTGCCGACGATGCCGCGGGCGCGTTCGCCGAAGTTGCCGGCCTGGGCAGCACCCGCCGTCAGCGCAACCGTAAAGACATCATTGCCGATCATCGTGCCGCTTGTGTTCTCGCCGCCGTCGGCGTAGCTGATCGGCTGCGTTTCGGTAATCGTGTATTCGCCCGGGCGCAAATTGGCAAAGGTATAGCTGCCGCCCGGCTCGGTCACGGTCGTCGTCAACACGATTGCGCCAAGATCATCCAATCCAGTCAACGTCACAGTCACACCGCCGATGCCAGGCTCGTAGTAGTACGGGATGCCGTCGCCGTCGAGGTCGATATACACCCGCCCGCCGATCTGGGACGGATACAGCTCGCCAAACAAGTTGTTTGCGCTGATCTGGCCCAGGGTCAGGACGGTCGTGAAGCGGTCGTTGCCCGCGCTGGCCGTGTTCGCACCGGGGGTGTCCATGCCGTCCAGGTAGCCCGCGGGTTGAGTCTGGCTGATCGCATATGCGCCGGGTCGGATCGGGCCGCTGTCGAAGACGCCATACACCGGGCTGGAAGAGGTGGTCAGCGTGATCAATACCGGCTGGCCGAGGTCGTTTGTTCCGGTCAGAATGACTTGCTCGTTGCACAACCCGCTTTCAGTGTTGGGATCAAACAGGCCGTCATTGTTCGAGTCGCTGAAGACCGTCCCGGTAATCGATGGCAGGGCGCGCTCGCCAAATAGATAGCCCGCGGCGTCTTGCGCGTTGGTCAAGGCGATCCCGCTCATGACGTCATTCCCGAGCGCGCCGCCCGCATTTCCCAGCGCGTCCAGCCCGTCGTCGTGGGTGGCAAACGGTTGCGTTTCGGAAAGCGCGTAAGTGCCGGCCGGCAATCCACCAAACGCAAAGGCGCCCGACAGGTTGGTTTGCGCGGTCAAGGTCACCCCGGCGCCGGAGAGTTGGATTGCCGCCCCGCTGATCCCGGTCTCGGTGATCGCCCGCGCGCCGTTGTTGTCTATATCCGAATACACCGCGCCGCTCAGGCTGGCGTTGTCGGCCGTGCGCTCGAAGGCGCCGATGTCACAGGCCGCCCCAAACGGGCGGGCCGCGCCGCGCATGTCATCGAGCGGGCAATCCGCTCCGGCATCGAGGGCGGGGCTGCCCGGGAGGAGCGGGAAGCCCGGCATGCCGTTGGGCGCCAGGGCGGTGAACGGGCCCAGCAGCGGATTGGTGTTAATCAGATCCCCGGCGCCGGTCAAACCAACGCAGGTCGCATCGCCGGCGATGTTGTGCCCGCGGCTCGTGATACTACCGCTGATGTCGCAGTTTCCTGCGCCGTTCATAAAGACGATGGTGTTGGCCAGGGTCGGGGCGTAGTCTTCATCGTAGATGCCGTGTCCGCCATTCCCGACAATCGATGTGTTGGTGATGAACACATCACTATCCAGGTCAAGACCATCCCCGCCGTTTGCGGTGAAGACGCTGTTGACAATCGTTGCGCCGGAATAGGACGTCTGCAATCCCGTGTCGCCGTTTCGCGCCACCAGCGTCTGTGACATGGCCAGGCGCGGGGAGATATAGGCCCCGTCATAGACGTTATCGACAAACTGGGAGCGGATGATTTGGGTGTCGCCGTTGCCAACATACAGGCCGCTGTAATAGTTGTGGCTGAAGACACTCTGGCTGATCACCACGCTGGCGGCGTTGATCTGGGCGCCGTAGCCAGTCGTATCACGGACCGTCACCCGCTCGATGAGGACATCCCCGTTGTAGTCGGTCAGGTCGATGCCGGTATAGCCGCCCGCGATCGTCAGGTCGCGAAAGACATACGGGTTGGTTACCAAAGCCTTGTCGGGCGCGCCTGGGCGCAGACTGCCGCCGCCGCCGTTATAGAGGTAAATCACGGTGTTACCGGCTGAGCCGACGATCACACTCGCATCCTGGCCGGCGCCAACCAGGGAGATTGACTGCTCCAGGCTGAGATTCCCCCCATCCGCAAAGGCAAAGCGGCCCGCCGGCAACGTAACGGTGTCGGCCCCGCTCCCGGCCGCGCACTCGCCAGGACTGGCGAACTGCTGGTCGTCGGTGTTGGCATTCTCGACCGCCTCGCGCAGCGAGCACAGGCCATCGTCGGCGACGACATCGTCGAAGGTCGTCACCGTGATTTCGGCCGCAGACGCGTTATCGGGCGAAGCGACGACGGTCGCAACGAACAAAGCCAGCGCAAGCCCCAGTGCGCGGCCCAGGTGCAGCGTCAAAGACGAAAGTGGACCCAGATTCATTCGCCCATAATAACCGGGCAGCGAAAATCCGCGTGGGTCCGATTTTGTCAACGCCTACGCGATCCTCCACCCCGGCGTATGCCAGGGCGGGGGCTGGCGCTCGCGACGCCTTACATCTTCAGCGCGTTCCGAACCTTGGCACTGTCGCGGGTGCGCGTCGCGGCGACGAGTTCATCCCAGGTCGATGGCACCTTCTTGAGATAAGCCTGCACCATCACTTCCACGCCTTCGAAGTAGGCTCGCTTAATAACGTCAATGCCAAGCTTCGCGGCGAGCAGGCTGGCGATTCTGACCTCGAGCGGGTAGGCCGTCGCGCCAGGCATCCGTATGCCGACCTGGCGGAGCGACTGGAGGGTCAGCAGTTCGCTGATGCCTTCGTTCAGGACGCCGCCCACCCTGGCCTGAAAGCCCGAAGCGGCATTGGTGTGCAGCATCTCGTGTTGGGTCGTCGGCACAATCATGCTTTCAGCGCTGACGTAGACCACGCCGTTCCAGGCGAACCCCTGGGTCTGCACGGCCGTTTCTGCATCATCCCGGTCGCAATCGCCCGACTGCCAGGGCGTGCCGTCCGGCCGGGTGACGCCGGCGGCGATGCAGGCCGCGTCGAAGCGATTCGCGCACGCCTGCTGGCTGCCCAGGATGACGACCGTGCCGGGTGAAATCTTCCGGACCCGGCTGTATGACCGCCCCAGGATCGCCCCCGCCGCGGCAAGGCCGACCGCCCCGGGCGAAATCTTCTGGGGCTTCCTGCGCGGCGCTTCTTGTTGCGCGCCAAGCGGCGCGGTTGACGGTTCGTCCCGGCCCAACCGAATGGAGGCAACATCCTCCCGGACATCGACTTCTTCCCAGGCAGGCAGGCCGAGACTATTCTGATCCACGGACGCAGGCGCGATGTAGTCCGCGTCTCCATCCCGGGCCGCGCGAATCTTGCGATCGATTTCAGTTCTCTGTTCTTTGAGGCGAGTCAGCACCCTGCCGCGTGGGTGGCGCCTCAGGCGCTGGACGCCGCCCTGCTGCAGGGTGTGGGTGAGCTCGTGGGCGAGAAGTTGCTTGCCGGGCGCCGACCTGACATCGGGCGCGCTTTCGCCGAAATAGATGTCGCGCCCATGCGTGAAGGCCTGCGCGTTGACCTCGCGATTGAGCTGCTCCGACTCGGCGCCGGTATGCAAACGCACCCCGCTGAAATCTGCGCCGATTCGATCCTCCATGTATGCGCGTGTATCGGATTTCATAGGCTGACCGCTCCCGCTCGCGCTCAGGCGCCGCTGAAAATCGTCACCGACCTCGAAGGCGCCCGACGACGCGCTTGGCTTGGTGAGCAGCGTCTGCTCATTCGCCAGCTGGCCGCGCCCACCCGCCTCGGCCTTACCACTCAACACCCGGGCGGCGACGCGGTCAGCCTCGCGCTCGAATGGATCATCGGTCGCGCCGACGGTGAGCTGGCGCTGAATCAGCGCGGGCTGAATCAGCGCGGGCTGAATCAGCGCGGGCTGGATCCCTGCAGGCTGGCCAGCGGGGGCACCCTCGATCAGCCGGTTCACCGCCCGATTCCCAATGGCCCGCTGCAACTGGATGATTTGATTCCCTGACAGCGCGCGCGGATTCTGGGCGGCTCGCGCAGCCATATCTTCCAGGCTTGCGGTTCGCTGGAGCTCGGATTTGGAGCGGACATTCGCCGTCCTGGGTGCCTTCTGCAACGGTTTTCTCATTCGTCCGCCTATCCCCATGTTATTTACGCCTGACTGCGCTCCTTATGCGTCTCACGCAGATACGAAGCGAAATCGATGTTAGCATCACAACCGCATCTGTCAAGGTATCGCTACCCCCACTCGATGAGCACAACCTATCTTTTTGGCTATGGCAGCCTGATCAACGTCCGCAGCCGCGGGTTGACCAGCGCGACGTCCCTCGCGTCTCCAGCCCGGCTGGCCGGGCTCAGGCGCGGCTGGTTTGCGCCCGTGACGGCGGATCGCATCACCTATCTCGCCGTGCAACGAACCGCCGGGGCGTCATGCAACGGCGTCATCGTCAAAGTCGACGCGACAAACCTGCCCTCGTTTGACGCGCGCGAGAAATCGCACAATCGGATTTCGCTGAATCGTTCGTCGGTCGAAATGGTGGACGACAGCCTCCTTGCGCCAGGGGTGATCTGGGCTTACGAGTGCGTGACGGTGAAGGCGCCGACCCCCGCCAACCCGATCGTCCAGTCGTATGTCGATGTCGTCCTCGACGGCTGTCTGGCCATTGGCGACGCCTTCGCGCGCGAGTTCATCCGCAGCACCACCGGCTGGCGCGCGCCGTGGATAAACGATCGGAGCCATCCACGCTACCCCCGGCACGTGCCCAGCGCGGCTTCACCGGATCGCATCGACGCGCTTTTGGAAGAGGCCGGAATCCTGGCCTATCGCGAAAACTGAAAGGAAATCCCCAATGCAGCTCTACTTCATCCGCCACGCCCAGTCGGCCAACAACCTGCTTCACGATCAGACCGGGACCTGGGCAAACATGACCGACGACCCCGAGCTTACCGACACCGGTGTCAAACAAGCCCTTTTGCTGGCCGCCCATGTGGCCGAGACCCGCGACCTCGAACCGCGCCAGCGCTGGGATCCGTTCAATGCGCGCGCCTTCAACCTCACCCATCTGTATGCCAGCCCGATGATCCGGGCCGCCCATACGGCATCGATCGTTGGCCAGGCCATCGGCCTGTCGCCTGTGCTCTGGGAGGACCTGCACGAGTGTGGCGGCCTGTATCTTGACGGCGCCAACGGCGAGAAAATTGGCCAGCCCGGCAAGAATCGGGCCTGGTTTGAGGAGCGTTTCCCAACCCTGACCGTGCCCGCCACCATCGGCGACGAAGGCTGGTGGAATCATCGCCCGGTGGAAACCGGCGATGAGCGCCTGGCCCGGGCGGCGCGGGTGTGGCAGGCCCTGATCGAACGGCACGGCAATACCGACGACCATGTCGCCCTGGTCAGCCATGGCGATTTCTTTGTGCGATTTATGACCGTTGTGCTTGAAATTGGCCTGCGCGAACACCTGTGGATGGGCATGCAGAACACCGCCATCGCCCGGATCGATTACGCCGAGCGCGGCGACCTGCTGGCTGTGCTCTACACCTGCCGGGTGGCGCATCTGCCGCTGGACATGATTACATGAGCGATCTATCCGCCGATTACGCAGATTTCCGCCGATTCTTTTTCCTTGTCCGCGCCGCGCATATCCAAATCCGCGGAAATCGGCGTAATCGGCGGATAGATGTTTGGCGCTTGCCCTTCGACGGGCCTGAGAGCGGCGTTTAGAAACCGCGCCCGATTGTTGGTGTCAGTTAGGCATGACCACCCTCCTCATCTCCCCCGCCGCGACGGGCAAGACTGAATTCGTTTTGCGAGAGGCCCGACGCGCGTCACAATCGATGCGCCTGACGGTCGTGTGCGTGTCGAGCGCCCTCCAGGCGCAATCGGCACGGGGGCGCCTCGCAGCCAATGGCGGCGCCCTGGGGGTGCGGATTGTGCTCTTCGATGGCCTCTACCGGCTGTGCCTGGATCAGGCCGGCGAACGCGTCATCGAACCGGAAGAGCCCGTGCTATATCGCCTGCTTCGTAGTGTCATCGAAGCGACACCGCTGCGCCACTACGCCGGCATCCGCCGCACCGCTGGTTTCATCCAGACCGTCGCCGAGCGCATCGCCGAACTCAAAGCCGGCCGGGTCGACCCGGCCGCGTTGGCCGGGAGCGTCGGCGATGACCCGCGCCTGTCCGACATCGCCGCAATCTACGACCGTTACCAGCACGCCCTCCGCGCGCGCGGCTGGGCGGATCGGGCGGGCCTGGGCTGGCTGGCCCTCGAGGCGCTGACAACGCGCGCACCGCGGGTGGGAACCGAGTGGGCATTTTTCGCCGTGGACGGCTTTGACAGCTTGAGCGAGATCCAGATCGCGCTGGTGGAGACGCTTGCCCTGCGTGTCGACGAATGCGTCGCGACGGCGACCGGCGAAATCGACGGGCGCGAGCGCGGGCACCCCCGACTGGAACGCCTGCGCCGCGCGCTTTCACAACGGCTCGGCATCCCGGCCGCGCCGCTCCCAGACCCGGCTTCGCGCGCGGCGCCCGCCCTGGCTCATCTCGCCGCGAACCTATTCTCGGGCGGCGCAAGCCGCGCAACCGCCGATGGCGCGATCGCCTGGCTCGAGGCGCCTGAGCGCATCGGCGAGGCGCGCGAGGCGCTGCGATGGGTGAAGTCGCGGGCCGTCCTCGATGGCGTAGGCCTGGACCGCATGGCTGTCCTCGCTCGCAACCCTGAGGCGTATCGCGATGCGCTCGCCGAAACCGCCGCAGAATTTGGCCTGCCCGTGCGCTGGGCGGCTGCCGAGGCGCTGAGTGGGAATCCGGCTATCGTCGCGCTGCGCCAACTCCTGGCCCTCTCACAACCGGGACCCGGCGGTGAGCGCGCATTTCGGCGAGCCGAGGTCGTTGAGGTTTGGCGCTCGCCCTACTTCGATTGGTCGGCCCTGGTGGACGGAGGGATCTCGAGCGCCGACGCCGATGCGCTCGATGCCCACTCACGCGCCGCAGCCGTCACGATTGGACTCAGCGCTTGGCAGGCGGGTCTGGCAACCCGGACCCAGACGCCCATCGAGGAGATCGAGGTCGAAGAAGGGGCCGCCACGCCCGCCGTGGCGGGCGCAGCCGCGCTGTCGCTCAAGTTCGACGCGTTCGCCCAAGCCATCGAGCCTCCGGCGAGTGCAAGCTGGCGCGACTTCTGCGCCTGGGTCGAGGACCTTGTCGGCGACGACCCCGAATCGCAGATCGGGCATGGGCCGGCCACCCCAGGTCTGCAGGTCATCGGACGCATCCGGGCCGGAAACGCCGCCCTCGTCCGGCGCGACCTGGCCGCCCTGCGCGCGCTCAAGAGCGCCCTGCGCGCGCTGCTCGCCGCCGAGGCCGCCCTGAAATCTGAAGAGAATCACACGTTTGCGGCATTCGTCGACGAGCTGGATGGGCTGCTGGCCGCCCAGGGCTACACACCGGATTCGCCCGACGGTCCGGCCGTCCTCATCGCCAGCGTCGGCCAGGCCCGCGGTCTCCCGCTCGAGGCCGTTGCCATTCTTGGCCTGGGCGAAGGCGAGTTCCCCCAATCCGTGCGCGAAAACGCGCTCATGCGGGACGCCGATCTCGAGCGCATCGAAGCGCTGACCGAACGCCACGTCCCGCGCGCGCTTGAGAGCGCCGAATCCGAGTTTTTCTACGACGCCATCACCCGCCCCACCCAACGCTTGCTGATGACCCGGGCCCGGCTATCCGACAGCGGCGCGGTGTGGGAGCCCTCGCCCTTCTGGGTCGAGACGCTGCGGCTGATCGACGGCGCGCCGCGCCGGTTGACAAGCCTGTGGCTGCCCGCACCCGAGCAGGCCGCCTCGACGGCTGAACTGCAGGCCTGCCTGGCCGGGGCGCCGCAGGCGGCCGATCTGCCAGCCGACGTGGCCGCGCTGGCAACCCGAGCCCGCGCCGCGACCGCGATACTGCGCGTGCGGATCGACGCTGGCCCGGGCGAGATGGACGGCGCGCTGCAGGCCCGGGCGGCCCATTTCACCGGTCGCCTGGGCCCCGGCCATCGTTGGAGTTCGGGCCAGTTCGAGACCTATTTGACCTGCCCGTTTTACTACTTCGCCAGCAAACTGCTGCGGGCCGAGCCCATGCCCGAACCCGCGGCCCGGGCCGATGTGCGCCAGTTGGGGTCGATCTACCACGACGCCCTGGCCGACATTTTTGGGGCCGAGATCGATGCGCCCGCGCCGGATGATGCGGCGTTCGAGGCCCGCGCCCGGGCGTTGGCCGGCAAGATGCTCGATCAGGCCCCCGAAGCGCAGGGATTCCGCCCCGATCGCTGGTGGCCGCATGATCGCGCCGCCGCCGTTGAGCTGATCGTCGCCAATGCCATTGCGCTGCGCGCAACCAAACACACGCCAGTCCGGGTCGAGGCCGACTTTGCTGAGACGCCCGTCGTCGTTCGGCGCGGCGCCGACAGCTTCCGCTTCATCGGCCGAATCGACCGGATCGACCAGGATGGGGCGGGCAACCTGCGGGTGGTGGATTACAAGAGCGGCGGCGCGGCCTCGATCAAACCCGATCAGCTCCAGGTCGAGGGCACCCGTTTGCAGATTGCGCTATATGCCCTGGCCGCGCGGGATGCTTTCGGCCTGGCGTTGCCGGACGAGGGTGTGTATTGGTCGTTGCGCGACATCGAGGCCGCCGCGCTACGGTTGAGCGACTACGCCAACGGCGCAGCCGGGGCAATCGATGTGGCGGTTGGGCATGCCTGGCGAGCGGTGGATGGCGCGCGGGCAGGCGCCTTCGCCCCAAAACCCCCGCACGGTGGCTGCCCGGCGTATTGCCCCGCCGCCCAGTATTGCTGGCATTACCGTCCGCGCTGAACCCGCATGTCCATTCTTGAATTCCTCCAGCCCAGCCCCGAGCAGCGTCCGGCAGTCGAAGCGCGCGGGCGCGACATCGTCGTCACCGCTGGCGCGGGCGCCGGCAAGACCCGTACGCTCGTGGCCCGCTACCTGGCGCTGCTCGACGAGGGCCTGCCGGTCCGCTCTGTTATCGCCATCACCTTTACCCGCAAGGCGGCCCTCGAGATGCGCAATCGCATTCGCGAGCGTATCGGCGCGTACTTGGGCGAGCCCGGTTTGTCGGCCGACGCGCGCGCGCGCTGGGAAGAGATATACGGCCAGATGGACGGGGCCCGGATCGGGACGATCCACAGCCTGTGCGGCGACATCATCCGCTCGCACCCGGCCGAGGCCGGGGTCGACCCGCGCTTCACCCTGCTGGACGAGACGCGCAGCGCGCTGTTGCGGGCCGAATCGGTCGCGGAAGCGCTCGACGAGGCCGATCTGGATGATGCCTTGCTAGCCTGCGTCGACGCCCTTGGGATGGATCGACTCTCAGCGTTGTTGACGAACCTGATGGGGCGTCGGACCGAGGCGGCCCCCGCTCTTTCCCGCGCCCCGGCCGCGCTGGAGGAGACCTGGCGCGGCGCCGCCCGGGCTGCCCTGGCCGTCTTCATGGAACACGGCGGCGTGCGCGACGCGATGCGCGGGCTGGCCGAGATTCGCAACGGCCCGGCTTTCATGACAGCGCTCACCAAGGGCGACACGCTCGCGCCCTATCTGCCCGACGCCGTGTTTCAGTGGCAGGCGCTCGAACGAGCATGGGCGGCCAAGGATGTGCCCGCCGTCATCGCGGCGTTACCAACGCTCGCAAAAAACCTGCAGAAGGGCAAGGGCAAGGCCGCGCTGTGGGGCGCCGACAATCCAAAACCGCTCATCGCCGCCGCGCGCGACGTGTATGACGAGGCCATCAAGCCGCTGCTCAACGGGGTGGCCTGGGAGCAGGACCTGCAAGCCCTGCGCATGCTGCCCGCCATCCAGCGCCTGTTCGCCGATGCCGCCGAACGGTATGGGCGGGCGCGCGCGGGCGCCGCCCAGCTCGACTTCGACGATCTCGAGGAGCTGGCCCTGAACCTGCTCAAGAACGCGCCGGCGGCGCGCGCGTATTGGCAGGCTGAAACCCGGGCGGTGCTGGTCGACGAGTATCAGGACACCAACCCGCGCCAGGCCGAACTCGCCCGCCTGTTGGCTGGCCAGCCTGGCCGGCTGTTTGTCGTAGGAGATGGCAAACAGTCCATCTACCGTTTCCGCGGCGGCGACGTGACCGTCATCCGGGCCGAGAAGGAGCGCGCCATCGCCGAGGGTGGCCTCGAAGCGCATGTCGGTATTGACCTCTCGTACCGCGCCCACCGGCCGCTGCTCGACGGCCTCAATACGCTGCTGCGCCCGGTCCTGGGCGAGGCCCTGCCCGATGATCCGGACTGGAAACAGGCCTTTGAGCCGCTGGAAGCTTTCCGGGCCGAACCCCGGCCTGGCTTTGTCGCCCCCCACATTGAGCTGCACCTGGCTGTGAAGGGCGAGGGCGAGCGGTCGGGCGCGGCGCTCGCCCGGGTGGCGGCGACCACCGCCGACGCAATCGGGCAGTGGGTGGGGGCGGGGACGATGCAAGCCGCCGCCGAAGACGGTCACCTGCGCCCGTTGCGCTTTGACGACATCGTGATCTTGTGCCGGGCCTCATCGTCCTTCAAAGCCTATGAGGACACGCTGGAACGGGCGGGCATCCCGTATCTCACCGTCGGCGGCAGCGGTTTCTTCGAGCGGCCCGAGGTGCGCGATGTCGTCAACCTGCTCCGGGTGATCGAGACCCCCCACGATGACGCGGCGTTTGCGGGCGCGCTGCGATCGCCGGTTTTCGGCGTCACCGACTATGCCCTGGCCCTACTCTTCGATGGCCGCGACCGCGCGCGTTCGGCCTGGGCCCAGTGGCCCGAGCGCATCGGGCGGCTGGAGCCCGCCGATCAGTCCGCCGTGGCGGCCGCGGTCGGCATGCTCACGGACATGCAGACGCTGCGCGGGCGGGTGCCGGTCGCCCAGTTGCTTAAGGAACTGCTCGATCGGACCCTCTATCTCCCCGCCTTGTTGGGCGCCGGGCATGCCCGCGGGCGCCGCAACATCGAGAAGCTGCTTGCGACGGCCCGCGACAGCGCCACGCCAAGCGTGCGCGCATTCCTTGAATACGCGACGGCCATGCGCGATTCAGGCGCGCGCGAGGGCGAGGCCCGCGCGGTAGCCGAAGGCGCGGTCCAGATCATGACCGCCCATGCGGCCAAAGGCCTCGAGTTCCCGGTCGTTGTGCTTGGCGATGCCGGACGCCAGAGCGGTGGCGGACGTGACTTCGTGCTGCATCCCGCGTGGGGGCTGGTCTTGCGCCTGACCGACGCGGAGGACCGCAAGCCATTTCTCTACGCCCTGGCCGCCCGCGCCGAGCAGGAACAGGACGAAGCCGAAGCCGGCCGTCTGCTGTATGTGGCCGCCACCCGGGCCGAGGAAAAGCTCGCGATCAGCGCAGATATTGCGCTCAAGAAGGATGGCACGCCCGGCAATGTGGGCGGCTGGCTCAAACTCCTTTGCCTGCCCGGGGCGCTGCCACTCATGGACCGCGCCATCGCGCATGATCCGGCGGGCGCTGCGCTGCGCGAGATGGATCTGAGCCGCGCGGAAATAGGCGTCATCGCCCTGATTCGCGAACCGGGCGCACCGCTGCCGCCCCGCCCAGGTCCGACTGCGGAAGCTGCGCCAACGCTGGGCGACTTGCGCCTTGTCGCGCCCTTGCCGCCCGCGGGCGCTGATCGGCGGCACGACGCCTTCCTGACCCGAGTGACATCGCGCGTGGCCCGCTCGGACGCGCCCGCGTCAATCGTCGGGAAGCTCACCCATCGGGCCGTCCAGCTCTGGCGGGTGGCGCCGCCGGATCTGGACTGGCTGCGGACCGAAGCGCAGACCCTGGGGCTGGTCGAGCCGCGCCAGATCGAGGACGCCGTGAACCGTTCCCGGCGCATCCTCGCCCGCTTCGCCGCCCACCCGCTATATGCCGAGATGGGCAGTTCAGATCAGCGCCTGCATGAAGTGCCCTACGCGTGGACACGCGATGGCGCGCCCGTCTCGGGGATCATCGATTGTCTGTACCGCCACGCCGGACACTGGAAGATCGTCGACTTCAAGACCGACCAACTTCGTAATCGCGCGGCCATGCTGGACCGGATCACCGCCAGGGGCTATGACCTCCAGGTCAACACGTATGCCGCCGCGGCCGAGGCCTTCCTGGGCGAGAGGCCGGCGGCGGCTTTATGCTTCCTGGATGTTGGCGGCGCGGTGGAGGTGTTTTGAACAGTTGGGAAGCGATGATGCCCGCCCTGGCTTGCGCCCAATGGCATCAAGTTAAGCTGCGCATGCGCAAGGCAACGCACGAACGATACTCCATTCTTGTCATCCTGAGCGAGCCCCTCAGGGCTTCGGCACACGCGAAAGAAAATGGGCGAGCGAAGGACCCCTGTAGCGTCGCGCAGTGGGCACGAGAATCGGCGAACGCGATTTGGTGCCGATCAAAGTATCGTCTCGCATTACTTTACAGGGGTCCTTCGCGCACCCAGATACGTGTTTTCGTGCAACGGCTCGGTGGGGTGCGCTCCGGATGACAAACGAGAGAAACTCGCGCCCGCACCGGGGCGGGCATGCTCTCTTCCCGTACAATTGCAGCGATATGCTCACTATCGAATCCCGCATCCGCTTCCTGTTTGACGAAAGGATCGTCGGCGTCATCCGCACCCGGACCGCCAGCGACGCGTTGAACGTCGTTCGGGCGCTGGTCGCCGGCGGATTCAAGGCCGTCGAAGTGCCGATGACGGTCCCCGACGCAGTTAACGTGCTTAAAGAGCTCGTCCAAACGGTGGGCGACGGAGTGATGGTCGGGGCCGGCACGGTAATGACCGCCGCGGACGCGCGGGCCTGTATCGAAGCCGGTTGCCAATTCATCGTCGCGCCGTCGGCCGAGTTTGAAATCATTCGCCCTTGCCGCGAGGCGGGGGTCGTCGCCATCCCCGGCGCCGCCACACCGACCGAGATCGCGGCCTGCTGGCGCGCTGGCGCGCACGTGGTCAAGGTGTTTCCGGCGGCCACCCTCGGCGGTCCCGACTACATCCGGGCGGTCCGCGGGCCCTTCCCGCACATCCCGTTGTGGGTAAGCGGGATGGTAACCTCGGCCCAGTCGCAGAACTACCTGAAGGCCGGCGCGCAACTGGTCGGGCTGACCAACGAGCTGATGCCCCAGAACCTGATGGACGCCAGCGACTGGAACGGCATCCGCGATCATGCGCGCGCCTGTCTGGCGACCGCAAAAGGAGTATAGGAATGTCCTGGAAAAACAAGACCCTTCTGATCGGCGCGGTCGGCGGCCTGATGGCTGGCCTCGCGGCGGCGGTCTTCTTCATCCGCAGCGCCGACGAAAAAGCGCTGCAAGACGGAAAAGCGTTGGCGGCGCCCGAGGTGCAAACGGGCGATCTGGTCAAGGTCCTGGTGGCCTCCGTCGGCATCATCCGGATGGTTGCGGGCCTGGGCAGGTAATCGCGTTGATCGACTCAGCGTCTTCACCACATAGAGCCTCCAGCAAAACCCGTTTTTCCGGAGGCGATATCCCCCGGCTTCGCCGGGGGATATCGCCTCCGGAGCATGTTTTGTGATCTGATAACAGCATTGGGTAAAGCCGTGTCGCGCCTCCTGGCCCTGGCCATTGCGCTGGCCGGCTGCGCCTCGGCGCCGGCCGCAACCTTTGCCCCAATCCTGACAGCGAGCCCAGGTCCCACGTCGATTTCGACCGTTATGCCATCCCCCGCCGCGACCCTTGCCCCGGCGCCAAACCAGGCCCTGATCGACGCCGCCGAGGCGGGCGATCTGGCCCGCGTCCGGACGCTGCTGGCCCAGGGCGCCAGCCCGGCCTTCGCCGATGCGCGGGGCATCACCGCCCTGATCGCGGCCGCCTACGCCAATCGGGTCGACATCGCTCAGGTCCTGATTGACGCGGGCGCCGATGTGAACGCCCAGGATCGCACCCGCCAGAGCGCCTATCTCATCTCGACGTCGGATGGATTTGCCGACCTGTTCCGGCTCACCCTGCGGCATGGGGCGGATGTGGGCAGCACCGACAGTTACAACGGGACCGGCCTCATTCGGGCGGCCGATCGCGGCCATGTCGAGGTCATCCGCGAATTGCTGAAGACCAGGATTGCGATCGATCACGTCAACCGGCTGGGTTGGACGGCTCTGCTCGAGGCGATCATTCTCGGGGATGGCGGCGAGCGCCACACCGAGGTCGTGCGCATGCTGATCGCGGCCGGGGCCAACGTCAATCTCGCCGATGGAAGCGGGGTGACGGCGCTCGCCCACGCGCGGCGGCGCAACCAGACCCGCGTCATCGCCCTGCTCGAGGCCGCCGGCGCGCGCCCGTGAGGCGGGACGGCAGATAGAATCGGCGCATGCATCGGGGTAGCTTCACCGTCACCGGGTTGGGCATCGCGCTGATCGTCGTCGCCGCCGCGAGCGTGATGGCCGGCGTGACGTTCGCAACGCGGGCCACTGCGGAGACCACCAGCCGCACTTTGACCACGCCGCCGAGCGCCGCTGCGCTGGAGAAGGTATCCGGCCCGATCGTCGTGCCTGGGCTCGATTCCGCCCAGGTGGCGCGCGGCAAGGTGGTCTATGAGGAGAATTGCGCGAAGTGCCACGGGGCGCAACTCGAGGGACAACCCAATTGGCGTTACCCCTCGCTCACAACTTTTAAGTATCCGGCGCCGCCGCACACCGATGCCGGGCACACCTGGCAGCATGCCGACACCGAGCTGCTGGACTACATCATGAACGGCGCGGGCGGCCTGAGCAGCGAGATGGTGGGCTTTCGCGGGGTGTTGAGCGGGCCTGACATGGCGGCGGCGTTGGCCTTTATCAAGTCGAACTGGACACAGGGCACCCGCGAGTATCAATACCGCATCACGCTCATCCACCACATCTGGGGCAATACGGGCCACTGATGTGTTTGCAAAGAGGAATCTCCCGGCTTCGCCGGGAGATTCCTCTTTCCAGGGATTTCGTTAAGGCCCGGCGGTCAGCCCATTCTTGTCGACCTCTTTGCACTCGCAGGCTTCCCGGCTCTCAGCGCCGCGAACAAGGCCGCCGTCATATTCCTCAACCCCTTCCACGGGTCTCCAGCCGGCAATGGTGAAGGCCAAGTCCCCTGCCGCATTCAACCATTCACCGTTGTGTTTGCGCGCGACATGAACGTGGGCGCCGAGGGCGTAACCCCCTTCGCACGAGGGATGTCCGATTGCGTCACCAGTTTTCAGTTGCGTCCCGCGCGCCACCCGGTCGAGTGTGCCGATGTGGAGATACAGCACGCTCCAACCAATTCGCTCGTCGCCGCTCGGGTCGAGCGACTGCGCGACATCGCCCAGCCCGCTGCGCGCCACAACGCCCGGGGCCATGGCGGTCACCCAGTCACCGAGCTCCCGACAGCCCCAGGTATTCACTGAGGCGAAGTCGATCGCCCCCCACGGCGTGCCGGCCGCCCAGCTCGCGTGTGGCCCGCCAGTCAAAAACCAAGTCTCCCCCGCCCGCCAGGGCAACGCCAACGCGGGCTGAGCGAGGCCAGGCGGCACGGGCGGACCCAGGTCATATTGCCACGGGTCACCAAACAGGCGCTGATAGGTGGCCACGAACCCTGGCGCGCTGGCAGCCGTCAGCCACCCCCCGCGCAAATTCGTGGCGGCGAGATAGTTCTGCAGGGCGGCCGTGCCGGCGTTGATCCGATCGCCCACGAAGGCGCGACCGCCGTCGGCCAGCCGGACGGTGAGGCGGGTGCCAAGCCGCCAGCCGTAGTAGCCCTCGTTGAGGCGGGCGGTCGCCCATTGCAGCTGCAGGAACAGGCTCGTGGTGATGCCGGTTTTGGTGTTGCCCAGCGGGTAGTGGAGCTTGCCGCCGGCCGGCGCAGGATCGCTCAGCCAACCACTCGAAAATTCGATCAAGGCGAGCAACACCCGCGGGTTCACGCTGGCCAGCTCGGCTGCCCGGGCGACAATCCGAGCGCCGTCCATCGGCACACCATCCACGGTCTCACTGAAAGACTTCAGATAGCCAGGCTGCGCGGCGATGAACGCGCCGGCGTCAAAGGCGGCGGCCGCCGGCCCGTTGACCAGCTCGCTGTCGGGAATGAGCTTGACCGACGGACCGTTGCCGCTGACGGCCTCGAGGATGAACAGGGTCTGCCCGGGCTGGATCAGCCCGGGGTTGGAGATGCCGTTCAGGCGCTGCAGATCAGCGGTATCCATATCGAAGGCGGCGGCAATGCCGCCCAGGGTGTCACCCCGGCGGATCGTGTAGGTCCCGGTCATGACCCCGGTCGCGGGGATGCCCCAGGCTGGATCAAGGGTGGGGGTTTGGGCCGGGCGGAGGGCAGGCGCAGGGGCGGTTTGGGTGGCGGGAGCGCCCCCAGGTGCGGTTTGTGTGGATAACTGGGGGGAAATCGGTGGATTAGCGGTCGGCGATTGTGGATTGCGGAACTCAATTGGGCAGGCGGCCAGGCCGATGGTTAGCACAGCTACCAACGCCAGACCCCGGAAACGCATTACGCCCCTGTTCATTCCCCATGCATTGTCAGGTATGGCCTGAGCCGGCGCTGAACGCCCGCCCACCGACTGCCCGTCAGTTTTTCGGAAGCGGTCGCCCCCGCCCCGGCGTACGCCGGGGCGGGGGCGACCGCTTCCGAATACCACCCTAATACCCGTGGGGGTGGGCCTGCATCCACATCCAGGCGCTGTTGATGATGTCGGGCAGGCTGTTGATCTTCGGCGTCCAGCCCAGCTCGCGGCGGGCCAGCTCGGACGAAGCGACCAGGCGGGGCGCGTCACCCGCCCGGCGAGGACCCTCCTTCACCACGATCGGCTTGCCCGTTACTTCGATCGAAGCGTCAATCACCTCGCGCACGCTGTAACCCGCGCCGTTGCCGAGGTTGCAAGTCAGCGTTGTGTGCCCCTCAAGGTAGTCCAGGGCCTTGAGGTGGGCGCTGCCCAGGTCGGACACGTGGATGTAGTCGCGGATGCAGGTCCCATCCGGAGTCGGATAGTCGGTCCCAAACACGCTGATGTCCGGGCGCAGCCCAAGCGCGGCCCGCAGGGTGAGCGGGATCAAGTGGGTTTCCGGATCATGCGCCTCGCCGCGCGGGCCGGCCGCCCCGCACGCATTGAAATAGCGCAGCACGACATACCGCAACCCATGAATGTCGTGGAACCACTTGAGCATCTTCTCGACCATGAGCTTGGTTTCCCCATAGCAGTTGGCCGGGGCGATGGGCGAGGTCTCG
This sequence comes from Candidatus Brachythrix odensensis, assembly GCA_016714465.1. GTDB lineage: Bacteria > Chloroflexota > Anaerolineae > J036 > Brachytrichaceae > Brachythrix > Brachythrix odensensis. Next base: position 367,926 of record JADKDT010000001.1, on the reverse strand, counting down.
CTGAGCGGCGCGTCCGAGGCGGCGAAGACCGCCGCCGTCGACGAGAACACCAGCTTGCCCACCCCGTGATTGACGCAGGCCTCGAGCAGGTTGAGTGAATTCGCGACATTGGCCCGGAAATAGCGGGCGGGCTGCTTCATGCTCTCGCCAGCCTCGATCAGCGCGGCGAAATGGAATACGGCATCGGGCCGGATGACCCGCATCGCCTCATCGAGATCGTCAGGATGGCCCAGATCGCCAAAATGAAAACGGGCCGCTTCGGGCACAGCGGACCGGTGGCCCTTGCTCAGGTTGTCGAACACGGTGACGCGGTGGCCGGCTTCAACCAGCATCTGCGAGACGATCCCGCCGATGTAGCCGGCCCCGCCAGCGACGAGGACGTTCATAGGCGATGATCTTAACAGCAGGTCTTGCGCCCGGAAGATCGGCGCGGCCAGCATCCCCGCGCTTCGCGCGGGGATGCTGGCCGCGCCAGATGAATATTCTAGGCCGGCTCGACTGCCTTGACCGCCGGGGCGGACGCCAACACCCGCATCAATCCGAGCACCATCACAAAGTAGCCCACGTACCCAGGGTCTGGCTGAGCGACGGGCTGCCGGTATAGCCAAACAACGCCCTGAGGAACCGGCCCACCGTCGACGTTTGCGGGATCAAGCCATTCACATCGTAGATCGAGGGGACGATCGGCGGAATCCAGCCGAGTTCGTTGAACTCGCCAATCGCATGCCCGACCAGACCCGCCGCAAAGAAGACCAAGACGACGCTGGTGAACTGGAAAAAGCGCCGCATGTTCAGCCGCAGCGCCGATTCAAAGGTCAGCCAGCCAATGATGATCGCTCCCAACAGCCCCAGCAAGCCGCCCAGCCAGCCCATGATTGGCGCTTCCGCGCCGGCCGCGCCGGGTTCGGTGAAGTTGACGGCAGTCAGGAAGAGGGCCAGTTCGATCCCCTCCCGCAGAACGGCGAGAAAGGCCACCAGAAACAAAGCCCACTTGGCGCCCGGGGCAAGCGCGCTCTTGACGTCCGCTTCGAGCGAACGCTGCGTGTCGCGCCCCTGCTTCTGCATCCAGAAGATCATCCAGGTCAACACGCCCGCCGCCAACAGCATCATCACGCCCTCGAACAGCTGCTCCGCCGCTCCCTCGAACCTTGCGCCGATCACATTCAAGCCGATCGCCACACCAATGCTGAGCACGCCCGCGATTCCGACTCCCAGCCACACCAGCGGAGCGCGATCCATCCGGTTCATCTTGCGCAGCATGCCCAGCACGATGCCGATAATCAGCGCCGCTTCGATCCCCTCGCGTAAACCCAGCAAAAATCCTGCCAACACTGTCGTTTCTCCTTTGAATCATTTTCGTCCGGACCGGCCCACGGCCGCCTGGCAATTGCTCGGAAGCGGTGCGCCCTGGCTTCGCCAGGGCGCACCGCTTCCAAAATTTCACCACCAGACAAGGGCCGAGTCTACGGATTTTCGACCTGGGTTCAAGCCCCCGCGTTATGACACGATCTTGACCGGGTTTGGAACCCGGTTTTGCCAACCTCGAGAGCCGAGATTAACCATGGCAACAACGGGCGCTGCGCTGGCCACATTTGGCGAGATCACAATCCCGCGCTTCGCGCGGGGATTGTGATCTCGCCAAATGGACGTTGCGGGAAAAAGATGTACCGTCGGAAGGAACGCTATCCCGTATAATCCCGCCGCAAGCCAAGCCGCGAGGCCGTCAGTTGGAGAGGAGTCAGGGCAAACAGCGCCGACAAATCCGGGTCGGCGCGTGTTCGTGATCACGGTTCGGATGCGCCCTCGATGTCACTCCCCTGCAAGGACGGGTCTCGTCAGGCTCGGTTCAATGAGTTCTGAAGGAGGAGATTACATGTCGAATAAACGTCTTGTTTCGTTGTTCAGTCTGACTGCGGCCGCATCGATGGTCCTGGCCGCCTGCGGGCAGGCAGCGCCTGCGGCGCCGACCGCGGTGCCCGCCAAGCCCACCGAGGCAGCCAAGCCAGCCGCCACAGCCGCCCCCGCTCAGCCAACGGCCGCGCCCAAGCCGGCCGGGAAGCGCGGCGCGGGAGACACCGTCCGCATTCTGTATTGGCAGGCTCCCACGATCCTGAATGCTCACCTGGCCGCTGGGACCAAGGACTTTGACGCCGCCCGCCTGATCCTTGAGCCGCTGGCTGGAATCGGATCCGCCGGCGTGCCCGTGCCCGCCCTGGCCGCCGAGATCCCCACCGTCGCCAACGGCGGCGTGTCCAAGGACCTCACCTCGGTCACCTGGAAGTTGCGCAAGGATGTCAAGTGGTCGGACGGCACAGCGTTCACGGCCGACGACGTGCTCTTCACCTATGCCTACTGCTCCGACCCAACAACGGCTTGCGCCACGGCGTCATCGTTCGCCGGCATCAAGTCGGTCGAGGCGCTCGACCCGGCCACCGTCAAGATCACCTTCGCCCAGCCAACGACGAACCCGTATCGCGTCTTTGTTAGCACCCAGGGCTATATCCTGCAGAAGAAGCAGTTTGGCGCCTGCATCGGCGCAAAGGCCTCCACCGACAGCGCCTGCGCGGTCGCCAACAACGCCCCGATCGGCACCGGGCCCTACAAGCTGAAGGACTTCAAGTCCGGTGACACGGTGCTGTATTCGATCAATGACATGTACCGCGACCCGGACAAGCCCTTCTTCAAGGAAGTCCTGTTCAAGGGCGGCGGCGACGCCCCCAGCGCCGCTCGCGCCGCATTCCAGACCGGCGACACCGACTACGCCTGGAACCTGCAGGTGGAGTGGGCGGTCCTCGATCAACTCGCCAAGACCGGCGGCAAGGCGGTGCTGGTCAACACGCCGGGCGCGAACGTAGAACGCATCATGTTCCAGGCCGGCGATCCCAGCCCTGAGGCCGGCGACAAGCGCGGCGAGCCGGACACCAAGCACCCGTTCTTCCAGGACAAGCGCGTCCGCCAGGCGCTGGCGATGGCCATTGACCGCAAGACGATGGCCGAGCAGCTCTACGGCGCCACCGGCGACCCGACCTGTGAACTGATCACCACCGAGCCCTTCGTTTCGCCCAGCAAAGTCTATGGCGGCATTCGAAAGTGCGAGCCCGACATCGAGGGCGCCAAGAAGCTCCTCGACGAGGCGGGCTGGAAGCCCGGCCCGGATGGGATTCGGGTCAAGGACGGCAAGAAGCTCAAGGTGACTTACAACACCAGCACCAACACCCTGCGCCAGAAGGAGCAGGCCCTGGTCAAGGATGCCTGGGCGGCCATCGGCGTCGACACGGAGTTGAAGAATGTCAGCGCAACGGTGTTCTTCAGCACCGACGCGGCGAACAACGACACGATCGGCAAGTTCTTCAACGACGTGCAGATGTACACCAACAACTACAGCCAGCCTGATCCGACCGATTATCTGTGCGACTTCACGACGTCGCAGATCTCGGCCAAGGCCAATGGCTGGCGCAGTCCCAACAACATCCGCTACTCAAATCCGGAATATGACAAGCTGTGCACGGCATTGCGCGGCGAGTCGGATGACGCCAAACGCAAGGAGATCGTCCTCAAGATGAACGACCTTCTGATGACGGACTACTACGTGGTGCCGCTCATCGCCCGCAAGCGCGTATCCGCCATCGCCAAGGATCTCAAGGGCGTCAAGGACACCCCGTGGGACTCCGAAATGTGGGACATCGCCGACTGGTATAAGTAACCCCCTAACCTCAGGCAGGGGCGCGCGCTGCGCGCCCCTGCCGTTTCTCTAGCGCGCGGACCGCAACTATGGCTACCTACTTCCTGCGAAAAGTCCTCTACGCGATCCCCAGCCTGCTCGGCATCAGCTTCATCATCTTTGCGATCCTGTCGCTGGCGCCGGGGGATCCGCTGGCGGAATTCGGAGCCAATCCGGAAGTCCCGGCTGAGGTCCGCGAGAACATCAAGAAGTCGCTGGGGCTCGATCAGCCCTGGCCGGTTCGCTATGTGAAATGGCTGGGCGCGCTGAGCCAGGGCGAGTTCGGTTTCTCGTTTGCCGCGCGCCGGCCCGTGACCGATCTGCTCGCCCAGCGCCTGCCCCAGACCATGATGGTGGTGGGCATCGCCTACCTGATCGCCCTCGTCATCGCCATCCCTGTTGGGGTCTTGTCCGCCGCGCGGCCAAAATCAGCCGCCAGCCATATCGTGAGCCTCATCACGATGGTGGGCATCTCTCTGCCCACATTTTTAACCGGGTTGATCTTGATCCTGGTCTTCAGCGTAGAGCTGGGCATCCTGCCCATGATCTACGACACAAACATCAAGCTGGACAGCCTTGATGGCTGGGGCAAACAGATTAAGCAGAGCCTCATGCCGATTGCCGTCCTCGCCCTCTTCAACGCCGGGGCAATGACCCGCTTTGTGCGCAGCGCCATGCTCGAGAACCTGCCGATGGACTATGTGCGCACGGCCCGGGCCAAGGGCCTGACCGAATGGTCGGTCATCATCAAACACGCCCTGCGCAACAGCCTGATCCCGGTCGTCACCCTGATCGCCATCAACCTGCCCGGGGTCTTTACCGGCGCCATCATCACCGAGCAGATCTTTCGCGTGAACGGCATCGGCGAATTGCTCGTCACGTCCGTGCAGAAATCCGACACGCCGGTGGTCATGGCCATTGTCTTTATCTACGCCGCCCTGGTCGTCGCCAGTCAGCTCATTGCGGACGTCGTCTACGGCGTGCTGGACCCGCGTATCAAATTCGCCTAAGCCATGACAGCCGTAGCAAAAACACCCGTGGCCGCCCGGCCAGCCGCCTCCAGCGTCAAGATTCGCACCCAGTCCGAGGAGGCCTGGCGGCGTTTTAGGCGCCACACCACGGCCATGATCGGCCTGGTTGTGCTTGTCTTCCTGATCGCCGCCGTCATGCTGGGACCGCTAATCTATACGGCCAGTCCGCTTAAGTCCAACTTCGCGGTCGCCAACGCGCCGATGTTCGGCAAGTTCATTTTCGGCACCGATGATCTGGGCCGGGACATGCTGGCCCGGATCTTCTTCGGCGGGCGCATCTCGATCGCGGTCGGGCTCTTCGCCATGTCGGTCTCGATCATCATCGGCACCCTGGTGGGGGCATTTGCCGGCTTTGCCGGCGGCTGGACCGATTTCATTCTGAGCCGCATCACCGATCTGTTCCAGTCGCTGCCGGCGGTCCCGGTGCTCCTGCTGGTGACCTATCTCTTCCGGGATGAGGCGAAGAAAGTCCTCGGGCGCGAGCTCGGGATCTTCTTCCTCATCGTCGGGGTGATTGGCGCGCTGACCTGGATGACGACGGCCCGCCTGGTGCGCGGTTCCTTCCTCTCCCTAAAATCGCGCGAGTTCGTCGAGGCCGCGCATGCCCTGGGCGTGTCGCGCCTGGGGATCATGTTCCGCCACATCCTGCCCAACGCGCTCGGCCCGATCATCGTGGCCGCGACGCTCAACGTGGGCGGGGCCATCATCACCGAGTCGGTGCTGTCCTTCCTGGGCGTGGGCTTTGAGGCCGACTGGCCGACCTGGGGCAGCCTGGTCTTCAGCTACAAGGACTACATCGGGATTAACAACCAGGCCGTATTGCTGCCAGCCTTTGGCATTTTCATCACGGTCCTGGCCGTGAACTATATGGGCGAGGGCCTGCGCGACGCGTTTGATCCGCGTCGCGGACGGTAATCGCGGCGCGGGCGGTGTAGGGGGGAAGCATCCGCCATAGAGCCGCGACAGCCGTCACGCAACGGCGGATGCTTCCCCCCTACATCATTACCCCTCGCCAGCGAATTTGATTTCGGGCATCGGCAAATGCTCGGTTCCCAATTTCCGGCGCAACATCGGGATCAGACCGCCGGCCTCGATGATGGCCATCACCGAAGGCGACAGGGCCGGAAAGGCAAACGTCTCTTCTCCGACCGTCACCGTGTTCGTCTGCAAGTCAACACTGAGCGTCCCGCCATGCGCGGCGGCGTCCACCGCCTCGGCGCACACCACCGGCAGCACGCCGTTGTTGACGCAGTTGCGGAAGAAGATTCGGGCGAAGGAGCGGGCGACGATCACCCGCACCCCGCACTGTTTGATGCACACCGCGGCCTGCTCGCGCGAGCTGCCGCACCCGAAATTCTTGCCGCCCACGATGATGTCGCCGGGCCGGGCGCCCTTGGCGAACTCGGGATCGAGGTCCTCGAGGGCGTGCTTCGCCAGGTCATGGGCGGCCACGGTGTAGGTGTATTTGCCGGGGAAAATGACATCGGTGTTGATGTCGTCGCCGTATTTCCAGACGCGTCCGCTGATTTGCATGGGTCGATGATAGCTTGTTAGCGGGTGACTCGCGGACCCAACGTTGCCCGGTATTCAGTCCAACAACAGCGAAGCATCCTGAGCGGATGGCGGCGGCCGGGAAAAGCCGTAACCGGAATGGCCAGCCGCCCGCAGTCGAAGGACGCGCTCGCCGCCGGAGTTATTGGGCAGGCGCCCTTCGACTGCGCGCATCGGCGCTTGCGCGCCGATGCGCTCCGCTCAGGATGCCTGCTCCTCCTTTACACGATCGCGACGCCGACTATCTGAACCGCTCATCGACCGGCACGTCATAGCCGATGGCCAGGCGGTTGGTCTGGTTGGCCAGGGCGACGATGGCCATCAGCTCGCCAAACATCTCATCGGTCATCCCCTTCGCCCGGGCCGCCGCGCCGTGCGAGGCCCGGCAGTAGTCGCAGTTGTTAGTCACGCTCACCGCGACATAGATCATTTCGCGCACCAGCGGGTCGAGCGCGCCCGGCCCGCCCATGACCTCCTTCACGCTCGCCCACACCCGCTTCAGGGTCGGCGGATGGCTGGCCACCGCCTTCCAGAAGTTGTTGATAAAGTCCGTTTTGCGCGTGGCGCGGATGTCGTCATAGACCGCCCGGACTTCCGGTCCGGCGTCCTCGTATTCGATCAGGGCTGTGGGCATGGGTCTCCTGTCAGATCAGGCCCGCGGCGCGGGCCCGAGCCAGTGCGTTTTCGGCCGCCTTGACGACCGGGGCGTCGATCATCCGCCCGTCCAGCGCGAAGGCGCCGATGCCGGCGGCCTGATTCTGTTCGGCCGCCGACACAATCCGCGCCGCGCGCGCGATCTCAGCAGGGCTTGGCCCAAATGCGCGGTTGATGATCTCAAGTTGCCCGGGATGGATGGCCATCTTGCCGGCGTAGCCGAGCTGCCGGCCAAAGCGACACTCCGCCTCGAGCCCGGCCGGGTCGGCAAGGTCAAAACGGACGATATCAATCGCATCCAATCCATAAGCGGCCGCGGCCGCTACGACGGCGCTCCGGGCAAACAACACTTCCTCGCCGCGCTCGGTCCGGGTCGCGCCCACGCTCGCGGCATAGTCCTCGGCCCCAAACATCAGGGCGGTCAGGCGCGGGCTGGCCTGGGCGATCTCGCGCAGGTTCATCACCCCCAGCGCGGTCTCGATCACCGCCCATAGCCGCACTTGCGAGACCACCACGCCGAGGCCGATCGCGACCTTGTCCATGCGATGGCTGATCGCGCGCACATCGTCAGGCGTCTCGACCTTGGGGATGATGTAGCCGTCGGGATTGGCCAGGATAGTCTCGCCCAGATCGTCAGAATACAAATCGCTCGAGGCCGGGTTGATCCGGACCAGCCGTTCGCGCCCGCCAAAATCGATACCGCGCAGAGCGGCGGCTGTCACCTCGCGCGCAGCAACTTTCTGGGCCAGAGCGACACCATCTTCCAGATCGATCGCCACGCAATCACAGGGCAGCCGGACGGCTTTTTCGATCTTGCGGGCATTGTCACCCGGCATGAACAGGACCGATCGGCGGAGTCGATTCATGTTGCGGATGCGGGCCGCATCTTCATCAGACAGGCGCGCTCAAAGACCAGGACAATCTCGCCCTTCTGGTTGCGCCCGGTGTGCTTCAGGCGCACGATGCCATTGTCCGGGCGGCTGGCCGAGACGCGCCGCTCGATCACCTCGGTCCGGACATACAGCGTGTCGCCATGAAACATTGGGCGTGGATGCCGTACGTTATCGTAGCCGAGGTTGGCGACCAGGGTGCCCTCGGTCAGATCGGCGACCGTCAATCCAACCGCCAGCCCGAGGGTGAACAGCCCGTTCACAATGCGCGTGCCGAACTCGGTCTGGGATGCGAAGTCTTCGTTCAGGTGCAAGGGCTGGGTGTTCATCGTCATCGCGCTGAACAGCACGTTGTCGGTCTCGGTGATCGTCCGGCCGTTGGGGTGATCGACAACCAGACCGACCGCGAGGTCCTCGTAGTATTTTCCCGCCATTCTCTTTGAGATTGTACGGTTTTTTCCGCCGATTACGCAGATTCGCGCAGATTTGGTTTATGCTGGATCGCGCCCGTCCGAAAAGACCAATCGGCGCGAATCTGCGTAATCTGCGGATAGATCCCCGAATCGATACAATCGAAGCGCGCGATGATCACCCGCACGTTTCACATCGATCCCAACGCCCTCAACACGCCCGCCGCGCGCGAGGCGCTCGACCGGGCGGCCGTCGTCATCGGCCAGGGCGGGCTGGTGGCCTTCCCAACGGAAACAGTCTACGGCCTGGGAGCCAACGCCCTCGACCCAATTGCCGTGGCGCGCATCTTCGAGGCCAAGCGGCGGGCCTTGAGCGATCCCCTCATCGTCCATGTCCGCGCGCCGGAACTGGCCACGCCCGGGGTTGGCCCCGAGGCCGCCCTCGCCGCGCTGTGGACGAGCGGCGTGATCGGCGATCTTGACCCGCGTCAGGTGCGGCAGGCCTCGACCCTGATGCGGCGCTTCTGGCCGGGTCCGCTCACCCTGGTCTTTCCGCGCGGAGCGCGCATCCCAGCCAACGTCACCTCAGGCGGCGATACAGTCGGGGTGCGGATGCCCCATCACCCCATCGCGCTGGCCCTGCTCGAGCGGGTCGGCATGCCAATCGCCGCGCCGAGCGCCAACCTGTTTGGCCACGTCAGCCCGACCACGGCCCGGCATGTGCTGGATGATCTCGATGGCCGGATCGACCTGATCCTCGATGGCGGTTCGACGGCGATCGGGGTTGAGTCGACTGTGCTGGACATCACCGGCCAGGGACCGCGCATCCTGCGGCCCGGCGGCGCATCGCGCGAGGACATCGAGGCTTGCATCGGCCCGCTGCTCCCAAGCGAAGCGCCCGGCGCAGCGCCGCGCTCGCCCGGCCTGTTGGAGAAGCACTACGCGCCGCGGGCCACGCTCAAGGTTCTGCCCGACCTCAGGGCGATTCGCGCCGCGCTGTCCAACGCCGAGGCGGCTGGTCAACGCGCGGGGCTGCTGCTTAGCGCGGCCGATCGGGCCGCCTTCCCGGATGCGCTCCCCGTTTTCGTGCTGGGTGACACGCCCGAGGCCATCGCCCGCCATCTGTACGCCGGCTTGCGCGCGCTGGACGATGCCGGGGCGGATGTCATCCTGTGCCGCGCCGTCAGCGGCCCGGGGCTGGCCGAGGCCATCGCCGACCGCCTGCGCCGCGCGGCGCGGTAGCTCGATCGATACATTTCTTCCGGGAGTCATATCCCCGGCTCCGCCGGGGATATGACTCCCGGAAGAAAATAAGGCCAGCGGCAGCGGCCGCAACCGATGCGAGGTCAGCTTCGTAGAAGACACGCTTACTGAATCGCGCAGACGCCGGTTTGGCGCGCAGCTAACACCATGACCATGACTCAAATTCCTGCTCTCCCTTCGCCTCAGCGCCCGCCCCGGCGCCTGCGCTCCATCGATCGCCTGATGCCGGCGCTGTTCCTGATCGCCCTGGGCGCCTGGTTCCTGGCCCGCAATCTCGGCGTGGCATTGCCGAACTTCTTCGCCTTCTGGCCGCTTTTGCTGGTGCTCGGCGGGCTGTGGAGCATCATCACCTGGTTGGCCAACCGCGACATCGAGCGCAACGCCGGCCGGCTGTGGCTGGGGCTGATGGGGATGTTCACCGGGGTGGTCTGCCTGGCCTTCTCGCTCGGCACCGAGTTGAGCACCTTCACCTGGAACGAGCGCCGCATCGACTGGAGCCTGATCAGCTTTGTCTGGCCCGCCTTCAATATCGCGGCTGGGGTGGCCTGGCTTATTCAGTACGCCGCTGAGGGTCTGCGCCGGCCCGGGCTGCTCGTTCCGGCCTTCGGCGCGTTGGCCACCGGCTTTGTCAGCTTCGGCATCCTGGCCGGCATGTTCTCGGGAGATCTGGGCAATGTGATCTGGCCGCTGGCGCTGATCGCCGTGGGCGTCCTCGTCCTCGTTGCGGCGCTTCGCCGCCGATAGTTCTCCAGGCAAGATACGGCGAGATCACAATCCCCGCGCTTCGCGCGGGGATTGTGATCTCGCCGTATCTTGCTGGACAGCGGCTAGCGACAAGCGGGCGCGTAGGGCTCGCCGGGAACAAATCGATCCCACTCGTCCGGGTCGAGTCGTCGATTTGCCACGCTGCAGGCGCGCTGTTGCAGCGCCTCCGGATCCAGCGTCCATTCGGCGATGGTTCGGTCGCGGGCGAGCGAGCGCATGCTCATGCCCGTTGGATCGAACGACAGGCCGATGATGCCGGCATCATGCAGTGAGATCGGGGCGCTAAACGCGCGGTATTGCCCCTGGCCCTGCACCCGCCACAGGCTGATCGTCGTATCGTCGCTGCCGCTGGCCAGCCAGCGCCCATCCAGGCTGAAGGCCAGGCTGCTGATCTGTTTGGCATGCCGGGTCGACGTGGCCCGCAACTCGCGCGGCGCGCCGCGCAACGACCAGGCCCGAATCTCGCCCTGGGCGCAATTGCCCAGGCTGACCCGGGCGCACACCCCGGCGACAAGCGTCTGGCCGTCCGGGCTCCAGGCCAGGCTCCCCAGCCGCCCGGCGTCGGTGAGGATGTCGGGGCCCGCCGGCGCGCCGGTGGACGTGTTTCGTTGGGCGATCCGGCTCTGTTCGCAGCGCCCATCCGAACCCGCCCGGGCGCACTGCGCCAGCGCAATCATCGTCCCATCACGCGACAGCGCCAGCGCGTCAACCGCCGCGCTGATGCCCGTCGATGGCAGGACCGCCCACTCCCGCCCAGCGCCGATAAAGGCGGCCTGGCCGTCTTCAAAACCCAGGCCCAACGCGCGCGACTCTGCCGCAAGACCCGCGGCGCTGATGGCCGCCTTGAGGCTCGCCGGCAAAGCCGGCAGCGCGCCAATCGTGCCGCCAGCGTCCCAAATCTGGGCGCCGCCGCGATCAAAAAAGGCAACCACCCCGCCCGCGCTATTGAGGCCGCCCCCAAGCGCCGCCGGGCCATCGCCCAGGGCGCGGGCCACCGCGGGCCGGGACAGATCCCACATCAGCCCCCGGTTTTCGAAACTTCCCGAGACCAGCATCTTGCTGGCGGGATCCGGGCTGAAGGCCAGCCGCAGCACGCCCTCGCGATGGCCCTCCAGACGCCCGCGCACGCGATTGACGCGGGACGGGTCGCGGACATCCCAGGCCCGAATTGCGCCGCCGCCACCGCCCGCGGCCAGCAGCGCGCTGTCGGCGCTGTAACTCAAGCCCCACACAAAGCCAAACGCGCCATCGGCGCCCTGGGTTGGGAGCGGCGTCATCGTGGCCAGGTCCCACGTAACGATCCGGCCCTGGGTGTCGCCCGTCACGGCGTTCCTGCCATTGGGCGCGAAAGCGATGCTGGTGACCGTGGCCTGGTGCTGCGATGGCGCGGGCCGCGGCGTCAGGGTCCGCGCGCCGCGAGACACCTCCCACCAGAATACGTTGGACGCCTGGCCCTGGCCGACCGAGCCCGCCCGCGCGCCATCGGGCGAGAAGGCCACCCCCCACACCCAGCCGGCATGGCTGATCACCTCGGAGGCCAGCACGGGCGTGTCGCCGCGCAAATCCCACAACCGGACTGCCCGATCCTGACCGCCGGTCAGCAAGAGATCGGGATCGGCCGGATCAAAGGCGAGGCTGAACAACGCGCCCTGATGGGCGGTGATGACGCTGCGCGCGACCGGCGCGGGTCCGGACACGTCAAAGACGGTCAGCGCGCCATCGCCGGTGCCCACCGCCAGGCGCCGCCCGTCCGGGGAGAAACCAAGGGCATACACCGAGGCCCGCTCGAACTTGAGCGGCTCGATTCCGGCGATCGTCCGGCGGGCTTTGGCGCTCCACAACAGGACCGTCCGATCCTCGCCGCCGGTGGCAAAGCGGTCGGGATTTTTCGGGTCAAAGGCCACCGACCAGACATCGCCGGCGTGCCCATGGAGGATGGCGGTGAGTTCGGGCGCCGCCGACGTCACGCCGCGGAAAACAGCGCTGTTGGCCTCTTCGGCCTCGCCGGTGACCTGGCGCGCCTGGGCAGCCAGGAGCAGGCTCAGGTCGAGGTTCGGCGTTGAGATCGATTCCACGGCGAGCTGACGGGCGAGGGCCAGCCGCGATTGGCGATAGCCATACAGCGCCAAAGCGATGGCGCCGGCCAAGAGCAGGACAAGCAAGCCGACCACGCCGATCAGGGCGCGATTGCGCCGGCGCACCTCGCCATAGCGGCGGGCCTCGAGCAAGACCCGGCTGCGCGATTCCTCGGCGAGCTGGCGGGTGGCCTCGAGCTCGCGCACCTGGACGGCCTGGCTGGCAAGCGCCTCGACGCGCTCGGCTTCAAGACTTTCGCGGACATACTCGGCCTCGAGCGCGGTCAGATCCGAGAAGGACAGGGCGATGTCAAGCATCGCCCCGCGCCGCAACGCGCTTGGCGTCCGGCCAAGGGTCTGCCACTGCTGCGCGGCAAGGGCAAGGCGATTGCGTTTCTCGAGGCGCTCGCCGATTTCCGTTAGCCAGCCGATCATGGGTGGCCAGTGCCGGGCGAGGGCGGTCTGGGCGACTTCGAGCTGGGCCGGCTGGCCCTCGGCCCCGGGCCGCACGGCCAGCCAACCCGCGTCGATCATCTTTTGCAGGGCGCGGTTGAGCGTCTCGGCGTCTTCGGGAGTGTCGTCGGAGGCATCCAGCGCGACCCGCGACAGGGGCGCGAAGGCGATGCGCGAGCCGGCATCATCGGCAGCCTGGCCCATCGGCGCGGGCGCGCCCACCCGGGCCATGGACTGGATGACCCGCTGGGCCATCGCCTGCTCATCCTGCGCCCAGCCCGCCCAGGCGACGTCGGCGGCGGCCTTCAGGGCCGCGGTGTCAAAATCCAATAACGCTGCATCCTCATACTCGACCCCGGAGCGGTCCAGCACGTTTGACCAGTAATCAAGCAGGCCCTGGGCGGCCACCCGGTCGGAGTCGCCATCGAGATAGGTCCCCAGACGCGCACCACGGCGAATGAAGAAGCGAATGTCATCGAAGGCGGCGTTCTTGGCACCGGCGGATCGGCGCGCCTCGAGCAGACGAACATGCTCGGCCCGCATGGCGGCCAAAGCGGGAAAGGGAACGACGACCGCAGATTCGATCACCTCGATATTGTAGGGCGAAATGAGGTGCGGAGAAGCACAGTATTGCATTGGCCGAACACGCGGCGTGCCGGGAGGTGAGGGTAGAGACGCGAAATATTGCGTTGGCTGACCGTGCGGCATGCCGGGGTGTGTAGAGACGCAACATTTTGCGTCTCTACACGGCGCGCCGATAATGCGCCTTCATGAAAGAGGCCGATCAACCGGATCGATATCGCGGACGCTACCGGGTGTCCAGCGCGCGACTGCGCGGCTGGGACTACGGCAGCAATGCTGCGTATTTCGTCACGATCTGCGTCCGGGATCGCAGCCATGCCTTCGGCGAGATTTGCGAGGGCCTGATGCGCTTTGCGCCTCTCGGGCAAGCCGCGGACGCATGCTGGCGGGCCATCCCGGACCATTTCCCGTTCGTCGTGCCCGACGTCCATATCGTCATGCCCAATCACGTCCATGGCATCGTCGTGATTGACAAACAGACCGCCTCAGCACCCGCTGCAAACCGGTTCGGACCTCAATCTCAGAATCTGGCGTCGATCCTGCGGGGATTCAAAATCGGCGTCACTAAATTCGCCAGCGCACAGGGTCTCCCGTTTGCGTGGCAGGCCCGCTATCACGACCACATCATCCGCAATGCGTCAGAGTGGGAGCGGATTCGGGCGTACATCGTCACCAATCCGGCCCGGTGGTCGCGCGACGCGTATTTTGGATAGACCGGGAGATCCCGTCCGGCGTGCCGGGTGGGGGTAGAGACGCAAGATTTTGCGTCTCTACCCCCACCCCCCGACAGTCGCCGTCCCCAATACAAAGCGGGGCGGTTCAGATGAACCGCCCCGCCCTTCGCTTCGGCTGGGCGCTTAGCGGCGCATGCCGGGCTTCGTATTGTTCTGGCCGCCGCCCATGTTGGGCATGTTGGTGATCACCTGCGCGGCGACGGTGTCACCCGTCTTCGCGCCGATCACCCGGATGGGCATCCCCACCCGCACATCAGCGATGCTGCCGTTGATGTCCATCCCCTTGAGGAAGATGGCATTCGCGGCGTTGACCGTCAACTGCTGGCCGTTGAGCTGCCACAGGATGATGGTGTTGCCGTTGATCGAGGCCACCATCCCGGCGAAGTTGGCCGTCCGAGTCAGGGGCTGGTCGATGATGAGGGCCGCTTCGACCGTCTTGTCGCCGGTCGGCCGGCCGATCACCTGAACCTGATCATTGTTCTTCAGACTGCTGATCGTCGCAGACGGATCACCCGCCATGACGAACTTGGTGGCTGCCACGATGCTGACCTGGCCCAGCTCGGCGCCATTCGGGCCGGTCAGGGCGAAGCTCGCGGCTGTGACGTTGGCGGCCTTGCCCATCAACTGCACCGACTGCGGAAGCGGCATCACCGCCACGGCTTTCGCCAGCAGATTCGGAGCCACGCGCTTGTCCGTGTCAGCCTTCTCGGCCGGCTTGGAAGGCGCGACCAACAGGATCGCCACGCGATCACCGACCTTTACATCGGTCAGCGTCGGCGCGGGCTTGCCCGGCACGTAGAACTGCGTGTTGGCATCGGTCTGCACCCGCACTTCGCGCTGGGCGAGCTGCGGCTGTGCCGGCTGAGCCTGTTCGGGCTGGGGCTGATTGGGTTGCGCCTGGGGCGGCTGGCCCTTGCGGCCTTGACCAGGCGCACCTTGTTGCGGCTGCCCCTGCGGAGGCAGGTTCTTAAAGTCGCCTCGGCCATTTGGCTTCTGGTCATTTCGGCCGTTCGGTTGCCCGGGCAATGCCCGGTCGAGCTTTGGGCCATTGGCCTGTGGGGGTGTCATGCCCGGCATCGTCAGCACCAAAGTCGTGTTGTCGATCTGTTTCACCAGGCCATTCAGCATTCCGCCCCGCCCTAGATTGGTCGGTCCGTTCTGAACCTCAGGCGCCACCTGGGGGGTTACCGGGTCTTTGCCCGGGCCGCCGGTCTGGGCGTAGGCCACGCCAACGCCGCCCAGCATCAAGGTCGCGATCGCCGCGCCGACCGCAATTTTCATTTTCGAATTCATAGATCCTGCTCCTGGAGAGCACGGCATCACAGTCCGCGCCTCAATGACCTCTAGCGTAGCCCTCAAAGCTTCATTTCTGGCTGAGAGACTCGCAAAAACCATGTAAAACTCGGGTTACGGCTTTTTGTCCTGGTCGTCCCGATCCTGTTTGGACCTGATGACAAACAGGGCCGCAATCCCGAGCACGCCGGTGACCACGAGGCCGAGCAGGCTGCCATAGTCGGGCGGCGACTCGGGCGGGTTTTGCTGAAGCGAACCCCCCGTCGGTGGCAGGAGGGGTTTTGGCGCTGGGGTTGCGGCGGCCGGAGCTGCGCCAGTCCCCTCTGTCACAGGAGCGGGTGTCGGGACTGCCGACCCGCGCCACCACCGCCCACGGCGGCGGGCGTCGCCACGGCTAGCCCGCCCGCCGGCGCCAGCGAGGCGCCCTTGGGCAGCACAAACACCGCCGTCGAGCGCCCGGGGATTGTGAACGACGCGCCCTGCCGCGGCGGCTTGCTTCATGGCCGGATCGGCCGAGGCGGCCAGGATCGGATGAAGCTTCCATCCGTTGGGCAACTGGGCGTTTGACCAGGTCAGCGCGCCCGGATTGGCATTGAAGAACACCAGGATCCGGGCGTAGTTCGGATCGAGCGCCGCGTCATCGGCCAGGGCCATCACGATCAGGCCGGGGGTCTGCTTCGAGCCCTCGTTGAGGAAGCTCACCCGGGCCAGGACCTCGTCGGCGTTCTGCAGGCGGAAGAGCGGCGAGCTCTTGCGCAGCCGAAGCATGGCCAGGAAGTGATCGCGCGCGGCGATGATCTGGGTCTGGCTGGGTTTGAGCGCTTTGTTGGCCAGCAACGACTGCGCGACCGGCCAGCGATCCTTGTTTCCATTCGCCAGGGGCAGGCCGCGCCCCCAGCCGTTGTCGGCATAGGTCCAGTCGATGGCGTTGAACCAGTCGCCGCTGTTGTATGAATTGCCGTCCATGCTCTTGCTGCGCAGGATGTCGTCGCCGGCATGGAAGAACGGCAGACCCTGGCTCAGCAGGGCGATGTCCGAGGCCAGATTATTCATCCGGATGCGATCGGCCAATGTCGTGTTATCGGGCGCAGCGAACTGGACTTTGTCGAAGAGCGTCTCGTTGTCGTGGGCGGAGACATACACGATGTTCTCCTGAGGCAGCCCGGCGTAGGCGGCCGGTTGTCCGGTATACAAGACCTGCTCGCCGGTCTTGAGCGCGTCGTCGGCCCGGGTGATCTTGAAGCGGGTCAGATTGCCGGCCAGCCCGAGCCGGATCCAGTCGGTCTGTTCGAGCAGCTTCGCCCGCTGCGCCTCGGCCGGCAGCAACCCGGTCTGATACTTGCTGGGCGAGGTGAACAGCCCGGTCGCAAACCCCTGCAGCCGGCGATCGTCAAATGGATTGCCGCCCCGGACCGCGTCGCGCAGCCGATCGTTGAAGCTGCCGATCCCGGTGCCCGCCAGGTTGAGCTGGGTGGCGTTCTTGCCGCGCTTGTTGTCGGCGACCTCGCCGAAGTTCCAGCCCTCGCCGTAGAGGACGATCTTCTTGCCGTCAACGCCATCCTTCGCGATCGTCAGCGCGTCGAGGGCGGCCCGGACCTTGACCATGTTCGCCAGCATGTGGTGGCCCATCAGGTCGAAGCGGAAGCCGTCGACCTTGTGCTCGCGCGCCCACAGCGTGACGCTGTCGAGGATGAACTTCTCCATCATGGCGTTCTCGCTGGCGGTGTTCTCGCAGCAGGTGCTGCGCTCGACGGCGCCCTCGTTGTTCAGCCGGTAGTAGTAGCCCGGCACGATCTTGTCGAAGACGCTCTTCTCGTCGGTCCCGCTCTGGCTGCTGTGGTTGTAGACCACGTCCATCACAACCCGCAGGCCGGCCTGGTTGAGGCCCTGGATCATGCTGCGGAACTCGCGGATGCGGGCGGCGCCGTCGGCGTTGCCGGCCGTGGCGTAGCTGCCTTCCGGCGTGTTGAAGTGATACGGGTCGTAGCCCCAGTTGAAGGCGTCCTTGTCGAGGGTCTTCGCCAGCTCGGCCTGTTGCGCCTCACTGTCGGGCGGAAGCGCCGCCAACGCGGCAGGGTTTGGCTCGCTGCGTTGGGCGGGATCCTCGTTGACCGAGGCGATGTCAAAGGCCGGCAGGAGGTGGACGTGGGTCAGGCCTGCGTCGGCCAGGGCCTTGAGGTGCTTCATCCCGTTGGAAGCCGGGTTGGTGAAGGCCAGGTAGGTCCCGCGCTGGGCGGCCGGGACCGAGGCGTCGATGCTGCTGAAGTCGCGGATGTGCAGCTCGTAGATCACGCTGTCGTTGAGGCTGGCCAGGGCCGGCTTCTTGAGCGCCTCCCAGCCGGCCGGGCGGGCGTCCTCGCCGCGCAGGTCGAGGATCTGGCTGCGTTTGCTGTTCATCGACAACGCGACCGAGTAGGGGTCGGTGACCGTGTTGCGCACGATCTTGCCCTCGCGGGCCGAATACACCTCGACCTCGAACAGGTAGTACTTGCCGATCCAGCTCTTGTCGCCGCTGGCCGACCAGACCCCGCTGGCCGGATCGAGTTTCATGTCGACCGCCGCCGAGCCGCCGCCGAGGGCCTGCTCAAACAGGCGGAGCTGGACCAAGCGGGCGGTCGGCGCCCACACGCGCACGGTCGCGCCGCTGGGGTCGATGCTGGGGCCAAGCGTGACCGCGGCGGCCTTCGCCGCATACAACTCATCCAGCACGCCGGGCAACTGGGGCGAGGTGATGTCGATGAGTTTGCCCTTGTCGTCGGTGATGCTGACCGCGATCTGCGACTTGAGGATGGCCGGCAGTGTGGCCCGGGCGTCGTCGGGCAGCTTGAAGCCAGACAGACCGGACAGGTGGGGGAACTTCGCCGCGGCCGAACCGACACCCGCGCTGCTGTATTCCAGGGCGATGCTCTCACCCCCATTGACGCCCTTGGGAGTGAGCGCGAGTTTGGCCTCAGGGTCCCAATGCAGGCGATAGGTGTAGCGGGGCGAGCCGGTCACCCCCCAGACCAGGGTGTCGGCGCTCACCCAGAAGGCGGCCGACTTGGTCAGGCTGCCCTTGGGCGCGCCGTCGGTGTTGACGACCAGCTTGCGGGTGGCGGCATCAAAACCGAAGTAGATCTCCTGGCCGGCGTCCTTGACTTCAAAGCTGAGCGCGGCCCCGCCCTTGGCCCCGTCGCCGCCATACACATCGGTTGCGCTGCCGTTCAGCGACGCGCGCGCCTCGTATTTGCCAGGCGGGATCTTTGTGGTGACGAAGGCGGCCTGCCCGCTCAGGATCGGATCGGACATGAAGCCGACCCGGCAGCCGGGATCGTTGTCGGCCTTGCAACCGGCCTTGCTCTGCCAGGTCCCGATCACGATCGGGATCGCATAACGCACACTATCGATGACCCAATGGGTCTTGTGGTCGTAGTAAAAAGGTCACTTTGCGCGCCTCCGGGACGCTCAGGACGATGTTCGCGCCGCCAGCGTCGGCCTTGCCGCCATAGTTCTCGGTCCACGAATCGTTGAGAGCGACCTTGTATTCGTACTCGCCCTTGGGCAGATCAAAGGTCCCCACCCAGACATCGGCGGCCGGGTCATAGGTCAGGTAGGTCTTGGCGCAATTGGGTTGCCAGTCGCCTGGGCAACCAACTTTGCTCTGCAGGGTGCCGGGGATGGTGACGGTCTTGGGCGGCGGGCTGTCGGCGGCGCGGGCGACGGGCGCGCCGAGCGGCAGGGCGGGCAACAGCAGGCCAAGCGCCAGCGCCAGGCGGGCGCCGAAGGCGCGAATCATGGATGACATAGGACTCCTCCGGTGAGCAAATGGGCTGGCGCTCATTATCGTCCCCAGCCCGTCTGAATCACGGATCACGGATTCGGAGGATGACCTACCCGCGCGATTTGGGCGCTTTGCGCCAGCGCAGCGGTTTGCCCGGTTCGCGAACAACGACGCCCTTGGCTTCCAGGTCAAGCTGCACGCACTTCATCCACCAGCCGGCCTTGGCCCCACCCGGGAAGAGATCGGATGGAAGATGCGCCTTCATCGCCTCCATCATCTCGGACTGCGTCAGCCCGGGCGCTTTGGCGGGCAGCGCCTTGAGCAAGGCGACGCGCGCCGCGATGTACATCGTGGCGTCGACCGTCGAGGTGTAACCGGGGACATTGACGTTCTGGACTGTGACGCGCTCGCGGGTTGTCTTTGCCATTTTCGGAACCTTGGCCTGGAGGTTAGCACGTGTCGGCGTTCTGCGCCAGCGGGCGCCCATCCGTCTGAATCACTGAATACACGGAGGCTGCAGATGACACGGAAAGGTTCGGCGCGATGAACACGAGCGCTTCCGTGTCATCCGCAGCCTCCGTGTCCTCGGTGATTCAGGTATTGATCCCCCGAAAACCCCGCGCCTGACTACAATCATTCGAAATCATCCGCCATTCGCGCCGCGCCGCGCAAGGAGCACCCGCCATGACCATTGACTTCGGACTGGGCATGCCCTCCCGCCCCTCCAAGGCCGCCATGCCCACCTGGCTGGCCGACCTCGACGCCGTCCTGCCCCATTTCGCCGGGGTCTACGACAGCCTGTGGATCAGCGATCATTTCTTCTGGGACGACAACCCGACCATCGAGGTCTGGACCGCCCTGTCCTTCATGGCCGCCCGCTGGCCGCTGTTCAAGTTCGGCCCGATGGTCCTCGGCCAGAGCTATCGCAACCCGGCCCTGATGGCCAAGATGGCCTCCACCCTGCAAATCCTCACCGGCGGCCGCTTGATCTTCGGCCTGGGCGCGGGCTGGAAGGAGGACGAATACCACGCCTACAACTGGCCCTTCCCCTCGGTCGGCACCCGCCTGCAGCAGCTCGATGAGGCCCTCGAGATCATCAAACGCCTGTGGACCCAGTCCGGCCCGGTGACCTGGGAGGGCAAGCACTACAAGATCACCAACGCCTATCTCGAGCCCAAGCCCGTCCCCGTCCCGCCCATCCTGATTGGCGGCTCGGGCCCCAAGCTGCTCAACATCGCCGCGCGGCACGCCGACATGTGGAACCTGACCGAGTGCACGCTCGAGAAATACATCGACCGGAACAGCGCCCTGACCGCCGAATGCGAGAAGATCGGGCGCGACCCGGCCTCCATCCGCCGCACCTGGTGGGGGCGGGTCATCGTCGCCCGGACCGAGGCCGAGGCCCTGGCCCGCGGCGAGGGCAAGTGGACGCGCGAGAACTGCATCCTGGGCACCCCCGCCCAGGTGATCGAGCAGTTCCAGGCCTATGTCGCGGCCGGCTCGACCTATTTCATGACGATCGTCCCCGGCCTGCCCGACCCGGACATCATGGGGATGATGCTGGACGAAGTCCTGCCCGCCGTGCGCAGTCGCGCATGATGCCCATCAGCGAGTCCTCGCCGCCCTCGGCCGTGCGGTAATCGCAGGCGAAGCGGCGCAGGATGAGCTCGCGCAAAACGGGCATTTGCAGCACAAGGCCGCCCGAGAAGACCAGCCGCGCCCAGCGCCGCTCGGGCGAGATGCGCTGGGCGAGCATCCAGTAGTTGGTGGCCATGTGGTCAAAGGCGGCCCGGAACAACGCGCCGGCGCTCAGGTTGTCCTCGCGAATATGGGTGATGGCGCCCTCGTTGCCCAGCGCCCCGGCGAAGAAGGACAGGTCGACCTGCAGGTCGGTGTCGGCGGTCTGGCCAGTCAGCGCCTCGATGTTCTCCCACACCCGCTGCAGGGTGACACCCTCGGCGACGGCCAGCTCGGTGAGCAGGCGGACCAGGGCGTTGAGCGAGCGCCCGGCCGGGACGTGGATGCAGGTCAGCAGATACTGCCCGTCGTAGTAGGGGCGGGTCTGGAAGTCGCCGTAGACCGGGCCGTCGCTGAGCATGGCCACCTGCGAGCCGGTGCTGACGTTGACCGAGAGCTCGCCCGGGTTCAGGCCCGCCCCGTACAACGAACACTGCTGGTCGGCCATCGGCGGGTAAAAGGGGATCGCCCGGGCGGCGTAGGGATATTCGGCGATCACCTCGTCCCGCCCGGCGACCCGCGGCAGGCCCAGGCCGTCCAGCCCGAGGCGGCCTAGCATCTCGTGATGCCAGTCCCCGGTGTCGAAGTTGAAGAACGCGGACGCGGCGGCGTGGCCGTAGTCGGTGGCCACCGGGGCGCCGCAGAGTTGGGCGGTGACATAGTCCGGCAGCGCGCAGAAGCGCGCGCCCGGCGGCAACTGGCCGTTCTGGGCCATCCAAAACAACACGCTGGCCGGCCGCATCACCCACAGGTCATTCCCGACCTGGCGCAGGTCGTCGGGGGCCAGACGGGCCTTGAGCGCCTCAAACCAGGTCTGGCCGGGCTGCGGGCCGGGGGCCATCGCGCGCTGGTCCTGCCAGGTGATGACGTTGCTGAGCGCCTTGCCGGCCGCGTCGGTCAGGACGATCCCGTGCATCTGGCTGCACAACGTAATGCTCTCGCAGTCAGGCGCGTGGGCGAGCAGCGCCTCGAGGACATCCCGGGTCGCGTCGACGACCGCCTGCGGGTCGACCTCGTAGTGCAGCCGCGGCAGCCCAGCTACCCGGTCGGGGAAGGGCTGGCGGGTGACGTGCTCGAGGGCGCGGGTGTCGAGGTTCAATACCGCGCCTTTGATGCTGGTCGTGCCGAGGTCGATGCCGATGGATCGCATGTTTTTGTTCGTATTCCGGGGCGATACCCCCGGCTTCGCCGGGGGTATCGCCCCGGAATACTTATCCCTTGATGCCCTGGGCCGCGGCCTTGAACGCGGCCGCCAGCAGCCCGTCGTCGCCGGCGCAGGTCACGAACTGGTAGCCCATCCCGATTGCCCGTTTCGCGTATTCGGGGGCCAGGGTATACAACCCGGCCGGGATGCCTTTGGCCTTGGCCCGGCGAGCGATCTCCTCGATGTGGCCGAGCATGGGGGCGGTGCTGTGGTCAGCCGCAGCGACGCCATACATGCTGATGCTCAGGTCGCTCGGGCCGACGAAGATGGCATCCAGCCCGGGCGTGTCCAGAATCTCGTCCAGCTTCTCGAAGGCCTCGCGGGTCTCGACCATGGCCATCGCGATGACAAAGTCGTTGGCCCCGCTCATGTAGTCGTTGCCATAGACCCGGGCGGCGCGGTAGGCCCCATTGCTGCGGTAGCCCAACGGTGGATACTTGCATGCACCGACGAAACGCTCGCATTCGGCCCGGTTGTTGACCATCGGGCAGATGATGCCCTGGGCGCCGCCATCCAGCACGCGCTGGACCATGGTCGGCTCATTCCAGGGCACGCGCACAAACGGGGTAACGCCCGACCCATTCATGGCGATGATCATGTCTACCGCGTTTTGATAGTCGACCGGGCCATGTTGCATATCGATGGTGATAACATCGAACCCGGCCCCTGCGCAGATCTCAGCGGTATATGCCGTCGGGATGTGCAGCCACGCGCTGGCCACGGCTTTCCCCTCGCGCCACGCCGCGCGAACATTGTTCGTCTTCATGTCTGTGCTCCCATTGCCGTTGCCGGCGAAGCGCTCCTAACCGAACGGTTTCTCAGAGGCGATATTCCCGGTCCCGGCATACGCCGGGATCGGGAATATCGCCTTCGAAATCTCGTTCTAGTCACGAGTTCTGAAACGACCCGCCATCTGGCGGACTCAGGTTAAGAGTATAGACTTGACAGAATCGCCTGTCAAAGATATACAGTAGACAGTTTACAAAATGCAAACGCAACATCTCACCGATCTGACCGATATCCTGTCCGCACCGGTCAAGCGGAGCCTGTCCGACGAGGTCGTGGTGCGCCTGCGCGACGCCATCGTCAACGCCAAGATCGCGCCGGGTGAGCGTTTGCGCGAGGAAATCCTGGCCTCGTCGATGGGCGTCAGCCGCGGACCGGTCCGGGAAGCGATCCAGCGCCTCGAGCGGGAGGGACTGGTCATCATCCACCCCAACCGGGGCGCCACCGTCGCCCGCCTGTCGCGCGAGGACCTGGACGAGGTCTACAGCCTGCGCCGCTCGCTTGAACGGCTGGCCATCCGCGAGGCCATCCGCAAGGCCGACGCCGATCACATCGGCCAGATGTCGGCTCTGGTCGACGAGATGGCCGCCAGCAGCGCGGTCAGCATCACGCCCCAACTGGCCGCCGACCTCGATATTCGCTTTCACGAGGCCCTGGTCGAGTCAACCGGCCACAAACGCCTGATCCGGACCTGGATGGACCTGCGCCCGCAGATTCACCTCTTCCTGCTCTCACGAACCGTGGCCAATCCCGACTTTCGTGAGCACCTGGTCCGCAGCCATACCGACATCCTGAACGCCATCAAAGAGCGGAACGAGGCGCGCGGCCTGGCCATCATCGACGACCACCTCAAGGGCGCCTACGTCCGGGTGATGAACAGCTATCCTCCCAAATGAAACTGACCTCTCAGACCGCCCTTGTGACCGGCGCCAGCAAAGGCATGGGCCGGGCCATCGCGCTCGCCCTCGCCGCAGAGGGCGCCGATGTCGTGGTTACCGCCCGGGTCGCGAACGAACTCGAGTCTCTGCGGGCCGAGATCAGCGCGATGGGCCGGCGCTGTGTCGTCGCCATCGCCGATCTGGCCGAAGACGGCGCGCCCGATGCGATCTGGCGCGCGGCCACGGCGGCCTTCGACAAAATCGACATCCTGGTCAACAACGCCGGGATCGGGAGCAGCGCCGATCCGCGCCCGGTGGTGGACTTCAACGATGATTTCTGGGCGCTCACCCTCAAGGTGAACCTCACCGTCCCCTACCTGTTCTGCAAACGCGCCTTGCCTGGGATGCTCGCCCGCAAGTATGGCCGGATCATCAACATCGCCTCCATCGCCAGCAAAACCGGGTCCTTCCATGGCTCGGCCTACGCGTCCAGCAAGCACGGCCTGCTCGGGCTCACCCGCTCGCTGGCCATGGAAGTCGTCAAGGACGGGATCACCGTCAACGCGATCTGCCCGGGCACGGTCCGCTCAGTGATGAACAACAAGCGTTTGGCCTACGACGCCAAACGCCTGGGCAGGACCTTTGAGGACATCGAGAAGAGCATCGTCCCGATCGGGCGCCGGATCGAGCCCGAGGAGATCGCCGAGTTCGCCGTCTATCTGGCGAGCCCGACCGCCGCCGCGACGACGGGCCAGGCTTTCGTCATCGATGGCGGGGCGATGATGTCGTAGGCGCGACCAGATCCAACAGCCGAAAGCAATATCCCCTGGCTTCGCCAGGGGATATTGCTTTCGGCTGTTGGATCCGCTCAGCCGCGGGCGAAGGCTACAATCCTCCCATCATGACCCCCCTCATAGACACGCTTCGGGCGGCCGAGGAGATCGCCCGCGGCGCGGGCGCGATCCTGCGCGAAGGCGCCCGGCTGGCCGACTTCAGCGTCGATTTCAAGTCCAGCGCCATCGATCCCGTGACCGAATACGACCGGCGCAGCGAAGCCTACATCGTGGGCGAACTGCGGGCGCGCTTCCCGCAGGACAGCATCGTCGGCGAGGAGGGCGGGACCTACGCCCGCCAGCACGAGACCGATAGCGGGCGGCGCTGGCACATCGACCCGCTGGACGGCACGGTCAACTTCGCCCACGGCCTGCCCCAGTTCTCGGTCTCGATCGGGATGGAGGACGCCCAGGGCCTGGCCCTCGGGGTGGTCTACAACCCGATGGTCGATGAGCTGTTCGCAGCCGCCCGCGGGCAGGGGGCGACCCTCAACGGCCGCCCGATTCGCCCGTCGCGGGCAACCGAGCTACAACGCGCCTTGCTCATCACCGGCTTTCCCTACGACCGGCATACCAGCGAGGTCAACAACTTCGACAACTTCGTCGCCTTCAAACGCCAGGCCCAGGCCGTGCGCCGGCTGGGCTCGGCTGCCCTCGACCTGTGCTACGTGGCTTGCGGGCGGGCCGACGGGTATTGGGAGCTGAAACTTGGCAAGCACGATATGGCGGCCGGGATCGTGGTCGTGCGCGAAGCCGGCGGGGTCGTCACTGACTTTGTCGGCGGCGACGCGCTGTTCGCCCGGCGCGAAGCCGTCGCCAGCAACGGCCTGATTCAGGCCGCAATGCTCGAGGTGCTGGCCGAGGCTTCGCGCACGATAACGCCGCCGCCGATCACCTCGTCCGCGGAATAGACCACCAGCCCCTGGCCGGGTGGCGTCGCGTTGGGGCTCGTCGAAATCGAAGCGCGCTCCACCCCCAGGCAGCGGGCGCAGCCAACCCTCGGCCTCTTTGGCCTTGTAGCGGATCCGGGCGCTGGCGCGTACATCTGACGCAGGCGGCGCGTCGGCGCAGTAATGCATGGCCCCGACCCGAACCGAGGAGGCGCCCAGCTCGCGCAGCGGCCCGGCCACCACGGCGTTCCGGGCCGCGTCGAGACGAAGCACATACCAGGGCTCGGCGCTGGACGAGGTCGCGTGGATCTGCAGGCCCTTGCGCTGCCCGACCGTGTAGTAGGGCAGGCCCTCGTGCTGGCCGATGACTTCGCCCCGGCTGGTCACAATCGGCCCGGGTATGGCGATATCGGGCGCATTGCGTTTGAGAAAACCGCGGTAGTCGCCCTGGGTGAGGAAGCACAGGTCCTGGCTCTCCGGCCGCTCGGCGGTGGGCAGGCCGAACTCGCGGGCCAACGCTCTCACCTCATCCTTGACATAGCCACCGCAGGGAAACATCGCCCGGGCCAGATCGCGCTGGCCGAGCACGTGCAGGACGTAGCTCTGGTCCTTTTTGGGGTCGTGGCCCTTGAGGAGGCGGTAGCGGGCAGGAATCTGGCTGTCAGGACCGCTGACCGCGGACGGCGGACCGCCGGCGATTTCCTGCGATCCGCCGTCTGCAGTCTGCGGTCCTGAAACCCGCGCATAGTGCCCCGTCGCCAGATATTCAGCGCCGAGGGCGAGCGCGCGCTGCATGAGGAAGCCAAAGCGGATCGAGCGGTTGCAGTTGAAACAGGGATTGGGCGTGGTCGCTTCGGCGTAACCGTTGATCCAGGGCTCAACCACCCGCTGCTTGAAAATCGCTTCGGCGTGAATGTCGTAGAACGGGATGCCGAGCTGGCGGGCGATGGCCCGGGCATCGACGACGGCCTCGGGCGCGCAGCAGCGATTGGTGTTGGGCTGGCCGTGGGCGTCATTGCCGTCCTCGGCCCACAGCCGCAGCATGATCCCGATGACGTCATAGCCCTGCTGAACCAGCAGCGCCGCCGCCACCGAGCTGTCCACCCCGCCGCTCATCGCGACAACGACCCGAGTCTTGCCCATCCTGGCGGCCTAGGCCGGAGTCCTCAGTTCGAAATCGACTGACGCCCGCACCCGCCCGACGCAGGCCGGCAGCGTGTCGAGCACGGTGTCAATCTCGGCCTGGGTCGTGCCGTAGCCGAGGGTAATTCGCAATCCCCCCAGCGCCCACTCGGCCGGGATGCCCATCGCCAGCAGCACCGGCGAGGGCTCCGGGCTGCCGCTGGTGCAGGCCGAACCGGTGCTCACGGCGATGCCCTCGATGTCGAGGGCCATGAGCAGAGTCTCGCCATCGATGCCCTTGAAGGCGAAACTCGTGTGATGGGGCAGGCGCCGGGTGGGATGCCCGGTCAGCATCGCATCGGGCACACGCTCAAGCACACCCGCGATGAGCCGGTCGCGCAAGGCCGTAAGCCGGCGCGCTTCGGTTTCGCGGCGCTTGCTGACGAGCTTCAGCGCGGTCGCGGTGGCGACCGCCCCGGCGACGTTGACGGTCCCCGCCCGCCGGTCACGCTCGTGCCCGCCACCGGTTGCGGTGCTGACATACGGCACGCCGTCGCGCAGATACAGCACACCCACGCCCTTGGGCCCATAGAACTTGTGGGACGAGAGCGACATCAGGTCGATGTTGAGGGCGTTGACGTCGATGGGCAAATAGGCCGGGCACTGCACGGCGTCGGTGTGGAGATACACCCCCCGCGCGCGGCACAGCGCGCCGATCTCCTCGATCGACTGGAGGGTGCCGACTTCGTTGTTGGCCATCATCACGCTGACCAGGCCGATCTCATTGGGCCGCGCGTCCAGGATGCGCCGCACATCGGCCGGATCGACCCAGCCATGTTCGTCCACCGGTAAAAGGGCGGACTCGAAGCCGAATAGCTGCTGGAGCTGATGGGCGGTGGCTTCGATGGCGTGGTGCTCGGTGGCCGCGCTGAGCATCGTCCGGCGCGGGCTGCCCGCCTGGCGCAGGGCCAGCATCACCCCGCGCAGGGCGAGGTTGTCGCTCTCGGTCCCGCAGCCGGTGAAGATGACCTCGCTGGCCCGCGCGCCGATGGCGCAGCCGACCGTGTAGTGAGCCTCGTCCAGCGCCGCGGCCGCATCCCGCCCAAAGCTATGCAGCGAAGATGCATTGCCATACAGGTCGGTGAGATACGGCAGCATCGCCTCGCGCGCCTCGGGAGCGATGGGGTGGTGGCCGAATGGTCGAGATAGATGGGCATGGAGTTTGTATTATTGCGTATTCGCGCGGACATCATGGATTTCGTGAACTGTCACTCATCAACAGAAGAAAAGAAGAAGGAAGGTTCATTACCTTCCCTTCTTCGTTCTTCTGTTATATGCGTCATGCGTCATCCGTCATTGTTCAGCGGGCACCGGCTCATTAAACAGAAGAAGGGAAGAAGGAAGTTTGCTTAGTCGCCTTCCCTTCTTCGTTCTTCTGTTAACTGAGTAATGCGTGGCAGCTAGAATCGCGATATCAACAGTCTCACGTCAACCATTCCGGCGCACGCTGCGATTGTGCTCGCGGCCGGCGCGTCGTCGCGCTACGGCGCCAACAAGCTGCTCGAGCCCTTCGGCGGCGGCAGCGTGCTGGGCGCGGTCGTCGCGGCAGCCCTGGCCTCGCAGGCCAGTCCGGTCATGGTCGTCACCGGACACGCGCGGGCGGCGGTCGAGGCCGCGCTTCCGCGCGATTCAGCTCTCGTCGTCGCCCACAACCCCGAGCACGCCGAGGGTGAATGGCCTCGTCGATCAAAGTTGGACTCGTATGGTTGCGCGAGCACGCCCCGGAGACCCGGCGCCCTGATCATTCTGGGGGACTTGCCCCTCCTGTCATCGGCCATGCTAAATGCCGTGCTGGCCCGAGCCGCCCAGGGGGGCGCGCTCATCGTCGCGCCGCGATACCAGGGCCAGCGCGGGCATCCGGTCTGGCTGGCTCGCGAGGTGTGGGCTGAGGCGATGGCGCTCAAGCCCGGCGCCCAACTGCGCGAACTGCTGCGCGCGCGGCCCGGGGATGTGCTGCTCTTTGATGTCGATGACCCGGCGATTCTGATGGACGTGGACACGCCGGAGCAGATGCGCGAGGCAAGGGACGCGCAACATCAGCAGTACACCCGTCATCCCGACCCCACCCGTCATCCCGCGCGAAAGCGCGGGACCCATACCGCGGACGGTGGATGACCCTGTCCCGGACAGCTTGAATGAGGCTGAGGTATGGGTCCCGCGCTTTCGCGCGGGATGACGGCGAGCGGGGCGGGGGCTCAGTTTCTGCTACGCAACGTCACTCGACAAACGCCGCCCGGAGCGCGGCGATCGGATCGCCCAACGGGGCGAACTCATGCCCCAAATAGCCGGTGTAGCCGGCGGCGGACAGCGCCCGGGCGATGCCGCGATAGTTCATCTCCTGGGGCAGGTCGGGATCCGCAAAGTCGCGCCGGCCGGGGTTGCCGGCCGTGTGCAGATGCCCGATCCAGGCCAGGTTCTCGCGCATGGTCCGGATGACATCGCCCTCCATGATCTGCATGTGGTAGATGTCGTAGAGCACCTTCGCGGCCGGGCTGCCCACCCGCTTGCACACGTCGATCCCCCACGCGGTGCGATCGGCCTGATAGCCAGGATGATTGACCTTGCTGTTGAGCAGCTCCAGGTTGAGGCTCACCCCGCGCGCCTCGGCGAGCGGGGCGACCCCACGCAGACACTCGGCGCAGGCCTCGCGGGCATCCTCATCGGTCTGGCCCGGATTCACGTTGCCGCTGAAGCAGATCAGCCCGGGAATGCCCAGATCGGCCGCGAGGTTGATGCTCTCGCGCAGTTCGGCCGCGATGCGGGCGTGGTTGGCCCGCTTGTTCATCCCATCCTTGAGCGCGTAATGGCCGCACATGCTGGAGATGACCAGCCCGGCCGCGCGGGCCGCCGCGACCACGTCGACAAAGCGCGCGTCGTTCTCGTCGCGCTGCCACAGTTCGACCGCCGGATAGCCGATCGCCCGAGCGGCCTCGAACAAGGGCTGCAGCGGCTGGCCGGCCTGGCGAAAGTTTGGGAAGCAGAAGGATTGTTTGATCATGGGTAATCCAGGATTATTTTCATGGCCTCGGCCGGCCGCGTGTCGAGCAAGGCATAGGCGGCCGCGGCGTCGGCATACCCAAAACGGTGAGTGACCATGGGCTGCCAGGTCAGGCGGCCGGCTTCGAGCAGCGCGACGGCGGTCTCGCGCACGCGCTGGAGCGTCCACATGGGATGGCAGCGCAGCGAATTGCCCCAGACCGGCATCGAGCTGATCATCTGGGGCCGATTGTGATGCCATTCGCCGCCGAGCTCGAGCCCGGTCTGCCCGTCTTGTGGTAGCCGGCGCAGGCGACGATGCCGCCTGATGCAGCGGCCTGGCGGCCTGCAACGCTTTGCCAGGCGCCGCTGAACTCGATCGCGGCGTCCACGCCCTTGCGGCCAGTAAACGCTTGATCTCAAGTCCGGCATCGCACTCGCGCGGGTTGAGGGTCTGATCGACGCCCATCCCGCGGGCCAGGGCCAGACGCGACTCGATCACATCGACCGAGATCACCTGGATGGCCCCCTGCAGGCGCGCAATCTGGGCAGCCAGCAGCCCGAGCACGCCGCAGCCAAAAACCGCCACCTTGTCGCCGACCTTAACCTGGGCATCGTGGACGGCGGCCAGGGCGAACAGGGCCGGGTCCGTAAACAGCGCGCCTTCGGCCGGCAGGCTCGGAGCGAGAGCGAAAAGATCGGCTTCCGCCAGCACGTTGCTCGGCTGGTGCAACATGCTGCCGTGGACGAGATCGCCGGGCTTGAAGCGGTTGGCGCCGGGGCCGAGTTCGACCACCTCGCCGACCGCCCACGACCCCAGGCTGACCGGGTAGAAGGGCTGGGCCGCATCGCGCGGGACGAAGGCGCGCCACTCGCGATCGAACTCGGCCTCCCGGAACGGCGTGGCCCCGGTGTAGAGGGCCATCTCGGTGCCCTGTTTGATCCCGCTCATGCGGGTCCGCACCCGGACCTGGCCCGGCCCAAGGGCGGGCTCGTCATACGGTCCGAATGCGAGCGTGCGCGGGGCGGAGACTTGGTATCTCGTCGGCATGGAACTCCTGTTGTGCCACTCATTCAACAGAAGAAGGGAAGAAGGAAGGAGGGCTGGAATGCAGATCCCCTTTCTCTTCGTTCTTCCTTTCTTCTGTTAACGGTCATACTTACGCGCGGGCCATGTCCAGCACAAGCGCATCCCAACTGTGCGGATGCGAGCCATGGCCCTGGCCGGTGAACGGGTTGAAGTGTTCATGCTGGCCATGCTGCATGACCAGATCGATGCTGCGCCGGGCCAGCTCCTGGGCCAGGTCGGTGTAGCCGTAGCGGCGCAGACCCATCCAGACCAGCCAATTCACCTGGATCCAGACATTGCCCCGCCAGTAGCGATCCGGGTCGAAACCCGGGTGCTCGGGCGGGGTCGTTGACAGGACATACGGGGTGCGAGCCAGGGCGGCCTCGATCTGAACGGCCAGGTCGCGGGCCATCTCGGGCGTGGCGCATCCGCCGAAGAGGATATTGAACTGCTGGGCGCCGCCATCAAACAGTGGCGCCTCCTCCTGACCCTGACAGGTCGGCCACCTGCAACCCGCCGACCGGGGCCGGCAGCCACATCTTGGCCGCGACCGCGCGCTGCACCGCGCCGGCGCGGGCGTGCCAACAGGCGGCATCGGCGGGCTTGTCGAGCAGGTCGGCCATCGCCCTTGGCGCCTCCGGATCTGCCACGCGGACGGCGTTGAAGTCGCAGCTCTCGACATGGAAATACCCGGCGTCGCGCAGCGCGACCGGGTCGCAGCCGTAGCTGTGGCAGAGGGCGGTCAGGCGCATCCGCCCGGCCCGCAGCCCATCGTGCGAATAGTCGCCGTTCGCGACCACGTTGGCCATGGCCGGATCGAAACGGGGGGCCGCATCCCAGCCCGCCTCCCAGGGGTGAATGCAGGCAACGAGGTCATCACCGTCCGGGTCACGCCGGCGATCCATCCATTCGTGAAAGGCGGCGATTGCGGGATAGAGCTCGCGGAGCGGCCCGACAGCCTCACCGGCAGGCGATTTGGCGGCCACTGCCATGGCCGCCACGGCCACCAGCGGGGGCTGCGTAATAAAGCTGCGATTCGGGTGATTCCAAAGCGCCTCCCCGCCGCCGTCCCAGTAGGTCATATGCGGGAGCATGCCGGCGTCGGGACCGTCGGGAATCGCATGGGCGACGACGGCCCGCAGTTCGTCCCAGGCCATGGCCGGGTCCAGCCAGCGCAACGCGATGGCATGGAAACACGAGTCCCACAGCCATTGCTGCTCATAGGTCGAGGGCGCGGGCCGGGTGTAGCGAAACGGTTGGCCATTCATCGTGCTGTGGACGCGGTTTTTCCGCAGCAGATCAGCACTGGCGCGGGTAATCTCGTCGAGGGTGTAATTCATGATGTTCCCAGGGTTGAAGCGCGGGCGACCAGCTCGGGTTGCAGCACGATTTGCCGCTCCACGATCGGATCGCCGTTGATGAGCGCCACCAGCATCTGCACCGACTGGCGGGCGATGCTGTAGGCGGGTTGAATGAGGGTGGTGAGGGGCGGGCTGGCGTGCGCGCCGTCGTCGATGCCATCGAAGCCGGCGATGGCGACATCCCGCCCGACCTGCAGGCCGAGCTCGTTGGCGGCCCGCATGGCGCCAAGGGCGGTCATGTCATTCATGCCGATCAGGGCGGTCGGCCGCGGCGCGCGCTGCAGCAACTCGAGCGCGGCGAGGTAGCCGCCCTGGCGGGTGAGGTCGCCGGCGGCCACCAGGCGCTTGTCAAAGGCGATCCCGGCCTTCTTCAATCCGGCCCGATAGCCCGACAACCGGTCGGACTGCGAGCGCAGGTTGGGCAGGCCGCCGATATAGGCGATCCGGCGATGCCCGAGGCCGGCGAGATGGGCGACCAATTGGCTGAACCCGCTCCGGCTGTCGACCTCGATAAAGGGATAGGTGACTTCGCCGATCTCGCGGCCATTGGCGACAAACGGCAGGCTGTTGCGGAGCAGGAAGCGCGCCCGCCAGTCGTGGGCGCGCATGCGGTTGAGGACAAAGCCGTCGACCCGCCGCCCGCGCGCCCAACGCTCGTAGATGGGCTGTTCGTCCTCCTCGGTGGCGACGCTGACCAGTAAATCGAGCCTGTGGCGGGTGGCCTCATCGCCGAGGCCGGCGATGAACTCGCTGAAATACGGGTCGGCGAAGGCGCGCGACCCGCCCTCGAGCTTGCGGGTGACCGGGATGACAAAGCCAATCGCGTCGGTGCGCTGGCGGCGCATCTGGCGGGCCATGTGCGAGGGCGCGTAGCCCATCTCACGGGCGGCCGTCTCGACCCGGGCCCGGGTGGCGGCTGCGACATCGGCATAGCCGTCCAGGGCCCGCGACACGGTGGTGATCGACAGGTTGAGGCGGGTGGCGACATCGCGAATGGTGACAGGGGACATGGCAGTGCGCGTTTCGCTTGGGCGGATACCCAAAACGTTTTGGACTGGACTGATTTTACGGCAGACTGGAGGTCTGTCAAGCTTGTGACGATCGCGGCTTTCTAGAAATGTCTGGCGAGAACACAATCCCCGCGCGAAGCGCGGGGATTGTGTTCTCGCCAAAGTAGTAGCATCAGCCGTATGCGTTCTCCCCTATATGTTCTTCTCGCCAGCGCGATGCTGCTCTCGGCCTGCGCCGTGCAACCGACCCCCAGCCCGCAGCCCTTGACCGCCACGTTGGTCCCGAGCGCCAGCCCACTCCCGCCCACCGCCACGCCATCCCCCAGCCCCCAGCCCTCAACCCCCACTCCCCTGCCCCCCGTCCCCGACGCCACGGCCGTCCCCACCCCCGACCCGCGCCCGGTCATCAAAGCCCCGGCCTGGTTCAACGACGTGGTCGGCTATCAGATCTTCCCGCGCTCGTTTCAGGACAGCGACGGCAACGGCATCGGCGATTTGAAGGGCATCGAACAGAAACTGGATTACATCCAGGCGTTGGGCGTGGGGGTGATCTGGCTCACCCCGTTCTACCCCTCGGCCAGTTACCACGGCTACGACGTGGGCGACTACTTCAGCGTCAACCCGCAGCTCGGCACGCTCGACGATTTCAAGTCGCTGGCCAAGGCCGCCCATGCCCGCGGGATCAAGCTCATCGTCGACTATGTCGCCAACCATTCGGGCGACACCCATCCGTATTTCAAGGACGCCTACAAGAACCCCAAAAGCAAATACAGCACCTGGTATCAGTTCAACAGCGACAACACCAGCTACAGCTCGTTCTTTGGCGTGCGCGACCTGCCCAACTGGAACCACGACAACCCCGAGGTCGACGACTATCTGATCAAGGCCGGCCTGTTCTGGCTGGAGGCCGGCGCAGATGGCCTGCGCTGCGACTACGCTCTGGGGGTCAGGGAGCCCTTCTGGCAAAAGCTGCGCGCGGCGGTCAAGGCGAAAAACCCCGATGCCCTACTGCTGGGCGAGGTGTGGGACACCCCCTTCAAGCTGCGCGACTACTTTGGCTACGGCTTTGACGCGCTCTTTGACTTCCCGTTCTATCTCTCCCTGGCCGGCGACAACGCCGTCAACAACGATGCGATCCTGGGCGGCAAATTGCCCGGAATGGGGTTGAACTCGGCCCTCAAAGTCGCTCAACGCCTGTATCCGCGCGGCGCGCAGCTCGTGCGCTTCGCCAGCAACCACGACACCAACCGGATCGCCAGTGAGACCAGCGGCGATCCGCAACGCAAACGCCTGGCCGCCGCGGCAGCGCTGCTCCTGCCCGGCACACCCTTCATCTATTACGGCGAGGAGATCGGCATGCGCGGGAACAAGGGCCCCGGGCCGATCTACGACGAGTATCGCCGCGAGCCGATGGACTGGCGAGCGGCCGAGACCGGGCTGGGGGTGACGACCTGGTTCAAGCTCGCCAATCGCAACAACAAACCCGACGACGGCATCTCGGTCGAAGAGCAGGACGCCGACCCCGGCTCGCTGCTGAACTTCTACCGCAAACTCGTTAAGCTCCGGGCCAAGACACCGGCATGCGCGGCAACGACTTTCAGGTGCTGGAGAAGGACGAACTCGGCCCGTGCGGTGAGGCCTGCTTCGGCCTGTGGCGCTGGTCGGGTTCGGACGTTGTTCTGGAGGTTTTCAACTTCAGCCTGCAGGCCCAGACCGCCTCGGTCGACCTGGCCGCCGCGCCCGTTCCGCTCGCCGGCGCGCCGACAACCCTGCTGGGCGCGGGCGGCTCAGTGGACCGGATCGAGCTCGCGGCAGCCGGCGTTACGGTGCTGCGATGGCGCGGGCCATAACCGCGCAGGCCAGCGAAGTTATGTTTGCGGGGCGAGATACGGAACGATTCAATCGCCGCACCACGCTGGCAGCAGGTTCGATCGAGCCATGCCGCCCTTTCAGGGCGGGAGTCGGGTGGGTGCCGGTTTCCCGCGGCGAAGCCGCGGGCTATCTTCGGCCTTCAGGGCCGATCGGGTGAATTACACCGGCCCTACCTGATCAAACCTTACCCACCTGACCGAACCTGATCGAACCTGATCCACCTGACCAAACCTTATCAACGCTACCAACGTTACAAACGAAATACTCTATACTCTCCGGGTATGCCATCAAATCGCGTCCGAGTTGACCATGACCAGCTCGCCCAGATTTCGCGCGGGTTCCAAACCGAGTCGGACAGCGCCAGGGGCCTGATCCAGAGCGTGCGCCAATCCATGGACACCCTCCAGGGCGGCGACTGGGTCGGCCCGGGGGCGACCGCCTTCTACGCCGAGATGAACGGCGATGTGCTGCCCAGCTTGAATCGGCTGGCCAGCGCGCTCGGTGAGGCCTCGCGCGTCACCCAGCGCATCAGCGCCGCATTCCGCCAGGCCGAGAGCGAAGCCGCCGCGGTCTTGCGCGGACAGCCCGGCCAGGGCGGTGGCACGCCCGGGAGTGGCGGCTCCGGCCCGGGCGCGGGCGGTGAATCCGGCGGCTCAGGCGGCCTGACTGGCATCCCCTTCATCGATGGGGCAATCGACAACCTGGCCAAGACCTTCAAGCTCAAGGGCAAGTTCACCTCCGGCAAGGGCTTTGAATTCGGGGTGGACCTGTTCAGCGGCGCGCTCGCGAGCGGCGAGTTTTTCGGCGGATACGGCAAGGGCGAACTCGGCGGCGGTCTGGCCGGTATCGGGCTCAAGAAGGTCGATGGCAAGTGGCTGCTTGGCGGCGCCGCCGAGGTCTATGCCGCGCGGGCCAAAGTCGAAGGCACGATGGTCGGCGACCAGGACCTGGGCTGGACGGGTGGCGTCGATGTCAAGGTCCTCCAGGGCAAGGCCTTCGCCGGTTACTACGATGGGTCAGTCGGGGCCGAAGCCGGGGTCAACCTGGCCTCGATCAAGGGCGAGACCGGCGTGAACATCGCCGGCGCCAACGTCGGCGTCAACGCCGAGATCGGGTTCAAACTCGAGCTCGGGTTAACCGTGGGCAAGAACACCAAGGTCAAACTTGGGCCAATCTCGTTTGGAATCAGCTTTGGCGGCGCCAAGAAGTAGACCTGCGACTATGACCTCAGGAATGATCATCGTGGTCGGTCTGCTGGCGTTTGCGCTTGTGGCCGGCCTGCTGTTGGCGAGCAATCGCTCGCAAAGCGCGCCCTCCAGCGGCGAGACCTGGCAGGCCTTCGCCCAGGCGTCGGGCGGGACGTACTCGCAGAATCCGCTCGGCCGCGCGCGCAAAGTGACGTTCACCGACGGCGGCCGGACCATCACCCTCGAAGCGTGGAGCACCCTCGATGGGCCTGGCGACAGCATCCTTTCCTATACGAAATTCCTCGCCCAGGGATCTTTTGATCCCGCCGCGCCCTTTCAGTTGCACGCCGAGTCGCGCAAATCGTCGCAACTGTCGCTTTCGCTGACCCAGCGCGGCGGTGAGTCCTTTCAGACCGGCGATCCCGGCCTGGACGCCGCCTACGCCGCCCGGTCCAACGACCCGGCGCGGGCGGCCGCGCTGATGCGCAACCTGCGGGTGCGCGAGCTGTTGCTGCGCCTGAGCGGCAATGAGGCCTATCTGGATCTGGCAAGCGACGGCGGGCGCTGGCGGGTTCGGTTCGGTGATGAAGATGCGCCGCTCTCGATCGCGCGGCTGCAGGACGCGCGGCAGTTGATCGCGGCGGTGCTGGACGATCTGGCGGCAAGCGGAGCCGCCCGCAAACCTTAGGGGAAATATGCAGATTAACTTCAGTCGGGCGGAATTCTTCATGCTGGCGGCGCTGATGCGCGCGGACGGGATCATCGGGCTCGACCCCAGCCGCTTGCTGCCCGAAACCGCCGCCGAACGGCAGGCGCTGTATGCGGCCGGCGAGGCCAGCCTGAGCGCGCGAAAACTGTTGCGCCTGTCGGGCGGTGAGGCCCAGCTCGAGGACAGCGTGTTGCGCATGATGACGACGGTCACCCGGCCGCAGACCGCGCTCATCACCGTCAAGACCCTGCCGAACGTTGGACAACAGCTCTTTGCGCACTATGGCCTGGCCGGAGTCTATGTCGAGCAGACCCTGCCCAACGAACAAACGCATCGCTTGGCCGACGTCGGGGACAACACCCAGATGCGCGAACGCCTGCAGGACATTTTCGCTCTGCCGTCCGCGGGCGCAGATGTGGCCGGCTTCGAGCTGGACACAGCCGCCATGCTGGCCGCCTACAATTTCATCCGGGATGGCAACGACGCGGAGGGGCTGGATGCGCTGGCCCAGAACGGCCCGGTCGAAGCCCCGCAACGGGCTTTCTTTGAGTCGATCAAGGCCATGCAGTACTCGGGCACCATTGCGATGATGCAGATCGTGCCGGATCAGGAGAGCGAGGCGCGCGAGTTCGCGCTGGTCGCCGGCGCCGGGCGTGCCTGGCTGATGATCGGGGCCGCGGAAGGCAAAAGCCAGATCGGCGCGATCGATGCAGCCAGCTTTGGCAGGGTCATGGATTCGCTGCTCGCCGCGCTGAGCGCGTGATCGTCTTGGAATATTTGCTCGATCGCTCTGAGTTCGTGGCGCTGGCCGCCCTCCTGCGGGCCGACACCATCATCGGGATCGATCCCGCTCAGCTCCTGCCCGCCACGCCAGCCGAAAGGCAGGCCATGTTTGTCAATGGCGAGAAGAGCCTGATCGCGCGCGGACTGGCGCGCCTGAGCCCGCCCAACGCAATCCAGCTTGATCCGGCGCTGCTGCGCATGGCCCGCGCGCTGACCCAGCCCGGGAGCGCCATCATCGCCATCCGGGCGGTCCCCGGGCGCGGTCAGCAGTTGTATGTTTTCTACGCCCGCGACGCGGCCTGGGTCGAGCAGAGTTTTCCCGATCCGCGCGGGCATCGCCTGGCCGAGATCGGCGATTCCGCCGATCTACTCGAGCGTCTGCTCGCCCTCTACGACTTTCCCGAAGCCGGCGGCGAAGGGCCGGGCTTTCAACTGGACACGGCTGGATTCATCACCCTCGTGAGCGCCGTCCGCGCCGGCGAGATCCCGGACGCCGCATCAGTGGGAGCGACGGATCCGGAGGGCCTCGACAGCTTGATCGGGGCATATGCCTATGGCCCGGTCAATGGCAGCATCGCCCTGCTGCCGATCCGCGAAGGCCGGGAGCTGGAGCCGATGGAGATCGCCCTCGCCCATGGCCAGGCCGAGAGCTGGTTGATCGCCGACGATCGCGGCCATCTCGGCAAGGCCCGGGCTTACCAGGCCGATCGCAAGGCGCTGGCGGTCGCGCTCGGCGCGATGTTGCGGGCGCTAAACCAGGCAAACTGAACTTTCCCGTCTCGGCGCGCATACAGTGTCACATCCATCCGCAACGGGACGCGACACATGAAACCAGGGGTAACGATCGTCAAGTT
The DNA here is from genome assembly GCA_016714465.1 of Candidatus Brachythrix odensensis. Classification (GTDB taxonomy): domain Bacteria; phylum Chloroflexota; class Anaerolineae; order J036; family Brachytrichaceae; genus Brachythrix; species Brachythrix odensensis. Next base: position 329,413 of record JADKDT010000001.1, on the reverse strand, counting down.
TTGTCTTCCCTTTTTGATGCTGGCATCCTGCGCCGTCGCGCCGGCGCAAAGCACGCCTGTGACAGCAACGCTCAGGCCCAACCCAACGGCCACGCGGCAGCCGCCAACGGAAACACCCGGGCCAACCGCCGTGCCTGTCCCAACGCTCGGGCCAGGCTTCGCCCGGCTGGGCGATGGCCCGATCGTTACCGTGGGCGCGCCAGGCGCGTGGGATTATCCGTACACCGACCCTGGCGCGGTCGCCTTTCACAACGGCCGTTTCCACATGATCCGAAACGGCTTTCAGGGCTGGCCCGCCGCAGTGGACTGGGGCTACGCCTCTTCGGCCGATGGCACAACCTGGAACAAAGGCGCGGATGACATGCCCATCCTGCGCAGCCGAGATGTGCCCTACGCCAAACTGGCTGCATTAGCTTCCAGCCTGCTGGTCGAAACCGACGGTACATGGGTGCTCTACTTCTACACTTGGGAGAACGGCAGCTATCCCAGCGCAGGTGGGATCGGGCGCGCCACGGCCCGCAATCCTCAGGGTCCCTGGACGCCCGACAAGGACCTGGTCCTCAAGCCAGGAGCGCAAGGAGCCTGGGATAGCCAGCACGTACTTGCCCCAAACGTTATTTCGACGGCTGAGGGTTACGTGATGTATTACGCCGGGTATGGGCCATCCGGCCAGCAACAAATCGGCCGGGCCACCTCCAAAGACGGGATAGCCTGGGTCAAATTTGATGATCCCAGCACCGCTGCGGCGCCGTATGCCGAAAGTGATCCCGTGCTAAAAGTGGGACCCACCGGCGCCTGGGACGCGGACTGGGTCCATCAACCGCGTGTTTTCAATACCGGACGGGGCTGGTTGATGATCTATCGCGGCACCCCCGCGCCGCGATCCCAAACAATGAGCCTTGGGATGGCAACCAGCCTTGATGGCGTTGTCTGGACGCGCGCGCAAGACAATCCGGTGTTGTCACCGGCCGACATCGCGGGGACGCGCCAGTTCTGGTGGACCACTGGGCTGGCCCGGGATGGTGTGCTATATCTGTTTGTCGAGGGCGACCTCGGCGGCAAGACTCAGATTTATTTGCTGACACGCAAGATTTGACCAAGCGGCCCCATCCAGCCGATCGTCAGTCGCTGACCGACGCGCTCCGCGCGATGTTGCAGGCGCTGGATCGGGTCGGGGAGTAGGCGGCAATAAATACGGTAATATTGCCAGGGTGAAGACCACGATTGATTTGCCCCAGCCTCTCCTTCGGAAGGCGAAATCGCTATCGGCCGAGCGCGGGGAGTCCTTGAAGGAATTCGTTGCTGAAGCCATTCAGGCGCGCATTAACGCGCTCCGGACGGGCCGGGCCACAGAACCGCCGCAGCCTCGATGGATGGCCCATTTCGGCGAACTGGCGCCATACAGAACGGAAATCGAGGCGATGCACAAGGACATTGATGCGGTCTTTGAAAAAATCGACCCCAAGGACTGGGAATGATTCTGGATACGAATGCCGTCTCGGCGTTTGGCTTTGGCGAGTCCAGCGTTGCAAAGGTGGCTGCAAGACACACGACGCTGTATCTTCCAGCCGTGGTCCTTGGCGAGTATTGGTTTGGCCTTATTGGCTCGACGCGGCGCGTTGAGACCGAGCGCTGGCTGGAATACTTTCTGGATGGGGTCGAGGTTCTGGACATCCGTCGATCGACGGCCATCAAGTTCGCCAAAATCCGCCGAGCGCTGAAGGACGCCGGCACGCCCATTCCCATCAACGATGTCTGGGTAGCCGCGCTTGCCAGCGAACACTGGTTGCCCGTGCTCAGCCGCGACGCGCACTTTGACCTGGTGAAGGGATTGCGACGCGTGAGTTGGTAGAGCGCGGCGAGATCGCAATCCTGGCGCTTCGCGCCAGGATTGCGATCTCGCCAATGATTTTTGGATGACTTCTGGCAGCTCCTAAGCGGCCGGCCGGCGCGGGTGTATCTGCCGCGCGATGACAACCGCCAGGGTTACAACCGTCAGGGGAATGACAAAGCCCAGCATCGCCCCGCTGATGACCGGCAAAGCGGGATGCTCGGCCGCGCCGAGCGCGAGATAACCCGCATATGCGATGTAGTAGGCCAGAAACAGACCGCCCTCCCAGCGCGCGATCCGATAGCCATTAAAAAACACCGGCAGGCAGGCAACCGCGACCGCGGTCATGACCGGAATATCGAAGCGCAACGCCGCCTGCGACACGCCAACGCCGGCAGGGGCAATGATGGCGGTGATGCCGAGCACCGACAGGATGTTGAAGAGATTGCTGCCGACGACGTTGCCAACCGCGATGTCACGCTGGCCGCGGATGGCGGCGATAACCGACGTCGCCAGCTCGGGCAACGAGGTGCCGATCGCGATGATGGTGAGACCGATGATGAGTTCGCTCAGGCCAAGCCAGCGCGCGATGACGACGGCGCCGTCGACGAGCCAGCCCGCCCCGACGATGAGCATCCCGATCCCGCTTGCGATCAGGACAATATTCAAGGCTGTCTCGCGCAGCGCTGAGCGGCGCTCCATGCCATAGACCGCCGTACTCGCCTTCCACTTCTCTTGATTCGCGCCGGCCCTCGCGGATGGCGAAGACCGTGTATGCAACAACTCCACCGACAAGTGCGACACCCTCGAGCCGACTCACCACGCCGTCGAGCGCCATCAGCCAGAATCCAGCCGTAGCAGCAATCATCAGCGGCACGTCCCGGCGAATGATCGTCTGCGCCACAACCAGGGGCGTGATCAGCGCGGCGATGCCGAGGATGAGCAGGACATTGGAAATGTTGCTTCCGACCACGTTTCCGATAACAAGATCAGCCTGACCGGCCAGGGCCGCCTGGGCGGTGACCGCGAGCTCAGGCGCGCTTGTGCCAAAGGCGACCACGGTCAATCCAACGATGAGGGGCGGGATGCCGGCCGCGGCGGCAAGTCGGGTGGACCCTCGGACGAGCAGCTCGCCGCCCCCAAAGAGCAGGGCCAGGCCGCTTAACAGAAGAAGAAGCGTCGTGAGGGTCATTCGAAGGTCGATTGTACGGCGTGAATCGGGCCGGCAGACCCGCCTACAATCAACCTTATGCAACGTGAAGGCCCCCCGCTCGAGGCGCTGACCCGCCGGCTGGCTGAGACGCCGGGCGATTTCCTGGCCGAACCGCGAATTGGCAAGCTCGGCTCGGTAAATGTGGCGGCCGTTGTCGCCGATTTAATGCTGGACCTGGGCGCGCAACCCCTTGACGATCCGCAGGTGGGCGCATTTACCAGCGCCGACCCGCGCAAGGACCGCAACCGGCTGTCCCTTACCCTGATCACGGCCTGGCTATTGCGCGACGATACGCTAAAGGCGGCGCTGGCCGGCGCATCGCCGGCCGAGCGACAAGCCAGCCTGCTCGGCGTGCTCACCGCGAACGTGCGCGAGCTGGCCGAGCTCACTCAGGCCCCGCGCTTCGTCGCGGATCCCGACCGACGGGAAGAGCTAGTGCGTTTTGCGCTCAAAGGCCTGGCCCTGCGGCCGGCCGGCGAAAGCGTCGAGCAGGCCCAGGACCGCCTGGCGACCTTGAACACGGCCGAGCGTCAGCGGGTGATTGTGGCCGCCCGCGCCGCCGAGGAACGGGCCCGGGCCGTGCGAGAGGCGATGGCCCGCAAGGCGGCCGAAGAGGCGGCCGCGAAGTACAACCGGGAGTAGGGGCGAAGCATCCGCCATCGATTCCATGCCCGCCCTAATGTAGCGGCGGATGCTTCGCCCGCGCTATCCCCCGCGTTATCGCCGATGCCGTCCCGAAAAACACAACGGGCGCGCCCCAGCAATGAGGCGCGCCCGCTGTCAACGGCGTTGGCGAACTACTTGGCGCCCTTCTTGGCCGCCTTCTCCGCCCGCTTCTCTTTCAGGGTCTTGGCGGGCTTCTTCTTTTCCGTTTTCTTGGTGATCTGACCTTTTGCCATTGTGCTTTACCTCTCCATTGTTTGAAAGTGTCGCTCTCAAGGACGCCGAATTATAACGGGTGGCGGCCAACTTGCTGAGTTGCCCCCCCGGAAAGGCCCCCCCGCCGGCGCGGGGGGGGGGGGGCGGAAAGGGGGGGGGGGGGCCCCCCCCCCCCCGGGGGGGGGGGGGCCCGGGGGGGAAGGGGGCGGGGGCCCCCCCCCCCGGAGGGGGGGGGGCGGTCCGCGCCAACTTGCATGACAGCTTCAAAGTTAGCTGTTCCGCGGCCAAAACTCCGCCGCCTCAGTTTTGGGGCCAATGGATCAGCAGGAGAACGGGAAGGTAAGTGCCTTCTCCCGTTCTCCCTGTCTCCTGCAAATTGTCGGCCGGGCCATGGACCTGTCAGGTCGGTCTAGGTTGGGCCCGGCGTCTCTGTCTCGGCCGCGGGCGTAAAATACGCTGACGCTTTGGAGGCACCCTATGAAACTGCTCGATAACCTGATGGCCGTCAACGTCGACGACTACCCTGAAGACAAGATCACCTACGATCAGACCCCGATCCGGATGTTCAAGTCGGACGCGCTGGAGATGTTCACCCACGTGACCCCCCTGGCGATCCTGATCATCTGGCTGCCCGTGGTGGCGGTTTTCCTGTATCTGGGTATCGCCGCCTGGCCGCTGACTCAATCTCCGATCTGGGTGCCCTTGATGTTCATCCTCGGGTTCATGCTGGTCTGGACCTTCTCCGAGTATGTCATCCACCGTTTTGTCTTCCACCTGGAACCCAAGACCCGCACGGCCGCCCAGATCGTCTTCCTTTTTCACCACATCCACCACGTCCAGCCGCACATCAAGACCCGCCTGGTGATGCCGCCGGTGGTCAGCATCCCAATGGCCGCGGTGGCCTTCGGGCTGTTCTCTCTGCTCTTCAACAACCTTCTGGGCGTGCCGCATCTGCTCATGCCTACCCTGGCAGGCTTCGCGCTGGGCTACGTCTCATACGACATGGTCCACTATGCCACCCATCACTCGCGCACGAAGAACGAGATTATGAAGTTCCTCAAGCGCCACCACATGGAGCACCACTACAAGACGCCTCATGCGCGCTTTGGGGTGACCAGCAATGTGTGGGACCTGGTCTTCAATACCGAGCCGCCCGTCTCCGGGCCGCTGCCAGCGGACGCGCGCTAGCGAGAGTGCTGTCCAAAGCGAAACCCCCAGGCTCCGCCTGGGGGTTTCGACCGCCTTTGGAAGACGTCCATCGAACATGCTCTACTCCGCTGTCATCCCCACCCTCTCCGCGCTCACCCGCCACAGGCGCTCCTGCAATACCTCATCCCGGGCCGAATCGGACGCCAGCTTCTCGCGCTGGTCGTCGAAATAGCGCCCGGACAGGCCCTCGACCTCAGGCGCGGCCGCCAGATACACCGAGGTCTGCGCGCCGCGGGCCGTCTCGGCCCCCGTCATGTTGAAACCGGTCGCCAGGAGTTTGGTGCTGATGACTCCAGGATGGAGCGCATTCGAGGTGACCCTGGCCTCCGCAAGCCGGCGGGCAAGCGCATTGGAAAACAGGATGTTGGCCAGCTTTGAAGCGGCGTAGGCGCCATACGCGCTGTAGGCCCGCTCGCCATCGAAATTGTCGAAGTCGATTTTGGCGCGCACATGGACGGTCGAGCTCACATGGACGATCCGGCCCGGCGCGGACAGCTTTAGCGCGGGGATGAGCAGGCGGGTCAGCAGATACGGCGCAAGATGGTTGACCGCCATCGTCAGCTCGAACCCATCCGCGCTGATCTCGCGCGTGTTCATGTAGATGCCGGCGTTGTTGATCAGGGTGTCGAGCCCGGGGTAGCGCTGCGCGACCTCATTTGCCAGCGCGCGGACATCGACCAGCCGCGAAAAGTCGCCAGCGACAAAGTCGATATCCTCGCTGCCAGTCGCGGCATGCAATTCGTCCACTGTAGCCCGGGCTTTTGCCGTTGTGCGGCCATGGACGATGACGAGATGGCCCTGCCGGACCAGGGCGAGCGCGGTGGCTTTCCCGATGCCGTCGGTGGCGCCGGTTACCAAAATCGTTCTCATCTCGTCAACCTTCCTCGTCGCTTGCCTGGGTCGGCATGTCAATCCGCTGCACATCGCCGTGCCGGTCGATGATGATCCGGAAGCCGAGCATGCCAAGATAGGCCCGGGTTTCCTGAGGGATGCCGGTCTCGTAGATCTTGGCGGCCTGCTGGCTGAAGTTCTTGAGCGCGCGATCGACCGAAACCTTGGTGAACAGGTCGTCCTTGCCCAGCATCTTCATCATGCCCTCGCCGATGAGATCCCGGTTTTCCTGGACTTGCCCCGCGAAACGGGCCATGACCTGCTCGTCGACCCGATGCGCGTCAACGTGATAGGCGAAGCCATCCTCAACGACGACATAGGTGGCGTCGGCGCCCACCTGTGAACTGGCCACGGGTGTGTCACCGAGGTCAAAGATCAGACCTTCGAATACCGCTTTGCTCATGATGAGTCCGAGTATCTTCAACCGTATTAGACCAGCATGATCGGGCCCGCATGCGACGATTTCGCCTTAAGCCTTCCAGAAGATGTCCGGCGAGGTCGCAATCCCCGCGCTTCGCGCGGGGATTGCGACCTCGCCAATGGTTTTGGGATGACTTCTGAGAAGGTTCTATGAGCGGCTCCAGACGTGCGGAGACATGATGATTCTGAACCGATTGAAGTGGGGGGCCGCGATCGTGCTGGTCTTCATTGGGATCATGATCTTCAACCAGTTCGTCTTCGGATTGATTGACAAGGCCCAGCGCGCAACCGCCGAGCAGACCCGCTACCTGAACCTGCTGATCGAGAGCTCGGGCAACGCCATCATCACCACGTCACGCGATGGGCGAATCCTGTCATGGAATCGCGCTGCCGAGGACATCGATGGCTGGCCAAAGGCGCATCCCGGTCATGCTCACCGCTTCCCCAATCCGCGATGAGGCCGGGAGCGTGATCGGGATTATGGGGATCTCGACCGACCTGCGCGAGCGCCAGCGCCTGGAGCGCGAACTCCTCGCCCAGCAGCGCGCCACGGCCGTGTTGCAGGAGCGCGAACGCCCTGCCCGCGAACTCCACGACGACATCGGCCAGGTGCTGGGCTACATCAACACCCAGAGCCAGGCCGTCAGCGCGCTGTTCGACCAGCGCCAGCCTGAGGCGGCGGCGACCCTGGCCCGGCGCCTGACCGAAGTCGCCCAGGAAGCCCACGGCAACGTGCGCAATCTACATTCTCGGGCTGCAGACCTCAATCAATGTGGAAGGCGGCGTCGTCCCCGCCCTGCTGACCTATGCCGAGCGCTTCGGGCCACCTGCTCAAAAGCCTGGATGCCGACACATTCTTTGCGTTGCTGTCCTCGGTTATGGCCGGCGAGCCGGCCCTCTCGCCCGAAATGGCCTCCCGCATTTTGCGCGAATTTGCGCGCGGCCCGGCCTCGGCGGCGCCCAGCGCCACCGAGGCCGACCAGCTGACCGAGCGCCAGATAGTGGTCCTGCAAAAAGTGGTCGATGGCCTGACCTACAAGGACATCGCCAGCGCGCTCTTCATCGCCGAGCGCACCGTGAAATACCACGTGCGCGAAATCCTGCAAAAGCTGCATCTGCGCAACAAGAGCCAGGCCATTGCCTACGCCCTCCGCAGCGGGTTGGTGAAGCTGCCCGGCGATCAAGCTCACTAATTGGGAAGCGCACACCCCCGGCGAAGCCGGAGGTGTGCGCTTCCCATCTTCTCCCTGTCCCAAAGGACAGTCCGAGCCATGGCTCGGACTGTACTTTTTCTTGGGTCATGACCTTCCTCTTGGACATGGCTGGAACTTGGGCCCCTCCCTGGACTGAGCGCGTCACGAGAGGTTACGTCAATGGTGTCGCCAGCAATTGTTCTACTCCTCGGTTCGTCCCTGCTGATGGCAGGACTGCAGACCAGCCTGAAGGCCGCCGAACAGAATTCGGTTATCCTCACGGCGTGGTTGACTTCCGAATCCGCGATTTGACAGCCGACGACCCTGCCGCCGTCGCCCAGGCGGCTGCGATTCTGCAGGACGCCTTTCGCAAACACTGGCCCGAGGCCTGGCCCACACCGCAGGAGGCCACCCAGGCCGTCATCGAGATGCTCGCGCCCGACCGGATCGCCCGGGTCGCTGTCACACAATTCGGCGAAGTGGTGGGTTTCATCGGCGGCATCCCCGAATACGACGGCAATGTTTGGGAGTTGCATCCCCTCGCTGTGCGCCCAGACCTGCAGGGCCGCGGGATCGGCCGGGCGCTGGTCGCTGACTTCGAGGGCCTCGTCGCCGACAGGGGCGGGCTCACCATCGTGCTCGGCTCGGACGACGAGGATGGCATGACCTCGCTGGCCGGCGCCGATCTCTACGACGGGCTGTGGGACAGGATCAAGACGATCAGAAACATCAAGGGCCATCCGTTTGGGTTCTATCTGCGGTTGGGCTATGTCATCACCGGCGTGGTCCCGGACGCCAACGGGCGCGGCAAACCCGACATCTTGATGGGCAAACGAGTCGGCTGAAGGATGGTCTCGGGAAAAGCGACGGCGCGGACGGATAATGCGACCGTAGCAGGAGATGCCCATGACCCCACAACCTGATCCCGATGAACTCAACCGCTGGCACCACCATTTTGGCGTCGCGTGCAACAACCAGGCCTGGGCGCTGGCTGGCAAACCCGGGCGCAGCCCCGACGAAGACCGCGACATGCTCAACCAGGCTTTCGCCTCGGCCTGGCATTGGTCGAAGGCCGGGACCGCCCTCAATGGCGCTCGCGCCGATGTGACCATCGCCCACGTCCTGGCCCTGCTCGGCCATGGGCCGCTCGCCCTCGCGCACGCCCGGCGCAGCCTGGCCTATCTTGAGGCGCATCCGGCCGAAGACTGGGACCTGGCATTTGCCCACGCCGAGATCGCCCACGCCGCCGCCGTGCTCGGCGATGGCGGGCTCCACGCCAATCACTACGCGCTGGCCAAGCAACTCGGGGCCGCGATCAGCGAGGATGAGGATCGCCAGGTCTTCGAGGCTGAGCTGGCTCGCATACCAAATAAACTCAACCCATGAAGCGCGCGGCGCGCGCGCTTCAGCATCATGACAGGCCCAACAGGCGGGCAACATCCGGGCCCAGGCCAATCGCGTTGAGCGTAATCGGCAGCAGCAACACGCCCAGGGCATTGAGCCGCCGCCCGCCGATCAGCACCGGGATCAACCCGATCGGCGTCGCCACCGCGGCCACGAACAGACCCGCCCAACCGGTGAAAGCCCCCACCAGCGCCACCGCGACCACGGCGGCCGCAAGCGCGAGGATGCGCGGGTTCAGGCGCGGCGCCAGGCGGGCCGTTGCCCGGGCAAAGACGACCAGCAGCCAGAAGGCCAGCGCGCCGCCGAGCGCAAGCGCCGCGACCGCCAGGGCGTAGCTCCGCCAGCCGGTTGGCACAACGATCGTCGTCAACATCCAAGCCATCCCGCCGCGGGTGAGGGCCAGCCCGGGCACAAACAGCAACAGCAGGCTGCCCGCGTAGTAGACGATCTTCGAAGCGCCCTGCGACACCAGAAACAGGCGCTCGTCGCGTTGGGCGGTCGCATGCCCGGCCAGCAACCCGCCGATCCCGCCGCTGATGACCGGCAGAAACCCGGCAAACAGCCCGCCCGCCAGCCCCGTCAACGCGCCCCGCGCCCACAGCGCAGGCGGCAGATCCAGCCGCGCGGGCCAGCGCTGGGCGGGCAGCGCCCCGCCAAACAGCCCCACCTGGACCAGGCCCGGCAGCGCAAACAGGCCAACGAACGCCGGAAGCAGATTTTGAAAGGCCATCTCGGCCGGGATCGGACTGCGGGTCATCAGCACCAGGCCGAGCAGCCCGCTCAGGGTAAACGTGAGCAGACCCGCCCCGAGCCAGGCCCAGGCGCGGGCGAGACGGCGGCCGGGCGATTCGCCGGGCACGGCATCCACCCGCGGCCACTCCCCCAGCAGCAGAAAGGCGATGATGGCCATCAGCATCCAACCGGTATGGGCTTGCACGATGGCCCGCAACGGGCGCAGGATTTCATCCAGCGCCGGGGCGAGCGCCGCCAGGGCAACGAGCGCGGCCAGGCTCCCGGCGCCCATCAGCAAGACGGCCTCGGCCCCGCGCCCCTGCAGCATGTAGCGGGTCGCGGGCAGGATCGCGCCGGCGCTGGCATCATCCGGGGCAAATAGGAAGACAGCCGGGATCGCATTGGTCATCGCCCAGCCTACGACCAGGCCGGCCATGCCCAGGGCGAGCGCTTCACCTGAGAGCGGCAGCCGGCCCGCCGCCGCGGCCAGCACCAGCGCCCCCGCTACGTTGTAAACATGCAGTCCGGGGACAAGCCCAAGCACGGCGCCGACAAAGGCCCCGGCCAGGGCGAGGCTGATGAGCTCGAGTTCGACCATGTGATCGCGAAGGCCGGCATTGTGCCGTACTTCGCCGGGCGGTCCGCAATTACCGTCCGGTAAAATGACTTAATGAAATCAGGCGCGACGGGACGCCTCGGACTGGCGTTACTCACCGCGCTGATCGTTGTGGCAGCAGGCCATCTTGTCGCGCCACCGGGCCTACTCAAGTCCAGCGGGTTCGCGAGCCAGGGCGACGTCCTCATCGCATCGTCCGGCGCGGCCGAACTGCGCGTGCACGTGGTGGCGCCCGATGCCGTCCGGTTTTCGGTGCGCCTGGGAGCCGATCCGGCGTCGGAGTGGGTTCAATCCGGCCCGGGTGCGGGGACCTTGGTCATTTCGCCGGATTTCGCGCCGGAACCGGGTTCGATCCTCTCGACAGCTTATGTGGGTGGCCGGTTTGAGATTCGCACACGGGCGATGCGGATCAGCGTCCAGCGCGCGCCACTGGAAGCGGACATATTTGATGCGAGTGGCAGGCGCGTCGCCAGCGTGACAAACGTCGAGTCCGGGCGGATCGACCTTCGCCATGAGGGCTCGCGTTTCTACGGAATCCATGCCAGCGATGTCTGGGGCAACATTGAGGATCGGTTATCCCGGCCCGATGGCGGCGTCGTCACGCCGGGGATTCAGGGCAATGCCCTGGGACCCTGGATCTTCTCGCTGCAGTTCGGCGTGTTGGTGGACTCGGCCGGGGGCCAGTTTTTCACGGATCCCGACCGTCTATCGTATCGGGATGATCAGGCGCGCGCGCCAGACTACTTCCTGCTGGTGGGAGAGCCCAAAGCCTTGATGAGCCGGCTGTCCGCGATCAGCGGACGGCCGCAGATGCTTCCAAAGTGGGCGCTCGGCTTCATCAACAGCCAGTGGGGACTCGACCAGGAGCAGTTGGAATCCCTTGTAGCGACCTATCGCGGGAGCGGAATCCCTCTCGACGCCTTCGGATTGGATTTTGACTACAAGGCCTGGGGTGAGGACAATTACGGGGAGTTCCGCTGGAACCAGGCCAAATTCCCCGACGGGGCGTCTGGCGCGCTGGCCGACCGGTTGCGTGGCCTGGGCGTAAACCTCCTTGGCATCATGAAGCCGCGCATCGTCGAGCGCAACGCCGACGGGAGCATGACCGCCGCCGGTCGCGAGCTGGCGGCGCTCAATTGCTGGTATCCAGACCAGGCCCCCTACACGGAGTATTTCTCGAAACTGCCGGCCCGCGACGTCAACTTTTCCAAGGCCGAGTGCCGCGACTGGTATTGGCAACGGTCGCGCGCCTTCTTCGACTCCGGAATCCACGGTTGGTGGAATGACGAGGCGGACATCAACTCCGAGCAGTTTGTCTTCGATCCGTTTCAAGCGATGAACATGGCCCGCTCGCTCTACGAGGGTCAGCGCAGCGCCAGTGATCTCCGGGTCTTCACCCTCAATCGGAGTTTCTTCGTCGGCGCGCAGCGCTACGCGTACGCGCTGTGGTCTGGCGATATTGAGTCGAACTTCGACAGCATGGCCAGGCAACCCGTCCGCATGCTGGCCAGCTTGAACCTTGGCGCAGCCTCGTGGACGATGGACGCCGGCGGGTTCATCAACCAGCCCCCGGCATCCAGTGAAACCTATGCCCGCTGGATGCAGTTCGGGGCATTCACCCCGCTGTTTCGCGTGCATGGCTACCAGGATGAAGCGCGCCAGCCCTGGCTGTATGGCCCGCAGGCCGCTCAGGTCGCCACAGACGCCATTCGGATGCGCAGCCGCTTTCTCCCTTACATCTATTCCTACGAAAGGCAGAAGCATCTAACGGGTATCGGACTTGTGCGCCCGATGTTTTACGAGTTTCCCGCCGAGTCCGCTCTGGCAAACGCAACCGGCGAATGGATGTTTGGCGAGCACCTGCTCGTGTCGCCGGTAATGGCCGCCGGACAAACGTCACACACAATCGTGCTCCCGCCCGGAGACTGGATCAACTATGCGACCGGGGAGCGATACGTTGGCCCGGGAGAGATTCAGCTGCCAATCGACGCCGCGACCTGGCAGGATTTGCCGTTGCTGATCCGCCAGGGCGCCATCCTTCCCACCCGAGCCGAACCGGGCGCCGCAACCGACAACCCCATCGGGCCGCTCATCGTCGATGTCTTTCCATCACCCGCCGGATCTCAGTTCCCATTCTATGATGACGACGGCAGCACGTATGGCTACGAGAGAGGTGTGTACTTTTCGCAGCGCCTGAGCCAGAAACGAGAAACCGGCGTCGTGCGCTTCAGCACGGACCAGGCCGAGGGAACCTATCAAACGCCGCTTGCCAGTTTCCGGGTCCAGCTTCACGACACGGCCGCGGTCAGCGTTACCATCAACGGCGTCAGCATTGCGAGCGCCGCGTCCCTGGCCGCCTTGGACGCGAGCGAAACGGGCTGGCTGACCTCGCGTGACCTGTATGGTGATGTCACGATTGTCAAGATACCCTCGAGTGTGCCCGTGCAGGTAGCCGCGCACACTCGGGCCGGCAATTCAGCCCCGCCCGTTGTAAGGGCTCAGGCCAATCTGGCATTTGAGAAGACCGCCATCGCTTCAAGCACGGAGGAGGCCCGGTTTCGCGCCGACAACGCGCTCGATGGCGATTCCAATACGCGGTGGAGCAGCCTGCCAGTCGATGTCTCGTGGCTGATGGTTGACCTTGGCGCCACCACTGACGTCGCTGAGGTCACGCTCAACTGGGAAATCGCCACCGCTCGGGACTACACCTTGCAGATCGCCGATGACCCAGCCGGACCGTGGCGTGAGCTCGCCCGGATCGTCGACAACCAGACGGTTGGTGAACGGCAACACTTGGTGGCCGGGCAGGGGCGATACGTGCGGCTGTTGATGACCAGGCGTTCGGGCGATTGGGGCTATTCGCTCTACGATATGGCGGTGAGCGGCGTCCCGGCCCGAAGTGCCCGCGAGACGATCACCGTCTGCCCGGCAGCCGTCACTGCCCAGCTTGACGGCTGGCGCGACATCCCCGGCGAATCCGTGGCGGACCTGGCGGGCCGTCCGCGCGATGCGACTGGTTCTGACCTCCGCAAAACGATCGACCGTCTCGAGATCGATGCGCCCGAATTGATTGACTTCCGCATCCGAATCCGGGGCAAGGTCTGCGCGCCGCGCAGCGGCTTCTACACGTTTTCGTTGGCCAGTAGCGACGCGTCAAAGATGCGCATCGGCGCGTCACTCGCAGGCGGATCCGCCCCGGCACATGCGAGCGTGCTGGCTCGGACCGCATTCCGCGAATGGCGCAAAGAAGCGTTCCAGCGATCCGCCCCGGTCTTTTTGCGCGCCGGCCAGGCTGAGCCGTTTGAGATCCTGTGGAAGGTCGGCCCCGGGGCGGCTCACCTGGCGGTGGCGTGGGAAGGCCCCGGCCTGCCAAGACAAATCATCGGCGGCCGCTGACGATCAAAACTTCTTTTCGGGAGCGATGTCCCCGCTCTGGCGTCCGCCAGGGCGGGGACATCGCTCCCGAAAATGATGCGCTAAAGGTGTTCGAAGCGCTCGACGTTCAGCACGAACACAGTCGCGCCTCCGACTTCGACGTCGATGACCTGGGCATTGAGGGCGCCAGGCACTTCGCGCGGCACGCTGATATAGGAGGTGCGGCGCCGGCCGGTCTTCTTCAGCAAGGCCACGACATCGTCGATCTTGTCGTCTTCCACGCCCATCAGCAGGGTGGAGTTTTCGCGCCGCAGCCAGCCGCCTTCAGTGGCGACCCGGGTGACCCGATGGCCTGCTTCGATCAGCGCCTGCATGATTTTGGCGGCGTCATCGGCCTGCACAATTGCCAGGATCATTTTCATGAGGGGTCTCCTTTGCGTTGCGGCGCGCGCGGATAGCTTCCGAGCACACGCAGGGTGGTGGCGTACTCCGACAGATGGGCGAGCGCGCGGGCGCACGGCGCATCATGCTGGTCGCCGATGAAATCGAGATAGAACAGATATTCCCAGGGTAAGCCCTGGAGCGGGCGCGACTCGATCTTGGTCAGGTCGAGGTCGCGCATGGCAAAACAAGCCATCGCCCGGAACAGGCTGCCGGGCACGTTGCGGGTGGCGAAGACGATGGATGTCTTGTGGCTCGTGTCAACGTTGTCACTGGCAGGGCGCGCCCGTTCCACCGGATTGCCCGGACGCGCCAGCGCGACGAAGCGGGTGTAGTTGCTCGGGTCATCCTCGATCGCCTCGCGCAGAATGGGCAGCCCGTAGAGCGTCGCGGCACGTTTGCTGGCGACTGCCGCGGTGTCGCGCCGGCGGTCTTCGGACAGAATTTTCGCGCTCCCCGCCGTGTCGTAGACCTCGACCCGGGCCGCCTGGGGCAACAGCGTCGTCAGCGACTTCTCGCACTGGGCCAGGGCCTGCCAATGCGAGATCACCCGGGTGATCTCGCCCAGCGCCACGCCCGGCAGGGTGATCAGGTTATGGCTCACCCGCACGATCGCCTCGCCGATCAGGGTCAGCTTGTGGCGCATCAGCAGGTCGTAGTTGCGATGGACGCTCCCGGCCAGAGAATTCTCGACCGGCACCATGCCAAAATCGGCCCGCCCCGCAGCCACGTCGTCAAAGACGATGTCAAAGGAGGCCCGACCCACCGGCGTGATGTCCGGACCAAAGCAATCGAACGCCGCCTGTTCTGAATAGGCGCCGGGCTCTCCTTGATAAGCGACGCTGGGCATTGGCTGAGTGTACCCGAAATCAATATTCGAGGAGATGCTGCCCCGGCTTCGCCGGGGCAGCATCTCCTCGAATACTGACTTACGGGATAATGTCATGACATTATGACATTCTTGCGGAGGAGATCACCATGAAGATGCGCGTCGCGGCGCTCCAATTCGGGGCCGGCACCGATGTCCCGACAAACCTGGCCACCTGCCTGCGCATGATCGACGAGGCCGCCCGGCATCAGCCGGACCTCATGGTCCTGCCCGAGTTCAGCAATCATGCCTCGTGGTACGACAACAAACAGCACTGTTTTGACGTCTCGGTACCGCTTGGCGGACCGTTTCTGCAGGCCATTGGCGACCGTGCGCGCCAGCATCGGTGCTACATCGGCGTGAACGTCACCCTCCAGCGGGTCAGCCCGGAACACGGTCCATATGCCACCGGCAGCAGCGTGCTCTTTGACCGGGACGGAGCAGTGCTGTCCGTGTCGGACAAGCAAGTGCTGATGGGCCACGAGAACGATTTCCTCGAACGCGCCACGGCCGCCACCGCCATCACCGCCATTGACTGCGGACGGGTCAGCCTGTATGCCTGCATGGATGGTGTCATTAACGAGACCCCGCGCGGGCTGGCCCTCGGCGGAGCGCAGGTGCTGTGCAACAGCCTAAATTCCTTTGCGTTGGACGAAGCCAATCTGCACATTCCGGTCCGGGCGGCCGAAAACAAGGTCTTTGTCGTGGCGGCCGAAAAAGTCGCCCCGCTCATCCCCGAGTTTCTGCTCGAGCCGGTGAGCAAGGCGACGAGCATCCCCGCCCACTTCCTGCACGGCGCGGGCGAGAGCCAGATCGTCGCCCCGGATGGGCGGGTGCTGGCCAAGGGGCCGCGCATGGGCGAGGCCATCGTCGTCGCCGACATTGATCCAGCCCAGGCCGACGACAAGCGCCGGCCGGATGGGACCGACATTTTCGCCGCGCGCCGGCCCGAGCTGTATGGCCCGCTCGCCCGCCCGCCCGCCACGCTTGGGCTGGCCCCCGGCGCGTCCGAGCTGAAGGCTGCAGTGTTGCAGACGCGCGCAGAGGGCGACTCCGCGATCGCGGAAGCCGCAGACCTCGTCGCTCAGGCCGCCCGCGCCGGGGCAAAGTTGATCGCCCTGCCCGAGTTGTTCTATATCGCGGCCGGCCAGGCCGGCGGACCCCGCGTGAATGACGTCGCGGCCGCCGAACAAGCCGGCGCGCGGGCCGTCACCGCCCTGCAGGCTGCCTTGCGCGGGGTCGACAGCGACGGCGTCGTTGTTGTTACAAGCGTTGTGCGCGGCGGCGCCCACGTCGGGGTCATGGTCTCGCGCGACGGCGTCCTGCTCGAACAGACGCAGTTGCACCGGGTCGCCCGACACGCCTGGGGCGCGCCCGGGGACACGTCGCGCGTCATTCAGCTTCCCTGGGCTCGGGTGGGCATCGTCGTTGGCGATGACGCGATCTATCCCGAGGCCTTTCGCCTGCTAGCGCTGCAGGGCGCCGAAGTCGTGGTCGCCCCGCTCCATCTGCAGGAGGCCTGGGAGCTGGCCCTGGGCCTGCCCGAGCGCGCGGCCGAAAACCGGATCTGCCTGCTGGTTGCCAGCCGGCCCACCCCGGTCGGCGCCAGTGCGGTCATGACCCTGCACAAGGACTTCACGATCATGACGCCCTGGGAAACCCGCCCATTTGACGGCAATATCAGCACGCCGATTGTGACCCTGGCCTCGGGCGGGCCAGGCGCCACGACGGCTGCCATTCACCCGGCCAATGCCCAGAATCGCTTCGTCTCGCATCGGACGGATGTGGTCGATGGCCGGCCGTGGCATCTGGCCGGGGCGATTGTTCGGACAATGCCCTAGCGTTTCATCCTTAACAGAAGAAAGGAAGAAAGAAGGGAAAGGGAAGCGGGCAGGCGTTTTCTCCTTCCTTCCTTCTTCCCTTCTTCTGTTAAGAACCACGAAGTGCGAGATACTCAGCGCCCCGTGTCGCGCTTTCGAAACATCCCGCCGATCGCCCTGCTCTCGCTGTTGTGCATCTACGTCGTGTGGGGGAGCACCTATCTGGCGATTCGGATCGCCCTCGACAGTCTGCCGCCCTTCTTTTTGGTCGGGTCGCGCTTTGTCACGGCCGGCATCATCCTGTATGTCATCGCGCGCCTGCGCGGTATTGCGCCGCCGACGCGTATCCAGTGGCGTAACGCCGGCATCGTGGGGATTCTGTTGCTGGCCGGAGGAAACGCGGGCACGGCCCTGGCCGAGGAACATATCGCCTCGAGCATGGCGGCCATCATCGTCGCATCGGCGCCGATCTGGAACGCGCTGGCCATGGGTCTGTATCGCGAGTGGCCAACCCGTTTCGAATGGATGGGCATCGGGATCGGGCTGGTTGGCGTGCTGGCGCTGAGCACCGATGGCGCGCTGCGAGCCGACCCGATCGGCATCATCATCCAGCTTGTCGGGATCAACCTGTGGTCGCTTGGCTCGGCCTTCGGGCGCAAGCTCGAGCTCCCGCCGGGAGGCATGGGCTATGCCGCCGAAATGCTGGTCGGCGGGACAGTTTGCTTCGCGCTCAGCCTGCTGCGGGGCGAGCAACTCAACCGGCCCCTCCTGCCCGAATCCGCCGTGGCCTGGATCTACCTCACCGTGGTGGGCTCGATCATCGCCTTCAGCGCTTACATGATCGTGATCAAGAACCTGCGCCCGGCCTTGTCGAGCAGCTACGCCTACGTCAATCCCGTGGTCGCCATCGGGCTGGGCGTGGCCTTTCGCGCCGAAACCATCTCCCCCAGCGCGCTGGTTGCCGTCGCCATCATCACGGTAGCCGTGCTCTTCATGTCCCTGGCGAAGCAGCCTGGCCACACTTGATGCGCACCGATTCTATGAAGAGAGGCCCCCGCTCCGCCGGGAGCCTCTCTTCATAGAATCCAGCCCGCAACTTCGTGCGGGGGCCACATGCTCAAAATGCCCGGAATCGTCAACGACATTGAGACCCGCATCGACGATGCCGTCCATGTATTCCGCACCTGGGTCAGGGACAGATACAAATCGGGTATGGGCGAGAGCACAATCCCCGCGCTTCGCGCGGGGATTGTGTCATTGCCCGATGTTTTTCGGATCGTTGAGCGGCAGTCCGCACGAAAATAGGCGGATGGCGCGATTGGGAGAAACCTCCATAATACGCCCGCATGCCTGAGACGCCAACGATTTCCCAGCGCATTCGCTATGCCTTCGACAACGTCATGGGCCGCGGCCCGGTCGCGTTGATCGGGCTGCTGCTCGTCCTGACCCTGGCGCTGGTTCTTTTCATATCAACCGTGCTGGTGATCGGCGGCGTGGCGCCGGGCGATGCCAAGGAGCCACTGGACTTCATCGAGGCCTTTTGGCTCGCCGTCGTCCGCACCCTGGATCCCGGCACGTTTGGGGCCGATACCGGCTGGCGCTTTCGTCTGATCATGCTGATCGACACGCTCGGCGGAATCTTCATCGTGGCTTCGCTGATCGGCATCCTCTCCGCCGGTCTCGAAGACCGCCTGGGCGAAATGCGCAAGGGCCGCTCGCTGGTGGTGGAAGAGGGCCACACCCTGATCCTGGGCTGGTCACCCAAGATCTTCACGATCATCAACGAGCTTGCGATTGCGAACGAAAGCGCCGGCAAGCCGCGCGTCGTCGTCGTCGCCGCGCGCGACAAAGTGGAGATGGACGACGCCATCCGCGAGCGCGTCCGGCGCACCGGCCGGATGAAGGTGATTTGCCGCACAGGAAATCCCATCGATCCCAGCGAGATCCAGGTCGGCCGGCCGATGTCGGCCAAGTCAATCATCATCCTCGCGCCGGAGACTGAAGATCCCGACGCGCAGGTCCTCAAGACGATCTTCGCCCTCATCGGGAACGCCGGTACTGAGACGCAGCGCCTGCGCATCGTCGCCGAGATCCATGACGAGCGCAGCCTTCAGACCGTCCAAATCATCGGCCGAGGGCGGGTCCAGTCCGTTCTACTCGGCGACATCATCACCCGCATCGCTGCCCAAACCTGCCGCCAGTCCGGGCTGAGCGTCGTGATGACCGAACTCCTAAGCTTCGAGGGCAACGAGTTCTACGTCTATGACAATCCCGCGCTCGCCGGAAAGACCTTCCGGGAGGCAGGCCGAACGTTTGACAGCTGCGTGCTGTGCGGGATCCTGCCCGAGTCTGGCGAACTGCGTTTGAACCCTCCGCCCGATGCGCGCTTCCAAAAGGGCGACCGGGCCATCGTCATCGCGCTGGACGACAGCCTGATCCGGATCTCGGAAGACCCGGACCTCATCGACGAGTCCGCAATCTGCGCCCCCAGTCCGCCGGCCCGCATCCCCGAGCGCACGCTGCTGCTGGGCTGGAGCAAGCGGGGTCCGCGCCTCATCAAAGAGCTGGACACCTATTCGACGCCCAATTCCATCATCCACGTCGTGACTGAAGATGCCATGGCCGCGGGGACGATCGCGCGCCTGGGCCACAATATGGCCCGCGCGACAACCACCGTCCATATTGACGACACCACCGACCGGCGCGCTCTGGACGCGCTGAATGTTCCCGCTTACGATCACGTCATCGTGCTGTGCGCCGACGATGTTCCAGCGCAGCGCGCGGACGCGCGGGCGATGATTACGCTCGCGCATCTGCGCGACATCGCAGAGAAGGCGGGCGCGGCGTTCAGCATCACCGCCGAAATGCTCGATGTCCGCGATCGCGATCTCGTTCGGGTCAACCGCCCGGATGACTTTGTCGTGAGCGATGAACTTACCAGCCTCATGGTCGTCCAACTCTCGGAGAGCCGCGAGCTTGCGCCGGTCTTTCGGGAATTGTTTACGGTGGAGGGCTGCGAGGTCTATCTCAAGCCGGCCACCGACTATGTCACCCATGGCGTCTCGGCCACATTCGGCACGTTGGCCGAGGCCGCCAGCCGGCGTCTTGAAACCGCCATCGGTTATCGTCTTGCCGCCTTCGCTGGCGATCCCAGCCGCGGGTACGGGGTCGTCCTCAACCCACCCAAGACCGAGCAGGTTGCCTTCTCGGCGGACGACAAGATTATCGTCCTGTCCGAGAACTAGGCGCCCGCGCGGTGGCTAGAAGCTATCCTAAATACATCTGGCGAGATCACAATCCCCGCGCGAAGCACCTCTACTTTGGCCCCGCGCAGGGTGACAAGCCGGTCATCGCTTATAGAATCTCAGATATGGCAGAGACCCCAACGTTTTCCCAGCGGATCCGTTACCTCTTCGACAACATCATGGGCCGCGGGTCAGTCGCGCTGATCGGCCTGTTGCTCGTCCTCACCCTGGCTCTCGTCCTCATCATCGCCACCGTGCTGGTGATCGGGGGCGTGGCGCCGGGAGACGCGAAACAGCCGCTCGGTTTCTTCGAGGCCCTCTGGCTCGCCGTGGTTCGCACCCTGGACGCCGGCACATTTGGCAACGATACGGGCTGGCGGTTTCGCCTGATCATGCTCATAGACACGCTCGGCGGCGTCTTTATCGTGGCTGCCCTGATCGGCGTCCTCTCCTCCGGACTGGAGAGCCGGCTGAGCGAAATGCGCAAGGGCCGTTCCGTGGTCGTCGAAGAGGGCCACACCCTGATCCTGGGTTGGTCGCCCAAAATCTTCACGGTCATCAGCGAGCTCGCGATTGCGAACGAAAGCGCGCGCAAGCCGCGCGTCGTCGTCGTCGCCGCGCGCGACAAAGTGGAGATGGAGGACGCCATCCGCGAGCGCGTCCCGCGCACCGGTCGGATGAAGGTGATCTGCCGCACGGGCAATCCCATCGACCCGGGCGAGATCCAGGTCGGCCGGCCCATGTCGGCCAAGTCGATCATCGTTCTGGCCCCGGACGCGGACGATCCCGATCCGCAGGTGATCAAGACCATTCTGGCCTTGACCCGCCGCGATCCGACCGGGGCCGCCAGGCCACGCCTGAACATCGTGGCCGAAATGAGCGATGAGCGCAACTTGCACGTGGCCCGCATGGTTGGCCGCGACGACGTCGAATTCGTGCTGCTGGGCGACGTCATCGCCCGCATCGCGGCCCAGACCTGCCGGCAATCCGGCCTGAGCGTCGTCATTACCGAACTGCTTGACTTCAAGGGCAACGAGTTTTACTTCAGCGCCGAACCGACCCTGACCGACCGGACCTTTGGAGAAGCCGCGCGGATGTATGGCTCATGCCTGTTGTGCGGCCTGCTGCGCGCCGATGGAACGTTTCAACTCAACCCGGCCCCTGATTCGCGCATCAACGCGGGAGACCAGTTACTGCTGATCGCCGAAGACGACAGCCTCATCCGGGTTGACCGGGACCCGCCCGTCATTGACACCGCCGCCCTCAGGCTCGCGACGCCCCGGACGCACGCGCCCGAACGCAGCCTGATCCTGGGCTGGAACAAGCGCGGCCCGCAACTCATCAACGAACTGGACACCTATTCGCCGCCCAACTCGATCATCCATGTCGTTGCGGAGGATCCGGGAGCGACGGATGATATTTCCCGGTTGTGCGCCAAACTGGAGAACTCCGCCGCCACGGCCCGGGCCGGAGACACCGCCGACCGGAGGGTGCTGGACGGGCTGGGACTCGCAACCTACAACCATGTCATTCTGCTGTGCGCCGAAGACGTCTCGGCCCAACAGGCCGACGCGCGCGCGCTCATCACCCTGCTCCATCTGCGCGACATCGTCGAGAAGACCGGGGCCGCCTGCAGCATCACCACCGAAATGCTCGACGTGCGCGATCGCGACCTGGCCGATGTGACCCGCGCCGACGACTTTGTCATCAGCGACAAATTGACCAGCCTGATGCTCGCCCAGCTCTCGGAGAACCGGGAATTGGGCATCGTCTTCCGCAACCTCTTCACCGCCGAGGGAAGCGAGCTGTACCTGAAACCGGCCAGTGACTATGTCGCCCTCGGCGAGGCGGTCACCTTCTACACGGTAGCGGAGGCGGCTGCCCGCCGCAGCGAGGTCGCATTGGGCTACCGCATCGTCGCCCACGCCGAAGACGCCGCGCGCGAGTATGGCGTGGTCATCAACCCGCGCAAAGGCGAGGCGATTACGTTCGCCGCGCGCGACAAGATCGTTGTGCTGGCCGAGAACTGAGAACTCCTGACAGAACCTGTTTTCCGAGACGATATCCCCCGGCTTCGCCGGGGGATATCGTCTCGGAAATTGGTTCTGTTTGGGATTCCAGGTGAAACAGCCAATAGAATCACGGCCTATGTCGCAAACCCCAACCCCCGCCCAGCGCTTCCGCTATGCCTTCGATAACGTCATGGGCCGCGGTCCGATCGCGCTGATCGGCCTGCTGCTTGTTCTCACGCTCGCCCTGGTCCTGGTCGTGGCCACCCTGATGGTGATCTCAGGCATATCGCCTGGCGACGCCAAAGAGCCCGTTGAATTCGTCGAGGCATTCTGGCTGGCGATGGTCCGCACCCTCGACGCTGGCACGTTTGGGGCCGACACAGGCTGGAAGTTTCGCCTGATCATGCTCGTCGACACCCTCGGCGGCGTCTTCATCGTGGCCTCGCTGATCGGCATCCTGTCTTCCGGACTCGAAGACCGCCTGGGCGAGATGCGCAAGGGCCGCTCGCTGGTCGTGGAAGAGGGGCATACCCTGATCCTGGGCTGGTCGCCCAAGATTTTCACCATCGTCAGCGAACTGGCCATCGCCAACGAAAGCGCGCGCCAGCCGCGGGTCGTGATTGTCGCGGCCCGTGACAAGGTGGAGATGGAGGACGCCATCCGCGATCGCGTCCCGAACACCGGCAAGATGAAGGTGATCTGCCGAACCGGTGACCCGATCGACCCCACCGACATCCTGATCGGCCGGCCGATGGCGGCCAAATCCATCATCGTCCTCGGTCCTGATACAGAAGACCCGGACGCCGAGGTCATCAAGACCATTCTGGCGCTGACCCGGCGCGTGCGCGACAACGCGGGCGGGCCGCGGCTCCACATCGTGGCCGAGATCAGGGATGAGCGCAATCTGCAGGTCGCCCGGATGGTCGGGCGCGAGGACGTCGAGTTCGTCCTGCTTGGCGACGTCATCGCCCGGATTGCCGCCCAGACCTGCCTGCAATCCGGCCTGAGCGTCGTCATCACCGAGCTGCTCGACTTCAAGGGCAACGAGTTCTATTTCAGCGCAGAGCCCGCGCTCACGGGCAGGGCCTTTGGCGAGGCGGCCCGAATGTACGATACTTCCACGTTGTGCGGCGTCCGGCGCGCCAACGGCGCATTCCAGCTCAATCCGCCGCCGGAGTCGCTCATCGAATCGGGGGACAGAGTACTGCTGATTGCGGAAGATGACAGCCTGATTCGCCTGGGCGAAGCGCCGCCGGCCAGTGATGAGGCCGCGATCCGGGTCGCCGCCGCCCGCGCGCGGCTGCCCGAGCGCAGCCTGATTCTGGGCTGGAACAAGCGCGGCCCGCAACTCATCAACGAGCTGGACACGTATTCAGCGCCCAACTCGATCGTTCATGTCGTGGCGGAAGACCCCGGCGCCGCGGATGCCATCGCCCGGCAGTGCGCCAACCTGACCCACACCACCGCGACCTGCGCCGTGGCCGACACGACCGACAGGCGCGCGCTGGACGCGATGGAGATCGCATCCTACCGGCACATCATTCTGCTGTGCGCCGACGACGTGAGCGCCCAGCGCGCCGATGCGCGCGCCCTCATCACACTCCTGCACCTGCGCGACATCGCGGAGAAGACCAACACCACCATCAGCATCACCACCGAGATGCTCGACGTGCGCGATCGGGACCTGGCCGAAGTGACCCGGGCCGACGACTTCGTCGTCAGCGACAAACTGACCAGCCTGATGATCGCCCAACTCTCGGAAAACCGCGAGTTGGGCGTCGTCTTCCGCATGCTCTTCACGTCCGTGGGCAGCGAGGTCTATCTCAAGCCGGCCGGCGACTATGTCACGCCCGGCGCGCCGGTAAACTTCTACACCGTGACCGAGGCGGCCCGGCGCCGCAACGAGGTCGCGATCGGGTATCGCGCGCTTGCCCATGCCGAGGATGCCGCGCGCGAACGGGGTGGTCATCAACCCGCGCAAGTCCGGAGTTCGTCACCTTCACCGACCGCGACAAGATCGTGGTCCTCGCCGAGGATCGCCCTGAAGCCCCGCTTCGCGGGGGATCGCGCTTCAGGGCAGGTTCTAGCCTGGCGCATACTCGATCAGATCGGCCAGCTTCCAGCGCCCGGCCGCGAGGTCGTAGCGCAGGCGATAGCGCCATAGCCCGTCCTGGCGCGGTTCCTGGCCGGCGGGGATGCCCCGCCCATCGAAGAGCGTGACCCGCGCATCACGCAGATCGACAAGCGCCTCGCACTCGAGCCCATCGAGGCTGAACGCGTAGATGCTGATGCGCTCGATGACACCCTGGCTGAGCGCCTGCCAGGCCGGCCCCGGAGCGGCATCGCGGAGCGCCAGCTCACCCGCCGCAAGATAGCTCCCGATGCGGGTGGCCTGCAATAACGCTGCGCGGCCGGCCACGGCATCGGCGCCGCTCACACCGCTGCGGCCAAGGGCCAGCTCGCGCTCGAGCGCCTGCCGGACCGCCTCGCGGGCGGCCTGCGACGCCGCAGCCGGCGCGGCAATCTGGCCATCGGCCAGCCGGCGCATGGCGCCCGCCCAGGGCGCCTCGAGCGAGGCCGCCGCCGGCGCGGCAGCTGTGGCTCGCACGACGTCGCCTTCATTCGTTGGATCGGGCCCTATTGCCGGGACGAGGGTCGGCGCGGGCGCGATCTGGGCAGGCCCCTGCTCAGCCGCAATCGGCCCGGCACTGCCCGCCTGCGCCCGAACATACGCCCCGGGCTGCTGGGCAAACAGGCTGAGCACCCCGGCGATCATCAGCCCGAGCAGGACGAGGCAGATCCACGCCAGAGGCGTGAGCCGGCGCGTCAGCGAACGGTTCGTCTCAGACGGGGTGTAGGTTGGGCGATATCGCGGGCGGGTCATCGCTGCGAACGAGCGTAACTGCGCACGGCCCAAACGAAGCTGACAGTTGTCTGACAGTTGCCTTCAGGTGTATTTCCAAAAGCGACACCCCCGGCCCGGCGCACGCCGGGCCGGGGGTGTCGGTTTCGGAAGTGGTTTGCGTAGAACTCTCCTGAAGTGGAGAAGGGTGCTTCTATAATCCAGCAAGACATGGCAAACAACCAGGACGCAGCCCGGCGAGCGTTTCGCAGACTGCTCGCCAAGCACGAAATGACGACAAAGCAGGTGGCTGCCGAGATCGGGGTGGTGTCGGCCACGCTCTACAACTGGCTCAGGAAGCCCACCCCAACCGACCTGGGGCCAGTGACGATGACCAAGGTCGCCGCCTTGTTCGGCCTCAGCCTGGAACAGATGCAACATCCCACGGCCGATGTGATTGCCGCGTCGGAGAGCCGGACGCCCGTGTTTGGGCGCGTCAGGACACTCCGCCAGATCGACGGGCTATTGTCGGGGATCGAGGATCCCAAGAAACAAGCCCGGGCTGCCCAGCTCCTCGTTGAAACGCTCCGCACCCTGCATGGCGATGCCGAGGGCTCGCACAAGACGAGGTCCGGCCGGATGCGGGCTGTCCTGACGCTCCTCGGCGCGCATGGCGCAGGATGGGGCGAAGCGAGTCAGCCGGGCGCAAAACCCGTCGCCAGTCCAAGCATCGACGTCTCCCAGTGCGCGCGCGAGTGGTGTTGAGGCGGGGATTGTCGATCATTCCCGCGTGTATTGCCTGACCTTCTCCAGCAAACTGGCCCGCTCGATCCGCAGCACGGCCAACGACCCAAACACATCCTCCAGCGCGCGGCGCAAAGCCGCCTCGTCCACGCCCTCGCCCCGATAGCGCAGCGTGAGCGACCTGTCGGCGTGCTGGCGCAGCGTCCACTGCGACAGAGCGAAAGGGCGGACGGCCTGGCTGACCTCGATGTTGTTGATCGGCCTGCCAAACGCATCGGCGAACACCACCGGCGCGCGGCCCTCCAGCCCGATCAGGCGCGGGCTGCGCCCATCCGGCCCGAAATCCAAGGTGGCCGTGTCGCCGGTCCGATAGCGCAGCAGGGGCAGCATCGGATTGAACCCGCCGCTCACCACGATCTCGCCGCGCGCCCCGGGCGGACAAGGCATGCCATCGGCATCCAGAATCTCGACATACAGGCGGTTCTGCAACAGCGCATGCCCCGCGCCATCGGGCGCGCCCGCCGCGATCGGGCCGGTCTCGTTGGTCGAATACACGTCGATGACCGGGCAGCCAAAGCGCGCTGCAAGGACGGCCTTGAGGCCGGGCAGAAGCGCCATCGAGCTCGAGATCAGCGCCCGCGGGCGGGTGCGCACGGGCAGCGCCGCCAGGGCCTCGAACGAGATGGGGTCGCCGGTGTAGATCTCAGGGTCGAGCGCGTTGAGATAGGCGGCCCGGTCTGCCGGATCGCGCCAGGCGTCGGGATCCAGATTGATCTTGACATGCCCCGCCCCATCCAGAAAAAACGAAAGCTGGGCCAGGGTAAAGGTTCGCTTCTGGAAACAGACCAGCGCGATGGCGGTCCGCCCCGGCCCGCCCGTGAGGTCGGCCCCGTGCAGGCGGGCCGCGCGGCGCAGCAAGGGCAGATACATGCTCGCGCCCTCGGGCGTCCAGGGCAGGTCCAGCGGGTGGCCGGTCGTGCCCGAGGTCGAATACAGGATGATCTGGTCGAGCGGCGCGTCGTCGGGCACAAACGCCCAGGTCGCCCCGCTCAAGTCGCCCCGGTCGCACAACGGAAGATCAAAGAATGCGGCGGGCCGGCCGCCCGGGCGGTCGCCGTAGCGGCGATAAAACGGCACCTGGGCGAGGCAATGGGCGGCGAACCCGGCCAGCCAGTCCGGAATCTCGCCCGGGCCCCAGGCCGCGGGTTCGGCGCTGAGGCCGGCCTCCCAGGCCCGGATGCGGGCCACCGCCGGCGCGTCGAGCCTATCGCCGCAGACGTGATTGAAGACCGGCGCCTGCGGGTGTTCGCGCAGGCCGTTCAGAAAAGTGCGGGCCGCATCCGTCATCAACGGGTAGCGCTCGGCGTCGCTCAGGGAAGGGTCCCAGGTGGGCATGGGTGGATTGTACGGTTGGGACCGGGGTTGGCGCTTCGCGCCAACCCCGGTCCCAACCGTACAATCCGACTTTATGGAAGATCATTACGGCCCGCAGTCGCTGCCCCTGCCCAACGCGATGATGCCGGAGGGGCTGTGGCCGGAGCTCATCGTGGACGGCTGGGAGCGCCCGCACAACCACGCCGTCTCGCCCAACGGAAATGGCCGGGTTGCGTTCTATCTCGACCGGGGCGGCTACAGCGAATTGCACCTGATCGACCCGCGCGTCTCGCCGTTCCCGCAGCGCCTGAGCATTCAGCGCACCTTTGTCAACTGGTGGAGTGACGAACCGCCCACCTGGACCCCCGATGGCGAGTGGCTGATCTACGGCGCGTATGACGCCGATGACGTCAGTCACCTGTATGTCGTCGCCGCGGCTGGCGGCGAGCCCCGCGCCCTGACCGAGTTGCGTTATGACGCCTACGAGCCGGTCGTCTCGCCGGATGGGCGCTGGGTGGCCTTCACCACCGAGCAGGACGCCGCCGCCCAGATCGCCATCGTCGCGTTTGAGGGGGGGTGGGTGCGCGGGCTGACCCACGATTCAGACGAATGCTCGGGCCCGATCTGGTCCCCGGATGGCGCGCGGATCCTGTATTGCGCGTCACCAACCGATCAGCGCCACAGCGACATCTATGCGATCACGCCGGCAGGCGGCGCGCCGGTCCGCTTGACGACCGGGGATGGCTCGCAATACTGGAACCCCGCTTTCTCGCCCGACGGCGGGCGGATCGCCCTGCAATGCGACCGAAGCGGCTTCGACGAGATCTGGATGATGGCCCCGGACGGTTCGGGTCTGCGCCAGATCACCCGCCTGCAGCAGGATATCGAGGACTATCACTGGTCGCCCGACGGGACCCGCCTGATCCTGGTCGGCAGCGAGCGCGGCAACGATCCGTTGTATGTCGTGACCGTCGAGACTGGCGCCATCCAGCGCCTTCCGCTTCCGCCCGGCAACTACACCGCGCCGCGCTGGCTCGGCCTGGGCGATCGCTTTGTGGTCGCCTATGACAGCCCGCGGACGCCGCCCGCACTATTCCTCTGCGCAACCGACAGCCCTGAGATGCGGGCGTTGACCGACACGGCCGCGGCCGCCCTCAAGAGTTTCCCGTTTGTCACGCCCCGCCACATCGAATACATCGGCGCCGACGGCTGGCGCATCCCCGCCTTTGTCTACGAGCCGGCCGCGCCGCCGCGCGATCGGCGCGGGTATCCGGGCATCATCTATCCCCACGGCGGCCCAAACGCCCAGTATGACCTGGCCTGGGATCCAGTCAGGCAGTATTTCGTTGCGCGCGGCTATGCCATTATCTGCCCGAACTTCCGGGGCAGCACCGGTTACGGGCGGTTGTTGAAGGAAGGCAATCTGGGAGATTGGGGCCGGGGCGATCTTGAGGATTGCCTGGCCGCCGCCGACACCCTGGTCGGCCTGGGGCGGGTCGATGCGGGCCGGCTGGCGATGTGGGGGCAGAGCTACGGCGGCTACCTCACCCTGCTTGCGCTTGGCAAGGATCCCAAGTTTCGTCTGCGCTGCGCGGTGGCGTTGTATGGCGACAGTCATCTGAAAACGTCATGGGCGCGCGGCGATCATGCCGGGCGGCTGGATATGGAGTGGCAGATGGGCCATCCTGCGTTGACGGGAAACCGGCTGGAGGAGCGCTCGCCTCTCAACTATGCGGAGCACTTTAGGGCCCCGGTCCTGGTCCTCCATGGCGAGCGCGATCAGCGGGTTGCGCTCGGCGAATCCCTCCAACTGGTGGAGGCGCTCAAGCGCTTGGGCAAGACGTTTGAGTTCAAGACCTACCCGGAGGAAGGCCATGGTTTCGCGCGCACGGCGAATGCCCTGGACGGTCTGCGTAGAATTGAGCGATTCTTGGATTGGCATCTGTTCTAGTTATGTCCCAACCCGTGGGATTGGCCGATTCACGAAACAAGGAGTGCACGCATGAAGACGCGACAACACATGCTGGGAAGCTTGATCGCCGCATCACTGATCCTGAGCGGCTGCTCGCTTGGCGCCCAAAAGCCAGCGGAAATCAAGATCGTCTCGCCCGCCAACAACGCCAGCGTGCGCGTTGGACAAGGGATTAATATCCAGTGGACGGCCAAGGGCGACAACATCAGCATGATCGAGGTGGTCATCACCAATCAGCCGTACGCCCAGGTGGCGACTCAGGATCCCAAAAAGGGGGTGCCGGAGTTCAACGCCCAGGTGCCGTGGACGCCCCTGCAGCCCGGCACGCACAGCATCCAGGTCAAGGCCTACAACCCCGATAACAAGGTTATCGGGCAGTCGGATCTGGTGGTACTGACCGCCCAGGGCGCATTGCCCACCGCGACGGCGGCCGTTCCACCCACCGCAGTTCCAGCAGTTCCAGCGGCAACAGCGGCGGGCAGCGGCCAACCCGCGCCCACCGCGACGCCCGAGGCGCCGAGCCTCGTCGTCACCAACGACTTTGCGAATATTCGGGAAGGGCCGAACACCGCCTATCGCGCGCTTGGCCAGTTGAGCAAGGACGACAAAGCCCCCGTGCGGGGCCGGAGTGACGACGGCAAGTGGTATCAGATCACGTTCAAAACCGGGGTGGGCTGGATCTTCGGCGAGCTGGTGCAAGCCAACGACGCGGCCAACAAGACCGCTGTGGCGGCGGCACCGCCGCTGCCCACCGCGCCGCCGCCCCCGCCGCCCACGGCAACATCACCACCACCACCCCCGACCGCGGTGCCGGTTGTCGGCCGTACGGCCGGGAACTTGACGGTCGACCGGGTCGCGGTCGGCAACAACGGCTCCATCGTGGCCAGTTGGAATGTGCAGAACATTCGCGAGGCGTTTCTCGACAAGGGCGATGGGAATGGCTTTAAGGCGGCAGCCGGCACCATGTCGGTTGTCATTGACTGCATCAGCACCTCGCGGACGGTCCGGCTCAAGATCACCAACAACGCCGGCGCAACCCAGGAGGATGCCATTGGGATCAACGTGGATGGCGGGCTGCCGGCCGGCACATGTGGCAGCAGTGGTGGCGGCGGCGGTGGGGGCACGGAAGTGTGCAACTCAAGCTCGCCGTACTGGATGGCCGTCAAGAGCAATAGACCGGACTATAACTTCTGCGCCAAGCAGGACCTGGAGTTTGTGGCTGGATTGCCGCCGATCGTCAACCTGACCAAGGGCGAGAACAAAGATCTGACCTTGAAGTGGAACATCTTTGGCGTATCTGGCATTCGGCTCAAGATCGAACCCAGCTCCCAGCAGTGCGGTCCGAGTGGGAGCCAGGGACAGCGAGACGTGCCAGTGAACGGATCAAATGGCTCAGAGAACTACATCTATCAGCTAAACGCAAACGAGTTTGGCTTTGGCGGTTTCAAGATCGAATTGTTCATCAACAACAATGCCGGACAGATCGTCGGCTACAACGAGAAATTCCTGTGCGTCCGCTAGTAGCTATCCCGTAACATCCGGCGAAACCACAATCCCTGCGCTTCGCGCAGGGATTGTGCTTTCCCCCTGAACGGCCCGCAACGCGTCGGCCGCTCAGGGCTGAATCAAGATCCGCTCGATCAGCGGCCCGCCAAGGCCCAGGCGCAGCGACAGCAGCAGCAGCGCGGACACGGCCACGACGAGCAGGCCGGCGGCGAGCAGGGCGATCCGGGCAGGGCGGCTCATTGATCTCCCCCGTCCAAATGGCACAGGTCGTTCAGGCTGCGCAAGCGCCAGCGCCCGTGCGGATCGTGGATGACCTTGGCCACTGACGTGTTGCCGAAACCAAACGGGTGGCGGCGGGCCGGCGGCAGCCCCAGCATCGCCGAGATCATTGCCCCCAGCGCGCCCGCATGCGACACGACCATGACGGTCTGGCTGGGATGGCGCCGCACCAAGTCCCAGGCAAAGGCGCGGGTCCGGTCATAGGTCTCCTGGGCGCTCTCGCCGCCGGGCGCCACCCACTCGTATTCGTCACGCGGGCTCAGCCCCGAGCCGGACAGAAAGGACTGGATCTCCTCGCCCGTCATCCCGCTGAAGGCGCCCATGTTGTATTCGCGCAAGCGCGGGTCGTAGTGAATGTCCGTCCCGGTCACCGCCGCCACAGCCCGGGCAGTGTCGGCGGCCCGCGCGAGCGGGCTGGAGTACAACGCATCAAAGCGCCACCCCCGAAAGCGGTCGGCGAGCCGTTCGGCCTGGCGCCGGCCGAGATCATCCAGGGGCAGATCAAGCCAGCCCTGCACCCGCCCGCTGGTGTTGCCCACGCTGCGGGCGTGCCGGACGAGATAGGCGGTCAGCGGGCGCTCGGTCATGGCGAGCGGCGGATAAAGCGCCCGCGCCCGGGCTGGCCGACGAAGCGCCCGTCACGGACGATCAACTCGCCCCGGCTGATGACATCCCGCGGCCAGCCATCGACGGTGATGCCGTCATAGGCCGACCAGTCGAGAGCGGAATGCAGTTCCCCGGCAGACAGCGGCTTGCTCAAACCCGGGTCGAAGATGACGACATCGGCGTCGGCGCCGGGGGCGATATGGCCTTTCATCGGCAGGGCGTGCATCTCGGCCGGGCGCGCGCAGCACAGCCGCACCCAATCCTGCAGGTCGATCCGCCCGCGCCGCACGCCAAAGTGATGAATCAGCGACAGGCGGGTCTCGACGCCGGGCACGCCGTTCGGGACCTTGCGGAAGTCATTGATCCCCAGCGCCTTCTGGGTCTGGTTGAAGGGGCAGTGATCCGAGCTGATCAGGTCGATGGTCCGGTTCGAGACCAGCTTCCACATCGCGTCCTGGTCGGCCTGCGGGCGCAGGGGCGGCGAGCACATCCACAACCGGCCGTCCTCCCGGCGCAGACAGTCATCGGTCAGGACCAGATACTGCGGACAGGTCTCGCCCCAGATGAAGTCGACGCCTCGCGCGCGCGCGGCACCGAGGGCCTCGGTCGCCGAGGCGCAGCCCATGTGGAAGATCAGCATCCGCGCGCCAGTGAGCTCGGCGGCGGTCATGGCCCGGATGACGGCCTCGCGCTCGCTCTCGGGCGGGCGGGTGAGGGCGTGCAGGATCCCGGCCCCCAGGCCGTTGACCGGCGGATTCTCCTTGCGCGACACCCAGGCCAGGTCCGTGCCGGCCAACTGGCGCAGGGTCTCGATGACGTCGCCGTTTTCGACGTGGACGCAGGCCAGCGCGCCCAGGTCGGCGACCTCGCGCAACGCGCGAAACAAATCTGCGTCGCTGAGCTGATTGCCGGCATAGGCCATATACATCTTGAACGAGGCGCAGCCGGAGTCGAAGGCATCCCGCATCTGGCGGATGCGGGTCTCGCTCACCCGGCGCATGTAGCCGGTCGGGCCGGGATCGATGTCGGGCTGGATGCTCATGTGCAGGCCGTAGTCGACGACGGCGGGGCGGGCCTGCTCGAGCCGGGCGGCCAGGGCGTCGGTCAGCGACTGGCCGGGCAGGGCATCGACGAAGTCGACGACGGTGGTCGTGCCGCCCAGGGCGGCGGCGGTGCTGCCGGTCTGCCAATCGTCGACGGTCAGCCCGGCCGCGGTGCGCATGCTCTGGTGCAGATGGGCGTCAATGGCCCCGGGGATGACATAGCAGTCGGCCGCGTCGCGGATCTGGGCGGCGTCGGCCCGCGAGCCGGACGGCAGGATCGCGGCGATCGCGCCAGCCGCGATGGCGACATCAGCGGGATAGACCGCGTCGGCGGTCACGACGGTGCCATTGGAGATGAGGAGATCGTAGGCCATGGGTGTGCCCGAATTCTCGCATCATTTCCCCCTTACGCCAACGCCCGCGCCCGCCGCAGATACGACACGATTTGGGCCGGGCCAAAACCGATCCGCCCGAGCAGGGCCAGGCTGCGCGCCGCGGTGAGCGCGGCCGCGGCCGGCGCCCCGCCCCGAACCTGATTCACCGCCAGACGCGCCATCGCAAACGCCTCGCGCTCCGGGCTGCGGATCCGGCGGGCCTCGGCGATGGCGGCCTCGCAGTCGCGCGCGCCGGCCGCGTATTCGCCCAGCCAGGTGCGCAGCGACGCGCGCTGCTCGAGGGCGAAGCTCAGCTCATGCCCGTGCCCGGCCCGCCGGGCGATCTCGACCGCCTCGTCGCACATCGCCCGGGCCTGCGTGGCGCTGGCCGGCCCATGCTGGGCGAGCAGTTCGCCCTGGGCGGCAAGCAACATCGCCAGCAGCCGCGAATGCCCGATCTCGCGGGCCAGGGCCAGCCCTTCGCGGTAGTAGACATCCGCCTCGGCTTCGCCCAACAACGCCTGTGTGCCAAAGCCCAGCACAAAACAGCACACCGCGATGCCTTCCTTGTGCCCCACCCCGCGCGACATGGCCATGCCCTGCCGGACCAGATCCAGCCCGCGCTCGATCTGCCCGCGCTTGCACGCCACCACGCCCAGACCCGACACACAGGTTGCTTCGAACTCGCGATGTCCCGTTGCCCGGGCCAGCGGCAGGGCCTCGTTCAGACAGCGCTCGGCCTCGCCGAAGTCGCTGTGCTGGTCGTGCATCAGGGCCTTGAAGAACAGGGCCTCGACGATGCGGCGCTGATCGCCCTCGGCCCGCGCGATCGCCAGGCATTCGTCGTAGCGCGCCCGCGCGTCGTCATAGCGGGCCAGGTCAGTGGCCACATGCCCGAGGTGCTGCAACAGCGTGGCCGCCAGGCGGCGCTCGCCGGCCGAGCGTGCAAGGGCCAATCCGCGCTCAAACAAGGCGGTGGCCTCGGCGTAGAAGCCGCGCTTCACCCGCACGAAACCCAGGTTCATCAACACCGCCGCCAGGGCCCGCCCGCCGCCGGCCGCCTCGGCCGCGAGGCTGGCCCGCTGCAAGTGGCGCTCGGCTTCAGCGTACTCGCCGCGGGTGAGCAACATCCGCGACAGCGCATTCGCGCCGCGGATCAGGCAGTCGCCCAGTCCCTCCGCATAGGCGACCTCGAGCGCCGCCAGGGCGTTGGCCTGCTCGGGCGCAAGCCGCGCATCGTCGTCGATCGCTTCCTCGCACAACGCGGTGTAGTAACCGGCGAACCGCGCCCGCGCCGCGGCGCCGTGGTCGGGCTGGGCGGCGAGCCGCAAACGCCCATAGTCGGCGATGGTCTGGTGCATTCGAAAACGCCCGTCCGCCTCGGCCTCGAGCATCCCGGCGTCGACCAGCGCATCGAGCGCGTCCACGCCGCCAGCGCTGACCGCCAGCGCGGCGTTCTCGTCAAAGTTATTGGGCTGGGCGGGGAAGACCGCCAGGGCATACCAGGCCGCCCGCGCGTCGGCCCCAATTGCTCGTCGCTGAGGGCGATGACGCTGGACAACGTCGTGGGCGCGCCCTCGGGCATGCCTGGCCGGCGCTCGATCAGCGACTCAGGCCGGGACAGGTCAAGCCGGGTCTCGGCCGCGCGCAGATGATCAAGCTCACTCGTAATGCGGCGGGCCTGCCCGGCGTGGCCGACATGGCGCAGCCGCCCGCCGATCAGGGTCAGGGCCAAGGGCAGCCCGCCCACCGCCGCGCACACCTCGCGGGCGGCGTCGGGACGGTCGCGGACCGCCTCGGGCGCAAAGCGCGACAGCAGCGACAGCGCGTCGTCATCGCCCAACGCGTCGATGGCGATCGCCCCCGCGCCAGCGAAGTCGACCGCAATGGCCGGCGAGCGGGTGCTGATGACGCAGGCGCTCCCCGGCCCTCCGACGCGCAGCGCGAGCGCCGCGGCCGGGTCCCACACGTCATCGGCGATGAGCAGGACCCGTTTTGCGCCGATCGCATCATGGGCGGCCCGGGCCCGTTCGGCCAGCCCGCCCAACGCGCCAATCTCATGCGTGGGCGCGCCCAGGGCGATCGCCCACTCCGACAGCGCCGCGCCCGCGTCGCCATGGCTGCCGAGAGCCGTCCACAGAATCCCGTCCGGGAAACGGGCGGTCAGCTCGGCGTCGCCGGCCAGGCTGGCCAGCAAGGTGGTCTTGCCGATCCCCGGCAGCCCATGCACGGCCAGGGCCCGCGCGCCCGAGGCCAGACGGCGCTTGATTTCGGCCAGCACCCGTTCGCGCCCGAGCACGCCCTGCAGCGGTGGCGGCGGCGCGGCTCGCCGGAAGGCCGGCGCCGCAATTCCTTCGCGCCCGAGCTCGGCCAGCCGATCGGCCAGCTCGTTCAAGGCTCGGATCTGCTCGTGGTCGTAGGTCCCGCGCTCGATGAAGAGGCTGTCGGCCACTGCGTTGCGGGCCTTGCCTTCCAGGAAGCAACGGCGCAGGATGAGGTGCGAGCGCCACAGCCGATCGGCCGGGTCGGGCGCGGCGTTTGGATCGGGGCGCAATCCATCGATGGCGCGGGCGAGCACGTCCCGCAGGGCCTGGCCAGCCCCGGACGGGGCGTCCGGATACCCGGCCTCCTGGCGGCGCTGGGCGACCTCGGGCAATTGAGCCAGGGCGTGCCGGCCGAGATCATGCCACTTGCGGGCCGCCACCATCCGCAGCGCGCCGTTTACGACCCGGCGGCGCTCGGTGACGTTCAGATCACTCAGCAGGCTTGGCATGATGTCAAACTCATCATCGGAGGCGATCTCCCCCCGCCCCGGCGTACGCCGGGGCGGGGGGAGATCGCCTCCGGATTGGTTTGGGTCCCATGCCTGTCTATTCCGCCGGCATGAAGACGTAGGCGGTGCCCTCATCGTCGACGGCAACAAAGCCATCCTGAGTCCGGCTCTCGAAACGCACATCAAAGGACTCGGGCGGGTCGCCCTCGAACAGGAATTCCAGGCGCAGCACCCGCGTCGGCGCATCAAAGGCGTAGCGGCCGGTAAACGGCTCGGGCTCCTCGTCGTTGTCCGACTCCAGCAGGCCGCCCAGCATGCCGTCAGCGGTCATCTCAAGATATAGCGTTGTTTCGACATCGTCGTCGACGACCATCACCCATCGGCCGACGGGCTGAAATTCCTGCGATTCGGTCATATATTGAATTGTAGTCGCCGACGAGGGATTTAACAGAAGAAGGGAAGAAAGAAGGAAGGACGGCTTCCGTTCTTCCCTTCTTCTGTTGATCCCCTTTCCCCGGCGCATCATCGGTGGGCAAACGCAGAGCTGCCGCATTCCCAAACGCGGCGGGCACTGCTAGAATCCTCCGGCATATGTCGCGCATCTGGCCAGTCCTGAAGGGTGTCTTCAACCCGCTGTATCTGCTGGGCTCCATGTTGATGGTCCCGGTTGTGGCCGGCGCGCTTGGGCTGCTCCTGTTCCAGGCCAGCTACGCCAACCGGGCCTTCCCCGGGGTGCGCCTGCAGGGCACCGACGTGGGCGGCATGCGGGTCGAGGAGATTTTCCGCATCGCCCAGAAGAAAGGCGACGCCTACTTTCAGGCGCCCAACGTCACCCTGCGCATCGCCGACAAGCAGGCCAGCCTGCGCCCGGCCGATCTCGGCGCGGGTCTCGACGCCGGCGCGACAACCCTGAACGCCTTGAGTATTGGCCGGGATGCGGACCTGTGGTTGCGGCTGAAAGCTCAGGCCCGGGCCTGGTGGCTGGGTGTCGATGTAGCGCCCGTGGTCACCATCGACGAGGCCACCGCCCAACGCGTCATCAACGATCTCGCCCGAGACACCCGCCGTACCCCGCGCAGCGCGGCCCTGACCTGGGACAAGGGCGGGCCGCAGGAAGTGGTCGCCCAGGCCGGTCAGGAGCTCAACGTCGAGGCCGCCCTGGCCGTGATGCGCAGCGCTGCGCTCGAGGGCCAACCCATCGACGTCACGCTTCAGGTCCTCCCCATTCCGCCAAAAGTCGCCAGCGCGTCCAGCGCCATGGCGGCCGCGAAGAAACTCATCAGCGGCGATCTGGTCGTCGCGGTGCCGCGCTGGGACAATGACGGCAAACCCCTGCCTAACGGTGAAGCCTTCCGTCTGAAGGCGGCCGATCTGCCCACCTACACCCGCCTGGAAGAAGTCACCCAGGCCGATGGGGCCATCGCCCTGGATCTCAAGATTCGGCGCGAGAAGTTCGCGCCCCTCATCGCGCCGCTGGCCGCGCTCATCACCGGCACGGCCGAAAACGCCCTTTTCACGTTTGATGAGAAGACGAAGCAACTGGTCGTGCTCGATCCCGGCAAGCCCGAACGCCAGATCGACGCCGAGGCCACCCTCAATGCCATCGAGAAGGCCCTGCTCACCGAGGGCGCACACAACGTCATGGCCCAAGTCAAGCTGAGCGCCCCGGAGTTCAGCGCGGCCACAACCGCCCAGCAACTCGGCATCACCGGCCTCGTCGCCCAGGGCACCACTTTCTTCAAGGGATCGAGCGCCGAGCGGATGAAGAACGTCAAGGTCGCCGCTTCGCGTTTTCATGGCATCGTCATCAAACCCCGCGAGACGTTCTCCTTCAACAAGTATCTGGGCGAAGTCACTGCGGAGGAGGGCTTCGAGGAAGGCCTTGTCATCGTCGGCGACCGCACGATCAAGGGCGTGGGCGGCGGGGTATGCCAGGTGTCCACGACCGCCTATCAGGCGGCCCTCAAAGCGGGCTTCACCATCAAGGAGCGCCTGCCGCACGGCTATCGGGTGGGCTATTACGAGCGCGGCATGGGCGCCGGCCTCGACGCGACCGTGTTCGAGCCCTATGTCGATCTCAAGTTCGTCAACGACACCGACGCGCACATTCTGATCGAGACCTACTACGACGGGACCAATGCGACGCTGACCTTCAAGTTCTATGGCGCGCCCGACAACCGCGAGGTTACCTTTACCAAGCCGGTGATCAGCAATGTCATCAAGCACGCGCCCGACATCTACGAGCCCGATCCCGAAGGCAAGGTCCCGCCCAAGACCGCCAAACAGGTGGACTATGCCGTCGACGGCGCGACGATTTCGCTTGAGCGGATCGTCAAGAAGGACGGCAAAGTCGTCCAGACCGACAAGCTGGTCAGCCGCTACGTGCCCTGGCAGGCCGTCTTCCGCTATGGCCCGGGCTTTGTCCCGCCCGAAGGCGCCATTGTGCGCCCGTAACAATCGTCCAAGGTTATCCCGAAGCGATCAAATACCGCCGAACAGGAACCAGTAGCGCTCGCGGGGGATCGCCGCGGCTTCGACCTCGGGCTCGAATACAAACGGCCCGGCCGCGAACATCGCGCGCAGGCGGTCATCCCAGCCACGCAGGCGCTGGAGCAGGTCCTGGGTCTGTGACACATCCTCGCGCAACAGCTCGAGCTTGAGCCGGAGGTGGGCCTGGGCGAGATAGCCCGTGTGTTGCGCGGGGGCAGGCGCCCGAGGTTCTCTCCGCGGCGGCAGATCCTCCAGCCACATCGACATCGATTCGAGGCGGCTCTTGAATTCGCGGCGGGCCTTGGCCTCGTAGAGCTGGGGAACCCGCGCCCGGATGCGGGTAACGGCAGCCCGGGCGTCGACGAGGATGGCTTGCTCGGGTGAAGCGAGCGGGGCTGGGCCGAGCCGCCAGGCCGTCTCGAGCCAGGTTCCGATCGTCAGCGCCGGCATTTGCATGCCGCCAATGCCGCCGACGGGAAAAAACAGCACCTCGGCATGGACATACTCGTCCATCTGCTCCCCGGCAACCCGGGCAAAGGTGATATCGGGTTTCCAGTTCATCGATCCCTCCTCGCTGAGCCTCAATCACGCAAGCGCTGCGCGTCGGTCCGCGCGCCGCGCCCGCTCGCATAGATCTCGGTCCACACCGCGCTCTGGCGGACCACAATGCGCCGGGCCGGATAAAGCAGCACGGCGATCAGTCCAAGCGCCGCCAGCGCGGCTCCGGCCCATAACAGCGGGTCGCCCGGAGCATAACGTAATGCGACGACACCGCCATACAACGGATCGAGCTCAATTAGCGCGTCGCCCAGATCGATCTTCGCGCCGAGCGGCCACTCGCCGAGGGCGTTGCCCGAGGGCAGGCGCGCAGCGCGCAGCCGCCCCTGCGGCATTGCGGCGTCCGGCGAAGCGACAAAGAGCACCAGCCGGGCCTGGTCCACCAGGATCGCCAGCTCGGGCTCATTCGCCCGCAGCGCAAAAATGACCGAGGTGTCGGCCGGGGCGTAGCTGGACGTGGTCAGGGTGAGCGGATTGCGGGCCGCATCCAGCGCGGTCAGGCGGTACTTTGGCGTTAACTCAAGCAGTTGGGCGGTGGCGCCATATGCGCTGGCGGGCGGCCCTCCAACCGCCAGCGATACAACGGTGTCGTTCAAGCGCAGGCTGGCCACCCGCGTGTTGCCATCGACGGCGATCAGATTCAGGCTGGCGAGGGGGCCGTACGACGGGAGCGCGACCGCGACGCCCGTGTCAACCTGGC
The DNA here is from genome assembly GCA_016714465.1 of Candidatus Brachythrix odensensis. Taxonomy (GTDB): domain Bacteria; phylum Chloroflexota; class Anaerolineae; order J036; family Brachytrichaceae; genus Brachythrix; species Brachythrix odensensis. The sequence continues at coordinate 290,003 of JADKDT010000001.1, read as the reverse complement.
GGTGCGGAAGATCCCAGCCGCGCAGGCCATTCCAGGCCGCGCCGATGGTGATCAAGGCCAACCCGAGGTGCAGCCCGGTTGAGAAGATCAGGGGAATTGGCCCGCGATCCGCGCTCAACACCCGCGAAGCGCCAGCGGCTTCCTCCGACACCTGGCGAATCTGGTAGCCGGAAGTCCGCAAGCGCGCAATGATCCATTCCATCGCCGGCGCGTGCTCGGTGACCCGCAGACGCGCCTCATCCTCCAGACCGGTCGGCGGGCGGATCAGGCGCCGGATCCGATCAGCCAGACGCATGCCAGCCAGGCCGCCCAGGATGGCCAGGGCCAGGCGAAACCAGAACGCGCGAAACACGTTGAAGAGGCCGAGATCGGTCAGCGCGGCATAGGCCGGCCCGGCCACATCCCGGGCCTGGGCCTGCCAGCGGCTGAAAGCCAGGGCGTCCTGCTGCCCTTCCAGCGGCGACTGCGGCAGCCAGAACGCGGCCGCGAAACCCAGACACAACAGGACGCACACCGGCGCGAGCAACCCGTCGGAGGTCAGCAGCTGCCATGCCTGCCGCCAGCGATCATTCTGCTCCAACGCATCCGGCGCGCCGGGCAAAGCAGGCACGCCACCGCGGGAGGATTCGGGCGTGGGGGTGTCGGCGGGTCGAGGCGAAACAGACTGCATGCTGGCTGGGGTTTATGACTGCCTCAGTCTCCCCTAAACTCGTGGCATTATAGGTCTGGGGAGAGCGAATGAGGTAATTCTCCCGGGTCATCAAATCGGGATGACAATAGCCCCACCGCGAAGAGGAAACATGAACCACAAACGCATCATCGCCACACTTGGCTTGTCTCTGCTGATCCTTCCGTCGCTGGCCTGCGGCGTGTCACTGCGCGCCCCCGACTTCCTGAACAACATCATCGCCACGCCGACGGCCGCTCGGCCCGCCCCCTCCGCGGCGCCGCAATTGCCCCCGGCGGCTGATCCCGCCAAAAGCAATCCGCCCGCGCCGGCGCCGGCGCCGGGCCAGGGTTTCGCCCCCACCCCCACCGCGATCCCCGATGCGGAGCGCGGGCTGCTCGACCAGGAAGAGAAGGTCCTGATCAATCTGTATCAGCGCCTGAATCCCTCGGTGGTCTTCATCCAGGTTACGGTGGCATCGACGACCCGCAACACGGCCCCCAGCTCGGGCAGCGGGTCCGGCTTTGTCATCGACAAGAAAGGCAACATCGTCACCAACAACCACGTGGTGGCCGGGGCCACCCAACTGAACGTGCGCTTCGCGGACGGCACGATCGCCAAAGCCAAAATCGTCGGGACGGATACCTATGCCGACCTGGCCGTGATCAAGGTTGATGTTCCAGAGAGTCAACTCGTGCCCGTTGAGCTGGGTGATTCCGCGACTCTCAAGCCCGGCCAGAAAGTGCTGGCCCTGGGCAACCCGTTTGGCCTTGAGGGCTCGATGACGACCGGCATCGTCAGCGCGATCGGGCGGACCCTGAGCGAGGGCGGCACTGCCAATTCACCGGGCTTCAGCAATCCCGAGATCATCCAGACTGACGCGGCGATCAACCCCGGCAATTCAGGCGGCCCGCTGTTTGACATGCGCGGCCGGGTGATCGGGGTGAATTCGTCAATTCGGACCGCGAACTCGACCGGCGGCCTGGGCGGGCAGCCCTCCAATTCCGGCGTCGGGTTTGCGGTGCCCGTGAACACCGTCAAGCGGGTGGCCACCCAGTTGATGGAGACTGGCCAGGCCCGTTATCCCTATCTGGGCGCCTCGCTCGGTCCGGTCGACGCCCAGGTCGGTGACGGGCTCAAGCAGGGCGCGATTGTCTCGAACCTGGTCGCGGGCGAGGCCGCCGAGCGGGCCGGGCTCAAGGTCGGCGACATCATCACCGCCTTCAATGGGCAGGCAATCAAGGATCCGGATGCCCTGATCGGCACGATGCTGTCCACCGCCAAGGTCGGGGACACCATCACCCTGACGATTGTGCGGGCCGGCAAGGCCCAGGACGTCAAGGTCACCCTCGGCGAGCGGCCGCGCTAATCTGCAACTGCGTCCGAAAGCAGAACCCCCGCTCCGGCGTACGCCGGAGCGGGGGTTCTGCTTTCGGAGCTTCCGTTATGACAAGCCAGCCTCGGCGTCAGGCAGGTGTCAGCTTCATCTGGCCGTGTCTGGCATAGGATGTTTGCGAACGTTGGTCAAACAGCCTAGCGCAAACGCCGAAAATCGGCTAGGCTTGGGGCCCAACGCACTCGCATCACCGCACCATGAATCGCAGCGCAATCGTTGCCATTGGACTTGTGTTGGGCCTCGGAGCAGGGCTTGCCACCCAACCGACCCGGGCGGATACGCCTGATCCAGGCCGGTCCACCGTCGACGGAGTTGACGCCCCGTCGGCGACCTGCCTCAGCGGCGCGCTTCAGACGGATACGCTTCTCGCGCCGCCGCGGGCGTACACCGATACCGTTGTCGTCCTGGTCAACCAGGCGGGCTGCGCAACGGATGCGACCGCCTCATTTTCGGGTGCCTGGGGCGCGCCGCCAAACCAATCACAGTCCCTCCCGTCTGGCGAGTCAAAGGAGGTGGCGTTCGCCAATCTCATCCCCGCCGGAGCGATCAGCGGGACCCAGAGCGATGCCATCATCGCCGTGCAGTATCCGTTCGCCCCGACCTGGCGGAGGACCTTCACCCAGACGCTCATCGCCCGCTATGCGCCCTCGGCAACTCTGGCGCCGTCGGCAATCACCATCGATGCGCCGCCGGGGACCTTTCTGGTCGTCACTCAGACCCTGAGCAATGACGGCAATTTCACCGAGACCTTCGCGGTTGAATCGTCCTCAGGTTGGACGACCTATCCACTCAGCGATACGCTTGCGCGGGCCATTGGGCAGAGCGGGGATTTCCCGGCCGCACTGATCGCCTTCCCGGTCGGGCTCCCCACCAGGCCTCGACGATGCTCTACATCACCGCGACTTCGAGCCTGGGCGCAGTGGCATACGGGCAGACCCTGTTGCGCATCTATGATCCGCCCACGCCGACACCGACCCCAACACAGACGCCAACCAGCACTCCTACGCGCACGCCGACAAACACGCCGACTGCAACACCGACCGATACGCCCACCCCAACGCCTACACCGACCATCACACCGACCGATACGCCGACCGATACGCCGACCCCAACGAATACGCCGACCGCAACACCGACCGATACGCCTACACCGACAAACACACCGACCGCAACACCGACGCATACACCGCTGCCGATCCGATATTCCTTCCTCCCGAACTTGCTCCGCGATTACACGCCACCGACGCCGACGCCAACCCCCAGCCCGACTTCCACACCCACCATGACGCCAACGGCGACCGCGACCGCCACCCTCACTGCCACGCCAGTCCCCGGCGACGTCTATGAGCCCGATAACGATTGCGCCTCAGCTAAAACCCTGCAAATTGGCGAGGTGCAGACGCGCACGTTCCAGCCCGGACCGGGCGGGGGAATCACCGACACGGATGTGATTCGGGTTGACTTTCCGAGTGCGCCAACCACCCAGTTCTATGCCATCATTGCTGAAGGCAATGATCAATTGACATCGCGTCCAATTGGCATCTTTGTGGTCGGAAACTGCACTACGGGCGCACCTTACTCCTTCGATAGCGGAATGGTGATTCAGATTCCCCCTAACAGCAACAGCATCGGGTTTCTTCAGCTACGAAATGCGCTCGGCGCGCACTCTGCTGAAACACGCTACTTCGTTTCGGCTTCGGTCACTCAGGCGACAGTCCATTCCTCGAACAATTCATCCGGCATTCAGATTGTTGGCAACAACGACGTGGAGAAACCGTGAAACGCGCACTCCTACTACTGTTCTCGTTTTTCGCTTTGGGCCACCGCCACCTTTCCGCTTGCGGCCCACGGCCAGACGCCTGAGCCAACGTCGACGCCAGCCCCGACGAATACTCGGGCACCAACGGCGACTTTCCCCCTGATCGTCTTCCCGTCGAATACACCAGTTCCCACCGCGACTTACCCGCTGATCGTCTTCCCGTCGAATACGCCGATCCCCACTGCAACCCTGCCGCGCATCGTGCTCCCAACGAACACACCTGAGCCCAGTGCGACCCCCGTCCCGCCGACAGCACGGCCGGCCGTGGTCGCCCAGCCCACCCAACCGCCCCCGCCAACGCCGACCGCCATCCCGCCAACCCTGACATCCACCAGCACCGCGGCGCCAGCCCCGACGCAACCTCCGCCGACACAGACCCCGACGCAACGGCCGCCTGTGACCCCGGCCCGCGAGCCGCGCGAGATCAGCCGGCTCGACCCGCTCGACCCCGAAGTCATCCTGGTGACCGGGACCGTGTGCTTTGACGAAAACGGAAACGGAAAATGCGACCCGGCCGAAGCGCCCGTGCGCGAGACCCGCGTCACCAGCGTGGATGGCAGCTCGCTGTCCTTGACCGATGACCTGGGCCAGTACGTCCTGCGGGCCAAGGCCGGCAGCGGCATCTCAGTCGTCCCGCCGGCCGGCTACCGCGCCCTGACCATGACCGTGCCCGCCCAATCACGGGTGGACTTTGTGCTGGTGGCCGACCGGGCCGCAGTCCCGACCAGCCCGCCCGCCGCGCCGACAGTGGCGCCTGCGCCGACGGCGGCGCCCACCCTCAACACCTCGCTTGGGGCGCGGATCTCCGAGTTGCTCATCTACGTTATTCTGGGCGGGCTGATCATCCTCATCATCCTGTCCAATCTGCGGATCAGCGGCGCGATCGATAACCTGCGCCGGACCCAGCTCGCCATCGCCGAGCAGACCAGCCGGGCCGACCTCGCCGCCTGGCGGAGCGATCTCGAGCAGCGCATCCAGCGCGAGTGGGGCAACGTGGCCGGCCAGCAGATCGCCGACCTGCTCGGCGAGTCGATCCGGATCAATGAACGGATGGGCATCACCGGCGTGGCGGCCGAGCCCGCGCCGCGCTTCGCCGTCACCGACGCGCGCGGGCGCAAGTTCATCTTTACCACCAGTGTGGCCTCGCTGCGCGAGCTCGGCATCATCGGCTGGCGCGACCGGGTCTCGCGGGTGACCGAGTCCGGCTCAGTGTCATTGGCCCAGGCGCTATGGGACTACGTCGCCACGCATGGCCAGATCAACATCGTGGTGCCGCGCAGCAGCCCGTGGTACGTGGCGGTGCGCGATCCGGCCCGCTCGACCTTCGACCCGTTCCAGGCGCTCAAGCGCTGGTCGGCCCTGCGCGCCGTGCAGCGCGCGGTACGCAATACGGGTCCATGGCGACCGCCGGAAGCGCCCGCCAGTGACCCCTCCATCGTCGTCTCCCGCGCGGGTCAGAGCGCCCAGGCCGAGATCGACCTGCATCCCATGCCGTCCCCGATGCTGCAACCCATCCCGCTCCCGCCCCGCCCGCCGGTCAGCCCGACCGCGCTGACCGAGGAAGTGACCCCGATCTCGGTGGATTCGATCGGCCCGGATGAACCACGCTGACAGCCAAAAACAGCCATCGAATCTGCGCCAATCTGCGTTAATCTGCGGACAAAACCTGCCGCCCCCGTGACAGGCCAAGCGGACGCGGACCTGGATTGATCCGCAGATTAACGCAAATTAGCGCAGATTGCGTATTTGTGCCTTTGTGTCTTTGTGGTGAAAACCAGTGGTCGTCATTGGCGCGACTTGACACCCGCCTGCAATTGGCCTATGGTGCAGCGGGCCGCCTGCCCGCTCAAACCATGACCCTTTCCATCTCCGAGCTCGACACCACCGACCGGCGCGCGGTCAATCGCTTCATCGACCTGCCCTTCCGGTTATATCGCGACAACCCGTACTGGGTGCCGCCGCTCGTCGACGACACCCGGCTGATGCTCAACCGGCGCAAGAACCCCTTCTACGCGCACAGCGAGGCCGCGTTCTTTGTCGCCGAGCGCGATGGCCGGCAGGTTGGGCAAATCGCCGCCCTGGAGAACCGGCATTACAACGCGCACTGGAAGAGCCAGACCGCCAACTTCTATCTGTTTGATTGCGAAGACGACCCGGAGGCGGCCCGCGGCCTGTTTGGCGCCGTTGAGGCTTGGGCCAAATCGCGCGGGTTGACAAAAATCGTGGGGTCGAAGGGCTTTCTGCAGGGCGACGGGCTGGGCGTGCTGGTCGAAGGCTTCGATCATCATCCCGCCATCGGCATCCCGTATAACCACGCCTACTACGGCCCGTTGATCGAGGGCGCGGGCTACACGACCCAGCGCGACTTCATGTCGCTGTATCTGCCCGGCCAGCCCAAGCTCCCCGAGCGGGTGTTCGAGATCGCCGAGAAGATGAAGGCCCGCCGCGGGTTCTCGATCAAGACTTTCGCCAACAAAGCCGAGCTGCGCGAATGGATCCCCCGCATCGTTCAGATCTACAACGACGCCTTTGAGGGCAATTGGGAATTCAACCCGGTGACCGAGGCCGAGGCCAAGGTCATCGGCGACCGGCTGATGCAAGTTGGCGAGCCGCGCCTGATCAAGCTGGTGATGAAAGGCGATGCCATCGCCGGCTTTCTGTTTGGCTTTCCCGACCTGAGCGACGGTATCCGGCAGGCCAAGGGCCGTCTTTTTCCGTTGGGCTGGCTCTGGATCCTGCGCGAGTTCAAGCGCACGCGCTGGCTGAACCTGATGGGCGCCGGCATCCTGGCCCCCTATCGCGGGCTGGGCGTCAATGCCATTCTGTACGCCGAGATGTTCCGGTCCATCAGCGACGGGCGCTTCGAGCACGCCGATATCGTCCAGATCGAGGAGACCGTCCTCACCCTCGATGACGCGCTGCGGATGGGCGCTACGATCTACAAAAAACACCGGATCTACGAGAAGACGCTGTAAACCGGGCAGTCGCTGACGTTGACTGACCCACGCCTCCGGTTCCGGCGCCGCTCTCACCAGATCCCCGGGAGCAGGCGAGAGCGCACCCGGACGGCATAGTCGGCGTATCCGGGCAGTTCCGCCCTCAACGCGCGGTCCTCCAGCGCCGTCCGCGCGACCAGCATGGCCACGCTCACCGCGCTGAGAGCGAGGGCGGGCCAGGAGCCCAACAGCACAGACACGGCCGCCTCGTAGGCGATCACCCCGAGATAGGCGGGATGGCGGACAAAACGGTACGGTCCGCCGGTCGCGACGGTGTGGCCGCGCTCGGTCTGGATCCGGACGACCTGGGAGAAGAAGGCATTGGCCGCCGTCGCCCAGACGAACAGCCCATACCCGAGGGCCCCCGCCGCCAGCGCGATGAGCCGCGCCGCCGGGGAGAACCCGCTCGACCATCCATAGCGCTGGTCGAGCCCGGCCACGATGTAACGGATCAAGGTCACGAGCCCTCTCAGGCCGCCGATCGCGCTGTCCCATCGTTTTGCGCCAGTGCGCCGCTCCAAGCGCTCGGCCAGCAGATCCGGGTGCAGCCGAATGATGACAAAGCCCGTCCCCGCGAGCCAGCCCAGCGACACCGCCAACGCCCCCCAGGCCGGCCACCAGTCCAACGTTCCAGCCGGCCAGAACAGAACCACGGCCATCCCGAGGATGCTGAGCGTCTCGCGTAGCAGGTAGCGGCGTATCAACCTAATGACATGCTATTCCCGGGTCGGCGCCATGTCAACCAACCGATGGGATTGATCGGTTTGGTCCGATACGGCACATTGGGCGCAAATTGAGAGACGATATGGGGCGATCTGGGTCATACTCAAGCACAACTCATTATGATGAATCCTCATTCGCCCAGGCGTCCGAATTCGTCCGCACTTATTGGCGCGCTTCTGACCGCGTTGCTCGCGGGTTGCGCCGATCCTGTGCCCGCGCAACCGACCGCCGTTCCCCCAACCCCGGTTCCGGTGACGCTTGCTCTCGTAACCGCGATTCCGGCGACTCTGGCGCCGACGGCAGCAGCGCCAGCGACCGCTGTTCCAGCGACCGCTGTTCTAGCGACCGCTGTTCTAGCGACCGTGACCCGGCAATTGCCAACGGCAGTTCCGGCCACCGCTGTTCCAGCGACGGCGACCAAAATACCTCCCACGCCTGTCCCGCCCACACCCACCCCTGTACGCGCGTCCCACCCACACCGACGCATGTGCCGACCGCCGTTCCAGTGAAGGCGACAGCCGTGCCCACAAAGACCATCGGCGCGTGCGCCGCCCTGCCGGCGGCGTTCATGCTCGCGACTTTCGGAAAGTCAATTGGGGCCCCAGCCCAGAAACCCGGCGAGCAATTCGGCGGTACCCAATGCCAGTTCATCTCCAATGACGCGCTGGTGATCGTCGACCTCACCACCGGCGGACGCGCGATGGTTCAAACCATGCTCGACGCGGCCGTGGAAAATGGCCCCGTCTACACTGCCGTCGACGGCATTGGGGATGAAGCCTGGATGGCGATCGATACGGGTAACGGCAAGAGTCTCGCCGTTAACGCGATCGTGGCCGTGAATGAGCGGGTTGTGCGAGCGCTCATCCTGGGCAGCTACACCGAGGCCGTCACCCGCGACAAGATGAATGCCCTGATCAAGATCGTCCTGGGGTTGAAGTAGGCAGACGCCAGTCGCGGCGAAGTACGCGGCCGATTCTGGCTATTTCTTCAGCCCATCTGAACATTTCACACACAATCGGACGATAGCATCGGGCGCATGACATCCATCCGCATCACCGCAGTCTCCCTGACCGCCCTGGCGGTCATCAGCCTGGCCGCCTGCGCACCCGCGGCGACACCCGCGCCCGCGGCGACATCCACCCGACCGCCGGCCACTGCTGCGCCGGCGGCCGCGCCCACGACGGCGGCCGCGCCCAGCGCTACCCCGGCGCTCGCGGCCACTGCACCTGCGAGCGCGCCGCCGACCGCCGCGCCGGCGCCTGCTGCAACAGCCATGCCAACGGCCACAGCAGCGCAAAAACTAAACCTCAATACCACCAGCCAGAACGACTTCCTCAAGGGCATCCCCGGATTCGGCCCGAACATGCTGCGCGAGTTTCTCGAGTACCGGCCGTGGACGTCGATCACGCAATTCCGCCGCGAGATTGGCAAATACGTGGATGCCAAACAGGTGGCCGAGTACGAGAAATTCGTCTATGTGCCCATCGACATCAACAAGGCGGACGCCGCCACCCTCCAGCAGTTCCCCGGCCTTGACGCATCCGAGGCTGCCGCGCTGATTGCGGCCCGGCCGCCAACGCCGACGCCTTCATTGCCCGGGCGACCCCGATGGTGAGCGCCGCCGAGCTGGCGCTTGGCCGCGCCTACCTCGCCCCCTGAGTCTTGCCCAACGTGACAGTTTCAGACGCCACCCCGGATCGCGCGTTGGCCAGGCTGCGCCGGTTTCTCATCGGCCTGGCAGGGTTGATATTCCTCGTTACGCCCGTGGAGCTGATCGCGTCGGACCACACCCGGACCCCGACCCAGTGGATCCCGTACGGGCTGTGCGGGCTGGGTCTGCTGTGCGCGGCCGTGATCTGGCGCGCGCCGTCGATGCGCGCCGGGCGGATGGTGCGCGCCCTGTTAATCGTGATTGGCCTGGGCGCCGCTTACGGCACGCTCGAACACGTCGAGAAGAACATCGCGTTCGCCCTGGAGATCCATCCCGACCTGGGCGGCCTCGAACTCGCCGCAAGGGCGTTGGGCGGCGCCAATCCCCTGCTCGCGCCGGGCATTCTGGCCATCGGCGCGGTCTTGGCCCTGGCCGCGGCATTGAGCGCGCCAGGGTCGCAGCCCGGTCCTGCCAGTTCACCGGCCGCCGCTAACTCCCCAAAAACTCCGGCAAATCCTTCAAAGTCGCGCAGCCGATCTGGCCCATCGCGCAGCGCAACTCGCTCTTGAGGACCTTCATCACGTGATCGCCGCCCTGCTTGTCGAGCGCGGCGACGGCAAAGTGAAAGGCGCGGCCCATGATGACGAAATCCGCGCCCAGCGCCAGCATGCGCGCAATGTCGAGCCCGTTGCGCACGCCGCTGTCCACGATGATCGGCACCTGCGGCCCGACGGCGGCGCGGATTTTCGGGAGTACTTTGACCGTGGAGGGCGCGGCATCAAGCTGCCGCCCGCCGTGATTGGAGACGACCAGGCCATCCGCGCCCAGCGCCAGATACTGCTTGGCTTCGTCCGCGTCCAGCACGCCTTTCACCAACAACTTGCCTTTCCACAAATCGCGAATCAGGGCAAAGCGCTGCGGCAGAATATGCCCGCCCATGCCCCGACGCACAAACTGGGTGGAGGCCGCGATGGACTTGGCGATGTTTTTCGAGCCAGCCCATCTCGGGCCACGGCTTGATATTGACAAACCTGGAACACCCGAGGCCAACATGCGAACGCCCATTCGGGATGGGTGACCATCTGCCACACGGTCCGGGCATTGAACGCGGGGGGCACCGTCAATCCACTGCGGATGTCCTGCTCGCGGCGCGTCTCATACGGCACATCCACGGTCAGCAACAGCGTGTCGTAGCCCACAGCCTCGCATCGACCGAGCAGATGTTTGACCACCTCCGGCTGCTTGGGCGTATAGAGCTGATACCAGGCATGCTCGCCCGCGATGGCGCGGATGTCTTCAAGGCTCGCCGTGGCAACCGTGCTGAGCGCATAGGGGATGTTATGGCGTTTGGCCGCAGCCGCCAAAATGCGCTCAGCCCTCGGCCAGATCAACCCGGACAAACCAACCGGCGCGACACCAAACGGCGCGTCATAGGCGCGGCCAAACAGGGTGGCGCGAATGTCAGGCGCAGTGCCGTCGGACAGATAGCGCGGCATCAACTCAACCGCGTTCAGGTCGTCGCGGTTCTTCTGGCGGCTCACGTTGCCCCCCAGCGCGCCGAACAGATAATCGCGCATAAACGGCGGCAGGCGCCGATAGGCCGCCGCTTCCATCTCCGCGACGCTGGGGTATTTTTGGTCGATGTTCATAGGCACGGCATATTAACTGAAATCACAAGGAGAACGGGAGGGCATTTGCCTCCCGTTCTCCCGTTCTCCCGCAAACGACCGCAGACCGTCGGCAATTGGCGCGTACGCTAACCCATCCGCAGGTGGGTGCCCCAGCCGCCGGGCGGCGCGGCAGCGCCGGTGACTTCGGCGTAGCCCGCGCCGACGGCGTTGAGGAGGGTGAGGGTGTCCGCCCCCATCCCGATAAAGGTGAAACCGTCGGCCCGGCGGGCCTTGGCCTGGGTGGCGTTGCCCATCAGGATCCCGGCCGCCTTGCCGTGCCTGGCCGCCGCGGCGAGCACCTTGTCGGCCGCGGCTCGAAAGAGCGGCGCATCGCTCCAATAGCTTGGCCCGTAGCCGAGCGAGATATGCAGGTCGTTTGGGCCGATGAAGAGCACGTCGACGCCCGGCACGGCCGCGATCGCATCAACATTCTCGACCGCCAGTTTCGTCTCGATCTGCACGGCGACCAGGGTCTCGCGATTGGCAGCCTCGGTGTACTGGGCCCGGTTCATCGCGAAGCCGAGATGGGGCATCAGCCCGCCGTTGCCGCGCACGCCCTGGGGCGGGTATTTGGCGTAGCCGACGATGCGGGCGGCCTGCTCGGGCGTGTCGACCAGCGGGCACATCACGCCCTGCGCGCCGGCGTCGAGGGCCTGCTTGATGTGATGAATCGTCCCGTCGACGACGCGGACCAGCGGGGTGGTCCGCCCGCCGCTCACGTCGGCGATGGCGGCGCACAGCACTGCCACCGTCGACAGGTCGGTCGGGCAGTGCTCGGTGTCGACCAGCAGCCAGTCCATCAGCCCCTGGGCGGCCAGCAAACGGGCGAGGGCGTGATTGCCTGAGTTGAACCACAGTCCGAGCGCGAGCTGGCCGGACTTCACCTTGGCGAGGGTTTCGTTGTTGCGCATGGCGGGCATTGTGCCGCAGATTTCTCCGAGTTGATATCCCCCGCCCCGGCGTACGCCGGGGCGGGGGATATCGTCTCGGAAAGTGGCTTTGTTTGTGGTTCTTGGGTCCTAGCGCTTCGCGGCGACTCTCAGCCACTCGCAGCGATTGCAGATTGATTTCGGGAGAGATACGCCCCGGCTCCGCCGGGGCGTATCTCTCCCGAAATGAGTTTGGACTTATGCCGCCATCTCCAGCGCCAGGGCCGCGCTCCACGAGAAGTCAGCCGCGCCGCAGGCCGAGCCATCGCGCGGGTCGTAGTACTCGTGGAAACCCTGCGCCTCGACCAGACCCAGCGTGTCGGCCGCCAGCTTGTCCGCGAGGTCGGCATAGCCATAGCGGCGCAGGCCGATCGTGATGATCCAGTTGATGATCACCCACACCGGCCCGCACCAGTAGCGGCGCGGCCCGAACAGCGGTTCGTTGGCGGCGATGGTCGGCACGCCAAATTTGAGCGGTCCACCCGGGGCGAATTCGGCCGGGTTGAGCAGGTGCTCGTTCACCAGGCGCGCGGCCTGGGCAGTCGTGGGCAGCCCGGCGAACAGGGTCGTGAACGGCGCATAGGAGGCAATCTCGATCCGGTGGCCGGCCCGCGCGTCATAGTCAAAATACAACCCGCGCTTCTCGTCCCAAAAGCGCTGGTCGAAGATGGCCGTTGTGCTTGCCCGCCAACCCTCGATCTCCCGCGTGTCAGCCCTCAGCCGCGCGCCCAGCCAGGCCAGGTCCTCATCGGCCCGGTGCAGGATGGCGATGTACATGATGTCCTGAACCAGGAAGGGCATCCGGGCCAGCAGCGCCGCGGGCTCCCAGCGCAATTGGCGGCCGAGGTTGATGATGTGGACAAAGCGGGCGTAGTCCTCCGGGCGCGGGCGCTCATCGGCCTTGACGTGCACCGTGTCGCGGCGCTTGAAGGGCGGCAGATCGACCGGCGTAATGCCATCCAGGATCGCCGCCCAACGGGGCGAGTTATCGGCCCCGCTCTCCCACGGATGGATCAGGCAGGGCAGCCCTGTCCCATCCGGACAGCGCGTGACGTGCAGCCAGCGCTGCCAGGCCAGCATCCGCTCGTAGTGCCGGCGCAGGGTCGCGTCGTCGATCAGGCCAGACGTGGACGGGCGCTCGAGCAGCATCCGGACCACGCTCGCCAGGATCGGCGGCTGGGTGAAGGCGCTCGAGGGGATATCGCCCGCGCGGGCCAGCCCGGCGGTCTGCCAGAAGTCAGGCGGCGGGAAGTAATCGCTCGGCCCGTGGTGGTAGATGATGTGGGGGACCATCCCATCCCGCCATTGCGAGGTCAGCAGCGACTCGACCTCGGCCCAGGCCCGGGCGGGGTCGAAGTGGCTCAGCCCCAGGGCGATGACGGCGCTGTCCCAGTTCCACTGGTGCGGATACTGCCCGGGCGAGGGCTTGATGAACGTCCCGGTGTCATTGCCTTTCAGCGTTGTGCGGACTCGGGCCAGAAGCGATTCAGAAATCATGATGAGCGTGGGGCGTCGGACGCCCAGATGACTTGATAGGGTTCGAGGCGCAGGATGCCGTCGGACACGTCGATCGCCTGACCGGTGACGATATCGCTTGGCGTTGTCCAGATCAACAGACACGGATTGGGCCTGGTGACATTGACGATGCAGGTGACCCGATCGCCCTGGTGAGCGCGCCTGACGGCGAAGACGGCCGGGCCGAGGTCGAGGACCTCTTGCGGGCTGAACGGATCGAAAGCCGGGTGGGCGGCCCGCGCGCGGAGCAACGCGCTCAGCCCGTCGAAGACCCGCCGGCGCAGACTGGCCGGATCGACGAGCTCGGCGTCGAGCACGGACAGGGCGAGCTTCTCGCGATTGACCGCCCGGTTGTAGCCCAGCAGTTCAACGCCCTCCGTCCACCCGTGCGAGCCGAACAGGCTGTGGAAGTACAGCCCCGGCACGCCCTGCAACGCCAGCATGATGGCGTGGGCGGCGATCATACGTTGGGCCAGGCGCGCGGGCCCGGATGCCGAGGGCTCCGGCGCGATGGCATCCATGAAGTTGATGTTCATCTCGTACGGGCTGCGGCTGCCATCCGGCATGGCCTTGTCGCTGACAAATCCGCCGCGCGCCCGGGTTCCCGCGGCCAGGGCCAGGACCTCGGCCTCAGGCAGGATGCCCCGGGCCGGGTTGAGCCCGATCCCGTCATGCGAGGCCAGGAAGTTGAAGAAGGTCGTCTGACCTGATGGCAGGCGCAACGTCCGCGCCCAGCTGGTCAGCGCGCGCGCATCGCCCCTGCGGAAGGCATCCACGGTCAGGGGCGGCAAAGCGAAGTTATAGACCAATTGCGCTTCATTCGTCCCGTCGCCAAAGTAACTGACGTTGTCGGCATGCGGCACGTTGGTCTCGGTGATCAGGACGGTCCCCGGCGCGGCTTCGTCCAGGGCTGCCCGCAGGATCTGGATGATGCGGTGGGTCTGGGGCAGATGGACGCACGGCGTGCCAAGCGTCTTCCACATGAAGGCGATGGCGTCCAGGCGGATCAGGCGCGCCCCGCGCCTGACGTACTCCAGCAACACGTCCAGGACTTCGAGCAGGACCGCCGGCGAGCCGTAGTTCAGATCGATCTGGTCGGCGCTGAAGGTCGTCCACACCTGCTTGACGCCGTCCACGGTCTGAAACGGGGTGAGCAGCGGCAACGTGCGCGGGCGGGTGACCAGAGCCAGGCGCGGGTCGGTCGGATCATCGATGACGATGGCGAGATTGCGCCAGGCCGGATCGCCACGCAGGAAGCCCTGGAAGTAGTGGCTGCTGGCGCTGACGTGGTTGATGACCGCGTCGAACATCAGGCTGAAGCGCCGGCCGAGCGCGGACACATCCTCCCACCCGCCCAAATCCGGGTTGACCGCCCGGTAGTCGACGACGCTGAAGCCGTCGTCACTGGTGTAGGGATAGAAGGGCAGAACGTGAACGCCGCTGACGACGCCATCAAGGCGCGCGGCGGCAAAGCCGGCCAGCGTGCGCAACGGCGCGACGCCGGGCTCGCGCAGCATGTCGCCGTAAGTGATCAAGATGGCGTCGCGCTCGGAGAGGGGCGTTTGGGCGCGCGGCCGGGCCACGGCCGCGCGCCCAAACGCGGCCAGTTTGTCCCGCACGGCGGCGAAGGCCCTATCGCCGGCCTCGGGGCCATACAGAAACGCGAGGCCCTCGCGGATCGTGTTCTCAGACATGGCGTCCGCTATTTCAACCAGCGCACTTTGTCGGGCATGGGTTTGAGCCAGAGTTTGGAGCCGGGTTCGGGCATGAGTTCGGCCCGGGTGTTGACCTTGATGAACTCATCGCCCACTTTGGCGGTAATGAGGTTGTGCGAGCCCAGCGGCTCAACGACGAGGATGCTGGCCTCCAGCGCGCCGGACATCGGTGACGTGAACGAATCCAGGTTTTCAGCCCGGATGCCGACGAGATCGTAGCCGGGGGGCGCGATCAGCCCGATCGCGGCCAGACCCGCCGCGCGCAGGAAGTTCATCGGCGGGTTTCCAATAAAGCCGCCCACGAACTTGTCGACGGGATGGTCATACACCCGCAGGGGCGAGTCGCATTGCAGGATGACACCCTGTTTCATCACCGCGATCCGGTCGCCCAGCGAGAGCGCCTCGACCTGATCATGGGTGACATAGACAGTGGTCGCGCCGGCATCGCGCAGGAGCTTCTTGAGCTCGGCCCGCATATCCAGGCGCAGCAGCGCGTCGAGGTTGCTGAGCGGCTCGCCCATGAGCAGCACGCCGCTGGGCATGGCCAGGGCGCGCGCCACGGCCACCCGCTGGCGCTGCCCGCCTGAGAGCTGGGCGGGAAATCGCTGGAGATAGTCCGTAATGCGGAGCATCTCGGCGCTCATCTCCACCCTTTTCTTGACCTCGGTATCGGGCAGCTTCTTCATCCGCAGGCCAAAGGCGATGTTGTCCCACACGGTCAGATGGGGGAAGACGGCATAGCTCTGGAAGACCATCGCGATGTCGCGGAAGCGCGGCGGCACGTTGGTCACGTCCCGCCCGCCGATGGTGACCGTGCCGCTGTCGATGGCCTCGAGCCCGGCAATCGCGCGCAGGAGGGTGGTCTTGCCGCAGCCGCTCGGGCCGAGCAGGACCATGAACTCCTTGTCCTTGATCGTCAGGCTGACGTCGTTCGTCGCCCGGGCCTTGCCGTAGCTCTTGATGATGTGGTTGAGTTGGATTTCAGCCATATTGGTGTGTTTTTCCGTTTCGTCCCCGCGCGCCAGCGCGCGGGGACGAAACGGAACTTATCGGCTAACGCGTCCCCACAGGGTGAACAGGTATTTGCGAATGAAGAGCATGAAGACCATGCTCGGGGCGAGCAGGAAGAAGCCGCCGGCGTACTTGTAATTCAGCGGCGACTCGTCAAGCTGAGCGACCAGCAAGGCCGGCAAGGTCCGATTGCGGCTGGTCAGGATCACCGATGCGAAAACTTCGTTCCAGCTCAACACAAAGGTGAACAACGTCGCGGCGGCCAGGCCGGGCAGGGCCAGCGGCAGCACGACCCGCATGAAGGCCTGCAGCGGCGAGCAGCCCAGGGTCTCAGCAGCCTCCTCGAGATCGCGCGGCACGCCGGCAAAGACGCTGCTGGTCACCAGCACCGTGAAGGGCAGAGCCAGCGCGCAGTGCATGAGGGCCAGGCTGAAAACGTTGTCGTTGATGCCCAACTGGATGTAGGCCACCGCGATGGGGATCGACAGAATGACAATCGGGAAGGCCCGGGTGCTGACGATGACCAGGCGGAAGACATCCCGCCCGCGGAAGTTGAAGCGGGCCAGGGCATACCCGGCCGGCGCGCCGATCACGCTCGAGATCACGATGGTGATGATGGCCACCACGACGCTTCGCCCTGCGCTGGGCAGCACGTTCGTCGCGCCCAGGAAGAAGGACATCGTGTCGGCGCTGAAGGGATTGGGCAGAAGCGCCTTGGGGAAATCAAAGATGCCTTGTCGGGTGCTGAAGGCCGACACGGCGATCAACCAGATTGGAACAAGAATCCACAGGGCCATGAGCACGGCCCCCACGTAGGTCAAGACGCGGCTGAGTTTGAGACCCTTCATAGCGCTTCCCCGTTTTTCGAACGCAGGCCGACCAGGAACACCACCGTCGAGGCGATTGACAGGATCAGGATGACGCTGGCGTAAGCGGCGGCGACGTTTGGATTCCGGATGGTGTAGTACCACTTATAGGCTTCGCCGGCCAGCAGGCTGATTCCGGTGCCGGCCACCGCCAGGGCCACCCCGAAGACCTGGAAGGCCAGGATCGTGCGCAGGATCAGGGCAACCTGCAGGCTCGGGCGGAGCAGAGGCAGGATGACCTTGGTGATCTTCCGGAATTGATCGGCCCCGAAGACCTCGGCGGCCTCCAGATAGTCACTTGGGATGGACTGCAGCCCCGAGACCAGGATGACCATAATGATGCTGGTCGCCCGCCAGGCCTCGGCCAGCACAACGGCCAGAATCAACCAGCCCTGGTTCTGATAGCTCAGAAAGAGGAACGGGCGCTCGATCAGCCCGGATTGCACCAGCAGGCTGTTGAGAAAGCCGTTGTTGGTGAAGATGTTGAACCAGACGATGCCGGCCGCCAGTTCGCTCACCGCCAGGGGGATGGCGTAGATGTAGAGAAAGAGGCTGGCCCCCTTGAGTTTGGCGTTGACGAGCAGGGCCATGGCCAGGGCGACTGCGAACTGGATCGGAATGAGGATGACGATCAGGAGCAGGGTGGTGGTGAGCGCCGGCTGGAACTGCACGTCGCTGACCATCTTCTGAAAGTAACTCAGGGTCAGCGCGCCGGTGTCATTATCACGAAAGGCCAGTCCAAACGCCTCGACCATCGGGTAGGCGAAGAAGATGGCCATGAAGACCAGCGCGGGCGCCACCAGCAGGTAGGGGGTGAGGTTCGTGCGGCGGGTGGTCATGGAGTGGATTGGCGGCGGGTCGCGCAGCGCCCCAGGGCGATGCTCGACCCGCCAGTTCAAGCTACTTGATCACGCAGGGCTCGCCGGCCTTGACCGGATCGGGCGCCCAGCACGGGGCCTTGGTGTCGTTCATCACGCCCTGCAGGACGACTTTCTGCTTGGCAAGGGTGGCGGTGATGTCGGCCTTGTTCAGCACGATCTCGGTGAAGGTGTCGCGGTAGACCTTGTTGAAGTCGCCGCCCTTGGCGCCCAGACCCTGCGGGATGAGGACGGGCAGGGCCTTGGCGTCGGCGGCCTGGGCCTTGACCGCGCTGCCCATGGCCTTTTGCCAGGCGGGCGCGTTCGCGGGCAGCTCGCCGCCGCTGACCGGGTAGAAGCCGATGGCGGTCAGATTTGCGGCCTGGGTCGCGGCGGAGGTCATGAAGTCGACCAGGGCCTCGGCACCCGTTGGGTTGGGCGATGTGGCGGGGATCCCCATGCCGGCCAGGATGACCATATAGGCTCGGCCCTTGGGCCCGATCGGGGCCGGGGCGGCGACGAAGTCATCGGGCTTGTTGGCGAAGGCGTCCTTCAGGCGCGCCACGTGATCGATCGTCACCCACACTTCGCCGCTCAGGAGCTGCTCCTGCATGAAGTTATAGGTGGTGCTCTGCGGGTTGACATACTGCCACAGGTCGACGAAGTACTTCCAGGCCGCGGCCGCCTCGGGGGTGCCGTAAGTGGCGGCCGTGCCGCCGCTGAAAGCGGGGATGAGGTAGCCCTGGAAGAAGCGGTGGATCAGGCCATTGGCGCCGGCCGCGAAGCCGATCTTGGCCTCTTTTTCGCCGTCCTTCATCGCCTTGCCCCAGGCCAGGAGCTGGTCATAGGTCAAATTGTTGATGTCAGCGCCGCTGGGCAGGTACTTGAGCGCCTTTTTGTTCACGCCCATGATCAGGGTGGCCTGCATCCAGGGGACCAACAGGGTCTTGTCAGTCCCGAGCTTGCTGACTTCCCAGAAGCTGGCGGGAATACCGCGATCACCCAGTTTGGCCTTGAGGGCGGTCAGGTCCTTGAGCTGCCCGGTGGTCAGCGGCGACATATCACCGATCAGGCCGGCCGCGACATCGACCGTGCCCTTGCCGGCCTTGTTCTCGGCAATGATCTTGTCGAGGAACGGGCCGCCGGCCTCGGTGACGAGCTCGACCTCGCCCTTGAAGGTGTTCAGCACCTGTTTGCGGAGGGCCTCCGCCTCGTTGACGGTGTTGCCCTGGGTGCTGTAGAAGAACACTTTCCCAGCGGTCGCAGGGGCGGTGGTGGCGGCCGGTTTGGCGGCCTCCGTGGGCTTGGCGGGCGCCGCGGTGGGCGCTGGCGGGGCAGCAGCCGTGCAGGCGGAGAGCGCAAGGCTCAGCGCGCCGGTCAGACTCAGCAGCTTGGCGAGTTTCGGGTTCATCTGGAGGCTCCTTTTGGTATGGGTCAAAACGTTTTGGACAGACAGAGTTCCAAAACGTTTTGGACATTATGCGCAGTTTTCGGATTTGCGCAAGAGGGGGCCACGAACGCCTCATTGCTCCTGCAAAGTCTGCTGTTCTCCGGCTGAAGCCACGCCGAACCAACTATGCAAGCAATTTGCAGGAGAACGGGAGAACGGGAGGGTAAATGTCCTCTCCCGTTCTCCTGTAAGTGGCAATAAACAGGCGATGTTTAGTGGGTGTGGCACGGTTCAGTGATTCCGTCAACCGCCTCAGATATAGTTAAGTCTGCCATGCGCCTCATTCCCAACCCCGCCTCACTCGACCTCGTCGGTTCCGGTTTCTCGCTTTCCTCCAACACGGTCATCGCCTGCCCGCCCGCGCTGCGGGCCGAGGCCGAGATGCTGGCCGGCTGGCTGCGGCCCGCGACCGGCTTCTCCCTCGCCATCGTGGCGAATACCCGCGAGGGCGATGTCATTGAACTCGGCCTGTCGGAAAACCTCGGTCACGAGGCCTATACCCTCGAGGCCACGCCCGAGCGGGTGAGCATCCAGGCCGGGGACGCTGCCGGCGCTTTCTATGCCGGGCAGACATTGCGTCAGCTTCTGCCGGCCGGCATCTTCACCGCCCAGCCCATCGCCATGGTGGCGTGGATGGTGCCGGGCGTGCGCATCGCGGACGCCCCGCGCTTCGGCTGGCGCGGCTCGCATCTGGACGTTTCGCGCCACTTCATGCCGGTCGCCTTCATCAAGAAGCATCTCGATCTGCTCGCCCTGCACAAGATGAACGTCTTTCACTGGCATCTCACCGATGACCAGGGCTGGCGCTTCGAGGTCCGCAAATACCCGCGTCCTGACCGAGGTCGGGGCGTGGCGAGCGACGACGCGCCTGGGCCACGAGTATGACAAGCGCGATCTGTTCGACGGCCTCCCCCATGGCGGCTTCTACACCCAGGCCGAGGTGGGCGAGATCGTCGCTTACGCCGCCGCCCGCCACATCCTGGTCCTGCCCGAGTTCGACATGCCCGGCCACATGATGGCCGCCATCGCCGCCTATCCCGAATTGGGCAACCTCGACGCGCCGGCCGAGGTCTGGCCGCACTGGGGGATCTCGAAGCGCGTGCTCAACATCAGCGAGGAAACCATCGCCTTCGCCCAGGATGTGCTGAGCGAGGCGCTTGAGCTCTTCCCCTCGAAGTACATCCACCTCGGCGGCGACGAGTGCCCGCGCGACGAGTGGGTCGAATCGCCCCGCATGCAGGCCTTCATGCGCGCGCAGGGCATGACGGACGAAGCCGAGCTGCAGGCCCATTTCATGAAGCGCATGGACGCCTTTTTGTCCGAGCGCGGGCGGGTGCTGGTGGGCTGGGACGAGATCCTCGAGGGCGGGCTGGCCCCGAATGCGGTGGTCATGTCGTGGCGGGGCGAGCAGGGCGGGATTACCGCCGCCCAGGCCGGCCACGATGTGGTTATGGCCCCCTATCACACAACGTATTTCGACTACTACCAGAGCGAGGACCGGGCCAATGAGCCGCTGGCCATCGGCAACTACACCTCAGTCGAGAAGGTGTGCGCCTATGAGCCCATCCCGGCCAACCTCGACCCCGCCCACGCCGGGCACGTCCTCGGCGCGCAGTGCCAATTGTGGACCGAATACACCCCCACCCCGGCGGCAGCCGAATACATGCTATACCCGCGCCTGTGCGCTTTCGCTGAGGCGGTCTGGACGCCCAAAGCCCGCCGCGACGCGGACGAGGCTGCTGAAGGGCCTCAAGGCCCACCAGCATCGATTGGCGCTACTGGGCGTGGCGCAGCGGTTGATGGGGTAGAAGCTTCACCACAAAGACACAAAGACACAAAGGCACCAAGAAGGCTTTGTGACCTTCCAAGCGAAAGTCCCCACCCTGGCTGTTGGCCGGCTGTCCGCCCTCGCATGCGCCTGGACGGCGACACTCGCCGCGTCGGAACTCCCCCTCATCCTTCTCCGTGAGCTGACGGGCAGCGCGCCGGCCTGGCTCGTGTATGCAAAGCTGGCGTTCCTGGCTGGCGCCATCGTCATCGGCGTGGCCTGGCGCGCCGTCCGCCCGCTCCTGCCGTACTTCATCCTGTTGATCGGCGTCAATGCGCTTCCGCTGCTGATCGGCGACCTGTGGATCCAAACCCAACTCAGTCGCGCGGTCACGTCGGGGCAGGACGCCTTCGTCGATCGCCTGGCGGTCCAGCAATCGCAGCGGGTTGCCATCGGCCTGCTCATGGCCGGGCTGGCCTGGCTGCTTCTGCGCCGGCGTTCGGCTTTCTTCTTTCAGTTGGGCGATCCTGCCGCGCCGGCCGCGCCGGTCCAATGGGTGGGGTTGATGGGAACAGGCACGTGGAAGCGGCGCGGTCCGGCGATCGCCATCGCCCTGTCGGCCGGTGTCGTGGTCTTCTCCGTCCTGGCGGGCGGCGCGCCGCTCGCGAACCTGGGCAGGGCCCTGCCGCTGTTGCCCTTCATCCTCCTGTTCGCGGCGGCCAACGCCGTTGGCGAGGAGATGATTTACCGCGCGCCTGAACTCGGGGCGCTTCAGCCCGTGGTGGGTGGGGTCCAGGCCCTGCTGATGACGGCCGCGTTCTTCGGGATCGGCCACTTCTACGGCGTGCCGTATGGGCTGCTGGGCGTCGCGATGTCGACCGTGGCCGGCTGGTTTCTTGGCCGATCCATGCTTGAGACGAAGGGCTTCTTCTGGGCGTGGTTCATCCATTTCCTGATGGATGTCTGCATCTTCACGTTTCTGGCCGCGGGCTCGGTCGCCGCGGGCGGAAGGTAGGTCGCCGAAATCGACCTGCTCCGGCTTTGCCGGAGCGTGTCGATTTCGGATATTCCTTGATGTGGTCACAGCGCAAGGTGACGGGACCAGGCACGCTTCACCCCAAATTGGCCTACCTCGCAACTTTCGGGATAACTGCTATAGTCGTTTCGTCACGGGTGGCGCGGCCAAATGTGTCGCAATGCGTTGCGAGAGGCCTTGCCCGCGTGACAATCATCAGCCTTCGATGACTTGCCTCGTGGAAGAGGAGTCACGGAGGTCATCGTAATCATTCCGGAGGAACTCAATGAAAAAACTTAGCGCACCGAAACAGGCTACGTTTCTGATCGCGGTCGTGCTCGCCGTTCTGGGCCTGCTCTCGACCCTGGTCGCGATCCCAGTCCTGTCCGCAAACTCGTTCTGGCTCGTCTTCGTCGGCTTTGTTGTCCTCGCGCTGGGCAACATGCTCGACGGCATGTAGGTCGAGTAATCGCGCGCAAGCCCGAACCGGCATGCCGGCTCGGGCTTGCGCGCTGTTTTTGAGTTGTTCCGGCAGGGCACCCCTCGGCTCCGCCGAGGGGTGCCCTGCCGGAATGTCTAGCGCACAATCGCCGGCAGATACCCCCTGAACACCGCAGCCGGCTCCACCACGATCAACGCCACCGAGCCCGGGTTCTGCGTGTCGTAGTAGTTGAACTCGCCGAGTACGTCAAACGCGCGAACATATTCTTCGCCGCTCTCCAGCGCCCCGCTGTCCCAGGCGTCCGCCGCCGTCGCCCGCAAGCCAACCACCGCGCCGTCATATGACGTCGACGCATGCGCGCCCGTGTCCAGGTTGACAAAAGCCACCACCGATCCGGGCGGCACGCGCAGTTCGGTCGGCTCAAAGCCGCTTTCGCTGACCGTCACGGTGTACTGGGCCGTCTTCACCGGCACGGCCGTCATCGGGATGTCGTAGCGCACCGGCGCGCTGCTCACCACGATGTCACCGCTGCGAAAGGTCTGATAGCCCGTCTTCGTCGATACCAGCCGGAACGTGCCGGGAGGGGTGAAGAAGCTGAACCACCCGTCGGCCTGGGTCATTTGCGGGTTGATCTGGCCCGTGTCCGCGGCGTTCCACAGACCAAAAGCCGCTCCGCCCTTGTCCTCAAGACACATCACCTGGGCGTCCTTGAGCGGCGAACCGATGCCGAGCGCCGCGTCGTAGACCACCCCATACGGATCGATCAGGATCGTCCCGTCGGTGCAGCGCCGAATCAGATGGCAGGTCACGCACAGCCGGACCGCGCCGCTCTCGAGGGTTACCCGATCGCCCGTCACAAAGGTCGCCTCGTAGACGTGGTCGCCATCCGGGTCGGTCAGGACGACCTCGCCCAGCCCGGGCACGTCCAACGTCACGGTGGCATTGGCGTCTTCGCAGCACACCCGCACCCGCACGGTGTAGGTCATGTGCGCGCGCAGCCGGATCATCCAGCCGGTCTCATCCATCCGCCCCGAGCCGTCCCGCGGCGACAGCACATTGCCGTCCGCGTCGATGAAGCGCAGCGAGAGCGGATCCCAGGTCAGCGTGCTGTCGACGATGATGACGACCGTCGGCGAGGGCGGGCTCATCATCCCGCCGAACTCCGCGACCGCATGAATGGCGTGCGAGCCATCGGGCAGCGATACACCCAGCGCCCAGCGCCCGGCCGGGCCGGCGATCGCCGTGCCGACTTCGATCCCATCCACGAACACATGCACCGTCGCGCCCGGCGAGGCCATCCCGGCCACGGTGAAGAAACCGGTGCAGGTCGAGCCGGCCTGGGGCGAGACGATGACCGGCGGCAGCAGCGGCACGGTCAACGTCACCACGGCCGTGTTGTTGCCGGGGTCGGCGTCGTTGCTGCCCGTGATCGTCACCGTATTCGTGATCACCGTCCCAGGCGGGGTCGTGATCGGCAGGGTGCTGTGGATCTGAATGCGGCCGCGCTGGCCGGCCAGCAGCGTGCCAACCAGGAAGGTGCTCTCCGGACCGGTCGTCGTCGCCGGCACGGGCGGATCCATCCGGATCCCCTCAAGCGTCTGATCGCCCGCGAGAGTGTCCTTGACCACCACATCGGTGGCGGTGTCGGAGCCTGCATTGCCGTATTCGATGAGCCAGGTCGCGTGCCACGCCAGATCCGGCGCGCTCGTGCCATCCGGGCTGACCCGCGGCAGGATCTCGCCGCGCTTGATGACGATCGGATCGGCATTGTCATGCTGCTCGGCCTGGCGATACAGATAGTCCTCGGTCTCGCCAAAGCGGAAGCCGGTGTTTGGCCCGCGCCCATCGCCATACACGCAACCCGCGCCGACACAGGCGACGGGCAGCACCTTGACCGAGGGCTGCTCGCTCAGGGTCACCCGCAGCCATGCCGGCCGGAGCGTATTGGCGGGATCCCAGGGCACCGGTCCCGTCGTCGTCACGGTGACAACCTGGAAGCCGGGCGCGCCCAGCGCCACCGGCGCGTCGATGAGGATATGCTCGGGTGCGAACGTTGTGCCGCCCGCGATATTGGGGCACTGGACCGCGTCGCCCCAGTCGCCGTCGTGGTTGCCGTCGATCCACACGTTCAGAAAACCCACATTGGCCGGCGCCGGCAAGACCTTGTGGATGAGGAGCACGAGTTGGGTGGTCTGGCAGTTGACGAAGGCCGGCCGGCGCAACAGGCCATCGTCGAAGCGATCGAGGTTGGGCTGATTGAGCGGCGGGCGGAGGTTGTTGACCCCGTCGGTGTCAGCGGCCAAATCCGCCTCACGCTCGAAGCTCACCGATTTCCCGAGGTGGAATACCCGCGCGTTCCAGTGCTTGGGCCCGCGCGGCTGCCCGAATGGGGAATCGAAGACGGTCGGGAACAGGGCCGGCACGCCAGGATAGGCCGTCATCGGCATGCCCCAGTGGTTGCTGCTATCAGGCGCATCGCCGAGGTCCGGGCAGATCGCGCTGCCGACCACGGTGTTGCTGTTGCCCTCGAAGACCACCCCGCCCATGGCAAGACGGTACTGGGCGGTGTTGGTGAAGACCCGGCTGCACGGATACACATCGATGATCCGGGCCCGCACCCACACCTGCCAGGGCAGCATCCGCGCGGCCGTAATCACCGTCTCGGCGGCGATCGCGCGCCCGCCGTCGAGCACCCGCGCCACGCCGTGATTGGTCTGCACGCTCAGCGCGACCACGCCCTCCGGCATCGCATCGGTGATGCGAGCCGCGGTCTGGGCGACCGGCTCGATCCCGTCCGCACTCAGATCAAGGGCGAAGAATACCTCGCCCAGCGGCATCAGGGCGGCCAGGCCGGTCGGATCGGTCGATGTCGCGCCCGGGGTGATCCCGGTCGTGTCGGTCAGGATCCGCTTGGTCAGGGTGATGTGCGGATTCGGCCGCACGCATTCGATGATCGTCGAGGCCGCCGACTCGCGCAGCGCCCCGCCCGACCGCAGATGGGCGATGTTGGTGATCGGGGCGAGCGGACAGCCGGTCACCCGGACCCGGACATCGACCCGCGCGATTGCGTTGGGCGAAAGCATCCCCCACCAATAGGCGGTCCCGTTCGGGCCGTGGGCGGGGTTGAAGGTCGCGCCCAGGGCCGCCACCGAGGGATTGACCTCCTCCCAGTTGATCAAACCGGCCCAGGTCACGCCAGAGGGCAGCGCATCGGTGAGATAGGCCGTGGCCGGGGCCGTGCCGCCCACGTGCTGGACGAGAACCGAGTAGGTGAAGACATCCCCCAGGTGCAGCGGGCCGGCCGGGGCGGTCTTGGTGATGTAGACCGGTCCGGGCTGTCCCTCGGGTTCGCCGGGACGGTAGTAGTCCTCGGTCTCGCCGGTGGCATGGAAGAAGGGTGCGTTCGGACCGCGCCCATCGGCCAGGCCGGTCGTCGTCGTCATCGGGATCGGCCGCTCGCTCAGGCTGAAGCGCAGCCAGACCGGGGCGTTGGGCATGTCATCCCGCACCAGCATCGTCGGCACGTTCAGATCGACAAAGCCGCCGGCCGGGGGCAGCCCGACCGCCCAGTTCTGGACGATCCACTCGAAGGCTTTGGGAACGACCGTTGTGCCAACCGTCTGCGGACAGTTCTTCCAATCTTCCCAGTCGCCGTCGCGATTGCCGTCGCGCCAGACGTTGAGATACATCGCCTGCAGGTTGGCCGGCAAGGGCAGGGCTGTGCGGCGCACCCGGACCCGCAGGGTGGTCGTCCGGCAGTCGGCGAACGGCACATTGGGGTTGAGCCAGCCGTCGTCGCCTTCATCCATGTTCGCGACGTCGGCCCCGCCGTTCAGGATATTCGTCACGATATCTGCGTCGGGCAGCAGGTCGGCGTCGGCCTCTCGCGTAACGTTGTTACCCAGGTAGATGATGTTCGCTCGCGAATGGCGCGGGCCGGCGGCCTGGCCGGGAGGCGAGCTGAGATACGCGCTCGGGAAGCGCCCGGGGATGCCGCCGCCCATGGGGTAGGCCGTGTTGGTGTACCACCCGCCGTAGGCGTTGAAGGTCGAGTCCGGGGCATCGCCGAAGTCGCCGATCTCCTGGGTGACGGTGATTGTGACCTCGGTCTCGGCCATCCCAGTCGGGTCGCCGCCGCCGCTGGACGGCTTCATGACCGTGTCGGCCGATTTGCCCTGCAGCGGCGCATATTCGGTCACGGTCAACCGGAAGCGCAGCACGGTCTCAGGCGCGCCGATCGTCGGGGCCAGGAAGTTTGTGCTGGGCGCGTCCGGCGCGGTCAGCACAACCATCGGCCCACTGATCTGTTCCCAGTGAAAGTCCAGCAGATTGGCCGGGTCGCCGGCCATCGATCCGCTCCCGTCCAGCGTCACCGAGTCGGTCTCAAACACGACCCGGTCCGAACCGGCCGAGGCGGTGGGCGTTGTGTTCGCCCGGTTGACGATGTAGTCCTCGGTCTCGCCAAAGGCATAGCCGAGATCGGGTCCGCGCCCGTCGCCATACAGCCCGCCCAGCGGCTTGGGCGACATCTGATCGCTCAGCGTGAGGCGGAGCCAGGCGGGTTTGGTGATCATCGCCGTCGGCCAGAACACCGGCGAGCTGGTCGGAACGGTGATGACCAACATCCCCGGCGCGCCGGTCGGGATGAGCTGATCGATGAGGATGTGCTCGGGCGAGGCGACATCATTGGGACACTGGAAATAGTCCGCCCAGTCGCCGTCGCGATTGATGTCGAGCCAGGCATTCAGATAGGCGTTGGCGCCAACGATGGGGTTCGTGACGTTGATCGACACCCGCAGTTGGGCAACCTGGCAGTTGACCAGGGTCGGCCGGGCGAGCAGACCGTCATCCCACAGATCGAGGTTGGCGGTATTGGAGATCGGGCGCAGGTTGTTCGGGCCGTCCGCGTCGGGGCCCTGGTCGGCCTCGCCCTCGATGCTGAAGCGCGGGCCGAGATGGATGGGCCCGGCGTTCAGGTGCTTCGGACCGCGCGGCTGGCCCAGGGGCGAATCGAAGACGGTGGGGAAGGCGGCCGGCACACCGATGTAGGCCTGCATGGGCGCGCCGAAATGGTTGCTGCTATCGGGCGCGTCACCGAGATCGGGACAGGGCACGATGTAGGCCGGCGCCTGGGCCAGGCCGCTTTGGCTGCCGCCGGACGGGCCGCTCGACCACTGGGCGGTGTTGACAATCGCCTGCCCGCACGGCGCGCTGTTGGCCAGGCGCGCCCGCACGATCACGCTGGCCAGCGAGTTGCCCTGGGGCACCGGGGTGAGCCAGCGCACGATGTTCGTCGCGGAGAGAATCTCGACCTGTCCGATCGGCGCCCAGGCCGTCTCGAGGACGAGGAAGGGCGGCAGGGTGTCGGTGATCGCCATCGCGAAGGCCGACGGCGCGTCCTGGACAGCGACATCAATCTGGAAATCCACGCTCAGATTAGGGCCCACGGTGATGGCCGGTCCGCCCACAACGGCGGTGATCTTCTTGGTCACCGCAATGGCCGGCCCCAGCGTTTCGGGTCCGGAAGGCTGGCCCGGCGCGGCAAGCGCAGTGTTGGCGCCCGCCTCCGGGATGGAAGCGGCCGGCGTTTGGCGCGCTGCCGCGCCATTTAACATCGACGCGCCAAGGAGCGCCGCCGTCAACGTTGCGGTTACGAAGCGATGCAGTTTTCGAGTGTTCATGCTGTCCTCCCGTCCGAGCCGGCGCCATTTGCGCCAGTTCGAACGAGTGTAGGGAACCCGAACCAAACTCGCAAGTCCCGCCAGCGTCCGCAGGCCGTACAATCAGCCATACAAAACTGTACGGCGCGGCGAATCGTCCGCGGCGCCGATTTTTCAAGCCATGCCCATCTCCTGGACCGACCGTTTTTCAGCCGGCGCGCGCGAAATGCGCGGCTCAACCCTGCGGCGCATCTTCCGCGATTCCCGCCGCCCGGGGATGATCTCGCTGGCCGGCGGCGCGCCGGCCCCGGAGGTCTTTCCAGTGGAGGACATCGCGGCCGCGTCCGAGCGGGCGCTGCTCCAGCACACCGTGGACGCGCTGCAGTATGGCCTGACCGAGGGCTATCTCCCGCTTCGGCAGTTTCTGACCGGGCGGATGAACGGGATGGGGATGAATGTCACCCCCGAGCACTTCATGATCACGGTCGGCTCGCAGCAAGCCATCGACCTGGTCGGACGGCTCTTTATCGACCCGGGCACCCTGGTCGCGATCGAAGATCCGACCTACATGAGCGCGGTGACCGCGTTTGCCCCCGAGCGCCCGACCTATGTAACGATCCCCGTCGACGATGATGGCCTGGACGTAGACAAACTCGAGGCGATCTTGAAGGGCGGGGCGAAGCCGGCCTTCCTCTACACCATCCCCGCCTTCCAAAACCCGACCGGCGTATCGATGTCGGTGGAGCGCCGCAAGCGCCTGCTCGCGTTGGCCGCCCGCTACGATCTGATCATCGTTGAGGATGACCCTTACGGCGAGCTGGTCTTCGAAGGCGAGCCCATGCCGCCCCTGGCCGCGCTGGACTGCCAGATGCACGGCGAGCTCACCCACGTGATCTACATGAGCACCTTCAGCAAGCTGATCTCGCCCGGTTTGCGGGTGGCCTGGGTGGCGGCGCCCAAGGACGTGATCGCCAAGATGACGTTCGCCAAGCAGGGGATGGACCTGCATGCGTCGTGCCTGTCCCAGGTCATCGTGCACGAAGTGTGCGCCGACGGCCTGCTCGAGCGGCACATGCCGGTTATCCGGGCCACGTATCGCGCCCGGCGCGACGCCATGCTGGCCGCGCTGGCCGAGACGATGCCAAGTGGATTCCGTTGGACAAAGCCGCGGGGCGGGATGTTTGTGTGGTTGACCCTGCCGGAGGGCTGGGACTCCGAAGGGTTGATCCCGCTTGCGCTCGACAAGCTTGTCGCGTTTGTGCCCGGGTTTCCGTTCTACGCCAACGGCGGACCGCGCAACACCGCCCGGCTGAGCTTCGCCAACCCGACCCCGGAGAACATCCGGACCGGGATCGCGCGGTTGGGCGAAGCGGTTCGGGCGTATCGGGCGTGAAAGCGGACTTTCTCGGGCGCGCGCCCACTACAGGCTGAAATGTTCGGCGACTGGCTCAAACAACGCCGCAAGACGCTGGATTTGACCCAGGCCGAGCTCGCCCGCCGCGCGGCGTGTTCGCCAGTGACGATCGAGAAGATCGAGGCCGGCCAGCGCCGGCCCTCAAAACAGCTCATCGACCTGCTGGCCGCGGCGCTCAACATCGACCCGGCCGAGCGCGAGAGCTTTGCCCTGGCGGCCCGAGCCGGACGCGCGCCCGCGCCCTCTGCGCCCGCTACGACGCCCCCGCGCCAGCGGCGCATCCTCAACCTCAGCGCGCCCCCCACCCGTCTGATCGGGCGCGAGGCCGATCTGGCGGCTGCCGAACAGATTCTGACCGGCG
Source organism: Candidatus Brachythrix odensensis (assembly GCA_016714465.1). GTDB lineage: Bacteria > Chloroflexota > Anaerolineae > J036 > Brachytrichaceae > Brachythrix > Brachythrix odensensis. The sequence continues at coordinate 260,078 of JADKDT010000001.1, read as the reverse complement.
AGAGCGAACGCCTGCTCACCCTGACCGGCCCGCCGGGGATCGGCAAGACCCGCCTGGCCACCCAACTCGCGGCGCGGCTTCTCCCCGGGCTCGCAGAGGGGGGCTGCTTTGTGGAGCTCGCCCCGGTCGAAGATGCCGCCTGGGTGCCCGACGCGATCGCCCGGGCGCTGCGCCTGCCGCCGGTCGATGCGCGCCCGGCGCCCGAACAAGTCATCGACGCCCTGCGCGACAGGGCCGCGCTGCTGGTGCTTGACAACTTCGAACATGTGCTTCCCGCAGCCGAGTTTGTGGCCCGCCTGTTGGGTGAATGCCCGGCCCTGCTTGTTCTGGTCACCAGCCGCGAACCCCTGCGGCTGCGCGCCGAGCGCGTCCTGCCCGTTCCACCCCTGGCAGTGACCAACGTAGAAAACCCATCTACAGCGCCGGCCGTCCGGCTGTTTGCGGAGCGAGCCCGGGCCGCCCGGCCCGGATTCGGGTTGACCCCAGACAACGTTGCAGACATTGCGGCGTTATGCGCGCGGTTGGATGGCCTGCCGCTGGCGATTGAGCTGGTGGCGGCCCGGGCGGCGGTCCTCGACTTCCACGCGCTGGCGCGCGAAGGGCTGCCCGCGCTATCGGCCGCGACGGACGGCTTTGTCGATCTGCCGGCCCGCCAGCGCACGCTCCGTGACGCGATCGGATGGAGTTATCGGCTGCTCGATCCAGAGGCGCAACGCGTCTTCCGGCATCTGGCCGTGTTCGCCGGAGGCGCGGAGGAAGACGCGCTGGCCGCCGTGCTGGAAAACGCGCCTGAACCCGCCGCGCTGGGCGAGATTCTCGCCGACCTGCGCGACAAACATCTCGTGACGCCGCTCCGGGATGCGCGGCGGCGCGCCGCGCGTTGGGGGATGTTGAGCACCCTGCGCGAGTTCGGGCTCGAGAGGATCGAGGCGGCGGGCGAACGGGATGCCGCCCGCGCGCGGCATGCGGTCTGGTATAGGCGGATGGCAGACATGGCTGAGCCGCTGATCGGCGCGTCGGGCGGGCAGGCCAGCCTTGATGCGCTCTCGCGCGAGCACGACAACCTGCGCGCGGCATTCGAGATGTTGATCGAGGCGTCGCCGGCCGAGGCGTTGCGCCTGGCCGCCGCTCTTGCCCGCTTCTGGCGCTTGCGCGGTCACTACGGGGAGGGCCGGGCCCGGCTCGAGCGCGCGCTCGCTCGGCCAGCCGGGACAGATCTCGACGAACTACTGACCCGGGCCAGGGCGCTGCGCGGCCTGTCGCGCTTGTCCTTCAAACTCCGCGATGTCGTCCGGATTCGAAGACTGGCCGCCGAGCAAGCCGAGATCGCCCATCAGGTGGCGCGCCTGGCCCCCCCTCCCGGCGACCCGTCGGAAGACCCGGCCCTGGCCATCGCCGCCAATGCGCTATTCGAGGAAGGCCAGGCGGCCCGGATCGGCGGCGACTATGACCTGGCCACGACCCGCCTGAACGCCGGTCTGGCCGAGCATCTGCGGCGCGAGGACACCGAAGGCGTGGCCGGCTGCTACTACGAGCTGGGACGGGTGGCCGCCAACCGTGGCGCGCACGCCGAAGCGCGCGATTGGCTCGAGCAGTCGGCGGCGGCCTGTCGCGACGCCGATCTGCTGCCCGAGCTCTCGCACTGCCTGATCTATCTGGGCGACGAGCGGACCATCCTCGGTGAATTTGCCCTCGCGCGCCGGACCCTGACAGAGGCGGTGACATTGTGCAAACGCCTGGGCGACGGCAACAGCCAGGCCATGGCGATGTATGCCCTGGCCTGCCTGCTGGCCTATGAGGGCCGCATCGACGATAGCCGAACGCATTACGAGGAGACCCTCATCCTGCTGCGCGCGCAGGGCGGCGACCGGGCGGCGATCGCGTGGACCCAGACGCTGTATGCGGACGTTCTCATCTGGGCCGGCGCCTATGCCCGGGCCCGCGAAATGCTGGACGATGCCGCCCCCGTGTTTGCCCAGACGGGCGCGCGCCACCCAACTCTGGCGGCCGCGATCACCCGGGCCCGGCTCGCGCTTGCGACCGGCGACCCGGCCGCAGCGCGCGGGCCGGCCGAGCGGGCCGAGGCCCTTGCCCGCGAGCTGGGCGACGCCGATCGGATGGCGGGGGCGCTGGGCGCCTCAAGCGCGCTGGCCCAACGCGAGGGCGATCTGACCCGGGCCGCGACACTCGCCGAGCAACGGGTGGTTTTGCTACGTCAGGCAAATAGCCATTCGGATCTGCCCCTTGCCCTTGCCGACCTGGCCGGAGTGCGCGCCGCCGAGCGCTTATGGCCGGCGGCGCGCGCGGCGTGCGCCGAAGCGCTGCGAATCATGGCTGAGACGGGCGGCCGTTTGGCCGGGCCGAACTGCCTTGAGCATGCGGCGCGCGCCCTGGCCGGCCAGGGCGCGCGCAAGGTCGCCGCGCAGGTGTGGGGAGCGGCGGCGGCCCTGCGCGAAACATGCGGAATACCCGTGGCGCCGGCCGAAGCCGCAACGCATTCGGCCTTCGCGGCCGAACTGCGCCAGGCGATGGCCGCCGCGGCGTATGGCAGAGCTCTGGGCGCAGGTCGCCGTCTTACGTTTGAGCAGGCGCGTCTGCTCGCCAACGCTGCGTAGCTCGGTTGCTGAGAAACCCGCCCCGTCATCCACCTGCGGAAGCATCCTGAGCGGAGGGCGGCTGCAGGAAGAGCTTGGAACCAGCCGCACCAGCCGCCCGTAGTCGAAGGACGCTTCGCTGACCGGTCAAGCGCAGGCGCCCTTCGACTACGCGCATCGACGCCGCGTCGATGCGCTCCGCTCAGGATGCCTGTGCTATTTGTGGGCGCTACCGCGCACACACCGTTTCCGGCCGCCCTTTCCTCTCAAATCGATCCGGAACTCAGTGTGACAACGGGCCGTTTCGAACGCGGAACATCTGACTTCGCAGCAGCCATGCAAAGCGGCGTTCTGGAAGCGACGAACACAAAAACCCCCGCCCCGGCGTAGGCCGGGCGGGGATATCGCTTGCTGGACAGCTCATTCAGAGGGTCTTAAGTCCGCTTCAGATATTCGCGGATCATCAAGGCGGCGGTGGCGCCCTCGCCCACCGCGCTGGCCACCTGTTTGGTGGCGCCCTTGCGCACGTCACCGGCGGCGAAGACGCCTTGGCAGCTCGTCATCAGCCGGTCATCGGTAACGATGAAGCCCTGCTCATCGCGCTTGATGATGTCGGGCACCCAGCCCGCATTGGGGGTGAGCCCGATGAAGACAAACACTCCAGCCGGCTTTGTCTCGGCGGTCTGGCTGGTCTTGTTATCCAGGACCGTCACGCCAGCCAGCTTCTTTTCGCCATGCAGCGCCGCGATCTGGGTGTTGAAGCGCACCTCGATCTGCGGGTCGCGCATGACTTTGTCCGCGATGATCTTGGTGGCCCGCAGGCTGTCGCCGCGCACGAGCATCGTCAGCTTGCTCACGAAACGGGTGAGAAAGAGGGCCTCCTCGCAGGCGCTGTTGCCGCCGCCGACCACGAACACTTCGCGGCCCTTGTAGAACGGGCCGTCGCAGGTGGCGCAGAAGTGCACGCCCGCGCCGATCAGCCCCTGCTCACCGGGCACGTCGAGACGCCGGTAGTTTGAGCCGGTCGCGATCAGCATCGCCCGCGCCCCATACTCATCGCCGCCCGAGCAGCGCACGTAGCACGACTCGCCCTCGTGATAGGCCTTGACGACCTGGGTGGCCTGGACCAGTTCAACCCCAAAGCGCTCGGCCTGCAGCTTCAGCCGGTCGGCGAATTCGCCCCCGTTGATGCCGTCGGGAAAGCCCGGAAAGTTGTCGAGGCGCTCGGTGATGCCGGCCTGCCCGCCAAACGCAGAGCGCTCAAGCACCAGCACGTCCATGCCCTCGCGCGCGGCGTAGAGCGCGGCGGTCAGCCCGGCCGGCCCGCCGCCCACCACGATGAGGTCGTAGTAGCTCAGCTTGGCCTTGGTCGTCAGCCCAAGTTTGATCGCCAGCTCGGCATTGTTCGGCTCAACCAGGAAACTGCCGTCAGGAAAGACGATGGTCGGCACACTCTTGTGCCCGTCATTCAGTTTCTCGACAATGGCCGCGCCCGCTTCATCTTCTTCAATATCGACGTAGTCATAGTGAATGCGCTGCTCGCCCAGGAATTTCTTGGAGCGCTTGCAGTCGCTGCACCACACCGTGCCATAGAGCTTGATGTGGTTGACGTGCTCGTCTGCAATCGCCGGGGGGGTCGGGTTTGTCACGGGGGGTCTCCTGTCGCGGGAACGAATCAAAAACCGATGATAACCATTCCCGACGGACATGCGGCAAGTCTGAGATTGATATGACGGAATTGACAGCCCCCGGCTCCGCCGGGGGCTGTCAATTCCGTGGTATTTGCGTGTCGCACCCGCAGCGCATCCTACTGTGCGCCGGCCGGCGCAGGCTCCACGTGCGCAACAGCCATCTGCGGTCCGCGATCCACGGTCTGCCGACCGCTCCCCGCCATCCGCCTTGCCACCAGCATCCCGGCCAGGGCCAGGGCCGCCCCGGCCAGCTTGAGCGGGGTGAAGGACTCGCCCAGCAACGCCCACGAAGCGACTCCGCCGACAAGGGGCACGAGATACATAAAGACGGACGTCTTGGCCACACCGCGGCGGGCGTTCACCCAGCTCCACAGCGTCCAGGCCAGCCAGACGGGGGCGACGATGCTCCAGGCCAGGGCCAGCCACGCGCCGGTCGATACGGCCGCCCAGTTCTGGGCCAGCATCTCGGGCAGGGCCAGGACGAAGATCGGGGCCGCGCCAAAGGACAGGCACACGGTCGTGATGAGCGGGGCGGGATACTTCGCGAGCAACGGCTTGTTGAGGACGTTGTAGGCCGACCAGCCCAGCACGCTCAGCACGCTGATCAGGTCGCCGATCCCGGCCTGGGTTGCGCCGATCTGCATCTTCTCGACGACGAAGATGCCCATCCCGGCTACGGCGATCCCCATGCCAAGATATTGCCCGCCGCCCACTTTCTCCAACCGCAGCGCGCCGAGCAGGAGGGCGGTGAATAGCGGCGACATGGCCACGAGCAATGAAGACGAGAATGCGGTGGTATAGGCCAGTCCAACCGTTGACAGGCCAATGTAGAAACAGTAACCGACCAGCCCGCTGAGGATGAAGCGGGGGAGATCGCCGCGCGCGATGCGGGCGGATGCCCCGGCGCGGCGGGGCATCCGCAACACGATGACCCAGCCGATGACGAGCATCCCGACGAAGCGCGCCCACAGATACGCCCAGGGGGTGATCTCGGCCAGAAGCGCTTTTTGAAAGGCGAAATTCGTCCCCCAGATCGTGACGGTGAGCAAGGCGACCCATTCGGGCAGGTGGTTATGGACAATGGATTTGAACATGCGCGCGAGGGTAAGCGTTATGACCCGCGCGGGCCATCCGAATCTTGCTCTTTCATCGGGTTTTCTGGAAGCGATGTCCCCCTGCGGAGCAGGGGGACATCGCTTCCAGAAATGTATCCAACAGAACTAGCCACTTGGCTATTGCGCAAAGCCGCCGACAGGTGTATGAATGAATCACGACACACACCCACCGAGGCAGGCGCAAAGATTCACCTTCGGGAGAATAACAATGACACTCCCACCGAGTAAGAGAAGCCGCTTGACTCTCCGGTGGGGTGTGTGCTTTTTCGGGCCGCCCCTCCACGTCTGAATTTCGGGAGAGATAGCCCTTGCTCCGCAAGGGCTATCTCTCCCGAAACAATGTGTTGAGCGTCGTCCTGGCGTACCATCGGCAGACCATGCCTGAACTCCCCGAACTCACGGTCGTGCGCGAGGTTTTGGAGCGGCGCGTCAGCGGCCGGCGGTTAACGTCCGCGGCGCTGGTCCAGCCCGGCGCCGCCATCGTCGTCCGCGACCTGACCGGAGCCGGCTTCGAGACAGGGCTGCTGGGCGCGACGGCCGGCGCCATGCGGCGGCGCGGCAAACACCTCATCCTCGAGTTTGCGACATATGGCAATCCACCGTTGTACCTGATCATCAACCCGAAACTCACCGGGCGGCTGCAACTGGCCGGGCCGGGCGAGAAGCGGATGGCCAAGACCTGCTTCGTGCTCGGCCTCGATGACGGAGCCGAATTGCGCTATGTCGATCAGAAGCTGATGGGCCAGGCCTATCTGAGCCCGCTCCCGCCCGAGCGCGCGTCCATCCCCGATTTCGCCGGACTGGGGCCGGAGCCCTTTGACGTGACATTTGAGCAGTTCGTGGCAATCCTCAAACCTTTCCGAGGCGAGATCAAGGGCGTGCTCACCCGGGGCGAGGCCGTCGCCGGGATTGGCAACGCCTACGCCGACGAGATCCTGTGGGCGGCCCGGATCCATCCCTATAGGAAGCGGTCTGCCTTGACCGCCGAGGAATACCGCCGGCTCTACGACGGCATGCGCGCGACCCTGGCCGAGGCCACCGAGAAGGTGCGCGCGGAGATGGGCGAGAAGATCCATCTCAAGCCGCGCGATTTCATGAACGTGCACATGCGCGGGGGTGAAGCCTGTCCGCGTTGCGGCGGGCCCATCGCCGAGATCAGCGCCAACCAGCGCATCACCAATTTCTGCCGGCAGTGCCAACCGGGCGGGCTGTTCAAAGGGATGTGAGTCTCTCCTGCGTCATGCGTCGTCCGTCAAGCGTCATCCGTCATCCGTCATTCTTCAGCGGACGCGGGTCATCAACAGAAGAAGAGTAACTGCTCAGGCCAAGGGAACAGGCCCCAGGCTGATGACGCAAACGGTGACTCTGTCTTTGCTCATAGCGTTGTCTTGGCGCGCACCCCACATGATTGTCATCCTGAGTGCGCCCAACAGGTTTTCGCGGGGACGAACGTTGCGGGCGCACGAAGGACCCCTACTGCCTATCCCCGGGTATGCGCAAATCGGCAACAGCGATATGGCGCCGATTCATGCTTCAGCCTGCCGTACGTCACAGGGGTCCTTCGCGCGCCCTTGACGCGTATGTATGCGAACGCTCGAAGGGGCGCGCTCAGGATGACACGGGTGGTGGTGCGCGCTGTCTATGGCCTGAGCAGTTACGAGGAAGGGAAGAACGAAGGAATACAGTTCTGCTTCCCTTCTTCCTTTCTTCTGTTGATGCCTCCCGCCCGCTGACAAATGACGGGTGACGCATGAAATGATGTCGCCCTCAGCGCAATTCACATCTGTGCATCTCGTGCAACAATGCTTGACAATCGGTTACGGGTGATTAAACTGCCAATTGTTCATTAGGCAGGCGCCATGATCGCGCGATCAACTTCATCCCCAGGTGAAAACGGACAAGCCGTCACCGATGCTGCGCGCCCGGTCCCGGAAGCGCATCGCGAATTGCTCGCCCAGATCGCCGAACTGTATTACGACGGCGGCCAGACCCAAACCCAGATCGCCACGCTGCTGCGCTATTCGCGCTCGATGATTTCGCGCTACCTGACTGAAGCACGCGAACTGGGAATCGTCGAAATTCGGATCAACCACCCCGTCCAGCGCCGCCTCGATCTCGAAGCCGCGCTCAAATCGGCCTTCGGGCTGACGACGGTCCGGGTGCTGACCCACACCAGCAACAGTTATCCGAGCATACTGCGCCGCCTGGGCGGCCTGGCCGCGGATGTGGTGGAAGAGACGGTCAAGGACGGCGATATTGTCGGGATCACCTGGGGGGTGAGTCTGGCCGAGACCGTCGCCGCCATGCGCCCGACTGGCCGCCAGAACGTGTGGGTGGCGCAGATGATCGGCTCGCTGGGCGCGCGGAATCCGGACAACGACGGGCCGGAGCTCGCCCGCAAACTCGCCCGCGCGCTGGGGGCCGAATACAAGACCCTTCCCGCTCCGCTGTTCGTCGATTCCATTCAGGCTCGGGATCTGTTCATCAAGGACCGCCGAGTGTCAGAAGTGCTCGGGATGGCAAAAAAGATGCGGGTGCTGCTGGTCGGGATCGGCACGATCGATCTGGAGTATTCGTCGCTCTTTCGGGAGGCCTTTATCAGCCGCGAGCAGACCAGCCAACTGGTCAAGCTCGGCGCGGTGGGCGACATCGCCGCCCGTCACTTCGATCTGGACGGCAAGCTGCTCAACACCGTGCTGGGGAAACACACCATCGGGATCGAGGAAGCCGCGCTCCGCAACATCCCGGTTCGGATCGGGATTGCCGGCGGGGCCGCCAAGTCCGCGGCAGTGCTGGGCGCACTGCGCGGAAAACTCATCAATGTGCTCGTCACCGACGAGATTGCGGCGACTGCGGCGCTCAGCGCCGGATAACGCTGCCGCCAGGAAAACCACCTACATCGCATGAACCCTTCAGCCGATTACTTGAGCACGATGCTCCGCATCCGGGCCTTTGAAGAGAAGGCCGAAGAGCTGTATGCCCTGGGCCGGGTGCATGGCACGATGCACCTCAGCATCGGCCAGGAGGCAACCGCCGTCGGCGTCAGCAGCGCGCTGCGCGAGGGCGACTTTCTCCTCAACACCCACCGCGGCCACGGCCATTGCCTGGCCTGGTTTGGCAGCGACGTCAACCTGATGATGGCCGAATTCATGGGCCGCGAGGCCGGTTATTGCCGGGGCCGGGGCGGCAGTATGCACATCGCCAACGTCGAGGCCAACAACCTGGGCGCCAACGGCATCGTCGGGGGCGGATTGCCCATGGCGGCCGGGGTGGGCATGAGCATCAAGATGCGCAAAACCGACCAGGTGTGCGTGGTGATCTTTGGTGACGGCGCCAGCAACGAAGGCGCCTTTCACGAGAGCCTGAACCTGTCCAGCATCTGGAAATTGCCCGTGATTTACGTGTGCGAGAACAACCAGTACGCGATGAGCATGGACATCCGCAAGAGCGCGAATGTCGAGGACATCAGCCAGCGCGCGTGCGCCTACAATATTCGAGGGATAACGGTCGATGGCAACGACCTTGCCGCCGTCCATGACGCCATCGCCCAGGCCGCGGCCGAATGCCGGGCCGGCCAGGGGCCGGTGCTGGTCGAGTGCAAGACCTATCGCTGGCGCGGGCACAGCAAGAGCGATCGCCAGCTCTACCGCACCCGCGACGAGGTCGGAGAGTGGCAGCGCCGGGACCCGATCCCGCGTTATGCAACCGTCCTCGGCCTGACCGATGACCAGCTCGAGGCCGCCCGCAAGGACGCCCAGCAAGTCATCGACGCGGCCGTGGTCTTCGCCGAAAACAGCCCCGAGCCGGATCTGGCCGCGGTGATGGAGGGTGTGTATGCGTGAGCTCACTTACGCCGAGGCCCTGCGCGAAGGGCTGCGCCAAGCCATGTCCGCCGATGAGCGCGTCTTTGTCATGGGCGAGGACATCGGCGTCTATGGCGGCGCGTTTGGCGTGACCAGCGGCCTGTTGCAGGAATTTGGGGACATGCGGGTTTTTGACACGCCGATCAGCGAGGCCGTCATCGCCGGGGCCTGCATCGGGGCCGCGCTGAGCGGGATGCGGCCCGTGGGCGAGATCCAGTTCATGGACTTCGTCACCCTGAGCATGGAGCAGCTTGTGCTGCAGGCGGCCAAGATCCGCTACATGTTCGGCGGCAAGACCAGCGTGCCGATGGTGTTGCGCATGCCCGGCGGGAGCGGAACCGGCGCCGCCGCTCAGCACAGCGAGAGCCTGGAAAACTGGTTCGTTCACGTGCCCGGCCTCAAGGTCGTCATGCCCAGCAATCCGTATGACGCCAAGGGCCTGCTCCTGGCCGCCATCGACGACCCCAATCCGGTCATCTTCATTGAGCACAAGCTGCTCTACAAGACCAAGGGCCCGGTGCCCGAGGATATGTACCGTGTGCCATTGAGCAGCACCCGCATCGCCCGCGAGGGCAGGCATGTGACCGTGGTGGCGACCAGCATCATGGTCAACCGGGCGCTTGAAGCGGCAACCACGCTGGCCGCAGAGGGGATCGAGCTCGAAGTCGTTGACCCGCGCACCCTCACCCCACTCGACGAGGAACCGATTCTGGCCAGTGTGCGCAAAACGGGCAAGGCCCTTATCGTCCACGAGGCCCCGGGCACCGGCGGCTATGGCGGCGAGCTGGCAGCCCGGATCGCCGGGAGCGATGCCTTCGACTATCTCGAGGCGCCCATCCGGCGCCTGACCGGGCTGGACACGCCCATTCCCTACAACCGGAACCTGGAGCGCGCCGCGGTGCCGCAGGTTGACGACATCACGCGCGAGGCGCGCAAACTGGCGCGGGGGGAGTACTAGCCCCGGGCCGCCAGGCGGAACCCAGACGATGAAAGACGTGATCATGCCGAAACTCGGCTTCACCATGGAAGAGGGCAGCATCGTGCGCTGGCTCAAGCAGGCCGGCGACACGGTGACCCAGGGCGAGCCCATCGTCGAGATCACCACCGACAAGACCAACATGGAGATCGAGGCGCCGGCGACCGGTGTGCTGGCCGATTTGCGGGCTGCCGAGGGCGACACGGTGCTTGTCACCCAGGTCATCGCTGTGATCCTGGGCCCGGGCGAGAAGGCGCCGGATTCCTCCCCGGCGCCTGTCGCGCCTGCGGCCGCGCCGGAAGCGGCCGCGCGCGGCACGGCCGTCCACGCGACCCCGATCGCCCAGGCCGTCGCGCGCGACCTCGGGGTTGACTTGAGCACGATTGAAGGCAGCGGCCCACGTGCAAAGATCACCCGCGAGGATGTCGTTGCGGCCGCGGCGGCCGCCGGCAAGCCGCGCGCCACGCCCGCGGCGCGCAAGGCCGCCCGTGAGCTGGGCGTCGACCTGACCGGTGTGGCCGGGAGCGGGCCGCGCGGGCGGGTCCAGGCCGGGGATGTCTCAGTCGCTGCCGCTGCAGTAGCAGCGGTCGCCCTCCCCGCCCCGGTTGTCGAGGCGGCGCCCGCGCCGATCGCGATCAAGACCCTGCCTTTCAGCGGGATGCAAGACCATCGCCCTGCGCCTGCAGAAGAGCGCGCAGGAGGCCCCGCACATCACCTTTGACGCCGACATCGATGTCAGCGCGCTCGAGGCGCTGCGGGCCCGGGCAAACGCGCGCCTGCCCGAGGGCGCCGCCCGGATCAGCCTGACGGCCGTGCTCGCCAAAGCCTGCGCCTGGGCGCTGGTTCGCCATCCGCGGATCAACAGCCAGCTCGATCTCGCCAACAACGTGATTCGCCTGATGCCCGAGGCCAACATCGGGATCGCCGTCGCCCTGGAAGATGGGTTGATTGTTCCAGTTATTCATGGCGCGGACGGAAAAGGCCTCGCCGCGCTGGGAGCCGAAGTCGCGGATCTGAGCGCGCGGGCCAAGACCAACAAGCTGCGCCCGGCCGAACTGAGCGGCGGCACCTTCACGATCAGCAATCTGGGGATGCTGGGGATCGACCGTTTCAACGCCATCATCAACCCGCCCGAGAGCGCCATTCTGGCGGTGGGCCGGGCGGTGAAGACCTTTGTCCCCGATGCCCACGACCAGCCCGTGCTGCGCCCGCTGATGACGATCCGCCTGAGCGCCGATCACCGCATCATCGATGGCGCGGTTGCCGCACTGTTCATGCGCGATTTGCGCGAGGCGCTTGAACGACCCGACACGATGCTGTTGTAGGACGGGACAAACGCAATGGACAATTTCCTCGAAAACTACGGGTGGATGATCGGACTGCTGGTCGCGATGTGGCTGCTCCAGTTCTTCATGTCATTCCTGCAGATGAAGCGTTACTACAGCCGTCTGAGCGCGTTGCGGCGCGAGGGCCCGACGGCGACCGGCATGACTGGCAACCGGCTGAACACGCGCACCTACGGTGTCCTGACCCTGAACAAGGCGGATAACACCATCCGGCGCGCGGAGCAACTCTCGGGGTTTACCGTGTTTTCGTCGCTGAGGCCCGTCCCGGCGCTGGTGGGGATGCCGCTTGATGCGGTGGTCCCCGACCGAAAGCCGCAGCGGGGCGTCAGCACAAAAGAATGGAAAGCGTTTTGCGCCGCCGCCGACTATTTGCGCAAGCACGTTGAAGCGACGGCTCAGGCCGGGGCCAAACCGGCATTGCCGACCGTATCGCAGGAGGTGGCCCTGTCACAAGCTTGATAGCTCTGCGGGTGGCGCACGCGCGGCGCTACACGCGCCGGAGAGGCACACGCTCCGGACATCGCGCGCAACATGCAACGTTGATCAAGGCCTGAACATTAAGGCCAATACACAATCGTGAATCTCCACAACCCGCTTGGGTTGGAGGCATACACATGGAATTTCTAGCAAATCTTGCGCAAGGTTTCATTGGTCTCTTTCAAAAAGGCGGCGAAGTCTTCGTCAGCCTGGTGTCGGGCATCGTGCCCCTGCTGATCGTGCTGATGACGGCGGTCAATGCCCTCATCGCGCTGATCGGCGTTGAGCGCATCGAAGGCGTCGGCAAGTATGCGGGCAAGCCCGGCATCCTGCCCACGATCGTGCGCTACACCGTTCTGCCGTTCCTGTCGGTGTTCTTCCTCACCAACCCCATGGCCTACACCATGGGCCGGTTCCTCCCCGAGCGGCTCAAGCCCGCCTTCTATGATTCGGCTGTGTCGTTCGTGCACCCGCCGCTTGGCCTGTTCCCGCACGTCAACCCGGGCGAGATCTTCGTCTGGGCCGGCATTGCCAAGGGCATCACCGACCTGAAACTGAACATCGGTGATCTTGCCATCCGCTACTTCCTGGTTGGTCTGGTCGTGATCTTCATCCGGGGCCTCCTGACCGAGTACATCACCAAGATCATGATGGGCCGCAAGGCCAGCGATACCGCCGCGGCCGAAGCCGCAGCCGGTGAAGCCGCAGCCGCTTAACCAACAGGAGAACATAATCATGGGAGCACTAACCAAACTACTCGAAAAGATTGGCCGGTCCGTCGGCAAAGTTGTCGGCGTGCTGTATCAGTCGGGCCGCGATTCCATCGATCAAGTCATCAAGAACGTCCTGCCCTTCATGGCGTTCATCTCGCTGGTGATCGGCATCATCCTCAAGACGGGCATCGGCGATCTGCTGGCCAACGCGCTCAAGCCGTTGGCGGGCAACCCGGTCGGCCTGATCGTCATGTCGCTGATCATTGGCCTGCCCGTGCTGTCGCCGCTGCTCGGGCCGGGCGCCGTGATCGCGCAGATCATCGGCACGCTGCTCGGTGTGCAGATTGGGACGAAGGCCATCCCCGCCTCGATCGCCCTGCCGGCGCTGTTCGCCATCAACCCGCAGGTTGGTTGCGACTTCATCCCGGTCGGTCTTGCCCTGGGCGAGGCCGAGCCTGAGACAGTCGAAATCGGCGTGCCGGCAGTCCTGTTCTCGAGACTGGTAACCGGCCCGGTCAGCGTCATCATCGCCTGGGTGGCCAGCATCGGGATGTACCCGCAGTAAGCCGTCCAGATCGCACTCGCGCCGCGAGGCGTGGCCGGCGGCATGAATGCCGCCGGCGGCGCCTCGCGGCAGACCCAGGAGACACAGTCATGCCAGAGTACAAGAAAGTGAAAGTGGTGAAGGGCCCCAAAGGCTGGGGCGGACCGTTTCTGATCGATCCAAAGCCGGGCAAGGACAAAGTCGTGTCCATCACCGGCGGCGGCATTCATCCGTTGGCGGCCAAGATCGCCGAGATGACCGGCTGCGAGGCCGTTGACGGCTTCAAGACCAAGGTGGCGTTCGAAGCCATGGCCTGCTGCGTCATCGATTGCGGCGGCACGGCCCGGGTGGGTGTGTATCCGATGAAGAAGGTCCTGACCATCGACATCTATCCGACCTCCCCGTCGGGACCGCTCTTCCGCTTCATCACTGAGCAGTATTTCTGCTCTGGCGTGCGGCTGGTGGACGTCACCCCCGCCTGACGCGATGGCGCTCAAATACGACCGCCGGGTCACCTCGGTGGGCGAATTGATCAACGAATTCGTCAGCGCGGGAATCCTGATCTTCTTTGGCGCCGGCGCGCCCGAGGAACTGGCCGAGTTCTCGGTCATCCACGAAGGCCCGCCGTTGCTGGAACCGGTGGCCCCGGGCGATGTCGTCACGGTGGCCGGCGAGACGTACACCGTGCTGGCCGTCGGAGACGTTGCCAACACCAACCTCGCCAATCTTGGGCACCTGGTCTTGAAGGCCAATGGCCTGGATGCCCCCGAGTTGCCGGGCGACGTGTGCGTTGAAGCGAAACCCTTCCCTGCTGTTGGGGTGGGGGATACGTTCAGCATCGCTTCGCCCGAGCGTTAAGACATCCCGGCGCAGGCGCTGCCGCTGCATGGGGCGGCGCATCGCGCCCGGGAACCGAAGGTAATCATGTCACTACGGGAAAGATTGCGCGCGCATGAGGCCCAGCACGGCGTCATCAAGGTTGGGCTGGTGGGCGCCGGACAAATGGGCGCCGGAATGATGAGCCAGATGGAGCGCATGGATGGCATGCGCGTCGTCGCCGTCGCCGACGTCATGCCGGGGCGGGCCGAAGCCGCCTATGCCGAGGCCAGCGTCACTGCGCCCCTGGTTGTCACCGACGACGCCGAAACCGCCGCCGATGCGATTGCGGGCGGGCGCCGGGCGGCCATGCGCGACGCCGATGCGCTCACCCGCATCCCCAACCTCGACATCATCGTCGAGTGCACGGGCGTGCCCGAGGTCGGCGCGCGGGTGTGCGCCGCCGCAATCGAAGCGCGCAAGCACATCGTCAACATGAACGTCGAGACCGACGCTACGGTCGGCTACGCCCTCCAGCGCCGGGCCCAGGCGGCCGGAGTGGTCTACACCCTGACTGCGGGCGATGAACCCGGCACGATCAAGGAGCTCTATGATTTCGCTGACGCGCTGGGCTTCACCATCGTCGCCGTCGGCAAGGGCAAGAACAACCCGCTCAACCGGCAAAGCAACCCGGACACCTGCGCGGCCAAGGCCAAAGCGCAGAACATGAGCGCCAAGATGCTGGCTTCGTTTGAGGACGGGACCAAGACCATGGTCGAAATGACCTCGATTGGCAACGGCGTCGGTTTCGCCCCCGAGGTCGCCGGCGCCTACGGCCCGAAATGCGTGATCGCCGACCTGGCCAAGACATTTGTCCCGAAGAGCGCCGGCGGCATTTTCAATGCCCCGGGCGCCGTCGATTACGCCGTGGGCCCGGCCCCGGGCGTCTTTGTCATCATCACCACCGATCAACCCAAGATCATGGCCGATTTGCGCTACTTGCGGCTGAACGGGCATGGCAACTACTGGGCACTGTACCGGCCGTATCACCTGGCCAATCTCGAAACACCGATCTCGGTGGCGCGGGCGGTGCTCGATCGCGAAGTGACCCTGGCCACGACCCGGCCGTTTGTGGCCGAGACCATCGCCTATGCCAAGCGCGACCTGAAGGCCGGCGAGAAGATCGACGCGTTGGGCGGTTTCACCGTGTATGGGATGGTCGAGCGGGCCGAAGTGGCCCGGGCCGGCGGGCAGCTTCCAATCGGCCTGGCCGTTGGCGCGACCGTGACCGCGCCGGTGAAGATGGGCGCGCCGATTCGATATGCCGATGTGGCGCTGCTCGAAGGCCAGACCATCGTCAAGCTGCGCAAGGAACAGGACGCGCTCTAGCGCGAGAGGACCATGGCAAGCACAACGCTCACTATTCATCATGAATCGGGGCTGCATGCGCGCCCGGCCGCAAAGTTCGTCAAGCTTGCGGCTTCGTTCCCCTGCGCGATCACGCTGCGCAACCTGGCCAAGCCGGCGGCCGTCGCCGTCAACGCCAAGAGCATGGTCAGCGTGCTCACCCAGGGCGTCAACAAGGGCACCCAGATCGAAATCGTGGCCACGGGCGAGCGCGAAGACGAGGCCATTGCCGCCCTGATCCATCTCATCGAGAGCAACTTTGAGTAATCCAGCGCCCATCCAGGGTCTGCCCGCGGCCCCCGGCGTCGCGATCGGCCCGTTGTGGATCCATTGGCCGGACGAGGTTGTGGTCGAGCGGGCCCAGGCCCGCGACGCCGACGACGAATGGCGGCGCATCCTGGCCTCGATCGAGCAATCGCGCCAGCAGTTGAACGAATTGCGGGACATGGCCGAGGCCAAGGTGGGCGCTGAGGAAGCGGCGATCTTCGAGGCCCATCTGATGTTTCTCGAGGACGAAGAGTTCATCAGCACGATCCGGCAAAGCGTGTTTTCCGACCGTTTGACGGCGGAGGCCGGCGTCGAAGTGGCGGTGGCCAAATACGCCGAGATGCTCCTCGCGCTCGAGGATGAATACTTCCGTGCTCGCGCCGCCGATCTGAAGGATGTCGGCCAGCGTCTGATGCGCAACGCCGGCGGCGGCGGATCAGGGGCCCGGCGCGCGCTCACCCAGCCCAGCATCATCGTCGCCGATGACCTGAGCCCGAGCGAGACCATCCAGTTCGAGCGTCAGTTCGTGCTGGGCATCTGCACGATGCGAGGCGGCCCAACCTCGCATGTGGCGATTCTGTCGCGCGGGCTGGGTGTGCCGGCGGTGGTGAGCGCGCAAGTCACGCTCGACGCCTCGCTCGATGGCGTGCTGGCCGTGCTGGACGGCGAAACCGGCACCCTGACGATCGACCCAGACGGCGAGACGATTGGGGCGGCCCAGACGCGGCGGGCCAAGTGGTTGTCGACCCGGGCCAGGGCTCAGTCGGTCGCCCATGAGCCGGCCGTCACCCGCGACGGCGCGCGGGTCGAAGTCGTCGCCAACATCGGCAATCAGCGCGACGCGATCGCGGCGATGGACAACGGGGCGGAAGGCGTGGGCCTGTTCCGAACCGAGTTCCTGTTCATGGACCGGGCCAGCCTGCCGACCGAAGTCGAGCAGATCGAGGCGTATGGCGAGATTGCCCGAATTCTGGCCGGCCGCCCCCTGGTCGCCCGCATGCTCGACATCGGCGGGGACAAGCCCGTGCCGTATCTCGACATCGAGCACGAGGACAATCCGTTTCTCGGCTGGCGCGCGATCCGGATGCTCGACCGGCGCGAGGACATCTACCTCACCCAGTTTCGGGCCCTGCTGCGGGCGGGCGCGGAGACGCCCGACTTCAAGTGCGACCTGCGGATCATGCTGCCGATGGTGAGCACCATGCTCGAGATCGAGCGCGGGCGCGAGCTGTTCGAGCGGGCCCAGGCCCAGTTGCGGGCCGAGGGGCTGCCTTTCGCCGAGCAGACCCAGTTTGGAATCATGGTCGAGGTGCCCAGCGCAGCCCTGATGGCCCGCGAATTCGCCTCGCAGGTCGACTTCTTCAGCATCGGGACCAACGATCTCACTCAATACACGCTGGCCGTCGACCGGGGGAACGCGAAGGTCGCATCGCTGGCCAGCCCGTATCACCCGGCGGTGCTGCGGCTGATCAAGATGACGATCGACGCCGCGCATGAGCACGGCAAATGGTGCGGATTGTGCGGCGAACTGGGCGGCGATGCGCTGGCCGCGCCGGTGCTGCTGGGCCTGGGTCTGGACGAGTTCAGCATGTCGCCCAGCGCCATCCCGGCGCTCAAGGCCGCCGTGCGCGAGCGCTCGCGCACGGACTGCGTCGAGATTGCGCGGCGCGCGCTGTCGCTGGCGACCACGCGCCAGGTCATCGACTATCTCTCCGTCTAGTGGCGGGGGGCCGGCCGCCCCCCGCCGCGCCGGGGCCCCCACTCTGATCTCCTGACAGAACTGATTTGGAGGCGATATGCCCGGCGAAGCGGGGGATATCGCCTCCGAAATCTCGTTATGCTAGGGGCGCCTTGCGGCGTGGCTACAATGCGGCCATGACTCCCATCCGCGGCCTGTTCGAAACGCATCTACCGGTGCGCGATGTGGCGCGCTCGGTCGCTTTCTATTGTGACGTGGTTGGCCTGCGCCTGGCCTATGACTTGCCCGCGCGCAACGCCGCCTTTCTGTGGATCGGCGGGCCGGGCCGGGCGATGCTGGGGTTATGGGGGGCCGGGTCGTCGCCGCTGTCGATGAAGTTGCACATCGCCTTTGATGTCACGGTCGAGGACGTGCTGGCCGCGCCCGCGTCCCTGGCGGCCCAGGGCGTCGAGCTGCGTGGGTTCAGCGGGCCGTATCTGGGCGAGCCCGAGGTCATTGGCTGGATGCCGGCCCTGGCGACGTATTTCCGCGACCCCGACGAGCATTCAATCGAGTACCTGGCCATGTTGCCCGACCCGCCCCGGCCCGAGGCGGGGATCGTGCGCTGGAGCGCCTGGCAGGCGGGCGGCGGCGGTGCGCCGTCGGTCGTGCCGCCCGGCTATGGTTCGGTGATGCAGGGCAAGATTCCGTTGGGCGCCAACAACCCCGTCGCCCGGGTGAGCCGGACCTACGAGTTGCTGTTCGGGCGGGGAAAGAAAGTAGATTGTGCGGACACCCTAAAGGTGGTCCCATGTACAGACGCGCCTGCTGAAACTCTTCATGGGGCCACCTTTAGGGTGTCCGCCAAGCATTGGGGCACCGTCAATCAGAAGTCATCAGCGGCCAGCGTCTCGTCCACTACCGCCCGATGCGCTGCGGCGAAGTTCTCGGACCCACCAAACCGACCCAAAACCGCGTCCCTCTCCAGCAGGGTCGCGCCGTGGCCTAACAAAGTCGAGTAGCTCGACCAGGGCCAAACCCGAAAATCGTCAACAAAGCCGTGTCGTTGCGAATTCAGATGAATGTAGACCACAAGGCGAGCGAAGTACGTATCGTCCTCGACGCCCTTGCGGTGAAAAGGATGCTCGAACAGGCTGCCAGTGCGTTCGAGCATGTTGTTCATGGTCTTTGTATAGGCTACGAAGAGGTTGGCAAGGGCCTGCCCTGGTAGGCGATGAATCGGCTGTCCATTTGAGTCTGCGAGCATATTGTCCCGCACCCGAATCAGAAGGTGGAAGTGATTGGGCATCAGGCAATACGCGAATGTCTCACAGACGGGCTCGAGATGTTTTCGATACAGACGCAGGAAGTTACGATAGTCCTGCGTCTGGCGAAACAGGTTTTCGCCATTGTTGCCGCGGTTGTAAATATGATAGCTTTTGCCGACCTCTAGTGGCGCGGGGCTGGGCATAGGGGCGATTCTATCGCGCGCGAGGAGGCACGTTGTGCGAACACCCTAAAGGTGGCCCCATGTATAGACGCGCCCGTTGAAACTCGTCATGGGGCCACCTTTAGGGTGTCCGCACGAGGATTTCCCCCAGCGCCAGGCGATCGGCGCCAGAGATAAGTTTGAGCCGTTGGCCAGTGGCGGGGTCGTACAGCCCCACAAAGAGCGAGTAGCGCCCGGGCGGGGTGGCCGGCGTAATGAGCACCCCGCGCTGATCGATGATTACCTCGCCTGGCCGCCAGGATGAGGTCGGGCGGAAACCGGCGCCGGGGGCGCCATCGTTTTGCGCGACTGGCGGGCCGTCAGCCGGGCCGAGATGGGCGAAGACGCTCAGATTGGACGCCGGCGCAGAGGACGCCATCCAGCTTAGCACCAGCGGAATGATGTCACCGCGCCGCACCTCGGACAGATCGGCCCGCGCGGACGCCAGACTGATCCCAGTCTGCCACGCCGCGCCCGAACTGGCCAGGGCCATACTCCGGTTGACGGTGTAGGTTGCCAAACGGATATTGCCCACCCATTCCTCGCGGGCCTTGAAGGCATGCCCGGCCAGCCAGCGCTCATAGCGACTCTCCGGGTCGGCCTCCCGCTCGCCATAGAACAGGGCGTAGATCCGGCTGGCCCCGGCCGCGGCCGGCGTCAGCGCGGCGTCGGCGGCCGCGTCGCTGGCGGGGCGATACGGCACGGGGAAGGCCCGGGCCGGGTCGGGGTCGTAGTAGGTATAGACCTCCCACTGGTTCGGGCCGCTGAACCAGACCCGGTCGCCCGGTCGCAGGTCTGACAGCACATGCCTGGCGATGCCGCGATAGTCGTCGCGGGCGTAGGCGGGGTTGGTGTAGAGATTGTTCAGGCTGCCAAAGAGGGTGGCCGATACCAGGCACAGGCTGCCCACAAACGCCGCCGGGCGGGTCCAAGGCAGCCGATCCGCCCGGATCCCGATCCGAGTCGACAGAACCGCGACCGACCGACCGGCCAGGACCGCGAGCGGGAGCGCGCACACGAGCAGGAACTTGAGATACGACTCGCGGTAGAGCTTGAAGATGAAGAGCAAAACGAATGGCGCCGACAGTAGCGCAAGCGGGATCAGCGCCCTCCGGCGGGCCTCGGCCGGCCCGGCAGCCAGCCCAAGCGCGGCCAGGGCGGCGAAGGCGAACAGTGGCAGGGCGGCCTCGGGCAGGCTCAGCGTCCGCCCGGCCACCACCCAGCGCAGGCCATCGAGGACGGCCGAGCCCAACACATAATCCTGGGGGGCGACCGACCAGCCGACGATCTGGCGCACAGCGATGGGCAGCCAGGGCGCGAACAGAGCGATCGCGGCGGCGTTGGCCAGGGCCCAGGCGAGCAGGGCGCGCGGCTGGCGGATGAGGGCATCCGAAGGGCCCTGAGCCTGTCGAAGGGCCACTGCTGCAGCCCAGGCGAGCCCAAGCGCAACCGCCTGGGCGATCATGACGAAGGGATAGGCGTAATGGGTATACAGGCCGGCCGCAGTGGCGAGCGCATACAGCGCCGCACCGGGCCAGCGGACTTGCTTGCCCGGCAGCGCGAGCGTCACGATCCAGGCGCTGGCGAGGGCCGCCCACACGGCCAGCAGGGCGTACATGCGCGCCTCCTGGCTGTAATAGACGGCAAAGGGTGAAACGGCCAGCAATGCGGCGGCGGCCAGCCCGGCCCGGATCCCAAACAGGCGCCGGCCAAGCCACCACGCGAGGCCGACCAACCCAATTCCCGACACCGCCGACAGCCCGCGCAGGGCGGTCTCGCCCGCGCCAAACACCCCCCGCCACAGGCTGAGCACCAGGTAGTACAACGGCGGATGGATATCACCCGCCGCGCCCTCGAGAATCAACTGGATCGAGCGCTCGGCGATGCGGGCGCTGTTACCCTCGTCGTACCACAGCGACTGGGCGTCGATGCGATGGAAGCGCAGCCCGGCCGCGAGGAGCAGGATCACGCCGAGGGCGATGGCCTCGGCGAGCCGGCGCGGCGAGAGCGCTGCGGGCGCCGCCGAAGGCGCTTTCACCGGTTCTCGAATCGCAGGCCGTGCCCGCGCACGGTGACGATGTAGTCGTGCTCGGGATCGCGCTCGGCGAGGCGGTCGCGCAGGCGGCGGACCAGGGCGTCGATGGCCTGCTCGCTCACGCCATAGGCGCTCTCGCCCTCCCATACGTGCTCGACGAGCTGCTGGCGCGGGACGACCCCGCCATTGGCGTCGATGAGCATCTCGAGCAGGCGGTACTGCTGGAGCGAGAGGGGCGGGTCTAGCTCCATCTCGGCCACGAAGATGCGCCGGCCCTCCTTATCAAGGCGGATGCCGCGGACCGCGGCCTTCATCCCGCGGCTGATGGGACGGGCATTGAGCGGGGCGGTGGCGTCGCTGCCGACAAAGGCGATCTTGACCGACAAGGCGATCTGAATCTCATCGCCGTCCTGGAGCATCTTCGGCTCGCGCAATTCCTTGCCGTTCAAAAAAGTGCCGTTCTTGCTCTCGAGATCGGTCAGGAGGAATCCGGTGTCGGTACGCTCGATCTTGGCGTGCTTGCGCGAGACCTGGCGCTCGGGGAGGAGCAGGTCAGTCTCACCGGCCTCGCGGCCGATGATGACAACATCGCTGTCAAGGAGCCAGCGCTCGCCGGCCTTCTGCCCATTCTGGATGATGAGCATCGGTGCGTCCTGATTCATGTGCCCGCATTTTAGCGGGTGAAGCCGGTAAAATTGGACGCGTGTTGACCGTCGGCGCCACACTGCGCAATCGCTACCGCATCGTCAGCCCCATCGGACAGGGAGGGATGGGCTCGGTGTATCTGGCTGAGGACCTCCGGCTCGAGGGCCGCAAGTGCGCGCTCAAGGCCGTCCGTATTGATCCCAATGCCAGCGAGACTGCGATCGAGCAGCTCCAGCACCAGTTTCGCCACGAGGCCAGCATCCTCGCCCGACTTGATCACCCGAATCTCCCAAAGGTGTCGGATTACTTCACCGAGAACACCCTCGACTACCTGGTCATGGACTACGTGGCCGGCAAGGACCTTAAGGAACTCATGGACGACGCCCGCCGAAACGGGCGAATGTTGTCCGAATTCGAGGTGTTGAATTGGGCCCGTCAGTTGTGTGATGCGCTGGACTACATGCACACTCAGGAGACGCCCGTGTTGCACCGCGACATAAAACCCGGCAACATCCGGCTCGCGCCCAGCGGCGTGATCAAGCTGGTCGACTTCGGGCTGGTCAAGCTGGTCGGCAAGGACGACTCGCGCACAATCACAGTCCTGCAGGGGCGCGGCACCGCGGCCTACACCCCGCTCGAACAATACGGCGAAGACGACGCCCACACCGACGCGCGCTCGGACATCTACTCGCTCGGCGGCACGTTGTATCACTTGCTGACCAACCAGGCCCCGGCCGAGGCCAAACAGCGCTTTCTCAAGCCGGCCGCGCTGTTGCCCATGCGCGAGCTCAACCCGGCCGTCAGCGAGCGGGTTGAGACCGCCGTGATGCAGGCCATTGCCATGCACCCGGATGATCGGCATCCGACCGTGGCCGAGTTCCGCGATCGCCTGTTCGGCGAAGGCGCCCCCCGCCCGCAGGACAGCCCGCCGCAGGCCAGCGCCGCCGATGTCATCCGAGCCAACGCGGTCTGGATCGCGCTCGCGCTGGTGGCCGCGGTGGCCGGGCTGCTGGTGTCGCTTCGCTAACCCCCGCCCCCGCCGGCCCCCCCGTTAGGCATTTCTGCCTATTGCCCGCCCACAATCGGTCAGGTATCGTCAACCTGTGCTCATCACACGCTTTCTTCACCTTGCGGCCGGTCTGCTCCTTGCGGGCGGCCTGGGCGCCTGTTCCACCGCTGCTGCCAGCGTGCCCCCCACGCCACTGGCGGCGGCGACCTTTGTCCCCGGAGCGTCACGCGGCGAGCAGCTATTCAATCAGACCTGCGCGGCCTGCCATGGTGTGCGCGCCACGGGCACTCAGATCGGCCCGCCGCTGGTGGACAAGATCTACGAACCCAGCCACCATTCCGACGCCGCTTTCCTCCTGGCCGTCCGCAACGGCTCGGTCCAACATCACTGGAAATTCGGGAACATGCCCGCCCAGCCGACGGTCACCGACGCCGAAACGCGCGAAATCACGCAGTATGTGCGCGCGCTTCAACGCGAAGCCGGCATCCGCTAAATGAAGCCGACGCAAGTGTGCGCTGATGAAATAGGCGATCTATCCGCAGATTACGCAGATTACGCAGATTTCCGCCGATTCCTTTTTCTTATTCGCGCGGCGCTTGTCCAAGATCCGCGGAAGTCTGCGTAATCTGTGGACGCACAAAAAAACTCTCCCAAACCATGAACCAAACGTTTTCCCGGCGCAGCTTTCTGCGCACCCTTGGCGCTGGCGGTGCCCTGATTGCGGCCGGCGGCATCACCGCCTGTGCCGTTCCGCCAAGCCAGCCTGCGGCCCCGGCCGTTGCCGGAGCGACGCCGCGCGGGGCCAGCAGTGGCTTCAGCCCGGACATCGAGCTCAATCTGCGCGCGGCCGCCGGCAACGCCCAAATTCTGCCCGGCAAGAGCACGGCCGTATGGGGCTATCAAGCCAGCCTGGCCAAGGGCGATGCCTCGAGCCTGGTCACCCTGAAGGACAGCTATCTGGGCCCCATCATTCGGGCACAGAAGGGCCAGCGCGTGCGGATCAACTTCAAGAATGATCTTCCGGCCGGGCATCCCAGCATCGTGCACTGGCATGGCCTGAATCTGCCTGAGGACATGGACGGCCACCCGCGCTTTGCGGTTCAGCCGGGACAATCCTACGTTTACGAATTCGAGGTCATTGATCGGGCCGGCTCATACTGGTTCCACCCCCACCCGCACGAGCAGACCGGAGTGCAGGTCTACAACGGTCTGGCCGGCATGTTTCTGGTCAGCGATCCTGAAGAGGCGGCTGCCGGCCTGCCCTCAGGCGCATGCGATATTCCGCTCGTGATTCAAGACCGCGCCTTTGACGCGGACAATCAATTTGTGTATCTGGGCGGAGCGGGCAGCATGCCGGCCAACCCGGGTGCGCCCGCGGGCGGCATGCCGGGCCACAACATGCCGGGGATGGGCGGGATGATGGGCGGTTCCGCGACACCCGCCCCAGGCAGCGGAATGGGCATGCAAGGGATGATGGACCAGATGATGGGCTTCCTCGGCACGCGAATCCTGGTGAACGGCAAGCCCGACTACAGCCTGTCGGTCGCCACCCGGGCGTATCGCCTGCGCCTGCTGAACGGCTCCAACGCCCGGATCTACAAACTGGGCTGGAGCGACGGCGGCCCCGTCATCGTGGTCGGCACCGACGGCGGCCTGCTCGAAAAGCCGGTCGAGAAACCGTATGTCATGCTTGCGCCGGGCGAGCGGGTCGAGCTCTGGGCCGATTTCAGCCGGCGCAAGGTCGGGGCCGAGATCACCCTGCAGAGCCTGAAGTTCGAGGGCGTCGAGGATGCCGGGGGCATGATGGGCGGCATGATGAGCGGCGGCGGGCCCGAACAAGGCGCGCCGATGACGCTGCTCAAGGTCAGGGTCGAGCGCGAGGAGAAGGAAACGCTGAGTCTGCCCCGCGCGTTGTCGTCGATCACCCGCCTGCGGGCCGAGCAGGCCGTGAACGCGGCCAACCCGCGCCAGGTAGGGTTGACCCTCAACGGTATGCAGTGGCTGATCAACAACCGGGTCTTTGAGATGGACAGCGTGCTGCCCGAGGAGACGATCAAGCTGGGCAGCACCGAGATCTGGGAGATCGTCAACAAGCTGAATCCCGGACACATGATGGACGCCAACGGGATGGCCCATCCGATCCATATTCATGGCGGGCAGTTCCAGGTGCTCAGCCGGGAGGTGCTGCCGCAGCTCAAGGCCGGCTGGGACAGCGTGCGCGAGGGCCGGGTGGACGAGGGCTGGAAGGACACCGTGCTGGTGATGCCCGGCGAGCGGGTCAAGCTCGCAATGAAGTTTGAACGTTACAAGGGCCTCTATCTGTATCACTGCCACAACCTGGAGCACGAATCGAGCGGGATGATGCGGAATTTTCGGGTCGCGTGACGCGCAGTAGCGCGTGACGCGCAGTAGCGCGTGACGCGCCAAAGCCCAATCTGCGCTAATCTGCGTCAATCTGCGGACAAGAACTGTCGCGCCCGTGACGGGCCGAGCGGGCTTGGATCTGGATCGATCCGCAGATTGACGCAGATTAGCGCAGATTAGCGAGCTGTTTCTGGCTGTCGGCATGACGCGCAGCCCATGGCCTGAGCGGTGACCAGATTACTGATAATGAGCCGACATGCAACCGCGAATCAGACTCGTCCTGGCCGATGACCACGGCATGGTCCGCAAGGGCATCCGCGAATATCTCGAGACCGATCCGCGGATGGAGATCGTCGGTGAGGCAATCGACGGCGAGCAGGCGCTCGAGATGGCTCGTGCCATGGCACCGGATGTCGTTCTGCTTGACGTGCAGATGCCGCGGCTGAACGGGATCGAGACCGCCCGCCGGATCCGGGCCGAGAAATTGCCCTGCGCGATTCTGATGGTCTCGGCCTACGACGACGACCCGTATGTGATGAGCGCGCTGCAGGCCGGCGCGAATGGGTATGTCCTCAAGACCGCCGCTCCGGCCGATCTTATCAAGGCGGTGATGACGGTTCGGGCCGGCCGGCTGGCATTGGACGAGGGCCTGACCCAGATCCTGGCCCGCACCTTGAGCCCGGGCGGGCCGCCCCAGGCAGAGGTCTCGCCCCGCGAGCTCGAAGTGCTGCGCCTGATCGCCCAGGGTCAGTCCAACAAGGCCATCGCCGCCCGGCTCGACATCAGCGATCGGACCGTGCAGGGCCACATCGCCAACATCTTCGAAAAGCTGAGCGCCAGCAGCCGGACCGAAGCCGTGATGATCGGCATTCGGCTGGGTCTGATCCCGCAGGAGTGAGATGCAACGACTGCTGCGGGGATTCTCCGCCCAACTCCTGCTGGTCACCCTGCTGCCGCTGACCCTGGTGCTGTCGGCCGTGTCGTTTGGCGCGCTGGCCGCCCACCAGCAGGCCATGCGCACGATGGTGGGCGAGCGCGACAACCGGGCGATCGTGGCCACCGCGATCGTGCTGAGCGATGCGCTTCGGGCATGCGCGGCGCCGGCGGGCATCCCCTCGGCTGAGCGGGCGCGGACGTGTCTGACGTCGGCCACCCTCGAGGCTCTGGTCAATCCGATGGGTGGCCAGCACCGGGTGGACGCCTATGTCTTCGACCGGTCCGGGACCGTCATCCTCCACACCAACCCTGCCCGGGTTGGCGCGAATGTGGCCGCGCACGCAGGTGTGTTTCCAGCGTTGGATGGCCAGGAGGGCACGGTCTATCAAGACGATCCGGTATCGGGCGAGGAGCACGTGGTGTCTTTCGCCCGGCTGCGCCTGCCCCCGGGGAGCGAGCCGCTGGGCGTCATCCTCGAGGAGCCCTGGGAGGCCGTCCTCGACCCGATGATGCGCTTTTCGCTGGCCGCGCCACTGGTGCTGCTGCCGGTGGCCCTGCTGACTGCGCTTGCGATCACGCTCGGGCTGCGCCGCATCGTGCGGCCCCTGCAACAGCTTCAGGCCGCGGCCCAGCGCGTGGAAGAGGGCGATCTCGACGCCCTGGCCCGCGGACCGCATCGGGATGGCATTCAGGAGATCAAGGATCTGGGCGCGACCCTGGAGAAGATGGCGGCTCGGATCCAGACTGATCAGCGCAGCCTGCGCGCGCACGCCCAGGCGGTCATGCGCGCGCAGGAGAGCGAGCGGGCCCGCCTGGCCCATGAGCTGCACGACGACACCATTCAGAACCTGGTCGCCCTGGCCCAGCGCGCGCAACTGCTCAAGGCAATGCTCCCCGCGGAAGCGCCGGCCCAGGCCCGGCTGGGCGAGTTGCGCGACCACGCCCAACGCATGATCGACGATGTGCGGCGGATCAGCCGCGGGCTGCGCCCGATCTACCTCGAGGAAGCCGGCCTGATGAGCGCGCTGGAGCGCCTGGCGCTGGAGACCGACGAACTCAGCGCCCAACGCTCGCCGCCGGTGCGGGTCACGTTCGAGTGCGCCGGGGACATCACGCGGCAGGCGCCCGAGGTCGAGCTTGCCCTCTTTCGCATCGCCCAGGAGGCGATCGGGAATGCGCTGCGGCATGCCGAGGCCCGCCGTGTGAAGGTTGAGCTGAGCGGGAGCCCCGAGGCCCTGGCGCTCACCGTCGCCGACGATGGGCGCGGGTTTGATGTGTCGCAGCCGGGCAATCCCGACGGCCTGGGCATTTTCAGCATCCGCGAGCGGGCCAATGCGATCGGGGCGACGGTCGAGGTGAGCAGCGCCCCGGGCGCCGGCGCGCGGGTGAAGGTCGCGCTGGCGCTGGGGCCCTCATCCGGCTGAGGCTACGAGGCCGGGCTCTCAATGCGCGGGATGCGGCACGGGCGGAGGCGACATCGCAATGTGCGCCGGTTGGGGTCGCCCCGCGCTCTGCCGCATCGTAGCCAGCGCGACCGCCGCAGCCCCCGGGCCCCCCCGGGGCCCCCGCCCCCCCGCGGGCCCCCCGCCCGCCCGGGGCCCCCGATGGATCAGAAAAGCGACGCCGAGGGCCAGCATGACGAGCCCGAGCTTGGCGCTGACCTGCTCGACCGAGCCGGTCAGCGTGTCCGCTTTGCGGCCGACGCCCAACAGCACCGCGGCGAAACCGAGATTCCCCAGACAGAAGCCGACCCGCATCAGGTGGTTGACCGCCGACGCTCTGGGTGTATCGCCGTGGAAAGCGTCCATGAGGAACACGGCGCCACTGCGATAGAGCGTCTGGGCCACCCAGAGTGTGAGCGCGCTGGCCAGAGCGAGATAGATCGCATGGTTGATCTCTTGCATGATGGGTCTCCTTTGCCCGCGGGCGTGATATTGAGCGCCTGGCGGTTGAGCATCACGATAGGCGTTGGCGGCGGATATGCCTGCGCGAGATTTGACGGGAACTTGCTTTTTGACGGTCCCGCCCAGCACAGTGCGGGCCCGCCACCTGCGTGAAAGGCGGAATCGATCACCGTCCATCCTGCTTATCCTGTTCGATGACGCTCCCTGCCGGGGATCCGCGCGAACGCGTTCCGGATGACGGTGTTGGGGGTGGCCAACGGCTGGGCGAAGCGCCCGCCGATATGCTTGGGCGTGCCACAGGTTGGTGGCGGATGCTTCGCCCCTACAGGGGTTACATGTTCGGTGAAATCCGTCGTCATCCGTGTCATCCGTGATCTATAATCCGCCCCGAATCGAACAATTGTGCTAATTCGCATGGCCAAAGAAAAGACAAAACCCACCGAGCCTACCCAGGCCGCGCTCGATCTGGAGACCAACCAGTACGGCCGCATCCGGCGCATCGACATCGATGTCGAGATGAAACAGGCCTACCTGTCCTACTCGATGTCAGTCATCGTCGCCCGGGCCTTGCCCGACGCCCGCGACGGCCTCAAGCCCGTGCAGCGGCGGATCCTGTATGTGATGCACGACACCGGGCTGCGGCCCGAGACGCCCTACCGCAAGAGCGCCCGCATCGTCGGCGACGTGCTGGGCAAATACCACCCCCACGGCGACATGAGCGTCTACGACGCCATGGCCCGCATGGCCCAGGACTTCTCGATGCGGTATCTCATCGTCGATGGCCAGGGCAACTTCGGCTCGGTCGACGGCGACCCGCCCGCGGCCATGCGCTACACCGAGGCCCGCCTCAGCAAGCCGGCCGTCGATCTGCTGGCCGACCTCGACAAGAACACCGTCACCTGGCAGGACAACTATGACGGCACCCAGAAAGAGCCGACCGTCATGCCGGCCGGGTTCCCCAACCTCATCGTCAACGGCGCCACCGGCATCGCGGTCGGCATGGCGACCAACATCCCGCCCCACAACCTGGGCGAGATCGTCGATGCCACCATCTTCATGCTCGAACGCATGGCGGCGACCAAAGCCGCCCGGGCCACGGTCAAGCCGGGCGAGCCCATGCCGGCCCTGCCCGAGCCGGATGTCGACGTCGACGAGCTGATCAAATTCGTCAAAGGCCCCGACTTTCCGACCGGCGCGATCGCCTTCCGTTACAACGAGGCAGTCGAGGGCGGCGACGCGATCAAGGCCACCTACGCCACCGGGCGAGGCAAGATCATCGTCCAGGCCAAGGCCCACATCGAGGAAGGCACCCGCGGGCGCACCCACATCATCGTCACCGAGCTGCCCTACGCAGTCAACAAGTCCTCGCTGATCGAGCGCATCGCCGATCTCGCCCGCGACGAGAAGATCACCGGCATGACCGACATCCGCGACGAGAGCGACCGGCGCGGGATGCGCATCGTCATCGACATCAACAAGAACGACGACCCGCGCAAGGTCCTGGCCGCGCTCTACAAATACACGGTCATGCGCAGCACCTTCGGGGTGATCATGCTGGCCCTGGTCCCCGACGCCACTGGCCGGCTCGAGCCGCGCGTGCTGCCCCTGCGCCGCCTGCTGCACATCTACATCGAGCACCGCCGCGAGATCGTCCGGCGCCGGAGCGAGTTCGACCTCGCCAAGGCTTTGGAACGCGCCCACATCCTGGAGGGCCTGGTCCGCGCCCTCGACATGATCGACCGGATCGTCAAGCTCATCCGCGCCTCGCGCGACACCGAGATCGCCCGGCGCGGCCTTATCGACGAACTCAAGTTCAGCGAGCTGCAGGCCAACGCCATCCTCGAGATGCCGCTCCGCCGCCTGGCCGCCCTCGAACGCAAGAAGCTCGAGGAAGAGCTGGCCGAGAAGCGCAAGCTGATCAAGTTCCTCGAGGATCTGCTCGCCCACCCGGTCAAGATGCTCGACGTCATCCGCGACGAGCTGCTCTCGCTCAAGGAGCGCTACGGCGATGCCCGACGCACAACGATCGTTGGCAAGATCGCCGCCCAGGTCGAGACGAAGAGCGAGGAGAACGGCAAGGCCGACAAGGAGAATGGCAACGGCTCGGCCCGCAAGCGCGGATCGAGCAATGAGCTGGCCCTCACCGTGCACGAACTGGTGCCCGAGGAGACTGCCTACGTCATCGTCGGGGCCAACGGCCGGATCGGGCGGGTGTCCGACGCGCCGCGGGTGACCTCAGCGGCCGAGATCACGCCGATCGCGGTGGTCAAGGCCTCCACCCGGGAGCTGGTCTATGTCGCCGGCGCGAGCGGGCGCGGCGTCGTGCTGCAGGTCAATGGCATTCCGCAGGAGGATGTCACCCGCGGCCAGGGCGCGCTGCTCAGCGCGATTTCGGCCTTCAGCGCCGACGACGAGCCGGTCGGCGCGTTCAGCATTGACAAATCGGCGACCAGCGGGTTCGTCCTCACCGCGACCTCGGGCGGGATGGTTAAGCGCAGCGAGACCGCCGCGTTACCCGGCGCGCCAGGCACGTCCTTCGCCCTGTGCGGCGTGTCCGAGGGCGACAGCGTCATCGCAGCCCGGCTCACCCGCGGCGATGAGGACGTGTTGCTGTTCAGCCAGCAGGGCATGGCGATTCGTTTCAAGCAGGAGGAGGTCCGCCCGATGGGCCTGCCGGCCGGCGGCGTGGTCGGAATGAAGCTGCTCGACGGCGACATCGTCATGGCCCTGGCCCTGGCCGATGAGAGCGCGGGCGATCTCGACGTGGTGATCGGAACGACTGACGGGCGGGCCAAGCGGGTGGCCTTCAAGGAATACCCAACCCAGGGCCGGGCCGGCAAGGGCGTGATCAGCGCCAAGCTGATCAAGGACGCCACCGTCGCCGACGCCGTCATCGCCACGCCCGAGGACAGCATCGTTTACGTCACGCTGAAGGGCAACGCCAAGTCACTCAAGGCCAAGAACCTGGCCCGCCGCGGCCGCCCGGCCCAGGGCGATGACGCCATTGCCATGAGCGGCAGCGATCGGCTGGCGCGGATGGTCGTGGTCCAAGACTGATTGTCCGCGGCGAAGCCGCGGCATCTGCTTCCGCATTCTTCAAGCGACCACGAGCGCATACTCAAACGAGTCCGCCAGGGCCTGCCACGACGCGTCGACGATGTTGGATGAGCAGCCAACCGTCGTCCAACTCCGCCGGCCGTCGGTGCTGTCGATGGTCACCCGGGTAGTCGCGCCGGTGGCGTGGTCGCTGTCGATGATGCGGACCTTGTAGTCAGTCAGCCGCATTTTGCGCAGCTTGGGGTAATGCGGGAGCAGCGCCTTGCGCATCGCCAGGTCGAGGGCATGGACCGGGCCGTCGCCCTCGGCCACCGTGTGCGAGATCTCGTCGTCGACCTTCATCTTGACGCTGGCCTCAGACAGCATCCCGCGCCCGGCCCGGCTCTCGACCACGACCATGAAGTCGATCAGCTCGAAGACCTTGAGGTGGTTGGGCTGGGCCCGGCGGAGCATGAGCTCGAGGGTGGCGTCGGCGCCCTCGAAGAAAAATCCGCGGCTCTCCATGTCCTTGATCTGCCCCAGCACCTGGCGCACCTCGGCGCTGTCGGCATCCAGCCCGAAGGCTTTCGCCTTGTAGGCGACGTTGCCCCGCCCGCTCAGCTCGCTCACCAGCACCCGCTTCTGGTTGCCCACCCGGGCCGGGTCGATGTGCTGGTAGCTCTCTTCGAGCTTGAGGATGGCGGCGACGTGGATGCCGCCCTTGTGGGCGAAGGCGGACTGTCCAACGTAGGGGTGCCGGATGTCGTGAGCGAGGTTGGCCACCTCGAAGACGTAGCGGCTGAGCTCGGTCAGTCCGCGCAAGCGCTCGTCGCTGACGCACTCGTCGCCCATCTTGAGCCGCAGATTGGCCAGGGTGGCGACCATGTCACAGTTTCCGACCCGCTCGCCGATGCCGTTGATTGTGGCCTGGACTTGCGCGCAGCCGGCCCGAACCGCGGCCAGGGCGTTGGCGACGCCTACCCCGCTGTCGTTGTGGGTGTGAATCCCCAGGCGCGCCCCGGCCAGGGTCGTGGCCACATCCCGGACGATGGCCTCGATCTCCCAGGGCATGGTCCCGCCGTTGGTGTCGCACAACGTCAGCCAGTCGGCGCCAGCGTCGCTCGCGGCGCGCAAGGTGGCCAGGGCGTACTCTCGGTCGAGCTTGTAGCCGTCAAAGAAGTGCTCGGCGTCGTGGATGACCTCCCGGCCGGCCGCCTTGCACCAGGCGACGCTCTCGGCGATCATCAGGAGGTTCTCTTCCAGGGTGGTCTCGAGTACGTGGGTGACGTGCAGCGGGCTGGTCTTGGCCACCATCGTCACGACTGGCGTGCCGGCCTCGAGCAACATCCGGATCTGGGCATCGTCCTCGCAGCGCCCGCCGGCCTTGCGGGTGCTGCCAAAGGCGGCCAGCTTGGCGTTGACAAAGGTCATCCCGCGAGCGCGCTCAAAAAACTCGGCGTCCTTAGGATTGCTCCCCGGCCAGCCACCCTCGATGTAATGAAAGCCGAACTCGTCGAGGCGCTGCGCGATGCGGAGCTTGTCCTCGACCGAGAGGTTGACCCCTTCGCCCTGGGTGCCGTCGCGGAGGGTGCAATCGTATAGGGCGGTTTTCATGTGTGACTCCTGGAAAACGAAAAAGGAGCCTTTCGGAATCCGAAAGGCTCCTGCCTGATACCGGGTATTCGACCGGGCTACAGCGCCATCTCAGACTCGCGAGAAGAGATTCGCGCCGCAATAATCTGCGGGCGAATCGTCGTAATCGCGATCGAGATGAAGCTGCGGGCCATGTGAGATTGCGATTTTACCCGATCGGTGGAGGCCAATTCATCTATCCGCAGATTTCGCCGATTCTCGCCGATATTTTCGGTATGAACCAATCAATAAACCATACAATCGGCGCGAATCTGCGTAATCTGCGGACAAACCAGCAGTGCCCGCGGAAATCCGTGCTCGCCGGCGGCCAGTTCATCTATCCGCAGATTACGCCGATTCTCGCCGATTCTTTTCGGTATGAACCAATCAATCAACCATACAATCGGCACGAATCTGCGTAATCTGCGGACAAAAAGCACTCAGGCCGGCGGCCCGCTCGCGATGAGGGCGGCCACGCGCTCCGGCGCCTCCATCGGGATGAAGTGCGAGGTGTCGGCCAGCACGACATCCTCGGCGTGTTTGAAATGGGCCGCCAGATCGGGGGCGGTCGGCGAGCTCAGCATCATCTCGGCGCCCTCGGCCCCATGCCGGGCGATCCCGCAGCGGATCACCCGCGCCGGGATGTCGAGGGCGGCCACGTCGGCGTAGATGGCCCCGTTCTCGGGCAGGCTGCCCGTGGTGTAGATGCCGGCCTCAGTCTCGGGCGCACAGGCCAGCCGAAAACCGCCGGCGCCATCCGGCTCGAGGCCGTAATCGCAGTAGTCGCGCAACACGGCCGGCCGCCAACGGCTGAACGGCGAGCGGGACGCAAAACGCTCAAACATTTCATCGGCCGACGCCCACTGGTTGCGCCGCTTGCGGGTCACCGCGATCATCGCCTCGGGCATCCGCCAGCCGCCGTAGGCGTGGCGGATGAAGACGGTCGGGTCGAGCAGGACCACGGCGTTGAACAGGCCGGGCGCAGCGGCCGCGCCACGGATCAAGGCGTGCCCGCCAAACGAGTGCCCGACCCCAAGCGCCCCGCTCAGATTGAGCGCCCCCATCACGTCGATCAGATCCCGTCCAGCCTGGGGCCAGGGATTGGGCGGGCCCTCTTTGACGCTGCGGCCATGCCCGCGCGTGTCGAGGGCGAGACAGCGCCGGCCGGGTTGCAGGGTGCGCAGGGCGCGAATGGTCTGGTCCCACACCCGGGCGTGAAAACTTGTGGCGTGGCAGAACACCACCGGCGGCAACGGACTGGCCCCGGGCCAATCGTAGACGCAGAACG
Source organism: Candidatus Brachythrix odensensis (assembly GCA_016714465.1). Classification (GTDB taxonomy): domain Bacteria; phylum Chloroflexota; class Anaerolineae; order J036; family Brachytrichaceae; genus Brachythrix; species Brachythrix odensensis. The sequence goes on along the minus strand of JADKDT010000001.1, from coordinate 226,253 downwards.
CGGCGCCGGCGGCATCCACAAATCGGGTGACGGGCTGATCCATGGCAGCAGATTGTATCGAGGCGCCGGAATGGTCCGAGAACGCATTGCTCTTGGCCTTCCTGAACCTGGGAGGTAGGCGCCCGCGATTCTCCAGGCGACGGATCCTGGGCGCCTACCTCCCGGGTTCAGGAATCGTGGCGCCTGCCGGCGAGGTTAAGCGTGCGACTGGCGTCCCGTACCCTCTCGGTTGTTATAATGTCATGACATTTGCCGGCGCGGCACGGGCCGGGGCTGGACCGTTCCGAGGAGATCTGATGCTGAAGAATTTCTGGTGGCCGCTCGACTTCACCCCCGAAGTGACCACCAAACCCAAGCGGGTAACCGCGCTCGGCCAGGAGCTGGTCCTGTTCCGCACCCCGGATGGCAAGCCCCAGGTGATGAGCGACCTGTGCGTGCATCGCGGGGGCGCGCTCTCCGACGGCTGGCTCGAGGACGGCTGCGTCGTGTGCCCCTATCACGGCTGGAAGTTCAAACCTGACGGCGAGTGCGTGCGCATCCCGGCCAACCTGCAGAACGTGCCCGTGCCGCGCAAGGCCCGGGTCGATTCATATCCCACCCAGGACAAATACGGCTGGGTGTGGGCGTTTCTGGGCGACATTCCCGAGGCCGAGCGCCCGCCCCTGCCCAACCTCGATCACTTTGGCAGCCCCGACTTTAAGATGACCTACGGGCAGTTCGAGTGGAACGCCCACTACGATCGCGTGCTGGAGAACAGCGTCGACATCGCCCACGCCCCCTTCGTCCATGGCGGTTCGTTTGGCAATCGGAATGAGCCCGAAGTCGAGGAATACACGATCAAAACCCATGGTGATTTGGGCGCCGAGGCGACTGTCACCCTGAAGCCGCCCAAGCGGAATGTGCGCGGGCTGTGGAACCGGCTCTATAAGGAAGAGACCCAGCGCAAGGGCGTGACCACCCGGGCCGCCTTCTTCCTGCCCTGTCTGACCCTGCTCGAGGTCAACCTCCCGATCGGCAAGATGGTGCTCTGGAACGCCCATATCCCGGTCGACGATTTCCGCACAATTACGAAGTGGATCAACTTGCGCCAGTTCTTCAAGGGCGACTGGGCCGACGGCGACGCGCGCAAGCGGGTATTTAAGATCTTCCAGCAGGACAAGCCCATCGTCGAGGCCCAGAGCCCGGAGATGCTGCCGTATGATCTGGGCGCAGAGCTGCACGTCAAGTCCGATTCGCTCCAGATCGCCTATCGGCGGATGCGCCAGAAGTACATCGACAAGGGCTGGAGCATCGACACGCACTTGATCCAGTCCGATTACTCACGCCATCAGGCCGTCGTCATCCCCTCGCCCGCCCGGCGCGAAGTGCCCGAGCTGGCCAATGCCTGGGTGATGAAGGAAGTCCCGGTCAAGAAGGCCGCCAACTAAGAATCTTTTTCATAAGCGATATGCCCCGCTCCGGCGGGCGGGGCATATCGCTTCGTGCAAGAAAATTACGATGACACTGCACGTGACCTTTCGCTCTCCACCCTCGACGCGCTCGTGGCGCGCTTCAACCTGCGCGAAATCGGCGCGCCGTACAAGGCGCTTGTCAGCCCGATGTCGCCGGCCCCGGTCGGCGCGATACGGATGTTCAGCGGCGAGAAGATCAGCAAGCTGGTCTATATCGGGGTGACCGTTCCGCCCATCGGGCTGGACTCGCACATGTATTTCGCCTTCACCCCGCCCGGCAGCCTGGTCCCCCACTTCACCCTGGATTCGGTGAATGCCGGCCCGCATCTCGCCTTTCACCTCGACCTGGTGCCGCGGGCCGATCTGGGAGCCAACCTGGAGTACCTCAACCACGCCTTCCAGCCCCTGACGGCCGACTTTGACGGCGCCCGCAAGATCGAAGGCCTGACCCCCGCCCACCTGTCGCCGCGCCAGTACGCAATCATGTCACCCTGGATGCTGGCTTTTCGGGCCACCGAGAGCGCCTTTGCCGCGATGCGCCCGCATGTCGACCGCTATCTGTCGTTCTGGGGCGATCTGGTCGAGCAGGGCATCCCAGCCGAAATGGTCCCGGGCGCCACGTCCGAGAACCTGGCCGAGCGCGACCGGCGCAACCGGGCCGCCCTGTTCAACCCCGAGGTCGACCCGGTCTGGAATCAGATGGACCGCCTGCTCGGCCCCCAAACCTGCGCCGAAATGCGCGACATCCTCAAACGCCAGGAGATTTAGGTGACCCAATCGTCCAACGCTCCCAGCCAATGGCAACAGCGCATCGAAGGCGAGTGGCACGGCATCCCTTCGATCTTTGACGCGCGCGGCAACCATGTCGGCTACAACAAGGTGTATCGCTCGAGCGTGTTCGAGCACGGCCAGACGGTCTACTACATGGACACCCGCCTGCACGACATGAGCGGCCCGCTGCACCCGCGCCTGGAGGCCACCAAGTTCGCCTTCGGCGTCATCGACAGCGACCAGGACCGGGTGTATCTCGGCCCGGACTTCTTCGGCGAGGGCCAGCCGTATGGCGGGCTGGTCGACTCAAATTACTATTCGCCGGCCTGGCAGGCCGATCTGCGCACCCTCGTCCACATCCTCCCCGACGGCAAGACCCAGGTGTATTCATCGCAGTTGTATGAAGGCCCAACGTTGCTTTCGGTCTTCAACGGGATCTATCGCAACGTCAGCGACTATCACACGAATCCAGCCACGAAGGCCTCGATCGAGGCCTTCTGCGAGACCGAGAAGGTAAACGGGCGCCAGCCGCATGCCCTGCCGGAGAAACACGCCGGGGTGTGGACGGGCGACCTCGAGGTGTATGGCGAAGATCAGAAGAAGGTGGGCGTCACCCATGTCAGCATGCGCTATCGCCCGATCGCGCTGCTGCGAGCCGAAGTCACGGTCGAGATGACCGGCGCCATCGAGCGCAGCTTCACCTACACCCGCTTCCGGAACGGCAATCTTCACACCTTCGACGGCCCGGGCATCTACGGCAACGGCCTGTCGTATGGCCGGGCGCTCTACACCATCCAGCACTTCTACGGCGAAGCGGCCAAGATTCGCGGGCGCGAGTTCATCATCGACGACAACTACACGATGAGCGCGGTGTGGCAATACCTGCGCTCGGATCGGCTGCGCAACTATCTGTTCGGCGTGCTGACCTGGACGCCCGGCGAGCAGGTCCTCACTCCGCGGCAACGATGAAAACAATCGTCATCACCGGCAGCACGCGCGGGCTGGGGCGCGGGCTGGCCGAGGCCTTGCTGGCCCGCGGCTGCAACGTGGTGGTGGGCGGCCGGCGCGAGGCCGACACTGCCCGCATCGCGGCCGAGCTCGGCGCGGCCAGCGACCCGGCCCGGGTGCTGGGCGTCGCCTGCGACGTGACTGTGCCGAGCCAGGTGCAGGGATTGTGGGATGCGGCGGTCGCCCGCTTTGGGCGGGTCGATGTGTGGATCAACAACGCCGGCATCGCCGCGCCCCGCCACCCGATCTGGGAGCAGTCCGGCGAGGAAGCGCGGGCCGTCATCGACATCAACCTGATCGGCACGCTCAACGGCGCCCAGACCGCCCTGCGCGGGATGCTCGCCCAGGGCGGCGGGCAGATCTTCAACGTCGAGGGCTACGGCAGCAACGGGATGATGACGACCGGGATGAGCGCCTACGGCAGCTCCAAGTCGGCGGTCACCTATCTCACGCGCAGCCTGGCGATCGAGACTAAAAGGCACCCCGGTCCAGGTCCGGGCGATCAGCCCGGGCATGCTGGACACCGAGCTGCTCCGCCGCGACTATGACGGCAACCCCGCAGCCTGGAACAAGGCCAAACGCATGCTCAACATCCTCGCCGACAAGGTCGAGACCGTTGCCCCCTGGCTGGCCGACCAGATCCTGGCCAGCAATCAGAATGGCGGACGGATCGCCTGGCTCACCACGCCGAAAATCGCCTGGCGTTTCGCCACCTCTCGAATCCGCCCCCGGCGCATTCTTGATTGAGAAACACCACCCGAGCCTGTTATCGGGAGCGATATCCCCCGGCTCCGCCGGGGGATATCGCTCCCGATAACAAGCTATCAAACATAGGCAGGAGTCCTCATGCAACCCCCACTCACCGGCGCGCGTCTCGTCGAACGCATGACCGAGCGCGAGCGCGCGATCGCCGCCCGTGTTGAGAGCGTGCTGCCCGAGCTGCGCGCCCATGCCGAGGCCTGCGACTTCGAAGGCGAATTCCACCGCCCACACCTCAAGACTTTACGTGAGGCGGGCCTGCTCGGCATCATCGTCCCCGAGTCCTATGGCGGGCTGGGCGGCGGACTGCGCGACCTGACCGCCGCCGTCTACGCGATGGGGACGGCCTGCGCCAGCACCGCCCTGGCCTATTTCTTCCACTGCAGCAGCGCCTCGCGCGGGCTGTTGCCGCTGGAGGCGCTCGAGGCGGGGCTGTTCGACGCGGATGAGGCGCCGATCGTGCGCGCCTTCGCCGAGAAGCTGCTGCGCAAGATGGGGAGCGAGGGCCGCTGGCTGGCCAACTTCGCCAGCGAAAGCGGCAAATCGAGCGGCAGCGCGATCACGATCAGCACCGAAGCCAAACCCGTCGACGGCGGCTGGCTGCTGAACGGGGTCAAATCGTTTGGCTGCTCGACCGGGGTGGCCGACGAGTATCTCGTCACCGCAAAACTGGCGGGCACCACCACCATCGACGGGCTGTGCCTGTTCTTTGTTGGGCGCGACGCGCCGGGCGTGCGCGAGCGGGCCAAGTGGGACGCGCTCGGGATGCGGGCCACCGCCACCCATGGGCTGATCCTCGAGGATGTCTTTGTCGCTGCCGAGGACGCGCTGGCGATCCCGGGCGCGTTTGTCAACATGATGAAGATGAGCCGGGGCAGCTTTGTCGGCAACCAGCTCGCCGTCGTCGCCATCTACCTGGGTGTCGCCCAGCGCGTCTACGACTACGCGATGCATCATCTGACCGGGCTGACCTTCGAGGACACCGGCCGCTCGATCGTGGCCGAGAGCGCCTTTCACCAACAGCTCATCGGACAGATGACGGTCGACCTCGAGACCGCCTTCCTGTGGGCACGGCGCCAGCTCGAGCTCGAGACAAGTGAGCCTCCCGTGCTGCCCAAGGCCCGGGTTGTGCAACAGTGGCGGATGTGCAAGGCCGAGGCCTGCGAGCGATCGTTCGCGGTTGCCACTGCGGCGCCTAGGCCTGCGGCACGAGTAACACCGGCAACCGCGGCGTGATCGCGCGCAGCCTGCGCGATCTGAGCATGGGCCTGGTCCAGGCCTTCCCCGCCGAGCGCGGCAAGATCGAGGCGGCCAAAATGGCGATCGAGATCGGCGAGCAGGCCCAGTTTGGGGTGAAGCGGCAATAGGCCGCTCAACCAGGTTATCTTCGGAAGCGATCCCCCGGCTCCGCCGGGGGATCGCTTCCGAGACACTACCGGAGAAATATGAAGTCCGGCACCGTCGCCGACACGCTGACCCGCATGCGCGGGGTGTGGCATGACCACGTCGAGATCTACGACCTGGCCGGGAATCCGTTGAGCGAGGATTCCTTGAGCGGGACGCCTGGGCCTGCGCCGTTTGACAACCTTGTGTATGTCGACTTTGACGGGCTGATCTACCGCCAGACCAACGTGACGTTCCGGGGCCGGCCCTATCATGCCCGCGCCTTCACCGGCCGGCTCGTCGACGGCGTGCTGATCTTCGACCGGCTCGGTCCGGATGCGCCCGAACACATCGGCGTGAGCGGCGGTCCGGGCGTGCTCTTTTTCATCGCCCGGGTGGTCGACGACGCGATGAAACGCTACAGCGAGCCCGACTGCGTCCGCTTGATTGGCGATGACCGGCGCACCCGTACCACGGTCTTGTATCGCGGCGGGGTGGCGGTCCGGACGTTGACGGCCAACGGTGTGCGGCTATCGCGCGATCCCAACCGGCGAGTCGCCGACGACCCGCGCGGCCTGGCAGGCGATCCGCATGAGGTGCGGCGGGACACGCTTGTGTTCAGGCGTGGCTCAACACCCTAAGGGTGCCAAATTCAGTCGCCTCGCGCACGCGGGCGACGGCGCGCGCGAGCTTGGGCGGGTCGGCAAGTTGGTGCTCCCACACCCGGACTACTTTCCAGCCCTCCGCGCGCAAGGCGGCGTTGACGGCCCGGTCGCGCCGGCGGTTGCGGTCCATCTTCCAATCCCAGTACTCGCGGTTTGAGGCCGGTCGGCGGCAATGCCAACGACAGGCGTGCCAGAAGCAGGCATCGACAAAAACGGCAACTCTGGCCCGGCGGAAGACGATGTCCGGGCGGCCCTCAATATCACGGGCATTCAGCCCGAACCCGCGCAGTCCAGCCGACCGCAGCGCGGCGGCAAAGACGCGTTCAAGCGAGGTCTGTTGGCTGGGAACCGCCGCCATCACCCGCGAACGCTCGGTCGTCGACACCCGATCCATCCGGGCATCATACGGCTTGGCAGGTGCGGTCGCTTGGCTTTCTACAGAAGAACGGAAGAAGGGAAGGAACCGATACACCTTCTTTCTTCCGTTCTTCTGTTGCCTTTTCGGCCCGCTTCCGGCGTACACTATCGGCTTAATCACCCAGGAGGATCACCCATCATGCCCAAAGAACGCGAACGCAGAATCGAATCATATGGAGATGCGCATGCGCGGCTGCTGGACGCGCTGAAGGAGTTCCCGCGTGAGATGTGGGGGTATCGCCCGGCCCCCGGCGATTGGACGATCCAGGAGATCATCATTCACATCGCCGACAGCGAGGCCAACAGCTTTATTCGCGCGCGGCGTCTGATCGCCGAGCCCGGCAGCGCCGTGCTGGGCTATGACGAGGCGCTGTGGGCGCGCGCGCTGCGCTATGGCGAGCAAAGCGCCGACGACGCGGTGGATCTTTTCCGCTGGCTGCGCCTGACCACCTGGAAGTTGATCCGGGAGTTGCCCGCTGAAACGTGGACGCATACTGTTGTTCATTCCGACAGCGGGCCAATGACGATGGACGAATGGCTCGACATCTACGACCGGCATGTCCACGAGCACATCGAACAGATGCAGCGCATTCACGCGGTGTGGCGGACGTCGGTGTCGAGCACGCGGTGACCGCCGAAATCCGTGTCCTGCGGGCCGGCGACGCGGCTGTGCTCGATCGTGTCGCCTTGGACGCCTTCGACGACCCCATCGTCCCGGCGGTCGCCCGCGCCTTCCTGGCCGACCCGCGCCACCACCTGGCGGTCGCCATCGATGACGGTGTCGTGGTGGGATTCGTCTCGGCCGTGCACTATCTGCACCCGGACAAGCCAAACCCAGAGCTTTGGATCAATGAAGTGAGCGTGGCCGAGACGCATCGCGGGCAAGGCTTGGCCAAGCGCATCATGGGGGTAATCCTCGAAGCCGGACGTGCACTGGGCTGCCGCGTGGCGTGGGTGCTGACCGAGCGCGATAACGGGCCGGCCATGCGGCTGTATGCGGCGATGGATGGGGTCGAAGCGCCGATGGATGTGGTGATGTTCGAGTTCGATCTCGGCGAAATCCGAAAACCATCAAACTGAATACAATCGACTCACGTCATTCATACCGTTTCGAGAGCGTGCATTTAGGAGAAACCCCATGTCCAACTATCTTCTCGTCTACACCGGCGGCAATCCACCCGCGAACGAAGCCGAAGGCGCGGCCGTCATGCAGGCCTGGATTGGCTGGTTTACCCGTCTTGGCCCCGCGGTGGTCGACGGCGGCAATCCAACCACGCCGATGGCCAAACACATTGGCAGCGACGGCAAGGTCAACGATGGCCCGGTCGGCGAGATGTGCACGGGCTATTCCATCCTAAAGGCCGACACCTACGCCGCAGCCCTTGAGATGGCTGGCGAGTGTCCCCACCTGGGCGCGGGCGGTCAGGTTACGGTCTACGAGACCATCAAAGTGATGTAGACCACCCTCGCGCGCAGGCCGCCTCGCGCTTTCCGGGCTGGCTTTCGTTTTGGGTTCGGGGGGACCCCGTCATGAGCGCAACAAAGATCCGAGCCGACTACGAAGGCTTGCAGAATATCGCCCGGTCCTTCTCGGCTGAGGCCAGTCAGATTGCCGCTGCGACGAAGACCGTTAAGACAATTGTCGACACGCTCCGAGGCGGCGACTGGGTGGGCCCGGGGGCGACCGCGTTTTATCAGGAGATGGACTCCTCCGTCTTCCCTGGCCTGAATCGCTTGAGCGCCGCGCTGGGCGATGCCGCCCAGGCTGCGGCCCGGATCAACGGGCTGATGAATGGGGCCGAACGTGATGCGGCAGCCGTCTTGCGCGCCGTTGGCACGGGTGAGGACCGGCGCAAGGAAGGCGAGACAGCCGTCACCGGGGACACGCTCATCAGCGCCATTCTGCAGGTTGCCGCGGGCGCCGTCGTCGGCGCCATCGCCGGAGAGAAAGCGGGCGAAATGGCGAGCGGCAAACTCGATGTGTGGATGCAGGTGCAGGCGGAGCGCGCCGCCGAAGAACGGGCCCGCCACGCTGCCATCCAGTCATTCATCGATGCCGGCGACCGCCAGGGCGCGATCGACGAGGCGATTCGGCAGTATCGCCTTGACACGAGCGCGGCCAATGGCCCGGTTACCTACGACTCCGAAGTCTCGGGTGAGGGCTTGACCGACAAGGATCGAACTGTCAAGATTGGCGATGACGCGTTCAGCTCGCCGGCCTGGCTCGCGTCGAGTGTCGGTCATGAGATCGTCCACGCGGAACAGGCTCGCGACGGGCGGTGGAACGACACCCGTCAGGGGGTGGCGATGAATGAGGTTGAGGCCTACGACTGGGAACTCCAGCGCGTGGATGAGTTCGGCGTGTCCACCGCCGAGCGCGAGACGCTTGCCCGCCGGCGAGAGACGAAGTACGGCCGGCTGACCCTGTTTAACAAGGCCTTCGTCGATGCAGGCATTTACACGATTCCTGACGCAGATCAACGACATGATTGAACTTACCCTGACCCTCGACCAGACGACCTACCCTGCGCCAGCCCAGCCGCGCGCGACCATTCGGCTTGCAAACGTGGGCGACACGGCTCAGATTGTCAACAAACGCTTTGCGCTCAACTACAGTGACGCCGCCGCCTATGAGTGCGAGATCAAACTGATGATCCACAATAACGCGGGCGACGAACTGCCTTTCACCTCGCGGGTGAACATCGGTGACCCGGCGGATCGGCACTTTGCTGAACTCGGGCCGGGCCAGAGCCTTGCGCGCGAGTACGCCCTCGCTCGCACCTATGACGTGTCCACGCCGGGGCGCTACACCATTCAGGCCCTTTATCAGAACCAGACCGACCCCAGCATCGGCCCGGCCTGGAAAGGCGAGTTGTTGTCGAACACGGTCGCGTTCGAGATTGCGCAAAACGAATAAGACTCCCTTTTCGGGCGCGGTGTCCCCGGCTCCGCCGGGGACACCGCGCCCGGAGAATAAAGAACATGACCGCACCAAAGATCCGCGCCGACTACGAGGGCCTGAAGAGAATCGCCCAATCCTTCTCAACCGAATCCGATCAGATTGAGGGGATGATCCGCAGCGTCCAGTCGAATGTCGACACGCTTCGGGGCGGCGACTGGGTCGGACCGGGCGCGAGCGCGTTCTATCAGGAGATGGATTCGGCTGTGTTCCCCAGCCTGAAACGCCTGAGCGGAGCGCTCGGAGAAGCCGCCCGGGTCACGACCCGGATCAATCAGCTCATGAACGGGGCCGAGCGCGATGCGGCAGCCGTGCTTCGAGCGACGGCCGATAACGATACGCGCCAGAAGAGCGGCGACTCAGGCGCAAGCACCGGGTCAATTGTGGGCGGCATCGTGGGCGGTGTGCTGGGCTTCGCCGCCGGCGGCCTGGTGGGCGCGGCGGTGGGCGCGGCAGCCGGCGCCGCGGCGGGCGACAAAGCCAGCGATTTGATGAACGAGTCCTCTGAACGCTCGGCCGCCGACAAGACCCGCCAGGACGCGGTTCAGAAGTTCATAAGGGCTGATGATCGCCAGGGAGCGGTCGATGAGGCCATTAAGCAGTACGGCATCGACGTGAGCGGCGTAAAGGGCAAGGTTGTCTACGACCCGAGCACGCCCGGAGAAGGCGAGACCGCCAAGGATGGCACGGTCCGGATCGGCGACGAGGCCTTCCTCTCGCCGGCCTGGCTGGCCTCCAGCATCGGCCACGAAGCGCAGCACGCTCAGCAAGCCCGCGACGGGCGCTGGAACGATACGGCCCAGGGCCGGGCGATGAACGAGACCGAGGCCTACAAGTGGGAGCTCAACAACGCCGACAAAAACGGGTTGACCGCCATTGAACAGAAGACGCTCAACCGCCGCTACAACCAGAAATACAACACGCTCACCCCGGAAAACAAGGCCCGCGCAGATGCGGGCACGTTCACGGTACCGTGACCTGAAAACTGGCTGGCTTCAGGGCGCCATCAACCTCAGCGGCTCGCGCAGGGCCATGCCTCGATCACCAGCGCGGCCTCGCCGTCCGAATAGAAATGGGGGATGTGCCCAGCCTCATGCAGGCCCAGGCGGGCATACAGCCGGCGGGCGGATAGATTGCCCTCGCGCGCGTGCAGCCACACGTCGCGGTGCGCGCCGAGGATGAGGCGCATGAGCTGCTCGCCGATTCCCCGCCGGCGCCACTCGGGCAGCACCCCGATCCCCGCCACATACGGCCGTCCCTGGCGCCGATCCACCAGCGCATAGCCGCGCGCCCGCCCGGCTGGGTCGCAGGCCAGCCAACCGCACATACGCCGGCCGTCGAGGGCCGGCCACTGCCCGTCCAAAAGTCGTCCCCAGCCAAAGCTGCGGGCCTCTATCCAGGCCAGCGCACAACGGTCAGAGGGATGCGCCAGGCGGTATGTGAAGGCCGTTTCTGTCACGATTCGCGCGTCCATGAGCTTCACTTGGGCGGCATCAGGCATAAGGCCTTCGTCCTTTCAGCCGGCGCCTTCGAGGCGCCGGCGGGCCACACCGGCACGTAGAACGTGCCGGCTGAGTGGACAAAGGCCTTCTGCCCATCGATTCACTCAGCGCCATTCACCCTCGGCGCCCCAAACCGGCTCGGCCGCGGCGCGCACCGGCACATCGATCCCCTGCAGGCCAAAACAGGCCCGCAGGATGGGGGTGCTGGCCCGCACCCGGAACGACACTTCGATCACGCTCCGCCCGCCCGGCTCGCGCAGCCCGATATCCAGACCCTGGGCGGCGACCGGGAGCATGCCCGCAACGACCTCGGCCGCGCGCGCGAGCGCATCCTCTCCCAGGTGAATCTGCTGCCCGCCCTTGAACGCGCTGGTGGAAACCTCCTTGGCCGCTTCCTCGGCCGCGATCAGCGCTGCGGATTGAGCCATTTGTCCCACCATCGCCACATTGCCCATGTCATAGACCAGGGCGAAACAGGCGAACAATACCGAGATATACAGGGTCGCCTGGGCGGTGATCGAGGCGCCGCCTTCGAGGCGGCGGAGGAGAGAACGAGTGTTGCGCATACGCTCCAACGAAGACGGACACGAGCCACCACCAGGGGCCGGTGCGCCGCCCAACGCTCTACGGCCCACCGTTCCCCCAGCGCGATTTGCCCGGCTCGATCCGGGCGCTCGCCTCGGCCTCAGCGGCGACAACCCCAAAGACGGCGCCAACCATCGGCACACGCGAGACGTCGATCTGATAGCTCACCCGGCAAGTCACCGGATCGCCGCGCTGCCAGGCGCCATCTGCCCAGACGCTGACGCTGGCCTGAGCGGTGCTCAGGCTGTTGCCGTGCAGCGAATTCGCTGCCGCCTCAATGCCCTGCTGCAGGGCGATGCTTTGGTTCAGGCTGGCGCTCGCCGCCCGGGCGCATTCGCGCGCGGCAAAGAAGACGGGCAGTTGGGCCGGCCGGATCAGGGTGGTGACGGCGATCAGCATGACCAGGATCAGGACCGGGACGATGGCCAGGGTGAATTCGGCCGTCTCGGCCTCGCCACGCTCGAATCGGCGCCGCCACGCCCGGCTACTCATGACAGTTCGCCTCGCTCTCGCACAGGGCCGGGCCACTGTAAAAACGCTCGCGCCGGCGCTCGCTCTGACCGGGCAACGTGAACTCCCAATTGCCAAGAAAACCTGTGCGCAGCGTGGCCCGAGCCGAGAACGTCAGCGTGTCCGAGCGCTGGCCCGGCCCGGCGCTCAGCCCGACTTCGCCGCCGCGCGCATTCGCCCACGTGTCAAAGGCCTGCTGCTGGGTGTCCCACGCAACGGACGCGTTTGACCCCTGGGCCGACACTCCGTTCGCAGCCGCGGCGCGCTCGGCCGACATCGTCGCCCCAATCCGCCAAAAACCGACCAGGGCAAAGGCCAGCCCAACCAGAAGCAGGGCAAACAGATACGGCGTATAGATCGTGAAGGCGAACTCGCCCTCGGCGCTGCCACCCTCCAGTGCTGTTCGCACTCTGGACAAGCGCCTGGCGACCCTCCGCATCTCTATGTTCGCCGGGCAGGACCGGTAGGCCGGGATCACGCGCTTTGCGCAACTTCATGATGGGTCTCCAGACGAGCTTGACAACACCAACAATATCTATTTCGGAGGGCACATCCCCGCCCCGGCGTACGCCGGGGCAGGGATATGCCCTCTGAAAAATACCCTGTGGAGCGCGCTAGGGAAACGTCGCGCTGGAAATCTTCGCGCCGGTGGCGTTGACGATGGCGACCAGGGCCGCCACGATGACGGTGACGACCAGCAGGGCCAGCCCGACCGCGGCCGCGGTCCGGATCACCGACGAGCTGCCCTCGGCATCGCCGCGCTCCAGCGCGGTCAGGGCCAGCCGCGGCTGGCGAGCGAACATCGCCGTCATTGCGGCGATCTGGTTCAGGGTCTGCGTTGCGGTTTTCATGTGCGTTCTCCTGTGAGCGTGTATCTTGCGCGCGCTAGGCGCGAGTCGATCATCCGGCCAGACGTCGAAAATGAACCTGACAATTGGCTGACAGTTATCCAATCCCCTCCACAATCCCCGCAATTGCCGGGGCAATGACAAGCATCGAGATCACCAGGGTCGTCGTCAGCGCCACCGGGCGGGCCATCTCCTGGGCATTCCGCCGGCCCTGAGCCTGGATTGTTTGGCGCAACCGGATCTGGGCGGCGTCGGCCAGCGCGTTGAGGGCCGACTCGACCCGCGCCCCGTGCAGGAGCGCCATTCGGACCGTGTTGCCGAACTCGATCACGAACTCGTTGCCCTGGTTGCGGTCCAGCAGGGTGTTCACCGCCGCCACTTCGTCGGCGTCGACCTTGAGCGCCGTCGTCATCCGGCGCAATTCCTCGATGAAGGGCCCGCCCGCCCGGCGCGACAGGTTGCCGATCGCGGTAGGCAGGGTGACGCCGGCGAGCACATCGCTGCGAATCTCGCCGATCCGAAAGCCCAGCTCGAGGGAGAGCTCGCGCTGGCGGCTGAACGCCGCAGCAGCCAACTGCGCATCGGGGCTGGTGAAGCCCAAGGCGGCTCCCAGCCCGCCGACCAGCGCCGCCCCGACCCCCAGCGCCGGGACGGCCAGCCCAACCGGGCTCGCGCCCGTGAATTCGAGGGTGAGCAACCCGATCATCCCGGCCAGCAAGATCAGACCCGCTGCCCCGGCGCCGCCGAGCAACACGCCAAAATACTTCTCCGCCCACAGCGTCTCGAGATTCCAGAACGGCGCGCGCCGCTTCAGCGGGGCGGGTTCGGCCGGGGCCCAGTACCAGTCGGCCTGCTTGAGCTGGCGCAGATAACGCGCGTTGACGGCGTCGGCGCGCAGGGCCCGCCCCGCGCCAGCGCGCACAACGGCGGAAACTGCACTCGGACCTGCCTTGCCCAGGCTGCGCGCGGTGCGCGGCCGATACATCGGATGCGCGCTTCCGGAAGCACTGCCGGCGTTGCCGGCAGTGCCAGCCACAATGAGGAAGACCGCCAGCCCGCCGGCCAGCGCCAAGAGCCAGACCATCATGCTTCACCTCCGGTCTCAAAGGCAGGCCCGAGCGGGCGCTGCCCGCGCATGGGCGCGCCCGGACTCGTGACCGCTGAACCACGCTCGGTCCCGGCCTGGGCCGCGCCCGACGGTTCGGGCAGGGCGTCCGCGCCGCTCACCCGCCGGACCACCAGCCCGCGCTGGGCGAGTTGATAGCAATACACATAGGCCCCGATCGTGATCAGCGCTGCCAGCAGGGCGATGAGGTTGCCCGCCGGCGTGGAAAAGAACGTGGTCAGCCCGCCAAACACGCCGCCCGCGCCGGTGAGGCTGAAGGCCAGGCTGAGCGTGCGAAAGACAGCGAACACCCCCCACGGGCCATAGGTTCCCCATTGCACATTGCTGCGGGCGGTGGTCTGGGCGATAACGGCGTCCTCGAAGGCGGCCACGTTCTCACGGGTGGTGAGCGCCAGACGGTTGAGCATATCCGTGACCCCCGCCCCGGCCCGCTCAGCCCTGAGAAGCGCGTTGGCGACCCCGTCGAAGACGATCGAACGCCGGCGCTCGGCGACCGCGTCCAGGGTGCTCTCGAACTCGCCCTGCATGTAGCCGATCAGGAGCTGCCCAAAATCCTCTTTGACCGGGGACTGGGTGTAGATTGCGGCCGCCTCGAGCGCCTTCTGCAGCGAGGGCTTGACGCTGTAGCTATTGCGGATGACGTCACAGGCGCCAGCGAGATGCTTGTTGTAGCGCACCTGGCGTTGATCGCGCTCACGCTCGAGGGTGCTCCAGGTGAACAGAAAGCCGGCCAGAATCCCGACCGGGGCCAACACGATAGCGCCTAGGAGCAACCCCAGCCCAACCCCAAGCCCAACGCCCAACAGCAGACTCTGACGGACAAAGTCAAACGCACGGATCTCCATCTGGGCGGCGTCGAGGCGGGCCTGCAAACCGATGAGGCGGCGCTCGGCGCGCTGGCGAGCCGGGATGGGCCGCGGCGCCACCGGCCCGCGCGGCAGGACCACCCCGCACCAGATCGCGAACAGCGCGGCGCCGGCCAGGAGCGCAAGGAGGAACGCCATAGGATCCATCTCTATAAAACCAACGACTCGA
The DNA here is from genome assembly GCA_016714465.1 of Candidatus Brachythrix odensensis. Taxonomy (GTDB): domain Bacteria; phylum Chloroflexota; class Anaerolineae; order J036; family Brachytrichaceae; genus Brachythrix; species Brachythrix odensensis. The sequence continues at coordinate 211,234 of JADKDT010000001.1, read as the reverse complement.
TGTGTTTGCGAATTGCGCGATCTATCCGCAGATTTCGCAGATTTCCGCAGATTTTTCCTTGTTCGTGCGACATATGTCCAAATCGGCGGTAATCGGCGCAATCGGCGGATAGATCACGCCCTACCGGGCGGCTCGCATCGCCGCCCGCCAGGTGAATCCCGGCACGCGCGACTCGAGCCGGGCGATCAACCCGCTCGGATGCGCGCCGGTATAGGCCAGCCGCCCGGCCGAGGGCTCGCGCCCGGGTTCGGCCTGCCAGGCGAACAGCGGCTCAAAAGCGATCATCTCGCCCTCGACCGCGCCGGTGACGTAGGCCACCTCGCGCACCCGCCGGACCTGGCGGCCGGCCCCGTCATGGAACACGCCGATGTTGATGATCAGGTTGACCGCGTGGGCAATGGTCCGCCGGATCGCCAGCAGCGGCACATTGCCCAGCCCGCCCATGAGATACAGATCCTCGATCCGCTGCAGGCTGCGATACGCGTCGTCGGCATGCACCGTGAAGAGCGTGCCGTCGTGGCCAGTGTTCATCGCCTGCAGGATGGCCATGACCTCCGGCCCGCGGGCCTCGCCCAGCAGGATCCGGCGCGGGCGCATGCGCAGGCAATGCCGCACGTTGTCGGCCATCGTCACTTCGCGGGTGTCCTCGCCCGCCTCGCGGGTGACAAGCGCGATCCAGTTCGGCAGATGGTCAAGGCGCAACTCGGGGGTATCTTCGACCGTCACCACCCGGTCCTGCGGGTCGATCTCGCTGGCCAGGGCGGTCAGAAACGTGGTCTTGCCGGTGCCGGTCCCGCCGCTGATGCAGATATTCAGTTGGGCGCGCATGGCCGCCCGCAGCAGCCCGGCCAGGTCGGCCGGGATCGTGCCCAGGCGGAGCAGATCGTCGATGGTCCGGGCGACACTGCGGAAGCGCCGGATGGTGACCGCGATCGCGCCCTCGCCGAGGTTGGCCACCAGGGGCGACATGACCACGTGCACCCGGCTGCCGTCGGCCAGGCGATGATCGCGCCAGGGCGTCTTGACCGTCACCCCGCGCCCGCCCTCGCCGTGATCGAGCTTGCGGTTGATAAACACCCGCAGATGGTTCGGGCTGAGGAAATGGGCATTGGCCCGCCGAGGTGGCTCGCCGACCCGTTGGGCCCAGATCTGGTCATGGCCGTTGATGAAGATCTCCTCGACCCTGTCATCCTGCATGAGCGGCGCGATCGGCCCCCAGCCCAGGATGTCATCGGCCATTCGGCGCGACAAGCGGTCGAGCTCCGCGGCGGCATCGCCGCCCTCGCCCGAGGCCAGGAGCGGCCGCCCGGCGCTTGAGGCCTTGCCATCGTGGGCGCGGATCGCGCCGCGGGCCAGATCGCGGACGAGGTTGAAGTCGTCGTCGCTGGGCTGATCGTAGGCGGCGACGGTGAGCCGGCCGCTCCCGGCGAGTTGGCGTTTGAGGTCGTCGAGGACCGCCTGGTAGGGCGACTCAGCCGCGCCGGGCAGACGGGCCCGGGCCTGGCTCATCGCCTCGGAGAAGGCCGGTGTGCCGGACGGCAGCGGCTTCGGCGTCCCGTCCGACGTCCAACCGGGCACGCCGTGCAGGGTCTTGCGGATGTTGGCGGGTTCCATGGGCTACGCCCCCCTCACGAACAGGCTCTTCAGCAGCGAGCGCGACGTGGCCTGGCGGGTGCGGGCCTTGAAGGCTGGCCCAAGCTGGGGCAGATACAGCGCGCCGAGATGGCGGATGGCGCTGCCCAGCGGTCCGGCGTCGGTCAGCGCATACGGCGAGCAGGTGTTGATGGCCTGGGTGGCGACCGTGTCATCAAACGGTATGACACCAGCCAACGGAATCCCAACCAGATCGGTCAACTCGCGCTCGCTCATCCCATATTCGGCCTTGAACCCGGAGATGAGCAGGCGGAACTTGCTCAAATCGCCAAAGTGGGCCGACAGCGCCTGCAGCGCGTAGCGCGTGTCGAGCGCGGCCGTCAACGTGGGCGGGCAGACCACCAGCACGTCATCGGACTGGCGGATGGCAGCCTCGTGCAGGGGGGCCAGGAAATCCTGCCCAATGTCGATGACGGTGAAGGCATACGCCCGTCGCACGATTTCGATGATGGCCCGGGCCACCCCAAACACCGCCTGGCGATCAGCCTGGAAGACGGGCTCGCCGCTGTCGGTCGGGCGCATCAGCCCGGGCAGCAGGTCGAGCTGGGTCTCGCGCAGGGCCGGCGAGTCGACGAAATACTGCTTGATCGTGGGCAGGTTGAGCCAGCCCTCCCCGCGCGGGTCGTAGCGGCGCAGGGCCTCCTCGAACAGATCCTTGAGCCCGCGCTCGAGGACGGCCATGTTGCGCTGCAGGGCGATTCGTTGCTCGCTCTCGTGGATGTAGCCGAGCATGGTGTGGCAATCGCCCTTGACCATGTCGAAGTCGAGCAGGAGCGTCTTCTGATTGCCCATGGTCACGTGTGAAAGAACCGTGGCCAGGTTGACGGCGGTGGTGCTTCGATGACTCCCGCCGCCCTTGGGCACAAAGACGCTGATAACCTTGCTCTGCCAGGCCGCGCCGCGCGGGATCATCGAACCGGCGGACAGCGAGACCAGCCCATCGTCGCGCTCGCGGCGCAGGCGGTCAACGGCGACCTGGGCGAACTGAACCAGCCGGGCGACCTGGTGGGCGTCGGTGGGCAGCGAGATGTAGTTGACCGCGCCGGCCGCGACCATCAGCCGGCCCTCATCGGTGCGAGTCTCGACCCAGCCAATGACGGGGATGGGCCGCCCGCGCTGCATGCGCAAATCGATGACCAGCTCCTTGCGATACCCAAAACAGTTCGGCGAGAGCAGGACGACATCGGCGTCGAGGCGGATGGCGGTGTCAAAGACGCGTTGGGCAACCTGCTCGTAGCCGACCAGGTCGAGGGCGGTCCCGATCAGGTCGCGCCGGAGTTGTTCGAGGTCGCTCGAGTTGTCATAGCCCACGACCAGGCGCAGTTTTCCGTTTGGATCTTCCGCCGGGTTTCGCATTACCTCGGGCACGGCGGAGCGTGGCGTCGTCGTCGCAACCGGGCGCAGCGTTCGCCCGGCGATGTGCGGGTCGGTTTGATTGGCGGCGGGATGTCGAGATTCATTGACCATGTTTGTGATCTGTCCACAGATTACGCAGATTTCCGCCGATTCCATTTTCTGGTTCGAGCGGCGCTGTCCAATTTCAGCGAGTCGTCACCAGCGTGTCCTGGCTCACCCCGCGTTGGGCGAAGAACCAGCGCTCGAAATCGTTCCAGGTCACCGCATCGGTTGGCGCAGGCGGGGCGGTATTGCCGACGCCGCGCACGGCGAAGGTGTGCTCGCCGTTGCGCAGGGCGAAGCTCAGCACCTCGAGCTGGTCGCGGGTGACCAGGGCATACAGCCGGCGCACGTCGCCGGGCCGGGCCGCCTCGCGGGAATTCGCCTGGGTCTGGGCAGCGCGGGGCGCCGGATCGCGCTCCACCCGGATGATCTCCAGGTTCTGCACGACCAGCTTGGTCATCGGCATATCAAGTGTGTCGCTCACCCGCCGGGTCGCGCCGGCGGGGGTCGGGCTGGCGCTCAAGGTCGTGGCGCGCAGGCTGCCGATGTGGACGATCAGGTCGATGTGGTCGCCGGGCTGGATGAAGTTGCCGACCTGATCGGGGGTGACCGGGATCGGCAAGTAGTAGCCAGCGTCGCCGGCCACCGCCAGTGATAGCCGGGTTTCGATCGCGCCGACGGCGTTCGGGTCGATCTGCGCGCGCGCGACCGGAAAGCCCGCCCGCACATCGCTGTTGAGCCTCCGGCCAACAGCCTGGTTGAAGTCGCTGGCCAGCACCCAGGCATCGAGAGTCTCGGAGTCGATGTTGGCCATCTCGACGCCCCGGAACAACGCGCGCTGCACAACGGTCCCGGCGGGTATATCGGCGACGGCGATCGGGACCATCACCGCGCGCGGACGGCTGAGATTGATATACAGCCCGACGCCGACGGCGACGAGGACGGCCAGAGCCAATCCGAGGATCAGGGTCATTCTGCGCATATCGTTCAGGGCTCCTTGTGAAACGCGGCGTTGGCGCGAAGATCGGCAAGACGCGCGCTTGCGGCCCGGATAGCGCCGAGGTCATAGGCTTCGAGGGCGGCGGCAAGATTGCTGAGCGCGCCGACGACGTCTGTGGGCGCATGGGGTTCACCCGCGAGGGCGCGTATGCGGGCGGCCGCGTGGGCCGCCCGGGCGACGCGCTCAGGGCCGCTCTCGGCGAATACCACCCAGGCGGTGGCATCTGCCGCCGCCCGGGCGGCCTCGCGCCATGCCGCATCGGACGCCGGCGCAAGCCGAGACGCTATCCGTGGCGGCGCAGTCGGCGCGGCAGTGGGTTCGACGAGCGCCGGCAGCCCGGGCAGAGAGAGCAACGCCACAGCCGCCATCAGCCACGCCCCACCCACAGGGGCGCGGGTCGCGCGCGGCCAACGGCCGAGCAGGCGGGCAATTGCCAGGCCAGCCTGGCCCATGGCAAAGGCCAACAGCCCGATCCCCGGCAACGCAAGCCCGATCCAGATCGTGGCGAGAACGTCGCCACCCTGCAAGGTACCAGCGGTCGCCAGGGCATTGATGGCCAGCGCGGCGAGGACGGTGACAGCGGCCAGCCCCCACAGCAGCGGCGAGCCCGCAAGGGCAAGACCCGCCGCGCCCAACGCAATCCCGCCCAGGGTGAAGGGCAGTGGGAGCTGCCATTTACGCCAGTCGCAGACGGCGGCGGCAGCCATGGTCGCGGCCTGGGCCAGGGCAATGAGACGCGCCTCGATTGGAACAGCCTGGTTCAGCGCGCCGAGCGAGGCAACCACCACACATACGGTGCCCGCACTCAGAGCCGTGCGCCGGCGGGCCACCGCGCGCGCGCCCGCAGGCGGGCCCGGCCAGGCTGGGTCATAGCCCAGGCCAAACGCCGCGAGCAGGCCAAAGCCCGCAAGCGCGGCGAGCGTCCCCATAACGGGGATAAGCCAGACAGGCTCTGAGGCGAAGAATAGGGATTCCCAGAACATAGACAGCCTGGGCCACGATCAGTGGCCTGCAAGCAGTCTATGGAAAGGGCAGCAAAATGAACCTGACAGTTTCCTGACAGTTGAGGTTGGGCTGCTTTTCGGAAGCGCTGTCCCCCGCCCCGGCGTATGCCGGGGCGGGGGACAGCGCTTCCGAAAAAACAAGTTATGCTCATGTTAAGCTTGGCAACTGGTTCCTTTGCGGACCGGCCAACAGACCATGTCGTCTCTTGCCCTGATCGCCCTTCTGATCGCAATCGCCCTCGCCTTTGACTTCCTGAACGGCTTTCACGACAGCGCAAATGTCGTGGCCACGATCATCTCGTCGCAGGCGATGTCGCCCCGCGACGCGCTCCTGCTGGCCGCCATCGCCAACTTCGTCGGTCCCTTTGTCTTTGGCGTGGCCGTGGCCAAGACGATTGGCTCGGAGGTTGCCCTGCCCTCGGCGATCACGATCGCGGTCGTGCTGGCCGCGCTGCTCAGCGCCAGCGCCTGGAACCTCATCACCTGGTATTTCGGCATCCCGGCCAGCTCGTCGCATGCCCTGATCGGCGGCCTGCTTGGCGCGGTGATTCTGGGCTCGGGTGTAGGCGCACTCGAACTGGCCGGGCTGGCCAAGGTCGCGATCGCCCTCTTCACTTCGCCCCTCATCGGCTTCGCGGCCGGCTATCTCGTCATGTGGCTGACCCGCCAGATGTCACGCGATGCCACACCCAAAGTCAACGTGCTGTTCAAGCGCGCCCAGCTCCCCACCGGTTTCATCCTCGCCCTCAGCCATGGCACGAATGACGCGCAGAAAACGATGGGCATCATCACCCTGGGCCTGGTCGTGCTGGGCTTCCAGCCCACCTTTGAGGTGCCGTGGTGGGTGATCGTCATCAGCGCGGCCGCGATCGGGCTGGGCACCGTGTTTGGCGGCTGGCGCATCATCAACACCCTGGGCCGCAAGTTCTACCGCATCCGGCCCATCCACAGCTTTAGCACCCAGATCGCGTCGGCGGCCGTCATCCTGGGCGCGTCGCTACTCGGGGGCCCGGTCAGCACCACCCACGTGGTGAGCATGTCGGTGCTCGGGGTGGGCGCGGCCGAGCGGGCCTCGCAGGTGCGCTGGGGGGTGCTGAGCGACATCGTGCTGGCCTGGCTGCTGACGATCCCCGCTACCGCGGCATTGAGTGCGTTGCTGTATCTGGTTGTGCGAAATCTGGTCTGATCAGGCCCCAAGGAGAGTAAGAGTGTGTTTGGACGCAAGAAGAAGGAAGAGGATCGCTTTATCGCGCTGCTGATCGAGCAGGCCGCCAAGACGGTCAAGGGCATTGAGCTGCTGGAGTCGCTGATCGATCACCCTGACCAGGCCGGGATCGACAGGCTGAGCGCGGTCGAGATGGACGCCGACGAGACGCGCCGGATCCTGATCGACGAACTGCACAACACCTTTGTCACGCCGGTCGATCGCGAGGACCTGTTCAACCTGTCGCTTTATATGGACGACATGCTTGACTACGCCCTGTCGACCCTCGAGGAACTCGTGCTGCTCAAGGTCCAGGGCGACGACTACCTGCGCAAAATGGTGGCGCTGGTGCGCCAGGAAGCCCAGGAGCTGCACATGGCCGCCCAACGCCTGAGCGCCAACCCGCGAGTGGCCGGCGACCATGCCCGGCGGGCCAAGAAGCTCGAGGGCGAGGTCGATCACCTCTACCGGGTTGCCGTGGCGGATCTGTTTTCGAAGGCCACCGAGGCGAATCTGCCGTCCGTGCTCAACCGGCGCGAGGTCTACCGGCACGTCTCGAACATGTCCGACCGGGCCGACACCACGGCCAACGTGTTTGGGATGGTGGTGATGAAGCTGTCGTGACATACCCAGAATCGATATGCCCGGCTTCGCCGGGCATATCGATTCTGGGTATGTCTGGCCCGCCATCCGCCTCGCTAAAACGGAGAGCGAACAAGTGTTCTAAATCCGGCCCGATTGGGCTACAATTCGCGTCATGGAAATCACCTGGCACGGGCAGTTCTGCGTGCGCATGACCGAGCGCGGAACCCTCGCCGTCGTCGCGGATCCCTATTCCGGCGACGACGCGCCCAAACTCAAGGCCGACGTCATCACCATCAGCCGTGATACGCCCGAGCACAACAACTTCGCCGCCGTCGTCGGCGCCCAGCGCGGCGATACGCGGACTGTGCGCGGCCCCGGCGAATACGAAATGGGCGGCGTCTTCATCACCGGCGTGGGCATGCGCCCCGACAAGAAGGGTCAGGGCGAGGCGGCTCAGAAAAGCACGGTCTATGTCTTCAACTTCGACGGCCTGAGCGTCGCCCACATGGGCGGGCTGAACTTCGTGCCCACCCAGGCTCAGATCGACGCGCTCGAGACCGTCCACGTCCTGCTTATCCCCATCGGCGGAGGCAGCGGCCTCAACGCCGCCCAGGCTTCCGAGGTCATCAGCCTGATCGAGCCCAGCATCGTCGTCCCGATCAACTTCAAGTCCGGCGAAAGCGGCGCCGGCCTCGACGGCGCCCAGAAGTTCCTCAAAGAAATGGGGCTGAGCGAGGCCAAGCCGGTTGAATCGCTCAAGATCACCCGCAGCGGCCTGCCGGAGGACACCCAGGTCGTGTTGCTCGAGGTAAAGCGATGAGGAAATCCGCAGGTATTCTAGTCACTGCGTTGTGCGGCGCGCTGGTGCTGAGCGCCTGCGATGATGGCGCCCCGCCGATCACCCCAACCGGGCCCGCCCGCCCGGCCGCCACGGCGGCCGTGGCCAGCACGGCCAGCCCGCAGGTCCAGGCTCGGATCGAGGCCGCCCGCTCGGCCTATCGCGCCGGCAATTTTCAACAGGCCCTGTCCGAGGCCCAGGAAGGGATCAAGCTCGACAACCGCAACGCCGACGTGCACTACCTGGCCGGCAATGCCTTCAACCAACTGGGCGGCATCACCCCCGATGCCGGCACACGGGCGAGCCTGTTTCAAAACGCCGTGACGTCCTATCAACGCGCAATCGAACTCGACCCGCGCAAGGATGAGGCCCTGACCAATCTGGCCACCGTCCACTACCAGAACGGCCAGCTCGACGATGCCCAGAAGCGGATCGAACAGGCGCTCGTGATCAACCCGACCGACGCGACCTCACACTACGTGCTGGGCACGATCTTCCTGCAGCGCTCACCGGGCACAGCCGGCGAGACGACCGACAAGGCGGCGAAGGAGTTTGAAGCCGCGATCAAGTCCGATCCAAATTTCTCGGCTGCTTATACCGGCCTGGCCACGGTCTACCTCTTTCGGGCCGACTTCAAGAACGCCCTCGTCAACGCGAAGAAGGGCGTCGACCTGCGCGGCGCGCAACAGGATCCGTTTGCGTTGTGGGCGCTCGCCCAGGCCCAGTGCGGCACCGGCGACACGGCCAACGGCAGCAAGACCCTGGCCGCCGTCCTGGCATTCAATGTGCCGGATGCGCGTTTCCGCGGCGAAGTGCAGAAACTGCAGGCCGGGTGCAAGTAATGGGCCGTCGCTTTGCGACACCCGGGGAGGCGCGATGGTGAAGCTGGTTCTGAGCTGGAATATCAAGGCGGATGAAGAGACCGCCTACTTCGAATTCGTCACCCAGGAGTTTGTCCCCGGTGTGCTCCGTCTGGGCATTCGCCCGGTTGAGGCCTGGGATACCGTGTATGGCCCGGGCCCTCGGATCATCCTCGGCCGAGGCCAATGATCGCCAGGCCCTCACCGGCATTCTGGAAGGCCCCGAATGGGCCGAGCTCATGCAAAAGCTGGAACGCTTTGTCACCGACTTCAAGCAGCGCATCGTGAACAAGAACTGACGACCGTCAGACAACTGTCAGGCCCGCTCCTTGACGCGCCGGGCGAGGCGGGAGTAGCATCCCCGTAGTTGAATTCAACCCAAACAAACGTTAACCAACAGGAGACACACACATGTATCAAAGCCTCACCGTCATCGGCCGGCTCGGGCGCGATCCCGAAATGCGCTATATGCCAAACGGCGACCCGGTCACCTCATTCAGCCTGGCGACCGATCGGTCCTACAAAGACAAGAGCGGCGCCCAGGTCAAGGAAACCACCTGGTTCCGCGTCTCGGTGTTCGGCGCGCAAGCCGAAAACGTCAACAAGTTCGTGAGCAAGGGCAAGATGGTTCTGGTTGAAGGCCGCCTGCGGGTGGACCCCAAGTCCGGCGGACCGACCACTTTCACCCGTCAGGATGGCACCACCGGGACGAGCTTCGAGATCGTCGCCAACACCGTGCGCTTCCTCAGCCCCAAGGACGAGGGCGGCCCGGCCCCCGATTCCGGCGATGCCGGGCACAGCGCGCCGGCCGGCGGCGGCGAAGAGATTCCGTTCTAGCCCGCCGCATGCGGTCCATCCGACGGCAAGAGCCGCCGACGTTGCTGTCGGCGGCTCTTGCCGTTTGTTGGGATGGGTAGGGGCGACCTGCGGTTGCCCAGTCCCTATCCTGTCCATCCTGTTCATCCATGTTGAACAGACCGGTCGCCCCGCGCGCGAACCGCCAATTCGGGTATGCTTCGCGCATGCCACAGACACCCCGCCAGCAACCCCAGCCGCAACAGCAGCCGCCGCCCCTGCAGCTCGAGCTCCCGCCCGGGCTGGACGCGACCTATTCCAATTTTGTCGTCATCCAGCATTCCCCGGCTGAATTTATCCTCGACTTCGCCCGGATCATGCCCAACATGCCGGCGGCCCGGATCGGCGCCCGGATCGTGTGCGCGCCCATGCACGCCAAACTCCTCGTCCGCGCGCTCCAGGAGAACATCGACAAATACGAGGCCCAATATGGCGCGATCTACATCCCGCAGCAGGGCGACAACCTGACCAGCCAGTTGTTCGGCGGGCAGCCACCCCAGTAAAACGCCATGCCACGCACCCGCGCCGATTGGGAACGCGAAACGCTGCTCCCCTCGCTCAAACGCGCGCCCGAACGGCGCGCCCGTTTCGAGACCTCCTCGGGCATCCCATTTGAGGTCGTCCACGGCGACGCTGAGTTCCCCGGCGAATACCCTTTCACCCGGGGCGTCCACCCCACAATGTATCGCTCGCGGCTGTGGACGATGCGCCAGTACGCCGGCTTTGCTTCGGCCCAGGAGAGCAACGCCCGCTATCGCTTCCTGCTCTCGCAGGGCCAGACCGGATTGTCGGTGGCCTTTGATTTGCCGACCCAGCTCGCCCTCGATGCCGATGACCCGCTCGCCGCGGGCGAGGTCGGCAAGGTCGGGGTGAGCGTAAGCTCGCTCGAGGACATGCGCGAATTGTTCCACAAGATTCCGTTGGACAAGGTCAGCACCTCGATGACCATCAACGCCCCGGCCGCGATCCTGCTCGCCCTGTATGTGGCCGTCGGGCGCGAACAAGGCGTGCCGACCAAAGCCCTCCGGGGCACTGTCCAGAACGACATCCTCAAGGAATACGCCGCGCGCGGGCTGTTTGTCTTCCCGCCCGTGCCATCAATGCGGCTGGTTACCGATATCTTCGCCTGGTGCAAGGACGAGGCGCCCCAGTGGAATACGATCTCGATCAGCGGGTATCACATCCGTGAGGCCGGCAGCACCGCCGCCCAGGAAATTGCCTTCACCCTCGCCAACGCCATCGCCTATGTCGAGGCCGCCATCGCCGCCGGTCTGAGCGTCGACGACTTCGCAGGCCAGCTCGCCTTCTTCTTCAACGCCCACAATCATTTTCTGGAGGAGGTCGCCAAGTACCGGGCCGCCCGCCGGCTGTGGGCGAAGATCATGCGCGAGCGCTTTGGGGCGAAGGACCCCCGCAGTTGCATGCTCCGCTTTCACACCCAGACCGGGGGCAGCACCCTGACCGCCCAGCAGCCCATGAACAACGTCGCCCGCGTCACGCTGCAGGCCCTCGCCGCCGTGATGGGCGGCGCGCAAAGCCTGCACACCAACGGCATGGACGAAGCCCTGCAGCTCCCGACCGAGGAGGCCGTCCGGGTTGCCCTGCGCACTCAGCAGATCATCGCCCACGAGAGCGGCGTAACGGAAACCGCCGACCCACTTGGGGGCTCCTACGCGGTCGAATACCTGACCGATCAGCTTGAGCAGCAGGCCGCGACCCTGATCGCCAGCATCGACCGGATGGGCGGCGCGGTCCGGGCCATCGAGAGCGGCTGGATGCAAGCCCAGATCGCCGACGCCGCCTATGCCTTCCAGCACGAGGTCGAGACCGGCCAGCGCGTCATCGTCGGGGTCAACGACTTTACAGAAGGGAGTGAGACGGCCACAACCTTCGCCCGCTTCAAGATGGACCCTGCCATGGAGGCCCGCCAGCGCGCGCGCCTGGCTGCCTGGCGCGCCCAGCGCGACGCGGGACGGGCCGTCGAGCTCAGCGCCCATCTCGAGACCGAGGCCCGCGGCCCGCGCAACCTCATGCCGGCCCTGATCGCCTGCGTTGAGGGCGGTCTGACCGTGGGCGAAATTGGCACGATCCTCCGGCGCGCCTTCGGCGAATATCGCCCGCCGACGGCCATTTAGCGATCTTTTTCACCACAAAGGCACAAAGACACCAAGATAGAAACGGAGATCTTTGTGTCCTTTGTGCCTTTGTGGTGAAAAACGGCATGAGGCGCGCGCTCATCCGACGCGGAGCACGATAGCCAAGGTTTCCGCGTCGACATTTCCCCCGCAGATGACGACGACGACGGTCTTGCCCCGCCACAGTTCGCGCTGGCGGAGAAGCGCTGCGACGGCCACCCCGGCCGCGCCCTCGGCCAGCACGTGCTCGCGAGCGAGACACCAGCGCATCGCCTCGGCGATCTCGGCCTCCGGGACAAGCTCAAACCCATCAACGATTTGCTGAACCAACGGGAATGTCAAACTGTCCGACTCAACGCCTCCGGCCGTGCCGTCCGACAGCGTCGGCGCGCTGGGCAAATCGAGCATGCGCCCGGCCGCCACCGAGGCAGCCATGACCTGGGAGTTGGCCGGCTGGCAACCGATCACGCGGATGCCGGGATGCAAGGCCTTGAGCGCGCCGCCCGCGCCAGCCACCAGCCCGCCCCCGCCGACCGCGATGAAGGCCGCGTCGATCCGGGCCAGCGCCCGGCCGATCTCGAGCCCGGCCGTGGCCTGGCCGGCCACCACCCGCGAGTCGTTGTAAGGCGAGATGTAGACCCGGCCCGCGGTCTGGGCGGCTGCCCGCGCCGCATGCTCGGACAACAGGCTGTCATCGCCGCTCGCGACGACGGTCGCGCCCAGGCGTCGCATCGCGGCCACCTTGCCGGCCGAGGCGTGCTCGGGCACATACACCGTCCCCGGCGCGCCGGTCAGGCTGAGCGCATAGGCCACCGCCGCGCCGTGATTGCCCGACGAGGCGGTGATGACGCCACGACTGCGCGCCGCGTCATCAAGCGACAGGACGGTGTTCAGCGCCCCGCGCACCTTGAACGAGCCAGTCGGTTGCAGGCTTTCGAGCTTGAGATAGACTTCGGCGCCGACCTCGCGCGACAGCGCCTCTGACCGCACCAATGGACTGGGCGGCAGGTGTGGGCGGATCCGGTTTTCGGCGTCGATCGCGGCGGCAAGAATGTCCATGGCGTGTGGCCGCGATGCTACCCCGGAATGCCTGGTCCGACGCTCCCGGGCATGGGACGCGCAACTCTTTGCGGCGGCTGGGCGTAATAGGCCAGAAGCGATTTGAGGGGGGCAGAGAATTACTGTCAGAACCTGCTCCGGAGGCGATGTCCCCGGCTGCGCCGGGGACATCGCCTCCGGAAACAGATTCTATTAGGAGTCCCAAGGAGATTGCGTCATGTCAGAAAGACCAAAGATCACATCTAGCATTGTCATCGGCGTCGTCCTGATTGCCCTCGGCGTCCTGTTTTTGATCGGCCAATTTCTGCGGGTGGAGATCTGGTCGGCGCTTTGGCCGTTCTTAGTCATCCTGTTTGGCGCCGCGTTTTTCGTTGGCATGTTTGCCAGCGGCCGCAAAGCGGGCGGTCTCGCCATTCCGGGCAGCATGTTCGTCATCCTCGGCCTGATCCTGCTGGCCGAGAATCTGTTCGGCAACTGGGTCAGCATGGCCTATGCCTGGGCGCTCTTCGCCCCGATGGGTGTCGGTGTCGGGATCGTCATTCACAGTTGGTACAGCCGGAAGCCCGAGCTCAAGCGCCCCGGCTACATCCTGATCGCAATCGGGCTAGCCCTGTTCGTCTGTTTTGGCGCATTTTTTGAGCTGATGTTCAGCCTCGGCGCCGTTACCCGCACCGCAAACGTAGTCTGGCCGGTCATCCTGATCGCCCTTGGGGTGTTGATGATCGTCGGCCGCCTGTTCAACTGGTCGCGCGTGCTGGACGCGCTGCCCCCGCGCGACTCGAACCAGTTTCGTACGCCCGCGCCGTAGCCGGGCAAAGGAATCACCATGACAATCCCAACGTTGCCCGACGAGTCCCGGCCCGCGCCGCTCCGCCACCGGCGCTCGGTCAGCCTGTTCTGGCCGATCGCGTTGATCGGCATCGGCGTGGGCGCCCTGCTCAACAACGCCGGGCAGCTGGTTAACGACCCGCTCATGCTCCTTGCCCAGTATTGGCCCGTCCTGCTTATCACGGCCGGCATCGAGTTGATCTTCCAGCGGACGGGTTGGCTCGGCACGCTGGTGAGCGCGCTGGTCGGCCTCGTCGTCGCGGGCGGGGCCATCTACATCCTGATGACTCCCGGGATGGTGACCCAGACGCCCGGCCTGGTCATCTTCTCAGCCAACAACGCGCTGCGGGCGGAGCGTGTGGCACGGCCGCTCGATGGCGTGCGCGCCGCCAAAGTGGACTTTGACCTGCGCTCGGGCGCGGGCACGCTTCAAGCCAGCAAGGATTCGCCCAACCTGGTCGAAGCCGAGGCCAGCCTGCGCGGCGAGTTGATCAACGACATGCAGCGCTCCGGGGACAACGCGACCGTCCGCCTGGGCACGCGCGGGCAGCCCTTCCCGCTCTTCTTCTTCGAATGGGCCATGGGCGAACGCTGGGACATTCGAATCAACCCCGGTATAACGCTCGATCTCAACCTGAACGTCAGGTCGGGGTCGCTGAATGGCGATTTGTCCGGGCTCGCCCTGCGCGCGGTGACCCTGGACCAGGACTCGGGGCAATCGACCCTGGTGCTGCCCGAAAGCGGGCAATACCAGTTGAACCTCCAGATCGATTCGGGCTCGGCGGAGGTCAAGCTGCCGCGTGGCATGCCGGCGCGGGTGCGCTATCACGTCAACTCCGGTGCGCTGAATACCGCGCTGAACCGGGCCAGCGGCAACAACCGGGACGGCACTTATGAGACGCCGGGCTTCAACCAGTCCGGCTCCTATGTCTTGATCGACGTCCAGCTCAACTCGGGAAGCGTCACCGTTCGCTAGACTTCGTCCAGAAAAACGAGCGGCGAGATCACCCTCCCCGCGCTTCGCGCGGGGAGGGTGATCTCGCCGCTCGTTTTTCTGCGTAATCTGTGGAAAAATGGGTCCGACATGAACCTCAGACTCCCCGGACCTACCCCCCTGACCGACGATGTGGCGGCGGCCATGACCGCCCCGATCATCGACCACCGCGGCGCAGCGTTTTCAGTCCTGCTGCGGCGCGTCACCGCCACCTTCCAGCGCTTGTATGGGACCGACGGGGATGTCTACCTCATGACCAACTCGGGCTGGGGCGGGGTCGAGTCGATGATCGTCAACACGTTGAACGTCGGCGACCGCGCCCTGGCGGTCACCGCGGGGTTCTTCGGCGAAAAGTTCGCCGACATCGCCCGTGTTTTCGGGGTCGAGGTTGACCTGCTGCAATTCCCCGACGGGGCCATCATCGATCCGGACGCGCTGGCCCGCCGCCTGCGCGAGACGCCCGACTACAAGGCCGTCCTGCTCACGCACAACGAGAGCTACACTGGTGTGCTTCATCCGTTGGGCGAGATCGCCAGGGCCGTCCGCGAGAACTCCGACGCGCTGATCCTCGTCGACGCGGTCAGCGCGCTGGGCGGGGTGCCGACCGAGTTCGATGCCTGGGGGATCGACGCGCTGAGCAGCGCCTCGCAGAAGGCCCTGATGGGCCCGCCCGGGATGGCGACCCTGGCCGCGAGCGCGCGGGCCTGGGCGGCCTACGCCCAGGCCAGGACCCCGCGCTTCTATCTCGACTGGGGTGCGTATCGCGAGGCCCTCAAGGTTGGGCACACCCCCCACACGCCGGCCCTGCCGGTGCTCTACGCCCTCGATGCCGCGGCGAAGAAGATCGAGGCCGAGGGCCTGCCCGCGGTGTATGCCCGCCACGAGCGGGTGGCCGCCTTCACCCGCGCCCGAGTGCGCGATCTGGGCCTGGCGCTGCTGGCCGAGCCAAAGGGCTATTCGCCCACACTCACCGTGGTCAGGATGCCCGAGGGTGTGGACGGGGATGAGGTCCGGGCGGCGGCACGCGAGATGGGCGTCGAATTTGGCGCGAGTTGGGGGCGGCTGCAGGGCAAGATCCTGCGGATCGGGCACATGGGCATGACCACCGAGGCCGACATCGACGACGCGGTAGAGGTCCTGGGCGAGGCGCTGGCCCGCGTCCGCGGCCCGCGCGGCGGTTGATTTCCGAGATAGCAACCACCGCCCCGGCGTACGCCGGGGCGGTGGTTGCTATCTCGGAATACAGGTCTTGCGGCGAGTGCCTAACGCTCGAATACCATCAGCTCCCCATCCCCACGTCCGAACACCTCGGGGAAGTAGCGATCACTGGCAATCGTCGGGATCACGTTGAAGCGCCCCGCCGTCGTCACCCGAATCGTGTAGCTGTACTCGTAGGTCCCGCGCGATAGATACGGCGCGAACAGGGCCACCCGGTCGTCGCGCACCTCGGCCCGGGCATACCAGTTCCACCACCAGCCATACCAGCGGCTCAGATCCGTCCGCCCGCCGGTCACCCCGGTGGCCAACTGACTCGTTGTCGCCAGGCCGGTGTCGACCGCTTCAGCGCCAGCCGGGAACGTATCCTCGAGCTGCACGTTGCGCAGATCGCTCGGCGCGATCAGGGTGAGCGACACCCGCAGCTCATCTCCGACCTTCGCGCTCGTCACGCTTGGGCACTTCGGCCCGTCGGCGCAGCTCGCCAGGGTGTAGCGGCGCTGGACGATGATGCCGCGGTCGATGGCCTTCACCGCCGAGGCCGGCAGCGCCGCCCGCAGGTGAACCGTGTAGTACAACCGTCCCTCCCCAGCACTCCGCTCGAGGGTCAGCCGGTTGGCGGTCTCGCGCAGCAGTCCGGCGATCGGCGTCGTGAAGATCTGAGTGACGGCCAGCGTCTCGCGGGTGGCCACGCCCTGGCCCAGCCGTTTGCCGTTCAGCAGCGCGCTGTAGTCATAGTTGGCCTTCAGCTCGCCCGTCGCAGTCGCCCAGTCGATCAGGCTGATCATCACCCACGCGCTCTCATAGGTGCTCTTCCAGATCCCTTCCTCGGTCCGCCCGGCCATCAGCCAGCGCACCGCGTTGGGGGCCAGCGCGTTCTGCGGATCAAAGCGGGCCAGCGCGCTCACGACCAGGGCCGTGCTGCGCGTGTTTGAATTGAACGCCCACCAGTCGGGCTGCTTCTCCTCCCAGTGCGCGCCGGTTGCGCTCAGCACCGCGTCGCGATTGAGGTCCGCGAACAGGGTCTTGAGCCGGGCGTCCTTCGGATCGTTCTTGCCCAGTGTAAGCGCCAGCAACGCCCGCCCATATAACCCGAGGTTGTCCCGCCCCTCATACAGCTCGATTACCTTTGCCCGGTCGCCCGCGCCCGATTCGCCCAGCACATAAAGCGCATACGCCTGCTGGTTGAACGCCCAGGTCCCGCGCAACGTGCTGGTTGTCTTGACGATTTGGCGGGCATACGCCAACCCGCGCTCGAGCGTCGACGGGTTCACCGTGAACCCGGCCTGCCGCGCGCGGGCCAACGCGAACGACGCCCACAGCGCGACATGCGGGTTGCTCTCGCCCTCGCGCCACCAGCTCCACCCGCCGTCGCTGTGCTGCAGGCGGACCAGCTTGTCGATCCCCGTCGCGATCCCTGCCTTCAACTGGGCCTGCAATGCCGGGTCTGGCTGGGGGAACTGGGTCAACAGTTGATATGAAAGGACATTCGCCATCAGCCGTGAGGCAATACTCTCGGCCGTCTCATAGCGATACTCGTCCAGATAGGTCAGGCCCGCCTGGGTGGCCGCGATGAGCGAGTGATCGAGGCGCAAGCTGAGCGAACCCTGCGAGTCATCGAGCAGCGGCGGCAGCACCACAAGCTCGCTGCGCGTCCCGGCTGTGTCGAGCACCCCCGAGGTGCCGACGATCTCCCGCGCGCTGTAACGCAGCACTTTCAACCCGCCGTTGGGCGCGGTGCTCAGGCGCGGCCGGCTGGCGTCGCCATACTTCTCGCTGGCCGCCCGGAAGAGCAGATTCACCTGAGGCACGTCGAGGACGGTCGCCCGCCAAGTGACAAGCGTCTCTTTCCCCGCCTCGATGAAGGAGGTCATCGTGAGGGCCGTCTCGAGCCGCAGCCCGACCGACTCGGCCAGCCAGGCCCGCACAGTCTGGTCCTCGGCTGAGTTGTTCTGCACGATGGCGCCAAGCTCGACCACATCCCCCACCACCAGGAAGCGCGGCGTGACCGGGCGGATGAGCACGGGCAGGGTCGCGACCGCGTCGGTCAGGCCCTCGCCCACCCGGGTCTGGTTGTCGGCGCCCACCGCGCGCACCACCCAGGTCGTGAGGTTGTCGGGCAGCTTGACCGAAACCTTGCCCTCGCCCGCGGCGTTGGTCCGCACATTCGGCGCCCAGTAGGCGGTGTCGGCGAAGTTCTCGCGGATGGCGGCTTCCTCGGGCGGAGGCGCGGATTCGCCCGCGCCTGCCTGCCGCAGCGCGCCCGGCGCAGGCGCCGCGGCCGGCGCAGCCGTGCCAGCGGGCGCGCCAGAAGCCTTTTCGCCAGACTGATCCTGCGCCAGGTTCTGCTCTTCTTCCGCGAAGCGCCGGTTCATCGATTGATTGAGCGTCAGGGCCATCTGAGTGCCCGGCGCGCGCCGGCCGTAGAAGGCCTCGACGATGGCGTTGGCCGTGCGTGGCTTGAGGTTGAGCACGCCCTTGTCCACCACGTCGATCGAGAAGGCCGCCGCGACGGGCTTGCCGCCCGCGTCGGTGGCCCGAATGGCGAACTCGACCGTTTCGCCTGGCTGCAACAGCCGGCGCTCAGGGGTGAGGGTGATGCTGATGACCTGGGCCACCGGTTTGACCGTGAGCTCGACCATCCCGATCTTGTAGTCGGCCAGGTCGGCCCCGACGGCGCCTGCGCCGGTCATCCCCTTCATCACCACGACCGAGACGAAGACGTTCGGCGCAAAACGGTCAATGATTGGCAGTCGATACACCGCCGTCCCGCCTTTCACCGGAATGATCTCGTGCTGCACGATACGCCCGCGCTCGACTGTCACCAGGGCCAGGTGGTCCTCGGCGAACGGTGACGGGATCAGAATCTCGGCCGTGTCGCCGGCCACATACTCGGCCCGGTCCGCGACCAGGTTGATCCGGTCGTTGTCCTCGCGCAGCCACGACACATACTGGTCGCCGACCACAAAGACGAAGCGCGCGCTCTGGCTGATTCGGCCCTGCGGATCGCGGGCCTGGGCGACGATGCGATAGCTCCCGCCCTTCTCGGGGGTGAAGCTGACCCTGGCCTCGCCATTCGGGCCGCTGACGACCTTCTGCGAGCCGGCGTCCTCGTCGACGACGGCGCTCGTCCAACTGCCCGTCTCCGGGTTGAACGTGTTCTTCCACTCGCGGCGGACCAGGCTGACCTCGATCTCGCGGCCAGGCAGGCGCACGCCCGCCCAATCCACAACCACCAGGTCGGCGGCCAGCGGCTTGCCCATCCGCACAACGGCCCCACCCGACGCCACACCAACATACAGAGCGGCCGGATGGACGATGACGCTGGCACGGCCGGCGATCGACTGGCCGTCGGCGCCGCTGGCATTCCCCTCAATACTGAATTGCACCGGCCCGCTCAAGTACGCGCCGCTCGCGAGTTGGAACTGGGTCGAGACCGGCACGCTGATCTGCAACTGCCCGCGTCCATCCGTGACGCCCTCGCCGCGGGCGACGATGAGCGGCGGGGCAGACCGGCCAGGCCGGAAGATAGCCGTCTCGAAGAAGGCACGCCGATAGGGCGTCCACGGGTTGTCGGCGTCGCTGAAGCTGTACTGACCGAGCTGGGGCGGGTCGAAGGTCGCCTGACTGGCCACAACGTTCCAACTCATCCTGGCGTTGGCCAGCCCGCCGCCCGACAGGTAGTTGGCGGCCAGGGTTGCGTTCAGCGTCGAGCCACGAGCGACTGCGGCCGACGACGGCGTCACCACCACCTCATACTCAGGCGGGCGGTACTCGGCGATGGTGAAACTGGCGCTGCCCGCAAAGCGGTTTCCGCTCTGGGCGTTGATTGCGACCGTGCCTACGGCCGTGTCGGCCGGCAGGACGATCTCGGCGTCGAACGCGCCAAATTCATCCAGCGTGATGTTGCGTGACAGAAGCTGGCCGCCGGGGCCATTGGCCCGCACCTGCACGCTCAGGCCCGCCGGTGCCGGCGAATACATGCCGTCATCATCGGAGCGGACGATCCCGCGCAGTTTGACCGTCTGGCCGGGCCGGTAGATCCCCCGATCGGTGTAGATGAAGCCGCGCAGGCTGCTCTCCGGGCCGATCCCGCCATAGCCCAGGCCAAAGTCGCCGGGATTGATCCCCGAGCCCCATTCCTCAAAGACGATCCCAAAGCGGCCGGACGAGAGCAGCATCGCGCTCCCGCTCCGTTCGCTGGCGACGGGGAAGCGCGCCACACCGTCCGCGCCGGTGGAACCACTGCCCGCCAGGAAGACTGACTGGGTGTTGCCCGAGAAGCGCGTTTCAAACGCGCGCAGGGCCAGTTGCGGCACGGGCTGGCCGGTCTTCAGATCGGTCGCCCAGACCAGCAGCGCGCCGGTCTCGCGTTTCTCGGTCAGGTTGAGCTCCGAGACGAAGAGCAGCGCCCGCCGCTCGTTTTGCTGATTCTGGGCGGGCAGATCGGGCGAGACCAGGCGCAGCACATAGCCGCCCGGCGTCAGCCGACCGTCGCCCTCGCCGAGGGTGAGCAGGGTCCGGGCGATCCGGTTCTGCTGGCCGGTGACCTTGACCTGCCAGGTTCGAACGACCCGCCCCGGGACGGACTGGCGCGTGTCGTAGAAACTGCGCTGGCGAATGTTGGTGACATCGGTCTCACTCAGCGCATACAGCTCGAGATTCAAGGTCGCGACGTTGTTGCTCGTCGCGATCACCCGCACCGGCAGATAGGCGTTGTAGGTCCCGCCCGACGCGTTCAGGCTGAGGTTGACATACGGCGGCAGTTGGGCGGTTCGAAACTGGAAGCGGGTGGTCTCCGCAATCGTGTTGCCCCAGCGGTCGCTCACCCCGGGCAGGAGATCGACGGTGTAGTCGGTCGACGGGTCGAGGAAGACCTGGGCGTTGAAGACGTTGTCAAACTCGTAGTACGAGGTGAAGGCCCGGGTGAGTGAGACGGCCGGCGAGATGCGCAGGCGGGCCCAGACCGAGGCCGGATCGACCGGCGCGCTGAACTGGATCGAGATCCCACCGTAGGGATAAACATCCTTGGCCCCGTTGATCGGCTGCGTGCCGATCACGCGCGGCTTGGGATAGGTCGAGAAGGCCGACTGCCAGGCCTCGCGCGAGCCCAGCCCGCCATACAAGCTCTTGACCCCGGCTGCGACGCGGATGGAGTAGGCCGCGTCAAAATCGAGCCGGGCCGAGGGTGTGAAGGTCAATGTGTTGCTGAAAACCGTCAGATTTCCGGCGACCGACCCGCCGCGCGGGTCGAGCAGGGCGAAGGCAGACCGGGCGCTGGCCGGGTCAATGTCCTGGTTGAAGCGGGCGGTGACGATGGTGTCGACCGGCGCCCGCGCGCGCGTCTGCGTGTCGGGCGTCACCGAAAGGACCTTTGGGGCGTTGGTGCTGAACGTCCACTCGACGGCGGCGGCGAGCGGATTGCCATCCACGTCGCGCAGGCTGCCGTCAATGCGGGCGCGGTAGACGGTGCCGCCGGGCAATGGGCTGGACGGGCGGAAGACCAGGATCGAGGTGTTGAGCCACTCGGCCTTGCCCTCAATGGGCGGGTCGAACGACAGCGGCTGGACCTGGCTCGGCGCGCCCGCGCCCTGCGACACGATCGAGAGCGGCACAACCGGGCGGTTGAAGAGCACGGTGATGGGGATCTCGGGGACGACGTCGATGGCCCCGTCGGCGGGGATGGTCTGGGCGACTTCGAGATTGCCCTTCATCAGGAAGCGCACGATGAAGGGCTGGCGAAGCGGCGCGCCGTCGGCGGCGCTGGCGTCCTGGGCCAGGCCGATGTCGAGGACGGTCCCGCGCGGCAGGCTTGTGGCCGGCTTGAAAACCACCTTGCGCCCACCGTCGCTCCAGGCAAAGGCGCCAGCGACGGTGGGCTGGGTCTTGAACGCGCGCTCGACCGCGGCCGGGTTCATCGCCCGGTCGAAGTACAGGGTGACGGAGCCGTCAGGGTCGAGGCGCTCGCCCTCGGCCGGGAGCTGGTCGATGACGGCCGCCGCGTCGCCGCTCACCGGGGTGTAGGGCAGGCTGAGCTTCGGGATGGATGGGGCCGGGGTCGGCGGGATGCCCGCGTTCGCCACAGGTGTGACTTGCGCCGGCGGGCGCACGACCGGTCCAGCCGACGCTCGGATTCGGTTGGATGCCGGTTGAAGGCCGGACGACCGGGCCTTCGGGTGTGGGGGCAGGCAGGGCGGTCGGCGGCGGGGGCAATACAGGCGTGGGCTGGGCGCAGGCGCTGAGCGCCAGCGTGAGCACCAGACCGATGATCTTGATCTTCGAACTAAACATGGCATTACCTCGTCCTGTCGTTGTACCACTGACCGGGTTGTTGCGCTTGATGCGGGGATGACATGCGGCTGACAGTGGACCTGGAGCGCGGGCTCCGATGCGCGCAGTCGAAGGGCCTGCGCGAACATGGTCTGAAATCATAGGCCGGACCCCATGGGCAGCGCATCCCCCAACTGGCCGAACCGAACAGAGGTAGGTTGGGGGGCATCCACCGTCATCACCGCGAAAGCGCAATGGCATTAAGTTAGCGAAAAGGCGGAGATTCAAGGATCCAGCGCACCGGTGCGGGCGCGAGCTTCTCGCGTTTGTCATCCTGAGCGCACCCACCGAGTTGTGGTATGAAGACCCGTATCTGGGCGCGCGAAGGACCCCTTTAGCGTAATGCGAGACAACGCTTTGATCGGCGCCAAATCGCGTTCGCCGATTCTCGTGGCCACCGCGCGACGCTTCAGGGGTCCTTCGCTCGCCCATTTGCTTTCGCGTGTGCCAAAGCTATGAGGGGCTCGCTCAGGATGACAAGAAGGGAGGATCGTTCGTGCGGCGTCTTGCGCATGCGCACCCTAACTGGATGCCATAGGGCATCCTGCCCGCGCGATCCATGCGGAACACCGACCCAGGCAGCCCTCAGCCTCGACCGCGCGGGCGTCCCGCCCGCGCTCCAACCCGCCCTCCGTGGAATCCGTCTGAATCCGTGTCATCCGTGATCCGTGATCGAACACCTGTTCTATAATCCGCCGTACCCGTGTCCGTCCTCGCCCTGTCCGTGCCCGATTTCCTGGTTCAGCTCGAGCTGCGCCGCCGGCCGGATCTCGCCGACAAGCCTTTTGCCCTGCTCGGCCCGGACGAGCGCGTATGGGCGGCCTCCAAGGATGCCCGCGACTACGGCGTGGCCGAGGGCCTCGCCCCGACCCACGCCCGGGCCCGCTGCCGCAACCTGGTCGTGCGCGAGCTGGACGAGGGCGCCGCGACCGACGAGCAGAACGCCTTTCTCGAGGAGATCGGCGGCTGGCAGCTTCCGACCGAGGAGACCGGCTACGGGCGGGCCTTCGTCGCCCTCGACGGCATCGCCGACACTGCATCCGAAGCCCAGCCGTTGGCCGCTGAGATGGGCGGGCGCCTGCGCCAGCGCCTGGGCGTGGCCCTCACCCCCGCCTTGGGCTTCGACCATGGCAAGTTCACCGCCGGGGCCGCCGCCGACATCGCCGGCCCGGGCCGGATGCGCCTGATCTCGCGCGAGGACGAGACCCGCTTTCTCAACCCGCTCCCGGTCGCGCTGCTCCCGCTCGCGCCCAAACCCATCTCGTATCTAGGCTGGCTGGGGATCGGCACGCTCGGCCAGTTCAGCGGGCTGCCCACCGAGCCGCTGATCACCCGCTTTGGCTCGGGGATGCGGATGATGCAGCAGTGGGCGCGCGGGCGGGACAGCCGCCCGGTCATCCCCACCGTCCGGGCCGCGGCCGCCATCGTCGTCGTTGAGTTCGACCCGCCCACCGGCAGCGCCGCCCGGGTGGCGGGGGAGCTCACCCGCGCCCTGCGCCCGCACCTGCGCGCGCTGGCGGCGGCCTGGCGCGGGATTCAGCGCCTGCGGATCGAGGTGATCTCCGCCGGAGGCAAAACGAGCAAAGTCGAGGCGCGCTTTCGCGCCCCGGCCTCCAGCCCGGCCCGGGTCGAAGCCGCCTTGCTGCGCCAGCTCGACAGCCTGGCCTGGCGCGGGACGATCCGCTCGGCCTCGGCCCAGGCGCTGCGCACCGCCGAGCTCACCATCGAGCAGGATGACTTGCCCTTTGACGGGCTGCCGGCCAAGGATTCGGCCCACGGCACGGCCGCCGACGCCGTCGTCGCCGCTCTGTCGCGCCAGTATCCGGGCGCGCTGCTGCGCTTCCGTGCGCTCGACCCCGAGCACCCGGCCGCCGAGCGGCGCGGCGAGTACGTCGTGCGCGAACCCGATGGGGGCGAGGCCGTCGAGCGCGCCCGCCCGGTGGCCGAGCCCAAGCCCATCCACATCGCCGTGGATGCCAACGGCCTGCCGGCCCGGATCGGCGAGGGCGCGGAGACACGCGTCGTCGCGAGCTGCGACGCGACCTGGCGGGTCGCCACCGACTGGTGGACGGAGACCGGCGCGGTCAATCGCACCTATCACCGCGTGACCCTGGCCGATGGGGCGACGCTTGAGGTGTATTTCGATCACGGGACGGGCGAATGGATGCGCTAACTCGCGCAGGCATCCTTCGGCTTCGCGGAGCAGGCCGGCCCGGGCCGAGTCTCGCCCCGAACGAACTCCGGCCTGCGCAGTCGAAGGACGCCTACGCCGAGCTGCACTGCCACTCGTTTTTTTCGCTCCTGGCGGCCTCGTCCTCGCCCGAGGAGCTGGCCGAGCGTTCAGCCCAACTCGGCCTGGCCGGGCTGGCCCTGACCGACACCGGCAGCCTGGCCGGCGCGATTCGCTTCGACCAGGCCTGCAGGAAGCATGGCGCGCGGGGCATCATCGGCGCCACCGTCAGCATCCTGGCCGAGGGCGCGGGCGACGACGGCTTCGAGCTCGTGCTGCTGGCCGAAAATCCAACGGGCTATGCCAACCTGTCTCGGGCGCTCACCCTCGGCCTGGGCGGGACGGCAGCCCAGATCGGGGCCCAGATCGAGGCCGAGGGCGAGGTCTGGCTGGGCAAACGCCCCTGCCGCATCCCCCTCGACGCATTGGCGGCCCGAGCCGAGGGGCTGATCGCCCTCACCGCCTGGACACGCGGTCCGGTGCTGACGGCCCTCCGGCGCGAGCAGCCCAAACTCGCCCGCGCCTGGCTGGGCGATCTGCGCGACCTCTTTGGCCCCGACCGCCTGCACGCCGAACTGGTAAACACCCTCGAGCGCGACAGTCTGCGCCACATGCACCAGGTCGCGGCGATGGCCGAAGCCTTGGCACTGCCCCTCGTCGCCGCCGGCGCAGCTCGCTATCACCACCCCGCTCGATCGCGCCTGCTCGACGCCCTGATCGCCATCGACCACACCATGCCGCTCAGCGAAGCCCGCCGGCGCGGGCTGCTGCCCACCAATGACGCGCTGCATCTCTTTGGCGCCGACGAAGCCGCTCGGCGCTTCGCTGAATACCCGCAGGCGATCCGGGCCACCCTCGACATCGCCGCCCGCTGCCGCGTTTCGCTCGACTTCTCGGTCGATCGCGTCCCGCCCCGAGTCAACGCCGCCACCGGCGACGAGGACGGCCAGATCGCCCGCGACTGCGAAGATGGGCTGAAACGGTTGTACGCTGCAAACGACGCGCGCGCCCGGGCCCAGCTCGCCCACGAGCTCGATGTCATCCGGCGGGCCGGGCTGGCCGGCTATCTGCTCATCGTCGCCGACATCGTCCGCTTCGCCCGCGCCCGCGGCATCCGCTGCCAGGGCCGCGGCTCGGCGGCCGGCTCGATCGTCGCTTATCTGCTCGGCATCACCGCCGTCGACCCACTCGCCCAGAACCTGCTCTTCGAGCGCTTTCTGTCCAACGATCGTTTTGTCATGCCCGACATCGACGTCGACTTCGACGGCAGCCGGCGCGAGGAGGTCATCCAGCACGTCTATGAGACCTACGGCCGCGAGCGCTGCGCGATGGTCTGCAACTACGTCACGTTCAGGGCCAAGGCTGCCGTGCGCGATCTGGGCAAGGCCCTCGGCATGCCCCAGGAGGCCATCGACGCAGTCGCCCGCGATTTGCAATCCCGCTCGGCCGGCAAAAGCGCCGAGATCCTCGCCGCCGAGGACAGCGAGGCCGCCAGCCAGGCGCCGAATCACCCGCATCGCCTGCTGCGTGAGCTGATGGCCGACATCGACGGCGTGCCGCGCCACCTCAGCGTTCATCCGGGCGGGATGGTCCTCACCGCCCGCCCGATCGCCGAGATCGTCCCGGTCGAGCCGGCCACGATGGCGGGCCGGACTGTCATCCAGTGGGACAAGGAGTCGATGGAGGACGCCGGGCTGATCAAGACCGACCTGCTCTCGCTGCGCACGCTCGGGCTGATCAGCGAAGCGCTGGAACTCGCCGGGCTGCCCCAGAACCACTTCGATCAAATGCCGCTTGACGACCCCGAGCTTTACGGCATGATGCAGCGCGGCGACACGATTGGCGCGTTTCAGATCGAGTCGCGGGCTCAGATGCAGATGCTGCCCCGGCTCAAGCCGGCCCGCTTCGAGGACATCACCATCGAGGTCGCCATTGTGCGGCCGGGACCAATCTCGGGCGGGGCCGTCCACCCCTACCTGCGCCGCCGGACAGGCGAGGAACCCGTGCGTTATCTGCATCCCTGCCTCGAGCCGGCCCTGGCGGAGACGCTGGGGGTGATGATCTTTCAGGAACAGACTATCCGGGTGGCGGTCGCGGCCAGTGACTTCACACCGGGCGAGGCCGACACACTGCGCCGGGCCCTGTCGCGCGATCAGATCACCCCGGCTCTGGCCGAGCGCTTCATGCGCGGGGCAGCGAAGAAGGGGATCGCCCCGGACGTGGCGGCCGAGATCTTCGCTCAGTTGGCGGGCTTCGCCGGCTTTGGCTTCAACAAGAGCCATGCCGCCAGCTTCGCGCTGATCACGTATCAGACGATGTGGTTGAAACGATATCAACCCCTGGCCTTCTTCTGCGCCCTGCTCAACAACCAGCCCATCGGCTTCTACCCGGCCGAGGTCATCGTCGGCGAGGCCCGCCGCCAGGGGGTCGTCACCCTGCCGCCCAGCGTCAATCGCAGCCGCGGGCGCTACCAGCTCGAAGCAGGGCAGATCCGGATGAGCCTGGCCGAGGTCAAAGGGCTCGGTCCGGAATACATCGCCCGGATCGAGGCCGCCCAACCGTTTGAGTCCCTCACCGACCTGCATGTCCGGGCCCAAATCCCCCGGCCCCTCATCGCCGATCTGATCCGGGCCGGGGCCTGCGACACATTTGGCGAGCGCCGGGCGCTGTTGTGGTCGCTCGGCGATGTGCGCGACGCCTCGGCTGAGCTCCCGCTCGAGGCGCCGCCGAGCGCGGCCGAACTGCCGGCGCTCAGCCCGATGCAATCGACGCTGTGGGAATACGAACTGGCCGGCCTGTCGACCGGCACCCAGCTCATGGCCCATCACCGGGCCGACCTGGAACGCCAGGGCTGCGTCACCTGCGCCCGGGCGAAGACGATCGTGGCCGGCGCGCGGGTGAAGATCGGCGGGATGGTGGCCGTTCGCCAGCGCCCGGGCACGGCCAAAGGCGTCCTGTTCCTGTCGCTCGAGGACGAGACTGGGCTGGTCGATGTGGTCCTTAAGCCCGAGACCTACCAGCGCGCGCGCAAACTGCTGAGCACCCACAAGCTCGTCATCGTCACCGCCGTCGTCCAGCGCAACGGCGACGCAGTCAGTTTTCTGGCGACGAGCGTTGTGGGGATGCCCCCGTAGAGACGGCCCGGCGGGCCGTCTTACTTGCGTAACACCGAGACGAGACGGCCCGGCGGGCCGTCTCTACACGGCGTCGCCGGGCCCGGCGATCGCGCTCGCCGCCGCGGCATCCACCCACCACTCGGCATGCTCAATCAGTTGCGCCGGCAGCACATCCGGCTGGCGCGGGCCGTACAACACCCGGGCCAGCAGTTCGGCCTTGGCCCTGCCGGTCACCATAAACAAAACGTTCTCGGCGGCGTTGATCAGCAGCGGCGTAAACGTGATCCGCATCATCTGCGCCTGAGGCACCCAGTGGGCGATCACCAGCCGGTCATCGGGGATCAGGTCAAGCGTCCCGGGAAATAGCGAGGCCGTGTGCCCGTCGTCGCCCATGCCCAGCAACACAAGGTCCAAACAGTGCTCCGGACCCGCCACCTTCAGACGCAGGCGCGTCTCGTAGTCCGCAGCCGCTTCCTCGGCTCCCATCTCAGTCGTCACCCGATGCACGTTGGACTCCGGGATGGGCACCTGCGACAGCAGCGTGTCCCAGGCCGTTCTGTAATTGCTGTCGGGTGAATCAGGCGGCACATTCCGCTCGTCGCTCCACCACACGTGGGTCTTCTTCCAGTCAAATCGGCTCGCCCATTCGTGCGACGCCAGCAACGCAAAGAGCGCCCTGGGCGTAGTGCCCCCACTTAGCGCCCAGTGAAAGGCGCCCCGCCCCGCGATCGCATCGCGGCCGCACTTCACGATCCGGGCGGCCAGATCGCGGGTCAGCGTCTCGACTGTGGCAGATACTCGCAGGGCATGATTGCTCATCGCTTCACGCTTCTACCACAAGCGGCGCCACTCGCGCTTGTCCTTCCGGATAAAGTCGTCGCTCTCCTTTGGCCCGGGTGTGCCGGCCCGGTACATGTCCACCGACGATGCGTTCGGGCTCTGCCAGCCCTCGATCACCGGATTGATGATCTGCCACTGCGCCTCAACCTCGTCGCTGCGGGTAAATAGCGTCGAATCGCCCAGCATGCAATCGAGGAGCAGGCGCTCATACGCCTCCGGAGCCGCCTTGTTGAACGAGCTCGAGTAGCTGAAGTCCATCTTCACCGGCTGGATGTTCTCGCCGGTGCCTGGCACCTTCGACCCAAAGCGCAGCGAAATGCCCTCGTCGGGCTGAATGTTCAACACAAGCTCGTTCGGTTCGATGTCGCGGGCGGTCGCGCGGCTGAACAACATCAGCGGCGGCATTTTGAATTGAATCGCAATCTCGGTCACCCGTTTGGGCATGCGCTTGCCGCTCCGGATATACCACGGCACACCCGCCCAGCGCCAGTTGTCGACGAAAAACTTCATCGCCAGCCAGGTCTCGGTGGCGGAGTCCACCGCCACCCCGGCTTCCTGCACATAGCCCGGCACGAGCTGGCCGCCGACCTTGCCCGGGCCATACTGCCCGCGCACCGTGCCATCGCCGACGCTCGTGTCCACCCGGATGGCCTTGAGCACCTTCACCTTCTCGTTGCGCACCGAATCGGCTGAGAACTCCGAGGGCGGCTCCATTGCCGTCAACGCCAGGAGTTGCAGCAGATGGTTTTGCACGATATCACGGATCACGCCCGCGCTCTCGTAGTAGGCGCCGCGCGTCTCAATCCCAATCTCCTCGGCCACCGTGATCTGCACGCTGTCGACATAGCGCCGGTTCCAGATCGGCTCGAAGATCCCGTTCGCAAAGCGAAAGACCAGGATGTTCTGGACGGTCTCCTTTCCCAGGTAGTGGTCGATACGATAGAGCTGGTCCTCGTTGAAGTATTTGTGAACGTGCTCGTTCAGGCTCCTGGCCGATTTCAGGTCGCGGCCAAACGGCTTCTCGATGATCAGGCGCGACCACCTGCCGGGGCCGGACGGCCGCCCCATCGCGCTCGTCCCGAGATGCTCGGTGATCGTCGGGTACACCTCAGGCGGCGTCGCGATGTAGAACAGCCGGTTGCCTTCGGTGCCGTGATCAGCGTCGATCTGGGACAGCACCGCGTCCAGCTTCTCGTAGTCCTCGGGGGTTGAGTAGTCGCCCTGGCAATAGTGCAGCATGCTGGCGAATTGAGCCCACTTCCCATCCTCGCTCAATTTTGTCCGCGAGTGTTCCTTGACTGATTCCAGCAGTTCCTCGCGGAAGGACTCGTTGGTCTTCGGTTTTCGCGCGAATCCCACCACCGCAAAGTTGCGCGGCAGCAAACCATCCACCGCCAGGTTGTATAGAGCGGGAATGAGCTTGCGGTGGGTGAGGTCGCCCGAGGCGCCAAAGATCACCATCACGCAATTGTCTGGAATTCGCATTGTGTTATCCCTGCGCGTCAGTGCGCGCCTGGCGGATACACGGACGGTCCGTGCCAAATGGCAGGGGCGGTTCGCGAACCGCCCCTACTTCGTTGATTTGACCGCGTGGCCGCCGAACTGCTTGCGCAGCGCCGCGTTGACCTTGGCCGCGAACGACTCGGGCTGTCTCGATAGAAAACGCTGAAAGAGCGACAGCGTGATCACCGGCGCGGCAACATCCTCATCAATGGCGGCCTGGACCGTCCAGCGCCCTTCGCCGGAATCCTCGACGTAGCCCCGGATATTGTCGAGCCCGTTCCCCTCCTCTTCGAAGGCCTTGATCGCCAGTTCCTGCAGCCACGAGCGCACGACGCTGCCCTTGCCCCACACCCACGACACATCCCGCAGGCTCATCCCGAATTCGCTCTTCTGCAGAATCTCGAAGCCTTCCGCGTACGACTGCATCATGCCGTACTCGATCCCGTTGTGGACCATTTTTGTGAAGTGCCCGGCCCCCGCCGCGCCGCAGCGCAGATAGTGTTTGCCATCGGGCGCAAGCGCCGCAAATGCGGGTTCAAGGCGGGCAAACGTGCTCGTATCGCCGCCAATCATGAGGCAATAGCCATTCTCCAACCCCCAGATGCCGCCGCTGGTGCCCTGATCCATGAAGTCGATGCCCTTGGCCTTGCACTCTTCGTAGTGGCGCTTGCTATCCTTCCAGTTTGAGTTGCCGCTGTCAATAATCGCGTCGCCGGGCTGCATCAGCCCGAGCAGCTTCTCAATTGCGCTGTCCGTGGCCGCGCCCGCGGGAACCATCACCCAGATCGCTCGCGGCGCCGGCAGCGCCGCAACCAGCGCCTCAAGCGTGTACACGCCCGCCAGGCCCTCGCCTT
This sequence comes from Candidatus Brachythrix odensensis, assembly GCA_016714465.1. Taxonomy (GTDB): domain Bacteria; phylum Chloroflexota; class Anaerolineae; order J036; family Brachytrichaceae; genus Brachythrix; species Brachythrix odensensis. The sequence goes on along the minus strand of JADKDT010000001.1, from coordinate 180,733 downwards.
TCAGTTCATCAACCGGACCCGGGCTGCGATTGCACACCACGATCTCATGGCCCTCGCGATGCCAGCGGCGTGCCATGTTGGCGCCCATACGGCCCAGTCCATAGATTCCCAGTTTCATCTCAACCTCATTGGGGTGACGCCGCGGTCTCAAACCGCAGTTGTCGATAAGCGCGTTGGCATCCCTGCCGCGCTGTGGTTACAGTTCGTGTCCGGTCTGACGCTCAGGCGGCTGGCTCCGCCGCCGTTGCCTTGCGCGGCGCCGGCGGGCGGGCCGGTCGCGCGTTGCCCCGCAGCGCCCGAATCGCCTTGCGCAGCCCGGCGGCAACGTCATTTCCCAGATGAATCCGAACCACCCGCCGCTCATGCGTCTTCAATGATTCGAAGTCGCCCAGCGCCTGCGCCCGGATGAGCGTGCCAAAGGTGTACGGCTCGCCTGGAATTGGAAGGTCATCGACCACATCATAGGTCAATTGATACGCGACCGCCCGATTCGGACCGCCTTTGTGAAGTTGCCCGGTGCTGTGCAGAAAGCGCGGGCCAAAACCCATCGTAATGGGCGCCTTCGTCCGCGTCCCAAGCGCCGCCCGCAGCTTGAGCAACAGATCGACGGTCTTCTCGTCATAGGGCACATACGCCTGGACGACGATGTAGTCTCCTTCACGCGCGCTCCGGGCGTGTTTGCCGATCTGGCTGTTCGCGCTCCGGCTGGTCGCTTCGCTGGCGAAGACGCCATCGATCTCGAATTCATCGAGCAGGCGCTTTGTATTGGTCTTGCTCTCAGTGACGTTGGGCTCGTCAAACGGATCGACACCGAGGGCCACGCCCGCGATCGCGGTCGCGAACTCCCAACGGAAAATCTCCGCCCCAAGGTCGTAGGCATCCTCGAGACGCAGGTTGATCAGCGGCAGCCCGCCCCGCCGGACATGCGCGCCAAGACGGTCGTGGCTGCTGTCGTCGCCCATTTTGAGGCTGACATACAGCCGGTCTTTGCTCAATTCAGCGACGTTCTTCAGGTTGATCAGATCATCGATGACCGGCACGAGGCCGCGCCCCTGCTTGCCGGTGCTCTCGGCGATCAACTGCTCCACCCACAACCCAAACGCCTCAATACCAGGGCTGATCAAGAACACCAGCTTGTCCCGCCCGGCCAGACCCATCCCGCCCAGCAGCGCGCCCAGAAACAGCCCGGGATTGATGGCGCTGTCGGGCTTGCACCACTCAGCCATCTGCGCCGCGCGGCTGAGCAGCTTCGCGACGTCGACGCCGGCCAGGGCGGCCGGAAGCAGGCCGAAATACGACAACGCCGAATAGCGCCCGCCGATGTCGCCCGGATTGACAAAGGTGCGCCGGAATTTCTCAACCACCGCAAGCGACTGCAGACTGGTGCCATCGTCGGTGATGGCGACGAAATGACGTCCCGCGTCATCGCGCAGCAAGGCATCCATCTGGGCGCGGTAATACTCGTAGAACGAGGTGACTTCCTGCGTGCCGCCCGACTTGCTTGCAACAATGAAGAGGGTGTGACGCAGATCCAGTTTGGCATCGAGGGCCCGGATCGTCTCGGGATCTGTCGTGTCGAGCACGTGCAGCGTGATCGGCCAACCCGACTGCGCGGCTGCCGATCCAAAGACGGCCCGGAACATCTCCGGCGCGAGCGAGCTGCCGCCCATCCCCAACACAACCGCATGGGTGATGCCGGCCGCCTTGATCTCCTCCGCAAACGCCTTCAAATCTGCGCTCACGGTTTGCATGAGGTCGATCGAGGTCAGCCAGCCCAGGCGATTGGCAATGACCTTGATGTGCTCCGGCTCGCTCGTCCACAGCGCCGGGTCGCGATTCCACACCCGCGTCGCGGCCTTGAGTTTGATCAGCTCGTCGATATAGCCCGCAGCGGGCGCGACTCCTTGCGCAGAACCCCGCGCCAGCACAGCCCGGCGCTTGCCTTCGATTCCCCTTAACAAGCTATGAAAGGCGTCCGCAAAAAGTTGGACTCCCTCGTCTTGAAGCTGTTGCCACACTTGCGACATCGAAATGCCCGCCGCTTCCAATCCGGCCAGGGTGGCGCGCGCGCCCTTCAGATCATGCTTCAGGGTTGGGGCCGCCCGGCCATGATCGCGAAATGCCTTGAGGGTCGCCGGCGGGAGCGTGTTCACGGTGTCCTTGCCGATCAGCGCGTCGGCGTAGTATGTATCCGGCAGTGACGGGTTCTTGGCGCTGGTGCTCGCCCACAACACCCGCTGCGGGCGCGCGTTGTGTCCTTCGAGCGCCCGCCACTCCGGCCCGGAGAATAGCCGTTCATAGACTTCATAGGCCAGTCTGGCATTGGCGATTGCGGCCTTATGCTTGAGCGCCAGCAGGCTGGCCGCCCCCTTCGCTTTTCCCAGCGCGGCAATACGCTCGTCCAGCTGCTTGTCCACCAACGTGTCGACCCGGCTGACGAAGAACGATGCCACCGACGCAATCGTGAGCGGCAGGCCCTTTTTTGCGCGCTGGGTCAGACCCGCAAGATAGGCCCGGGCCACCCGTTCGTAGCTGTCGAGCGAGAAGATCAGGGTCACGTTGACGTGAATGCCCTCGGCAATGAGTTGTTCGATGACCGGGATGCACTCCGGTGTCGCCGGCACCTTGATCATCAGATTCGGCCGCTCAACCGTCTTATACAGACGCCGGGCTTCATCCAACGTCCCGCGCATGTCATGGGCGAGGTCGGGCGACACCTCCAAACTGACATAACCGTCGCGACCGTTCGTCTGGTCAAACACAGGGCGCAACAGATCAGCCGCGCCCTGAATATCCTGAATCGCCAATCGCTCGTAAACACCTTTGGTATCAAGCGGCGCGGCGGCCAGCTCAATCATCTGCCCGTCATAGTCCGCGCTTTGAGAAATCGCCTTGTCGAAAATGGACGGATTGGAAGTGACGCCGAGCACGCCAAAATCATCGATCAGGCGCTTGAGTTCGCCGCTGGTTATTAAGCTGCGTTGGATGTTGTCGTACCAGAAGGACTGGCCCAGCAACTGAACAGCGATGTTCGGATTGGCGTTCGTCATGTCTCTCCGTAGGGCGCCCGCGCGGGCGCTTGAAGGGCGCGCTGATGTGGCCTTTCGGCCATTGGAAAAAGGGCCCAAAGGATAAACCAAAGTGGACCATTCCGCCAGCCCATTCATCCACTGATCAGCCTCCGCTCAGTAAAACGAGTGTCGAGATCGCGATCCCGCGCGAAGCGCGGGGATCGCGATCTCGACGTATGTTTCCAGGACAGCTTCCAGGCGCTACAATCCGCGTATGCCCCCAGCTGCGGTTCTCTTCGACATGGACGGGCTCATGTTCGACACCGAAACCCTTGCATTCCGCGCCTGGAGCCGGGCGCTGGCCGAACACGGACTGGAGATGCGGGAGGCCGACTATTCGCGGCTGATTGGCCGGAATATGGTCGATGCCCGGATCATTCTGCTCGACGCTTACGGTCCGGATACGCCCGTCGATGCCCTGGATGCGGCGCGGTTTCGCTATTCCACAGCCGAAGTGGAGGAGCGCGGTGTGCCGCTGAAGCCCGGCCTTGTGGCGTTGCTCGACGCGCTCGATGCGCTGGGCATTCCGCGCGCGATGGCGACCTCAACCGGGCGCGAACGCGCCACACAATTGCTGGAGCGCGCCGGTTTGAGCGGGCGTTTTCACGCCATCGTATGCGGTGACGACATCACCCGCGGCAAACCCGCGCCCGACATCTTCCTGGCCGCCGCCATGCGCCTCGACGCGCCTCCCAAATCCTGTCTGGTGCTCGAGGATTCGGAACCCGGCGTGCGCGCAGCGCATGCGGCGCGAATGACGGCCATCCTCATTCCCGATCTCGCGCCAGTTGCCCCGGACGCGCGCGAACTGGCCTGGCGCATCGTCACCGATCTTGGTGACGTGATCCCGTTGCTTTCGCAGTGCCAGGAATTCCGGAGTTGATCGTCCCCGCCCCGGCGTACGCCGGGGCGGGGACGATCAACTCCGATTTCGTTTGCGGCTTTGCGGCATAGAATGCGCTTGCGCAACCCGACGGGCGCCGCAGGCGTAACAGGAGATTGACATGCCGAACACACCGAACTCTGGAACCCCAAATCCGGGCCTGATCATGCAGGTCATCAATCGTCTCCGCCTCGTTGCGCGCCTGCTCAGCGACAGGCGCGTGCCGGTCTACCTAAAGCCACTCCCGTTCGCGGGACTGCTCTATCTCGTATGGCCGGCCGATTTGATGCCCGACCTCATCCCCCTCATCGGACAAGTCGATGACCTGGGTGTCCTCATTCTTGGCGTCGAGACTTTCGTCAGGCTATCGCCTCAGCATGTCGTCGCCGAGCATGAGGCCGCTCTTCTCGCCGATCGCTCGGCTCCCCGCGGCGGCGGATCCGATGACGTCATCGACGGCGACTGGAAAGAAGTCAAGTAGCGCAATGGCGCCCCATGCCCCCCTCAGACCTTAAATCTAGAAGTTTAAGGTGATTTAACATACAGGAAGCCACCAGATATTTCCGAGTTGTGCTATATGGTGCATCTGACAAACGCATTCGCATTCGCATTCGGCGCGTCCAACGCTCAGGAGAAAACTTACACAACGCCATCTGCTTCGGCAGAGACATCATGTCCACCCATCAAACCAAGCTGTCCTCCGGCAGCACACCCCGCCCGGATATTTGGGCGAATGTTCCAGACGAGCAGTGGAACGACTGGCGCTGGCAGCTCAGCAACCGGCTGAACAGCGTCGAGGAACTCTCGCGCATCATTCGGCTCACCCCTGAAGAAATTCAGGGTCTCCAGGCCGAGGGCAAGTTCCGCGTGGATGTGACGCCCTATTTCGCGTCGCTCATTGACCCGGACGATCCGGATTGCCCGATCCGTCTGCAGGTGATCCCGCGCGCGCGCGAGCTCGAGGCCTTTGACAGCATGATGGCGGACTCGCTTTCCGAGGACGCCCACTCGCCGGTGCCGGGTCTCGTGCACCGTTACCCGGATCGCGTCCTCATGCTGGTGACGACCCAGTGCGCCAGCTATTGCCGGTATTGCACACGCAGCCGCATCGTCGGCGATGCGGGCGCGATGTTCAACAAGCGCCACCACGACTTGCAGATCGAGTATCTCAAGCGTTCGCCTCAGGTTCGCGACGTGCTGCTGAGCGGCGGCGATCCGCTTACGCTTCCGCCGCGCGTGTTGGAGGATCTGCTCCGCCGCCTGCGCGAGATCCCCCACATCGAGATCATCCGTATCGGCACGCGGGTGCCGGTCTTCATGCCCCAGCGCATCACCGACGAACTGGTCACGACGCTGAAGAAGTTCCACCCGTTGTGGATGAACATCCACTCCAACCACCCGCGCGAGATTACGCCGGAGCTCGCCCAGGCCTGCGCCAAGCTCGCCGACGCCGGCATCCCGCTCGGCAACCAGAGCGTGCTCCTGGCCGGGGTCAACGATCACCCCGACACGATTCGCAAGCTATGCCACGAATTGGTCAAGATACGGGTTCGCCCGTATTACCTGTATCAGTGCGATCTGGTCCAGGGCAGCGGCCACTTCCGCACGACAGTGGCGGCTGGTCTTGAGATCATGGAAAGCTTGCGCGGCCACACCAGCGGCTACGCCGTGCCGACCTTTGTCGTTGACGCGCCCGGCGGCGGCGGCAAGCTGCCGGTCATGCCCAACTATCTGATCAGCCAGAGCCACGACCATGTTGTGCTGCGCAACTTCGAGGGCCACATCACCAGTTACGCGCAGCCCACCGACTATCAGCGTCCCAAGCGCACCAAGTTCGTCCCCGAGCCGCGCAAGGAGCCCGGCCAGGAAGGCGTCGCGTCACTGTTGCGGGGGGATCGTTTGTCGATCAAGCCCGAACATTGGGACGAGACCCACATCCGATTGGCCGAGGACGCGATCTCGATGGAAGATCTGAAAAAGGCTCGCGATGTCGAAGTCGCCCCGCCTGACGGCAACGGTAAAGTCTGGTCGAAACTAGACTAAACCCTCCCGAAATCAATATCCCCCCGCCCCGGCGTACGCCGGGGCGGGGGGATATTGATTTCGGGAGATAACCCCGTTCAGGCGGACGTCGCAGCCGGCTCTTCGATCAAACCGGTCGCCAGACCCACGGTGTGGAACGCCTCGATGATGCGCTCTATCTGCTCGTCGGTGTGCGAGGCCATGTAGCTCGTGCGGAGCAGGCTCTTGTTGGGCGGCACGCCAGGGGGCAGCACCGGGTTTACGTATACCCCGTGCTCAAAGAAGGCTTTCCAGGCAAAGACCGTATTCATCTCGCTGCCGATAAAGACCGGCACGATCGGGGTCACGCTCGCGCCGCAGTTGTAGCCCATCCCGCGCAAGGCGTTTCGCACCTTTGCGGATTGGGTGTGCACCTGTGTGACATAGCTGGGATCGGCTTCCACGATATCGACGCAGGCCAGCACGGTCGCCACGTTGGCCGGCGGCATGGACGCGGAGAAGATCAGCGAGCGAGCATGATGCTGGATGTAGTCGATAACTTCGCGGTTGCCCGCCACCACCCCGCCAAGCGAGGCAAATGACTTGCTGAAGGTTCCCATCACCAGGTCGACATCGTCGACGCAATTAAAGTGAAAGTGGGTGCCGCGCCCGCCTTCGCCCATCACCCCGATACCGTGCGCGTCGTCGACAAAGAAGCGCGCGCCGTAGCGCTTGGCCAGCGCGGCAATTTCCGGAAGCGGGGCAAGGTCGCCGCCCATCGAATACACGCCATCGACGACAATCAGCTTGCCCGCCGACGGGGATTCCTCATTGACGTCCTTGAGCACGCGCTCGAGGTCCTCGAGGTCGTTATGCCGATAGCGCTTGAGCCGGCAGCCCGCCATCTGCAGCGCGTCCACCAGCGACGCATGGATCTCCTTGTCGGCGATGGCGATATCGTCCTTGCCCAGCAACGCGGTGAGCGCGCCGAGGTTGGCCTGATAGCCCGTGCCAAAGATAAGGGCCGCTTCCTTTCCCATGAAACGGGCCAGGCGCCGTTCGAGTTCCTTGTGAATCTCAAGCGTGCCATTCAAAAACCGGCTGCCGGTGCAGGATGTGCCATAGCGGTTGATCGCGTCAATGGCCGCCTGACGCACCTTGGGGTGGGTGAGCAGGCCAAGGTAGTTATTCGATCCGATCATGATCAGGCGCTTGCCATCGATGACGACCTCCGTGCCCTCAGTCTCGGACAACGGCTTGAAATACGGATAGATGCCCTGATCCTTGCCCATGCGGACCATCCGCATCGTCGGATCCTTGACAACTTTATTGAATAGATCGGCCATGACTTAATCCTCCACACTCGGAATGAATGCAATCTTACACGCCGGCTGAGTCCGGCTCAGTAAAAATCCGGGAAGACCGCAATCCCCGCGCGAAGCGCGGGGATTGCGGTCTTCCCATCAATTTTGGATGACTTCTCGCGATTCCTGCATCATCGAACTCAAAAGACCGGGTTCCTCAGATACGCCACAAACGATGGCGCCTGGGCGTCGCGTCCAGACACACTGGGCGCCTCGGATAGCCCCCACGGGATGGCCAGGTCAGGATCGTTCCAAACGATCGATCCCTCAGCCTCGGGCGCGTAGTAGTCATCACACTTGTATTGCACCTCAGCCACCTCTGACAGGGTCAGAAAGCCGTGCCCAAATCCAGCCGGCACAAGCAGCTGCAGGCGGTTTTCGGCGCTCAGCTCGACGGCGACATGCCTTCCCAGCGTCGGTGAACCTAAGCGCAGATCGACTGCGACATCGAGGATGCGACCGACGGTGCAGCGGACCAGCTTGAGCTGCGGCCGTGGGGCGCCCTGGAAATGAATCCCGCGCAGAACGCCGCGAGCCGAACGGCTGTGGTTGTCCTGCACGAAGTCGATGTCCAGGCCCAGCGCGGCGAGGCGGTCCTTGCGGTAGCTCTCGTAGAAGAAGCCCCGCGCGTCGCCAAAGGCGCGCGGCTCGAGGATGACGACGCCCTCGAGCGCGGTCCGAGTCAAGGTAGTTGACATGAAAGCGGGCCGATTGTCGCATACCGTGGGGCTCATTGTCTGTGCCATCAGTTACCTCAGGGTGCGGGAATGGCGATAATGACACCTGTCCATGATAAGTCGCGTCGCTGGTAGACTTGGCTTCTGTCCCCTCGCCGCAAGGGCACCCTTGCTCATAAGCGCTGGTTGCTGCAGATCCCTTGGCAATTCGCACATTCGCGCAGGCCAGTGGAGGTTGTCGCTTATGAGAAGCGTCAACGAAAATCGGCACAACGCTCCAGCCGGTTTCCAAGCGTCGGTGTGCTTTCCAACGAAAAGTCCCATTCTTTCGTTACCGGTATCAAGGCAGTGCAATGAAAATCGCTAGCGCTCAACGTTCGACCCTTTTCACGCTTGGCGTGCTGATCTGCCTGAGTTGCCTGCCGCTGCTTGTCGCGTATCGCTACCCAGCTTTCTTGAACGACGACGCGTACATCACTCTGACCTACGTGAAGAACCTGGTGAATGGAAACGGGTTCGTGTTCAATCATCCGCCCGCCGTATTGGGGACTACCACGCCCCTATTTACGCTGGTGGTTGCAGGTTTGGCCCTCCTCCTTCCTGGAGTGGAGATCGCAACCCTTGCCGTGTTTCTTTCGGCACTTTCCTGGCTCGGCACGACTTGGGTGTTCTATCTCTTTCGCAAGCAATGGGCGCTGAGGAATTGGGAGGTGTGCGCGCTTTCTGCGGTTCTTATCAGCTCCGGCTGGGTTGTATTTCTGGGAATGGAATTCCACCCATTTGAGCTTCTCTTGGTCTTGAGCGTCTCGTTATTCCTGAGTGAGCGTTACGAGCTTTCGGGGCTTACGGGCGGAGCGTTGTTCCTTACGCGCGGCGAAGGCGCATTGGTTTTCGTCTTGCTCCTTATCGTCGCAATCGCGCGCGACAGGACGAAGAAGGGGCGCTTCGACGCAGACTCATTGCGAAATCCGCTCAAACTAACCCTTGGCTTTGGGTTGCCGATACTGGCATGGGCTATCTATGCCCAATTGACCTTCGGCTCCTTCCTTCCTGGCACGCTTGCAGCAAAGCAGGCGCAAGCACTGACGGGCTTTTGGCGCACTTTCCCGCAAAGACTGACGGGCGAGTGGCTCACCTCGTGGGGCAGCGGGCTTTCGCTTCAATCGCTAAAGGTCATTAACATCTGGTGGATTGTAGTAATTATCGGACTTCTCGATTCCCTGGTGAGAAAGCGCAAATGGTTGATTTTCGTCGGATGGATTGGGCTATACATCGCTGGATATAGCCTGCTAAGTGTGGCGGCCTACGGGTGGTATCAATTGCCGATTCTGTTCGTCCTGAATCTGTTCTTCGGGCTGCGAGTTGTCAGAATTGTCGAACCGCTGATTGAGCGCGTTCGGCCCCGGGGCGTTGCCATAGGCGCATCGCTTGTTCTCTCCCTTCCCCTAGTCATCGGATTGGCAAGGCCAACACTCGAGGCCATATCAACGTTCAAGGGCGATGCCCGGGGGAAGCTACCTGGCGCTGAGCCAATGGTTTCGAGAACACGCAAATCCCGGCGAGAGCATCGCCTATATCGAGATCGGATATCTTGGCTACTTCACCCAGAATCGGATCATCGATTTGGCTGGGTTGACGCTGCCAGACCTGCCTCCACATATCGCAAAGGGCGACTTTGCATGGGGTTTCTGGCGTTACCGGCCTGATTACTATGTCTATCGCGCCGAGTTTGATTGGGCGCTCGCAAGCGTCATGTCCGATCCCCGATTTGGCCAGGAATACCTACCTGTTGCTGCCGTTCCGGGGCCAAAGGGCGTTGACCTCGTGATTTACCATCGCACTGGCAACTGAGTATCCCGAGAATTGGCATCGCCCGCGACAGGCTTCCCCCGCGAACGTTGCAGCCCATCCAGAACGGAAGCCCCCGGCTGGGATCCGGTTGCCGGACGCTCAATCGAGCGACCGCCGTCCTCAGATCGATTACCGCCACGTGATCGCGGCTTTATCGCCTCCACGATCCCGACCGAGTCTGCGGCACTCCGCTAGGCGATCTGCCCGCCAAGGCCAGGATTCGCGCTCAGGCCGCATAGAATTGCCCGCATGTCCTTAGTCGTGCGCGCCGTGGTTCCGCGGCGCATCTTGATCTTCGCTGTAATCGTACTCGGCCTGAGCGGATGCGGCGGGCCGCTTGTCGAAGCGGGACAGCCCGCAGCGGACGCTGGGGGGCTTCCCCTATCATCATCGTCGTCGTTGGGGCAATCATTCATGGCATATCAGGGGGGCTTGGAAGGGATAGAGTTCCGGCTGACACCTGCGGCCATATCGTTTCAAGGACGTGTGACTTATGAACTCCGCCGGCGCGCCGACGCGCCGGACGTCCTTGCCCGCGGCGTTGCTGATGTAGCGGCGCCTCTGGTGACTTGTTGCGAGTCAGCTTTCCAGCGCAGTCGGCTGAGCGCCTGCAGGATTACTACGTTGAGCTCCAATACGCTGGCCCAGACGGCCAAAGCCTGCTGACCGGGCCCGCTTCGGCCTATCTCAACGGCGCGGCGTATATCGGCGGCCAGCCCCAGGAAGCCCAGCTTTCATTCCGCCTGCTCCACGACCCGGCGCGAGCGGCAGCCGGGCTTGCTTCGCTCTTCGGCCAATGGTTGCTCCTGGGCATCGTGGCAGCGATGGCTCTAGTTTTGCCGGGCCTGGCCTTGGTGTTGGCTCTCCCGGCCGAACTCCGGAGTGGAAGGAGCCCCTTGGATTTAGCCCTCCTGGCTCCCGCGCTGAGCGTCGCCGTCTATCCTTTGCTCATCATCTTTACCGGATTTGCTGGAATGAAGGCAGGGCCGGCCTATGCTTGGGTGCCAATCCTCGTGGGCGCGTTCGCGCTCGCGGTAAGGCTGTGGCGGCGCCGGAGGAACCTGGCAGCGTTTTTCGCAGTCCGGCCACGAGTTCTGCCGGAGCAGGTGGCCACCGTTATCGTCATTGGACTGGTGGTCTTCACGCGCCTTTGGGCGATCCGTGCCCTCGATGCGCCAATGTGGGGAGACAGCTACCAGCATTCCGTCATAACCCAGTTGCTGATCGAGCGGGGCGGGCTGTTCGACGACTGGAAACCCTATGCCGAGATGATGTCGCTCACGTATCACATTGGCTTCCACAGTGTCTCGGCCGTATTCGGATGGATTACCGGTCTATCCGGGGCGCAGTCCGTGCTTTGGATGGGGCAGTTCCTCAACATCGCGGCCGTACTGGCCGTCTACCCGCTTGCCCGCCGGATGACCGGAGCCGCGTGGGCGGGTGTGATTGCGATGGGTGTCGCCGGTCTGGTCTCTATCCATCCGGCCTTCTACGTCAACTGGGGACGTTATACTCAGCTAACGGGGCAAGTCGCGCTGCCGGGGGTAATGTGGCTGGTTTGGACCGCAATCGCGCGCGCCCGCGAACCGGGGCGGTCCAGGATGCCATTGGGGCTGATGGTGTTATCCGGACTGGCATGGGCTGGGCTGGGCCTGGCCCACTATCGCATCCTGATCCTTGGCGTGCTGTTTGCGGCGGTGGCTTTTCCAGCCGGCGCACTGGTGATGCGGTCGCGCCGATGGGGGCTTCTAGCGCTGCTGGGCGGGAGCGCGCTGGGGATGCTCTTGTTTGTGCCCTGGCTGGCCCGGACATCTTCCGGCGCCATCGCGAGCACCGGCGTTCAACTTCTTTCCACCCCTGCGTCACAGACTTCCGAGTTTGTTGCCGCCTATAACAGCATCCCAGATATTGGCGGCATCTTTCCTGTGTGGATCTGGGGACCGTGTTGGCAACTCTGACGGCAGGTCTGTGGATTCGTAAGGCACCCGTCGGTGTGGTCTTCGCGTGGGCGTTAGTCAGTATTGCGGCGACCAACCCCAACTTGCTGAACTTACCCGGCACCGGGATCATCTCGAACTTCGCGCTGCTGATCTTTGCTTATATCCCGGTCAGTCTGATTCTCGCATGGGGCGGAAGTGCGGCAATAAGGGCTTTGTAGGGTTGCGCGGCTGGGCACCAACTGCGATCAGGTTTTTGGCCGCATGCCTGACGCTACTCGCTGTTGGAACAGGGCTCACCCAACGCATATCGGACGTCCAGCCCGTACGATTCGCCCTTTTCCAGCGCCCGGATGCGCGTGCCGCCAGCTGGATCCGGGCCAACACACCGCCAGATGCGCGGTTTCTTGTGAATTCATTCGCCGCCTACGGCGGCTCGCTCACCGCGGGCAGCGACGGCGGTTGGTGGCTCCCCTTGAGCGCAGGCCGCGCAACGACTCAACCGCCGCTCAACTACGGCAATGAGCGGGAGCCCGTCCAGGGATATATCGCGTGGATCAATGCGCTCCCCAATGCCATTAAGGCGGATGGGTTGTCAGCGGCAAACATTCGGCTGCTCAAGGACCGCGGTGTGGGCTATATTTACGTCGGACATGCCCGCGGCACGATCGGCGCAGAGGGCGCGGCCCTGCTTGACCCCACAGTACTGCTGCAGGATGTCCGTCTTAAGCTCCTGTATCGCCAGGACCGTGTGCTCATTTTTGGAATCGATTTTGATGCGGCGGGCATAGCGGCCAAGTGACGCAAGTGACAATTCGGGCTGGAGGCCGCTAGCGAAGCGTCACGTCACCAAGTTCCGTTGTCTTGTTGGCGTCAACCCTTACTTCGATTCTGCCCCCGCCGTTTGGTTTCTCAAACACGAAGCTCTCCCCAAAGCCGATCATCACGAGCGCATAAAGCCCAGGCGGGACGTTAGAGAACACGAAAGCGCCCGTCGGCTGATCAATGACGGCGTGAGGCGCCTCGCCAGGAGAAACCGCAATTGCTGGCGGGAATTTGGGGTCGGCAGCCGGCACGAACGTGCCAAGGTAAAGCTCACCCGAAACCGTGAAAGATGGATGGCCGGTTCGGCCGATGGGCTGGACGGCGCGGCCACTGACGTTCCCACGGCCTGCGGAAGGAGTCGCAACTGCGAAGGGTGGGGGTGTCGCGGCAGCTGGCGCCACCGCAGGTGTTGCCGGTGCCGCGGGCGTCCGACCGCCCGGCGTGGCCAGAGGGCTCGAGAGAACGGCTGGGGGAACAGGCGTTGCCACGAGAGGAGTGGGGGAGCTTGGCGGGCTGAGGGTCGGCGGATTGGCGCACCCAGTGAACATCAACGAGGCAACGAGAATGGCTAGGAATAGCGGTAGTTGTCGGCGCATCTGAAACGAGTAGGTCATGGGCAGTTACACTTTTTGGGCGAAGAATGTCAAGAGAGAACCCTGCCCGAACATACTCGAGAGGGAAAAATACGGTGCACTGGCGAGCCGCGCAAATGGCGAACTTCCCATCCACGAGACGGCGTTCGCAAGCCACTTCGCTCCGATCATTTCTTGGGCAGTATATCGGATACTCAACGCGCTAAGGGCGAATCTTCCAGAGGTGGACGAAGCGCGAACCAACCGCAGCCCGGCGTTGGTGAGGGCCAAATCCAACGCGGTCTTTGGAGCGACCCAGAGGTGACGAGGGAAGTCCCAGCCCGCCCATCGCTCGCCAAAAATCCGGGCGCCAACCGAATCCGGATTGGGTACTCGGAACACAAGCCATCCTCCGGGACGGAGGATCCGCGTGATCTCGCGCAAAGTGCATCGTGGAGAACGAACGTGCTCAAGCACATCCCACAACGTCACGAGATCGTAACTTTGATCCTCAAAGCCCGCGGTTTCGAGCGTTCCAGTAATGACACTCAAGCCGAAGAGGTCCCGAGCCCGTTGCGCGATCCCCGAAACCAGTTCAACCCCAGTAACACTCCATCCGCGGCGGCGCATCCGGTCCAAAAAGCGGCCAGTTGCGCAGCCGACATCGAGCATGGCCCCCGGTTTGAGGCCAAGAGACAGAACGTGGCGTTCGCGCGCACGAAGGCCGTTTGCCGCTGCGATCTCGGAGAGCCATCCACCGTGTTGATAGGGACCATACTCTTCCGGGTAATACTCCAGGAGGCTCACATCGCTGGGGGGCGGATCCTGGCCAAACGCGCCACAAGCTGAGCAACGCCCAAGCGAATATTCTCCGGCCACATGAAGAAGCCGATCGGTTCCGATCATCGCAGGCGCGAGATCGGCGGCTCCGCAGACTTCACACCGCATAATAGAGAATGAGCATGGGCCCCGGGACCCATGCTCATTACTTCACTCCGAGGAGCAAGCGCCTACGGAATGTTAATGGCGTTCCAAGAGGTATTCGAGTCACCAGCGGACGACACCAGATCGGCTCGGCTGTTGACGCTGACAAAGACCGGCTGGGTGCACACGATGTTGACCGGATTCTGGGAGCCAGCGGTGACATTGGGCATCGAGCCAGCGTAGCGGTTAATCACTCCGGCTGCCGGAAGCACGATGTTGGTCAAGCTCAACGGAATTGTGTTTCCCACAAATTCCATATTGCAGGTGCCGGCCACATTCGTCGAGTTGACGATGGTAAAGCCGCCATTGACCGTTGCGCCGCCCAGTGTCTTCGGGAACCGGCTAATAACAGCCTTGGGGGTGGCCGTGCCGTCCGCAAACGCATTCAATGCGGTTCCAGCGCCGACCGTATTCGCAGGTATGGCCCCGCAGTTCGCGATCGCGGTGGCACCCACGCAAGCACCGTCATTGCGCAGGTTGACATTCGCAACAATGGTGCCGCCCGGGGCCGCCTGCATGACAGCCGAACCGGTCCGACTGCCTGGCGCAAACGAGTCAACTGGGCCGAGGACCGCCATGCTGGGTGTATAGAGCTGGGCGATCTTGTTGGGCCCAATCGTATCAATTCGCGTAAACGTCGATCCGTTGATGAGCATCGTTGTCGTCACGGTGGTCGTGGTCGCGCCCACGTTCAGAATGTTCGCGCCGCTCTGGAATCCATAGTAGTTGCGCACCCACTGCGGAATCGTCAGCTTGTTCGCGCCGGTACTGACCGCGTTGTAGGCAGACATCTGTGATTTCGAAATCGTGGTGCCATCGTTGTAGACAACGGCGGTCGCGGCGAGCTTCTTCGAAGGATCGCTGGCCACAATCTTGGCGGTGCCGTTGAGGTTGCCGGGCAAATTGGCATTGGCGCCCTGGTAAAAGTAGTGCGAGGCTTGCGGCGGAATGGAAGCCGACTCACTTGCCGCCGGGTACGCCACGCCAAAACGATCGACATATGAAACCGTTGCGGTCACGGCTGTGCTCTCGATGTTCTGAACAGCGATAGCTGTCAAAGAAACCGGTGGAGGCTTGGCCAAGCTGCTTCGCGACCTGTGGCACGTAGAGCGTGCTACCCGCCTGGGTGGTGTCGAAGCTTTCGCTTGTGCTCGCACGGGCTGGAGTGGCATTCGTCCCTGGCGTGCCATCGGAGCGCTGAGCATCCGCCGTGCAGGCTACTTGCTGATCCGAACTGACGACCGCTGAACCCTGCAGGGCCCCCGGCAGACCGGGTATGTCCGGAGTGAAGAGCACTACATTGGCTTTCGGCCCAACCGCAGACGGAACCGAATAGGTGGTAATCGCCGTGCCGCTATCGGCCGCGTAGAACGTGATGGCGATCGACGCTGACGCCGATCCCAGGTTCACGCAAGCAATTCCGCTCGAGTAACTGCCGCCCGGGCCTATAGCTTGAACCGAGCCTATCGAGGCAATTGGCATGGCGAGCGTGGCCAAACCAATCACCGCCCTAACTGCAAATTTTCTAATCATCTGAATCTCCATTTTTATGTCAAGTAGCAGACTGAACTGTGAACAACTACTACTATCCAGGAACTCGCGGCGGTTTCAATAGCCCGTTCGGGTTAATGACCCAGATAACACTCAGTCTCGACCGCCTCGAAGCGCCGAAAGACCGAACAATAGTAGTTCCGTAAGCATCGAAAGTGCGCGATACAGAAAGCCTGCGATGAAGCCTGCCTCAACGGTGGCAACATCGCCATACATAACTGACATCGCCATCTCCCGAATACCCAAACCATTTGGCACGATGATGGCTGCCAGACCGGCCATGATTCCCGCATAGAGCGCAAGGGTGGAATCCCCAATCAGCACAACAACGCGGTTTAGCGGAGCCTGGAGGGCGGTAACAAGTACGCCCAGCAGGAAGCCTCCAATCAGCCAGTCGATAATCTGGACGACTTGGGCGGTCCAGATTCTGCGTGCGAAGACGAGCAGCGGCCCCCGGCCCCGTCGGCCGATCAAACTCCCGAAAACGAACGGGGTTGCGCCGAAGACACAAATGGCGAGTACCAGGCAGGCGTTCCAGAACTGGGGCCCGACACGTCCCTGAAACACGGCAGGCATCGACGAGAGGCCGCTGATCAGCGTGGCGACCAATCCGGAGGACAGCAAAAGGGCGAAATCAGCCGCAACCACCAGCAGTCCTGAGCGCTTTATCAAGCCCTCCGGTGGTGAAGGAAGTGAACGCGTCCGCTCGAGCCAGCCCGCCCGCCCGACGTGACTCCAGACCGATCCCGGGACATATTTCATGGGCAGGGTCAAGAAGAACATGCGCGTGGCGGAAATGATCGAAATGCCGGGGAATACAGCGCTGGCAATTAGCGACCACGCCAGACCACCCAGCAAATTGATCAAACCGGCCAGGACGACGGTCCCGGCCAGCCCCGAAATTCCCAGGAGTGAGAACGCCTGCGGCATATCAATCCGCTGAGCGGTTGTCCATAGACCCCATAGCATTAGGGCCGTGCCCGCGGCAAGTCCTGCCAGTTTGGCGGGCCGCCCGCGCACCACACGCCGAACGGCGCTCGCCACCGCCCTAATGCGCGGCTGAACTCGCGCCAAGTCGCTTTTCATAGACGGCCATTGTGCCGTGGGCCACACGTTCCCAGGTGAACAGGCTGGCTCGACGAAGACACGCGCTGGCAACCTTTTGGCGCCTTACTTCGTCGGCAAGCAAAAGACCCATTTGGAAGGCCAAATCCGCAAAGTCCGCGCCATCATCGATAATTGGCGCCGCATCACCCACTACTTCAACTACCGCGCCTGCCCGGGCGGCGATAATCGGCACCCCACACGCCATCGCCTCGACGACAGCGATCCCAAATCCCTCGTATTTTGACGGAAACGCGAACAGCTCGGCGCCGGCCATGATGTCTTTAAGATCATCATCCGAAACAGCGCCAACAATCCGCACAGAATCGGTTATGCCCGCCTGTTCGGCAACTTGAGCAAGGGGAACGCGCTCAAGCTTCTGATAGTCCGGGCCAACAAGGACCAGCTGGCCCGGATAGCCATTGCCCTTCAGGATCGCAAATGCACGGACAAGCGAGACCAGGTTCTTTTTGGCGGAAACTGCGCCTACGTGCAAGACATATCTTGGGCCTATCTGTCGGCGAGCGAGGGTGGGGGCAATCTCTTGTGTGGATCGCGGCCTGAATCCGGCGTCAACGCCGAGGTGGACGACATCAATCTTTTCAGTTTTGACTCGGTATGCTGCGACAACGTCATCCGCCGTTCGTCTTGAATCAGCAATGATTCCGTCGACGCGACGGAGCACCGCGGGCTGGATGTGCCGCCAATAAAGAACATCCGACTTGGTGAAGATCGCTGGCTCGATGAGCGGATACAGATCGTGGATTGTCACAACCTGCTTTCCACCAACACCAAGAACGGTCATCCCCTTCACGTAGTGGACAAGATCGGGTCTTCGGCGCAACGCCGAGACCGGCAGGGTGGCTTGTAACGCAAGTCTGGCGAGAAAGCGATTTCGGATGGGCAGCACCATTTGGCGCACATTCTCGATTCCACCCAGTTCGGGAAGCGAGTCATCAACCCAAACCTCAAACTCCACGGCGGGGAATAGGCCCGCCATCGACCGGATCAAGGGCAACGCATAGCTTCGACATCCGCCATAGACGCTGATGCCCATCGCCTCGAGGGTTACCTTCATTTGGCGATACCGCCCTGTGGCGCTAATTGAGGTTTCGCTGCATAGAATCGGGGCATGAAGAGAATTCAGTATATCAGCCGCGCAAGGCGCGCAAAGATCAGGGCTTTCGCGCAACCGCCGTAAACCCGGCGGCAAACAAGCCTTGTCGATCGGTCCATTGATCAACCGCATAGGCCGGGCGGACACACAACCATTCGTTGACCAACCACGCCAGGGAACCCAGGACTGGCACAGACCAGGTGAGGCCAAGAAGCGCCAGCGACACCTGATGGCTTAGGAATGAGCCCAATCCGCCGCGCCGCGAAATCTGAATCACTTCGAATTGAGCCCGTTCCAACAACGCGCGCAGGCCCTGAGGCGTATAACGATAATAGTCATTTGGCAGCTCGTGCTGGCGGCTGAGGTGGGGCGCTGAGATGATCAACACGCCTCCCGACTTGAGGACACGATACGCTTCTGAAAGGACACGCCCGGGATCCGGAACATGCTCCAGCACTTCCAGGCAAATTGCCGAGTCATACACTTGATCGGAAATCATCGAGAGATCTTGAACATCGCCTGTGAAGGTTACGTCGGGAGTCTGCGGATGGGCATCCACGCCATCATAGCGGGCCACATGTGGGGCAATGAGGTGCCGATACGACATGACACCGCAGCCCAAATCTATGAGCGCGCCGCGCGCATAGCGCTGGATAAGGGGAACTGTGACACGGTATTGACCAAGCAAAATGGCCGAGCTATATGCCCGGCGGGGTGAAAATCTAAGATCATGATCCATCTGGCGGCGATGGATGCCGATTTGGCGAATTAGGGATCGAAGCATGATTTTTGCCGCCGGGTGGTTGTGAATCGTTGCCTGCCCACATCGAAGTCGCGAGCAGATTTCCTTCAGGGAACCAGTCGATAGATTGACACCCGATCACGCCGGTATACGAGTGTCAATGCCGGGTTCATATCCAGCTGGGCCGGAACCAGCATATAGTCTCCTCCGGCATGCGACTGCCCAACGTAGACGTGCGTTACTCCGGTGTCCCTCAACCTTTGGATGACACTACTCGTCAGGCCATCCTTTCTTATCAAGACTGGCAGTTCGCGCACACGGTCTACATACCCGGCCGCGGGAGGACGCGCCATCGAGTAATTCAGCGGCGGCTGGGTCGTGGACCGTTTGGTCAACAAGGGCAGCCACCAGCCGCCATCGCTGCCTGGAAATCAGGCTGCCGTCATACACTTGATAAGAACTTACCAGAAATGTCGCGCCGGGGCTCGTATGCGCGCGAATCCACTCCGCGGCTCGGACATCGGGTCTGTAGACAATGGAGTATTGCTCAGGACGGACTTCCTTTATCCGCTCGCGAAAACCCACGAATGCAGTCACCATAACGGCCACGAATACCGCAGTTGACATTATTCCGGGAGAAACGCCGGCGAAGGTCAGCCGTGACCAGGCTGCCCCGCTCGGAGTCACACTCGCCGCCAGAAGCGCCAAGGGCAGATAGCCAAAGATCGACAATGCAAAATTGGTGATGATGCCTGCGCCTGGCAAGCCCAGCATGCCAGGGTTCGTAGCCAGTGTGATCACAACCCACCACGCAAACAGCGAAATCGCGTAGATATTTCGCTTCCATAGACAGATCGCGAACATGACCGGAACAACAAGAATGAGCCATTGGGGATAAGATGCCAATGGCCCGGGGCTCCCGTTGTAGCCTGCGGCATATTCGGAGACCTGAGCAGCCGGTGTGTTCAAGAGTTCGACGCCGGTAGTCGTGATCTCGCCCACCAGCGTCCGCGCAAACCAGGGCGCGAACAAGAGCGACCCGAGTGCTGCTCCGGCCAGAAGCGCGCCAAGTCCCCACCTGCGCGACTTCATCATGATAAGTCCGGTTGGGAAGATAACGACCGCAAACAGAACTCCCAGGATCAAAATGCGATAGTGGGCCAGCGCGAGGCCTGCCCAGGCTATGCCACTAATGCCTATCAGCGCCAGCGGAACACCGGAGCGTCCCGACTCCCGGGCCCGCGCGATCGTCGTCCAGACCAGCCACATCACTCCCGGCAGAGCGACTTGCCCGGCCAACTGGGTATAACGGCCCCAATTGACATAGAAGGCGGGATGGATCGAGATCAGACCCGCGAACCCCACGGCAATCACGCCCGCCCACGGCGCCTTGGTCATCCGGCGGGCCAGCGGATACAGCGCGAGCACTGCAGCGACATTGAGGAATTGCCCCATCCACATCACGGCTTGCTCACCGGCCAGTCCAGTCAGCCAGCCAAACACCGCCGACACACTATGGAAGCCGATGTGATAGGTGAGTGACGTCATCTCCGCATAGGGTTTCCAATCATCAAACAGGCCGCCGCGCTCTATCAGCAGCTGAGTGAGGACCGAGTGCTGGTAGCTATCCCGCCACATGGGCGCTTCAAGGGCGCGAATTGACCAAAGGCGCGAGAAGACAATCAGACCAATGACGAGCGCGAGCGCGAGATGCTCAAGTGTGATCCGGGGGCGAACCGCCCACACGGCGCCAAGATTCCCGCGCCTCCGCCAGAGTCTGACTGCGATCGCAATCCCGCCCGCCAGGACAGGCCCCCAGGCGTACATAGGCCCCGCTCTTATCCCGGCCAACCCAGTGAAGACGATGAGGAGCGGATAGATGGCCACGCTCAGCGCCGGCGCAAGAAACATCAAATCTAGTCGACTTGCTTCGCCACGGACAGCGACAGGAAGCGCCAGAAGGAGCGCCAGACCAGGCAAGATGAGCGCCGCGGAAGCGACAGCCCCCAAGAACAGCCACTGGCTAAACAGCTCGACCAGGCCAATAGCGGCCCG
The DNA here is from genome assembly GCA_016714465.1 of Candidatus Brachythrix odensensis. Classification (GTDB taxonomy): domain Bacteria; phylum Chloroflexota; class Anaerolineae; order J036; family Brachytrichaceae; genus Brachythrix; species Brachythrix odensensis. The sequence continues at coordinate 159,999 of JADKDT010000001.1, read as the reverse complement.
AGCCGGATCGTGGAATAATCGAAACGCGAGCTGTGCTTCCTGGGGCTGTCCGTTTACGTACGCGGGGCCATTGGGATATGACCCCGCGGGCCCGGCCAGTAAACCGTAACCATCCGGACCGTCGTACTTAAGCTCAACGTAAAAGTCCTGGAGGCGGTTGGCCGACTGGGGAGGAAAGTCGATTCGGAGTACGTCGCCCACTCCGGCGCCGATGTCGACTTTCCCGCTGGCGAGCTTCTCCGTCGCGCCAGGGCTCCTAAGGAGTTCGTAGCTGACTCGCCCAGACGGCCGCGGAGACAAGGACGCCATGCGGAACTCAATCCCCTGCAGGCCGCCTTGATAGGCCATGAATGACTGACCAAGCGACGACGACGAGGACAGTGGCAACTCTCCGGCGTTTGCCGCCGGTTGACCGGCCTCGACAAGTGGTTGCCCGCAACTCGAGAGAAGAATCATCGCGGCCGCTAGCCCTAGACCGATGCCTATTCTCCTTCGAGTACGGACTCCCATGGTCCATATTGTATTCGCGCGCATCTGAGAAAGGCCAATACAATATGCAAGCCCATTACGATTGGTTCGCGGCTGCGTCAGAGTGTCAGTATTACCGCAAGCTGTTCGCCAACCCGTTGGAGGGCCCTGGGGTCGGGCACCTTAATGCGAATACTACAATTCACGACAAGTTATCCCGTTAGCGAAGCGGACTCGACTGCCCCCTTTGTGCGCAGCATTGCACTCGCGCTCGCCAGTTTAGGGCACGAACTGCATATCATTGCTCCGCAACGAGAAAAGGGGACAGCATCCGCGCTCAACGCCAAGGGCATCACCGTTCACTGGGTGCGCTACGCGCCACTCCGAGGGTTGAATGTGATCGGACATGGGAGATCCCTCAAGAATGACATGCGCCTTGGCTGGGCAACCTACGTTGCGTTTCCCTTCTTTGCGGTCGCTAGCTTGATCAAAGCTGCCCAGATCGTTCGCCGTTGGAAACCCGAGATCGTGCATTCGAACTGGGTCCTCCCTGGCGGACTCCTCGGCGCCTTGGTTTCTGGTTTTGCGGGAGTCCCTCACGTGGTCAGCCTGCATGGTTCCGATATCTTCATTGCTCGCTCGCGCGGGGCTTACCGCTTCATGGCGGGTTGGGTCTTGCGCAACGCGCAGCGCGTCATCGCGAGCAGCCCCTATCTTGCCGAGCAAGCGATCGCGCTCGGCGCCGGTCCGGAACGCGCGCACTTTCTGCCATATGGTGTGGACGTCTCTGTCTTCCATGAATCCGATGCAGGTCACCCACTGGAAAATCGCCGGATCGTGCTGGCGGTGGGCAGGCTGGTTGAGAAGAAGGGGTTCCGGTTGCTTGTTGAGCATGCCGGCAGCTTTCTCGCTACACACCCGCAGGCGGAGCTCTGGATCGCTGGCGAAGGAGATGATCGCGCCACGCTGGAGGCGACGATTTCCAGAAGGCCTGCAGAAATTGCCGGCAGGATCAAACTTCTGGGACGAATCGATTGGTCAAGCATGCCAATGCTTCTCAGTCTGGCGTCCATCTTTGTCATGCCTTCAATTCGGGACTCGGCTGGCAACGAGGATGGTCTTCCCACGGTCATCCTCGAAGCAATGGCGTCGGGAAAAGCGGTCGTCGCGACTGACATCGGCGGAGCCAGCAGCGTCATCAAGAACGGCCGCACCGGCGTGATTGTTCCGGCCGGCGACGGAACCGAGCTTGCGCGGGCGATTGGGGCGCTTCTGTCAGATCCAGCTGGCACGGCGCAAATGGGCGGCGCGGCAGCGATTGAAGTCAAGTCGCGATACACGTGGGATGCGTACGCAAGGTCATTGGAGCAGTTCTATTCAAACTAGGATTACCGCTTCATGTATCCGCGCCCGGAAGGCTGCCTGGCTCAACTGCCGCCCAGGTTTTACATATCGCTTGATGAATCCATTGGCCATAAGGTATAGTTTTCTTGTGTCTGAGAGTAGCGGGTTTCCGCCGATGCGCGCCGATGGATTCGGGAGCCCGATAAAGGCCAGTCGATGATACGCGCACGCTCCGATACCCTCGGAATCGGGGTGGGTCTCACATTAACGCTTCTGCTCGCCGCCGGATTACGAATATGGGGGAGCGGTTACGACCTGCCATTCATCTTTCATCCGGACGAACCCTTCAACATCACGGTTGCGCAGCGTATATTCAAAACGGGTGATCTCAACCCACATTACTTCAACTATCCGTCGCTCTTCTTCTATATCAACGCGCTCGCCTACGGCCCCTACCTCGCGGCCGGGGAGTTGTTGGGCATATTTCGATCAGGCGTGGATATTCTGCCGCCAAACTCCCTGATGCAGGGGGTTACGATCGCGCCGACGCCGAGCGCAGTACTGCTTGGGCGGAGCGTGACCATCTGCTTCGGCGTTGGCAGCGCGGGTCTGGTCTATCTGATTGGCCGCCAACTTAGGGAAGGACCATGGGTGGGCTTACTTGCCGCATTGATGGTGGCCATCTCGCCAACGATGGTCGGGCTGAGTCGCTTCGTAACTTCAGACTCCCAGGTCACTTTTTTCGCCCTGTCATCGCTATTGGCCGCCCTCCTGGCGATGAAACAAGGCAAGACCCGTCACTATGTGGCGGCGGGGCTATTCGCGGGTCTGGCGGCATCGAGCAAGTACAACGGCGCGCTTATCCTTGTTTCACTCGCACTCGCGCACGCGTTCCGGTTTGGGAAACAAGCGCTCTGGAAGCGCGGCCTTTATGTGGCGGCGGCGGCCGCCGCGATTGGCTTTATCGCAACGACACCCTATTCAATTCTCGATCCATCAAGTTTCATGTCTGGGTTGCGCTATGAAGCGGCTCATTACGCCCTCGGGCATGCGGGGATGGAGGGCGACGCCGCCGGCTGGTACCTGGGCCTTATGGCGACGACGAGCGGAGGACTATATCTGCTAGCTGGTTTCGGGATAGCGAATGGCTTGTGGTCACGCCGCAAGGAAGTCGCGATCGTTGCGATCTTCATCGCCGTGTATTTCGCCTTCATTAGCAGTTTTGCCGTTCGGAACGATCGGACCTTTCTTGCTTGCAGCGCCTTTCCTATTTGTGCTGGCTTCCGACTTCGCGGTCGACCTTATATCGCGCCTCGCAGGCGGGATTCTTCTTCCGCGTTTTGCGCGCGGCGCGCTTATCGCTGCGTGCGCGGGCGTTTTGGTGACTGCCCTCAGCGGATCCCTTTCAAATACGGTCGCTGCCACCCGCCAATTGACGGCCCTGGACAGCCGGCAGACGGCAAGGATTTGGATCGACAACTATCTGCCGCCAAAGTCCCGAATCGCGATTGAAGCCTATGCGCCCTATGTCGATCCGGCGCGATTTGAGGTGCTTGCCATCGGAAAGATGATCGACTTTCCGTCCGAATGGTATTTGGAGAAGGGCGTTGAGTATCTGGTCTATGGAGAGGGCATGTTCGGGCGGTATTTCGCCAGGCCTGATCTGTACGCGGCGGAAATCTCCAAATACGAAGCGCAATTCAGCCGATTTTTCCTCGAGAAAGTATTCGAAGATGGCGGCTACGAGGTCCGCATCTATCGCGCACGCTAGGCCCACATGCGCCGCCGCGTATTTGCGTTAATTGATCAGCAGGGGCAAAACGACGCTATTGCGCTGACAGGCTGGGTCTTCGATGTTGTAGACGCTGTTTGAAAAGCGCGTCTCAGCACCGAACTTCTCGATGGGCATCACGCGAAAACACATAATCCGGTGTTTACGGGGAGGGTCGTCGACGTCTCGAACCCAGTGCGAAGCTCTGTGGTGATGGTGGAATACACCCCCTGAGTGGGCGCCCTCCACTCCGGTAGGCACTGATTTCGGTGGCGCCGTTCCAACTGAAGTAGAGCCTGCTGCCCTTGAGGGCAAGTGTGGGTGTAGTCGCAGGCCGGCCCACCCAGGGGAACCGGAACCATCGATAAGACAACCCGGCCACTGTGCGGCTGAAATTAAGTTCAATTGCTTCCTGTCCGTCCGGGGTAACCTCAGTGCCAACGCTGCGCGGCCCCCCCCAACCGATCATGGTGTTTCCATTTGGAAGGCGCTGGGCATTGCCCATGAACATTCCGTAAATATCGGGCGAATTGCGATACTCCCAGACCCGAGTGATGATCTTGTTCGCTTCATCCAATTCATATTCGACCGCGCGCGAAAAATACGTCTCTCGCTGGAAATCGACACGCCCATTGCCATTGTCGAACAAGGTGATATGCCCGTTCGGCAGCCGACGGATATCGTGCTGTAGCGAGAAACCTCCGTCGTTGACAAACACAAACTCGTTCGATCGTCCCCCGAGCCGCCACATGATCCCGCCCGTGGCGCGATTGATCTTGACAATATCAGATGTGTGGCGGTTCGACAGCAATAAGTTGCCATCAAGATCCAATTCAAGCGCATTGCCATGGTATGGATCGAAGACCGTAAATGTGATCAGGTGGTAGCTGTCGGTGATGGGAATGTTGTTTAGGGCGCTCCATTCAAATACCACCGACTTGGAAGCATTTTGTTCCTGAATGACCAAATCCACGAGGACTGCGTTGGTGATCCCGCCGTACGCGCTCAGATCCATCGAGATTGGGTTATAGGACATGAGCAGCGCATTTCCATTTGGCAGAATCTGCAGGTCGTGTTCGTCTGTTGGGTAGCCAACCATCGACCAGGTATCTACAATCTCGTATGCGCTATTCATCACTTTGTAGGCTGCTTCCGCGCCATTGAAATAAGTGAGCTGCCCATTTGGCTGCCGCTTGAAATCCGTGTTCGCGGCATTCGCGACATCCGCGGGCATTTCGCGAAAATACACCACCTCGCCCTGGTTATCGAGAATGAGCAAGTGCGACTGGGCAGACCCCCGAAACGCGGTCGTGAATAGGTACCCAGGGGCTGTGGTGCCTATTCCGGAAACCCCGACGTCCGGGAGGTTGTCTGGCGCCGTCACATAGTTATTCGTAGCGGTGACCACCACAGAAGCGGCCCGGGCGGCTTGCGGCGGCATTCGGGGCGCCAGTACTTGCTCGGACTGAATCGACATCACATTACCCACGTTGGCGCTTCGCTGCGGCGGTAAGCCGGCCAAGCTGCCAACCAGTCCTTCGACATACGAATCGCGCATGGAGATTCCGGCGACCATAGCCGGCAGTGCAACCACCACAATCGCAAACAAGCGACGCCAAGCGCGATACGGATGTGAGAGAACTGAGGATTCTAGATTCATAGACGGCCTTCGCATTATGTTCGTCAATTTGTTTGGAAGGTTTCAAATATACTACCTCGGCAATGTCACTACTCGTCGCGCAGATATGCGCGCTAAAATGAACGCGATTCGATCGCGGATGTCATTCGATCGATACCCCGCGCCATCCCCGGGGTCGACAGCGTCACCGTGATCGTCATCGATGACGGCTCAACCGACAACACTTCCACGGTCGCGCTCGAGGCCGGCGCCGACAAGGTCGTGCGCCATCCGCATCGGCGCGGACTGGCCCAGGCCTTTCAACGCGGGCTCGACGAGGCCTTGCGCCTGGGCGCCGACATCGTGGTCAATATCGACGCCGATGGCCAGTACCGCGGCGAAGACATCCCCGCGCTCGTCCAGCCGATCCTGGCCGGCACAGCAGAGATCGTGATTGGCGATCGCAAGCCTGGCACCCTCAGTCACTTTTCGCCTGCAAAACGCTCCTTTCAGGCCCTCGGCAGCGCGGTCGTGCGGACCGCATCGGGTTTGAACGTGCATGACGCCGTGAGCGGATTCCGGGCCTATTCGCGGGAAGCGGCCCTGCGGCTCTTCGTCGCGCCCCTCTTCTCGTACACCGTGCAGACGCTGGTGCAGGCCGGCAAACTCGGCCTGGCAGTCACCAGCGTCCCGATCGTCGCGCGCGAAACCACCCGGCCCTCCCGCCTGCAGAAGAACATGCGTCACTTCATGACGCAGCAGGCGGTTGTGCTCGCTCGAACCTACGTCACCTATGAGCCGGTCAAGACCTTTCTGGGCATCGCCGCGCCGTTTCTGCTGGTGGGCGTCATCTTGCTTGCCCGGGTTATATTCCTTGGACTCCTGCGCAATGGCCAGTTTGCGAACGTGCCGTCGCTGATCGGCGGGACAATCTCGCTCTTGATTGGCCTGCTCCTATGCGTGACAGCCATCATCGGCGATCGGATCCGCGAGAACCGGCGCCTGCTCGAAGAAATCCTCTACCGGCTTCGCCGCGCTGAAGTGCCCCGCTAGTCGCCGGACAACGCCTTGGAAGCGTCACTCCCCGGCGAAGCCGGGGGGTGACGCTTCCAGCGACTGGTCCCTCTTGATCGCCGCGCCGGCTGTCAGCCAACCGTCAGGTGCAAATCGGGCTGCGCTCCTTACAGTGAGCGCACCATGCGCACACTTTCATCACTGCCCTCCGCCGCGCGGCTCGCGCTCTGCGCGGCGGTCATCGCCATGAGCGCGCCCGCGGGCGCCGGTCTGGCCGCCCTGGCGATGCCAGGGCGGCCGGACACAGCGTCCGCCATTGTCATCAGCGCGCTGCACTACAGCGGCCGGGATGGCATCAACGACGAAGCCATCCAGATCACAAACATGTCGCCTCTGCCGGCGACGCTGGACGGCAACTGGTCTTTCGTCGATGCGGTCGGGCATCAGCGCGCCTTCGCCAACCCCGGCCTCACCCTCGGCGGCGGTCAGCGCGCCTGGATCGCCCGGAATGCCAACGCCTTTGCCGCCCAGTTCGGCGCGCAGCCCGCCCTGACCTTTGGCCAGATGACGGGCGCCGATCTGGCCTTTCCCAACCACGGCGGCTCACTGCAATTGCTGCAGGTGACCAGCGACACGCTGGACACGGCCAACGTCGCGGGCGGGGCCTGGCCGGCTGGCACCGCCAGCCCTGCCTATCGGAGCATGGAGCGAATCGACCCGGGCGGGCCCGACGCGCCAGGCAACTGGACAAGCGCGTGGATCTCGGCCGCAGTAGCCTTCGACGGCTACGGCAACATGATTCAGGGCACCCCTGGCGCGCCCAATTCGTTGCTGGCCGCCGGGCTGGTCACCCCTTCGGCCAGCGGGCGTGGTGTCGTCATCAACGAGATCGCCTGGAGCGGCACTCAGGCCAGCAGCACCCATGAATGGATCGAGCTGTTCAACAACCTCACGACGACCGTGGCGATCACGGGCTGGGAGCTCCGGATCGGCGCAAGCGTCGTCACCCTGGCCGGCGCAATCGGGCCCCGCCGCACGTTCCTCATCCAACGGAGCGTGGCGACCTTCAGCGACGGCGCGACCGCCCAACAAACAGCGTCATTTTCGCTGAGCAACAGCGGCGCTGCCGTGCGCCTGGTCGACGAGCGCACGCGGGTGGTCGATGCGCTGGTCTACGGCGACGGCGGCGCGATCCCGGGCTGGTTGGGGCCGGCCCTGCAGCCCTACACCATCGACGGCGTCGCAGGAGCGGACGGTCAGGTGCTGGCCCGCCGACTTGGGACCGATGGCCTGCCCGTGCCAGATAGCAACCGGACGGAGGGCTGGCTGAGCGATCCCGACGACCTTCTTGACGGCAGACGGATTGACTATCCTGGTTGGTCACTGGAGACACTGGGCGCGCCGCTGAGCGCTTCGAGCGGGCTGACCCTGGCGATTGCCCCGGACGGAAGCTATGCGCTGCTTGAAAGCGCGCTCCTGGCCGCGCAGCAGACGATCGACGTCGAGGTTTATACCTTTGACCAGCCGCAGCTCGCCGTGCTGTTGGCCGACAAGGTGCGCTCGGGCGTGCGGGTGCGGGTCCTGCTCGAGGGCGCGCCCGTGGGCGGGATGACCGATCAGGAGCGCTGGGCGTGCCAGACGCTCAGCAGCATCAGCGCCAGCAGCGGGTGCTGGTATTTGCGTAGTGACGCGGCCCAGAACATCGTGGCGCGTTATCGCGCCCTGCACGCCAAATTCGCGATATTGGATGATCGCCAACTCGTGATCGGATCAGAGAACTTCGGAGTGAACGGGTTTCCGGACGACGACAAGTCGGATGGCACGGTCGGACATCGCGGGGTCGTCGCCATTCTCGACTCTCCGGCTTTGGTTGCCCGCGCGCGGGCGGTCTTCACCGCCGACTACAACCCGGCTATCCGCGACTTTTGCCAGTGGGGGGCGGCCGATTGCCCGATGGGCGCGCCGATCCCGGGCTATGCCCCGATCACCGTCACCGGCGGAGTGAGCTACACAGTCCGCTTCACGCGACCGTTGGTCACAGCCGGGCCGGTGATGGTCGAGCTCAACACTTCGCCCGAAAACACGCTGCGCCGGGCCGGCGGGCTGATCGGGATGATCGACACGGCGGGGGCCGGCGACGAAATTATGGCCGAGCAGTTGAGCGAGCCGCTTTACTGGGGGCCCTCCGCCAGCAATAGAACGGATGATCCCAACCCGCGAATCGAAGCGCTTCTGGGCGCGGCCCGGCGCGGCGCGCGGGTGCGCCTGCTCCTGGATGGCTTCTACGACGACGCATCGCGGCCGCGAAGCAACGCCGCAACGGCAGCCGCGCTGAACGCGCTTGCCCAGGCCGAGCAGCTGAATTTGCGCGTAGCGCTGGGGGATCCGACCGCGCACGGCATCCACAACAAACTCGTGCTGGCGCGCGTTGGCGGGCGAAAGATCGTCCATCTGGGCTCCTGGAATGGCACTGAAGCCAGCGCCAAGATCAACCGCGAGATGACAATCCAGTTTGAATCGGCCGAGGCGTATGGGCTGTTGCGGGGGATGTTCGAGAACGACTTCTGGATTTCTCAGCCGCAGTACTTGCCCTCTTTGTATCGAAACTGGTCGGGCCCGCCGCGCCGTCACTTGCTGATCAGCGAGGTGCTGTTCAATCCAGCCGGCGGGGACGAAGTGGGACGGGAATGGATCGAACTTTACAACCCCGGAGCAGAGGCGGTCAGCCTGGCAGGGCACAAGATCGGCGACGCAGAATTCGCCGGGCGAAGTTACAACGAGGGCATGGCCCGCTTTCCCGACAACGCCGTCATCCCGGCCGGCGGGGCGATCATCGTCACCGCGGATGCGCTCAAATATCAGAGCGACTGGGGCCGCCGGGCCGACTATGAACTTGGCGGTTACGATGCCGGCGTGCCGGATCTGCTCGCCTATAGCCCCTGGAGCACCGGCACACTTGCGCTGGGGAACTTGGGCGACCAGGTACTTCTGCTTGGGCCGGACGATGCCATCATCGATGCCGCGCAGTGGTTGACGACCACCCTGGCAGGCGTGGCGCCGTACACGATGACGCTGGGCGCGAACCACACCCTGCAGCGCTGGCCACCGACGGGTGATACCGACAACTGCGCCAGCGACTTCCGGGACCAGGGCGTCCCAAGCCCGGGGACGGTGCCGTAGAAGCTATCCGCAAAACAAATGACGAAATCACAACCGCCGGGCTTCGCCCGGCGGTTGTGATTTCGTCATTTGTTTTAGGCTCAATCGGCCAGGCCGCTGACGTCTTCGGCCACCATCGCAGCGGCGCCAAAGTCCTGCGGCTGGCGATGCTGCTCAGGGGTGTTGACGAATTTCGTGACCGCGTCCTTTGTGTTCAGCACGCCAAGGCGGGTGAAGAGCAACTCGAAGCGCTCGCCCAGCGCATGCCTCACCTTGGCCCGCTCTTCCTCGCCGAGGTGCCACATCTGCTTCTTGAACGGCCCGATGGCCTTCTTGCGGGTCTTGTAGAGGAACTGCTCGTCGGTGTCCTTCGGCTTGCGCTCATCAATGGCATTCTTGAAAAGCCAGGCGTTGATCTCAGCGTTGAACTCGGGCGGGAGCTGATCGAAGAGCATGGTCTGGAAGGCCGTGGCGAGGTACGGTGATGCCCTTCGGGGTGCGCTCGCGGATGAAGTCGCTGAACATCGCGCAGAGCTCGAAGTTGAGGCGCTGTTGCTCGAGCAAAGTCGGCTTGCTCAGGTCGACCAGGGTGGAAGGATCGATGTCGATGTTGTAGAAGCCGGCGGCCAGGGCGTCCTCCATGAGCTTCTTCAGCGCGCTGATCTCAGCATCGCGGGTGGCTGGGTCGGAGTACTTCTTGGCGTTGACCTGGAAGTGGTCGCCCTGGATGAAGAGCGGCCCGCGGAAGCCTTCTTTGATCGCGGCAGCCAGCAGCACGCAGACGTACTCTTGCGGCGACTGGTTGGTGTAGGTCATCTCACTACGGGCAATTTCAAAGATGAAGGCGCCAACGTTGTGGCGGACGACGGCGGCCAGCGCAGCACGAGCCGAGTCGTAAGCCATGGCGCGGATGTTCATGGCCGGGGTGGTGAAGGTGTGGGGGAGTTTCCCGGCGCCGCGGGCCACATACAGCTCATGGATGGAGCCGGGCCGGATGCCAAGGGTCTGGGCGGTCTCCCAGATCAGCCAGCGGGCGCCGGCCTTGCGGGCATCATCGCCGAAGACAGCGAGTGACACGAGCGCATCAATGCCGCGCTCACGCAGCACTTTCTCGTCGCGAACGATGACGCGGCCAGACTTCACCTCAAGGGCGTTGCTGGCGGCGACTAGCAGGGTTTGGAGGGTGTCGTTCATGATGACTTACTCTACACTATCGCCCGGTTTTTTGAGCCGGCCAAGTGTCCAACCGTGTGGCCAGGTTTCCGTGGCCAGTGGTCCAATTGGTGCTGTTGGAAGCGCTATGCCCGACCCGGCGTACGCCGGGTCGGGCATAGCGCTTCCAACGAATTCTTCCACCCGGCCTACACTTTTTCGTCGAGGAAGACCGGATCGAGGGGCGCGTCGCGGCCGAGCAGGGCCAGAGTCGCCTCGAGCACCCGCCGTTGCTGGGCGATGTCGTTTGGCCGGCCGATGGTCGAACCTCGGCCCAACTTGGTGTACGTTGCGCGGGGCGGTTTGATCGGTATAGTCCGATCGGCGTTCCAACTCGTCAAGGTCGTGGCGATACCAAGCATCTCAAGCGCGCGGGCAATCAGTCCGACGGACTGAACGCAAAGCGGTCAGGCAGGCACCAGCAGCGCGGCGTCCGCCCCAAGGACCTTGACTTCGCGCACGATGGCGGGAATTGTCACATCGATGACCTGACCGAGGTCGGGTTGATATCCGCCAAAGCTGATGAAGTCATCGGCGAGCGCGCCGATTTCGCCCGCGCTGACCATCTCATCGAGCCGGCGAACCGGCACGAGCACATCCGGGTCCGCATCGACAGCCGCATGGTCGTAGTGGTCGTGGGCGTAAGCGATTGCGCTGATCGGCGTGCAGACCGGGATGAGTCGGATCGTGTAGTCGCCGTAAGGGTTCGGCGCGTCAAACGGCTCCTGCGATGCGGGCAGGTAGGCGCCCGCGGAAGAGATCAAGACCAGACGGGACGCGCGCAGGTCGACGGCCTTGCCACTGACAGGTTGCGCATTGGCGGGCCGCTGATAGCGTTTCCAGTCGAGTTTGCCGGTGGCCTCGGCAGTAGCCAGCCAGCCAGCCCGAAAGTTCGTCGTCCAGGCATCGCGGTTTCAAGAATTTCCATGGACATGGCCTTTTGATTATCGGCCCGCGAAATGTCGCGGAATGGAAAACAGCTTGACAAAAAAGCCCCCGCCCGGCGAGTGCCGGGCGGGGGCATTTTCAATAAGCGCAGTTACCGATCAGGCCGGAACCGCGACCCGGCTGACCCGGCGCTGCGACAAGGTGGCCATCAGCGCGTTGCGGCGATTGCGCCGGGCGACGGCCATGCCGACGATATTGCTGATCGCTTCGCCGTAGGAGAAGCCCGCGGCGCGGCAACCACCGGCGAAACCGCCATCGGAGGTGATGTCGGGATTGGGATTGACATCGACGACGTACGGGCGCTCGACGCCCTGAGCGTCCGTCTCGATGCGCAGGTCGACCCGGGCATAGTCGCGGCAGCCGAAGGCGCGATACGTGCGCAGGGCGATGTCTTCGATCTCCGCCCGAAGCGCGTCGCTGACGACGGGCTGCTCATTGACCGGGGTGGTGTTCCACTCCAGGCTGTTGGGCGTCCACTTGCTGTCCCACGTCACCATCTGATGAAGGGGATCCGGGATCGCTGAGAAGTCGATCTCGCGAAGCGGCAGCACGCGCGGGCGGCCATTGCCCCAGATTCCAACGTTGATCTCGCGCCCGGCGATGAAACGCTCGACGATCGATCCCTCATTGAAGGCTTCGGCGATGTGAGCGACTCTGGCGCGCAGCGCCTCCACCGAGTGCACGACGGCATCGCGTGTAACAGCGGCCGAACAATGCTGCGCGATGGGCTTGACGATGGCCGGGAAGTGCTTCCACTCCGTCACATCGGCGGGCGACAAGAAGTCGCGGCCCTCGGGGGTTGGAATATGCCAGCGATCAAGCATGCGCTTGACGTGGCCCTTCTCAATCGACAGGCGCAGCGTTGCGGGAGGGTTGCCGGTATAGGTGAAGCCCATCTCATCGAGCTCTTCGCACACGCGCGCATCGCCAGCGGTCTCATCCTCGATCGCCTCGACCCAGTTGAAGATGATCCACTCGTTGGGATCGTACTTTGCCAGGCCGGGGCGGATGTCATTCCAAAACTCGACGGCGACTGCCCTGTGCCCGAGCGCATGCAGTCCATCGAGCATCTCCTGGGTCTGGCGCGCGCCGTACTCAAGCTCTTCCTGAGTGCGCGACTTGTAGTAATTGAAGAGCACAATGACTGGCGCTTTATCTGTTCGCATCATCTTTACCTTTGATCAAGCTCTTATTGTGCGTCTTAATCCGCGGTTCGTCAATGCTTTTGTCACCTTAAATCGCCTTAAAAATCCTGAGATGAGTCTTTTCCGGCCGATGACGCCGCCTATTTGCCCGGAAGCCATCCGAAAAAGATCTTCGGCGAAATCACAATGCCCGCGCTTCGCGCGGGCATTGTGATTTCGCCAGTCATTGTTGGCAAACGCCGCGCGGGATTACGGTTCAGCGAAGGCGGCGCGAAAAAATGTTGAGGTCGTCGCCATCGGCGTAGTAGCCCTCGATGACGGCGGCGCGAGTGAAGCCTTGCGACTCATACAGCCGTCGGGCGGGCGCGTATGGCGCGGTCGATGAGGTGTAGATCACCATCAACCGCCCTTCTTCACGCGTTGCGACGTCAACAGCCTCGCGCAACAGCGCCGCGCCAACACCACGGCCACGCGACGATGGCAGCGCGCACACCCAGAAGAGATCCCAGGTGTCCTGGGTGAGCGACTCCAACCCAAAGCAGGCGAAGCCGACCATGCGCGCCGGCGCGCTGTTTTCCAGGTGCTCCCAGCACGAAAGAAAACGATAGCTGTCGCGGGTTAACGGCTTGGCATAGGTCTGGGCGAACATCTCATCGACCGTGACAACATCAATCTCGTGAAAAAGTCCCGAGTTGAGCAGGATCTCGCCGATGCGCGCGCGATCGCCTTCAACACTGGGGCGCACCACAACCCGTCCGGCCACCGGGCTTGCTTCGACGCCGGCATGCCGGCGCAGCGCAAACAAGAGAATGCGCTCGAGCATCTCGCCATAGCTCAGACCAGCGGCATATGCGGCGATGGCGAACCCGCCGGAATCACTGACGTCGCAATTGGCGTTGACGTCATAGGCCAGCGGCTGGCCCAGCCGATTCAGGCGCATATCCACCCGCCCGTAGTCGCGCGCGCCGCCCGCCTTGTATGCGGCGATGGCGACGCGCTCGATCTCGGCCTTGAGCTCAGCCGACACCGGCGCGGGGCAGATGGCGGGGATCTTGCGATACGCCGCCGAACCGGGTGTCCATTTGGCATCAAAGGTGCACAGCCGGTCATGAATATCCGGGAACGCATCGTAGGTCATGGTCGAGATACCCAGCACATGCGCCTCGCCATTTCCCCAGACCGACACGTTGTACTCGGCGCTGTCGAGAAATTCCTCGATGACGATGGGTTCCTTGAACTCGGCGATTACATTCGCGGCCTGCGCGCGCGCCTCGGCGTCATTGAGAACCACCGAGTGGCGGGTGATGCCATACGAGCAGTGCTCGGCGGCGGGCTTGATGATCGCGGGATAGACGCTAAAGGCGGCATCCTCGGCGCGCTCGACTTCCTTCCATTGGGGCGTCGGGACCTGATGCGCATCAAACAGGCGCTTCATCGAATCCTTGTACTGCGTCTCATCGAGGGCCTGACTGGTCGAACCCGTATAGATGTAACCGCGCGTCTCGAGGTAATCTGCCGCCGCCGCGTAGTAGAAGGGCTGGCCAGGGGAACCCTCGCACAGGTTCAAGACCACCCATTCACCGGGCAGGTAAGGCTTCAGAGCGGACTCGAGGTCATGATTGACTTCGACCCGCAGCACGTTCCAGCCCAATTCGATCAGCGCCGCTTCCGCGCGGGCGACCAGGGCGTGGGTATCGGTGACCTCCCAGGGGTGAATCCTGGTGTCAATGCCGTAGAGGATGAGGACGGGGAGGCGATTCACGATGTCAGATCATCCCGTAACGTTTGAGGCCGGCGTCAAGGACCATATTGACGAGATCGACATGGGTGAGCCCCTCGGCTTTTGCCATGAGGGTGAGATCGCTGTTCGGCGCGATCCCGGGCAGTCCATTGATCTCGAGGATGAACGGGTTGTGATTGGCGTCAAGGCGGAAATCAACCCGGGCGTAGTCGCGGCTGCCCGTGCACAGAAACACCTCGTGGGTGAGTTCACGGATTTGATCGCTCAGCCCGGGGCGATAGTTGTCGAGCGGAGCCGGGCACTTGTTCCGGTAGTCATCGTCGTATTCAACCTTGTGCAGGCTGCCGTAGACGGCGCCAAGCTCGGGCGGGTAGCCGCTGAAATCGACCTCGGTGATGGGAAAGAAATGGACATCCTCGGCGTTGCCGGTGAGCCCGCAGGTGATGTCCTTGCCATCGACAAAGGTCTCGACCAGGGCGGGCTGATCGTAGGCCTTGAGTACCCACTCCACGCGCTCGCGCAACTGCTTGCGGTTGTGGACAACGCTGTCGGCCTTGACTCCCATGCCCGTGCCCTCGTGCTTTGGCTTGACAAACAGCGGATAGCGGAAATCGGCGCGGATGGCATCGCCCGGTGTTTTGAACACCTGAAAGATCGGGGTGGGCAGACCGTGATAGTGCAGGACCTGCTTGGTCAGCGGCTTGTCCTGCGTAAGGGCGGCGGAGAGCGGACCCGGGCCTGTATAGCGGATATTACCGATCATCTCGAGCAGGGCGGGCACCTGGGCTTCGCGGCTGTCGCCGACGAATCCTTCGCAGGTGTTCAGGCAAATGTCGGGCTTGTGCTCGGCCAGCCAGGCGGCGAGATCGGGACCGCCCTCCTTGACGAGGACCTCGTGCCCGCGCGAGCGCAGCGCGTCGGCATACGACTGCCCGGTCTTTTCCGAGTCCAGATCGGCCAGCGCGTCCGCGGGGGCATTTTCCCGGGCGCGGATAGATTCAGGCGCATTCCGGGCGAGGTTGACGAGCAGAGCGACTTTGAAAGTACGTTTGAATGCCATGATTGCAGTGTGTATGCCAAGAGCCACCAACAGAACCTTCTTCGAAGGCGACATCCCCCGCCCTGGCGTCCGCCGGGGCGGGGGATGTCGCCTCCGAAGATTGGTTTTGTTAGGACATATGAGTCGGGATTGTATGGCGGCTTGATGGAAAGTCAACGCCAAAACCCTCCCAAACGCGGGTTTGGTCGAAATTTGAGGAACGGGTGTGCTATAAATCTGCCATGGAACGCGCAGACCTCATCCTCACCCACGGACTCGTCATCACCATCGACGGCGCCTTTTCGCAATACCCGGACGGCGCCGTCGCCATTTCAGGCGATCGCATCGTAGCCGTGGGCGCGAGCTCCGACATTCAGTCCCGCTACGCCGCCGCCGAAACCGTCGACTGCGCCGGATGCGTGATCATGCCCGGCCTGATCAACTGCCATACGCATGTGCCCATGACCCTGCTGCGCGGCCTGGCCGACGATCTGCGTCTCGACGTGTGGCTGTATGGCTACATGCTGCCAGCCGAGCAAAAATTCGTGTCGCCCGAGTTTGTCCGCCTGGGCGCGCAGCTCGCCGCGGCCGAAATGATCCGCAGCGGCGTGACCTGCGTCAACGACATGTACTATTTCGAGGACGACATCGCGGATACCCTCGCCAATGCGGGCATGCGAGCGTTGTGCAGCCAGTCGGTCATGCAATTCCCAACGCCGGACAGCCCATCGCCCGACGATGGCCTGGAACGGGCGGAGCGCTTTATCGAGAAGTGGAAGGGCCACCCCCTGATCGTGCCGGTGATCGCCCCGCACGCGCCCTACACATGCAGCGGACCGCTGATGCGGCAGTGCGCCGAGATCGCCGAGAAGCACGATGTGCCGCTGCACATTCACATCAGCGAGACCGAACAGGAAGTCATCGATTGCCGGCGCGACCATGGCATGCCGGTGGTGAACTGGATCAAGAAGAACGGCGTGCTCGAGGCCAAGGTGATCTGCGCGCATTGCGTGTGGATCGACGCCGGCGAAATGCGGACGCTGAAGAATGCCGGCGCGACGATCAGCCACAACCCGTCAGCCAACCTCAAGCTGGCGAGCGGGATCGCCAACGTGGACAAGATGCTCGAGATCGGGGTAACGGTCGGAATTGGCACGGACGGGCCGGCCAGCAACAACGACCTCGATCACTTCGAGGAGATGCGGCTGGTGGCGCTGCTGGCCAAGGGCAGCACGCGCAACCCGGTGAGCGTGCCAGCTCGAACCGCGGTGCAGATGGCGACGCTGGGCGGCGCGCAAACCTGCCACATCGGGGATCTCACCGGCTCGCTCGAGACCGGTAAACGCGCTGATGTCATCGTCGTTGATTTTCAGCGCCTGCACAATTCGCCGCTGTATGCCGGCCCGGCCAACCCAGAGGCGGTCTACACCCAGCTCGTCTACGCGACCAAGTCGACCGATGTGCGCGACGTATTTGTGAATGGCAAGGCCATCATGCGCGAGCGGGCCCTGCTGACCCTGGATGAAGGGCGGATCCGGGCCGAGGCGAACGCGATGGGCGCGCGCATCGCCACGTTCCTGGGCGAGCGCGAGGGCGATGTGCTGCGCAAACTGGCGGCGATCGGCGGCGTGCAACAGGAGGAGAGCTTTGAGGTGCAAGTCAAGGCCCACGTGGCCGATCCGGCTTCGATCATCGCCTCGCTCAAGACGGCCGATTTCACCATCGTCCGGCATGTGCGGTATCAGCAGTACGACACCTACTTCTATTTTGACGACGATGAGAGCCGCCTGCGCTATCGCGAAGACGAGCGAATGGACGAGAACGGCAAACCGATGAGCAACCGCTATCGGCTGACCTTGGTGGGCGGCAAGAAGGATCGCGAGTTCTCACATTCGATCCTGCTGTCGCGTTCGCGCTTTATCGCGCCGGCCGACCGCAGCCTGCGCTTCTACCGCGAGTATTTCAAACCCGCGCGCGAGGTGGCCATTGAGAAGGATCGCCTGCGCTGGGAACTGATCTTCCAGGACGAGGAGCTCTTCCTCAACGTCGATCGGGTCACCAACCCGAAGCGCGATGGCTACTACATCGAGCTCAAAAGCCGCACCTGGAGCCGGCGCGATGCCGAACGCAAGGCCGGGGTCATCTCCGACGCGCTGGCGAAGTTCGGGATCAGCGACGATCAGATCGTGCGCCAGGAATACGTCGACCTGGCCTTGGAAGCTTGAGGCAATCTGGGCGTATCTCCCGACGCTCGCGCGGGGGATAGCCCAGATTGCCAATCATGCGCGACTACAGTTCAGCGCCGGGCACCGCGTGGAAGTAACGCCGAAATGCGAGCGTTTCCTCGAGCGCGTAGGCCAGCCGCCCGCGCGCGGCCGGATCGCGATCCAGGGCGACATCGATTGCGGCCTTGATTGTGTCGACGCGCTGGTTGCTGCGCTTTGCCATCCGGGCAAGCAGCGCCGGGTCATCATAGTCATCGCCGCGCAGGCGGGCGGTCTTAAGAAAACCCTGCGCCTGGCGGACGAGGGTCTCGGGCGCATCGATCAGGGCATCCGGCGGCGCGGTCAGCAGCAGCACCCGCTGAGGCTTAACGGCAGTAACCAGGCGTTCCCACTCGGCGAGCCCCGGAGGCGCATCAAGGACGATCAGCACTGCGTGCGGTCCGGGATCAAGCGAGCCACGCTCGCGGCCTGGCAGGAAGCCATGGATGAAACTGTCTCCCGAGCCATATTCGGCAAGCGCATTTTCCAAAGCAACTGACCGATCGGCGACCGATCGCAGATCGATGGCATAGAAGCGGGAGGGTAATCGCGGGCGCAAGGGCAAGGGTTTCCGCTGGCGCCGAGTCAGGCAATTTGGGTGCCATCCACATGGGCGGCGGGTCCACCGGCGGAGCGAGTTCGAGCGCCGGCGCCGCAACAAGGCGTTCCAACTGCATCTGGGCGCGCTCCTGGCCGCGATACACGTGCCGGCGCAGGGTGAAGTAGACGGCGCACGGGCCATCGATTGCAGACTGGCCGGCGCTGCGCCACCACACCATTTCCCGCAGGGCGCCAGCCTCGTCGCGCAGCCACACCCGCTGATGGCGCCCGTCGCGGCCAAGCGGCTCGATCCGGGCCACCCGCACCGGCGCGGCCCGCAGAATTGGCCGCTCGTTTCCAGGGCCAAATGGCGCCAGGCGCTCGATCTGGGCGCACAACGTTTCAGCCGCATCCGTCAGGGCGATGGGATAAGACTCGCCGATCGCTTCGGCGCCGGCTTGATCGACCTGGGCATGGGCGCGCAGCCAGACGTCAATCCCCTCTCGAAACTCGGCAATCCGCTCGGCAGGGATGGCAAAGCCGGCCGCCAGCGGGTGGCCGCCGCTCGCCAACAGCATGTGGCCCTGGGCCAGGATGGCGGCGTTGATATCGAACCCATGCACGCCACGCGCAGAGCCCCGCACAACGGCGGGCGGGCCGTTTTCATCGCCGGCGATGAGCATGGCCGGGCGATGCAGCCGTTCGGCGTAGCCCGAGGCGACGACACCCAGCACGCTGGGATGCCATTCGGGAGAGGCCATGATGAGGGCGGCCCGATCGAGCCATTCGGGGTGCTCCGCGAGCAACCGTTCGGAACTCTCCTCAACCGATCGCTGCAATTTGCGGCGCTCGAGATTCAGGGCCTCGATCTTCTCGGCGATGGGCCGGGCCTCCGCGTCCGTCGCGGCGGTCAGGAGCGCGACCGCGAGTTCGGCGGTGTCGAGTCGGCCTGCCGCATTCAAGCGCGGGCCAATCTGAAAGCCGATGTCGTCGGCGGTGACCTGAGCTGAGTCGAGGCCGGACATCTGAAGCAGCGCGCGCAGGCCAGGGCGGGGGTTATCGTGGATTCGGCCCAGCCCACGCTGGAGCAGGTAACGGGTGTCAGCCGCCTGGTGAGCGACATCGGCGACGATGCCGAGCGCGACCAGATCGAGGAGCGGATCGGGCCAGATCATTGGGTTGACTGCGGCCGTCAGAGCCTCGATCACCTTGTACGCGACGCCGACGCCGGGCAGGTTGGCAAGCGGGTGCTCCGGGGGCAGGCGCTTGGGGTTGACCACGGCCAGCGCCTCGAGCGGGAGGCGCGGCGCGCCGACGGCGTCAAGCGCCAGATCGTGATGATCGGTGACGATCAGATCGAGTCCAAGTTCTCCCGCATACGCGATATCGGCGAAATCAGTGACGCCGCAATCGCATGTCACCAGAAGCGCGATGCCGTCCGCGCGGGCGCGGGCGATCCCATCGCGATTGAGGCCGTGGCTATGGGTGACCCGATTGGGGATGGTGTAGTCGACCTGGGCGCCCAGGGCCCGCAATCCCAGCACGAGGGTGCTGGTGGAAGTCTGGCCATCGACGTCGAAATCGCCCCACACTCGGATGGGCTCGGACCGCAGAATCGCGGCGCGCAGGCGGGCAACCGCTTCCGCCATCCCCGGCAAAGCCAGCGGAGGCGCTGGTGTGTAGAGATGGGGGTCGAGAAACGCGCGGGCGGCCTGCGGGTCGCGATGGCCGCGCGACCACAGCACATCGGCGATCAGAGGATGCCCGCCAATCGCGGCGGCAAATGCAGCCGGCGCGCTCATGCCATCACGTGAGTACCAGCAGGACCTGGCCGTGCTCGACGGCCTGATGCGGGGCGACCTTGATGCTCGAAACGTGGCCGTCGCGCGGCGCTTTGAGCTCGTTCTCCATCTTCATGGACTCGAGCACGACCAGAACCTGGCCCTTCTTGATGTGATCGCCTTCTTTCACCGGGATGGCGACAATGAGCCCGGGCATGGGTGACTTGATATTGAGCTCGCCCGTGGTCGGGGCAAAGGCACCGCCGGCCTCAGCCAGGCGCTTGGCGCGCTCATCGACGACATTGACGTGATAGAGCGTGCCGCTGATCAGAACCTGGTATTCGCCTTCGCTTTGCTCGACGAGGGCTTCAAATGACTTGTTGTCGAGCAAAATCGAATACAGTCCGCCATTGTCGATCGATTGGAAATCGAGGGCGCGCGGCACACCGTCGATCAGGACCGTCCCTTCCCGATTGATGTCGATGGTGAAGGATTTATCGCCAACGACGGTGATGTACTTCATGGCGGCGTATTGTAGCGGCGGAAGGGCGCAGTCGGATCACCGGTCGGATCACCGGTCGGATTTCCGGCAAGGATCCCGTAAAGTCGCATCCCAAGCGGGAACATGTGCACGGCCGCCCGACGCCCGGGAGGAGGAGAGGGATACTTGCGGCTTCCCTTCTTCCGTTCTTCTAACCCCCCCCGGGCGCCCGGCGCGGGATTACCGAATCATCACGGGCACGAAGGCCCTGCGTAACGGGACGATGGCGCTGAGCGAGGCATTGAAACTGATGTCCGAGCTGGTCGGGAGACCCTGGTGTATCTCGACGGCCAGCACGTTGGGGCCATTGACCAGCAGGCTGGGTGACACCGAGGTGACATGCCAGGCGCTCTCAACCCCGGTATTGCCGCCCGCGAGGGTGGTGTGGGTGATCACCCCTGCCGGCATGTTGCTGCGAAAGACCTCGGCGTCGTTCAGGTAGACCACCGCACCGTCGTCGCGAACGAGCTCGAGGGTGAGAGACATGACCGAAGCAGGGTTGGTGATGGTGAACGCGCGGCGGAACCAGGTGGTAATGAACTTGCCGTTCGGGTTGGCTCCAAAGCCAACAGCCGTCGCTTCGTCGCCATCGCCATAGCCCAGCTCGGCGCTACCGCTGCTCCAGCCCGAGTCGTCGAAGGCGGCTTCGCGCCAGGCTGTCCCTTGATCAATGCCATCATCGCGATAACGCCAGGCACCGTTGGGCAGGATCAGGGTGACCGTCTGGGTGAGCGGGGACGTCGTGCTGGGCGGCGCGACGGGCGCGACGACGGGACTGCACGGGTTGTTCAGATTGGCGATGCGCGAGCCGGGGATCTGGGGCAGACCAAGCCGGCGCAATGCGCAGTTTCCGGCGTCACCATTCCGGATCGGCATACCGGTGAGCGCGAAGTCCGGACGTGTCCCACCCGGGTCGGTGGTCGCGAACCCGTTCAGCGCATACAGATCAACATGGGGGATGCCCGGACCCCAGACTACGAAGGGGATGGTGTAGTGGATGGGTTGGCTCGCGTCGCTGTGACCGGTCCCCGAGCCGCCATGGTCGGCGGTGAGGATGACGGTCGTGCGCCCCGCGAGCGCGGGTGATTGCTCGATGGCGGCAAGCAATTGGCCTAGATGGCCATCCACCGCGATCACCGCCGCGCTGTAATTTGCGCTCCCCCAGCCGCTGGCGTGCCCGGCGCTGTCGGGATCATGGAAGTGAACGAAGGTGTACTGGGTCGGATTCGCGCGCAGGCTATCCAAAAGCGCGCTGATCATGGCCGGCGAATTGCCGGCCGCGACGACATTCGTGTCGATCTTGTCCGGGCCGTTGTTGGCGCCGTTCGTGTCTGGGGCGCCGTTCGCGCTGTTGTATGACGTGTCGTAAAGCGAGAACTTGCTCTTGCTCGCATACGCGCCGGTGGTCAGGCCGTTGTCGTGGGCGACATCGAAAACGCTGGCGATATAGAAGCCCCGGTTGCTGTGGAGGGTTTGACCAGGCAATGGATCGCCGTTGCCCGTCCATTGGTGGCCAGTGGTGTTGTCGCCGAACTTGTCATAGACCGGCCGGCCGGTCAGCATCGCGGTGTGATTGGGCAGGGTGATGCTGAAGTCGAAGTCGGTCCGGGCATTGAGCGTGCCGGCGCCTTCGTTCAGGAGACGGGCAAGGCTCGGGATTTGATTGGCGGCGAGCAGCGACTGAACATAGGCCGAGCCGAGGCCATCCACGCTGATCTGGATGACGTAGGTCATGACTGCTGGACGGAGCGTGAACGCGGCGAGGTTCTGCTGGGCGACGGCGTTGACCCCTGGAAACGCGCCCCCAACAACGTACTGGTTGTCCCGCACCCGGACGGCGAAGGCCTCGGGGTTCGTCCCGCCGGACAGGGCCGCGCTCCAGGTGACGGGCTCCGCCGTGATCAGGTCAAAGACCGCCAGTCCCTTTTGCGAGGGCACAGTCGATGTAAACTGGGCCGGGCCGCCATGTTTGACGAAATGCCCGCCAACGACGAGGGCGCTGTTGGCGGCGTCAAGATCACAGCCCTGCGCGCCGCCATCGGTCCAGGGCTTCCAAGAGGCGTCCCAGGCACCGCTGACGGCGTTGAATCGCCCGAGATTGGACTGCCGCCCGTTGGGATCGGGCTCGCCCCATCCGCCCAGCGCTGCGCCGCCATTGGTCAGCCACCAGTCGCCGCACAAATAGACCACGCTGTCGCGAACAACGATATCGTAGATCTGCGCAACCAGGTCGGTGTCCTTCTGATCTTCGATGCGCGGCGCGAAGGCGCGGGTGGTTGTGCCGGTGACCGTGTCGATGGCGGCCGCGCCGGCGCGCCAGGCGCCGTTGACCAGGGCGAAGCCACTGGTGATGGCGGGCGTGCTGGTGATGGGGTTGCTTCGGCCGCCGCCGCCGCCAAAGTAAAGCGTTGCGCCGTCAGCGCTGAGGGCCAGAGCCCGGACCGAGGCGACCGTGTCCGACATCGTCTTGATCTGGGGCGCAAAGCCAGTGATCTGCGCGCCAGGGCCAGCAGCCTGATGCGCGACGAGGCCAAAGCTGCCCCCGACGAAGGCGGTGGCGCCATCGCCCGAAACCGCAATATCGTAGACCTTGGACGTTGGACGCGGATCCCAGGCCAGCGGCGCGCCGGTCACGGCGTCGACGGCGGCCGCGTTCCGGCGCGGCTCACCACCAACGCCATCGAAGCGCCCGCCAAAGTAGAGCGCCGCCCCATCTTGCGAGAAGGCCAGTGTTTCGATGCTCAGATTGGCGGCGAGGGTGGCGGTCGGGTTGGGATCAAAGGCGAGGATAGCGCCGGTATTGGCGTCACAGGCGGCGAGGCCATTGCGGTCCTGGCTGGCCGGGTCGCCCAGCGGCGCGCCCGCCGGCCGCACCTGGGTAAAGATGCCCGCGAGATACAGGGTATCCCCGCGCGAGGCAATGTCCCAGATCGTGCCATTGGTCTGGCACATGGCGGATGGCGCGCTGGGCGGCGGGTTTTGGGCAAGCGGCCCGCGGGGTTGAGAAGCAGACGCGGGCGGCCTCGGATCAAATCGGGCGCCGAACGGCGGGCTCACCGGGGACACGGACAAGAAGGCTTCCGCGGCCTGTTCCGGCACAGGCGCAAGGGTCAGCCCCATCAGCACGAGATTGATCGCGGCGATGGCGGCGATCCATGCCAACGCCCGCAGGCCCCGCCGGGAAGGCGCTTGCAGCGTCGTCATGGCGGGGCAGTATAGGCGGGCGGGTTCGCGCCCGGACGGGCGACTTACGCCACCCGCACCTTGACCACGATCTTGCGCACCGCGACGGGCGATGTGGTGGCCAGGCGCGGGGCATGGGCATCGGCGGGAAAGAGAATCGCGAACTGGCCAGCCCGAAGGCGGGCCGGGATGGTGCGGGACTCCTCGACCGACCCCAGCAGGTAATCATGCTGCTCAACATACGGCGTGCTGACCTGCAGATCCTCGATCGGCGCCCAGCCGATGGTCTCCTCGCCCGTCACCACGAACTGAATGTCGATGTAGCGGCGATGGGCCTCGTATTTGGCCTCGGACGCCGGCTTGGTGACATACGACTGCACTTCGGCATACACATTGTCGCCGTCAATTGGGGCGCGGCCATCGGCCATCGTGGCGAGATCAGTCCGATGCAGAAAGGCAAGTCCCTTTTCGAAATGGGGGGTCAGGCGAAGCTGGTCGTTGACGTGGGTCAGGTCGGAAATAATCATGATGTGACCGCAGTATAGAGGCCAATCGCTTCGGCGAGACCGCAATCCCCGCGCTTCGCGCGGGGATTGCGGTCTCGCCGAGCATTCAGGACGAATCCAGGCCAACCGTCAGCCAATCGTCAGGTGCGATTCGGGGCGGTGTCGGGATAATCGGGAAGGAGGAACGACCGCCGCAGAACATCCGTTCTACCTTTCGTCTTTCCGGGGTAAGATTGGCCGATCTTCGCCAAACCATGTTGACCGAACTGCGCGTGCGCGACTTCGCCATCATCGACGCCTTGAGCGTCGAGTTCCTGCCGGGTCTGAACGCCATCACGGGCGAAACCGGGGCGGGCAAGAGCATCCTGCTCGACGCCATCAGCCTGTTGCTGGGCGATCGGGCCGAGGCCGGCCAGGTCCGGGCCGGATGCGAACGCGCTCATATAGAGGGGGTGTTCACCCTGGACGCGCAACGCAGCCCGCAGGTCGACGCGGTGCTGTCCGAAAACGGGCTCGAAAACGAAGACCCCCGCCAGATCGTGCTCGCCCGCGAAGTGCGATCCAACGGCCGGGCGTTGTGCCGGGTCAACGGCCGGGCGGTCAGCCAATCCGTCCTGCGCCAGATTGGAGAGTTGCTCATCGACGCGCACGGCCAGAGCGAGCATTTGTCGCTGTTGCGGGTGCGCGAGCACGTGAACCTGTTGGACACCTACGCCGGCGGTTGGGAGATGCGCAAAGGGGTGGCTGAGAAGGTTGCCGCGCTGCGCGAGACGCGCAAGGACATCGACGACATCACCGCCCACGCCCGCGAGCGCGCCCGGCGGGTCGACATGCTCAAGTTCCAGCTCGAGGAAATCCGGGCGGCGCGGCTCAAGCCCAATGAAGAGGAGGCCCTGACCGAGGAACACCTCCGGCTGGCGAACGCCGAGGCCCTGGCCGAGCATGCCGATGCCGCCTATGTCGCGCTTTATGAGTCCACCCGCGAATCGCCGGCCGCCCTCGACCAGATCGCCCAGGCCGCCCGCGCCCTGACGGCGTTGATTCGCTACGACAAGCAATTCGAGGATTACAGCCGCCAGCTCAACGACGCGACCGCCGTGATCGAGGATGTGGCCCGCTCGATCCGCGATTATCGCGAGGCGATCGAGTTCAACCCGCAGCGCCTGCGCACGGTCGAGTCGCGGCTTGAGTCGCTCAAGAAGCTCAAACGCAAGTATGGCGAATCGGTGCCGGTCGTGCTGGCCTTTGCGGAGCAGGCCGAGGCCGAACTCGCCCAGATCGAGAACAGCGAGGAGCGGTTGGCCGCCCTGCGCCAGCAAGAGCGGGAACAGGCCGCCGAACTGGCAACCCGTGCCCTCGCGCTCTCGCGCAAGCGCGCGCAGGCGGCAGCCCGGCTCGCGGCCGAGGTCGAGATCGAGCTGCAGGATTTGCGGATGGGTGGCGCTCGTTTTGCGGCGGGCTTTGGCTATGAGACCGGCGAGGGCGGGCTCGACCTGCCGCCGGCCGAACTCGAGCGGCTGGCGGCATTGCGTTCCACTCCGGGCGCGCCGCTGGCCGGCCCGGTCCGCTTCGACGCGACCGGCCTCGACCGGATCGAGTTTCTGATTGCGCCCAACCTCGGTGAGGGCTTTAAACCGTTGGTCAAAGTGGCGTCGGGGGGCGAGACTGCCCGGTTGATGCTGGCCATTCAGACCGTGCTGTCTCGCTCGGCCAGCACACCCACCCTGATTTTCGACGAGATTGATCAGGGCATCGGCGGCCGGGTCGGGACGGTTGTAGGGACCAAGTTGTGGGGCCTGTCGCGCGGTCACCAGGTGTTGTGCGTCACCCACCTGCCCCAGTTGGCGGCCTTTGGGGCGGCCCATTTGCGGGTGGAGAAGATCACCCGCGACAACCGGACCGCCACGAGCGTGCGCGCGCTCAGCCGCAAGGAACGGGTCGAGGAGATCGCCCAGATGCTGGGCACGACCGGCAAGACCGGCGTGCAAGGGGCCGAGCAGTTATTGCGCGAAGCGGAAAGGGTGATGAAGGGCGAATAAAAGGTAACATACGCTCTTCATGAAACGCGCGGCGCCGCTGCTCCTGATCGTGCTGGTGGTGGCGGAGATCCTGCTTACGGTATCGACGGGCACATCGGCGGCGGTCGCGCCGCGGCCTGATGGCGCGCTGGCCGCCGCGGCGTCGGCAGCCCCAACAGAAGCGCCGTCATTCTTTGACGCAATTCGCCCCAAACCGACCGCCACACTCACGCCCACACCGGCGCCCACCGCGCTACCACTCGGGCGCGCCATCCGCGAACAATCCAACGCCATGGTCGTCTTGCGTCCGCCGCAGAAAATCGCCGTCGCGCCGGTGACGCGGCTGATCCCGGACAGTGAACTGGTGAACGGACCGGCGGCGGCGGCCTTCAATATGACCGCCTTTTTGGCTGGCCGGCGCGGCTACATCACCCGCTACTCCGAGAACGTGCGGGAGAAAGTCCTAAGCGGCGAGCAGATCATCGACACGGTCGCGTATCAGTTCAGCGTCAATCCGCGCCTGCTGCTGGCCCTGCTCGAATGGCAGGGCGGCTGGGTCGACAACCCGTCGCCGGCGGGCAACAACCGCACCTACCCTTTTGGCGAGATCAACGCGCAGCGGCCAAACCTGTATCTGCAAGTGGCCTGGGCGGCGGCCCGCCTGAACGAGGGCTATTACGGCTGGCGGCTCGGCACGCGTGACTTCGCGACGTTGGATGCCGGCGGGGCCATTGGCCTGCCGCAGGGCATTAACGCGGGGACAGCCGGGCTGATGAATTTCATCGCGGCGGTCGCCGGCCCGAAGAGTTGGGAACCCGCAATGGCGCCCGGCGGCTTTCTGGCCACCTATCGCCGGTTGTTTGGCGATCCGACGCAATACGATACCGGCGCGCCAGTGCCAGCCGGCACGCGCCAGCCGCGCCTGCGCCTGCCCTGGGCAGAGGGCGAGACCTGGCTTCTGACGGGCGGACCGCACAGCCCGTGGGGGGTCGGCGGGCCATGGGGGGCGGTCGACTTCACCACCAACAGCGTGTCGGGCTGCCGGGCGCTCCCGGAGTGGACGCTGGCCGTGGCCGACGGCGTAATCGCGCGCAGTCGCAACGGCGAGGTCGGGCTGGCGCTACATCCGAGCGGAGACGAGCGCATCGGCTGGGCGGTCTTCTACATGCACATCTATTTCCAGGATCGGGTCGAGACAGGGGCGCGGGTGCGGGCTGGGGAGCAGATCGGGCATCCGTCTTGCGAGGGCGGTTTGTCGATCGCTTCGCACCTGCACATTGGACGCAAGCTGAACGGTGAATGGCTCTCCGCCACCAGCGCCATCCCCTACACTCTGGGCGACTGGACGTTTTCCGAGGACGACGCCGAATATGACGGTTTTGCCGTGAACGGGCCGGTCGTGCGCGAGGCCGCCGAGAGCCGCAACCCGGACCTCAACGGCATCCGCTAAAATCCAGCCTTCATTTTCGGCCCGCATTCAAAATCTATGGACTTCAATTCAAACCCCGTCTACTGGGGCATCTTCCTCGTGTTTGTCGCCGTCTTGCTCGCGCTCGATCTCGGCATCCTCAACCGCAAGGCGCACGCGCCCTCATTGCGCGAATCAGCTGTGCTGAGCGCCGTGTGGATCAGCATCGCGCTGGCGTTCGGAGTGCTCGTGTGGGTAGCCATCGGCCCGCGCCAGGGCATCGAGTACTTCACCGGCTGGGTGTTGGAGAAGGCGCTGAGCGTCGACAACCTGTTCGTCTTTGTCGTGATCTTCAGCTTTTTCCGCGTGCCGCCGGAGTACCACCATCGGGTGTTGTTTTGGGGAATTCTGGGCGCCATCATCATGCGCGGCGTGCTGATCGTCGTTGGCGCATCGTTGTTGCAGCAGTTCGAGTGGATCATCTACATTTTTGGCGCGTTCCTGATCTACACCGGCATCAAGCTCTCCCGCCAATCGGATGACGAGGAGCCTGAGGTCGGCAACAACCCGATCCTGCGCCTGGCTCAGCGTGTGCTTCCCCTCTCCTCTGACTACCACGAAGAGAAGTTCCTGGTCCGCCATGGCGGCAGACTGCTCGTTACACCGCTGGTTCTGGTTCTGATCGTGGTCGAGACAACGGACCTGGTTTTCGCCGTCGATTCCATCCCGGCTGTCATCGCGGTGACCAAAGAACCCTTCATCATCTTTACCTCAAACATCATGGCGATCCTCGGGCTGCGGGCCCTGTACTTCCTGCTCGCCGCCGCCATGACTCAGTTTCACTACCTCAAGCCGGCTTTGGCCTTTATCCTGACCTTCATCGGCTTCAAGATGGTGATTGAGAAGCTATTCCACGATCCAATCCACAGTTTTCTGCACGACGTAATGAAGGTCGGCGACCCGGAGTATTTCCTGGTGGTCGCTTCGCTGGTGATTGTGCTGGCGGTGCTGGCCTTTGGGGTCATTGCCTCAATCGTCTACAACCGCCGCCACCCGGGCGAACACACCCACATCAAGGCGGCCAAGCACGATCTGGCGCCGAGCAGCGCGGACTAAAGGTTACGTGTCACAATCGCCCCCGGAGGAACACATGTCAAAAGATCAAGGCATCATCTCGCAACGGCTCGCGACGCTGGGCATCACCCTGCCCGAAGGTCCGCGCCCGCCGTCACTTTTTGCGCCAGCCGTGCAGACCGGAAACCTGCTCTACACGTCGGGGCACATCTCGCGCAAGGACGGCAAAGTCATCGCCGGCAAACTCGGGCGGGACATGGACGTATCCCAGGGGCAGGAGGCCGCCCGCTGGGCGGTGATCGAGCTGCTGGCTGGGATCAAATACGCAATCGGCGACCTTGACCGGGTGAAACGCGTGGTCAAACTGCTGGGCATGGTCAATAGCGCCGACACCTTCATCGATCAGCCCCTGGTCATGAACGCGGCTTCGCAACTCATCTTCGACGTGTTTGGCGAGTCTGGGCGGCATGCCCGGTCGGCGGTGGGGATGGCCCAGCTTCCAGCGGGCTGCGCGGTCGAGATCGAAGCCATTCTCGAAATCGCCTAGGACGTCATCGGGAGGGATATCCCCGGCGCCGCCGGGGATATCCTCCCGACAACAATCCCGCCAGCGCAAAACGCGTGATCAAGGAGATAAACACACCGCTGGTGACGCCGGTCATGCGCTGGCTGGTCCGGCGGGTGCTGATTCAGGGGGCCATCCAACGCGCCTTCCATGCGGTGCGGCTGCGCGCAGGCGACGATCTGGCCCGGCTTGGGGCGCAGGCGGACCCGCCGGTCATCCTGATGTTCTCCAATCACTGCACATGGTGGGACGCCTATCTGTGGGATATCTTCAACACCCGCATGTTGCGGGTCGAGCCGATCGTGATGGCCGAGCAGCGCACGGTCCGCAACTATGGCTTCTTCCGCCACCTGGGGCTGTTCAGTGTTGATCGACTGAATCCGCGGGCGGCAGTGGAGGCCATCCGGCACGCGGTGAAAAGGGCGATCACGACGACGCGGGCGGGCGTCTTTATCTTTCCGCAGGGTGAGTTTCGACCGTTTGAGCAGCGCCCGCTCGGTTTCTTTGGCGGCGCGGGCCGGATCGCCGCCGATATCATGGCGGCGAAGGGGGCCTGCGTGCTGCTGCCCCTCGCGATACGGCTCGAGTTCTTGGGCAACCAGAAGCCCGAGGCCTGGCTGCGCTGCGGCGCGCCAATCTCGATCACCCCGGACCATCCAGTGGCCGCAGATGCCAAGGGGCTGAACGCGCTGATGGAGACGGCCCTGACCCGGGAGATCGACGGCCTGGCGGCCGATCTGCTGGCGCGCGATGCCGCGCGCTATCCAGTTCTGTTGCGCGGCACGCCGGACATTCAAGAGTGGTGGGATGGCGTGCGCCGATCCGCAGCGCGGATTTTCGGGGCGCGCTCAACAGGAGGATGAAAGCATGAGCAAGATTCGGTTTGGGATCGTCGGTTCGGGTTTCATGGGGCGCACGCATGCCGAGGCAGTGCAGAAAATGCCCAACGCCACCCTGATCGCAGTGGCGGGCGGCCGCCGCGCGCCCGGGTTGGCCGAGGGTTGCGGCGTAGCCCTCGAAGCAAGCGTCGAAGCGCTGCTGCGGCGGCCGGACATTGACGCCGTGGTCGTCACAACCCCCCATCATCTGCACGTCGACGAGACCGTGCTCGGGCTGGCAGAGGGCAAGCATGTCCTGGTCGAGAAGCCGTTGGCGACCTCGGTCGCGGATTGCGACCGGATGATTGAGGCGGCCGAGCGCCACAAGAAGGTCCTGGCGACGGGCTATCACCAGCGCTTCCGGGTCAACAATGCGACGGCCCAGGCGCGAATTGCCGAGGGCGCGATCGGCAAGGTCCAGGCGATCCAGGTGTCCATGCCGACCTATGCCGGCTCGATCAAGTCCGGCGGCTTTGGCGGCAACTGGGAGTGGTGGAACAACCCGGCCAGCCTGGGCCATATCCTCAATAGCGCCCCGCACACGATCGACCTGCTGCGCTGGTTCACCGGATCGGAGGTGGCGACGATCAGCGCTTTCTCACGCACCTTCCTGCCCGACATCCCGGTTGAGGACACCACGATGGCGCTGCTCGAAATGTCCAACGGCGCGATCTGCACGCTCTACTCGAGCCGGGCACTGCCAACGCCGTCCTTCCCGGGCTAAGACTTCCGTTGGCGGATCATGGGCAGCGAGGGGCTGATGGATCTGGATCCGTACACCGAGCTCAAGATCGCGGACAAGAACGGGTGGCGGACCGAGAGCAAGCAACCTGTCGTTGGGCACGAAGGGGCAAACACCGCGTTTGGGATGGCTCGGATTCAGGCCTACTGCGACCAGATCGCGGCCTTCATCGACCTGATCGAGGGCAAGCCGAGCCTGGTTGGCAAGGCCGCCGATGGACGGGCCGGGGTCGAGGCTTGTATTGGGATTCTGACGTCCTCGGCCGAGCGGCGCTGGGTCGAATTCGCAAAGTAATCGGGTTACTCCCGCGCTTCGCGCGCGGGAGTAACCCGATTACTTTGCGAGATTACGGGTGCAGCATGAACAGATAGGGCGTCTCGACGATGAGCAGGACAGCCAGGAAGATCGCGCCAAAGATCAGGCCGAGCAACCAGAAGTCCTTCTTCGAGACATATCCGCTCCCAAAATAGACCGGTGACGGGCCGGTGGCATACGGGGTGATGATGCCCATGATGCCGAGCGAATAGACCAGCATATAGGCCAACACCGCGACGTTCATCCCCGGCACGGCCGCGCCGGCGGCCAGGAAGACTGGCAGCATGGCGGTGACGTGGGCGGTGATACTGGCGAACATGTAGTGGGTGACGAAGAAGACCACCACCAGGAGCAGCATCACCACGACCGGCGAGAAGCCAGCGAACATCGCGGCGGCGCCCTTGCCCAGCCAGGTGGTGAAACCAACCTTGACCAGGCCGTCGGCGAGCGCGACCAGCGTGGCAAACCAGACCAGCACATTCCAGGCCGCCTTGTTGGCCAGGATCTCGTCCCACACGATGACGCCAGTCACGAGCATGAGCGAGATCACGATGAGGGCGACAGTGGTGGCGTTGATGGCGGTCTGGGCGAAGATCCACAGCCCGAGCGAAAGCAGGGCGAGACCGGCCATGATCAACTCATTGCGGCTGATCCGGCCCATCTTTGTGAGCTCGGCCCCGGCCCAGGCTGGCACCTCGGCGCTCACCTTGATCTCGGGCGGGTTTAGGACATAGGACAGCAGGGGGACACCGATGAGGAGCAGGATTCCAGCCGGCAGGAAGCCGACCATCCAGTCGGTCCAACTGATGGTCAGCTTGGTCGCCTTGGTGACCGCGTCAAGGGCCAGCAGATTGGGCGCCAGTGCGGTGATGAACATCGAGCTGGTGACGCAGGTGGCGGCAAGGGCCGTCCACATGATGTACGAGCCCATCTTGCGCGATGTGGGCCCGGGCTCGGAGCCGTATAGCCCCGGGATATTGCGCAGGATCGGGAACAAGGTGCCCCCGCTTCGGGCGGTGTTCGAAGGCATGAAGGGGGCCAGGATCAGGTCGGAAATCGCGACCGCATAGCCCAACCCAAGGGTGCGCTTCCCCAGGAGTCTGACCAACATCAGTCCCAGGCGCTTGCCGAGCCCGGTCTTTTGATAGCCCAGGGCAAACATAAAGGCGGCAAAGATCAGCCAGACCGTGCCATTTGAGAAACCGGCCAGGCCCCAGGCAAGCGATTTGGCGGGATCCGGATCAACCAGACCCAGGACGACGGCCAGGGTGACCCCGATGAAGCCGACAGCGGCGGCGGGGATGGGCTCGAGGATCAAACCCACGATCACGGCGGCGAATAGCGCGAAAAACAGCCAGGCGCCGGCAGTAAGCCCGGCGGGCGCGGGGAAAATGGCGAGGACAAGACCAACGATCAGAGGCAGGGCGGCTTTGACATAAAGAGGTTTCATAAGATTGTTTGATGCTGACGTCGCCCAAACATCTCAGAACCGCGTGTCACGCGGCGATCCTGTCTCAGATGCGCATCGATAGGGTGCGGACGCAAGTCCGGACGAGGCTGCGCGAAACGCGAAAGCGGGCTGTGGTCGACGACGGATTTTGGGCGTCAGGGCGTGGAATCCGCCACGCCCTGACGGTTAGGAGAGAACCATGTCGGGTTCGTGCCCATTGTCAGTCCGGAGGCGGGGGCCGACGACTGACCAGTGGCCAGGTTTTGCCTGGCCACTGGACTAGGCCAACTGACCATAGGTTATTAACATCCGGGGCGCGGGGAGTGTGATCCCGCCCCATTTGTTGGGATGACTTCCAGGCGCCGACGCAGCCGACGGGCATTGCCTCATCAGGTGTTCGGCGATCGCGCGGGGGATCCGCGTAGGGCAGCGCACCGATGTCGCGGTTACAGTCTTGTCACGAACCCTCTTTAGCGATAAAACGAGACAAAGTGATGAACTCAATCAGATCCCTTGTTCCCCTGGCCGCCCTCCTTGTGGGTGGCTGCACGTCAACACCGACGGCTTCACCTGAGCCACTCGGCACACCCACCGCGATTCCCGTTGCTACTCCGGCAGCGACCGCAACCGGCGTTCCGACTGTCGCGGCAACGCGAACCGCGACGGCGACCTCGGCCCCACCCACCCCAGTCCCCGCGCCAACCACAACACCCGCCATTGCCGTCACGCCTGTCGATGCGCGGCTGGGTTGCGCCCAAGACGGCGCGGCCTACTTTTGCCGCGATCAGGCGCTGGGTCTGAGCTTCCGCTATCCAGCCGCATGGGGCCGGATCGGACGAACGAACCTGCGCACCAGCACCCAGTCGGGGCGCGCCTATGACCTGGTGTTTGACCGGCCGCCGGTTCCCCCGTTGCCGGTCGCCGGCGGTCGAAGCCGGGACTTCGCCGAGGGTCGCGGCGGAATGCTGACCGACTTCGGCGGTTTCGACAAGAGCGCGCCTGGCAATCTCATCGGCCTCGGAAAAGACGGCAAGTGCGATCCGTCGTTTGCCTCATGCGAACGCATTCAGTCGAACGTTTTCCTGGCGTTACTGTATGTGCCAGGCTCGATCCGTTGCGAGGGCGGTCCAATTCTTGTCAGCGATCCCGTTGCGCTGGTCGCCATCGATCTGCCCAACAATCCAAATGTGAACGGCTTTGTCTTTGCCGCGCCGTTCCTGTCCAAGTCGGCGCTGGCCCGGTTGAACGCGACGATCGGCGTCACGACGCAGGGCGACAGCACGCGCTGCGGGCCGGCTGATGTCGCCGCCTACGATGCCACGCTCAAAGATCTGCTGATGGGCGTCCAGACCGGGCGAGCAGACGTCGAAACAATGGCCAACGTCTCGGCACTCCGCGCGCTGGCGCAATCGGTCGCGCCGCTTCCATGATGGCGCGCTGATGGACACACCCCGTGCATCCGACTCGGACACGGTTGCGGCGCTGCTCGAGACCGCCCTGCATGACACCGGCGGCGAATCCGTTGAGGGCGCCTTTGTCGATCACTGGGTATCGAACGCGTCCGCGGCAATCAATGCGCTCGACGAACTGTTTCGGGAGCGCGGTTTCACCAATGCGGACGCGGCTCTGATCACCGCGGCGATCCGCGATCCACACGCGCCCGCGGAGGCTGTCACCCGGTTGCTAATCGGGATCAAGCGTTGGACGCGTGAGATCCGCAGCAGTCTGAGCGACGATCCACGGCCCGAGATCCGCGCGGCCGTGGCGCGGGCCGATCCGAGCCTGTTCGATCCAGCCCCCTGGCTGCGCGATCTGGCGGATGCCGATCCACATACGCGCCGCGAGGCGATCCGGATCATCCGCCTGTATCAGAGCCAGATCGACGACGCGCAGGCGCGCCTGCGGGTTGCGCTCGATGACCCGGATCCCGGTGTGCGGGCCGCAGCCGCCGATGCCATCGACTTTTACCGCAATGAACCCGGCGCGGCCGCCCTTGCGCGCCGGCTCGAGATCGAACCCGAGCACGGCATCCGAAAGACAATCCAGATGCGCATCGCCGATCGGATCGCCCGAGAGAGCATCCACGTCGGAGCCGACACGATCGAGGCGCGACCGGTCCGACGCTGAGGGGGCGCTGTTGCGGGCGTTGAACGATGAGGACGACAATGTGCGCGCCCAGACCTTCCACGCGTTTCGACGCTGGCGCAGTCCCGAGATCGCAAGCGCGCTGTTCGAGCGTCTGCAAATCGAGACTTCGCCGAGGGTGCGCGCGTGGCTGGTGATGTATGAGGGCTATTCCCTCATCCGCGAGCGGGCCCTGCCGCACCTGCTCACCCTGTTGCATTCGGACCCGAGCGCCGTAATCCGCACCCGGGTCGCATTCCTCATGGGAGGCTTTGGCCCGCAGGCGGTCCCGGCGCTTGTCGATGCGCTCGACGATCCGGGCGCGATGCGGGCGGCCGCGATGACCATCGGGCGTTACGGATCGCTGCGGGCGCTGCCAAAACTCATGCGCGAGTGGGCCAGGCCGGCAAACCAGGGAATCCGTCGGGAGCTCGAGAGCGCCCTGCGCGACACCGCCATCACCACCGCGCACGCCCCGCACCCGCCGCGTCCGCCCAGCGCCCAGGCGTGGATACAGGCGCGAATCAACGCCCTGAACCCGACCACAATCGGCCAGTGGCCGCTTCGTGTTTTCAAAGAGGACCTGAACGCGCTGCCCCTGCATGGCAATGCCATTTTCCTGTGGGGGTTGCGGCCCGACGGTGAGATCCTGCGGATGGACCACGAGGCATTTGGTCATCCCACCGTCCGGGAGGATGATCCGCTTACGCGCTTCGCCGTCGTCGCCCAGGGGGCGCTCCGATATCCGGAACTTGCCGAAGACATCCCAAGTCCGCCCCCGACCGCGCGCCCGTGCGTGACGTGTCTGGCCACAGGCGAGTCGTGCGCTGTATGCGCCGGACTCGGGTGGCGCTAAGAAGCACGCCCAGTCGCTGTTTTGCGGAATCGATATTCTCGGCTCCGCCGAGAATATCGATTCCGCAAATCAGTTCGTGTGAGAAATCTAGGCGAATTTCTCGGCCGCAGCGAGCGCCACCTCGATAGCCCGCTCAACGGCCCCGCCCTTGGCATCCATCACGACGTTTTCGCCCGTGACGCGCTGGGCGATGACGCCGCACACGCAGCCAGCCCGGAAGCCATAGACCCCGGCCATCTTGAAGAG
The DNA here is from genome assembly GCA_016714465.1 of Candidatus Brachythrix odensensis. GTDB lineage: Bacteria > Chloroflexota > Anaerolineae > J036 > Brachytrichaceae > Brachythrix > Brachythrix odensensis. Next base: position 124,049 of record JADKDT010000001.1, on the reverse strand, counting down.
CGTGCCAGCCTCCATCTCGTAGTTGAGCACATTAAGGTGGCGGAACTCGTTCGTCATCCCGCGCAGGCTGCGCAGGAGATATGGGTTGGCCGAGGACGATGAGCGCTCCTGACCCTCGTAGAAGGTGTCGACACTGGCGGTGATGCCGACCGCGTGAGCGATCCCCAGCGCCCGGGCGGCGTCGGCCAGGGCCACGGTCAGGAAGGGATCGGCGACCGCCGGGTATTCAGGCGGAGCGATGTCGTTGGCGGCGCCCTGGCGGCACAGGGCCGCCGAGCTGATGACGATTGCGCCGGGGGCGACGCTGGCCTGGATCGAGCCGCAGGTGCCAATCCGGATGATGGTCCGCACCCCGACTTGAATCAGTTCATTGACGACGATGCTGAGCGAGGGCGCGCCCATCCCGCTCGTGGCCGAAATGATCGGCCGGCCGTTCGGCAGGAGCGCCACGTAGCTATTCAACCCGCGATTCTCCGACAGCACCCGCGCGCCAGTCAGCCGTTCGCGCGCGATCATGGTCGCGCGATTGGGGTCGCCCGAGAGGAGGGCCAGGGTGGGCGGCTCGGGGCCGAGATCGTCGAGGCCGAAACCAATGTGATAGAAGGAGGTGCTCATCGCATTGGAATCTTAGCCTATTCGTGCTGCGGCGCCCACCTAAACGGGTTTGGGGTAAGCGGCATGCCCCGGCGACGCCGGGGCATGCCGCTTCCAGGCCTTGGTTAGGATACGATCACCCTGTGGCTGAAAAGCGCGCGGGGCGACTCACTCATTGCTCATGCGACGGGAGTACGCTTGTCGTCAGTCAAAGAACGAATACCGGAGTGGATTCCCTTGGGAGCTCTTAGTCAAATCTCGATCCGGACGCGACTGACCGTCGTCTACACCTCGGTGACCGGGCTCACGCTCGTCATCGCCGGCCTTTTGGTGTACGGCGCTGTCGCGCTGCTCTTGCAACGCCAGGTCGACGACCTCCTGCGCCAGTCCTACGAAGCCATCACCGATCTCACCAGCGCCGCGCTGCTGCAGAACGGCAAAGTCGCCGCTCAACTGCCGACGGACGCCTTTCGTTCGATCTACGTCCAGGCCTACGACATCAGCGGCGAGCTTCTGGACGCCAGCACAACTGCGATCTCCGGACCCATCGACCCGATCAGTCTGCGCGATTCACGGGCCATGGCCCAGGACGCGCGGACGCCTCTGTATTCCACCGTGCACGTAAATCGGATTCCGCTTCGCGTATTGACCGATCCGGTGGTGTTCACCAACCGGGTAAGCGGCCAGCAATTGCTGATCTTTTTCCAGGTCGCCACGCCAATTCAGGATACTGAATTCGCGAAACAGGGCCTGCTCGGCACGCTCCTGGCTGTCGGGCTATTGGCCCTGCTGATCGCGGCTGTTGGCGGCGGGGCGGTGGCCAGGCGGGCTATTCGGCCCATTACCCGCATCACCGACACCGCGCTCAGCATCTCGCGGACCAACAATCTCGACCAGCGTGTGCTCGCCCAAACCAACGACGAAGTGGGCAGGCTCTCGACCGCCTTCAATGAAATGCTCGACCGGCTTTCGCAGTCCATCACCGCCCAACAGCGCTTCGTCGCCGACGTATCCCATGAGATGCGCACGCCGCTCACCGTGATTCGGGGCAATGTCGATCTGCTCCGGATGGGTTGCGCCGACACTGAATCGCTTGACGCGGTGACAAGTGAGAGCGATCGCATGACCCGGATGGTCAGCAGCCTGTTGATGCTTTCCCAGGCCGACTCGGGCGCGCTCGAGATGCGGATGGCGCCGCTGGATCTGATGCCAACCCTGCTTGAGGTGGCGCGGGCGGGCAAGTTCATCGGCCAAGGCAAAACCGAGGTCACGACCCTGTTCCTGGGCGAAGAGCCGCTCGAGATCGAGGGAGACGCCGACCGATTGAAGCAGGTGCTGCTCAACCTGGTGGATAACGCAATTAAACATTCGCCTGAGGGGGCGGCCGTCCACATTGAAGCCGCCAACGAGGCCGCCCGCGATGTCAATGCCGCCGGCGCTCCCGCGGTGGGGGGCGAACGGGTTGTGCGGGTGACGGTCAGCGACAACGGTCCCGGCATCCCAGCCGAAGATCTTCCGCACGTCTTCGAACGCTTCTACCGGGTTGACAAATCCCGGTCGCGGGCCAAAGGCGGGGCCGGCCTGGGCCTCGCAATCGCCCAGACCATCGCCGAGGCCTACGGCGGGCGAATCGCGGCCCGCAGCGCGGTCGGTGTGGGGACCTCGTTCGACGTCTTTCTTCCGGCGTATCAGCCCAATCTTGTATGAGCGATCACGATTCTGGCTTCCGGCCTCCTCACCGCGCCAGCGACGGCATCTCAGTCGATGCTAAGGCGGTTGGTTTAATGTGCCCGCTTCAGAAAGCGCCGGGCGCTGGATGTGCGCTCTTGGCGGTCTTGACCGCACGAACGCGTGGAGAAGTGTGCAGAATCGATCCGTAGCCTATTTGGGCATCTTGTGGAAACCGCAGACGCGGCTCAATGGCTCCAAGAGCATTGAGCAAATCGTCGTGGATCGCGTCATCCAAAAGAGCCCGGCCGAGCGCGCCGGCGTGCAGGTCGGCGACCGAGTGCGCTCGATCGATGGTCTCGTGATCGATGGGCACGCGGACCTGTCTGCCCTGATCTGCGCCAAGTTGCCGGGGGCCACCCTTGCGCTGGAGCTTCAGCGCGGTGACAAAAAACTCTCGCTGAAGATTGTGCTCGGCGAGCGCCAAATCGCGGCCTTTAAGCTGCGCGCAATGTCGGAATCCCGCAGCGGCAGCAGCGCTGGCGATCCGAGATAACCGTTCAGGAAGACATCGGAAATGACGCCCCGGCTTCGCCGGGGCGTCATTTCCGCGAGCTCGTGGGCCTGGGTGCGCTTATGGTCCACGCCGGGCCGTGATCACGACCCAGTATCGCCCGTAGGTGCTGTTGGCGCCATAGATGTAGGCAATCCCGATGTCGATCTGCTCGCCATAGAACGGATCGAGGCCAAGCAAATGCGCCTGGTGCGCGGTCGATGCCATCCAGCCACTCCACACAGCCGCCGGCGTGTCGTATCCCGCGGCAATGGATTCAATGTAGTTGGCTGTTACCGAGGTGCCGTAGAACGTTGGCAGGATGTAGCCGGCATTCCGGGCCATTTGATTGGGGCCGATGCTGTTTGGAGGCGGTGTGATATGACCAAAATAGGCGCGATTGATCATGTCCTGGGCATGAAAATAGGCCGCCTGCCGCAGCGCGGGACTGCACACAAGTTGCGAGCGCTTCTGGCGCGAATCGGACCGCATCGCGGTCAGGATGGCGCTCTCCTGGGCATTCATCGCGCAGTTGGCGCTTGCCTGAACGCCCGGTATGAAGGCGCGCGGGGTAAGCGCGCCAGCGCCGCGGATCGGCTCTGGGTAAGGGATGGCAAACACCAGCAATGCCAGCGCCGCCGCAATCGCCACGTTATTAATTGACATGGTCATCAGGATCGGTGTCGAACGCCGTTCCAGACCAGTTTTTCCTGGATCCCATCCCAAAAATGCGCCTGGCGAGATCACAATTCCCACACTTCGCGCGGGAATTGTGATCTCGCCACTCATTATTTAGGTGACTTCTAGATCCCCCACGATCCGTCACTGCAAGCCAGTCAGAGCCGCCATTCTATCCGCGCCCGCGCGCTCAAGGGCTGAAACAAGGCCGCGTTTGATTCGGGCGGGCAACCCGGGTCCGCCATAGATCAGCCCGGTGTAGAGCTGCACGAGCGTCGCGCCGGCCCTGATCTTCTCGAGGGCGTCCTCGGCGCTGGCAACGCCCCCCATGCCGATGATGGGCAAACGCGGCCCGGTCCGGGCGTGGATGCGCTGGATCATCGCCGTGGCGAGCGATCGCAGGGGCGCGCCACTCAGTCCGCCCTGGCAATCCGTATAACGTTCTGGAACAAACCCACCGGCGGCATCGCGGCGGAGCGTGGTGTTGGTGGCGATGACGCCGTCCATGCCCGCGCCGAGGGTCGCGTCCAGGGCATCTTCGAGTTGGCCCTCCTCGAGATCAGGCGCAAGCTTGATCAGCACCGGCACCCGCCGCCCGCTCTCGGCTGCGAGCGTGTCGCGGGTGCGGGTGATCGCCCCGCACAGATCGGCGACATAAGCGCGGGTTTGGAGCTGGCGAAGTTCGGGCGTGTTTGGGCTGCTGATGTTGATGGCAACATAGCTCGCCCGCGGCGCGACGCGACGCAGGAGCGCGACGTAGTCATCGGCGGCCTGGGACAAGGGCGTGTCTTTGCTCTTTCCGATATTGATCCCGACCGGGATTCCGGGATCGGGCCAAGCGCGAGCCAGGAAGGCGTCGACGCCGTCGTTGGGAAAGCCCAGCCGGTTGATGACGGCCCGGGCTTCGGGCACCCGCCACAGGCGCGGGCGCGGATTCCCGGGTTGCGCCCCCCGGGTTAGCGTGCCGATCTCCAGATGGCCGAAGCCCAGCGACGCCAACCCGCGCACGGCGACGCCGTTCTTGTCGTAGCCGGCCGCCAGGCCGAGTGGATTGCGGAAGCGCAGGCCGAATGCTTCGACCTTGAGGCGGGGGTCCTCAAAGCGCAGGGCGCGCCCCAGCGCGATCCGGGTGAGGGGCAGCGCCCCGGCGGCGCGCAGGGCGCCCAGCGTGAGCGCATGGGCACGCTCGGGATCGAGCTTGAACAGGGCGCGCCGCGCCGCATCATAGATCATTGCGTTAGAAACGCCAGCACGTCCGCGCGCTGCGCAGCGCTGATGGCGCCCGTGCGCAGCCACTCGTCCAGGAGTGCCGGCAGGGTGACGACCGAATGCAAGGCATAGCCGGACGCGGCCAGGATCGCCGCCGCGCCCTGGCCTCGGTCGATCAGCACCACGATATCGCGGGCCTTGAGGCCAGCGCCTTCGAGCTTCTGGATGGTCTCGATCTTGGAGTCGCCGGTGGTGACGAGATCATCAATGACGGCGACGGTCTCGCCCGGCTTGAATTCGCCTTCGATGGTCGCCCGGGTGCCGTATTCCTTGGCCTCCCGGCGCGGGTAGATCAGCGGCCAGCCGGCCTCGAGCGAGATGGCGGTCGCGATGGGCAGGGCGGCATACGGGATGCCGGCCAGGCGGTCAAAGTGGAGCCCGCGCAACACATGAGCATAGGCCTGGGCGACCCGCCGCAGAACTGCGGGGTATGTGACCAGCCGGCGCAGGTCGAGATAGATCGGCGAGATCGCGCCCGATTTGAGGGTGAAGGCGCCAAAGCGCACGCATTGGGTTTCGATCAGATCGCGGGCGAGGGCGCTGAGCGGCGTTGCAGCGGCGGATCTTCTCCGGGTCGCGGCCCGAGCGGCGTTGATGGCATCCCGCAGGCGGCGCGCCTCCGCTCCAGGCTCAGCCGCGTTGGCGATGCTGCGCGAGGCGTTGATGAGCATGCCCAGCCCGTCGGGGCGCAGCCCGGCGTCGACCGAGCGCTCGAGGTCGCCGCCCTGGGCCCCGATCCCCGGCACAAGAAACCAGGCCTCGGGCGCGAGCGCGCGGGCCCGGGCAATGGCCTCGGGGTAAGTCGAGCCGACTACCAGACCAACATTGTCGTGCGGGCTCCAGTGCGCGGCACGCCGGGCGACCTCTTCGAACAGCGCGCCGCCGCCTTCGAGCGCGACTTCCTGAAACTCGCCGGCGCCGGGGTTTGAGGTTTTGCACAACGCAAAAATGCCGCGGTCCGGCCGGTCCCAGAACGGGCGGAGGGATTCGCCGCCCATATACGGGCTGACGGTGACGGCATGCGCGCCGAGCGTGTCGAAGAGGCCGCGGGCCGAGGCCTCGCTGGTTTCGGCGATGTCGCCGCGCTTGGCGTCGAGGATGACCAGGATGCCCTCGGGCACGGCCGCGATGACATCGCGCAGCGCGGCGACACCCTCGGCCCCAAAGGCCTCAAAGAAGGCGTAATTGGGCTTGAAGGCCGCCGCGAACGGGGCGGTCGCGGCGATCAGGCGCAGGCAGTCGGCACGGAGCGCCTCGGGCGATTCGCCGCGCGGGTCGAGCCCGACGCACAGCAGCGAATCGCGTGAGCGGGCGGACGCGGTCAGGAGGGCGGTGAATGTTGTCATTTATGTTGATAACGTTGGTAACGTTGATAACGTTGGTAACGTTAAGAACGTTATCAACGTTACCAACGTTATCAACGAGAATTACGCTTTGCCGAGCACCATCGCCAGCAGCGCCATGCGGACGTACAGCCCGTATTCCATCTGGCGGAAGTAGGCGGCGCGGGGGTCGTCGTCCACGTCCATGCTGATCTCGCCCACGCGCGGGAGCGGGTGCATGACGATCATCTTCTGCTTGGCCTGGGTGAGCGTGGCCGGGGTGATGACGTAGGCGTCCTTGTGGGCGAGGTAGTCGGCCTCGTCGGCGAAGCGCTCCTTTTGCACGCGCGTGACGTAGAGCACATCGGTGTTGGGCAATACCGACTCGAGCTCGCGATGCTCGGACAAGGTGACGCCCTTGGCGGCCAGCTCCTCCATGATCTCGGGCGGCATGCGCAGCATCTCGGGCGAGACCAGGTTGATCCGGGCGTGGAAGAGGGTGAGCAGGCGCGAGAGCGAGTGCACGGTGCGGCCATTCTTGAGGTCGCCCAGCATCGTCACCGTCAGGCCATCGAGATTGCCCAACTCCTCGCGAATGGTGAAAAGATCGAGCAGGGCCTGAGTGGGATGCTCGCCGATCCCGTCGCCGGCGTTGATGATGGGCTTGCGCACGTAGCGGGCGGCGGTGGCCGCGGCCCCGACCTCGGGGTGGCGCAGGACGATGACGTCGCTGTAGCATTCGAGAGTACGGACGGTGTCGGGCAGGGACTCGCCCTTCGAGACCGACGAGTAGCGCACCTCGCTGATCGGGATGACGCTGCCGCCCAGGCGCTCCATGGCGGCGGTAAACGAGGACGAGGTGCGGGTGGAGGGCTCGTAGAACAGGCTGGCCAGGAGCTTACCCTTGAGCAGGTCGAAGGTGCCGACCCGCTCGACCATCGTGCGCATCTCCTCGGCGATGACAAAGATGGCCTCGATGTCCTCGCGCGAGAACTGTTTGACCGAGAGAATGTGCTGGCCGTACAGCCGGCCGCCGCGCTTTTCGCCGAGCGGCAGGTGAGGGGCGCGTTGCGGATTGGTCATGGGATCAGGCTCCTTGGCCCGGCGCTACCGGGCAAAATAAAACGCCAAACGCTGAGTCGCATTTGACGTTTTTGGATGGCACTGCGGGCCCGCCGAAAACAGATTCCCGGCCCCCGCCAACGGATCTGGCGGGCGCGGAACCCTAAGGCAAATCGCCGCGCATGCTGCACGAGGTCGTATTTTACTCCGATGGCGGGGTGACCTGTCAGGTCGGCGCGGAGCCCGTTGTAGACTTGGCAAATGGCCATCTTCGATTTTCCCCTCGAGACGCTCAAAACCTATCGTCCGGCGCGCGAAGAGCCCGCCGATTTCGACGCCTTCTGGGCCGGCACCCTGGCTGGCGCGCGCGAACATCCGCTGCACGCCCGCTTTGAGCGGGTGGACTACGGCCTGCGCGCGCAGGAGTCGTATGACGTCACCTTCAACGGTTTTGGCGGGCAGCCGATCAAGGCCTGGCTGCAACTCCCGCCCATCGATCCGGTCCCGTGCCGTGCGTGGTCGAGTATCTCGGTTACGGCGGCGGGCGCGGCTTCCCGACCGACTATCTGTTGTGGAGCAGTGCCGGTTATGCCCACCTGCTGATGGACACCCGCGGGCAGGGGAGCGTGTGGCAGAAGGGCGACACCCCCGACGAGGGCGCTGGGAGCCCGTCCGTGCCCGGGTTCATGACCCAGGGCATCACCGATCCAACGAACTATTACTACCGGCGGCTCTTCACCGACGCGGTCCGGGCGCTGGAGACAGCCCGCGGCCACGCCGCGATCGACGCCGATCGCATCGCGGTAACCGGCGGAAGCCAGGGCGGGGGGATCGCGATTGCGGCGGCCGGGCTGGACCCAACCATCCAGGTTGCAATGCCGGATGTGCCCTTCCTGTGCCACTATCGGCGGGCCATCGAATTGATCGACACCAATCCGTATGGCGAAATCGTGAAGTGGTGCGCCACCCACCGCACCGATATCGACCACGCGCTGCGGACGCTGAGCTATTTTGATGGCGTAAACTTCGCTGCACGGGCCCGCGCGCGGGCGCTGTTCTCTGTCGGGCTGATGGACACCATCTGCCCACCCTCGACGGTGTATGCGGCTTATAACCACTGGGCCGGCGACAAGGACATCCGCGTGTGGCGCTTTAACAACCATGAAGGCGGCGGCGATTTTCAGACCGTGGAAAAGGTCCGCTACCTGCGCAACATCTGGAACTAGGCCAATCGGCGCCCCAGGTCAGGATTTTTTAACAGAAGAAAGGAAGAAGGGAAGTTGGATGAGGAAAGATGCGCTGAAGCCGGCCTCCCCTTCCGTTCTTCCCTTCTTCTGTTAAAAAAGCGCCGCCAAGTGGCAATCGATAAGCCTGGTACGGCAAAAGGACATCATGCTCAATAAGCGAACGATCAAAGATCTGCTTCCCCTGACCGGCAAACGCGTGCTGATGCGGGTGGACTTCAACGTCCCGCTCGACAAATCCGGCGCCATCACCGATGACACCCGGATCAGCGCCGCGCTGCCGACCATCCAGTACGCCATCGAGCATGGGGCCTCACTCGTGCTCATGTCGCATCTCGGGCGGCCCAAGGGCGTCGACCCCGCGCAGAGCCTCAAACCGGCTGCGGCGCGGCTGAGTGAACTGCTCGGCAAGCCGGTCACTTTTGCCGCCGATTGCGTCGGGGCTGCCGTCGAAGCCCAGGCCGCCGCCCTCAAGCCGGGCGAGGTCATGTTGCTGGAGAACCTGCGCTTCCACAAGGAGGAGGAAAAGAACGACCCCGATTTCGCCAAGCAGCTCGCCCGGCTGGGCGATGTGTATGTCTGTGACGCGTTTGGCAGCGCCCACCGCGCGCATGCCTCAGTCGAGGCGGTCGCCCACTTCCTGCCGGCCGCGGCCGGGTTTCTGATGGAGAAGGAGATCAACTTCATCTCCAAGGTCCTGCTTTCGCCCGAGCGGCCGCTGGTCGCAATCCTGGGCGGAGCCAAGATCAGCGACAAGCTGCCGGTGATTCAGAACCTGCTGCCCAAGGTCGATCGGCTGCTGATCGGGGGCGGGATGGCCAACACCTTCCTCAAGGCCAAAGGCTATGAGTTGGGCGACTCGCTGGTCGAGCAGGACGCGGTCGCGATGGCCAGGCAGATCCTCGAGACCTCGGGCGACAAGCTGGTCCTGCCGGTCGACGTGGTCGTGGCCGACAAGTTCGCCAACGACGCCAGCACCGCCACCGTTGCGGTCGATTCGATCCGGCCGGGTTGGCGCGCCCTCGATATCGGCGGGCAGTCGGCGATCAACTTCGCCAAGATCATCGCCGGGGCGAAGATGATCGTGTGGAACGGCCCGATGGGCGTGTTCGAGATGCCCAAGTTCGCCGCGGGCACGACCGCGGTGGCCAAAGCGGTGGCCGAGTCGGGCGCCATCAGCGTCATCGGCGGCGGCGATTCGGTCGCGGCCGTCGAGCACGCCGGCGTGGCGGACAAGATCACCCACATCTCCACCGGCGGCGGCGCCTCCCTGGAGTTTCTCGAGGGCAAGACGTTGCCGGGCGTCGCTGTACTACCAGACCGGTCATAGGTGTGATCAGGTTTGATCAGGTGAGTAAGGTTCGATAAGGTGGCATGTTCCGCCCACGTCTCTACCTGATCAAACCTTACGCACCTTACCCACTTGATCAAACTACGCTGCGCCAGCAGCGAGGGCCACAAACGCCCGCACCCCGTATCCCGAGGCCCCCTTGGGCGAGTAACCAGACGTGCTGTTGTTGAAGTCCATGGGGGCCATGTCGATATGGGCCCATGGGTAGGCCGGGCCGCCCTTCTCGTCGAGGGTGAACTGCTGGAGGAACCAGCCCGACACACCCAGCCCGGCGTAACGGTTGCCGGCGCTGTTCTTGAAGTCGGCGGTGTCGCTCTTCATGCTCTCGCCATATTCCGGCCAGAGCGGCATCGGCCAAATGCGCTCACCCACTTGCGCGCCGGCGTCGATGACCTGGCGCCCCCACGTTTCAGTGTTCGTGTGGACGGTGGCGGCCATGCAATCGCCCATCGCCAGTGAGGCGACCCCGGTGAGGGTGGCGATGTCGACGACGCCAGAAGGGTTATACCGTTTTGCGTAATGCAGGGCGTCGGCGAGGATCAGCCGGCCCTCGGCGTCGGTGCTGATGATTTCGACCGTCATCCCGTTCATCATGGTCAGCACGTCGCTGGGCAGAAAGGCTTCCTCATTGATCCGGTTCTCGACCAGGGGCATGAGCCCGATGACGCGCCGGGGCAGCTTGAGCTCGGCGATGGCCTGCATCGCGCCGGCGACAGCGGCGGCCCCGCTCATGTCGCCCTTCATCGACACCATCCCATCGGCGGTCTTGATTGAGTAGCCACCCGTATCAAAGCACACGCCTTTCCCGACCAGGACCAGCGGCGCCTGTTTGGCCGTCCCGCGCGGGGCGTGCTCGAGCACGACAAAGCGCGGCGCGTTGCGGCTGCCCTTGTTGACCGCCAGGATGCCGCCCATCTTGTTGGCCTCGAGCTCGGCCTGGCCGAGGACAGTGGCCTTGAGCCCGCGCTTCTTCGCCATCGCGACGCAATGATCGGCGAATGCGGCGGGGTACATTACGTTGGGCGGGCGATTGACCAGGGTCCGGGCCGCGTTCTGGGCGTTGCCGATGATCTCGCCATCATGGGCGCCGTCGCGGGCCTCGGGGAAGCGGCTGGCATCTGATTCCAGCACGAGCAGGGTCTCGATCTCACGCGGGTCGGGCTTGGACTTCTGTTCGAGATGCTGGTAGGCGCCGAGGATGGCGCCCTCGACGGTGGCCTGGGCGGCCACCCGGGCATCCAGGCCGCCACTGCCCGAGCCATGGGTGACCGTGGCGACGACCTTACAGCCGAGGCTGGCCGCCTTGCGGACGGCGCTGCCGCTGGCCTGGCGCACCCGCTCGGCGTTGATGTCGGCGGCTTTGCCCAGCCCGACCAGGATGACCCGGGCAGCCGGGATGAGGCCGTGGGTGTAGATGACGGCGAGCTCGTTCAGCTTGCCTTTGAAATCACCCAGCGCCAGCAGCCGGCTGATCGCGCCCGCGCCGGGCACGCCATCGACAGAGCCAAGGGCGGTGTCGACAGCGCCGGCCGCGCCAGCGGGCACGGCAACGCCTTCGAAAAGATTGACGATGAGGGCATCGGCCGGGGTGGCCTGGATCTGGCGGGGGTGGACGGTGATACGCATATCTGAATTGTATGCCCGGGGGTGGGCGGTGGTTATTCACAATCCATCCGCAGATTACGCAGATTCGCGCTGATTTGGCTTTGTTGCGGGCGATGGCCCGGAATCGCGTCCTTCGACCGAGCGCATCGGCGCTCGACTCCGACGCAAATCACGTCTGGGCTACACGCATCCACTCTGGCCGACAGCGCGTCCTTCGACTGCGCGCATCGGCGCTTAGGCGCCGATGCGCTCCGCTCAGGATGCTTTCGTGTATTTGTACAAGGGAGTTCCTCCGCACGCTGCAAAGGGCACATAGTCGGCTTGCGAGGAAGGGGAGCACAAACACAAGAAAGCATCCTGAGCGGGGCGCAAGCCCGGGAGTGCAACTCCCCACGTGAGAAAGCATCCTGAGCGGGGCGCAGGCCCGGGAGTGCTCCCCAGGTGAGAAAGCATCCTGAGCGGGGCGCAGGCCCGGGAGTGCAACTCCCCAGGTGAGAAAGCATCCTGAGCGGGGCGCAGGCCCGGGAGTGCAACTCCCCAGGTGAGAAAGCATCCTGAGCGGAGCGCAGGCCCGGGAGTGCAACTCCCCAGGTGAGAAAGCATCCTGAGCGGAGCGCAGGGAGGAGAGCGGGCCAAGCGAGCGCGGCCCGGCTTACGCCGGGCCCAAGCGCAGTCGAAGGACGCGCTCGTAGCCAAAGCTGAATGAGCCGATCATCCATCGCGCTGTCGCCTGGATTTCTCCCGGCGCCTTCTCTCAGCGACAACAATCTCGTGGATGCCGACGAAATCACCCCGGATAAGGGCTTCTTTCTTTGCCCGTGACCAGCCCTTGAGCTTGCGCTCCAGCTCGAATGCATGGTTAGCCGTCTGAACCTCCGCATGCCATACAAGCACTACGGGCCGGCGCGCGGCGGTGTATCCGCCGTAGGTGCCATCCACGTGTTGCGCGTAACGAAGCTCGAGGTTCTCGGTCATGCCGACATAGAGTGATTTGTCCGAGCAACGAAGCATGTAGACCCAGGGCATGGCAGCCAACTTTAGCTGAGGGCGCGTCCTTCGACTGCGCTCAGGAGGACTCGGCGGCCCAGGCGCCGATGCGCTCCGCTCAGGATGCTTTGTCATATTTGTACTTGGGCCACCAGACAGACAAGAGGACGATCTGCGGGGATACTTCTTGCCCCTCGCCTTTTTCGCTCACGACAGCATGCCTCGCGTGGTCCCAAGCTTACTTGGTTTGCTGGCCTCGCCAACACCACTAGTGAACGGTGGGCATCCGCGAATCCGGCTTGGGCAAGGAAGGTTCCGACATGACGGGTAAATTTCGGTGGACCCTCTTCTCGTTGTTGGCGCCCGCGCTCATGGCGTGTTCGCTGAATATGTGCGCCACGGACGTTGGGATGCCGCTGCCGCCGCCCACGATCGAAGCCAGCCTGATCGATTGCGCCACGGCGGAGACCGCGGATCCCCTTGTGGTTTTTGAAACGTTGACGGCAACGCCGATCTGCGCGAAGTGGAGGGGCTATGGCCTGCCCAAGGATTCGGCCATCAACGTCGTCATGCGCGATTCGAACGGCGCGCAGGTGGAATCCGCCAGTCTATCCGCCGGGGGCAATTCGGGCATCCTTCGTTTCGGCGCTGCGCCGCGCGGCCAGAACCGCCTCACCTTCGAGACAGGCGGCCAGCTCATCGAAGAGGTCCGCGTCGTCACCGTGGCCGAGGGAGCCTACAACTTCGGCTCCAAACCCAGCCACTTCGAAGCGCACAAGTACCGTTTGCTCGCCCTTCAATATCGTCCCGATAGCCGCGCATTCGTGAGCGGCGCATGCAGCGATATCGGCCGCGGCCGCGCCACCTACGAGCCGTACTACTGCCGCGAGGCGGAGTTCAAGATCTGGGATGTCGAGACGCTCTCTCAGATTGGATCCACATTGTTGATCTCGAGCAACGTGCACAGCCTGGCCTTCTCACCGGATGGCACATCGCTGGCCGAGGGCGGGGGCGAAGGTCAGATCGCCCTCTGGCAGCTGGGGTCGAATGGTCCGCCCCGGTTTCTGAAGACCGCCCATCAGGACGTCTGGCGCCTGGTCTGGGATCCCACCGGCGAGCGGATTGCGGCGGCCAGCCGCGAGCCGACCGGCGCCGAATATGCGATCGAGATCTACTCGGTGTCGTCCGGAGTATCGGTTCGGGTTCCCATGGCAAACGCCAATGGCGCGATGGTCTTCGGTCGGTCAGGCAAGCTTCTTGCCCTTGGCGCCAAGAACGGCGATGTCGCATTGCTGGATGGCGCTACCTTCAAGATACGCGCGAAAATCGCGGGGGATTCGTCGGACACAGCCCGAGTTATTGCCTTCAGCCCCGACGGGCGCTACATCGCGGCGGAAGTCTATCGGGGAATCGCCCTGTACGACCTGAGCGATCTCGACGAGATTCGACGTGTTGCCACCGCGTACGAAAATAGCAGCGTTTTGCAGTTCAGCGCCGATGGCACCCGCTTGTTCACAGGCGGGTCCAGCATCCTCAGCCTGCGGGTGCCGGAAATGACGGTGCCTGGCAAGCGCACCCCAACGTTTACGAATGAGGCGAATCCGAACAAGAGCGGCTATGTGAGCTGGATCACCCCCGCGCCGGATGGGCGCACCTCGTTTGCCGCCATGACGACCGACCTGGACAAGCCCACCGTGATCGTGGTTTGGCGGTAAAGTCCGTCCATGGGAAAGGCGACACAAGCCCTCATCACCCGCTGGACGCGCTTCTGGAACAGCTACGACCTCGATGAACTCGAAGCGCTGTTCGTGATGGACGAGCGAGTGACCTACTTTTCGTCGGAGAAGCAGGGCCTGCTGCGCGGGCCTGAGGCGCTGCGCCAGCACCACACCGGCTTCGGGTTTGCGCCCGGTGGCAAGGTCTCGGCCAACGCGCTCTGGCTCGAACAGCTCGCCGAGGACCGCCTCGACCGGGGCACGGTCCTGGTAACCGCGATCTGGTGTTTCCGGCGCGCTTCCACGCCCGATATCGTCCAACGCGGGCCGGCGAGCGCCGTTGTGATCCGCACTCCGCGCGGGCCGCGGATTGCGCACATGAACTTTTCGACGTATCTTAAGAACTCCTAACTGAATAGCACGTGTCGAGATCACAGTCCCCGCGCTAAGCGCGGGGACTGTGATCTCGACGGATATTGAGGAAGATCATGCCGACAACAAACGGACATACCCTGACCAGCGCCGAGGACATGCGCAAGGCCCGGGAGTGGGCCGGCCGCTTTCTGGATGGCCCGGGTAGCGTGCCCATCTCCTTCGTCTATGACGGCAAGCTTGTCCGCGGCATCCCGGCGGACTGGCAGCCCGTCTCGACCCGGCGCCGCGTCGACGCCAACATCGTCGAAACGGTCTTCGAGGGCGCCGATCCCGCGACCGGGTTGCGCATCCGAGTCGAAGGCGTCATGTATGAGGACTACCCGGTCGTGGAGTGGACGGCCTGGCTGACCAACGCCGGCCACGGGCCAACGCCGATCATCAGCGACCTGCTCGGGCTGGATGGCGTGTTTGGCGGCGCTTCGACCGGGCTGTATCACTGCAACGGCGACTTCAACAGCGCCGATGGGTATACCCCGCAGGAGAGCCGTTTGCGCCCGGGCGATGCGCTCGCCTTTGCCCCCACCGGCGGCCGCCCGTGCGATGGCGCCTTTCCCTTCTTCCGAATCCTGTTTGAGGAGGGCGGATTGACCCTCGCCGTCGGCTGGCCGGGGCAGTGGTCAGCCTCGTTCGAAGGCCTGGCAGATGGCGTGCAAGTCAGGGCGGGCCAGGAGAAGACCCATCTGCGGCTCAACCCGGGCGAAACCGTGCGCACGCCACGGATGACCGTCCTGGCCTGGTCGGGCGATGCTTCGCGGGCGGTGAACCTGTGGCGGCGCTGGTATTTCGCCCATCTCCTGCCCCGGCCCAACGGTCAAACCCTGGCACCGCACCTGGCCTGGTCGGGGCCGGGCGAGGGGATCGAGTTCACGGCGGCCACCGAAGAGAATCAGATCGAGTACATCGACCTGGCCCGGCAGCGCGGGATCGCCTTCGATGTGTGGTGGATTGATGCCGGATGGTATCCGTGCCGGGATGAGAACGGCGTCCGGAAGTGGCCGGTCACCGGAAGCTGGGAGCCAGACCCCGAGCGCTTTCCCAACGGGCTCAGACCCGTATCGGACCACGCGGCACGCAACGGGGCCGACCTGCTGATCTGGTTCGAGCCCGAGCGTGTCCGACCCGGCACCCGGCTCGATGTCGAACGGCCGGAATGGTTGCTGCGGGTCGAGGGCGCAGAAAACCGGCTGCTCAACCTGGGCATCCCGGAATGCCGCCAGTGGCTGACCGATCACGTGTGCGGACTGATCCAGGAAAACGGGATCAAGATCTACCGGCAGGATTTCAACTTTAAACCGTTGGACTACTGGCGCCTGAACGAAGGCCCGGACCGCCAGGGCATGAACGAGAACCTGCACGTCCAGGGCTATCTGCAGTACTGGGACGATTTGCTGGCGCGCAATCCGGGCCTATGGCTCGATTCCTGCGCGAGCGGCGGGCGCCGCAACGACCTCGAAACGCTCCGCCGGTCGGTGCCGCTGCACTACACCGACCACGGCTATGGCGATCACGCCACCAAGCTCGCCTTTCAGCGCAGCATGCACGAGTGGATGCCGTATTTCAAGGAGTCCGATCTCTCCTGGGACCTCGACGGCAAGAACCGCTTTGTCCAACGGGTGGACAGCTTCTCCTACCACTGCGGGCTGGCCGCCCTGTTCGGCACAGGGCTCGATGTGCGCCGGGACGACCTCGACTACGGCCTGGCCCGGACCATGCTCGGCATCGTGATGCGGGCGGCCGGGCTGTTGCTGCGCGGCGACTACCATCCGCTCACGCCTTTTCACCGCAGCCTCGAGCAGTGGGTGGCCCGCCAGTTCGACTGTCCGGAGGACGGGAGCGGTTTCATCCAGGCGATCCGCCTGCAGCAGGCGCCGGACGAGAGCGCCACGTTCCATCCGCGCGGACTGCGCCCGGATGCAGCCTATCGTCTGGAGAATCCCGAAACGGGCGAGACGCGGGCCGTCGCGGGCGCGGTGCTGATCCGCGACGGGCTGACCTTCGCCCTCACCCGACGCAGCGGCGCCATCTGGTTCTATCAGGAGACCCATGGGGCCTGATCTGCTCCCCTGGCTCCTCGAAGGCGACCCGGCGATCCGTTGGCAGACGCAGCGTGATCTGCAGGGTAAGGCGCGGCGGGTCTGGCAGGCCGAGCGGGCGCGCACGGCCACTGAGGGTTGGGGGGCTGACCTGCTCGCCCGCCAGGATGCCAACGGCGGCTGGGGCGGCGGGGTGTACTCGCCCAAATGGACGTCGGCGACTTATACGCTTTTGACGTTGTGCGACATCGGGTTGCCGGGCGACAACGCCGCTGCCCGGCGCGGGGCCACCCACGCCATCGACGCGCTGCTGGGCGAACGGGTTGACGAGGCGTTCAATCGCAAGCTGGCCGAGCTCGACCGATGCATCGTCGGGATGATGCTGCGGATCGGCATGATCTACGGCATCGACGCGGCTCGGATCGAGGCCATCGTCGCCAATCTGCTGAGCGAGGGCATGCCCGACGGCGGCTGGAACTGCCGCAAGCATCGTCGCCCGTATCCGCATCACAGCTCGTTCCATACGACGCTGAATGTGCTGGAGGGTCTGCGCGAGTACATCGAGCTGGGCGGCCCGCGGGCGACGGAGGCAAAGGCAGCCGAAGCCGGCGCGCTCGAACTGCTCGCCCAACACCGGCTATTTCGCTCCGATCACACCGGCGACATCATCCGCCCCGAATTCACCCGCTTCGCGTTCCCACCGCGCTGGCACTATGACGCCTTCCGGGCGCTGGAACTTTTGCGCGCGCCGGCGCGCCGCGCGACCCGCGTCTGGGCGAGGCGATTGAGCTGCTGCGCCAGAAGCGCCAGGCCGATGGGCGGTGGCGGATCCCCTACAAATACAGTGGGCGGGTGTTCTTCGATATGGAGAAGGGCGGCGTCCCAAGCCGCTGGAACACCCTCCGCGCTCTGCGCATCCTGCGCTGGTGGGGAGACTGAATAGTTCCCGAGACGATATCCCCCCGCTTCGCGGGGGGATATCGTCTCGGGAACAATGGGGCTTTTTATGGCCGGAATGAAAACGAAGAAGACCGAAGAGAGCGTCGACGCATTTCTGAACGGCATCGCCGACGAACAACGGCGAAAGGACAGCATCGCGGTGCTGGCGTTAATGAAGGCGGCGGCAAAGGCCGATCCGAAGATGTGGGGAGGCGCCATTGTCGGGCTTGGACAGCGCACAATCCGTTATCCGAACGGGCGCGAGCTCGATTGGTTCTCGATCGGCTTCTCGCCGCGCAAAGACGCGCTGGCCCTCTATCTTGCCGGCGGCATCGAGACCCACGCCGAACTGGTGGAGAAGCTCGGAAAATACAAAACTGGAAAGGGCTGCCTGTATATCAAACGCCTGGATGATATCAACCTGCCGGCGCTGAAGGCGCTGCTTAAGGCGGCTGTGGCCGCCGCAAAGGATTCGTAGAGACGCGCGGTGAAACAGGTGGGCCGCACCTTGGAGGTGCGGCCCACCTCGCGCGCCTCGAGGCACTGTGAAACATGAGAGCACTTATCTTCGACACCAAACGCTACGATCGCGACACGCTGACGGCGGCCAATGCTGGCCGCCACCAACTCCACTTCACCGAGGTCATGCTCAACGCCGAGACGGCATCCCTGGCCAAGGGCTATGCCGCGGTCAGCATCTTCGTCAACGACCACGCCGACGCAAGAGCGCTCGAGATCATGGCCGAGGGCGGGACAGCCCTGGTCACCCTGCGCAGCACCGGGTTCAACAATGTCGATCTGGCCGCCGCCCAACGGCTGAACATGACCATCATGCGAGTGGCCAACTACTCGCCCTACTCGGTGGCCGAGCACGCGGTCGCGCTGCTCATGACGCTCAATCGGCGGATTCACCGGGCCTACAACCGCACGCGCGAGAACAACTTCTCGCTCGAGGGATTGCAGGGTCACGATATTCACGGCAAGACCGTCGGGTTGATCGGGACCGGCCGCATCGGGGCGCTCTTTGCCCGAATCATGGCCGGCTTTGGCGCGACACTCCTGGGTTATGACGTGGCGCCCAACCCGGACTGCCTGGCGCTGGGCATGACTTATGTGCCGCTCGATGAACTCCTGGCCCGCTCCGATGTCATCAGCCTGCACGTCCCGCTCCTGCCGAGCACCCATCACATCATTAATCGGGATGCGGTTGCCCGGATGAAGCGCGGGGTGATGCTGGTCAACACCAGTCGTGGCAAACTCGTTGACACCGAGGCTGTCATCGACGGCCTGAAGTCGGGCCAGCTCGGCGCGGTTGGGCTGGACGTCTACGAGGAGGAGGATGGTCTGTTTTTCCGGGACCGGTCGGACCAGATCCTGGGCGATGACGAGTTCGCCCGCCTGGTCAGCTTCCCCAACGCGCTGGTGACCGGGCATCAGGCATTCTTCACCCATGAGGCCCTGAACGAAATCGCCGCAACAACGATCCAGAACTTGACCGACTTCGAGACGGGGACGGACAACGCGAATGTGCTGAAGCCGAAATAGCGCAACCCAGACCCGGTCTCAGCCGTAAGTGCTGTCTATGGCAGATGCCACGGCGGGATCGGCCAATGGGTCAGGTTTGGCGGATGCTTCGTTTCGAGCGGTGGGAGGACCGGACACACATGAACTTTGATTCCGTGCGCGAGGGGGTTTGGGTCCCAGAGACCCCCCACGCCCCCCAGCGCCGCCCGCGCAGCGAAATCGACGCGCTGAAAGCGCTCCAGTGTTTTCGGAACGCCTCGCGATCCGCCCGCTGGACGCGCCTGCTGGCCCGGCTCGGCGCGCCCAAGCGGACGCTCGCCGACCTTGATGACATTGCGCGTAACGAAACGTTGACCGGGAGTGTGTCACGCGGCCTGCAGATCGTCGCCGTCAAGGCGATTCGCGGCAGCAGCGGGCGCTCGACCGACTTTGACGCGGACTTTCACCCGCTCAACGAGAACACCCGCGATCGCTGGTTGAACATCGCCACGGCTACGATCCGCGGCGATCCGCTTCCACCGATCAGTCTGGTCCAAATAGGCGACCAATACTATGTCCAGGACGGAAACCACCGGGTGTCGGTCTACCGCGCGGTGGGACAGGAATTCGTCGACGCCGAGATCGTGGAGTGGCAACTCGCTGCGCCGCCACCCGAGCGGGAAACGGCTCGAGCGTCCCGCCCGACGGGATTGCGTCGACTCGTCCCGGACCGCTAGAGGGCGAGATCACGATCCCCGCGCTTCGCGCGGGGATCGTGATCTCGCCGAAGATGCAATGTATCCCGCGCCCGATCGCTCCAACTACGTCCCACGCCGGCAGTCGACGACCGATGACGGCAGCGTCGATATCGGCTGGGACGCCGGCGTTCTGGCCGACGGACGGTCGTGGCGGGCTGAGGCCTGGGCCGATTCCGGCATGACGATCCTGACGTTCTTCTTCTCGACCCTGGGTCTCGAGCTGGCCACCGATGCGGATCTGGCCGCGCTGCTTGCGCGCGAGGGACTGATCCGCTATCGGACCGCCCCGGGCCGCGCGAACGGGACCGTAATCGACGATGCGGCCGGAAATCCGATGTGGTCGGTGAGCGTGGTGATCGGGACAGAGGACGAGACGCAGGTCGAGGACACGACACGTTTGCGCCCGTACTGAACGCGCGGATACTCGTCCGCAGATTTCGCAGATTGGCGCCGATTCTGTTTTCTTGACAAAGACGCAAGGACGAGGTCGATAATGAGTCATCATGACCAAAGAGCTTGCATTTGAGATCCAACTCTCCGTTCCATATGATCAGGCCCTCGAGAAGGTCGCAGCCGCGCTCAAGACCGAAGGCTTTGGAATCCTGACCCGCATCGATGCGCAAGCCACGTTCAAGGAAAAGATTGGCGCCGAGTTCCGGCCGTACGCGATCCTGGGCGCGTGCAATCCGACGCTTGCCCATCGGGCGCTTTCACGCGACGCGCGGGCCGGCTTGATGCTGCCCTGCACCGTCACGGTCGAGTCGACTGGCGACACAAGCAGCGTCGTCCGCATCGCCGATCCGGACGTCTTTCTGCGGGTGGGCGGTTTTGAAACGGATGAAGCCCTGATGGGCATCGCCGAAGAGGCGCGCGCCCGGCTCCTGCGCGCCGCGACGGCGCTTGGGGTGTGATTGGGCACAACGCTTTCTTTTGACCCGTTAGGCTGGCGATGGGCTGGACGCGGCCGGGTGGCTGGGCTATCGGGTGATTGAGGCGTTACGGGTCGGCTTCAGAGCCGGCCTCGGCGGCTTGCACGACGCGGGGAATTGATTGGTTTGCGTGAGATGCGTCCTCGCTTGAGAGAGATTCCAGATTAGCCCGCATGCGCTCCAGAACCGACAACGCCATCGAGAGCTCGCCGGGCTCGATGCCGCTCAGCGCGCCTTCCAGCGCAACCCGGCTGCCGGCCAGCAATCCTGCCCGCGCGGCCTGACCCGATTCGGTCAGAAAGACCTGCTTGATCCGGCCGTCGCTCTGGTGACTGGTTCGGGTCACAAGCCCGCGTTTCTCGAGCACATCGACCATGCGGGCAATGGTCGGCTTGTCACGATCGGTCAGGTCAGCCAAAGTCTGCTGCGACGGGCCGTCCGCCCGCCATAAATGCAGCAGTACGGACCACTGTTCCGGCGTGACGTTGTAGCCCGCGGTGGCGAATCGCCGTCCGAGCCGGCGCAACATGGCCCGATAAACACCACCGATCACCATTCCAAAGCGTGTGCCCGGGTCGTCTGGCAAGTTATCCATCGCTTGTTGTTGAGACAACGGTTAGTGTAGCAACACGCATGAGTGTTTTGTGAGTGATCGCACATGGTTTGCATAATTGCAAAATCGTATAATTCCGCAACAATGCCCGATATTTGTGACTACGAGGGTTCCGACTATCAGACCCGCTTTTGGAAAAACGCCGATCGACATTACGAGGACGCCTCCGAGCGCGTAGCGCTGAAGCGCCTGCTTCCCCCGGCCGGCCGGCGCATCGCCGAGTTCGGCGCCGGTTTTGGCCGGCTGGCCGATCTTTACGCCGGCTATCGCGAGGTCGTTCTGGTGGACTACTCGCGCACGCTGCTCGAGGAAGCCATGCAGCGCTGGGGGGCGGATCCGCGCTTCACCTTTGTCGCCGCCGACATCTACCAGCTGCCCTTCGCCCCGGGCGCCCTCGACGCGGCAACGATGGTGCGGGTGCTGCACCACCTGTCCGCTCCACCGGCCGCCCTGGCCCAGATCCGAGCCGCGCTGGCCCCCGGCGGCGTTTTTGTCCTGGAGTATGCCAACAAGCGCAACCTTAAGGCAATCGCCCGTTATGCGCTGGGCCGCCAGGCGTGGAGCCCGTATGCGTTGGAGCCGGTCGAGTTTGTCAAGCTGAACTTCGACTTCCACCCGCGCTACGTCGCGCAGGCCCTGCGCGAGGCCGGATTTTCGCCCGGGCGCAGCCTGGCCGTGTCATATCTGCGGGCCGGCCTGCTCAAGCGCGCGCTGCCGGTGCAGGCGATGGTGGCCATTGACGCCGCCCTGCAGCTCAGCGCGCCGCTGGGCGCGCTGTCACCCAGCGTCTTCATCCGCAACAACGTGCCGGGCGCGGCGGTTGCTGATGCCGAGCGCGCGCGCTTTGTCAGCCCGCGCTCAGGGGCGCCGCTGCGGCGCGAGGGCGATGTGATGGTCTGCGACGGGGACGGCACGCGCTGGCGAGTGAGCGGCAACTTCTACGATTTCAAGGAGCCGCTCGCATCATGAACCTGTCCAATTTCCTGGTCCTGCCCCGGATTCTCAAGCGCGAGTTCGCTGGATATACGATGGCCACCTTCCAGCGGGATGCGATGGCCGGGATCTCGGTGGCGGCCGTCGCGTTGCCGCTCGCCCTGGCCTTCGGCATCTCCGCCGGAGCGACAGCTGCCGCGGGCCTGGTCACCGCGATTCTGTCCGGGCTGATCATGGGAGGCCTTTCAGGCGGGCCCTTCCAGATCAGCGGGCCGGAAGGGGCGATGTCGGCAGTCCTGATCATCATCGCCACGCGCTTCGGTCTGAACGCAATGTTCATTGTCGGTCTGCTGTCCGGCCTGATCATTCTTGCCGTCGGGATCTTCCGGCTGGGGCGCGTCGTCGGGTTGATCCCGCGGCCCGTCATCACCGGTTTCACCAGCGGCATCGCCATCATCATCCTGGTAGGCCAGATCGACAATCTCCTCGGCGCGCCCACACCGGTCGCGTCAAGCTCGATCCAGAAGCTGTTCGGCTATTTGCGGGGCGGCTTCACCGTGAACTGGCAGACGCTTTTGTGCGGTGGGATCGTGCTGGCGGCCATGTTTCTGCTGCCCAAACGCATCACCCGGGTTGTGCCCGGCTCGCTGATCGGCCTTGTCCTCGCGACCGCCCTGTCGCGGATTCTCAATTTCAATGTGCCGGTCATCGGGGACATTCCCCGCGCCATCCTGCTCAATGATCGCCTGACGCTGAGTCTCGACCTGCTGCCATCCGTCCCCGATCTGATCGTGCCGGCTTTCAGCATCGCCGCCCTCGGCTCGATCCAGTCGCTTTTGTGCGGCGCCGTGTGCGCGCGCGCCACCGGCAGGAAGATCGACAACGATCAGGAGTTGGTCGCTCAGGGCATCGGCAATATTCTGATCCCTTTCTTTGGCGGCGTACCCTCGACGGCGGCGGTGGCCCGCTCGGTCGTCGGCGTCGCCAGCGGCGGCCAAACCCGGATGGTGAGCATCATTCACGGGCTGTTGCTGCTGGCCTGCGTGCTCGTGTTTGGCCCGGTCATCGCCATCGTCCCGCATGCGGCCCTGGCCGGCGTCCTGGTGGCGACTGCCATCCGGATGAACGAGTGGACCGAAATTCGCTGGATGATCGGCCACCGCTTCAAGAGCTCGATCCTGGCCTTTGCCGCGACCATGCTGGCAACGGCATGGCTCGACCTCACAGAAGCGATCCTGATTGGGATGGCGCTCAGCGCCCTGATCTTCGTGTGGCGGGCCAGCGACGTTGAGGTTGAGCGGCGCGAGGTCAGCCTCGAGGCGATGCAGAAGCAGGGGCACGCGATCGAACGGATCCACGACTCGATGAGCGTGATCTACATCACCGGCCCGATGTTCTTTGCCGCGGCCAGCCCGCTTCGCGCGGCATTCGAAGAACACCCGGAGGATCGCGTGCTGATCCTGTCGATGCGGGGTGTGCCGCTGATCGATGTCAGCGGGCTCGAGGTGATCGAGGAACTGATTGACAAGCAGAGCGCCCGAAAGGGATTGCTGATGCTGGCGGCGGTGCAGCCAGCCGTGCGCGAAATGCTCGACCGGGCCCGGCTGACGGAGCGAATCGGGGCGGACAACATTTTCTGGAGCGCCGACAAGGCGATTCTGGCGGCGAATCTGCGGCTTATGCCTGCCGCATAACGTCAGGCGTAACGACATCGTCAAGGGCGATGTCGTGGGCCTCGATCGGGAATTCATCCAGGCGCTGTTCGGCGAACGCGATCCCGATCTTGCGGGTGCGGGGGGCGAGCCGGGCCAGAAAGGTGTCGTAGTAGCCGGCCCCGTAGCCGATCCGCTGCCAGGCCCCATTCATCCGGGCAAAGCCCAGCAGCGGCACAAAGACAACGTCGATCTCGGCCGGATCGAGGCGGGCGCGGGTGCGCGGGTGGCTCAGCCCAAAGACGCCCGGCTCGAACTCGGACGGGTCGAGCGAGGTGATCAGAGCGCAGGGCGTCTCCTCGCTCTTGCGCAGGAAGATGGGCACGGCCACCCGTTTGCCGAGGGCCAGGGCGGCCGTGATGAGCGGGCGCGGATCGACCTCGCTGCGCATCGGCAGGTAGCAATGGATCGTTGTGGCTTTGGAAAACGCGGGCAGGCCGGCGGCCCGGGCGCACAGGGCGGCGCTCAGCGCGGCCCGGGTCTCGGGCGGGATGGCGTTGCGGCGGGCCTCAAGCTCGGCGCGCAGGGCGGCCTTGCGGATGGATTCGGGAGAGGGCATCGTTTGGGTGGTCAATCGTCAACCAGACGGCGGTGCCCATGGGGGCAAGTACCGTGGGCGCAATCATGCCAGCCCGGCAAGCCCTCATCGTTCTCAAATGTCATCTCAACCCGCCAATGCTCGCCACAGTAAACGGCCTTGCACTCTGGGCAGTAGAACGGCGCCCAGAGCGGGTTGGCCGCGAAGATTGCCGCTGCGTCGCCCCGGGTGATGCCATCGGCCAGCGCGTCGCGGTCCTGGCTGTTGGTGCGCTCGGTGATCTGGCCCATGAAATGAACGTGCTCGTACATACCCTCCGCGTCCAGCGTGAGTGTCGCTGCGAGCGCGCCGCACACCGCGCAATGAAACTCGGCATGAAGGGGCGGGACCATGGCGAATTGCTACCTCTCTGGCTGCGTTGTTCGAGGATTATAGATGTTTTCCGAGTCGATGCGCCCCGGCGTACGCCGGGGCGCATCGACTCGGAGCACTACTGGCGCAGCCGGCGGGCGAAGTCGACGAAGAAGTCCAGCGCGCGGGGGTTGGCCATCGAGCCCGGGCTGACCGCCTTCTCGATTGGCTGGCCGAGCAGGATCTTCTTGATCGGGACCTCCATCTTCTTGCCGTTCAGGGTCCGCGGGACCTCATCGATGGCGAAGATGTCATCGGGGAGCTGGCGGGCCGACAACATCGCCCGGATGCGGGCCCGGATCGCGGTCTGGAGCGCGTCGTCAAGGGCGACGCCCGGCTGGGTGACGACAAAGAGCGGCATATACGACGGGCGGCCCAGCATCTCGAGGTCGATGACCAGGCTGTCCAGCACCCCGTCGACGGCTTCGACCGCCCGGTAGATCTCGCTCGTGCCGATCCGCACGCCCTGGCGATTGATCGTGCTGTCGCTGCGGCCGTAGATGATGACGGTGTCGCGCGGGGTGATCCGAATCCAGTCGCCGTGCCGCCACTTGCCCGGATACAGGTCAAAATAGCTCTCGCGGTAGCGCTTCATCCCGGGATCGTTCCAGAAGAAGATCGGCATCGAGGGCATGGGCTGGGCGACGACGAGCTCGCCGACCTCGTCCAGGCGCGGGTTGCCCAGATCGTCAAACGCCTGAACATCCGCACCCAGGCAGCGGGCCTGGATCTCGCCGCTGTAGACGGGGAGCAGCGGCACGCCACCGACAAAGGCGGTGCACACATCCGTGCCGCCGCTGACCGAGGCCAGCCACAGATCGCGTTTGACCTCGGCGTAGATCCACTGGAAGCCCTCGGGCGAAAGCGGCGAGCCGGTTGAGCCCAGACATTCCAGACGGCTGAGATCGAACTGCGCGCCCGGGCGGACGCCGGCCTTGATGCAGGCCCCGATATAGGCGGCGCTCGCCCCAAAGCAGGTCACGCCCACATCCTGGGCGAGCTTCCAGAGCGCCCCCATCCCGCCCAGGCTGGGCGCGCCCGGGCTGCCGTCGTAGAGGACGATCGCGCTGCCGACCAGCAGCCCGCCCAGCAACAGATTCCACATCATCCAGCCGGTGGTCGAGAACCAGAAGAAGCGATCGCCGGGCTTGAGATTCATGTGCAGGGCGATCTTCTTGAGGTGCTCGATCAGGATCCCGCCCTGGGACTGGGTGATGGGCTTGGGCAGGCCGGTCGTGCCGCTCGAATACAGCACCCACAGCGGATGCGCGAACGGGACCTGGGCGAAGGTCAGCGGCTCATCCTTCCGCCCAACGATCTCCGCCCAGGCGTGGGTGTTGGGCAGGGTCTGGCGGGCGAGCGTGACCGGGGCGTCGGGAGCGTGCAGATACGGGATGTGGATGACCTGGCGCAGGGTCGGGAGGGCCTTGCGCAGGTCGTCGACGACCTCGGCCCGGTCGAAGGGCTTGCCGCCATAGACATAGCCATCGATGGCGAAGAGCACGGACGGCTCGATCTGGGTGAAGCGGTCGATGACGCTGACCGCCCCGATATCGGGCGAACAGCTCGACCAGACCGCGCCGAGGCTGGCGCAGGCCAGAAAGGCGATGACGGCGTGGGGAGTGTTGGGGACGTAGGCGACGACTCGGTCGCCTACGCCGACGCCCATCTCGCGCAGGCTGGCGGCCACCGAGGCCACCGCTCGGTGGAGTTCAGCCCAGCTCCAGGTCTCATCCGGGACGGTCTCGGAGCGGAAAAACAACGCCGGGTGTTCATTCGCGTTCCGGAACACGTGCTCGGCGTAGTTCAGGCGGGCGCCCTCAAACCAGGTCGCGCCGGGCATCTCGCGCCGGCCGAGCACGCTCGTATAGGGGGCGGATGCCTTGATCTGGAAGTAGTCCCACTGCGACGCCCAGAAGTCCTCGAGGTGCTCGACCGACCAGCGCCACAGCGCCGCGTAGTCGTCGAAGACGAGGCCGCGCTTTTCGGCCAGCCAGCGCATGTAGGCGGCCAGGCCGCTGGCCTGCTTGAAGGCCTCCGAAGGGGTCCAGAGGGGAGTAGGCATATGGAGGTTCAGGCTGTTTGGTCAAGATTTTCACCACAAAGACACAAAGGCACAAAGAAATAAAAAGGTTCTTTGTGTCTTTGTGCCTTTGTGGTGAAAACATCAGTGCTTCGGGGCGAAGTACTCCTTCATCGGCTCGTAGTAAGAGTCGATCCAGCCCTGGCGATATTGCATGCCGTGGGCGGGCAGTCCTGAGTGCTTGATCGTGACCGTTGTGCCGCTCTTCTTCGGCTTGAACAGGATCTCGAGGCGCGAATCGGGCTCGCTCTCGGTGAACTCGCTTGTGCGCCAGGCCTGCAAGATGCGGGCGCCCGATTCAAGCTCAAGGTTGCGCCCGCTAATGTAGCCATCCCAGGCCTGGAAGGTTGCCCCGACCCGGGCATTGACGGTTGCCGCGCCGCCGGTCATGGCGGCATGGCTTTTGCTGGTGAGCCAGGCTTTGTAGACGGTCTCGGGCGGGGCGGGAATGAAGGTGGACACCTGGAATCGAAGGGCCATGTCTATGCCTCCCACTTCTGGTTGAACTTGCGCGCGTTGGCGCCGCTGAGCGCGGGGCCATGCCCGAAGCACACCGCGGCGAACATGAGTTTGGCGAGCGCGGCCAGGGTGCGCCGGCCCTGGGCGTGATCGTCGTAGACGATGGACAGGGACAGCCCGCCCATATTGCTGCACGCGTCGGCGGCGAAGAGCAGCCCCCCGTCGCGCTCGAGCATAAAGGCCATCTGCCCGGCGCTGTGCCCGGGGGCGGCGATGGCGCGCAGCCCGCCGCCGAAGGGCAATACATCGCCGTCGGCGATCTCATGCTCGATCCCGGCCTTGTCGACGATGCCCGAGCTGCCGGCGATGAAGAGGCGATACATGATCTGCTGCATCAGCCCGCGGGAGGGGGTCGAGCGGTTGATGGCGACCTTGCCGCGCACGACCTCGGCATCGGCAAGGCTCATCCAGGCGCTCGCGCCGGTCTGCTTTTTGAGGGCGGCCAGGCCGCCGGCGTGATCGGGGTGGCAGTGGGTGACGACGATGTTTTTGATGTCGCTCGGGCTGCGGCCGAGGGCCTGGACGGCGGCCAGGATCTTCACATCATCCTTGCCATAGCCGGTGTCGATCAGGGTGAGGGCGCTTCCATCCTCGATCAGGAACGCATTGACGGGGCCGAGGCCAAGCGCGTAGACGCCGGGGAAGATGAGTTTGGCGGGCATGGGGGAACAGTATAGACAAGAGTCCTATAATTGCTGGCCGCATGCCAGTTTATCAATACGCCTGTCCCGACTGTGGCCATCAGTTTGAGCGCCAGCAAAAATTCACCGATGAGAAGCTCAAGGTGTGCCCGAATTGCCACAAGCGCCATATCCACCGCGTGGTGGGCCAGGTTTCGGTCGCCTTTCGCGGGTCGGGGTTCTACGTCAATGACAGCCGCGGCTCGAATCCGGCTGGGGTGAAGCCCAAGACGCCGGACAGCAAGCCGGCCGAAGGCGCCCCGTCGGAGTCGACGCCGGCCGAATCCAAGACCGAGACCAAGGCCGAGGCCCCCGAGGCCAAGCCCGACGCCAAACCCGAGTCGAAATCGGAGTCGAAGTCGGAAAGCTCGGCGCCGGCGACGAGCGACAAGAAGCCGGCGGCCGGCGACGCGAAGAAGTAGGGCCGCGGCGACGGACAGCAGGTGGAGCCCACCTTGAAGGTGGGCTCCACCTGGCCAACGCCCTACCGCCCCACCACCGGCAGATACACCCGCGCGACCGGGCCCGTGATGGCCTGGCCAGTGATGTCGCTCAGCGCGCCCTCGGTCAACGCCAGGCTGCCCGCCGCGCCCGTTGAGGCGAAGACCACCCGCGCGATCGGGCCTGTCCCCGATGGCCCGGCCGGCGCCGCGCCCATGCTGTAGGCGGCCACGCTCAGCGCGCCGGCATGGTCATCCTCGGTCAGCGGGAAGAACGAGCGCCCGCTCTGGGTGACGAATGCGCCCAGATCGACCGAGGCCACGCTCAGCCCAGCGGGATAAGTCAACCCAAGCTGGAAGGCCCCCAGGTTGAACACGTCCTGAGCAAAGATCGTGGCCGTGACCGGCCCGCCTGGCCCGCCCTCAACCACCAACGACAGCGCGTTCAGCCCCGCTGTCTGCGGCGCGCGCGGGAGCGCCCACTGGTTGCAGTCGGTGTTCCAGCGCCCGGCGATGGTCTGGACGTCCGCGATGTCCACCCCATTCTCCGAGTTTAGGTCGAACCACGTCTCATACAGCGGATCGCCGAATTGGGCACTCCAACGGTAAGCGATCATCTGCACATCATCGACCTGAATGTAGCCATTGGGGACGTTGAACGGCCCGGTGTAGTCGCCGACGCAGCCCGGCACCGGCGTGCCCGTCGCCGTCGGCGTGGGCGTGTGGGTGCGGGTCGGGGTCGGCGTCCGGGTCGGTGTCGGCGTGCGGGTTGGCGTCGCGGTCGGCGTCTCCGTTGGGGTGTTGGTCGGCACCGGCGTCAGCGTCGGCGCGGGCGTCTGGGTCGGGCGTCGCGCTGAAGGTGTCGCTCAGGCCCTGCGTTGCGACCAGGCTCTCGTCCGAACCCGTGATCACACCCGAACCATCGACGTCGAAGAACAGGCGGGTCTCGACCGCGCCACTGTCGTCGGTGACGACCATCGTGACATCCAGGTTGTCGTACAGCGCGACCGTCATGGCCTCGGTTGGGGTGAGGTAGTCCATGAGGGCCATTCGTAGTCCTGCGCACCGATCTCGGGCGGGATCTCGAGGGTGATGATCTGGGTCGCCCCGAGCGCGAGCGTGCCGGTTGTGACCGTGCGGGTGAACCCGCCCGGACCGTGTAGAGCGGCGTCGACGGTGAAGGGCTCGCCGCGGCCGGTCAGGTGCACGGTCAGCGACATCGGTCGATGCCCGTTGATGAAGGCGACCCCGCTCCCGGCCCCGTCGCCGATCCAGGTGCTGTCCGGAATGGCGTTCTTCGCGCCCTCGGCATCAGAGTAACCGACCTGGCGCCCGAGCTCGTCGGTAACATAGCCATCGACGGGATCGAAGATCACCGATGACCACCAGCCCTGGGCCTCGAGAGAACTCTGGAAGATGCCGCGGGCGTACTGCAGGGCCTGCTGCACAGCGCCCGCCTGTTGCGCGTTCAGGTTCTGGTCGAAGACACCCTCCTCGTTGACCAGGAAAGCGCCCATTGATTGATAGGTCTGGGTGTAGATCGCCGCCGACATCTTGTGCTTGCTGGTCGAGATGAAGGCCGGGTTGATGTTCGGGATATCGAGAATCCCCAGCATCGCGGTCTGGGTGCGCTTGTCGTACATCAGGGGCAGGTGCTGGATGCCGACGAACTCGGAGATCACGAACTTGGCGTGGACGGGCTGGCCGCCGGCATTCATAAACGGCCCCGTGGCGGAGCCAAACGACACGGTGCCATCACCCCGTTTGGCGAAGCGCATGTCAAAACTCGCGTCGGCGGGCACGCTCTTCTGGGTCGCCGACCAGATCTCGCCGGATCCGGCGCAGCGTCCGGTGAAGTCGTTGAAGGGCAGGATGTCGGAGGCCGCGGCTTTTCCAGCCGTGCCATCGACCCCCACCGCGCTGAGGATGAACTCGATTCGGGCCAGGATGATCTGCAGCCGCTCAAGGGCGTCGGGGGTCGCCACCGCATTGATCCAATCCCGGACCTGCTGCACGCTGGCCAGCGTGTTGGACGTCATCGCCAAACAGCTCTCCGTCGGCGCGTTGCGCTGGCGCGCCCACAGCGAGGTGTCGGTCTGCGAGCCGGCAAAGACATACAGCTTGCCGGTCAGCGAGGCGGCGATGATGCCGGTCGACGAGGCCGGCGGCACGCCCTGTCCGGCATTGAGATCCAGCAGCAGGGCATTGGCGTACTTCAACCCATCCGTGATGGCCGCGAGGCCCTGCAGCGCGGCCCCGCTGTCGTCAGACCCGACAAAGGGGTAGGTCGCAAGCATGCTGTTCAGGGTCGGCACATACCGGCTGATGAAGTCGCGGTTGCGCAGGACGGTGTCGGTCGCCAGGTCGCTCGCGGTGATTGCGTAGTCCGGGCCGGAGATCGCATTGGTCTCCTTGGTCTGCACATACAGGTACTCGGCATAGACCAGGCGCGAGAGCAGGAAGCGCATCACGGCGTTGTCGCGCCAGTTGTCGATGACGCCGCTCCACGAACGGGTGTCGCCCATGTTGGGCACCCCGGCCAGGACGACGTTCCTGAACTTGGGCAGCGTCGACGGCCCTGGCGAGCCGTCCGAGAGCGGCCCGGGCGCAATCGGGCCGCCGTAGGCGTCGCTTTGGATGTAGGCCCGGGCGATGAGCCCGCCCGCGTCGTGGGCGATCACATCGAGGGCATCGAGGTCGGGTTCGCCGGGATGGAAGTACTTCCAGGCATCAGCCGCCTTCTTGAGTTCGGCGCCCAGATAGTCAAGCCCATTGGCATAGGTGCCATCGATGATGGCGTCGGCGGTCTGATTGCTGATGTATCCGTCAATGACGCCATCGCGCGGGGCCGGCGGCAGGCGCCAGTCGTAGTTCACGATGAAGAGATCGCGATCCTTCCTGATACCCAAAGTTGGTCAGGGTCTGGACCAGGTCGTCATAGGTTCCGAGGATCGGGTCAAGGGCAAGCGCATGCGGCGGCAGGCCGCGGACGCGGTACCAGACCGTATCGCCTGGTTGGGGACCCGTGCCGAGCAGACCCGGGATGAGGACGACCGGCCGGCGCATCTGCGGCGCGGCCCGGACGATGGCTTCCGTCCCGGCGTCGGTCTTGATCCAGATCACGACCTCGCCGTATTTGCTCAGGCGCTCGCCGATCTGGAGCTCCTTGACCGCGCCATTCACGCCAGTGATGACGTCGCCCACACCGATGACCCGGTAGGTGTTGACGGTGGGCGTTACCGGGAGGGTGGGCGAGACCGTGTAGGGCAGGATGATGTCGCTCTGGAAGACGGCCTGGCCCTTGACATCGTTGGCGACGAAGGCGATATTCATCCGGCGCTTGTCGCCCAGCAGGTTGCGGTTGATGGCCACCCGCTTTTCGATGTCGTAGTGGAAGATGAAGCCGGCGTCCTCGTTCGGATCGACGACGCCATCGGCATTGACATCGTTATGCGCCTCGCCCGGGTCGAGCTTGCCATTGCAAGCCTGGCCGGTGATGCGATACAGCTCGCGCCCGCCGGTGAGGCCGGGGATGGCGGCGCGGTCGAGCGAGATAAAGGTGCCCTCGCCCGGGTTGCCGCCGCCCGGACCGCCGCCGATGCCGGCGGGGTTGGCAAAGTCGCCGTAGAAGCTGACCGCCTCGGATTCGCCCGAAACGCTCGGCCAGCGGCCCTTCTTGGCAAATGCATTCCCGGCGATCGACGTGTAGGCGCTGAGATCAGGCGATAACAGGGTGATGGGCGCGTTATCCTGGTCACTCAGCCGAAGCACCGACTTTCCGTTGTTGGCGAGCACCGGCCGCAGGGCGGCCGAAGACGTGCCAAACGTGGCATTCGATGGATAGGCCGCCAGGCCGCCAATCGTGGTGCTGTTTTGGAGGAGATACGGGTAGACCACCCCGCCGGAGTCGTTGATGCTGCCATAGGCGAGCATCGAGCGGATTGACCCGCCGGGCAGGAGCGTGTACTGACCCTCGCTGCCGAGGGCGCCCTCCCAGATCCGGTTGTAGCGGAAGCCATTGGCGTAGTCACGGGCGATGATCTCGTCCGAGTTGTTGATCTGCCCGCCGGGCCAGAAGTAGGTGTAGTAACCCTCGGTGGGGTGAGCTTGCGCGACGTTGGTGTAGTTGCTGCCGATGTAGAGGGCGTCGGTGCCGCCCAGGCGCCCGGCAAAAGCCACATTGCCCTTGTCGTTGATGGAAACTTCGTCGTAGATTTCCAGCATGCCCTGGTCGCCGGTCTGGGCGACCAGGTTGAAGGTGTAGCTCCCCTGCGGGGCCGGGGTCACGCACACGGCGGGCGGGACAGGCGTGCCGGTGGGGGTTGGGGTGGGGATTGGCGTCGCGGTAGCCTGGCCAGGGATATTCGGCGAGATCGAGAACACGCCGCGGCCGTGCGTCCCGACGTAGAGTTGCTGGCCGAGCCAGACCATCTCATCGATGGCGACGTGGGCTGGGCCGTCGGCTGGCACGGACCAATTCGCGCCGCCATCGCTGCTGGCGTACACGCCGACCTCGGTGCCCACATACATGAAGGCCGTGTCAAACGGGTGAAACGCCAAGGTGCGAACGGGCACTGCGGGGATGGAATTGAGGCCAGTTCCCGTCCACTGAGCCCAATTCGTTCCGCCATCGACGGTCCGCCACAGATTGTCAGCGGAATAGCCGCCATACATCACATAGGCTACAGACGTGCTGTTCGGGTCGAGGACGATCCGGGTGACCATGCGCAGCGTTGGCAGGTTTGGCGCGATGAAGAGCGTCCAGTCCGGCGCGGGGGACAGTCCGTTCGTGGTTTTGTAGAGCGCCCCGTTCGAATATCCCACCCAGATCACATTCGAGTTGCCGGGCGCCACCGCGATCGCGCTGATCAGCGGTGTAAACGACCCTGTATTGGCGATCGGCGGCTTGATCGCCGACCACGATGGCCAAGTCCACGCGCTGCGAACATCCGTGCTGCGCCAGAGCGAGGCGCCGCCTGCAAGCATCGTGTTGGAGTTGTTTGGATCCAGGATGAAGGGCGCAATGAAGAGGGCATTACTGGTTCGAGACTCGGTAAGCTCTCCGATGCCGGGAACATTCGAGCTTTTGTCGATCGGCGAGGCCTCGCTCGCGCCGCCGTCTTTGAGCGGACGATCTTGAGGTTCACATACTCGCCGTAGACGTAGTTTGAGTTGGTCGGGTCAACGGCGACATATCCGCCGTCGCCGCCATAGTATTGCTTCCAGGCAAGCGGGCCGATCTTGACAAGCGTGCCATTGTCCTGCGTTCCGCCCACAAGGCGAAGCGTGCCCCCGCCATTGCCCACCGCGACGCCATAGTATTGCGTTATGCCAGGACCCTCAACGTGCGTGTAGCCGGCATCAGTCAGGTGGGTGATTCCCAGGTTGATGCTGTTGATGTCGTCGACGCGAAATAGTCCGCCGTCGTTGCCAATCCAGATTGTCTTGGTGATTACCCCGTCATAGTCGCGCGGCGAGACAATCACGTGATGGTCTGCATGGGCGGTAGTGCCATACACCTGATAGTTGCTCCAGTCGGAGATCTTGCTGATGCTCACGCCGCCGTTGGTGCTTCGATACAGATCCACACCACCCAGGATGAGTTCATTCGAGTTGGTTGGATTGACCCAGATCGTGTTGCCATACCAGCCCTGGTCGCCAAGATAGAAGGAACCGTTGTTGACCAGCGAAAAACTGTAGCCGCCATCCGTGCTCTTGTACAGCTGGCCCTTGTTGTTTTGGGCGGAGGCGTACGCAATCATCGGATTGCCGGGCGCAAATGCGACTTCAACGCGATTCCAGGACGAGCTTAGTACTCCCTTGGCGGGCAAGGCCGGGGTGAAGATCGACGCGTTCCAGTACTCGCCTGCGTCAGTCGAGTACCAGGCGCCGGCATATGAACTGGCAAGCGCCGCTGTAATCACCGTGGGGTGGGTCTTGACATCAAGGAAGTCCGGCCCATTGATCCGCCTGGACCAATTGCCCCCGTCGTTCACGGTGCGCCAGAGGCCGGTTTGCGTCGCAGCCAGAATGGATGAGCCGTCGGCGGGCATCGCGAGCCGGTTGACGTAGGAATAATCCGGCGAAGTGGCGATACCGGTGCCGGGCATGTGCGTCCAGGTCTGGCCCGCATCGACGGACTTGAAGATTCCGTCACCCCGCTGCCCATGCCCGTTGTAGAAACCCTCTCCCGTTCCCGCGTAGACGACGTTTCCCTGGGTGGGATGCGCGACCATCGCATTCACGGCGATATTGGAGAGAAAGTCAGAGACCGCCGCCCAGGTTGCTCCGGAATTGCTGCTGAGCCAGATTCCGCCCCCTGCCGCGCCAAGAAGGAGCTGGCTGGAATTGGAACCTGGAAGGGCGATTGCCCGGATTCGCCCGCCGACGTTGTCCGGCCCCTCATATGTCCAGGCGCCCGGGCTGATCCCTCCGACCTGGCGCGAAGGCGAAAGCAGCGTGCGCTCACGGGCCATCTCATAGAGCGATTTCGCTTTCCCGGGCGCATCGGGCGGGATCTCGCCTTTTTCGTTTTGCAGAGAAAGGCGCCGATACGCGGCCGCCTCGTCGGGAAAGGTTGGCATTTCTCCCTTGTCGCCACTCTCGGCCGGCTGAGCCTCGAACTCGTCTGCCAGGATGCGCTGGATGAGGCGGGGGGTCGCGGTGGCCGCGGCCAACGGCGAGGCGGGCTCGGCCCGAGTGGGCGGCGCCGGATCTGGTTGGGCAGTCGATGCGAATGACCCTGCCATCAGGGCCGCGGCCAGCAGCACGCGGGCCGCGCCGGCGCCGGTCAAAAGGTGATGGGTGACTTGTTTCATCGTCTTCTTCAGTATTCGCTTTGGGGAAGACATCCCCGCCCCGGCGTACGCCGGGGCGGGGATGTCTTCCCCAAAGAAATGCGCCTAGCGCAGCACGCGCGGCAGATACGCCGAGCCGGGATGAATCACGTAGAGCTGTCCGCCCTGGTTGGTCAGGCTGATCGTCAGCCCGCTGATGTTGGTCGCGAGCGTATTGCTGAGCGTGAGCGTGGCCGAGCCGACCCCGCGCGGCTCGATCCGCACCCAGGCCAACGCGCCGCTCCCGCTCGGGCCGGCCGCGGCGCCAATCGTGCTCGCCCCAAAGCGCAGGTAGTTCGGCCCGATCTGGGTCGGCACGGCGATCATCGAGCGCCCGGTCGTGGTCAGGAAGCTGCCTTGCGTCACGTTGGTCGCCGTCACCTGGTTCGGATCGAAGCGCAGGGCGACCTCGTAGCCGCCCAGATTGGCCACGCCCGAGATCATCACCGCCACCGTGATCGGCTGGGTGATGTAGGTCTGCGCGCTGCCCGGCATCACCATCAGCGCCGCGCTCCCCGGCGATGGGGTCGGCGTGATGATCGGACCGGGGATGGTGACCGTCGTTACGTCGGTCGACGCGGCCGCGAAGGTCGCGCTGTAGTAGCCCGTCCAGGTGCCGACACTGACCGTCGTCTGGGTCTCCACCCGGCTGGTGATGTACTCAAACGTCTCGCCCGGCAGCAACTCCTGCGGCATCTGGCTGAAGAGCGGGCCAAAGGCGCTGTCGACCAGCGTATGGGTGGTCAGAGTGTATTCGCCAGAATTTGTCGCCCGGTAGCAGTAGGCGACCTCGGTCCCGGTCGTCACGGTGATGGCGTCGCTCAGCGCGCAGACCGGATTGCCAACCTCCGGCCAAGGTCCAACGGTCTTGGTCAGCACAACCCCGACCGGCAGGTTGGCCCCCGGCACGCAGGCCTCGCCCTCCGGCCGGCCAAAGGTGAACTTGTCGATGAAGACCGCGCTGTCATAGGCCGTGTCGCTCACATCCGTCACGAAGAAGGTGATGACGCTGGTCGCCCCGGGCGTCAGCGCCGCCCGTGACCGCAGCCGCGGCGTCGCCGCGTCGTAGGTCGTCCCGGCCGCGTTTCCTGGGGTCGCCCCGAACACCGAGTTGATGCTGATCCGATTCCCGTTCTGGTCGCGGGCAATCGGCTGCCCGTCAACAAAGGCGTCGAAGTAGTCGTTGAACTGCGAGCCGACGAACTCGGGGAACTCCTCCGAGAAGAAGGCGAAGTCCATCGACATGCAGGTCGCCGTCGTCGGCACGGTGAAGGTCAGGGCCAGCCGGGCGTAGTCCCCCAACCCGAAGGTGTTCGGCCCGGAGTTCGATTGATCAGCGAAAGAGCATGTTGCCCGTGCCGAGATAGGCGAAGCTCGGCCCGCTGGTCGGGAAGCCGGCCAGGGTGGTGGACCCGGGTGGCGGGAGTCCGACGCCGGCCTTGTTGACCAGGTCGGTCTGCATCGAGGCGCTCTGCAGGAAGGCCAGATCGAGGCCCATCGCCCCGGCCATGTCGACGGCGGTTGGGGCGACCTCGGCGAAGTCATAGTCCGAGCCGGCCCCGCCAATGCCGACCACGATGTTGGTGATGACGTTGGCCCCCGAGATCACGCCGCCCAGCGTGCCGGGCAGGGCGGCCCCATTGAGGTAGCCAAACGGTTGTACTTCTTGAATCCAGTAGGTCCCGGGCAGGGCCTCGAAGGCATAGTAGCCCTCGAAGGTCGTCTTGGTCGTCTTGTTGACCGGCTGGCTGTTGAAGTCGGTGCCGCGCAGTTGAAGCGTGGCCGGGCTCAGCCCGGTCTCGGTGATCTCGCGCGTGCCGTTCCCGTTCTCATCCCAGAACACGTGTCCAGAGAGTGCGGACGGCCGTTCGCCAAAGTTGTATTCCTGGGCGTCGACGATCATGTTGAAGCCGATCCCGACGATGAGATCGTCCAGGGCGACCCCGCCCGCCCCGCTGCCGGCCCGGTCGATGCCATCGACGAAGTTGGGCTGGGTCTCGAGCAGCGAATAGCTGCCGTTGGGAATCCCGCGGAAGATGTAGTAACCGAGCCCGTTCGTGCGGGTGACCATCAGCACGGGGTCGCCCAGCGTATTCTGGCCCTGCAGGGTGATCGTGACACCGGAGATCCCGGGTTCGCCGAATCCGCCGCGATAGCCGTCATTGCTGGCATCGACGTAGACGTAGCCCGACAACGTGCTGGGCGGGAGTTCGCCAAAGGTGTAGCCCAGGCCGAACGAGTGATCCCCAATGACGATGCCGGTGACGCGGTCGTTGGACAGCAGGCCGCCCAACGTGCCAAGGGCGTCCAAACCGTCGGCATAGCCGGCCGGCTGGGTCTCGCTCAGGGTGTAGATCCCCGGCTGCAGGTCCGGGAAGTTGAAGGCGCCGCCGGATTCGGTGGTGAATGTCATCAGCACGGGGTTGCCGAGCGTCGTTGTGCCCGTCAGCCAGACGATCGCCCCTTCGATTCCCGACTCTGTTACCGGCGGATAAGGCTCAAAGACGCCGTTGTTATTTCGATCCTTGAAGACCGTGCCGATGAGGCCGTACTTGCGCTCGCCGAAGTTGTAGTCCTTGCCGTCATCCCCCCAGGTCAGGTTGATGAAGCGGAATTGGTCGTTGCCGAGCAGCCCGCCCTCTGAGCCCACGTTGTCAACCCAGTCGGTGAAGGTGGGCGGCTGGGTCTCGGTCAGGGTGTAGAAACCCGGCCGCAGACCCGTGAAGCTGTAACTGCCATAGTCATTGGCATTTGTCATGTATACGCCCGCGCCCAGGTCGTCGATGCCGTCCAGCGTCACCCGGACCGGGTAGATCACTTCGTCCAGGCCTGCCAGGGGCGGCGTGAACGTCGCGCTGTCGTCCTTGTCGTAGTAGACGTTCCCGCGCAACTGGGCCGGCCGAAGTTCGGCGAACAGATAGTTCTGGCCGAGCGCGTTCGGGGTGTAAACGATGCCGGCGATGATGTCATTGGTGATGGGCGTTGACCAGGCCGGCTGGGCGGCGAGCGCCGCCGTGCCGGTCAAACCACCCAGGCTGCCAGCCACATCGGCGCCGTCATAGTAGTTGGCGGGTTGGGCCTCCACCAGCCGGTAGGTCCCGGTCAGCAATCCGCCAAAGGCGAAGAAACCGTTGGAGTCGGTGCTGACGCTTCGCGTCGTCGGCAGATCGTTGGACAGAACGCCATACAGACTCACCCCCACGCCATACAGGCCGTATTCGCCCGGATCCTTCGCGGCGTTGGCGCTGTCATCGGCAAACACGATGCCGGTCAGGGTCGGGCCGAGTTTGAAGTCGCAATAAGGGGCGCTCGAGCCATATTGCAGTGGAATGCCTCCAATCGAGCGACCCTGGGCGGCCGCCTGCGCGTGGCAGACAGAGACGCCGAAGTCGCGGTAGCCCAGGGGGAACGAGACGTGGGTGACGGTATAGGTCCCGGGCGCCAGGCCCAGAAAGCGGTAGTAGCCGCTGGTATCGGTGCTCGTGGTCAGCACGATGCTCCCGCCGGCCAGGGGCGCGCCGTTGAGCCGGATCGTTTCGCTGACCAGCCCGGTTCCGTAGTCCGCGCTCTGGTTGACGTACCACACATACGCGACCCGGCCGCCCACGCTGGCGTTGATCAATTCTCCGAAGTTGTAGTCGGTGGCGTAGGCGCCAGGCGCCAGGATCAGATTGACAAACTGATCATTGGCTCCATACGCGCCGCCCGCGCCGATGCCAACTGTTCGGCGCCATCAGATGCCCCGGCGGGCTGGATTTCGGTGAGGGTGTAGTCCCGCGCCGCAGCCCGGTGAACTGATACGGCCCGGAACTCGTCACCGTCATCAGCACAGCCTGGCCAAGATTGTTGATCCCGCTCAGCACGATCGTGGCGGGCGCGTCAAGGCTGCTTTCATTGCTTTCCCGCACGCCATTGCCGTTTCCATCGAGGTAGACATTGCCGGCGATGATGTTGCGCTGCTCGCCAAACGCATAGCCGGTGATGACCACGCCGGGCGTGAAGACGATGCGCGAGATGATGTCGTTGGTGGTGGTCAGGCCGCCGCCCGTGCCCACGGTTTCCCGGCCGTCGAGATAGCCAACGGGCTGGGTTTCGAGGATGGCATACGTCCCGGTCACCAGGCCGCCCCAGTAGAAGTAGCCGTCATAACAGTGATTGAGCACCGGATTGACGGGCGTGAAGGAGGTGGCGTTCAGGCTGACGTTTCGGTTGTAGACATCGACCCCGGTGAGCTGCAGCCCGACCCCGCTGAGCCCCAGCTCAGGCGAGTTGCAGAAGGTTGGGACATTCGGCTCATGCGCGCCGTTGTCGTTGTCATCCCGGTAGACGTAGCCGGTGATGCTGGGCTTTTCACCAAACAGCGCGCCCTTGGTCTGACCGATTGTCACGGAGATGGCCCGGACCTGATCGTTGGTGACGCTGGCCTCAGGCGCGTTGATGGCGATGTCCAGCCCGTCCACATCGACGTCGCGCTGAATCTCGGTCAGCGTGTACGCCCGGGCGCAGCAGGGCGAAGTGTAACGCTCCGGCGGTATTGGTCGTGTCCGTCGTCCAGATAGTCTCGCTCAGATCGTTGCGCCCGGTGAGCACGATCTTGACCCCATCCGCGATCCCGACCTCCGGGCTGTGGTTGGCGTTCTGGCAGAACGGCGCCTCGAAGCAGTACGGCCGGTCATACATCCCGTTGTCGATAATGTCGAAGAACACGTAGCCGCGCAGCGTGTTGGGCGGGAATTCGCCGAAGTTGTAGTTCGTGCCGAACACGCCGCCGGCGTAGACAACGTCGATGTAGTCCTGCCCGAGCGGGCCTGGCGCGCCGCCCAGGGTCCCCGCCGCGTCCAGGCCATCGAGATAGTTCGGCGGCGGGATTTCGCGGATGCGATAGTCGCCCGCGCCCAGGTCGCCAAAGCTGTAGAAGCCGTAGCTGTCGGTCTGGGCGGTGCGGGTGATCGGATCTCCGCCGGTTGGCGTGCCGGTCAGGATGAGCGTCACCCCGGAAAGGATCCCCTCGAATTCCCCGCGCGCGGCGTCGCCGTTGGCGTCGACGTAGACAAACCCGCCCAGCCCGGTCTGGGTTTCGCCGTAGTTGTAGCTTGAACCATAGCCGCCCGCGCTCAACACGATTCCGGTAAACGTGTCGGACGGCACGATCCCGCCGCCCAGCGTGCCGAGCGTGTCCTGGCCGTCGGTATAGCCGCCGGGCTGAATCTCGGTGATGGTGTAGACGCCCGGCCGCAGCCCGCCGAACGCATAGTAGCCACTCCCATCGGTCTGCGCCGCGCGCAGGACCGCCGCGCCCAGATCGTCGGACCCGGTCAGCCCGAGGTCGACGACGGGCAGACCGGGCTCGTTGATCTGGCGCGCGCCGTCGTTGTTGATATCGAGATACACCTGGCCGCCCAGCGTGGCCGGAGGCAGCTCGCCAAAGTTGTATTCCGAGCCGTATTGGCCGGCGCCATAGGTGACCGTGAAGACGTCCGGTCCCGCCAACCCGCCCAGCGAGCCCAGGCCTTCCTTGCCGTCAAAGAAACCGGCCGGCTGGTATTCGACAACGCGATACGTCCCGGCGGCCAGGTCGCCAAACGTGTAGAACCCATACAAGTTGGTCAGGGTGTTGCGATTGACCGGATCGCCCAGGGCCGTCGTCCCGTTCAGGGCAATGAGCGCGTCTTGAATGCCGTATTCGGTCCCGCTATTCCGCCCGCCATCGTTGTTGAGGTCGCGATAGACATAGCCGGTCAGCCCGATCTGCCTTTCGCCAAAGAGATAGCCCGTGGCGTAGGCGCCGGGAATCAGCCCGATGCCGTTGATGCTGTCGAGGCCGTCCGAGGCGCCGCCGTAGTTGCCCGGCGTGTCGATGCCATCGGTGTAGTTCCCCGGCTGCAGCTCAACCAGGCTGTACGTGCCGGGCCGCAGATCCGACACGCTGAACGTGCCGCCGCCCCCGGTGGTCGTGGTGATCCGCACCCGTTGATTCAGATCGTCGGTGCCGCTGACCACCACCGTGGCCCCGCTGATGCCCGTCTCGCCGCCCTGATGCTGCCCGTCGTTGTTGATGTCCCAGTAGACGATGCCGGTGAGGGCCGCCGGGCTCAGCTCGCCAAAGTTGTACTCCCCGCCGTATTGGCCCGGCTGGAAGACGATGCCGTCGAACTGGTCGTTGACGTCCAGCGCGCCGCCCAGGCTGCCTGGGCTGTCAATCCCGTCCAGGTAGATTCCGGGCTGCGTCTCGGACAGGCTATAGGTGCCGGTGATCAGGTCGTTGAAGAAGTAGAAGCCGTAGCTGTCGGTCGCCGCGGTGCGGGTGACCAACTGGCCCAGGCTGGTCTGGCCATAGAGCGTGATGACGGTGGAGACCCCCACATACACGCTCGTGCCCTCATCGCGCTGGCCGTTGTCATTGTTGTCGCGATATGCGTAGCCGCTCAGGCCCGAAATGCGCTCGCCAAAGTCGTAGAAGGCGACATAGTCCTCGCCCTTGAGCGCGACGCTGTAGATTGCGTCATTGCCAAGCGCGCCGCCGCCGCAGCAGCCAACCTTGTCCTTGCCGTCGAGGTAACCGGCCGGCTGGACCTCGGTGATGGTGTAGACGCCCGAGCGGACATTGGTGAACGCGTAGGCCCCGTTGATGGCCGTCGTCGTGGTCGTCATCCAGATCGGGGCGCTCACGTAGTCGCTGCCGCGCAGATTCAGGATCACCCCGCCGATGCCGGGATCGTCCGGATCGCGGGTGCCGTTGTCGTTCTTGTCGAAGTGAACGTTGCCGGCGACGATCGACGGCCCGATCTCGCCGAAGTTGTAGTTGGTCCCGCCCGGCCCGGTCATGGTGACCGAGAAGAAGCGGTCATTGCCGGTGATCACCCCGCCCGCTCCGAGCCCGAGCGTCTCGCGGCCGTCAAACCAGCCGGCCGGCTGGATCTCGGTGAGGGTGTAGACGCCATTGAGCACGTTGACAAACTGCCATACCCCGGCCGAGTCGGTCTGGGCCACCCGCCCAACGGTCGCGCCATTGTCGCTGCGCGTGCCGGTGAGATAGATGGTCACACTGCCAATCCCAAGTTCGCCGCTGCCCCGGATGCCGTCATTGTTCTTGTCCCCATACACAAAGCCGCTCAGGAAGCTGCCCGACTCGCCAAACTGATACTGTCCGTAGGTGTAGCCCGGCGAGACGAGGATGCCTTCAAAGACATCGTTGATGACCCCCAGCACGTTGCTCGGGTTGCGGTCCAGGCCATCCAGGTATCCGGACGGCTGGGTCTCGCTCAGGGTGTAGGTCCCCGGCCGGACGTTGCCAAATGTGAAAAGGCCCGAGGCATTGGTGTAGGTCACCGCGATCACCTGCTGCCCGCGGTCGTTGGTGCCGGACAGGGTCAGGGTGGCGCTGAGCACGCCGGGCTCGCTGATGGCCTTGATCCCGTCCCCGTTCAGATCCAGGAAGACATAGCCATTGACCACGGCTGGCTGCAGCTCGCCGAACAGGTAGTCCTTGCCATAGCTGGCCTCGGTGATGGGAATGCTGGAGATCAGGTCGACGTTGTTCCCGATCGTCGATACGACGCCGCCGAGGCTGCCGGCGGTGTCAATGCCGTCCAGATAAGTGGCCGGCTGTGTCTCGCTGAGGACATACGTGCCGGTAACCAGGCGGTTGAAGACAAAGCGGCCGCTGTAGTCAGTCGTCGTGGCGCTGAAGACAGGCTGGCCAAAGATCGTCGTCCCGCTCAAAACGATGGGGACGTTCGAGATGCCGTTGTCCAGATAGCTGAAGTTGGCCCCGTCGTTGTTCCCGTCGCGAAAGACATAGCCATACAGGCCGTTGAGCAGCTCGCCGAAGAGGAAGCCGGTGAGGTTCGACCCGGCCGTGGTGATGGTGATGCCCTGGAAGCTGTCGTTGGCCAGGCGCGCGGGAGCGGGGTAGCCGTTTTGTTCGGATCCATCCGCAAAGCCGACGGGCTGGATCTCGGTGACCGTGTACAAGCCGGGCCGGAGGATCTCGAAATCGTAGCCGCCGCTGACATCGGTGATGCGGGTGAGGGCCACCGACGCGCCGACATCATCCAGGCCGGTCAGCGTCACGGACACGTAGCGCATCCCGGTCTCGTACGGATAGTTGTTGTTGTCGAAGAGGCCGTTCGCGTTCAGGTCCTGATACACCGTGCCGCGGATGTGCGACACGGGCAGATCGGCGAAGTTGTAGTTGACGCCAATCCCGCCGGCTGGATAGACGATCCCGCTGATGATGTCGGTGAACAGGGTGCCGCTGAACCCGCTCGCGACGCCGTTGATGGTCCCAGGTTGTTCAAAGCTGTCCAGCAGCGCAGAGGCCTGGGTGGCCGTCATCTGATACGTGCCGGCCGGGATGCCGCTAAATACGTAGAAACCGTCATAGCTGACAAGGGTCGTGGTGAAGAGGCTTCCGCCATCGGTGCTGCTGAGGGCGGCCGTATGGGGCGGGAAGCTCGGGTAGCTGGTTTCGCTGGTGTCGTGGAAGCGATTGTTGTTCGCGTCCTGATACAGGAAGCCCGAGATGCCCGTCTTGAGTTCGGTGAAGCCATAGCCCCAGGCCGAGGTGCCCGGGGTGATGATGGTGATGGCATCGATCCGGTTGACGCCCGGGATCCCGCCGAAATAGTTACCGATGATCGAGGGGCCGTCGGTATAGCCGCCGGTCGGCTGGGTTTCGATCAGCGAATAGGTGCCTGGGCCAAGATTGTTGAAGACAACGCCATAACCGTACAGCCCGCTGTTCAGGACGACGGGGCCGACTGTGTTGCCCACATCCGTTGTGCCCGTCAGAGTGACGGTGATGTTATAGAGGTTGAAGTCGATCTCATCGTTGGCGCCGTTGGCGTTGCGGTCGAAATAGACGATGACGTTGATCGAGGAGGCGAACAGCTCGCCGAAATTGAAGCCGCCGCCAGGAATGCCGGGGGTGTAGGCGATTCCGGCGTACATGTCGTTGCTGACCGTCGCGGGCAGCTCAGGAATCCCTTCCCGGCCGTCCGCATACGAGCTCGGCTGCAGTTCGGAGATGGTATAGACACCCGTCACCAGCCCGGTGAAGGCATACCGGCCGTAGCTGTCCGACTGGGTTGTGCGGATGCCAACCGCTCCCGTGATGGTCTGAAAGGTGAGGGTGATGCCGACGCTGCTGAGGCCGCTTTCGTTATTGGGGTAGGAAGCGTAGCGCTGGAAGATGCCATCGTTGTTGGTGTCGCGGTAGACGTAGCCCCCCAGTGCGGGCGGATACTCGCCGAAGTTGTAGAGCCCGCCCTGCAGCCCGGGGGTCAGGGTGATGACATCAAAGCGATTGACGCCGACCTGAGGATAGGGGTAACCGGCCTCCATCGGGCCGTTGTTGAAACCCGCGGGCTGTTGCTCAATGACCGAATAGACGCCGGGACGCAGCGGGGTGAACACATAGCGCGCGCCGATATACGAGGAATACTGAATCGTGCCGGTGGTGGTCGTCGTCGTCATCCACACCGATTGACCGGCATCGTTGACGCCGGTGATAACGATCGTGACCCCG
This sequence comes from Candidatus Brachythrix odensensis, assembly GCA_016714465.1. Lineage (GTDB taxonomy): Bacteria > Chloroflexota > Anaerolineae > J036 > Brachytrichaceae > Brachythrix > Brachythrix odensensis. The sequence continues at coordinate 79,110 of JADKDT010000001.1, read as the reverse complement.
TAAATCGGCGCATCGCAACTGGCCGGGCAGGAGCCGTAGTACGAAAGATTCTGGTTGTTGTCGCTGTCGACAAAGGTGAAGCCCTCGATGCTGGATGGCACAACTTCGGCAAAGGTGTTGCCCGCCGCCGCAACAGGCCGGCCATCCGGCGTCGTGGGGGTGTAGATGATGCTGGCGATCGTGTCGACGCCAATCGCGCCGGTGATGCCGCCGCCAGGGCCAACCTGCTCGAAGCCATCCAGATATTGAGGAGGCTGTTGCTCGCTCAGGGCGTACGTGCCGGTCGGGGGCGGGCTGAAGAAGAATCGGCCCTGGGCATCGCTCGTCGTCGTCATCCACACGCCCGCACCCGCATCGGTGAGACCGCTCATCCACACCGTCACGCCGACAATCCCGGTCTCGCTGCCGTATACGCCGTTTGCATTGGCGTCGACATAGACCAGCCCTGAAATCCCGGGGACGAGTTCACCAAAAGTGGCCCCGCCGGTTTGCGTCGTGCCGGTGACCGTAATCCCGGTCACAATGTCGTTGCCGGCCATGCCCGATCCGGTGGCCACGTCAAGGCCGTCGGCCCATGCTTCGGGCTGGGTCTCGGTCAGGGTGTAAATGCCCGGCGCAAGGCCTGAGAAGCCCGCCCCACCGTAGAAGTCGGTCAAAATGGTCACTGAATAGACCACGCCGCGATACGACACCCCGGTCAATTGGACGGCCTCGCCGCTGATGCCTTCTTCGATGTACTCGTAGGCGCCACTACCGTTCAAGTCGGCGTAGACCAGGGCCGAGATCGTGCGGGGGTTCAACTCGCCAAAGAGATAGCCCGTGACCGGCATGCCATACGTGACCGGGATGTTGGCGATGACGTCAAATGCCGGGGCGGGGCCCGTGACCAGGCCGCCGGCCGTGCCGAGACCTTCCTCGCCGTCAAAATAGCTCCCGGGCTGGGTCTCGGTCATCGTGTAGATGCCGGGCGGCACGGGAAAAAAGGTAAACCGGCCGTTGCTGTCGGTATTCACCGCCAGCGAGAGCGGCTGCCCGCGGGCCGTCGTCCCGGCCAGCTCAATCGTGACGTTGTAGATCCCACTTTCGGTCGATGGGTCGAAGGCGCCATTTCCGTTGTAATCCCCATACACCGTGCCCGACACCACCGCGAACGGATATTCGCCAAAGGTGTACGACAGGGCCGGTGTCGCGGAGACCAGACTGACGGTCATGACGTCATCGCCGAGGACGCCGCCGGCCGTGCCCAGCCCGTCGACGCCGTCGTCGTAGGCGGCGGGCTGATACTCGCGCATGACAAAGGTTCCGGTCGTGAGCGCGCCAAACGCAAAACTGCCATCCGACGATGTCGTCGATGTGACGATCTGGCCGCCGCCCAGATCGGACAGGGTGATGGTGATGCCCGGCACGCCCGGCTCGACCCCCGGGTTCCAGGCGCCACTCAGGTCGGTGTCGGCGTAGACGTTGCCGGCCAGGCTCAACTCGTCCGGACCCTGGCGCTCATAAGCCCCGATGTCGCAGATCGCCGATCCGTCCGCATTGCCATCGGCTGGACGAGGCTGGTTGCGTTGGTCGAGCGCCGGGCAGCCCGCGCCGCCGGCGTCAATGGCCCGGCTGGCGTAGACGAGCGGCACGACCCGCGTCCCCGACTGGGACAGCACTGCGCCGACGCCGGGGTTGACGTTGACGATATCGCCTGTCCCGGCCGAGTAGTAGTAGCTGCCGGCGCATTGGGTAACGTTTCCGATGAGCGAGTTGCCGGTGGAGACGAGGCTGCCATAGCAGAACGCGTCCGGGCCGCTCGCGGCGGCCGTATTGGCGCCGATCAGCGTGCCGCGCATGGTCAGCGTGCCGTAGGAGTTGTACACGCCGCCGCCGGAGCCGGCGCTGGTGTTGCGCGCAATCGTGTTCCAGCTGAACCCCACGGGGTTGGCGTAGTAGAAATAGAGGCCGCCGCCGCTGGACGAGGAGCTGTTTCCGGCGATGGTAGTGCCGGTGATGCCGCCGCCGGTGGCGTAATAGAGATAGACCCCGCCCCCCACGTTGGACGATCGATTATTGACAATGGCGCTGCGATTGATGCTGACAAAGCCGTACTGGAAGTTGCCGCCACCGCCGCCGTTCTGGCTCGTGTTGTTGCTGATCAGCGTGCCGCTGATGAAGACCGAGCCGTTGTTCTGATAGACGCCGCCGCCGTAATAGCCGGCGTTGTTGTCAAGGATGACGTCGTCGAGCGAAAGCCGAAAGGCGTTGTTGAAGTAGATCCCGCCATAGCCAAAGCTGCTCAGACAGGCGCCATTCCGAATGTCCACCTGGGAGAGGAACACCCGGGTCTGCGAGCCATTGACATCCATCCCGCAGCCGGTGCCGACGCTCCCGCCCCGGCGCATCGTCAAGCCGGTCAGGGTGGCCGTCATTGGCGTGTTGCTGGGCGAGGCGAAAACGTCAAAGACCCGGTCGGTGAGATTGCCATCGACGAAGGTGAGGTCGCGCCCGGCCCCGGCGATGGTGATGGTTTCGCGCAGGTCGAGGTCGCCGGTGGCGGCGTTGGCCTCAAACTGGCCGGTTCGGGTGAGGAGATAGGTCCCCGCCGGGATTGTGACCGTGTCCGGGCCGGCGTGGGCGTTGGCCTCCTGGATGGCGGCCCGCAGGGTGCAGGTGCCGGCCGCGGTGGCGCATACTCCGTTGCCGGTCGCCGCGTCGGGCAGGTCGGAGGGGTCGTTGACCGGATAGGTATCGGCCCGGGCGGCTCCGGCCAGCGCAAGGCAGGCGAAAAGTCCACAGGAGGTGGCAAGGAGGGCTCGGATCAGTTTTCGCATGGCGGGTCGTTTTCGCTCACGGGCAAGCTGAATCGGAGGGACAGCTGCCCTCCGATGTGTGTGTGTCGGCCGATGGCCGGTTTATAGGGCGTTTCGGGCGCCGGACCTCTCAGGGTCTGGCGCTCGTCTCTCAGGTTGACCCGCGCAGCATGTTGTAGGCGACGAGCGGGGATGCCGACTTTCGCCGACGTTGATCCGACTGATTGTAGGCAAATTGCGGAAATACGCGAGGGGCAGGATCGTGGGCGAACCCAATACGCCATACGCCGCAACTCGCGCATGCGCTACGTTTCCGGGGTATCGCTTCGCTCAACCCCCGGCTACCCGCGAGCACCCCTGCCGGGGTGCTGGGCAAGGGCGGATTGCGGCGCCCAACCCCAAACCGGGCGTCCCGCGCAACCCTTCGACGCCCAGCTCGGCGGCGAGGCCATCGGCCGGAGGCCTCACTTCCGGATGCGCCAAGTCGCCGCGCACCGCGCTGACGTCCAGAAACAGCTCCCCAATCTGCGCGAATCTGCGTTAATCTGCGGACAAAACCTGCCGCGCCCGTGACGGGCCGAGCGGGCCTGGACCTGGATCGATCCGCAGATTGACGCAGATTAGCGCAGATTGAAACCTGGCCTGAGCAGTTACCGTCCGGATGACAATAGCCGGCATGACCACGCCTCATCCCCTCGTCGCCCACTCCATCGCCGTCATCCGGGCCAACCAGGCCGCCAGCGGGGCGTATGTCGCCTCGCCCAGCTTTGGGCAATACCAGGCCTGCTGGTTCCGGGATGGCTCCTTCATCGCCCACGCCATGAGCGTGATGGGCGAAGCGGACAGCGCGAGCCGCTTTCACGACTGGGCAGCCAACGTTGTGCTCCGCCACGCCGGCGCCGCCCGCGACTGCATCGCCCGGGCCCGGGCCGGCCAGCCCCTCGACCCCAAACGGATCCTCAACGCGCGCTACAGCCTGGAGGGCGAGGATCAGGGCGATGACTGGCCGAACTTCCAGCTCGACGGTTTTGGCACCTGGCTGTGGGCGTCGATCGATCACGCCACGCGGGCGGGGGACACGGCCGCAGCCGCGCGCTGGCGGCCGGCCTGGGACCTCGTCGCCGACTATCTCGGCGCGCTGTGGCGGCTGCCAAACTTCGACGCTTGGGAGGAGCACGGGGACAAGATCCACGTTACGACCCTGGCCGCCCTGTTTGGCGGGCTGAACACGTATGCCGCCGCGACCGGGTCGACCGTGGCCGCCCGGGTCGCCGCCGACATCCGGGCTTTCGTGCTCACCGAAGGCGTCCAGGACGGCGGCTGCGCAAGTTCGCCGGCCTCGACTCGGGCGTCGACGCGGCCCTGCTGGGGGCGACGATGCCGTATGGCCTGCTGCGGGTCGACGACCCGATCGCTCGGGCGACGGTGGCCAAGATCGAGCGCGATCTCAAGGGCGGGGGCGTGCATCGCTACGCCACCGACACGTATTACGGCGGGGGCGAGTGGATTCTGCTCACGGCCTGGCTGGGCTGGCACTACGCTGCGGCGGGCCAGCCCGATCAGGCGGCCGCCTGTCTGGCCTGGATCGAGCGCCAGGCCGACCCGAACCTCGACCTGGCCGAGCAGGTCCATGTCAACCTCATCGCGCCCGAGAAATTGCCCGAGTGGCAGGCCCGCTGGGGGCCGGTCGCCACCCCGCTGCTGTGGTCGCACGCGCAGTATTTGATTCTGTGGAAGGCGTTGAACACCCTTTGAGACCCGGATTCTGAAACGGTGGTCCCCGGCTCCGCCGGGGACCACCGTTTCAGAATCACCGCCCAACCATCGGCAGATACACACGCAGGGCGGGGCCGACGATCGCCTGGCCGGTGATGTCGCTCAGCGCGCCCTCGGTCAGGGCCGGCGCGCCGGACCCGGCGAAGACCACCCGCGCGATCGGCCCGCTCCCCGACGGCCCGGCCGGCGCCGCGCCCAGGCTGAAGGCCGCAACCGCGAGCGCGCCGGCCTGATTGTCCTGCGACAGCGCCTGGAAGGATCGCCCGCTCGCCGTCACAAACGGGCCAAGATCGATCGAGGCCACGCTCAGCCCGGCCGGATAGGTCAGCCCAAGCTGGAAGGCGCCCAGGTTGACCACGCCGTTGGCCCAGATCGTGGCCGTGACCAGACCGCCCGCGGCGTCCTCGACCGCGAGCGATAGCGCGTCCAGCCCCGATGTCTGGGGCGCGCGCGGGAGCGCCCACTGGTTGCAGTCGGTGTTCCAGCGGGCCGAGACCGTCCCCACGTCCTGGATGTCCACCCGCCCGTTTGTGTTCAGGTCGTAGGCCGGGCCATACAACGGTTCGCCAGTCTCCGAACCCCAGTGATAGGCGATCACCTGCACGTCGTCGATATGAATGTAACCGTCCAACACGTAGTCGCCGACGCAGCCCGGCACGGGCGTGCCCGTCGCCGTCGGCGTCTGGGTCGGCGTGCGGGTGGGCGTGGGGGTCCGGGTCGAGGTCGGGGTCCGGGTGGGGGTGCTGCTCGGCGTGGGGGTAGGCGTGTGGGTTGGCAGGGGCGTGAGCGTTGGCGCCGGCGTCTGGCTCGGCGTGGCGGTTGGGCGCGGGTGCTGCGGATCGCCGATGACGACGGTCCGGCTGTAGACGTTGATGTTGCCAAACGGATCGCGGGCGATGGCGACCAGCGCGCGCGGGCCGAGCGGGCCGTCGACGGTCTGGAACACCGCGCTGAAGGTATCGCTCAGCCCGTGGGCGGCGACCAGGCTCTCGGTGTCGCCGGTGATGACGCCCGAGCCATCCAGGTCAAAGAACAGGCGGGTCTCGACCGCCCCGCTGTCGTCGGTGACGACCAGGGTGACGTCGAGATTGTCGTAGAGCGGGACCGTCATTGCCTCGGTCGGGGTCAGATAGGTCATCGTGGGCCACGCGTAATCCTGCGCGCCGATCTCGGGCGGGATTGCGAGGGTGAGGACCTTCGTCTCGCCGAGCCCAAGCGCGCCGGTGCTAACGGTTCGGGTATACCCACCCGGCCCGAGCAGCGCGGCGTCGACCGTGTAGGGTTGGCCGCGCCCGGTCAGGTGGATGGTCAGCGTCTGCGGGCGGTGGCCGGTGATGAAGGCCACCCCGGTCCCGGCCCCGTCGCCGATCCACGCGCTGCCCGGAATGGCATTCTTGGGCCCTTCGGCATCGCTCTGTCCGACCTGCCGGCCGAGCTCGTCGGTGACATAGCCATCGACCGGATCGAAGATCACCGACGACCACCAGCCCTGGGCTTCGATCGCGCTCTGGAAGATCCCGCGCGCATACTGGAGCGCCTGCTGAACAGCGCCGGTCTGCTGCGGATTCAAATCCTGGTCGAAGACGCCCTCCTCATTGACCAGGAAGGCCCCCATTTCCTTGTAGGTCTGGGTATACGCGGCCGATGCGGTCTTGTGTTTGTTGGTCGACACGAAGGCCGGGTTCGGATTCGGCACGTTCAGCACGCTGAGCATGGCGAGCTGGGTGCGCTTGTCGTACATCAGCGGCAAATGCTGGATGCCGGCGAACTCGGAGATCACGACCTTGGCGCTAACGCCCGCGCCGCCCGCGTTCATGAACGGACCGGTGGCCGAGCCATAGGGCACGGTCCCATCCCCGCGTTTGGCAAAGCGCATGTCAAAGCTCAGGTCCGCGGGCACGCTCTTCTGGTTCGCCGACCATGCCTCGCCCGCGCCTGCGCAGCGACCGACGAAGTCGTTGAAGGGCAGGATGTCCGAGGCCGCGGCCTTGCCGGCCGTGCCGTCGACACCCACCGCGCTCAGGATGAACTCGATCCGGGCGAGGATGATCTGCAGCCGTTCGAGCGCATCCGGGGTGGCCACGTCGTTGATCCAGGTGCGGATCTGCTGGACCGAGGCCAGCGTGTCGCTGCTCATCGCCAGACACGTTGCAGTCGGGTCCTGGCGCTGGCGCGTCCACAGGGACGTGTCGGACTGCGATCCGGCGAAGACATACAACTTGCCGGTTAGGGACGCCAGAACAATGTTGGCCGCCGATGAGGCCGGCGGAACAGCCTGCCCGCCGTTGAGATCCAGCAGAAGGCGGTTCTGATACTGCAAGGCCCCGGTGATGACGCCCAGACCCTGCAGCCCAATGCCGGTCTCGTTGAGGCCGACGAACGGATAGGTGGCCAGCATGCTGTTCAGGGTCGGCACATACTGGCTGATGAAGTCCCGGTTGCGGATCAGGGTGTCCGTGCTGAGGGACCCCGCGCTGATGCCGTAGTCGGGACCGGCGATGACGTTGGCCGGGTTGGTCTGAACGAACAGATACTCGGCGTAGACAAGCCGCGACAGCAGGAAACGCATCACCGCGTTGTCGCGCCAGTTGTCGATGACACCGCTCCATGACCGGGTGTCGCCCATATTGGGGACGCCGGCCAAGATGAGGTTGCGGATGCCCGGCAGGCTGGCCGGGCCGGGCGAACCATCGGATAGGGGCGCAGACGGGATCGGCCCGGCGTAGGCGTCGCTCTGGATGTACGCCCGCGCGATGAGGCCGCCCGCGTCATGGGCGATGACATCCACCGCGTCGAGGTCGGGCTCGCCCGGGTGGAAATACTTCCATGCGTTGGCCGCCTTCTTGAGCGCGTCGCCCAGATAGTCGACGCCCGTGGCGTAGACCGTATCGACGATGCCTTCGGCGGTCAGGTCGGCGAGATAGCCGTCGGCCGCGCCGTCCGGGGCAGCCGGTGGCAGGCGCCAGTCGTACTTGACGACGAAGAGATCGCGGTCTTTTTGATACCCGAAGTTTGTCAGGGTCTGGACCACGTCGTCGTAGGCGCCCAGGATCGGATCGAGGGCGAGCGCATCGGGCGGCAGGCCGCGGGTCTTGAACCAGGACGTGTCGCCGGGTTTCTGCCCGGTCCCCAGCAGGCCCGGGATGAGGATCACCGGCCGGCGCATTTGCGGCGCGGCCCGGACGATGGCCTCCTGGCCGGAATCCGTCTTGATCCAGATCACGACCTCGCCGTATTTGGTGAGCCGCTCGCCGATGCTGACGTCCTTCACCGCGCCGTTCACGCCGGTGATGACGTCGCCGACGCCGATGACGCGGTAGGTATTGACGGTCGGGGTGACCGGATCGCCGGGCGCGGCCGGATACGGCAGGATGATGTCGCTCTCGAACACGGCCGGCCCCTTGATGTCGGTCCCGACAAAGGCGATGTTCATCCGATGCTTGTCGCCCAGCACATTCCGGTTGATGGCCACCCGCTTCTCGATGTCGTAGTGGAAGATGAAGCCGGCGTCCTCGTTCGGATCGACGACGCCGTCGGCATTGACATCGTTGTGCGCCTCGCCCGGGTCGAGCTGCCCATTGCAGGCCTGGCCGGTGATGCGATACAACTCGCGCCCGCCGGTGAGATCGGGGATCTTCGCCCGGTCGAGCGAGATGAAGGTGCCCTCGCCCGGATTGCCGCCGCCGGGCCCGCCGCCGACACCGGCCGGGTTGGCGAAGTTGGCATAGAAGCTGACGGCTTCGGACTGGCCCGAGATACTGGGCCGGCGGCCCTTGGCGCTGAACGCGTTCCCGGCGATGGAGGTGTTCCCGCTCAGGTCCGGGGCGAACATGGCGATCGGCGCGTTGTCCGCGTCGCCCATCCGCACGGCGATGTAGCCGTTGTTGTCAATCACCGGCCGGAGCGCCCCGGTCGTCATCCCGATCGCGTGGTCATTGGGAAAAGTGGCCATCCCGCCCTGCAGGGTGTTCTTGTAGAGGAAGGGGTAGACGACCTCATTGTTGTCGTTGATGCTGCCGTAGGTCAGCATGTCGCGGGTCGATCCGCCGGGCAGCAGGGTGTAGAGGCCCTCATTGCCGGGCAGGCCGTTCCAGATCCGGTTGTAGCGATAGCCATTGGCGTAATCGCGGGCGATGATCTGGTCGGAGTTGTTGATCTGGGCCGAGGGCCAGTAGTAGGTGTAGAAGCCGTCCGTAGGTGTGAGCTTGCGAACGTTGGTCACATTGCTCCCGACGTAGATGGCGTCGGTGTCGGCCAGGCGGCCGACAAAGGAGACGTTGCCCTTGTCGTTGATGGACACGCCGTCATACAGTTCCAGCACGCCGTTGTCGCCGGTCCGGGCGACCACGTTGATGCCGTAACTCCCCTGCGGCGCGGGCGTCGCGCATGCGGCCGGGGGCGTGGGCGTGCCGGTGGGCGTGGGCGAGGGGTCGGGGTCGGGGTCGGAATTCCGGCAATCGACGGGGAGATCGACCAGATCCCGCGCCCGTGCGTCGCCGCATACAGGCGCTGGCCCAGCCAGGTGAGCTGATCGATCGACACATGGGCGGGGCCATCCGCGGGCACGCCCCAGTTGATCCCGCCGTCATCGCTGGCGAAGATGCCGACCTCGGTCCCGGCATACAGCACCGAGGTGTTGTTGGGATGAACGGCAAAGGCGCGCACCGGCACAGCCGGAAGGGCATTCAACCCGGTCCCGGGCAGGGTCATCCAGGTGGCGCCGCCGTCAATGGTCTTCAGGACGTTGGTGTTGGTGAAGCCGCCGTAGGTGAGGTAGACCACCTGGGTGCTGTTCGGATCGAAGACGATCCGGGTGAGATACCGGGTGGGTTGACCCGGAAAGGTAATGGGCGTCCAACTCGGGGTCAGAGCGGTGCCATTGGTGGTTTTGAACAGCGACCCCTCCTGATGGCCAACCCAGATGACGTCTGAATTCCCATTTGCCACCGCGATGGCGCTGATCAATTCGGTAAACGCGCCGCCGGGCGCCAGCGGGGGTTTGATCGCCGCCCAGGATGGCATTGTGACGGCGCTGCTGATGTTGGCGCTCCGCCATAGCGAGGCGCCGCCGGCCAGCATCGTGTTTGAGTTGTTCGGGTCGAGGATGAAAGGCGCGATGAAAAGCGCGTTGGTCGGCGTTCGCGAATCCGTGATCTGCCCGATGCCAGGCGCGCCCGGTTTGTCAATCCGGCTGGCCTGCGTCGCGCCGCCGTCGCGTGACCGGACGATCTCGAGATGGACGTACTCGCCATACAGGAGTCTTGAATCGCCGGGGTCGATGGCGACGGATCCGCCATCGCCGCCATAGAGGTAGGTCCAAACGGGCGGCCCGCTGTTGAGCGGGGTGCCGTTATCCTGGGCGCCCCCGAGAATGCGGGTGGTCCCGCCGCCATTGCTCGCGGCGACGCCGTAGAACTGGGTGATGTCGGGGCCAACGATATGCGTCCATCCGGCAGTCGTCGTTGCCAGGGCGAGATCGTCCACCCTGAAGAGGCCGCCGTCGTTTCCGAACCAGATCGTCTTGGTGATCACGCCATCGTAGTCGCGCGGCGCAACGATGACATGATGGTCCGCGTGGACTGAAACGCTGTTGTCTTGATACTGGGACCAGTCTCCGATCTGGCTGAAGTTGACGGCGCCATTTGTCGACCGGTAGATGTCGACGCCCCCGACAATGACATCGTTCGGGTTGACCGGGTTGACCCATACGACATTGTCGTACCAACCCTGCGCGGCGAGAAAACTCTGGCCCGTGTTCACGAGGGTGAAGCTCGCGCCGCCGTCGATGCTCTTGTAGACGTCGCCGCTGTTGTTGTCCACGGATGCGTACACAATGAGCGGATTGCTCTTCGACCAGCCGAGCTCAATCCGCCCGGTGCCGCCGGGGAAGCCCGAAGAAGCGTTCCAGGTCGCGCCTTTGTTCAACGAATACTTGACCCAGCCATCACCGCTGGCGAGGGCCTGTACGGTGGATGTCGGATGGAACTGGGCGTCCAGTGTCCGCGTTCCGGGCAGCCTGTTGACCCAGGTTGATCCCCCGTCGGCGCTGTAGAAGAGCCCGTCGCGGGCCGCCGACAGCAAAACGGCGCCATCGGCCGAAACGGCGAGGCGATTTACGAAGGGCATCGGCGAGGCGCCGCCCTGAGCGGTGCTGGAGAGCTGCGACCAGGACTGCCCGGAGTCGTTGGACACAAAGATTCCATCGCCGCGCAGCGCGTCGGCGTTGTGGAAGCCCTCGCCGGTTCCGGCGTAGATGATGTTGCCCGTGACCGGGTTGGCCGCCATCGCGCTGATGGCCAGATTGGGCAGGCTGTCATTGGCGGGGTGCCAGCCGGTCGTGTCGCTGACCCACACGCCGCCACCCACGCCGCCGATCAGGAGCCAATCCGGATTGTCGGGCGGAATGACGATCGACCGAATGCGGCCGCCGACATTCGTGGGCCCCTCAGCGGTCCAGGCCCCGGGAGAAATTCCGCCAACGGCGGGGGATGGCGAAAGCCGGGTCCGGTCGCGCGCCATCGCATACAGCGAGTTGGCTTTTGACAGCGCCTCAGGCGGGATCTCCCCCTTTTCGTCCTTTAGTTGCAGGCGGCGGAACGCCGCGGCGAGATCCGGAAACGTCGGCAGCTCGCCGGCCTCGTCGCTCTCAATAGGCTGGGCCTCAAACTCGTCCGCCAGGATGCGCTGGATGAGCCGGGGCGTCTCCGTCATCGCCGCAATGGGCGACCCGGGCGTGGTCGATTCCGGCCCGGCCGGAACCGACGATGACAACGATGTCGCCAGGAGCGCCGCGGCCAGCAGCACGCGCGCGGCGCCCGGGCCGGTCAGGAAGGAAAGTGAAGCTCGTTTCATCGCCTCGTTGTCCCGTTGCCGGGATCGATATCCCCCGCTCCGCGGGGGATATCGATCCCGGCGATAGCCTTAGCGCAGCACACGCGGCAGATACGCCGCGCCCGGATGGATGACAACGAGCTGGCCGCCAAGCGCGGTCAGCTCGATGGATAGACCCGCGACGTTGGTCGCGAGGGTGTTGCTCAGGGTGAGGGTGGCCGTGCCGCTCTCGCGCGGCGCAATCCGAACCCAGGCCAGCGCCCCGCTCCCGCTCGGGCCGGCCGCCGGGCCAACCGTGCTCGCCCCAAAGCGCGCATAGTCGGGGCCGAAGCGGGTCGGGACCAGGATCAGGCCGCGGCCCGTGGTCGTCAGGAAGCTGCCCTGGCTGACGTCGGTGACCGTCACCTGAGCGGGGTCAAAGCGCAGGGCGACCTCGTAGCCACCCAGGTTGCTGACCCCCGAGATCATCACCGCCATCGTGATCGGCTGGGTGTAGTAGGTCTGCGCGCTGCCTGGCAGGATCATCAACGTCGCGCTCCCAGGCGACGGGGTCGGGGTAATCACCGGCCCCTGAAGCGTCACGGTGGTCGCGTCAGTGGAGGCGGCCGCGAACGTCCCGCTGTAGGCGCCCGTCCACGTGCCCACGCTCACCGCCGTCTGGGTCTCCACCCGGCTGGTGATGTACTCGAAGGTCTCGCCTGGCAGCAACTCCAGCGGCATCTGGCTGAAGAGCGGGCCAAAGGCGCTGTCGACCAGGCTGTGGGTGGTCAGGGTGTACTCGCCGGTGTTGTTTGCCCGATAGCAATAGGCAATCTCGGTCGGCTGGGTGATCGTCAGCGCGTCGGTCAGCCCGCAGACCGGGTTGCCGGCTTCAGGCCACAGACTAACCGTCTTGGTCAACACAACCCCGACCGGCAGATTGGCTCCGGGCACGCAGGCCTCGCCCTCCGGCCGGCCAAAGGTGAACTTGTCGATGAAGACCGCGCTGTCGTAGGCCGTGTCGCTGACGTCCGTGACGAAGAAGGTGATGACGCTGGTCGCCCCGGGGTGAGCGCCGCCCGGGCGCGCAGGCGCGGAGTTGCCGCGTCATAGGTCGTCCCAAGCGCGTTCCCCGGGGTTGCCCCGAACACCGAGTTGATGCTGATCCGGTTGCCATTCTGGTCGCGGGCGATGGGCTGGCCGTCGACAAAGGCGTCGAAGGTGTCGTTGAACTGCGAGCCGACAAACTCGGGGAACTCCTCCGAGAAGAAGGCGAAGTCCATCGACAGGCAAGTGGCTGTGACCGGCACGGTGAAGGTCAGGGCCAGCCGGGCGTAGTCGCCCAGCCCGAACGTGTTCGGGCCGGAGTTGGGCTGGTCGGCGAAGAGCATGTTGCCCGTGCCGAGATAGGCGAAGGTCGGCCCGTTGGTCGGGAAGCCCGCCAGGGTGGCGCTGCCGGGCCGAGCCCGCCTACGCCGGCCTTGTTGACCAGGTCGGTCTGCATCGAAGCGCTCTGCAGGAAGGCCAGGTCGAGGCCCATCGCCCCGGCCATGTCGATGGCGGTCGGGGCGACCTCGGCGAAGTCATAGTCGACCCCCGCCCCGCCGATCCCGACCACGATGTTGGTGATGATGTTGGCCCCCGAGATGACCCCACCCAGCGTGCCCGGAATCGCCAGCCCGTTGAGATATCCGAAGGGCTGGACCTGTTCGATCCAGTACGTCCCAGGCAATGCCTCGAAGGCGTAGTAACCCTCGAACGTCGTCCTGGTCGTCTTGTTGACCGGCTGGCTGTTGATGTCGACCCCGCGCAGCCTGAGTGTGGCCGGGCTCAGTCCGGTCTCGGTGATTCCGCGGGCCCCGTTCCCGTTCTCATCCCAGAACACATGCCCGGACAGGGCCGAGGGCCGCTCGCCAAAGTTGTAGTCATGGCCATCGGCGATCATGTTGAAGCCGATGCCGACGATGATGTCGTCCAGGGCAATCCCGCCCGCGCCGCTGCCGGCCCGGTCGATCCCGTCGACGAAGTTGGGCTGGGTTTCGAGCAGCGAATAACTGCCGTTGGGAATCCCGCGGAAGGTGTAGTGGCCGAGCGCGTCGGTCCGGGTCAGCATAAGGACCGGATCGCCCAACGTATTCTGGCCCTCCAGCGTGATCGTGACGCCGGCGATCCCGGGCTCGCCGTAGCCGCCGCGGTAGCCGTCGTTGTTGGCATCGACGTAGACATAGCCCGAGAGCGTGCTGGGCGGCAGCTCGCCAAAGGTATAGGACTGGCCAAACGAATGGTCGCCGACAACGATGCCTGTGACGCGATCGTTGGACAGCCACCCGCCCAGGGTGCCGAGCGCGTCCAGTCCATCGGCATATCCGGCGGGTTGGGTCTCACTCAGGGTGTAGATCCCCGGCTGCAGATCGGGGAAATTGAAGTATCCGGCGCCGCCCGTGGTGAAGGTCAGCAGGACCGGGTCGCCGATGGCCGTTGTGCCGGTCAGCCAGACCAAAACCCCCTCAATTCCGACGTCCGGGCCAAAGGGCGGCTCGAAGACGCCATTGTTGTTGCGATCGGCAAAGACCGTCCCGATGATGCCGAACTTGCGCTCGCCAAAGTTATAGCCGAACGCATCATCTCCCCAGGTGAGATTGATTCGGCGGAACTGGTCATAGCCGAGGGATCCGCCCTTGCTGCCCACATTCTCGATCCCGTCGGTGTAACCCGGTGGCTGCGTTTCTGTCAGGCTGTAGATGCCCGGACGAAGCCCGCTGAAGTCGAAGGCGCCCGAGTCGCCGGTGTTGGTCATATACACCGGCTCGCCCAGATCGTTTGTGCCGTCCAGGGTCACCCGAACCGGGTAGATGATCTCGTCCAGACCCAGGTAGGGTGGGGTGAAGGTGCCGGTGTCATCCTTGTCGTAGTAAACGGTGCCGCGCAACCGGGCCGGCCGAAGTTCGGCGAACAGATAGTTTTGCCCGAGCGCGTTGGGCGTATAGACGATCCCGGCGATGATGTCGTCGGTGATGGGCGGTGTCCAGGCCGGTTGCGCTGAAAGCGCAGCCGTGCCGGTCAGCCCGCCCAGGCTGCCCGCGACGTCGGTCCCGTCGTAGAAGTTCTGCGGTTGCGTCTCGACCAGGCGGTAGGTGCCGGTCAACAGGCCGCCAAAGGCGAAGAAGCCGCCGGAATCCGCGCCAAGACTGAGTGTCGTCTGCGAACCGTTGGACAACACGCCGTGCAGGCTGACCGGCGTGCCGCCGATCCCGCTTTCGCCGGGATTCTTCGCGCCATTCGCGTTGTCATCGGCGAAGACATAGCCCGTCAGGGTCGGGCCGAGCAGGAAATCGCAATACCCCAGGTTCGTGCCGTATTGCAGGGCGATGCCGCCGATGGTGCGGTTCTGAACGACCGCTCCGGAGGAGCAGACCACCGCTCCAAAGTCGCGATACCCGAGTGGGAAGGTGACGTGGGTGACGGTATACGTGCCGGGCGGCAGGCCCAGGAAGCGGTAATAGCCGCTGGCGTCCGTGGTCGTGGTCAAGGCGATGCTGTCTCCCGCATTCGGCGCTCCCACCAGGGTGACGGTTTCGCTGACCATTCCGATGCCATAGGCGGCGGCCTGGGTGGGATACCAGACATAGGCGACCCGCCCACCCAGATTGGCGTTGATAAGCTCGCCGAAGTTGTAGTCAGTGGCATAGGCGCCGGGCGCCAGGATCAGGTTCACGAACTGATCGTTGGCGCCGAGCGCGCCGCCTGCGCCGACGCCCAGTTGCTCCTGCCCATCCGAATAGCCCGCGGGCTGTATTTCGGTGAGGGTATAGGTGCCCGGGCGCAGTCCGGTGAACTGATACGACCCGGTGCTCGTCCGGGTCATGACCACCGGCTGGCCCAGGTTGTTGTAGCCGGAAAGCACGATCGTGGCGGGCGTGTCGAGGCCGCCGTCGGGGCCATCCCGCACGCCATTGCCATTTGTGTCGAGATACACATTTCCGGCGATGATGTTGCGTTGTTCGCCGAAGTTGTAACCGGTGATGACCACGCCCGGGGTGAAGACGATGCGCGAGATGATGTCGTCGGTGGTCGTCAGGCCGCCGCCCGTGCCGACCGTCTCCTGCCCGTCCAGATAACCGGCCGGCTGGAACTCGCGCACGGCGTAGGTTCCGGTCACAAGGCCGCCCCAGTAGTAGAAGCCATCGTAGCAGTGATTCGACACCGGATAGGCCGGCGCGAACGAGCCCGCGCCCAGGGTGACGTTGGTGTTGTAGACGTCGACCCCGGTGAGCTGCAGGTTGACCCCGCTGAGCCCCAGTTCCGGCGAGTTGCACAGGGTTTCCGGGCTAGGCTCATGCAGGCCGTTGTCGTTGTCGTCCCGGTAGACGTAACCGGTGATGCTGGGTTTCTCGCCAAATATGGCGCCCTTGGTCTGGCCGATCGTCAGGGAGATCGCGCGGATCTGGTCGTTGGCGACGATGGCCTCGGGCGCGGACACGGACGTGTCGAGGCCGTCGACATCGACATCCCGATGGATTTCGGTGAGCGTATACGACCCCGGGCGCAACAACGGGAAGGAATACTGACCGGCGGAGTTGGTGGTGTCGGTGGCCAGCACGGTCTGGCCCAGGTCGTTTCGGCCGGTGAGCACGATCTTGATCCCGTCATTGATGCCCACTTCCGGGCTGTGGTTCGCGCCCTGGCAGAACGGCGCGTCCAGGCAATACGGCTTTTCGTACACGCCGTTGTCAATCACATCAAAGATCACGTAGCCCCGGAGCGTGTTGGGCAGGTATTCGCCGAAGTTGTTGTTCGGGCCGAAGGAGCCGCCGGGATACGCCACATCGATGGTGTCCTGCCCCAGCGGTCCGACGCTTCCACCCATCGGCCCGGCGCTGTCGATGCCGTCGAGATAGTTGGGCGGTTGAATCTCGCGGATGCGATAGGCCCCCGGCCCCAGATCGCCAAACCCGTAGAAGCCGAAGCTGTCGGTCTGGGCCGTGCGGGTGATCGGATCGCCGCCTGTGGGAGTGCCGGTCAGGATCAGTGTGACACCATACAGGGCAGTTTCGCCCGCATCGTATGCGCCATCGACATCCGCGTCGATGTAGACAAAGCCGCCCAGGCCGGTCTGCGTTTCGCCAAAATTGTAGTTGTAGCCATAGCCCGCCACGCCCATTACGATCCCGGCGAACGTGTCCGACGGAATGAAGCTTCCTCCCAGGTTTCCGAGCGTGTCCTGCCCGTCGGTGTAGCCGGCCGGCTGGATCTCAGCGAGGGTGTATACGCCAGGCCGCAGGCTGCCAAAGGTGTAGGCGCCGGCGCCATTGGTTTGCGATGCGCGGGAGACGCTCGCGCCCAGGTCGTCGAAGCCGGTCAACCCGATTGAAACGCTCGGCAGCCCGGGCTCGTTCTGCTGGCGCGTTCCACCCCCATCGATATCGAGGTAGACCTCGCCGGCGAGCGTCGCCGGCGGCAGTTCGCCAAAGTTGTACTCCGACCCGTATTGGCCGGCCCCGTAGGTGATCGTGAATGTGTCCTCCCCCTTCAGCCCGCCCAGCGTTCCCAGGCCCTCTTTCCCGTCCAGGAATCCAAGGGGCTGATAGGCGGACAGCCGGTAAGTCCCGGTGACAAGATCGCCAAAGGCATAGAAGCCAAACTGATTGCTGACCGCGTTTTGATAGACCGGGTCGCCCATGGACGTCGTTCCCTCGAGTTCCACAAGCGTGCTCCGGAATGCCGAACTCCGTGACGCTCTGGCGCGCGCCATCGTTGTTCAGGTCGCGGTATACGTAGCCCGTCAGGCCGACCTGCCGCTCGCCAAACAGATAGCCGCTGCCGGCGGACTCCGGCGTCAGCCCGATGGCATTGATGGTGTCGAAGCCGTCGGCCGTGCCGCCCCGATTTCCGGGCGTGTCGATGCCGTCGGTGTAGTTGCCGGGCTGCACTTCGACCAGGCTGTAGTTCCCCGGTCGAAGCCCGGCGAAGCTAAAGCTGCCGCCCCCGCCCGTGGTCGTTGTGATTCGGACGCCCAGCCCGAGATCGTCGGTTCCGCTCAGGGCCACCGTCGCGCCAACGATCCCGGCTTCGCCGCCCTGAACCTGGCCGTCATTGTTGATATCCCAGAACACCAGCCCGCCCAGAGAGGCCCCGTAGAACTCGCCGAAGTTGTATTCCGAGCCGTACTGGCCGGGTTGGAAGGCGACATTGGCAAACGTGTCGTCCTGGGCGCCATCCCCGCCCAGGTTGCCGGGCGTATCCAGGCCGTCGAGGAGCGCCGCCGGCTGCGTCTCGGAGAGGCTGTAGGTGCCGGTGAGCAGCCCGTTGAAATAGTAGAAGCCGTAGCCGTCGGTTGTTGCCGTCCGGGTGATGAGGACGCCGAGACTGGTCAGACCGTGCAGGGTGATCGACGCATTGCTCACGCCCGGGCCGTTGGCCCGCAGACCGTCGTTGTTTGAGTCGCGGTAGACGTAGCCGCTCAACCCGCTCACCCGCTCGCCGAAGTCGTAGTTCGCGACATAGTCCTCGCCCTTCAGCGTGACGCTGTAGATGGCGTCATTGCCGAGGATGCCACCCCCGCAGCAGCCCACCTTGTCCTTGCCGTCGAGGTAGTCAGCCGGTTGGACTTCGGTGACCGTGTAGACGCCCGAGCGCACATTCGTGAACGCGTAGGCGCCCACGATCGAGGTCGTCGTCGTCATCCAGATTGGCGCGCTCAGATAGTCCGTTCCGCGCAGATTGAGCGTTGCGCCGCCGATGCCCGGATCGACCGGGTCGCGCTGGCCATTGTCGGCCAGGTCGAAGAAGACGTTCCCGGCGAGGATCGAGGGGCCGATCTCGCCAAAGTTGTAGTTGCTCCCGCCGGGCCCGGTCATGGTGATCGAGATGAAGCGGTCGTTGCCCGTGATCACGCCGCCGGCGCCCGTGCCGAGCGTCTCGCGGCCGTCAAACCAGGCGGCCGGCTGAATCTCGGTCAGGGTGTAGACGCCATTGAGGACGTTGACGAACTGATACACCCCGGCCGAGTCGGTCTGGGCCACCCGCCCAACGGTCGCGCCTGTATCACTGCGGGTGCCGGTGAGATACACCGTCACGTTGCTGATCCCGCTCTCGCCGGCGCCCTTGACGCCATCGTTGTTCTTGTCGCCATACGCGTAGCCGCTGATGAAACCGCCCGACTCGCCGAAATGGTAGTTTCCATAGTACTGGCCGGGCAAAATCACAATGCCGGGGAACGTGTCGTTGATGACGCTCAGGACGTTACTCGGGTTGCGGTCCAGCCCGTCCAGATAGCCCGACGGCTGTGTTTCGCTCAGGGTGTAGGTCCCGGGCCGCAGGCGGACGAAGTTGAAGCTCCCCGAGGCGTTGGTGTAGGTCACGACCAGGACGGGTTGGTTGCGGTCGTTGGTGCCGGACAGGGTCAGGGTGGCGCTGAGCACGCCGGGTTCGCTGAAGCTCTTGGTGCCGTCGTTGTTCAGGTCGAGAAAGACGTAGCCGGTCAACTGGGCCCCGTCCAGCTCAGCGAACAGATAATCCCGCCCGTAGCTGGCCTGGGTGACCACGATGCCGGCGATGAGATCGTCGCCGTTGCCCAGGGTCGAGGTAATGCCGCCGAGGGTGCCCGGGGTGTCGATGCCATCCAGGCGCGTGGCTGGCTGCGGTTCGATGAGCGCATACGTGCCGGTCACGAGGCGGCTGAAGACAAAGCGACCATAGTAGTCAGTGGTTGTCGGGCTGTAAACGAACTGTCCGAACACCGTCGTCCCACTCAGGATGACCTGCTCGTTATACAGTCCGCTGTCGTAATAGGTCGAGAACACGCCGTCGTTGTGGGTATCGCGGAAAACGTAGCCGTACAGCCCGGTGAGGAGCTCGCCGAAGGTGTAGCCATAGAAGTCCGAGCCGGGGGTCGTGATCGTGATGCCCTGGAAGCGGTCATTGGCGAGCAATGCCGGGGCCGGGTAGCCGCTCTGCTCGCGGCCGTCCGAGTAATCCCCCGGCTGCACCTCGGCCAGGGTATACAGCCCGGGCCGCAGGGTGTTGAAATCGAAGATGCCGCTGGCGTCGGTGATACGGGTGAGGGCGACCGACGCGCCCACATTATCCGTTCCGGTGAGCGTTACTGTGACATAGCGAATGCCGGTCTCGTAGGGCGGATTGCTGCTGTCGTAGACCCCGTTGGCATTCAGGTCGTGGTAAACGGTGCCGCGGATGCGCGCCACCGGCAGGTCGGCGAAGTTGTAGTTGACCCCAACCCCGCCGGCGGGAAAGGCAATCCCGCTGATGAGATCGGCGCCGAGCGTGCCGCTGACACCGCTCGGCACGCCATTGATCGTCCCGGGCTGGTCAAAGCTGTCGAGCAGCGAGGCAAGTTGGTTCGACGTGATCTGATACGTCCCGGTTGGGATGCCGGCAAAGAGATAGAACCCGTCGTAACCGGCCTGAGTCGTGCTGAAGACGCCGCCGCCATCGGTGCTGCTGAGGGCCAGCGTGACCAGGCTGGGGTAGTAATTCTCATTGACGTCGTGAAAGTTGTTGTTATTCCGTCCTGGTACAAAGCCGGAGATGCCCGACTTCTGCTCGGTGAATGCATATCCATAGGCTGAGGTGCCCTGGGTGATGATCGTTATCGCGTCAATCCGGTTGACACCCGGAACCCCGCCGAAGTTGTTGCCGATGATCGACGGGCCGTCGACGTAGCCGCCCGGCGGCTGTGTTTCAACCACCGAGTAGGTGCCCGGGCCCAGATTGTTGAAGGTGACGCCATAGGCATACAGCCCGCTGTTCCGCACGATCGGCCCGACTGGGCTGCCGACGTCCGTTGTGCCGGTCAGGGTGATGGTGATGTTGTTGATCCCGAAATCAGAGTTGTCGTTGACACCGTTGGCGTTGCGGTCATGGTAAACGACCACGCTGAACGAGGAGGGATAAAGCTCGCCAAAGTTGAAGCCGCCGCCGGGGAGCCCGGGCGTGTAGGCAATGCTGGCGTACATATCGTTGCTGACCACTGCGGGCAGCTCGGGGATGCTCTCGCGGCCGTCCACGTAACTGCCGGGCTGGAGTTCGGTGATCGTATAGGTGCCCGTGACAAGGCCCGTAAAGGCGTAGCGGCCGCGGTTGTCCGTTTGCATTACGCGCGACCCGACCGAGCCGGTGACGGTCTGCCAGGTCAACGTGACGGCAATGCTGTTGAGCCCGCTCTCGCTGTCAGGATAGTCTGCATAACGCTGAAAGATGCCATCATTGGTGGTGTCGCGGTAGACGTATCCGCTCAGGGCGGGCGGGTATTCGCCAAAGTTGTAGAGCCCGCCCAGCGTGTCGGGGTCGAGTTGGATGTCGTCGAATCGGTTGACCTCGATCCGGGGGTACGGGTAACCATCGTCCATCGGCCCGTCGTTGTAGCCAGCCGGTTGGACCTCGATCACGCTGTAGACGCCGGGGCGGAGAGGGGTGAACACGAAGCGCGCGCCAATGTAGGAATAGCCCTCAACGGTTCCCGTCGTTGTCGTCGTGGTCATCCACACCGATTGGCCGGCATCGTTGGCCCCGGTCAAGACGATGGTCACGTCAAAAATCGGCGGATCGCAATTGGCCGGGCATGCGCCTGAATACGAGAGTCGTTGATTATTGTCGGCGTCCACGAACACGAAACCTTCGATGCTGGAGGGGGCAATCTCGGCAAACGTGTTGCCCGCGGCGGCCCCTGGTTGGCCCGAAGGTGTGGTGGGCGTGAAGAAGATCGCGCTGATCGTGTCAACGTCAATCGGTCCGGTGATACCTCCCCCCGCGCCGACCTGCTCGAAGCCATCCAGAAGGTAAGCGGGCGCCTGCTCAATCAAGGCGTAGGTGCCGGTGGGCGGCCCGCCAAAAAAGAAGTGGCCCTGGGCATCTGTCGTCGTCGTCATCCACAGGCCCGCTCCGGATTCGGTCGTGCCCGTGAGCCAGACCGTGACACCTGCAATGCCGGTTTCATCCTCATACCGGCCATTCGCATCCTCGTCGACAAAGACGATCCCTGACAGGCCGGGGAGCAACTCGCCGAAGAGCGCTCCCGCGTAGGTCGACGCGCCGGTCAAGACAATGCCGGTCACGACGTCATTGCCAGCGATGCCCGTCGGTCACGCTGTCGAGGCCATCCGCCCAGGACATCGGCTGCGACTCGGTCGGTGTATAGACCCCTGGCGCAATACCGGAGAAGTAGGCGGGGCCGCTGTCGTCGGTGAGCAGGGTGGTCGAGACGGCCGCGCCGCGATAGGTCACGCCCGTCAACGCAACGGCCTCACCTTCAATCCCCACCTCAGGGTAATCGTAGGCGCCATTGCCGTTCAGGTCGGCAAAGATCTCAGCGGTCACGTTTCTGGGGCGCAGTTCACCAAAGAGATATCCGGTGACGGGCACCCCATACGTCACCGGGATGCCGGAAATCACATCGAAGGTCGGGGCGGCCCCGCCGATGACGCCGCCGCCGGTGCCGACCGCTTCCTCACCGTCGAAGTAGTTGTTCGGCTGCGTTTCGGTGAGCGTGTAGACGCCGGGCGGCACCGGAAAAAAGGTGAAGCGGCCATAGCCATCCGCAGCGGCCGTCATCGACAACGGCTGGCCTGTGGCGGTTGTGCCAGCCAGCCCCATCGCCGCGAAGGCGATGCTGTTGTCTATCGTCGGGTTGTAGGCGCCATCGCCGTCCTCATCGAGATACACCGTGCCGGACACGACCGTAAATGGATACTCGCCGAAGGTATAGGAAAGAGCAGGTGTCGCGGCGACCAGACTGACTGTCATCACATCATTGCCCAGCACGCCGCCGGCCGGGCCGAGCGCATCGACGCCGTCATCGAAGGCGATGGGCTGGATTTCGCGCAGGATGAAGGTCCCCGTCGTCAGCGCGCCGAAGGCAAAACTGCCGTCCGATGCCGTGCTGGTCGTGACAATCAGCCCGCCGCCCAGGTCCGACAACGTAATGGTCACGTTCGGCACACCCGCTTCGATGCCCGGCCCCCAGGCGCCGTCGAGATTGCTGTCAGCGTAGACGTTTCCGGATACGCTCAACTCATCCAGTCCCTGGGTTTCATACGCGCCGATGTCGCAGACCGCGAGCGCGTCGCCGTTGCCGTCCGCCGGGCGAGGCTGATTACGTTGGTCAGTGGCCGGGCACGCCGCCGCCCGCATCGATGGCCCGGCTGCCATGGACCAGCGGAACCACCTGCGTCCCCGCCATCGGGATCAGCGCGCCGACGCCCGGCCTGACATTCACGATGTCCCCGGCGCCGGCCGAGTATTCGTAGCTCGCCACGCACTGGGTGACATCGCCGATGAGCGAATTGCCCTGCGAATTAAGGCTGCCGCTGCGGTAGGCGTCCTGGCCGGCCCCGGCGGCCGTGTTGGCATCGATCAGCGTCCCTCGCACGTTCATGCCGGGGTAGTCGACGAAGGCGCCTCCGCCCGTCCCGCCACTCCGATTGCGCGCGAGGGTATCCCAACTGAACTGGACGCTGCTGGCGTAGTAGGCATACAGGCCCCCGCCCGAAAGGCCGGCGTAATTACCGGCGATGGTGGTGCTGGTGATGCCCCCGCTGACGTTGTACAGATACAGGCCGCCACCGCTGCCCGCCGACCGGTTGCCGGCGAAGGCGCTCTTGTTGACGCTGACGAAGGCGCTCTGGGCCGCGCCGCCGCCACCGTTGGCCTGGGCGCTGTTATTGCTGATCAGCGTGCCGCTGATAAAAAGCCGGCCGCCATTGTGATACAGCCCGCCGCCGCTCCAACCAGCGTTGTTGTCGATCACGACGTCGTCCAATGACAACAGATATGCGTTGTTGAAATAGATGCCGCCATAGCCAAAACTGGTCTGGCAGGCGCCATCGCGGATGTCAACCTGCGACACAAACATCCGAGTCTGCGTGCCCCGGACGTCCATCCCGCAACCGGTGCTGACATTGCCGCCGCGGCAGAGGGTGAGGGCCGACAGGGTGGCCGTCATGGGGGCGTTCGTGACGGCCGGGAAGATCTCGAAAACGCGATCGGAAAGGTTGCCATCGATCAGGGTGAGGTCGCGCCCGGCGCCCGCGACGGTGATCGTGTCGCGCAGGTCAAGGTCGCCGGTGAAGGCGCTGTTCTCGGATGCGCCGGTGCGGGTCAGCACAAACGTCCCGGCGGGCAGGCTGACGGTGTCCGGGCCGGCGTGCGCGTTGGCCTCCTGGATGGCGGCGCGCAGGCTGCAGGTGCCGGCAGCGGTGGCGCACACACCGTTGCCGATCAGGGCATCCGGGAGATCGGCCGTGTCGTTGACCGGGTAGGTGTCGGCCTGGGCGCCGCGATCCAGCAGGAGGCATGCGATCAGGGCGCCGGTAGCGGCGGTCAGGAGGCGGATCGAGATTCGCATGGCGGGTCGTGCTCCTTGACTGAAAAGCAACACCAGAGGGCGGCGGTCCCTCTGGTGTTGTTGTTTTGGCCGATGGTCAGTTATTGCGTTTTTTCGGGTGTCGGAACTCTCAGGTTCTGGCTCGTTCCTCTCAGTACGACTGGGAATATTGTAGGCCGAGGCCTGGAAAAAGCGGCGAGCGCTATCCCAAAGCCTCGACACCCCCCGTCCCCGCGCCGGGAGCCGCCCCGCCCCCCTCGGCCACCCCCACTGCTGCCATCAAACACACCCCGCCGCAGGCGCCAGCCACACCGCGGCCGGATGAACTGTTGCGGCGGTGGCCGCGTAGGTCGAGTCGACGGGCGTGCGTGCGGGCGAAGCACCGCCGAACAGGCCCCCCTTTTTCGCGCCACTCGATTGGGCGCGGGCCATGGGCATTGGCCGCGGCGGGCGATGGCGCAGGTCGTCGCCCCAGCCAGCCGCCATTCCGCCGTTGCCGTGATAATCGCCGGCGCCGCGCGGTTGTGCGAGCCCCCCCTGGAATCCGCACGCCCTGACATGCGCGGTTGCCGCTTCCTGTCCCACCCCGCGCCCCGCGTTCCCCCCCCGCCCCTGTTCCGCCCGCCCACCCGGGGCCACCGCCCGCGTATGCTTCGCGCCCACGCGAGTTCCTGGGCACGGCATTCCGCCGGCTCCCCCCCGGGCGTGGCGGAGCACCCCCGGCCGCCGCCGTTTCCGTGTCCCGCCCTCCGCGTGTTCCGCCGGCGCGCTCCCCCCCCCGGCACGCCCCCGCCCCCACCCCCCCGGGCCCCGGGGTGGGCCCAACGATCGCCCGCCCCGCGATGTCGCTCAGCGCGCCCTCGGTCAGGACCGGCGCGCCGGACCCAGCAAAGGCCACCCGTGCGATCGGGCCCGTGCCTGACGGCCCGTCCGGCGCCGCGCCCAGGCTGAAGGCCGCCACCGACAAGCCACCTGACAGGTCATCCTGCGCGAGCGGGAAGAACGAACGCCCGCTATGGGTGACGAACGCGCCCAGCTCGATGGACGCCACGCTCAGGCCCGCCGGATAGCTCAACCCGAGCTGGAAGGCGCCCAGATTGAAGACCCCGTTGGCCCAGATCGTGGCCGTGACCGGCCCGCCGGGCGCGCCTTCCACGACGAGCGACAGCGCGTTCAATCCAGACGTCTCCGGCCGGCGCGGGAGCGCCCACTGATGCAGTCGCTGTTCCAGCGCCCGCCAATGGTCTGCACATCCACGATGTCCACCGTCGCGTTGGAATTCAGATCGTAGATCGCCTCGTACAACGGCTCGCCTGATTCCGCCCCCCAGTGGTAGGCCATCACCTGCACGTCATCGATGTGAATGAATCCGTCGGGGAGGTTGCCCGGCCCGGTGAAGTCGCCGATGCAGCCCGGGACGGGCGTGCCCGTCGCCGTCGGGGTGGGCGTGTGGGTGCGGGTCGGAGTCGGGGTTCGAGTGGACGTGGACGTGCGCGTCGGCGTCGCGGTGGGTGTCGAAGTCGGGGTTTGAGTCGGCGTGGGCGTCAGTGTCGGGGCCCGGGTTTGGGTCGGCGTGGCCGTCGGGCGGGGGTGCTCAGGACCGACGATGGTGACGGTCCGACTGTAGATGTTGATGTTGCCAAACGGATCGCGGGCGATGGCGACCAACTCGCGCGGACCGGGCGCGCCATCGACGGTCTGGAAGACGCCGCTGAAGGTGTCGCTCAAACCGTGGGTGGCCACCACCATCTCGCTCGCGCCCGTGATCAGCCCCGAACCATCCAGGTCGAAGAACAAGCGGGTCTCGACTGCCCCGCTGTCGTCGGTGACCACCATCGCGACGTTGAGGTCGTCGTAGAGCGGGACCGTCATCCCCTGGGTTGGGCTGAGGTAAGTCATGCTCGGCCACGAATAGTCCTGCGCCCCAATCTCGGGCGGGATCTCGAGGGTGAGGACCTTGGTCTCACCGAGCGTGAGGGTCCCCGTCGTAACGGTCTGGGTATACCCTCCCGGGCCCAGGATTGCGGCGTCGACAAGGTAGGGCTGGCCGCGCCCGGTCAGATGGATGGTCAGGGTCTGCGGGCGGTGGCCGGTGATGAAGGCGATCCCTGTTCCGGCCCCATCGCCAATCCACGCACTGCCCGGGATGTCGCTCTTCATCCCGCCAGCGTCGCTCTGTCCCACCTGGTTGCCATACTCATCCATGACATAGCCGTCGACCGGGTCGAAGATCACCGACGACCACCAGCCCTGGGCCTCGGTCGTGCTTTGATAGATGCCACGGGCATATTCCAGGGCGTCGCGGACGGCAGTGCTTTGCACTTCGTCCAGGTGCTGGTCGAAGACGCCCTCCTCGTTGACCAGAAACGCGCCCATCTCCTGATAGGTCTGGGTGTAGATCGCAGCCGAAGTCTTGTGTTTGTCGGTCGATACAAGGGGCCGGGTTGGGATTGGGAATCTCCAGCGCGTTCAGAATGGCGAGCTGGGCGCGCGTGTCATACATCAGCGGCAGATGCTGTATGCCGGCGAACTCCGAGATGACGACATTTGGGGCGATCGGCGCGCCGTCCGTGGTCATGAAGGGGCCGGTCGCGGAACCAAAGGGGACCGTGCCATCCCCGCGCTGATGGAAGCGCATGTCGAAGCTCGCATCCGCCGGCACGCTCTTCTGGGTCTCCGTCCATGCTTCTCCGAGGCCGGCGCAGCGCCCGATCATGTCGTTGAACGGAACGATATCGGAGGAAGCCGCCTTGCTGGCGCCCCCCTCGACGCCCACGGCATTGAGAACATACTCGATCCGGTCCAGGATGATTTGGAGCGCCGCGAGCGTATCGGGGGTGGCCACGGCATGGATCCAGGTTCGGATTTGCTGGACCGACTCCAGAGTGCCGCCGACGGCGTTCATCGCGAGACAGCTCTCGGTTGGTTCCTGGCGCCGGCGCGCCCACAGCGGCGTGTCGGTCTCCGAGCCGGCGAAGATGTAGAGCTGGCCCGAAAGGGCGGCGGCAATCGTTTCGGCGGGCGGCGCAGGTGGCAGGCTGCTTCCGTCGTTGAGGTCGAGCAGGAAGTCGTTGCGATAGGCCAGCCCATTCGGAATGCCCTCCAAACCGTATAACGCTTTGCCATCATCGTCGATGCTGACGAAAGGATACGTGGCCAGCAGCGCGCCAAACAGCGGGACGTATTGACTGATGAAGTCCTGATGGCGCAGCTCCAGGTCGGGCGTCAGCGAACCGGCGCTGATGGCGTAGTCCGGGCCGGAGATCTCATTGGCGGGGTTTCCCTGCAGATACAGGTATTCAGCGTGGACCAGGCGCGAAAGCAGGAAGCGCATGACGGCGTTGTCGCGCAGTTGTCGGTGATGGCGCCCCACGCCTCGCGCGTATCGCCCATGTTGGGCACACCGGCCAGGATCAGGTTTCGTATCCCGGGCAATCGGGCGGCGCCGGGCGTGCCGTCGGGCAGAGGGCGCCGGCGCGATGACGCCGGCGTAGGCCCCGCTCTGGATGTAGACGCGGGCGATGAGCCCGCCCGCGTCGTGGGCGATCACGTCGACGGCATCGAGATCCGGGTCGTCGGGATAGGTTTGCTTCCAGGCGTCGGCGGCGCGCCGCAGCGCATCACCGAGATAATCAACCCCAGACTCGAAGTTCGAGTGGGCGATGCCGTCCGCGGTCAGGTTGGAGAAAGAGCCATCCGCGGCGCCGTCGAAGCGCGCGGGCGGGAGGCGCCAGTCGTAGTTGACGATAAAGAGGTCGCGGCCTTGCTGATACCCGACGTTGGTCAGGGTCTGGACCAGGTCGTCGTAGACGCCCAGGAACGGGTCCAGGGCAAGCGACTCGGGCGGCCCGCCGCGCTCCGTGAACCAGTCCGTGTCACCCGGCTTGGGTCCCGTTCCGAGCAGACCGGGGATGAGGATGACCGGCCGGCGCCGTTGCGGCGCAGCGCGGATGATCGCTTGCGCGCCCGTGTCGGTGCTCACCCAGATGACGATCTCGCCTTTTTCCGTCAAGCGCTGTCCGATGCTCATTTGGTTGATAACGCCGCTCACGCCCGTGATGACGTCGCCCGCCCCGATGACGCGGACCGTGTTGACGGTGGGCGTTACGGGATCCCCCGGCGCGTCGGGATAGGGCAGGATGACCTCGCTCTGAAACACGGCTGGGCCATCCGCATCGCTCGCGACAAAGGCGATGTTCATCCGGTGCTTGTCGCCCGGCAGGGTCCGGTTGACGGCTACCCGGTTTTCGACATCGTAGTCGAAGAGGAAACCGGCGTCCTCGTCGGCATCGAGCACGCCGTTCGCGT
The DNA here is from genome assembly GCA_016714465.1 of Candidatus Brachythrix odensensis. GTDB lineage: Bacteria > Chloroflexota > Anaerolineae > J036 > Brachytrichaceae > Brachythrix > Brachythrix odensensis. Next base: position 51,081 of record JADKDT010000001.1, on the reverse strand, counting down.
TGATGTCGTTGAATGTCTCGCCTGGATCGAGTTTGCCGTTGCAGGCCTGGCCGGTGATGCGATACAGTTCGCGCCCACCGCTGAGATCAGGAATTTGGGTCCGATCCAGAGAGATAAACGTTCCCTCGCCGGGACTTCCGCCGCCGGGCCCGCCGGTGAATCCAGCCGGGTCGACATAATTGGCGTAGAAACTAACCACCTCTGCCTGGCCGGAGATGCTGGGTCGGCTGCCCGTGGCCGAAAAGGCGTTCCCGGCGATGGACGTTCCCGTGCCTAGGTTGGGCGGGTACATCACGATGCGCGAGTTGGCAGCCGAAAATCCCGAGCGCACCACGGAATAGCCATTGTTCGCCAGGACGGGTCGGAGCAGGCTTGGCGTGAGCAATTGCTCCGCTCCAGAGGGGTATGCGTACAACCCCGAGTACGACGAGGGCGCGGGCGCATACACATACGGGGCCAGCGTGGCGTTGTTGTCGTTGATGCTGCCCCAGGAACTCGGACGACGTGACGACGACCCGGGCAACTGGTGGGTGTACATGCCTTCGTAACCGGGCCGGCCGTCCCAGATCGTGGTCGCGGTCCCCCCGTATCGGTTGCCCAGAACCTGGTTGGTGTTGTTGATATCGGCGGCGATCCAGTAGCGGACGTCTGCGTCATCACCGGGGGTGAGCCTGCGGACATCGCTGATACTGCTGCCGATGTAGATGGCTTCGGTATTGGCCAACCGGCCGACGAAAGCTACGTTTCCCTGATCGTTGATGGCGACGCCCTCGAAGAGCTCGAGCAACCCGTTGTCGCCGGTCCGGGCCACGACGTTGATGGCATAGTTGCCCTGCGGCGAAGGCAGTTCGCACGACTGCGGTGGCGGGGGTTCGGGCGTTGGGGTGGGCGGCGGCGTTGGCGTCGGCGTCGGGATCCCGGGGATGTTGGGGAAAACCGACCAGATCCCGCGCCCATACGTCGCGGCATAAAGGCGCTGGCCCAGCCACACGAGCTGATCGACGGAGACATGGGCGGGACCATCGGCGGGCACCCCCCAGTTCGCGCCGCCATCCTCGCTGGCGAAGATGCCGACCTCGGTCCCAGCGTAAAGCACCGAGCTGTTGTTGGGATGAATCGCGAATGCCCGCACGGGCACTGCCGGAAGTGCGCTTCCGGGCGTGCCGAGCAACGGCGCCCAGTTCGCGCCACCATCGACGGTCTTCCAGGTGTTCGTCAACGCAAAGCCGCCATAGGCGATATAGATCACCTGCGGGCTGTTTGGATCAAAGACAATCCGGGTCACATAGCGAGCCGGCTGATCGGGAAAGGTGATCGGCGACCAGGCCGGTTCCCCCGCCGTGCCGTTAGAGGTCTTGAACAATGCGCCCTTGCCATATCCCACCAGGATGATGTTCGAGTCCCCGGGCGCGACCGCAATTGCGCTGATCAACTGGCTGGTGGTTTCGCTCACTGGCAGCGGCGGCTTGATGGCCGTCCAGGATGGCATCGTCTGAGCGCTGCTCACGTCGACGCTGCGCCAGAGCGAGGCGCCGCCGGCCAGCATCGTATTCGAATTATTGGGATCAAGAATGAATGGGGCGATGAAAAGCGCGCGGTTTGGGTCGCGTGAGTCTGTGATCTCCTCGATACCGGGCGCATCGGGCTTGTCGATCGAGACGGCCCCGGTCGCCCCGCCATTCCGCGAGCGCACGATTTCGAGATGAACATATTCGCCGTAGAGCAGCCCCGAAGCGCCCGGATCGATGGCGACCGAACCGCCATCACCGCCATAAATGTAGGTCCAGTCGGGGCCGGCGCCGGTCTTCAGCGTCGTCCCGTTATCCTGCGCGCCGCCGAGAATGCGGGTCGTGCCGCCGCCGTTGCTCACCGCGACGCCGTAATACTGGGTGATCTCGGGGCCAACGATATGCGTCCAGCCTGACGTCGTTGTCGCAAGGCTGATGTCATCGACCCGGAAGAGACCGCCATCGTTGCCAAACCACAAGGTTTTTGTGATCACGCCGTCATAGTCACGCGGCGCGACGATGACATGATGGTCGGCGTGCACGGAGACGCCTTTTTCCTGATATTGCGACCAGCTTCCGATCTGGGAGAAGCTGAAACCGCCGTCGGTTGAACGATAGATATCCACGCCGCCGACGATGAGTTCGTTTGAGTTGACTGGATTGACCCAGATGACATTATCGTAATCGCCTTGCTCGTCGAGGAGATCCTGGCCGGTATTGAGGAGTGCGAAATTCGCCCCGCCGTTGCTGCTCTTATAGATCTCGCCGCCGTTTCGGTCCACCGAGGCGTAGACGATCCAGGGTTGGCTCTTGGACCAGCCGAGCTCAATCCGGCCGCTATCGGCGGGAAAACCCGTCGCCGTAATCCACGTCGTTCCCTTGTCGAGCGAGTAACTGGCCCAGCCAGTGCCACTGGCAAGAGCGGCCATGGCTGTGGTGGGATGAAAGAGCACCTGAAGCGTGCGATTTTCCGGTATCCTGGCGATCCAATTCTCGCCTCCATCTGCGCTTGAAAAGACGCCGTCGTAGGTGGCCGCAAGGAGAACGGCCCCGTCCGCCGAGATCGCCAGGCGGCTGACAGTCCGCAATGGGGTTGAACCGGTGAGTGCAGTGTTCGCCAGTTGCGTCCAGGATTGCCCAGAATCGGCCGAGACAAAGACGCCATCCCCGCGCAGGCCGTCGGGATTGTTGAAAAACTCGCCTGTGCCGGCATAGATGATGCTCCCCGTGACCGGGTTGGCGGCCATGCTGCTGACAGCCAGGTTGGCCAGCAGGTCATTGGCCGCGTGCCACCCGTTCGCGTCATTGATCCACACCCCGCCGCCTACACTCCCGATCAACTGCCAGGTCGGATGATCGGCTGGAAGGACAATCGAACGGATTCGGCCGCCGACGTTCCTAGGCCCTTCGGCCGTCCAGTCGCCCGGGCCGATCCCACCGGCATCCCGCGACGGAGATGACAAGGTGCGCAGCCGCATCGCGTCATATTGCAGGCGCGCCTTGGCGGGCGCATCCGGCTGGATCTCTCCCTTGTCGTCGAGGGACTGCATAAGACGGAATGCCGCAGCCCGTTCGGCATACGTTGGTCGCTCACCGGCCTCGGCGTCCTCCGCGGGCTGGGCCTCGAACTCGTCGGGCAGGATGCGCTGGATGAGTCTCGGCGTCTCGGTCGCGGCAGCCAGGGGTGACTCGGGCGCGGCCGCCACCAGGGGCGCGTGCCTTGTCGGCTCCGTTTGTCCAACCGACGCGAATGAGGCTCCCAGCAGCGCCGCGGCCAACAGCGCGCGCGCGGCTCCCGTGCCGGTCAGGAAGGAAAGTGAAGCTCGTTTCATCGCCTCGTTGTCCATTGCCAGAGCTGGATCGATATCCCCGCTCCGCGGGGATATCGGTATCCCGGCGATAGCCTTAGCGCAGCACACGCGGCAGATACGCCGCGCCCGGATGGATCACGTAGAGCTGACCGCCCTGGGCGGTCAGGTTGATGGATAGACCCGCGACGTTGGTCGCCAGGGTGTTGCTGAGCGTGAGCGTGGCGCTCCCAACCCCGCGCGGCGCGATCCGCACCCAGGCCAGCGCGCCGCTCCCGCTCGGGCCGGCCGCCGCGCCGATACTGCTCGCCCCAAAACGCAGGGAGTCCGGCCCGATCCGAGCCGGCGCGACCCAGGTACGGCCGGTCGTGGTGAGGAAGCTGCCTTGGCTGACGCTGGTCGCGGTGACCTGGTTCGGGTCGAAGCGCAACGTCACCTCGTAGCCGCCCAGGTTCGCCACCCCCGAGATCATCACCGCGACCGTGATCGGCTGGGTGATGTAGGTCTGCGCGCTGCCCGGCATCACCATCAGCGCCGCGCTCCCCGGCGATGGGGTCGGCGTGATGATCGGGCCGGGGATCGTGACCGTGGTCACATCGCTTGACGCGGCTCCGAATGTCGCGCTGTACAAGCCCGTCCATGTCCCAACGCTCGTCGTCGTCTGGGTCTCCACCCGGCTGGTGATGAACTCAAACGTCTCGCCCGGCAGCAACTCCTGCGGCATCTGGCTGAACAGCGACCCGAACGCGCCGTCGACCAAGGTGTGGGTCGTCAACGTGTATTCCCCGGTGTTGGTCGCCCGATAGCAGTAGGCGACCTCTGTCCCGGCCGCCACCGTGATCGCATCCGTAGAGGGCGCACACAGGGTTGCCCGCCTCCGGCCACGGTCCAACGGTCTTGGTCAGCACAACCCCGACCGGCAGGTTGGCCCCCGGCACGCAGGCCTCGCCCTCCGGCCGGCCAAAGGTGAACTTGTCGATGAAGACCGCGCTGTCGTAGGCCGTGTCGCTGACATCCGTGACGAAGAAGGTGATGACGCTGGTCGCCCCGGGGGTCAGCGCCGCCCGAGACCGCAGGCGGGGGGTCGCCGCGTCATAGGTCGTCCCGGCCGCGTTCCCCGGGGTCGCCCCGAAGACCGAGTTGATGCTGATCCGGTTGCCGTTCTGGTCGCGGGCGATCGGCTGGCCATCGACAAACGCGTCGAAGGTGTCGTTGAACTGCGAGCCGACGAACTCGGGGAACTCCTCCGAGAAGAAGGCGAAGTCCATCGACATGCAGGTCGCGGTGGTCGGCACGGTGAAGGTCAGGGCCAGCGGGCGTAGTCGCCCAGCCCGAACGTGTTCGGCCCTGAGTTGGGCTGGTCGGCGAAGAGCATGTTCCCCGTGCCGAGATAGGCGAAGGTCGGCCCGTGGGTCGGGAAGCCAGCCAGGGTCGCTGCACCCGGCAGCGGGCTTCCGACTCCGGCCTTGTTGACCAGGTCAGTCTGCATCGAGGCGCTCTGCAGGAAGGCCAGGTCGAGCCCCATCGCCCCGGCCAAGTCGACGGCGGTCGGGGCGACCTCGGCGAAGTCATAGTCCGACCCGGCCCCGCCGATCCCGACCACGATGTTGGTGATAACGTTGGCCCCCGAGACCACGCCTCCGAGCGTCCCGGGAATGGCCAGCCCGTTGAGATATCCGAACGGCTGGACCTGTTCGATCCAGTACGTCCCGGGCAGCGCCTCGAAGGCGTAGTAACCCTCGAAGGTCGTCTTCGTCGTCTTGTTGACCGGCTGGCTGTTGAAGTCGACCCCGCGCAGCCTGAGCGTGGCCGGGCTGAGCCCGGTCTCGCTGATCTCGCGCGTGCCATTCCCGTTCTCATCCCAGAACACGTGTCCAGACAGGGCCGAGGGCCGCTCACCAAAGTTGTAGTCCCGGGCGTCGGCGATGATGTTGAAGCCGATCCCGACGATCAGGTCGTCCAGCGTGACCCCGCCCGCGCCGCTGCCCGCCCGGTCGATGCCATCGACGAAGTTGGGCTGGGTCTCGATCAGCGAATAGCTGCCGTTCGGGATATTGCGGAAGATGTAGTAACCGAGTGCGTCGGTCCGGGTCACCATCAGGACCGGATCGCCCAACGCATTTTGCCCCTGCAGGGTGATCGTGACGCCGGCGATCCCGGGCTCGATGACGCGGTAGCCGTCGTTGTTGATGTCGACGTAGACATAGCCCGAGAGCGTGCTGGGCGGCAGCTCGCCGAACGCGTAATCCTGCCCGAACGACTGATCACCCACCACGATACCGGTGATCCGATCGTTGGACAGCAGCCCGCCCAGCGTGCCGGCCCGATCGAGCCCGTCGGCATAGCCGGATGGCTGCGTTTCGCTCAGGGTATACACGCCCGGCTGCAAGTTGGCGAACGAGAATGCGCCGACCGCGCTGCTGGTCGTGGTCATCAGGACCGGATCGCCGATGGCGGTCGTCCCGGTCAGCCAGACCACGACCCCCGGGATGCCCGAGTCTGTTCCGTCATTGGGCGGGTTGAACACGCCATTGTTGTTGCGATCGGCGAAGACGGTTCCAATGATGCCGAACTTGCGCTCGCCGAAGTTGTAGCCCGAGGCGTGGTCGCCCCAGGTCAGATTGATGAAACGGATCTGGTCGTTGCCAAGGACGCCGCCCGTGCTCCCCACGTTGTCAATCCCGTCGGTATAGGTGGGCGGCTGGGTCTCGGTCAGGGTGTAGACGCCTGGCCGCAGGCCGGTGAACTCAAAGGCTCCCGAGTCGTACGGGTTGGTCATGAGCACCTGCGCCCCGAGATCGTTGACCCCATCCAGGATCACCCGGACCGGGTAGATGACCTCGTCCTGCCCGTTATACGGACTGATGCAACATGGGGTCAGGGTCCCCGTGTCGTCCTTGTCGTAGTAGACGACGCCCCGCAGTTCGGCCGGGAGCAGCTCCGCAAACAGATAGTTCTGCCCGAGCGCGCCGGGGGTGAAGACGATGCCGGCGATGATGTCGTTGGTGATCGGCGGCGACCAGGCTGGCAGCGCTGAAAGCGCTGCCGTGCCCGTCAACCCGCCCAGGCTGCCGGGGATGTCGGCGCCGTCGTAGAAACCGCCGGGCTGTGTCTCGACCAGGCGATACGTCCCGGTCAGCAGCCCGCCAAACGCAAAGAAGCCGGTGCTTGTCGAAACCGTGCGGGTGCTGGGCGCGCCATCGGAGGACACGCCATACAGGCTGACGGCAACAAAACTGATCCCGGCCTCGGGGTACTCGATCACGCCATTGGCGTTGTGATCGGCGAAGACGTAGCCGGTCAGGGTCGGTCCGAGCATGAAGTCGCAATTGGACACATAGCTTCCGTACTCCAGCGGGATGCCGCGGATGCTTCGCCCCTGGGTGCTCGCCTGCCAATGGCAGGACAAAGCCCCAAAGTCGGCGTATCCAAGCGGCATGCCGATTTGGGTGACGGTATAGGCGCCCGGCGGCAGGCTGTTGAAGCGGTAGTAGCCGCTGACATCCGTCGTCATCGTCATGATCAGGCTGCCGCTCGGAATAAGCGTGCCGTTCAGGCGAATGGTTTGGCTGACCAACCCCTGGCCAAAGTAACTGCCCTCGCCGGCAAACCAGACATAGGCCACCCGCCCGCCCAGGCTGGAGCCAATCAACTCGCCGAAGTTGTAGCCGCTGGCGATGGCGCCGGGCGCGAGGACCAGGTTCACGAACTGGTCGTTGTCCCCAATCGCCCCGCCCGCGCCCGCGCCGAGCTGCTCCTGCCCGTCCGCATACCCGGCCGGCTGCAACTCGGTCAGGGTGTAGACGCCCGGCCGCAGCCCGGTGAACTGGTAGGAGCCATAGGTCGTCCGGGTCATCCACACGGATTGGCCGAGATTGTTGACGCCGCGCAGCACGACGGTCGCCGGGTTGTTGACGCCGCCCTCGTGGGGCTCTTTCACCCCATTGCCGTTGGCGTCGAGATACACCGACCCCTCGATGACATTGCGGAGCTCGCCGAAGTTGTAGTTGGTGATGACGACCCCGGGCGTGAAGACGATCCGCGAGATGATGTCGTTGGTCGTCGTCAAGCCGCCGCCCGTGCCCACCGTCTCCTGGCCGTCAAGGAAGTCGCCCGGCTGAAACTCGCGGAGGGCATACGTGCCGGTCACCAGGCCGCCGAAGTAGAACAAGCCCTGGTTGCAGCGATACGTCTCCCGCGGGTCGGGGTAGAACGTTGCTGTATTCAGGGTGACATTCCGGTTGTAGACATCGACCCCGGTGAGCTGCAGGTTGACGAACTGGATGCCCAGCTCGGGCGAATTGCAGCCCGTCGCCGGGCTCGGCTCGTAGATACCGTTTTCGTTGTCGTCGCGGTAGACAAAACCCGTCAGGCTGGGCTTCTCGCCAAAATAGGCGCGCTTGACCTGGCCAATCCCGAGGGTGATATTGCGAACCTCGTCATTTGCCAGCACCATTCCCGGCTCGGCGGCCGCCCAATCCATGCCATCAACGTCAACGTCGCGCTGAATTTCGGTCAGGGTATACACGCCCGGGCGCAGTAGCGAAAAACGATAGAACCCGCCGGTGTTGGTCGTGTCGGTGATCCACAGGCTCTGGCTGAGGTCATTCCGGCCCGTGAGCACGACGTTGACGCCGTCCTGAATGGGCGACTCCGGGCTCCACCAGTAGTCGACCGGATGCTCATACCGCCCGTTGTCGTTCAGGTCGAAGAACACATTGCCTTCCAGCGCGCCGGGATAGTACTCGCCGAAGTTGTAGTCGCTCCCAAAGGCGACCCCGGCATAGGCCACGTCGATGTAGTCCTGGCCAAGCGGCCCGGGGCGCCGCCCTGCGCGCCGGCGGAATCCGGACCGTCAAGATAGTTCGGCGGCTGGATCTGGTGGATGCGATACGCACCCGCGGCCAGATCGCCAAAACCGTAGAAACCAGAGCCGTCGGTCACAGCCGTGCGGGTGATCGGATTGCCGCCCGCCAGCGTGCCGGTCAGGATCAGGGTGACGCCCGGCAGCACGGCTTCGCCGTTATCCTTGCTTCCGTTCGCGGTCGCGTCGTGATAGACGAACCCGCCCAGCCCGGTCTGGGTCTCGCCAAATTCATAGCCATTACCGTAGACGGCCACCCCCACCACGATTTGCGCGATGCTGTCGGGCGGCGCCGGCGTCCCGCCGAGCGTGCCAACGATCTCCCGCGCCGTCGGTGTAGCCAGCCGGCTGGATCTCAGTGAGGGTGTACACACCCGGTCTCAGGTTGCCAAACGTGTAGTAGCCATATCCGCCGGCAAGGGCAGCGCGAACGACCGAGGCGCCCAGATCGTCCACCCCGGCCAGCCCAAGCGCGACGGCGGGGATCCCCGCCTCGCCATACTGATGGACACCATCGCCGTTGATGTCGACGAAGACCTGTCCGGCCAGCGTCGCCGGCGGGATCTCGCCAAAGTTGTACTCCGCCCCGTAGTCGCCGGCCACATAGGTGACCGTGTAGACGTCTTCGCCCAGCTCGCCGCCCAGGGTGCCCAGGGCGTCCAGGCCGTCGAAGACACCGGAGGGCTGGTATTCGCTGACCCGATAGGTTCCGCTGGCGAGGTCGCTGAAGGCGTAGAACCCGAATCCGTTACTAAGGGTGTTCCGAATGACTGGCTCGCCCAGATCCGTCGTGCCCGCCAGGCCGATGAGCGCGCTCCCGATGCCCGATTCGGTCCCGACCCCGCGCGCGCCGTTGTTGTTCAGGTCGGCGTAGACGTAACCGGACAGTCCCTCCTGGCGCTCGCCAAACAGGTATCCGCTGGCGTTCCAGCCCGGCCCCAAACCGATGCCGGTAATGGCGTCCAGGCCGTCCGCGCTGCCGCCAGCCCAGCCGGGTGTGTCCTTGCCATCGGTGTAGTTGGCCGGCTGCAGTTCGAGCAGGCTGTAGACCCCCGGGCGCAACGTCGAGAAGTAGAACGTTCCTTCCGCTCCGGTGGTTGTCGTGAAACGGACGCGCTGGTTGATATCGGTGACGCCGCTGAGAATGACCGTCGCCCCGAGAATGCCAGGCTCACCACCCTGCTTCTGGCCATCGTTGTTGAGGTCCCAGTACACGCTCCCGCCAATGGTCGCGTTATAGAACTCGCCGAAATTGTATTCGAGGCCGGTCTGGCCGGGCGTGAAGGCGATGTCGATGAATTCATCGTTGGCCCCCAGCGCGCCGCCGAGCGTGCCCAACGTGTCTATGCCATCCGTCATGTAGGGGATCTGCCAGGTCTGGGAGATGCGATACGTGCCGGTCAGCAGATCGCTGAAGAAATACAGACCGTAACCGTCCGTCGTGGTCGAACGGGTCACGAGCGTGCCGAGCGCGGTGAACCCGTTAAGGTCGATCGGGACGCCCCCCAGGCCAATGCCGAGACCATCATCTCGCAACCCATTGTTGTTGCCGTCGCGATACACGTAGCCGCTCAGGCCGCTGAGCCGCTCGCCAAAATCGAATCCGCTCACATACAGCTCGGGCGGGATCGTTATGTTGGCGATGATGTCGTTGCCAACCACGGCGCCGCAGCAGTTCGCCCGGTCCTTGCCGTCGGGGTAGCCCGCCGGCTGCGCCTCGGTCAGGGTGTAGACGCCCGCCCGCACCCCGCTGAAGGAGTAGCCGCCATACTGGGATGTGGTCGCCGTCATCAGGATCGGCGCGCTGACATAGTCGGTCCCGCGCAGGGTCAGCACCACGCCGCCAATCCCAGGATCCTCGCCGGTCCGGTTTCCATCGTCGCCCAGATCAATGTAAACATAGCCATTCACTGTCGCCGGTCCGATCTCGCCAAAGTTGTAGTTGGACCCGCCCGGGCCGCTCATCGTGAGCGAGATGAAACGGTCATTGCCTGAAATCACGCCGCCCGCGCCCGCACCGAGCGTTTCGCGCCCGTCAAACCAGGCGGCGGGCTGGAGCTCGGTGAGGGTATATGTGCCGTTGGGCACGTTGACAAACTGATACACCCCGGCGCTGTCGGTTTGGGTCGCCTGCCCGACCGTCGCGCCGTTGTCGCTGCGCGTGCCGCTGAGATGGATCGTCACATACTGAATACCGGATTCGTTGACATCCCGCGCGCCGTTGTTATTCTTGTCGGCATACACCGCGCCGCTGAAGAAGCTGCCGGACTCGCCAAAGTAGTAGGTGGCGTAGGTCGTCCCCGGCGCAACCACGATATTGTCGAAGTAGTCATTGACCGTCCCCAGCACGCCGGTGCGGTTGCGGTCAAGCCCGTCCAGATAGCCCGCCGGCTGCGTTTCGCTGATGGCGTAGTTCCCCGGCCGGATGTTGGCGAAGAAGAACTGCCCGGAGGCGTAGGTCGTCGTGACCACCGTCGTCATCTGGCCGCGATCGTCGATCCCCGACAGCGTCATCGTGACGCCCTGAATCCCGGGCTCGCTGAAGACCTTGAAGCCATCGGCATTGAGATCAAGAAAGACATACCCGTTGATCTGGGCGGGTGGCAGCTCGCCGAAGAGGTAGTTGCGGCCATAGCTGCCGTCGGTGATGACGATGCCGGACAGGATGTCATCCCCGCCGGCCAGGCTGGACGCCGAACCGCCAAGGCTCCCGGCGGTGTCGATACCATCCAGATAGCCAGCCGGCTGGGTCTCGGTGAGGACGTAGGTGCCGGTGACCAGCCGGTTGAAGAGGAAGCGACCGCGAAAGTCGCTGAGCGTGACGCTGTAGACGGGCTGACCAAAGATCGTTGTGCCGCTCAGGGCCACCCGGGCATTGCTGATGGCCGTGTCGTAGCCGTTGGTATTCACCCCGTCATTGTTGATATCGGAGAAGACGTAGCCATACAGGCCGTTGAGCAGCTCGCCGAAATTGAAGCCCGCGACATTCGCGCCGGGTATTGTGATGGTGATGCCCTCAAAACGGTCATTGCTGTATTGGGCCGCCCACGGATAGTTGTTCTGCTCGCCGCCATCGGCGTAACCCGCCGGCTGGGTCTCGGTCAGGATGTACAGCCCGGGCCGGAGCGTGTCGAAGTCAAACGCGCCGTTGACGTCGGTCACCCGGGTGAAGAGCACCGACGCGCCCGCGTCGTCGGCGCCGGTCAGGGTCACCGACACGTAGCGGATGCCAGTCTCATAGGGCGTGGCGCCCGAGTCGAAAATCGCGTTGGTGTTCAGATCCTGATAAACCGAGCCGCGGATGCGCGATGGAGCGATATCGCCAAAGTTGTAGTTCAGCCCGACCCCTCCGGCGGGATACCCGATGGCGCTGATTCTGTCGGTCCCCAGCGTCCCGCTCATCCCGCTCGGGACGCCGTCGATGGCCCCGGGTTGGTCGAAGCTGTCAAGATACGACGAATACTGGGTCGTGGTGATCTGATACGTCCCGGACGGAACGCCGCTGAAGAGATAGAAACCGTCATAGCCCGACAGGGTCGTCGAGAAGAGGGCGGAGCCGCCGGTGCCGCTCAGCGCGACCGTTACCTGGTTGAAGCTGTACTCGCTGTCATCGTGGAAGCGGTTGTTGTTGGCATCCTGATACAGGAACCCGGACAGGCCCACCTTCTGCTCGGTAAAGGCATAGCCGCTGCCGCCGAAGCCAGGCGTGACGATCGTCACCGCATCGATCCGATTGAGCCCGGGCATCCCGCCGAAATACGTGCCGATGATCGACGCGCCATCGACATAGCCGCTCGGTTGAGTCTCGACAAGTGAATAGACGCCCGGCCCAAGCGGATTAAACGAGACGGAGTTGCTGCCAGGCCCGCTGTTCAGCACGATCGGGCCGATCGGGTAGCCCACATCGGTCGTGCCGGTCAGGGTCACGGTGATACCCGTGATGCCGGTATCGTTGTTATCGTAGACGCCGTTGGCGTTGCGGTCATAGAACACTCTGACGGTGATGGCGCCCGGCGAGAGCTCGCCAAAGTTGAAGCCGCCGCCGCCCGCCCCGGGTGTGTAGGCGATGCCGGCGTAGATGTCGTTGCCGACGACAGCCGGGAGGGTGGGAACGCTCTCGCGCCCGTCGGCGTAGTAGCCGGGCTGCAGCTCGGTGAGGGTGTAGGTGCCAGTGACCAGTCCGCTGAAGACATACCTTCCCGTGTAGCTTGTTTGCGCTGTGCTCGAGCCGCTTGCCCCGGTGATCGTCCGCCAGGTCAGGGTGACACCCACGCCGCTCAACGAACTGTCGCGGCTGTACTGGTAGATCCCGTCGTTGTTGGAGTCCTGGTAAATGTAGCCCCCCAGCCCGGGCGGGTACTCGCCAAAGTTGTAGCGCCCGCCCTGCGTCCCGGGGACCAGGAGGATGGCATCGAAACGGTTATCGCCGACCAGGGCATAGGGACTGCCGTAGTTGAGCGGGCCATCGTTGTAGTCCAGCGGTTGCAGCTCAATCACGCTGTAGGCGCCCGGCCGTAACGGTGTGAACGCATACCGCGCGCCGATATACGAGTAGAACGGAATCGTCCCGGTCGTCGTTGTTGTCGTCATCCAGATGCTCTGGCCTGCATCGTTGACGCCGGTCAGCACGATCGTCACGCCGAAAATGGGCGGGTCGCAGGATGCCGGGCAGGAACCGGAATAGGTCAGGCTCTGGTTGTTGTCGGCATCGAGGTAGACGAAGCCCTCGAGACTCGATGCCACAACCTCGCCAAACGTGTTGCCCGCGGCTGCGTCGGGCCGGCCCGCCGCCGTCGTCGGGGTGAAAACGATTCCGCTGATGGTGTCGGTGTCGATGGCGCCGCTGATCCCGCCGCCCGCGCCAACCTGCTCAAAGCCGTCCAGCAGGCCGGCCGGCTGCTGTTCGCTCAGGGCGTAGGTCCCGGTCTGGACCGATCTGAAAAAGAACCGGCCGCGCGAATCGGTCGTCGTCGTCATCCACTCGCCCGCGCCGGACTCGGTCACGCCGCTCAGCCACACGCTCACGCCCGTCAGGCCAGTTTCGCTCCCATACCGGCCGTTCGCATCCGCGTCGACGTAGACGACGCCGGACAGGCCGGGGACCAGCTCGCCAAACTGGGCGGAGGCAGAGATCGACGTGCCGGTCAAAGCGATCCCGGTCACGATGTCATTTCCGGCGATCCCGGCCCCGGTCACGCTGTCGAGGCCGTCGGCCCAGGTCAGCGGCTGGGTCTCGGTCAGGGTATACACCCCGGGCGCAAGGCCGGAGAAACTGGCGCTGCCCGAAGCGTTGGTTGGCAGCGTTTGCGAGACGATCCCGCCGCGGTAGGTCACCCCCGTCAGGCGAATCTGCTGCCCGCCCAGGCCCATCTCGGAATCCCCGTAGCTGCCGTTGCCGTTCCAGTCCGCGTACACAAACGCCGAGACATTCCGGCTACCCATTTCGGCAAAGAGATACCCGGTGACGGGCACGCCATAGGTGACCGGGATGTTGGCGATCATGTCAAAGTTCGGCCCGGCGCCCGCGATCGCCCCACCGCCGGAGCCGACGATCTCGTCGCCATCGAAATAGCTGCCCGGCTGAGCCTCGGTCAGGGTGTAGACGCCGGGCGGCACTGGAAAGAAGTTGAAGCCGCCCTGGTTATAGGTACTGGTGTTGAGCAGCACCGGCTGACCCTTGTTTGAAGTCCCCTGCAGGGTCAACCCCACCCCAGTCAGACCGCTGTCGGCCGGCGGGTTGTAGATGCCATTCCCGTCCTGGTCCAGATACACCGTCCCCGACACCGCCGCAAACGGGTATTCGCCAAATGTGTACGACAGGGCCGGCGTCGCGGCGACCAGGCTGACGGTGAAAACGTCATTCCCCAGGACGCCCCCGGCCGTGCCCAACGCATCGACGCCGTCGTCGAAACCCGCCGGCTGGAACGCGCGCAGCACCCAGGTCCCCGTCGTCAACGCGCCAAACGCAAAACTGCCATCAGCCCCCGTGCCGCCGGTCATGACGCTCCCGCCGCCCAGCTCGGCCAGGGTGACGGTCACGCCGGGCAGGCCCGGATCGACGCCGGGATCCCACAGGCTATTCAGGTTGGTGTCGGCGTAGACGGCCCCGGCCAGGCTCAGCTCGCCCGGCCCTTGCTTCTCGTAGGCCCCGATGTCGCAGGCCGCGGAGCCATCCCCGTCACCGTCCGCCGGGCGCGGCTGGTTGCGCTGATCGAGCGCCGGGCAGCCCGCGCCGCCCGTGTCGATGGCCGGGCTGCCATACACCAGCGGGACCACCCGCGTGCCCGCCAGCGGCACCGCGGCGCCTACACCGGGGTTGACGTTGACGATGTCGCCGCTGCCAGCGGTGTAGTAGCTGCCGCCGCAGGACGTAGTGTTGCCGATGAGGTTGTAACCCAGCGATGTCAGCGTGGAAGAGCAATAGACATCCTGCCCGCTGGGGGCGGCATTGGCCCCGATCAGCGTCCCACGGATTTTCATCCCGTCAGAGGACACATACGCGCCGCCACCCTGCCCCGCGCTGGTATTGCGGGCAATGGTGTCCCAGCCAAACAGCAAGGCGGCAGACAAGGAAAGATAGACGCCACCGCCGTTACCCGTGGCGCTGTTGCCGGCGATCGTCGTCTGGGTGATCCCGCCGTTGACGCCGGCCAGATACAGGCCGCCCCCGTAGCTGGTCGCCCGGTTGTCGACGATGGCGCTTCGGGTGATGCTGACGAAGCCGTTGCTCAATTGCGCGCCCGCCCCGTTCGCGCCCGAGTTGTTGCTGATCAGCGTGCCGCTGATAAAGACCTGCCCATAGTACTGATACACGCCGCCGCCATAGTAGCCGGCGTTGTTGTCGATGATGACATCGTTGAGTGACAACAGAAAAGCGTTGTAGAAGTAAATCCCGCCATAGCCAAAGTTGGACGGACAGGCGCCATCCCGGATGTCGATCTGGGACAGGAAGACCCGAGTCTGCGCGCCGGTGATGTCCATCCCGCAGCCGGTGCCAATATTGCCGCCGCGGCGGAAGGTCAACCCGGTCAGCGTCGCCGTCATGGGCGCGTTGCTGACCGCAGGAAAAACGTCGAATATCCGATCGTTGAGATTCCCATCGATGATCGTCGCGGTCCGCCCGGCGCCGGTGATCGTCAGCGTGTCGCGCAGATCAAGATCGCCCGTAAGCGCGCTGGCCTCATACGCCCCGGTGCGGGTCAGGATGTAGGTTCCAGCCGGCAGGCTGATGCTGTCCGGGCCGGCATGGGCGTTTGCCTCCTGGACGGCCGCCCGCAAGGTGCAGGTGCCGGCCGCCGTGGCGCACACGTTATCGCCGACCGATGCGTCGGGCAGGTCGGATGGATCGTTGACCGGATAGGTGTCGGCCCGCGCCCTGCCGGCCAGCATCACGCAGGCTGCCAATACGCCGACGGCGGCGGCGACGATTCGGATCAGATGTCGCATCGCGGGTCCTTATCCATGGCGGTCAATAACGCAGCCGGGGGCGTTCTGAGCGCTCCGGCGTGCCAGGCGTGGCTGACGACCATCGAGCGTGCTCGCGCGCGGAACACGGAGATTACGGCGCGCGGCTGTCCTGTCGGCCTGCGGCGCATTGGAGGCGGGAGGGGCAGACCTTGGACCCAAGTCATTGTAGGGAAGAGCCCTGAACGCGCAAGGGGCATCCGACCACCAGCGATGCGCATCGTTGCTTCACCCGGTTAACGCGCCTGTCGCGGATTAATCACAGGGTTGGCTGCCGCATGCGACAAATACGCGTCCTGCTAAACTCCACCTATCACCGCAAACATGGATGTCCGCCTCCGCCCCGTCACCGAAGACGATCTCCCAGTCTTCTTTGAGCAGCAGCGCGACCCCATCGCCAACACGATGGCGGATTTCCCCGCGCGCGAGCGTGAGGCCTTCCATATCCATTGGAGGACCCGCGTGCTGGTAAATCCGGCTGGATTCGCCCGGACCATCCTGTGCGACGGCGCGGTGGCGGGCAACATCGTCAGCTTCATCCATTCGGGCGAGCGCGAGGTCGGCTATTGGCTCGGCCGCGAATTCTGGGGCCGGGGCATCGCCACCCGCGCGCTCGAGGCCTTCCTCGCCATCGAGACAACCCGCCCGCTGCATGCCTTCGCCGTCCACCACAACCTGGGCTCGATCCGCGTCCTCGAGAAGTGCGGCTTTGTCCGGGCGGAACAGGACGCCGAAGGTGTCACGCTCATTCGATACACATGAGAATGGCGGGATCACCCTCCCCGCGCTTCGCGCGGGGAGGGTGATCCCGCCATTCAGATTCCAGGATGACTTCGAGCCTCATCGCCCTGCTTGGTTCCGGCGAGTACCTTGCCGTGATGGATGCCATCGACCTGCGCCTGCTGGCGGCGGCCGGCAAGCCGCGCCCGCGGGTGGTCTGTCTGCCGACCGCCGCCGGACAGGAGGGCCCGGCTAGCGTGGGCAAATGGATGCGGATGGGAGTCGACCATTTCACCCGCCTGGGCGCTGACGCGACGTCCCTGCCCGTCATCGATCGGGCCGGCGCCGATGATGCCGCCCACGCGGCGGCCGTCCGGGCCGCCGACCTGATCTACTTCTCGGGCGGAAATCCTGGTTATCTACACCGCACGTTGGACGGCTCCGCGCTGTGGGCGGCCGCGCTCGAAGCCCGCGCCGCCGGCGCCTCGCTGGCGGGCTGCAGCGCCGGGGCGATGATCCTGGGCGATTACCTGCCCGAGCGCTTCTCGCTCACGCCCCATCTGGGGCGCGCATTCGGGCTGCTGCCAGACTGTCTGCTCCTCCCCCACTTCGACCGGCTGCCAGCCCGCAACATCGCCGTGGCAACTCTTCGCCGCGGCCTGAACGCCAACGCCTATGCGCTGGGCGTGGATGAGAACACTGCGTTGGTCGGTCGCCCGGGCGAGCCGTGGGAGGTCATGGGCGCGGGCCGCGTCTTCGTCATGGGCCGCGAGGGCAGCCACGAATACAAGGCGGGGGCGATTGTGACGCTGCCTGATCAACCTCGCGGGTAGGCGCCGGCGGCTCCATCCGGACAAAGCGCTTTGGCGCCTACCCGCGAGGTTGGTCGCGATCCTCAGACCACGCCGACCAATGCCAGCGCCGCCGCGCTGATGGCCGGAACGAGGAGGTTGTCCAGCCCAAACGGCGCGACGGCCTCAGCCGCGGTGGCCGCCAGCGCGGTCGCCAGGGCCGGCAGCCAGGCCATCGGCCCGCCGCCGAAAGCCAGCAGAGCAATCCACACCCCGGCGAACGAAAACACAAACATCGCCAGAGATCCCTCGAGGCTGCGGGTCGCGCCAAACACGGTGTAACGATGCCGGCCAAAGCGCCGGCCGATCACAGCCGCAAAGGCGTCACCCCAGGTCATCGGCATCAGCGCGGCGACGAACAACGGTTTGAAATCACCCCAGAACAGCGCGATCAGGGCGATGAAGGCGATCGGGAAGTAGATCGTGCCGAGGTTGCGCCGGTCGCGCGATTCCATCGCCAGGAACAGGCCGAAGCGATATGACAGGGCGTTGATGATGACAAAGGCGGCCGGGGTGACGATGGCCATCCATTTGTCCTGGAATAGCGCCGCTGTCCCCCACGCCCACATCCCGACCGAGATGTGGACTACCTTGCGGGTGAACTCGATATCGAGTTTGAAGGCGCGCCGCAGCCCTTCCGCCAGACCAAGCACGGCGAAAACGTAGACGAAGGAAATGCCGATGGCGAGCAGGTCTGTCATGGGCGCGAATGTTAGCCTGAAAAGAATCTGGCGAGATCACCCTCCCCGCGCTTCGCGCGGGGAGGGTGATCTCGCCAGATGCCTGTTTGGCTACCTTTAGCGCAGCACCCTCGGCACATAGGCCAACTTCGGCACGCACGTCGACGGGCTGAACTCCGAGCCGGAGTCATACCCGCTGAGAAAGAACCCGAACGAGCGCTTGTAGGCTGAATAGCAGCGCGGCGTCGCGCCCTCGATGTAGGTCACCCGCCAGATGCCATTCGCATCCGTCGTTGCCTCGCGGACAAAGGTCTGGCCCTCGCCGTAGCCGCTCGGGTCAAGGCCGCTGTGAAAGACGTAGACACGGGTTGTGTTACCAAATAGGCCGGGCAGGGCCGGATCGCTCGTCCCGGTCAGGGTGACGATTCCGCCGGCGCGCACAACGGACGTAATGACCGGCCATCCCGCGCTCGGGATATTCGTGGCGCTGGACTCAGCGGCTTGATCGATGCCAAGACCACCGTTGGCATACGTCCTGGTCGCCACCCAGGCGTTGTTGGTTGCGCTGCGGTATTCACGGATGCCATCGCCGCGGTTCGCGTAGATCGTCGACGTCAGGACCGTATTGAACACGGTGGCCGCATCGGACAGGGCGATCCCGTCCCCGTCGTTGTTGAAGATGACGTTGTTGGGGCCGATGATGTTCTCCGCCGCGCCGGTGTGCAGCCAGACACCATTGTTCCGATTCTCGGCAATCCAGTTCGAGTCCGCGACCGTGTTGTCGTGCGCGCCGCCTCGGATGACGATGCCGTTGTCGTTGGGCAATGCCAGCGTCTCCGCCGCCTGCGGCGCGCCTGGGCGGCGTGGCGCAGACGGGCCGTTCAGCAGGGAGAGGGCGCTGTTCACCCCGATGTCGTTGAGACGGACAGCGTTGCTCATGGTCGCGCTCCCGGCGATGACGACGCCATCGCCGTTGTTCCCGCCGATGACGTTGAGTTGGGCAATGACGCCCGTCCCAATCGTGTTGCTGTAGGCGCCGTCATCAATGTATATGCCGTCACGGCCGTTCGGGCGTATCGCCCCTGACGGCGTATTCCCGATCCAGTTCCGGGTGACTGTGGTGTTGCTGGCGCCGGACAGCCAGATGCCAGCATCGCCATTGCCGCCGATGACGTTGCCGCGCTCAAAGGCCGTCAACACCACAAATATGCCGCCGATCCAATTGCTTTTCCCGTTCGCGATCAGGATGCCGGTCACGCCATTGTTGGCAGTCGCTAAATCCTGCGCGCCAATCGTGTTCCCCAGAATCCCGTTCAAGTCGGAGTCGTAGACATTGATTCCGTTGTTGGTGTTTGCGTAGACCGCGTTTCCGTCGCCATCGGCCGCCCCTCCAATCACGTTCCAAAACGCGCCATGGCTCAGCCATATTCCGGTCAGGTTGTTGACGATCAGATTTGCCGCGATCGTGTTGCCGGATGTGCCGTTGATGTCGTTGGTGCCGTTGCCCTCGAGCGACACGCCGATTTGGGTATTGTTGGCGACCACGTTGTTGCGGATGAAATTCCGGCGGGCTCCGTTGGCGCCTGCCGCGTCCAGGGTAATCCCGTGACGGTTGGGGAGGATCTCCCCCGTATAACTTCCGCCGATCTTGGCAACCGTGGTGCCGACCCAGTTTCCGCTTGCCGCGCCAGCCGGATCGATTCCGATCTTGGTGTCATCCGCTCCGATCGCGCTGATCCCGTCAAACACATGGCAACCAATGACGTTGCCGTGAATCCAGACCGACGTCCCGCCGCTCGCGCTCACATTCTCCTGAAGCCAGATCCCGACGCTTCCCATCCGCGTCGCCCCGTCCGTCAGACAGTCCGTGGCCGAAGGAGATGCCACGCCGAGATAGTTGTTATCGATCTGGTTCGAGGCTCCCGACTTGACCATGATGTCGCTGCGGCGGCCATTGATCATGGTCAAGCCGGTGATACGGGCATCGCCCGTGTCCAGGGTGAACATGTCGTCGCCGCTCCCAGCCAGATTCGCGCCATTGATGCGCGGAACGCCCGCTGTTCCCCGAATGACCGTCCCGGTCGTGGTCAGCGCGGGCAGCGACGCGCTCAGGTTGACCTGAGTGATCGCGGGCTCAAATTGAATTTCCTGCCCGACACCTGACAGGTTGACTTTGTTGATCGCCCCGCGCAGGGTGCAGTCGCTAGCGGCAACGCTGCAAGTCGTCACATTCGTGTCATCGCTGCGGTCCACCATGAGCGCACCCCCCATCGGGACCCGGGGCGGCTCGACCTCCGCCGCGCGGGTCGCCCACGGGCGCGGGCCAAGCGCCAGCAGCAGCGCGAGGATCAATCCTGCCAACTTCGCCTTGTTCATGCCAGCCTCCTGCGCGCAACACTCACAACACAAACACACTCACCGATCGGAACTCGGGTGAGGGCCGGATTGTAAGGGGCAATCCGCAGCGGCGGATAAGAGGAACTACCGCAGAATCCTCGGCAGGTAGGCCTTCTTCAGCACGCACGTCGACGGGCTGAATTCGGAGCCGTAGTCATAGCTGCTGAGAAAGAACCCGAACGAGCGCTTGTAGGCTGAATAGCAGCGCGGCGTCGCGCCCTCGATGTAGGTCACCCGCCAAATCCCATTCGCATCGGTCAATGCGTCGCCGACAGAGTTCTGTCCCTCGCCGTAGCCGCTCGGGTCAAGCCCGCTGTGAAAGACGAAGACACGGGTTGTGTTGCCAAATATGCCGGGCAGGGCCGGATCGCTCGTCCCCGTCAGGGTGACGTTCCCGCCGCTGCGCACAACGGACGTTATGACCGGCCAGCCCGCGCTCGGGGTGTTTGTTGCGCTGGACTCGGCGACTTTGTCGACGCCAAGCCCGCCGTTGGCGTAGGTCGTCGTCGCCACCCAGGCGTTGTTGGTCGCGCTGGAATACTCGCGGATGCCGTCGCCCAAGTTCGAGTAGATCGTCGACGTCAGAATCTGGTTAAACAAGGTCGCGGCGTCGGAGATGGCGATCCCATCCGCGGCGTTGTTGAAGATGCTGTTGTTGGGGCCGATCTTGTTCTCCGTTGCGCCGCTGCGCAGCCACACACCGGCATTCCGATTCTCGGCAATCCAGTTCGAGTCCGCCACGGTGTTGTCATGCGCGCCGGCGCGGATGACGATGCCGTAATCGTTGGGTAGCGCCAAGTTTGCGGCCACCTGCGGCGCGCCAGGTCCGCGTGGCGCCGACGGACCGTTCAGCAGGCTGAGCGCGCTGTTGACACCGATGTCATTGAAGCGCACGGCGTTGCTCATCGTCGCGCTTCCGTCGATGACGACGCCATCGCCATTGTTCCCGCCGATCACATTAAGTTGGACAAGAACGCCGGTCCCGATCGTGTTGCTGTAAGCGCCGCCGTCGATCAGTACCCCGTTCAACCCATTCGGGCGCACCGCGCCGGCCGGCGTGTTGCCGATCCAGTTTCGTGACACGGTCGTCGCGCGCGTCCCCCCGGTCATCCAGACACCCTGTTGGTTGTTTCCCCCGATCACATTGCCGCGCTCAAAGGCGCTCAGGAGCACAAACACCCCGCCCACCCAGGTGCTGGCCGAATTCGTGATGTACACGCCGCTTCCGGTGTTGTTGCCGAGGCCGCTGCCGTCGGCGCCGATGGTATTCCCCAGAATCCCCGTCAGGTCCGAACTGCTGATGTTGATCGCGCTGCCGGCGTTGGCCGAAAGGATGTTGCCATCGCCGTCATTGGCGCCGCCGATCACATTCCAGAAGGCGCCACTGCTCAAGTGGATTCCCCCAAGCGGGGACCCCTGGCCGTTGCCGATGATGGCGTTGGCCGCGATGGTGTTTGACGAAGTGCTGTTGATGTCGTTGGTTCCCGTGCCCTGCAACACCACTCCGGCGCCGTAGCTATTGGCGATGACGTTATTCCGGATGATGTTTGACCGCGCGCCATCGGCCCCAAACGCGTACAGGAATACTCCGTTGGAGTTGGGCATGACCGGCCCGGTCGAAGCGCCGCCCATCTTGAAGATCGTTGTCCCGATCCAGTTTCCTTCGGCGGCGCCAGCGGGGGTCAGGCCGATCTTGGCGTGATCGCCACCCCCGCTATAGATGCCGTAGCTGGTATGGCAGCCGATAACGTTGCCGTGAATCCAGACCGCGGTGCCGCCTGGCGCGCTCGAGGCGGCCCGAATGACGATTCCATACAGTCCCAGGCGCGTAAAACCCGATCCCCCGCATGTGGTCGCGTCCGGCGAGACCGGGCCCAGATAATTGCGATCGACCCGGTTGCCTGTGCCCGAGCGTATTTCGATGACGGCGTCGTCTCCATTGAAGACCGTCAGACCGCTGATCCGAGCGTCGCTGGTGTCGATGGCAAAACTGTTGCCCGAGGCAATCCCGGCTGCGTTGATGCGCGGCACCCCGGCCGCGCCGATGATGGCCGTCCCGGTCGCGGTCAGCGCGGGCAGCGACGCGGTCAGGTTGACCTGGGTGATCGCGGGCGCAAATTGAATCTCCTGCCCGACACCCATCAGGTGGATCTTGTTGATCGCCCCGCGCAACGTGCAATCAGAGGTGCCAACGCCGCAGGTCGTCACGTTCGTGTCGTCACTCCGATCCACGATGAGGACGGCCCCCGCCGGCGCCTGGGGCGGCTCGGCCTCCATCGCGTGGGTCGCCCAGGGGGGCGGGCTAAGCGCCAGCAGCATCGCAAGCGTCAATCCTCCCAACCTTGCCTTGTTCATGCCAACCTCCTGCCCGATACTAACGTTTAGAACACACCCATGAGGCCAGTTCCGCGTGAAGGCTGGATTGTAAGGGGGGAAGCGCAATAGCGGATGAGAGAAGCCTGAATTGATCAACCGACCTCTTTCCGCCGCGCCTTGATCTCCGTCCAGGCTGGAAAGCGCATGAACCAGGCCGATCCCATCAGGGCGATCATCTGAAACAGGATGAACAGCACCGCGCTCTCAAACAAGGCCAGGTGGGTGAGCGTCACGATCAGGTTCGGGATGTGGGCGAAGAGCACCTTGGGCAGATTCCAGGCCGGGATGTTGTGCTCAGGCGCAACGTAAAGATCCCAGTAGCGGCTCTGCCAGATCCCCTTGAAGGTGGAGATCACGGCGAAGGCGGCAAGCGCGACCCCCAGCGGATCGGGATGACGATCTCGGCCAGAGCCCAGATCGACAGGAAAACCAGCGCCTCGCTGATCCCCCACAGCGCGCCAAACACCAGCACGCTCGAAATGTGCCGCACCCGGCCGCGCGGCAGCGTCCCCTTGCGCCAGATCACGAAGTAGGCGATGACTTCCACAGCCCCGCATAACGCTGTAAGCGACCACCACAGCGGATCGGCCAGATTCGCGGACGAGACCGGGGGCTGCGCGACCACCCGGCCGATCACCCCGGTCAGCGCGGCCAGGACGGCGCTGGCGCACAGATAGATCAGCCCGCGCAGCCACGCGCCATAGACCGAATACGTTCCACGCGGCAGGCTGGCCGTCTGCTGGCGCAGGCGCCAAACGGTTGCGCCAAGCGTCGCCGCCAGCGCGAGAAGGGCCATGACCGGCCAGCCGCCGGCGAGAAGGTTTGGGGGCGCGAATAGTTGTGCGTCCATGATGATGGATAAACCTCGCGGCTAGGCGCCTTTGCGCCTGAACCTCGAAGGTAGGCGCGGACGAGCTGTGCCCGCCTGGAATCTATGGCGCCTACCTCCGAGGTTCAGGCGTATGGAACGCCTTGCCGGCGCAGCATCTCCAACACCCGCTCGACCGGGAGCGCCTCCACCGTCCGCCCGCCTCGGCCGGTCATCGTCCTGGCCATAAAGAGCGCGTTATAGATCGCCTCCTCCGTCGCCTCGATCACGGCCTGGAATAAGGGCGACATCGCCTCGTTGGACAGAACACGTGTCGCTCTCAGCGCCTCGCCCGGGCGGATGCGATTCTCGCGCGCGACGCTGAAGGCGATGGCGTAGTCGCCGCTGCCATTGCTCATCGATGAGCCGGTCCGGCCCAGGCCCAGCATCGCCCGCGCGCCCAGCCGGCGCAGGTTGCGCGCGTCGAGGGGCGCATCCGTGGCCAGCACGATCATGATGGAGCCATCCGGGCTGTCGCCGGCCAGCGCCTCCCCAACCGGGGCGCCGGCGATCGTCAGCCGCCCGCCGAAGTTGGCCTGGACCAGCACGCCGACCGTCCATGCCCCGCCCGACTCAACCCTGCGCGAAGACGTGCCGATCCCGCCCTTGTAGCCAAAGGCGACGGTGCCTGTCCCCGCTCCGACCGCGCCTTCCGCCACCGGCCCGGGCGAGGCCGAGTTCAACGCGGCGAGCACTTCTTCACGTCCGACGTGCCGCCCGCGAATATCGTTGAGCAGCCCGTCATTGGTCTCGCCCACGACCGGGTTGATGCTGCGGGCGTCCTCGTTGCCGGGCAGCGCCATCATCCATTCCAGCAGCGCGTCGGCGGCACGCGGCGCGTTCAGGGTGCTGGTCAGCAGGATCGGCGTCTCGATTTCGCCCAGCTCGTCGACCTGGGTCGAACCCATGAGCTTGCCATAGCCGTTCCCGACATGGATGGCGGCGGGCACCCGCTCCTGCAGCATATTTCCGTTGTGCGGCAGGATGGCGGTCACGCCGGTGCGAATGTCCTCTCCCCGGATCAGCGTGGCATGGCCCACCCGCACGCCAGGCACGTCGGTGATGGCGTTGAGCGGCCCGGGCGCAAGCGCGCCGACGACGATGCCCAGGTCGCGGGCGCGCGGGCGCAGGCGCGCGCCACCGCCCGGTGGCGCGCTCACGGCTCGATGACGGCCATCGACGCGATCGCGCCCACCTTGCCGTCGATTGTGATCTCGAGGTCGTACTCACCCGGGGCAATACTCTGCTGATCGCTCAGCAGCACCCACGTCCGGCCAGCGGCCGTGGCTCGCCAGGCGCCGTCAACGCGCGAGATCGCTTCGCCATCCCGATACCAGATCACCGACCAGGGCGTGCCCGGGTCGATCGCGGCGTGCTCGAAAGACGCGTAGATCTGGCGCGCGCCAGCCTCAAAGACGTCGCTGGCTTCGGCCGGTTTTGCATCCTCGTCGATCTCGGCGCTGAAGGACACCTCGCCCAACTTGTCACTGATCTCGACCACCCGGAAACCGGTCTCCTGCACCAGGTCGCCTTCGACGAGCAGCGCCAGGGTGTACTCGCCCGGGGCGAGCGGTTGGTCGCTGGACAGGGTCACCGAGGCGACCCCGTTCGTTCCCAGATTCCAGACCGGGGCAGCGGCCGGCTCGAGCTCCTCATCGCCGCGCCACCACAGGGCCGACCACTTCACCCCGTTGAGCATGTTGGCGAACTCAAACACGCCGACGATTTCCTGGGTTCCGGCCGCGAATAGATAGCTGGGTTCCACGGGCTTGCCATCCTGGCCGACTTTCTCAGCGAATTCCACCTCGCTGAAACGCAGGCCGGTGGGGCGGGCGCGGAACGCCGCGCTCCCCAGGACCTTGCCGTCCGCGACGATCTCGACCTTGTAGCCGCCCGGCGCAAAACCGGCCTGCTCTGTTGCGATCGTAACGAAGCCGCTTCCAGCCAGGCCCTTATCCCAGGCAACATTTTCGCGGGACAGGGCCGGCGCCGGCGCGCCGTTGTGCAACACCCGGGTGCTGACCCGCGCGCCGTCCACCATCCCGTGTAGTCAAAGGCGATGAAAAGCTCCTTTGTCCCGGGCTCGACGACGGTCAGGCTGTCGGCCGGCGCCGCGCCGTTCATCCGGGTCGCAAACACAATCTCGTCGATCCGACCGCCGATGCGGGCCAGGCGCGTGCGCAAGTCCGTGAGCGCGCCGTCAGCGGCGCCCTTCAGCGCCGCGTCGCTGGCATTGGCGGGCGCGGCCAGCAGCGCGTTCACATCCTCGATCGCGCCCTCGAGTTGCCAGCCCACCAATTCCACGGGCTTGTCCTCGACCAGCTTCAGGCCGGCGGCGTAGGCCGGGGCAGCGCCGGCCAGGTCCTTCCTGGCCATCAGGGCAACGCCGAGATTAAAGTGATAGGCCGGGAGTTGATCGTTGAGTTTGATCGCTTTGCGGAAGTTGACGATGGCGGCGTCAAGCTTGCCGCCCTCGTACTGCGCCCAGCCCAGGTTGCTCGCATCGTCGTCCGAGTCGGGTGAGGCCGTGAAGGCCCGCTCGTAGTCCGCCTCGGCCTGAGCAAAGGCGCGTTTGTCGAGATTGGCGTTGCCGCGTGCGGCATAGGCATCCGGTGACGGCTCGAGGGTGATGGCCGCAGTGAAATCAGCCAGAGCCTTGTCGACCTGCTTCGTCGCCCGATACGCCTCGCCCCGCTGCAGATGGGCGCGCGCGTATCCGGTGGGGTTGCCGGCCTTGGCGATGGCCTCGCTGAAATGGGTGATGGCGACGTCAGACCGGCCCTGCTCGGCGGCAACCCGGCCTTTGGCATAGGCGGCGATCGCATCATCGGCGAGAGTCGGCTCGGGTGCCGCCCGGACTGCCGCGAACCAGGCCATGCTCACCAGGACAAACAGCGTCCCAAGCACGCCGAACGAGATTCGGACAAGCCGGGTTTCGAGCGTCAGCGACAAGCCAAACAGAAACAGGCTGACCGCCGCGATCGTGATCAGCAGGGTGTAGGTGTCGGTCTTGATCGCGACCGCGCTGGATTGGCGGGACAGCACGATCTGGGTCTCTTCGCTGCGATAGGCCGATTCAAACAATTCGGCATATCGGCGGGTCAGGTCGGGCCGCCCATCCTGGTCGAGATAGGCGGTATCGGTGAAGACGATGCTGAAGGGCTTGAGTGTCTCACGCGCGGCCAGCAGGCGTTCAACTTCCGCTTCGGACTGTTTTGCGCGGAACAGATCGCCGTCGGCGCGGAATTCCGCCGCGGCCGCGCGCTTGGCCGCGGCCTGAATCGTCAGGTCGTCGTAGCGCGCAACCAGGCGCGCCTCAAACGAGCCGCGCTGGAGCGCCGTGTTGTAGTCCGCCAGGGCATTGATGGAGGCCACCTGCGAGTCGCGGGCGGTGTCGCCGCGCCGGTCACCGTCGACGGCCCCGATCCAGGCCAGATAGGCGGTCCAGATCGTCGTCGCCAGGATAAGCAGGGTGATGACATTGGCGAAGGTCAGGGGCGACCGACGGGGCTTGTCGACGGCCGGGCGTGTTCGTGTCGGGAAGTGACTGGGTCATGGTGTGTTGTTCTCCCGTTGCGCTATTGCACCCGCGCGATCAGGTAGATGCCGATCGCGAGCACAATCACACCCAGCCCGGCGTAAACGTATTTGAGCCGCGACGACGCCATGTCGGCCAGGCCGAACAGCAGCAGCGAGCCGGCGGTAACGACCAGGGCCAGCATCAGATCTATGGCGAGGCCGCCGCGCGCGTCGCCGCGATTGATGAATGTCTCCGGCTGCAGGCCGCGATACTCGCGGGCAACCAGCGACAGTTTCAGGTCGGCGTTGAGCTGGTCCTCGTCGTAGCCATCCTTGCCGGTGCGGTAGTCGGCGTAAAAGAAGTTGCGCAAATGCCCCTGCAGGCGCGCGTTCGCATCCGCCTGGGTCTCCAGGGCGCGGGCCTCGGCGGCGCGCCCCTGCTGGCGGGCCTCCACCGCGCCCTGGCGGGTGAGATCCGCCAGGCGCTCCTGCTCGATGAACTGCTGCGCGTAGAGCGCCTGGTCCATCGCGGTAAGCTGGTGGCTGAGGTTGATCTGCGACTGGCGGGTCTTGTTGAGAACCCCCGTGCGGGTCAATTCACCGTCCTCGGTGTTGAGGAAGCCGGCTCGGCCACCGCCAACCGCGGCGGTGACGGCGACCACTGCGATCAGAATGGCGACCGCCAGTTTGAAGAAATCGGTTTTGGGTTCGGTTGTGTCGTCTGTCATGCGCCCTCTGATCTTGTGCGTGAACTGCGTTTCACGACGCTGGTTTGAAGGTGACGATGATACGGGCATTCGGATATCTGAGCGCGGCAAACCTGGCCCTGAAAGGGCCAAAGGAGATAGCCCAGGGTGGAGCGAAGCGGAACCCTGGGTTCGGGCACCTCATTCGAGTTGAGCCCTGAAGGGGCGAAACCCCGACCCGCCACGTGAAAAGACCTGGCCGGGCCGATGAGTACGCATGCGATGTCGCCCTTTCAGGGCTCGAATTGGACAAACGTTCGTTTCCCAGGGCTTTGCCCTGGGCTATCTCCTTCGGCCCCGTTGGGGCCGGTAACCAGGGCCGACATCCCGACCCCTGCCCAAGCATCTGATGACTTCCCCCTACCCGGATTTCGCCCTTGTGCCTAAAATCACCGCATCCGCCGCCGCAGGGCGCCGGTCCGGGTCGGTTGCGTATTTACAGGGGGGACATCATGCGCTATTGGAAATCACTGGCGATCGCGGCCAGCCTCGTCTTCAGCAATCTGGCGGCCGCGGCCGCCCTTCGCGCCAGCGACGCCGCCTTGCGCGAGAGACCGCCGTCCGAGTCTCCGCCGCTCGTCGGCGCAAAAACCGAACCTCTCTACGTTGTGCGGGTCTATGTGAACTCGCAGGCCGATACCCTGCGCCTGGTCAATGCCGGCTGGGACGTGCTCGAGGCCCGCGGCAAGGACTATCTGCTGGTCATGGCCGACGACGCCGCGATCAAGGGCCTGCGCGACCAGAAGTTCACCGTCGAGATCGACCAGACCATCGACCCGGCCGCCCTCAACGCGCCCTTCACCTACTACAGCGGCTACCGGACCGTTGCCGAGCACTACGCCCACCTCGACCAGGTCGCGGCCAGCTATCCGAACCTGGCGACTCAGTACGACTACGGCGATTCGTGGCGCAAGGCCAACGCCATCGCCAACGGCCACGACTTGCGGGTGATCTGCCTCAGCAACAAACAGCCTGGCGACTGCGCGCTCAACCCGAACAGCGCCAAGCCGCGCTTCCTGCTCATGGCCGCCATTCACGCCCGCGAGCTGACCACTGCCGAGATGGCCTGGCGCTGGATCGACTACCTCACCCAGAACTACAACGTCGACCCCGACGTCACAATGCTGCTCGACAACGCCGAAATGTGGGTGATCCCGCTGGTGAACCCGGATGGCCGCCAGATCGTCGAGACGGGCGGCAGCAGCCCGTATTTGCAGCGCAAGAACGCGCGCGACACCGGCGCGTGCTCAAACCCACCGACCTCGAGCAATCAGGATGGGGTTGACTTGAACCGCAACGCCAGCACCGACAACTACGGCGGCGCCGGCACGAGCACGAGCGTGTGCACCCAGACCTATCGCGGAACCGGCCCCGCCAGTGAGCCCGAGGAGCAGGCCATGGAATCATTGTTCGCGCAGCTCTTCCCGGACACCAAGGGTCCGGCTCGCACGGACCTCGCGGCGACCAGCACAAAGGGCATATTCATTACCCTGCACACTTATGGCAATCTTGTGCTGCTGCCGTATGGGGATGCCACAACCGGCGGTTATGCGCCCAACGACGCCGCCTTGCGCCACCTCGCGTTTCGGATGAGCAACTACAACGGCTATCAGACCGGGACCGGCGACGAGATCCTGTATCCGACGACCGGCACGACCGATGACTGGGTTTACGGCAAGCTCGGCGTGCCGGGTTTCACCTTCGAGATGGGCCCGAGCAGCGGCACGTGCAGCGGCTTCACCCCGGCCTATTCGTGCCAGGACAGCACGTTCTGGCCGCTCAATCGCCCGGCCTTCCTGGCCGCGGCCAAGAACGCGCGCGAGCCTTATCTCACCCCGGCCGGGCCCGTCGCCAGCAGCCTGGGCCTGAGCGCCGCGTCGGTGCCGCAGGGCACGTCCAGCACGCTTACAGCCAATCTCAACGACAACCTGTATGGCAACGCGGCCGGCAGTGTCGGCCGCCCAACCGCCCAGACCATCGCCGCGGCCGAGTACTACATCGATACCCCGCCCTGGGCGGGCGGGACGCCCATCGCAATGAGCGCCGGCGACGGGGCCTTCAACGCGACGAGTGAGAACGCAACCGCCAGCGTGGACAGCACCGGGCTAAGCGCGGGCCGCCACACCTTGTACGTGCGCGGCCGCGACGCCGGCAATTCCTGGGGGGCGGTCAGCGCCATCTTCCTGAGCGTGACGATGGCTGGACCAACCCCAACCCCGACCAACACGCCCACGGTCGGGCCGACACCCACACCCACCAACACACCCGCGCCGACCAACACGCCCACCACCGGCCCGACGCCAACGCCCACGGCCACCCCGAGCAGCGCCACTCAGACCTTTGCCAGCGCCGGAGGCCTGACGATACCGGCCAGAGGCAATGCCGCGCCATACCCGTCCAGCATCACCGTGAGCGGAATGAGCGGGGCTACGACTAAGGTGGTCGCGCGGCTGAAGGGCCTGAGCCACACCTACCCCGACGACCTGGACGTCCTGCTGGTCGGCCCGGGCGGGCAAAAGCTTCTGCTGATGAGCGATGCCGGCGGCGGCGGGAACCTGACGGGGTTGACCTTTGTCTTCGACAGCGCCGCGGCGGGCACCCTGGCCAACAGCAGCCAGTTGGCGGCCGGGACGTTCAGGCCGAGCAACTATGGCACGGGCGACACCTTCGCGGCGCCCGCGCCGGCAGGCCCGTATGCCAGCACGTTGACGACCTTCAATGGCGGCAACCCGAACGGTCTGTGGACTTTGTATGTCGTCGATGACGGTTCCGGCGACAGCGGGACCCTGTCTGGCGGCTGGGAGCTGACCATCACCAGCGGCACGCTGCTCAAGACCGCCGAAATCGAGGCACTGGAGGAAGCGGTGGCCGGCGAATCGCTGGGCGAGGACGGGCCATAAGGTCGCGAGGGTAACCGACGGCAGTGCCGTCACTTCCCTCGCGATCATCAGGTGAGCCGCACCTTGAACGTGCGGCTCACCTGATGATCAGCTTGCCCTCGCAGTCAATATCGCCATACGAGCAGAACACGCAGCAATCCCCAGACAAGGGCGACAGCAGGCGGCCGCAACTGCGGCATTCGTAGCGAACCACTCACACGTCGGGCGGGATGACCGCGAGTTGCATCGCGCCGCAGACCGGGCAGGTCAGGGTTGATCGCAACACGTCATCGCTCATAAGGCGTCATTGTAGGTCGCCGGCGCCGGAGAGCTCGATGAAACCATCCCGAGCGTCCGGCGTTATGATCCGTCTGGCATGCGCCGCGCGTCAATCGGCCCTTCTTTATCCAATTCCTGCTTGGAGCGGTGTTTGTTGGAACCGTCACAGGATTGCTGTTGCTGCTCCAGGCGCTCCACCCGGTCTGGTTCGAGCCCCCCATCGTCGTCCTGGCCTACCTGCTCGCGATCAGCCTGACGACCCAAGTGGGCGGGCTTCTATCCCAGCGCCGCCGCGGCCGTCATCGCCTTTCTATGCTTCAATTTCTTCTTCATCGAGCCCCGCCTGTCGCTGCTCGTCAGCAGCACCACCGACTCGCTCGTCCTGGCCTTTTTCCTGGGCGTGGCGCTGGTGATCAGCCGCCTGCTTGGGCGCGCCCGCCGCAACGCCATCCAGGCCGAGCAACGCGAACACGACGCCGCCCGCTTTTATGAGCTCTCCCTGGCCCTCATCAGCACCCGTGATCCCGGCGACATCGCCGCGACACTGGCCAATCGCCTGCACGGCATCCTGAGCGGCCCGGTGGAAGTAACGTTGCGTCCCGATCCATTTGCGGGCGAAACCGCCCTCGTCCTCGAACGCCTGCGCGCTTCGCGCGCCGAGACCCGGGCCGCCGTGCTCGAAGAGAGCGATCGCCTCAAGACCGCCCTGCTCGGATCGGTTTCGCACGAGCTGCGCACGCCGCTTGCGACCATTCGAGCCGGGGCGGAGAGGCCTGCTCAGCGGCCTCGTCGCGCCGAATCCAGCGCCGGTCGGAAATCCTGGATGATGTGCGCGACGCTGCCCAACGATTGACCCGCCTCGTCGACAACATGCTGGATATGACCCGCATCGAGAGCGGGGCGCTCAAGCCCGCTCTCGAGTGGATCGATCTGAATGAGATCCTCAACAGCGCCGCCCTGCGCCTGCGCAACGAGACCGGGCGGCATCGGCTCGAGATCGATGTCCCGGACGACCTGCCTCTCGTGCCGGCCGACCCCGTCCAACTGGATCAGGTCATCACCAACCTGATCACCAATTCGGTCAAATACGCTCCGGCCGGCACCCTCATCCGGGTCCGGGCGCGGGCGGGGGACGAGGCGCGCATGCTCGTCCAGATCGCCAACGAAAGCCCTCGCGTGCCACCCGAAGACCTGGCCCGGATCTTCGATCGCTTCTACCGGGTCACCCATGCCGACAAGGTCATGGGCACCGGCCTGGGGTTGTCGATCTGCAAGGGCATCATCGACGCCCACGGCGGCCGGATCTGGGCCGAAAATCAACCCCCGCGGGCCGGTGACGACGGCCGTGGTTTCATCTTCAACGTCAGCCTGCCGTTGACCTGGAACGGAGCCGCGCCCCGCATGCCGCCGCCCGAATGATATGAGCAACGAGCCCCTCATCCTTGTCATCGATGACGAAATCCAGATCCAGCGCGCGCTGCGCAAAATTCTGGATCAGAACGGCTATCGGGTCTTGATCGCGGCAACGGGCGAAGACGGGCTGACCCTCGCGGCGGCGAGTCCGCCCGACGCCATCATCCTTGATCTCGGGCTGCCGGACATGGACGGCACCGAGGTCTGCCAGAAGCTGCGCGCCTGGACTCAGACACCCATCATCGTCCTGTCCGCGCGTGACGACCAGCGCCAAAAGGTTCTCGCCCTCGACAGGGGCGCGGATGATTACCTGACCAAGCCCTTTGGCGTCGATGAGCTCATGGCCCGCCTGCGGGTGGCGTTGCGGCATGGCGCGCAGATGAGCAAGACCGCCGATCCCATTGTCAGGGGCGGGGAGATCGAAATAGACCTGGCCCGCCGGATCGTTACCCGCCAGGGGGATGAGGTCCGGCTGACCGCGACCGAGTTCAAACTCCTGGCCCATCTCGCCCGGAATGCGGATCGCGTGCTCACCCATCGCGCCATCCTCAATGAGGTGTGGGGGATGGAGTACGTGGACCAGGTCGAGTATCTGCGGGTCTACATGCGCCAATTGCGGGCAAAGCTGGAGGCCGATCCGCATCGGCCGGTGATGCTGTTGACCGAGCCGGGCGTGGGTTATCGGTTTGTCGCGCAGTAGAAGTCATCCCAGAAAAACATTCAGCGAGATCACACTCCCCGCGCTTCGCGCGGGGAGTGTGATCTCGCTGAATGTTTTTCTGGGGGCATTTTCATTTATCTTTTCCTTATGGATTCAGGTGCATTGCCCACCCCCGCCCATATGTCCAGGCCTTAGTCTGTAGTTGCAGCCCGGACCTACTGACAGAACCCGATATCGTCTCCGGAATCGGTCTTGTTGGCGGTTCTCAGGCATGGCAATGACTTATGAACCAGACAAAGATCATGGACAACCCGCCGGTTGTGTGGCATGAAAGCGGGCGGGCGGGAGCGGCCATCCACCGGTTGCTCGTTCTCCTGCCCAACTGCGAGTTCCAGGAAGCCACGCTGGCAAACGTGCTGTGGAGCATCGTCTCGCGCAACGGCGCAACGGTACGGCTCCTGGCAGCAGTCGACGATTGGTCTGACGAGGCGCGCATCCGGATGCGCGTGGCGTTGCTCGCCGCGATGCTGCGCGAGTCCGGCCTCGAGGCGGAGGTGGAGTTCGTCACCGGAACCGACTGGATCGAGACGGTTCTGGACCGTTGGACTCCCGGCGATGTGATCGTCTCGCATGCCGAGCAAACCCTGCCATCCCCGGCAGCAGCGCGAACACTCGCGCGCATTCCGCTGAGCCAGGCCTTTGTCGGGCTGGGTAAACCAGTCTGCGAATTGAGGGGCGTGGCGCTCCCGGCCGAGCGCAGCGTCGCGCGCACGCTGGTGACCTGGATTCTGCCCGCGCTCGTCATTGTGGGAGCGTTCATCGCTCAGGCCTTGTTTCTGCGCCTGGCCCACGAATGGGCCATCTGGGCGCGTCAGGCGGCGTTCATCGCTTCCTCCGCGCTCGAAGTCGCGCTCATCGCGGTGCTTGCCCGGCCGCGCAGCGCGCGATAGCCATCATCAAACACGCGCCGCGCGCCAGCCCGGCTTTCTTTTTCGGAGCACCCCCCTGTGGATATCAGCACACGTGTCATTAAGCGGATTCTGATCGGCCGCCCGCTGGCGACCGATGAAGCGCCGCATCAGACCATCAGCAAGACGGTTGGTCTGGCGGTCTTTGCCAGCGACGCCCTGTCATCGGTGGCGTATGCGCCTGGCGAGATTCTGCTGGTGTTGCTGGCGGGCGGCCTCTTGTCAACCTGGATCGCCCTGCCCATCGCGGTCGCCATCACCGTCATGCTGGTGATCCTGACAGTGTCGTATCGCCAAACGATCTTCGCGTATCCAAGCGGAGGCGGGGCCTACATCGTCGCCCGCGACAACATCGGCGAGGCGCCCGCCCAGGTGGCCGGAGCCGCCCTGCTGACCGACTACATCCTGACCGTGGCGGTAAGCATCACCAGCGGCTGGGAGAACGTGGCGGCGACATTTCCCGCGATCCGGCCCTATCAGACCGCCCTGTCAGCAGCCACGATCGTCTTTATGACCATCATCAATCTGCGCGGGGTCAAGGAATCGGGTCGCCTTTTCGCCGCGCCCACCTATTTCTTTATCGGCATGCTATTTGTGACGATGGTGACCGCAGCATTCCGCTACGCCAGCGGGTCGCTGCCCGTCATCAGCATTCGGCGGAGACCATGGAAGCGCTGCGAAACTCGGCCCAAAGCCTGAGCCTGTTGCTGGTGCTGCGCGCCTTCAGCAGCGGTTGCACCGCCCTCACCGGCGTCGAGGCGATCTCAAATGGCATCCAGGCTTTCAAGGAACCCAAGAGCCGGAACGCCGCGACGACGATGCTGGCCATGAGCGCCCTGATCGCCGTCAACTTCATCGGGATCGTATTCTTCGCCGGCAAGATGAACGTGCTGCCCCAGTTTGAGGTCCTCGCAGACGGGCACATCATCGGCGACTCGGCGGTTCTGCCCTATATGACCCAGGCCCTGTTTGGAGGCGAAAGCATCTTCCACTGGATGCTGGTTGTCGCGACGATGCTCATCCTGATGATGGCCGCCAACACAAGCTACGCCGACTTCCCGCGCCTGTCGTCGCTGCTTGCCGGCGATGGCTTTCTGCCCCGCCAGCTCACCTTCAAGGGCAGCCGCCTGACGTTTTCGTGGGGGATCGTCGGCCTCGCCCTGGCCTCAATCGCCCTGGTGATCATCTTCCAGGGCAGCACATCGGCGCTGATTCCGTTGTACGCCATCGGCGTGTTTCTGAGCTTCGCCATCTCTCAGGCAGGGATGGTCGTGCGCTGGCGAAAAACATCAACGCTCAAGCCCGGCGAAGAGCGCCAGGAAGAGCACAGCCTCCTGCGCTACGACAAGCACTGGCGGATCAAAATGGCCATCAACGCGGTGGGCGCTGTCATGGCCTTCATCGTCATGATCGTGTTCGCGGTGACCAAGTTCGCCCAGGGCGCTTGGATCACGGTGATCCTGATTCCGACCCTGGTGCTGATCTTCTTTCGCATCCACCACCACTACAAGGGGGTCGCCCTCGCGCTCAGCCTTTCCGACCGAAAATTGCGCCCGCACCGGCACGACATGCTGACAATCGTCATGGTCGACGATGTCCACGTCGGGACCGTCCAAATGGTTGATTTCGCCATGTCGGAAGGCAATCCCTGGATGGCGGTTCATTTCGACGACAATCCCGCCAAGACCGCGAAGATCCAGTCGAAGTGGAACGAGCGCATGTCCGACAGCGGCCACGACCTGACCCTGGTGCCTTGCCCATACCGCAACTTGTCGGAGACGGCGGTCGAGTTTGTCCAGCAGAAGCTGGCCGAACACCCCGATCGCTTCGTCCACGTCGTCATGGGCCAATTGGTGATGGACACCTGGCAGGCCCAGGCGCTGCACGCCAACACGAACGTGTCGTTCTATCTCGCCCTGCAGAGTATGGAGCGGGTGGCAATCACCAATGTGACCTATCAGATTCACAAGCCCGAACCGGAGCCGGATGCGCCGCTGGTCGCTGTGCCGGCGGAGCCCGTCGCGGCCGCGACGGCAGCCGCAATTCCGACACAAGCTGCGCCGGCTGGCGCTACAGGTCCGTGACCGAGCTTCGCAACAGATTTTTCCGCGGAAGTGATATCCCCCGCCCCGGCATGCACCGCGGTTTTCACCTCTTGATGTTTTCTTGACCCCTGCGGCGCTTTTCCTGACGCGGCATTGACGCGTCTTGCCTTAGTGTTCTCTGTGCGCGCCGACGCGCGCAGGAGAACAACATGGATGTCGTCTTATTGGTCGTGACAGGCGTCTTCTTCGCCCTCACCTGGGGGCTGGTGCGCTTCGCCGAGAACGAGCAGCGGCGCGCGGGAGGACGGTGATGGACGGGCTGTACGCGCTGGCGGGCCTCATCGCCCTGGCGCTGCTGGCGTATTTGATTGCCGCGCTCATGCGGCCGGAGGCATTCTGACATGACTGCCAACGGTTTGCTTCAGATCGCGCTGTTTCTGGCTCTCTTGCTCGCGCTTGTGAAGCCGCTTGGGGCGTACATGGCGCACGTCTACGAGGGCCGGGTCCGCTTCCTGGCGCCGGTCGAGCGCCTGTTCTACCGCCTGATGGGGGTCAATCCGGCCGCGCCGATGTCGTGGAAGACCTACGCCGCGGCCATGCTGCTGTTCAACCTGCTCGGGCTGTTCGTCGTCTATGCGCTTCAGCGCGCGCAAGCGCTCCTCCCGCTGAATCCGCAGCAGTTGGGCGCGGTCGGGCCCGAGCTGGCCTGGAACACCGCGGTGAGCTTTGCCACCAACACCAACTGGCAGAGCTACAGCGGCGAGGTCACCTTGAGCGCCTTCACCCAGATGCTCGGCCTGACCGTGCAGAACTTTGTCAGCGCGGCGTCGGGCATGGCCGTGTTGATCGCGCTGGTGCGGGGTCTGCGCGGGCGCCAGACCAGCGATCTTGGCAATTTCTGGACTGACCTTACCCGGGGTGTGCTCTACATCCTGCTTCCGCTGTCGTTGGTCCTGGCCCTGGCCCTTGTCTCGCAGGGCGTGGTGCAGACCTTCGCCCCGGCCGCGCGCGTGCCTCTGCTGCAACCCGTGACCGGCGCCAACGGGGCCGCCCTCACCGAGCAGGTTTTGCCGCTGGGTCCCGCCGCATCACAAATCGCCATCAAGCAGCTCGGCACCAATGGCGGCGGCTACTTCAACGTCAACAGCGCGCACCCGTTTGAGAACCCGACACCCCTGTCCAATCTACTGGAGGTCCTGGCCATCCTGGCCATCGCCACAGCGCTGTGCTATACCTTTGGCAGGATGATCGGCGACACGCGCCAGGGCTGGGCGGTGCTGGCGGCGATGACGATCATCTTTGTGCCCCTGGTGCTCGTGACATTTGCGGCTGAGCAGGCCGGCACGCCCATGCTGACCGCGCTTGGCGTCGCGCCGGGCGGCGGCAACATGGAGGGCAAGGAAGTCCGGATCGGGATCGCCAGCAGCGCGCTGTGGGCGGCGGCCACGACCGCGGCCTCGAACGGCTCGGTCAACAGCATGCACGACAGTTTCACCCCGATCGGCGGGATGGTCCCAATGTGGCTGATCCAATTGGGCGAGGTGATCTATGGGGGCGTGGGTTCCGGCCTGTATGGCATGCTGGTCTTCGCCATCATCGCCGTCTTTGTGGCCGGGCTGATGGTGGGCCGCACGCCGGAGTATCTGGGCAAGAAGATCGAGGCCTTCGAGATCAAGATGGCGTCGCTTGTCATCCTGATCCCGCCGGTGCTGGTCCTGCTCGGCACCGCCGTGGCGGTGCTGGTGCCTGAAGGCCTGTCGTCCATCCTGACAACGAGGTCCCCGGCGGCGCATGGATTCAGCGAGGTGCTGTATGCCTTTTCGTCGGCCGGCAACAACAACGGCAGCGCTTTCGCCGGCCTGAACGCCAACACGCCGTTCTACAACATCGCGCTCGGCATCGTCATGCTGTTTGGGCGCTTCGGGCTCGCCGTGCCCGTGCTGGCCATCGCCGGCAGCATGGCCGCGAAGAAGGTCACGCCCGCGGGCGCGGGCACCCTGCCCACCCACACACCGCTGTTTATCGTTATGCTGGTTTCGGTCGTCGTCATCGTCGGCGCGCTGACCTTCATCCCGGCGCTCGCGCTGGGCCCCGTGGTGGAGGCTTTGATTCCATGAATACGCAAACCCGCCCGCTGTTCGATCCGGCCATTGTGCGCAGCGCGCTCCTTGACGCGGTCAAGAAGCTGAACCCGCGCCTGCAGGTCCGCAATCCGGTCATGTTCGTTGTGCTGATTGGCGCGGCGCTCACCCTGGGGTTGGGTTTGCTTGCGCTGACCGGCGGCCTGGCCGGCGAGGCGCCGGCCTTCATCTTCGCCATCAGCGCCTGGCTGTGGTTCACCGTGTTGTTCGCGAACTTCGCCGAGGCGATGGCCGAGGGGCGAGGCAAGGCCCAGGCCGCGACGTTGAAGAAGGCCCGCCAGGACACCCTGGCGAAGAAAGTGCAGAGCGGGACCGGACCCGATGCCCGAACACTGCCCGTAAGCGCAGCCACCCTGCGCAAGGGCGATGTGGTCCTGGTCGCGGCCGGGGATGTGATCCCGGTCGATGGCGAAGCGATCGATGGCGTGGCCTCGGTCGACGAGAGCGCCATCACGGGCGAATCCGCGCCGGTCATCCGCGAAAGCGGCGGCGATCGAAGCTCGGTCACCGGCGGGACGCGCGTGCTCAGCGACTGGCTGATCATCCGCATTACCGCCAACCCGGGCGAGACCTTTCTCGACCGCATGATCGCCATGGTGGAGGGCGCCAAACGCCAGAAGACGCCCAACGAAATCGCCCTGAACATCCTGCTCGCGGCGCTCACCATCATCTTTCTGCTGGCCTGCGCCACCCTGCTGCCGTTCTCGCTGTATGCCGTGCGCGCCAGTGGCGCGGGCACGCCGATCACCTTGACCGTGGTCGTCGCCCTGCTGGTGTGTCTGATCCCAACCACGATCGGCGGGTTGCTGAGCGCGATCGGCATCGCGGGCATGGACCGCATGATCCAGGCCAATGTCATCGCCATGAGCGGGCGGGCGGTGGAGGCGGCCGGGGATGTCGACGTGTTGCTGCTGGACAAGACCGGCACGATTACGCTCGGCAATCGCCAGGCGGCCGAATTCCGGCCCGCCGATGGCGTCACCCCCGAGCACCTCGCCGATGTGGCGCAATTGGCCTCGCTGGCGGACGAAACGCCGGAAGGGCGCAGCATCGTCGTTCTGGCCAAGGAGAAATACGGCCTGCGCGGGCGCGACATTCATGGCCTGGGGGCCCAGTTTGTGCCCTTCACCGCCCAAACCCGGATGAGCGGGGTCAACTTCCGAGGGCGGGAGGTCCGCAAGGGCGCGGCCGAGGCAATCGAAACTACGTCGAGGGCAAGGGCGGCATCCTGCCCAAGACGGTCGAGAAGGATGTCCAGGAGATCAGCCGGGCCGGTGGCACACCCCTGGTGGTCGCCGACGGCGCCAAAGTCGTGGGCACGATCTATCTCAAGGACATCGTCAAGGGCGGGATGAAGGAGCGCTTCGCCCAATTGCGGCGGATGGGGATCAAGACCGTGATGATCACCGGCGACAACCCGCTCACCGCCGCCGCCATCGCCGCCGAGGCCGGCGTCGACGACTTCCTGGCCCAGGCCACGCCCGAGGCCAAGCTCAAGCTCATTCGCGAACACCAGGCCGGCGGACGACTCGTGGCGATGACCGGCGACGGCACAAACGACGCGCCCGCCCTGGCCCAGGCCGATGTGGCGGTCGCCATGAACTCCGGCACCCAGGCAGCCAAGGAAGCGGGGAATATGGTCGATCTGGACTCGAACCCGACCAAGTTGATCGAGATCGTCGAGATCGGCAAGCAACTCCTGATGACGCGCGGAGCGTTGACGACCTTCAGCATCGCCAACGATGTGGCGAAGTATTTCGCCATCATCCCGGCCGCGTTTGCGAGCACCTACCCGCAACTGGCCGCGCTGAATGTGATGGGCCTGACATCGCCCCAGAGCGCCATCATCTCGGCAGTGATCTTCAACGCGTTGATCATCATTGTCCTGATTCCGCTGGCGCTGCGCGGCGTGCGCTACAGGCCGGTGGGCGCCGCAACGGTCCTGCGCGACCACCTGCTGATCTACGGCGTGGGCGGACTGATCGTGCCGTTCATCGGCATCAAAGTGATCGATGTGCTTCTGACGGCGTTTGGTTTGGCTGGCGGATGATGGATTTTTATGGAAGCGGTATGGGCCGGCTTCGCCGGCCCATACCGCTTCCATAACAGTGAGGTCGAAATGAAGACAATGATTCGAGCGGCGGTGATGTCGCTACTCTGTATGACACTCATCACGGGCGTAATCTATCCGTTGGTGGTGACTGGAATCGCGCAGGTGATCTTTCCCGCCCAGGCCAACGGCAGTCTGATTACCCAGAGTGGCGCGCCCGTTGGCAGCGCGCTGATCGGCCAGGCATTTGACGATCCGAAATACTTCTGGGGCCGCCTGAGCGCCACCGGGCCCGTGCCCTATACGGCCTTCAACCCGGACACCCTGACGGGGTCAAGCGGCAGCAACCTCGGGCCGTTCAGTCCGGCCCTCAAGGCCGCGGCTTTGACCCGGCTTGAGGCCCTACGAAATGCCGATCCGGGCAACGCGGCGCCTGTGCCGGTCGATCTGATCACCGCCAGCGCGAGCGGGCTTGATCCGCAGATCTCGCCCGAGGCGGCCGCCTATCAAGTGGCGCGCGTGGCGCGGGCGCGCGGCCTCAATTCCAGCCAGGTCGCGGAACTCGTGCGGCAGTACACTGAGGGCAGAACGTTGGGACTGCTGGGTGAACCGCGGGTCAACGTGCTGCGCTTGAACCTGGCCCTGGACGGGCTCCGATGAGATGACACTTCAGGACGAACGGCCGGATCCGGAAGCGTTGCTGGCAATCGCCAACGCCGAGGCGGCGGCGGATGCGCTCGGCAGCGACGGTCAGCCGCGTCGCCGCCCAGGACGGCTCAAAATCTTCCTGGGCATGTGCGCAGGGGTGGGCAAGACCTACACCATGTTGCAGGACGCCCGCGCGCGGAGCGCGGAGGGCGTCGACGTGCTCATCGGCTACGTCGAGACGCACGGTCGTCCTGACACGGAAGCGCTTCTGGAGGGTCTGCAGAGCCTGCCCCGCAAACAGGCGCCCTACCGCGGCGTCATCGTGCGCGAGTTCGACCTCGATGCCGCCTTGGCGCGCCTGCCCGCGCTGATTGTCGTCGATGAATTGCCGCACAGCAATGCGCCGGGATCGCGCCACCCCAAGCGTTACCAGGACGTGCTCGAATTGCTGGAGGCCGGCATCGACGTCCACACCGCCCTGAACGTGCAGCATCTCGAAAGCCG
The DNA here is from genome assembly GCA_016714465.1 of Candidatus Brachythrix odensensis. Taxonomy (GTDB): domain Bacteria; phylum Chloroflexota; class Anaerolineae; order J036; family Brachytrichaceae; genus Brachythrix; species Brachythrix odensensis. The sequence continues at coordinate 9,692 of JADKDT010000001.1, read as the reverse complement.
GGCCGACGCGGTGGCCCAGATCACGGGCGTCCCGGTGCGCGAGACCGTGCCCGACACGATCCTGGAACGCGCTGACGAGATCGAACTCATCGATCTCTCGCCAGATGAGCTGTTGAAACGCCTGGCCGAAGGCAAGGTCTACCTGGGCGAGGGTCGCGCCTCCGCGGCGGCCAATTCATTCTTTCGCAAGGGTAATCTGAACGCGCTGCGCGAGATGGCGCTGCGCGTCACGGCCGAGCGGGTCGACAAGCAGATGCGCGACTACATGCGGGCCAAGCGCATCAGCGGACCGTGGAAATCGACCGACCGGCTGATGGTGGCGGTCAATGACAGCGCCCTGAGCGAGCGGCTTGTCCGGCACGCCCGGCGCCTGGCCTACACCCTTGACGCGCCCTGGCTGGCCGTGCACGTGGAGACGGCGGCCGCCCGCGGCGAGCGCGAGCGCGGCGGGGTCGAGCGCAATTTGGCCCTGGCCCGCGAGCTGGGCGCGGAAGTCGTCAGCACCACCGATGACGATATTGCGCGCGGTCTGTTGCGCGTGGCGCAACAGCACAACGTATCGCAGATCGTCGTGGGCCGGCCGCGCGAGTCGGCCCTGCGGCGCTTTCTGGGCGGCGGCACTTTGGTCGCGCGGCTGATCGACTTGAGCAGCAAGATCGACGTGCATGTCGTTGGCGGCGAAGACCTCGGCCATGCCCCAACCCCGCGCCCGATCGTCCAGTTTCACTCGACGCCGGCGGCCTATACCCAGGCCCTGGGCATCATGCTTCTGGTCGTGATGATTGGGTTTGGCGTGTTCGTTGGACTCGATCTGGATTACCAGGTCATGGGGCTTGTGTTCCTGTTCACCGTTCTTTTGCTGTCGCTGCGCTTCGCGCGCGGGCCGGTGCTGGCGGCCACGGCCTTGAGCGCGCTGGGGCTCGACCTGCTCTTCATCCAACCCTATCTGTCCCTGTCGATCCAACAACTCAGCGACTTTGTGCTGTTCGGGCTGTATTTCGGGATCGCCGTGGTGGTGGGCGTGCTCACCACTCGCCTGCGCAACACGGCCCTGCTCCTCCGCCAGCGCGAGGCCCAGGTGGTGGCGTCCTTCGAGTTCGCCAGCGACATGTCGGGGGCGGTGAAACTTGAGGATGTGTGCCGGGTCGCCACCGAGCGGTTGAGCGCGCTCTTCGATGCGCCAGTACAGATCCTGCTTCCGGACATCAATCGACAGCTGCATGTCGCGCTGGGCCAGGCCGGGCCGGCCGCCGGCGCGCTGGCCGAAGACCGCGAGCTTGGCGTCGCCACCTGGGCGTTCGAGCATGCGCGCCCGGCTGGAAAACAAACGGACACCCTGCCCACTGCCATCGCCCAGCACATGCCCATGCTCACCTCAAACGGCGCGGTGGGCGTGATCAGCATTGGCCTGAAGGACAGGCTGAGCACGCAGCAAGCCGATTTGCTGCGCGCGCTGGTAAGCCAGGCGGCGCTCGCGGTGGAGCGCGAGCAACTGGACGAAGCGTCAAAGCAGCGCAGCGTGATCGAGGAGGCCGAGCGGCTTTCAAAGACCCTGCTCAGTCTGATTTCGCATGAACTGCGCACCCCCATCACGGCCATCACCGGCGCCGCCAGCAGCCTGACCGAGCCCGACGTCGATGGCGATCCCGCCGCGCGTCTGGCATTGCACGAGAGCATCCAGTCGTCGGCGGCGCGGCTCAATCAACTTATCGAAAACCTGCTCGACATGACCCGCCTGGAGAGCGGCACACTCAAGCTCAACGCCGATTGGACAGATGTGTCCGACTTGATCCGGACTGTGCGTGAACGGGTGGCGGGCGACCTGGCCGAGCACGAGTTCATCGTCGATCTGGAACCTGGGCTACCCCTGGTGCGGATGGACGTTGTCCTGATGGAACAGGTGCTCAACAACCTGCTGCGCAACGCGGCGCTCTACACACCAAAGGGCACCCGGGTTCGGTTACGCGCGCAACGCGAAGGCGACGAGTTGGTCCTGGCGGTAATGGATCGCGGGCCCGGTATTCCAATCGAGGAACTGCCGCGCGCGTTCGAGAAGTTCCGCCGCGGCGAGGCGGGCGCCTCCACCGGCCTGGGGCTGGGGCTGTCGATCTGCAAGGGCCTGGTCGAGGCGCACCGGGGTAGCATCGCGGCGGACAATCGGAGCGGCGGCGGCTTGCGGGTGGTGATTCGGCTGCCGATTGACCCGATGCCCAAAGTCCCGGAGGGCAGAGATGAGTGACGCCCCTCCGCGGCCGATCGCCCTCGTCATCGACGACGAGCTTGAAATCCGGCGCTTCCTGCGAGTCAGCCTGAACGCAAACGGCTATGACGTCCACGAGGTCGCCACCGGCGCGGATGGGGTGACCCAGGCCGCGATGCTCCGTCCAGAAATCATCATCCTCGACATCGGGCTGCCCGACATCAGCGGCCTCGAGGTGCTGCTCCGCCTCCGGGAGTGGAGCCGGGTGCCCGTCATCGCGCTGTCGGCCCGCCACGGCGAGTCCGACAAGATCGCCATGCTGGATGCGGGCGCCAACGACTACCTCACCAAGCCGTTCAGCGTGGGCGAGCTCATGGCCCGCATCCGGGCGGCCCGGCGCGTGACGCTTCCGGCGTCCGAGGCAAGCAGCGCGCAGGTGGGCGCGCTGCGGATCGACTTCGCCGCGCGGGCAGTCACCCTGAACGAGACGCCGATCAAACTGACCAAGACCGAGTACGCCCTGTTGCGGATGCTGGCCGAGAACCTGGGCAAGGTCCTCACCCACCGCCAGTTGCTCCGGGGGATATGGGGGCCGGAATACGAGCGGGAGACCCACTACCTGCGAGTGTACGTTGGGCAGTTGCGCAAGAAGATCGAGGCCGACCCGGACAACCCGCGCTATCTTGTGACTGAGTCGGGCGTTGGTTACCGCCTGCGAGGGGAGTAACTGTGCCGAAGTTGATATTCCCCCGCTCCGCGGGGGAATATCAACTTCGGCTCAATCAACCCTCTTCACGCCAGTACTTCGACCCGTTGGACGTACGGCGCAGGGCGCTCTCCTCGATCAGCGCCCGGCGCAGGGTGACCGCGTCAATCCCAAAGCGCCCCTGATCCGGCGCGATCCAGCCCGCGATCAGGGCGGTGATCTCGCGTTCGGTGTACTCCCGCCCCGGCGCGATCTTGTCGATCAGGTAGTCCAGGACACGCTTCTGCTCGGCCCGTTTGGTGGAAAAGTGGGTGACCCGCCCAGCCTCGTCGAGAAAAGCGCGCGCCTCGGGCGGATGGGCGGCCATCGCCGTGGCCCGATCCGTCTCGGCCAGGCTGGCTCGGGCATTGGCGGGCTCAAGCACCGTATTGAGTTTATATAGCACGGCCCGCAACCCGCCCGGGTTGAGGCGATACAGTTTGTTGGCATCGCCGGCCCGGCGTTCTCCGACCAGCCCCGCGCCCACAAGCTGCTTCAGATGGCGCGAGACGTTGGGCTGGCTGACCCCCACCCCGGCAATGAGATCCTGTCCGCGCGCTTCGCCACGCGCGGCGAGCGCCTCGAGCAGGCGCAGACGGGTGTCATCGGCCAATGCGCTGAGCGGGCCGAGCACCTCGGCCCGGCGCACCGGCGCCTGGCGCAGCATGGCCGGATCGAAGCGGGAGAAGACATGGGCGACGCCGGGCTCGCCGAGCCTGGAAACCTCAAGCGGCGCGTGCGGCGAGAGCACAAAGACGACGGTCTGCGCGTCGCCGAGGGCGGCCAGAACCCAGTCGGGCAGATCGCGCCTGAGTACCGCCCGGACGATCTGGGCGGCCGTGCCGCGCAGCCCGGCATGTTCGCGGGCGAGGGCGTCATGGGCGATCCGCAGGAGCGGGCCGACCCGCGCCCACTCGACCGCCAGATGCGCCGTCCACAGCCCGCTGATGTGATCGACGAGAAAGGCCCGCAGCGCGGCGGCGTCCGCGGCCAGCGGTGCCGCCCCCCGGGCAACATCCGAGTCGAGATCCGCGGGAATCTCGCGCGAGCGATCACGCAGCATCGACGGGTGGGTGTGCTGAAGCGCCTCCAGCCAAGCCGGCATATCCGGCGCATCCTTGACCGCCAGCAGCGCGCCGCCGAAGCGCTCAAAGGCAATCCGGTTGTTCAGGCGCTGCTCCGGGCTGAGCCGGGCGGCGGCGCTGGCCACCCATGGGTCGGGCTCGCCGGCTTCCGGAGCTGGCGGGGAGGTCAACAGCGACAGGCTGAGCAGCGCGCTCCGGACGGGCACGTCGGCGAAGGCGGCCGTGGCCAAGGGGGGCCGGACAGAAAGGGTGAGCGAGGTCATGGTCTGTTATCCTATTATGCGTAAATACGCATAATAGGATAACAGAACACTGGGAGGCTGTCAAGGGTTGCGCGTGGAGTAGGGGCGGGTCGCGACCCGCCCCTACTCCACGCGCAACCCCGCCACCCAGGCCAACACGTTGTCAAACGCCTGTCCAAAATACAGTTCGTAGCTGTCGCGCTCGACATAGCCCAGATGCGGGGTGCACAGGGCATTCTCCAGGGCGAGCAGTGGGTGCGCGGCGCCAAGCACGGGCTCGTCCTCGTAGACATCCACCGCCGCGAAGCCCGGCCGGCCCGCCTTCAGGGCGGCGGCCAGCGCCCCCGGCGCGATCAACTCGGCCCGGCTGGTGTTGACCAGGATCGCCTCAGGCTTCATCAACGCCAGATGGGCGGCCGTGACCAGGCCGCGAGTGTCAGGCGTCAATTTGACATGCAGTGACAGCGCATCCGAACGGGCCAGCAGCTCCTCGGGGCTGGCCGCGGTCTCGAACCCATCCGCCTGCGCCCGGGCCAGCGAGCCCGCACGTCCCCAGGCCAGGACCGTCATCCCAAACGCGCGCCCATACCCGGCCACCACCTGGCCGATCTTGCCGTAGCCCCAGATCCCCAGTGTCCTCCCACGCAGGCCCATGCCCAACGTCGACTGCCAGCCACCGGCCTTCAAGCCCGCAACTTCGCGCGGGATGCGCCGGGCCGCGGCCAGCAGCAGCGCCCAGGTCAACTCGGCCGGAGCATACGGCGAGCCCGTCCCGGTCGCCACCGTGATGCCGCGCCGGGCGCAGGCCTCCAGGTCAATGTGGGCGGCACCCTTGCCGGTCTGGCTGATCATGCGCAATCGCGGCAATCGAGCGAGCAGCGCGTCGCTGATGACGGTGCGTTCGCGGATGAGGACGAGCACTTCCGCCGGGGCCAGCCGGGCGGCCAACGCATCGAGATCCTTGACCGTGTCGGTGTAGATCGTGACCGTGTGTCCGCCGAGCTTCGAAAAGCAGGCCAGCTGCCGAACAACGCCCTGGTAATCATCCGGAATTGCGATTTCCATTCTAACGGACATTCCTCACCCCAATTCTGTTAAATCGGCGCGAATCTGCGTAATCTGCGGACAAATACCCCAGAAAGTCCGTGTTGTTCCAAGGACGGCCGCCGCTTCTTCACGGAATCTATCCGCAGATTACGCCGATTCACGCCGATTTCCTTTTCTCGAGATGGGCCCGATTAGTTTCTCCTGCATGCTGAATTCGCTTTACCCGCCCAGGATGGTCGCGCCAGCGTCGATGCGCAACACTTCGCCGGTGATGAAGGAGGCATCGTCGGAGGCAAGAAAAACCACCGCCGCCGCAACCTCTTCGGGCTCGCCAAAGCGTCCCAGCGCATGCATCTCGTTCCAACTGGCCTTCAGCGCTTCAGGGTCCTTCACCGACGCGAAAACGCGCGTATTCATCGGGGTCATGATCGTCCCCGGCGCGATCGCGTTGACCCGAATCTTGTAGGGCGCGTAGTCAACCGCGGCCTGCTGGGTGAGGGCGTTGATGCCGCCCTTGGAGGCCGCATAGCCCGACCAACCCTTGAAACCCAACAGCGATTGGACTGAGCTGATGCTGATGATCGATCCGCCGCCGGCGGCGATCATGCGCGGGATGGCGTACTTCATCCCCCGCCACACGCTGGTCAGGTTCAGATCCAGGACGCGGTGCCAGGTCGCTTCATCCATCTCGGTCACACTGCCGGCGATGGCCTGGGCGGCGTTGTTCACCAGGATGTTCAGCCCGCCAAAGCGCTCGACGGCCAGCGCGACCGCGGCCGCCACATCGGCGGTGACCGACACGTCGGCGTGGCAATACGCCGCGGCGCCGCCCAACGCAATGATCTCCGCCACGACGGCGGCACCCGCCGCGTCATCAATGTCGGCGACGACCACGGCCGCCCCCTCGCGCGCCAGCGCGAGCGCCGTCGCCCGGCCAATGCCCATCGCGGCGCCGGTGACCAGCGCGGTCCGACCTGTCAGCTTTGCCATGTGGAACCCTCCCGGTGGAATTGAGGCGCGACACCTCCGGCTTCGCCGGAGGTGTCGCGCCTCAGCGTGATTTTGGCCCCGCTATTTCGCGAGCGCCGCCATGCGCTGGGCGGGCGAGACGGCGTGGGTGGCCACAATCCCGCGGCACTCATCGATCAACGCCTGCAGTTCGCCGGGATACTGATAGCGCTCCATCAGCCGCGGCACCCACTTCTGCCCAAAGCGCACATGCATGGTTTCGTCCATGATGTCGTACATGATCGACTGGGCGGACTCGGTATCGTTCAGCGCCACGTAACGCTGGTAGCTGCTGTGTTTGAGTTTGAACGAATCGGCCTCGATGATGTAGGTCAGGGCGCAGTAACGGATCAGCGGATTGAACAACTGACGCCAGCCATAGCTGCCGACCGAGCACGGAAAATCGGTGACGGTATGGCCGAGCTGGCCCAGGCGCGTCTCGCCCAGCTCGACGTGCCGGACCTCATCCCAGCAGTGGCGGGCGATGTCGAAGTAGAACTCCCACTCCATCCCTTTGGCCTCCCCCATCACCGTCGCGAGCGTCTCGGCGGCCTGCATTTCCTGGGTGTAATTCGAGAACTGCCAGAGCAGCCAGCCCATGTTGTCCGCCTCATCCGGGATGGGGGCGCCGGTTACCTGGATGGTGAAGCGCTCGTCGCGCCGGGCCTCCGAGAAGGGCAGCAGGGTCGCGTATCCCGGCGGCGGGACCGGGAACCCGGCGCGAGGTTGATCGCCGTCGACCCCGCCGATGGCGGCGACCACGTCTCCAGCGTAAGTCAACCAGCGTTGGACATTCCGGCGCTTATCGCCCGTGTCCGCCAGCTCCCTGACGACCCGATTCGCCCACTCGACCTGAGCGGCCAGGCCGGGGATGATGGCATTCAGGGCGATCACGCTCGGGTGATCGTAGACCTGATACGTGTTTGCCGCATAGCGCCGGTAGGCGGCCAGCAGCTCGGTCTTCAAGGCGAGGTAGATCCCGGCAATCGCCTCATAGTCGTGCTGGGCGACAGCCAGGCGCTCGATGGCCTCGGCCAGGCCAGGGTCGAGATCGCGATCGGGCGTGTTGATCCGCAGCTCCCACAGCCGCGTCCGCAGGAGCTGGCTGTGCTTAAGGTCCTCCCACAGGTGGTAGCCGAGTTGCTTCTTGATCTCCCAGCGCGCCACCCCGGGCAGCCAGCCGCCGATCAGCTTGGCGGCGTGGGTCTCGAGGGCCTGATAGCGCTTCAGGCGCTCGTTGTTGGCTTTGATCGTGTCAACGGACATCGAAGTCATTGATCCTCCTGAGGGCCGCAAGTCTATCGGAGTTTGTCCGCAGGCGAGAAGTCGTTCCAGAGGCCGTCCTAAAAACATCTGGCGAGATCAGCATCCCCGCGCTTCGCGCGGGGATGCTGATCTCGCCAATGACTTTTGGGATGACTTCTAGAAACACGACAGCGGGCCAGCCCCTGGAAACTGGAGGTTGAGGCAGATAGAATTTAGTGTCGGCCTTCAGAAAGGACAGCAATAACACCCATGCCCATATCAACGCCTGAGAAAAGCAAAGACCTGCAGCCGTCCACGGCGTTGTGGCGCCTGCGCCGGCCCGACAAGGCGCCCCATCGCTTCGATGCAACCGACGCGGCGTCGGCCCGGGCATGGCAGACCAGAACCCGACTGGCCCTCGCACAACGGATTGGGCTCAGCAAGATCCCCGCCGCTGCCCCGCGCGCCCGGGTGATCGACGAGGTCGACAAGGGCGACTATGTTCGCCAGAAGATTCTTCTCCGCACCGGCCCAGACACCCTGATGCACGTCTACATGCTCCTGCCCCGGCAGGTTCCGGGGCCGCTGCCCGTCGTGCTGGCGTTTCACGGCCACGGATATGGGGCGAAGGACATTGTCGGCTTGTGGGAGGACGGCCAGGAACGAAACACGCCGGATGGATACCACAAGGACTTTGGGGTGGCCCTGTGCAGGGCGGGATTTGCGGTGGCCGCCCCGGAGATTTCGTGTTTCGGCGAACGACAGACGGACTTTTCCTACTTGAACACCCTGCTGGGCCAACCGACCCCGTCAACCTGTCAGCACACGGCCATGCTGGCGTTTCACCTTGGCATTTCCGTGGTCGGACTGCGCGCCCACGATGGCTTGCGCCTGGTCGACTATCTGGAAACGCGGCGGGATCTTGATACCAGCCGCCTGGGCGCGATGGGAATATCCGGTGGCGGCATGCACACCTTCTTCTCCACCTGTCTTGACCCGCGCATTCGCGCGTGCGTGGTCAGCGGTTACTTCTCGACCTTCCGCGACAGCATCCTCGCCATGTCGCATTGCGCCTGCAACTACGTGCCCGGGTTGGCGGAGTTCGGAGAGATGTATGACCTTGCCGGCCTGATTGCGCCGCGGCCCATGCTGGTGGAGGCAGGCAACCGCGATCCGATCTTTCCGCTCCGCGCCGTGCGCGCCAGCGTCGCCAAGGCTCGTGCTGCCTATGCTGTATTTGGGGCGCGGGACGCGCTCGCGACGGATTACTTCGAAGGTCGACACCAGATCAGCGGACGCAGGGCTTACGACTTCCTGCAGCGCAATCTCGCGCCGGCAAAGTGAGCCTGAACCTGGGCGCATCAGTTCCGATTTCGACGCGATCAGAACGACCGCGGCGATACACTGGAGACACGATGGATTTCTATTTTGAAGAGGCGAAGCGCCTGGTCGCGCAGATGACGGTCGAGGAGCAGGCTCTCCTGCTTTCCGGGGACGGCGCCTGGCGCACCCACGCCATCCCGCGCCTGGGCGTGCCGTCCATTGCCGTTTCGGATGGCCCGCACGGGCTGCGCAAGATGGTCGGGGGATCCATCGAAGGATTGCCGGCCACTTGCTTCCCGACCGCGCCGGCCCTTGCCGCGACCTGGGATCGGGATCTGATTCGGGAAGTCGGAGCCGCACTCGGGCGCGAAGCCCAGGCGGCCGACGTGCAGATCGTCCTTGGGCCAGGAATCAACATCAAACGCTCGCCGCTCGGCGGCCGCAACTTCGAGTATTTCTCGGAGGACCCGCTCCTGGCCGGGCGCCTGGCGGCGGCCTATATCGAGGGCGTTCAGAGCGAAGGCGTCGGAACCTCGCTCAAGCACTTCGCCGTCAACAGCCAGGAGACTTTCCGGATGTCGACCAGCTCCGATCTCGACGCCCGGACCCTGCACGAGATCTACCTGCCGGCCTTTGAGATCGCCGTGCGCGAGGCCCAGCCCTGGACAGTCATGAGCGCCTACAACCTCGTGAACGGAATTCATGCCTCCGAGCACGCCGAGCTCCTGACCGGGATCCTGCGCCGGGCCTGGGGTTTTGCGGGCTTCGTCATGTCGGACTGGGGCGGGATCAATGAC